>NZ_CM166389.1:3190000-4487472 GCF_056839185.1 Maribacter sp. MS6
TTGCTGCGTTGGTCCATGGTTATTCCAAATTGTTTCGCTAATGTCGTTTCAGAACCAGTAAAACCTAAGGCCAATAGGGCCAGTTCGCATTTCCATTCTTTTTCTGTTCCGGGTACTTCTTTCAATTGGGGTCGCTGGCCAGGCGATTTAATCCATTCAACTTCTGCTGTAATCAGGCCTTTTAGATTTCCTTTGTCATCTCCAATAAATCGCTTTGTGGAAATGCTAAAAAACCGTTCTGCTCCCTCTTTATGAGAAGAACTTGTTCTTAAGCGCATAGGCCAAAATGGCCAAGGTTGATCATCTGGTCTATCTGCCGTAGCCATGGGCATAATTTCAAAATTGGAAACCGATATTGCTCCTTGACGAAATGAGGTACCTATGCAATCAGACCCTGTATCTCCACCACCAATAACCACAACATTTTTATTTGTTGCCTTTATTTCTTCCCCTAAATCATTGATACCGTCCACTCTTTTGTTATTCTGGCCTAAAAAATCCATAGCCTGTACTACGCCTTTGAGGTCTGACCCTTCAATGGGTAAGTTACGCCTTACCGTAGCGCCGCCCGAAAGTACGATGGCATCAAATTCTTCTTTTAATTCTTCGGCCATCTTGTCTACACCGATGTGAACGCCACATTCAAAAGTAATTCCCTCCTCTTCTAAAACAGCAAGCCTACGGTCTATGACGTTTTTTTCCATTTTAAAATCAGGAATACCATAACGCAATAAACCTCCTGGTTTTTGGTCGCGCTCAAAAACGGTAACCGTATGTCCTGCTCTGTTCAATTGTTGTGCAGCGGCTAATCCCGCTGGTCCCGAACCTACAACGGCAACGGACTTTCCTGTTCTGCTAAGAGGTGGCTGAGCTGTTATCCACCCTTTTTCAAATGCGGTTTCGACTATGTTTTTCTCAATATTCTCAATGGAAACAGGATCTTCGTTTATACCCAGTACACATGCTTCCTCGCAGGGTGCGGGGCATAACCTGCCCGTAAACTCTGGAAAATTATTGGTGGAGTGTAAAATTTCACTTGCCTTTTCCCATTTACCGCGATAGACGGCATCGTTAAAATCAGGGATTAGATTACCTAATGGGCAACCACTATGGCAAAAAGGAATACCGCAGTCCATACACCTTGCACCTTGCTCCTTCAATTCTTTTTCAGGAAGGGCTACCGTAAATTCCTTATAATTCTGTATCCGTTCTTCTACCGGCTTGTAGGATTCTACTTTTCTATCGAATTCCAAAAATCCTGTTATCTTTCCCATGTTTCGATTTATATAGTTTGTAATTTTTCCTCTTCCAGACGTATCAACGCTTGTCTGTATTCTTCAGGTAACACTTTAACGAATTTCGGTAAATAAGTTTCCCAATTTTCGAGAATACGTTGCGCCAATGGACTTAAGGTAGCGTTGTAATGACTTTCAATTAAATCTTTAAGTTGCTGCACATCCTTATCTTCCGTCACTTCCAAAAGGTTTAGTGCCTCTGCATTACATCGTTTCTTAAAGGTCTTTTTATCATCGAGCACAAAAGCAATGCCTCCGCTCATACCAGCACCAAAATTTCGACCCACTTCGCCGAGGATAACGGCTATACCACCGGTCATGTATTCACATCCGTGATCTCCAATACCTTCGACAACGGCCTTAGCGCCTGAGTTTCGAACACAAAAACGTTCTCCTGCTTTACCATTAATATAAGCCCGACCTGCAGTTGCACCATAGAGGGTTACATTTCCTGTAATTACATTATCCTCTGGAACTATAGTCGATTTTTCCGGTACTTTTATGACTAATTTCGCTCCGGACAATCCTTTGCCAAGGTAGTCATTCGTAGTACCGTTTACCGTCATCGTGAGCCCTCGCGTAGCAAAAGCGCCAAAACTTTGTCCAGCAGATCCCGTAAAGTTGAGTTTTAAGGTGTTTATTGGTAGTCCTTGTGCTCCGTATATTTTAGAAATTTCATTGCTAATGATTGCACCAACGGCTCTATCGGTATTACAGATTGGAAAATCAAGACTGGATTTTTCTTTTCTGAACAAGGAGGGGTTAGCCTTCGCAATAATATCGAATTCGATGGACTTGTCTATATCATGCTGTTGTTTCTGTGTATTGTAGAATTTTGTCCCTGCCGGTACATCTACTTGGTGTAAAATTGGAGTAAGGTCTATTCCAGCAGCTTTATAGTGATTGATGGCTTTTTTACGGTCAAGTTTTTTTACCTGTCCCACCATTTCGTTGACGGTTCTAAAGCCGAGTTGTGCCATTATTTCCCTTAATTCTTGGGCAACGAAATACATATAGTTAACGACATGTTCTGGTTTTCCTTTAAACTTTTTACGTAGCTCTGGATTTTGTGTGGCAATTCCCACAGGACAAGTGTTTAGGTGGCAAACCCGCATCATAATACATCCGGAAGCTACTAGCGGCGCTGTGGCAAAACCAAATTCCTCGGCACCCAGCAAGCATGCGATAGCGACATCTCTTCCGGTTTTTAATTGGCCGTCACATTCGAGTACAATCCTATTTCTAAGGTCGTTCATTACCAAGGTTTGCTGCGCTTCTGCTATCCCCAATTCCCAAGGTAGTCCGGCGTGTTTTAAAGAGGTAAGTGGTGATGCTCCCGTGCCTCCGTCAAATCCGGAAACTAGAATAACATCCGCTTTTGCTTTAGCGACACCGGCAGCAACAGTTCCGACTCCGACTTCTGATACTAATTTTACATTGATTCTGGCTTTTCTGTTTGCTGATTTTAAATCGTATATCAGCTGCGATAAATCCTCAATTGAATAAATATCATGGTGTGGTGGTGGTGAAATTAGACCCACATATGGTGTGGAGTTTCTAGTCTTAGCGATGGCAGGGTTTACTTTAGGGCCGGGTAGTTGTCCACCCTCTCCTGGTTTTGCCCCTTGGGCCATTTTAATTTGAATTTCCTTCGCATTTGTTAGGTAATTTGAGGTAACCCCAAATCGTCCCGATGCTACTTGTTTAATCGCGCTATTCTTCCAGTCTCCAGTTGCGTTTTTGTAAAAACGTTGTTCATCCTCTCCGCCTTCGCCAGAATTACTTTTTCCGCCAATACGGTTCATGGCAATCGCTAAATTCTCATGTGCCTCTTGACTAATAGACCCGTAGGACATGGCTCCAGTCTTAAAACGTTTTACGATTTCTGTCCAGGGTTCTACTTCTTCCAACGGTATGGGGTCATAGTTGGAAAATTCGAAAAGACCTCTTATGGTCATTAAATATTTGGATTGTTCGTTAACCATTTTGGAATATTCCTTGTAGGTATCTGGTTCGTTGCCTCTAACCGCTTTTTGAAGTTTTGCAATACTCAAGGGGTTAAACATGTGTTTTTCCCCATCTCTTCTCCACCGGTATTCGCCTCCTATCTCTAAATCAAGTGTAGCAGCTACTTCCTTGGTGTCGAATGTATGCTGGTGTCTTTTGGCAATTTCTTTTTCAATCTCATATAAGCCAATTCCTTGTATACGTGTAGGGGTGTTTGGGAAATAGTGCTCTACAACCTTCGTATTTATGCCAATACATTCAAATAGTTGAGATCCTCGGTAGGAATTAAGTGTTGAGATACCAATCTTGTTCATCACTTTCAATATGCCCTTTCCAACAGCCTTATTGTAGTTTTTTATAGCTTCATCGAAACTGATATCCGTAATATCCAGTTCCACTATTTGTTCTGCAATGATTTCGTTTACCAAATAAGGATTCACGGCGCTTGCTCCAAAACCGAATAATAACGCAAAGTGATGTACCTCTCTAGGTTCTGCCGATTCAATTATCAAACTACATTTAGAGCGTTTACCCATTTTCTGCAGACCGCTATTTACATAGGAACAAGCCAATAGTGCTGGTATGGGCGCATTTTCCGCATCTACGTTTCTATCCGATAGGATAATGATGTTGGCGCTACCGTCCACTGCTTTGGATGCCTGATCTAGAATAGATTTAAGCGCATCTTCCAAACCATTATGTCCTTTTTCAATTTTATACAGGATTGGAATAGTGACTACCTTGTAATCAGGACTTACATCGTAGTTCTTGATTTTGTCCAAATCTTCTTTTGAGATAACAGGGTTTTGAATCTTAAGCTTTCTACAATGTAACTCGGTGAACTCGAATATGTTTTGATCTGTACCTAATGTAAGGCTGATATCGGTAATCAATTCTTCCCGTATCCCGTCCAATGGCGGATTCGTTACTTGTGCGAATAGTTGCTTAAAGTAATTGTATATCAATTGTGGGCGCTGGGATAGTACGGCTATGGGCGTATCGGAACCCATAGATCCTATAGGTTCTTTTGCAGACGTTCCCATAGGAAGAATTATCGTATTGATGTCCTCCAATGTATATCCAAAAACCGACTTTCTTTTTTCTAGACTTGCTTCACCTAAAAACAAGGGGCAATCGTTATAAGGGATGTCTTTTAGGTGGACAAGGTTTTTGTCCAGCCAATTTTTGTAAGGATATCTTTTGGCGATATTTTCTTTTATTTCCTCATCGTTTATGATACGACCCTCTTCCATGTTCACCAAGAACATTTTACCAGGTTCCAATCTTCCGTGAAATTCTACGTTTTCAGGGGCAATCTCTACAACTCCTGTTTCAGAGGACATAACCACGTAGTCGTCTTTGGTTACAGAATATCTAGAAGGGCGCAATCCGTTACGGTCTAATACGGCTCCGATATAATTACCATCGGTAAAGGGAATAGACGCAGGACCGTCCCAAGGCTCCATCATACAAGAGTGATACTCGTAGAATGCTTTTTTTGCAGGAGACATTTCTTCATTTTTTTCCCAAGCTTCGGGTACTAAGATCATCATGACTTCGGGAAGTGATCTACCCGTCATTAATAGTAGTTCTACAACCATGTCCATAGTTGCTGAATCTGATTTGCCGGGTAGGATAATCGGAAGGATGTTTTTTATTTCATCACCAAAAAGTTCGCTTTTGAGCAATTCCTCTCGGGAGAGCATTCTTGAGACATTTCCACGTAATGTATTGATTTCACCATTGTGGCACATGTACCTGAATGGCTGTGCCAAAT
Source organism: Maribacter sp. MS6 (assembly GCF_056839185.1). Taxonomy (NCBI): domain Bacteria; kingdom Pseudomonadati; phylum Bacteroidota; class Flavobacteriia; order Flavobacteriales; family Flavobacteriaceae; genus Maribacter; species Maribacter sp. MS6. Next base: position 3,195,080 of record NZ_CM166389.1, read on the forward strand.
CCCAGGTTGGGAAGGTATTGGTAGAAAAACGTTGATGAACCAATGCTAATCTGGTTACTACCCGAGAATCTAACAGGTCTTTATAATATAGACTGATATCATGCGGCATTAATAGCCCTTTGAATATGATGATTTTGGTGGATAGGCTGGGAACGTAAAAAAATTTGCTCTCGGAAAGTTTAGAATTGATAATGGTATGTTCCGTTACTTTTCTGGCAATAAATAGTTTAAGGTTAAAATCGAAGTAGGTTTGCTTTGGACTTTCTTTTGCAACAAACAATTGTTTTACAAAAGGTTCCGTCTCAGCTGCGATTCTTCCTGGAATAGATCGGTTTACCGGCACATCTCGCCATCCTAGAAGCTGTAGTCCTTGTTTTTTTATATTCTCTTCAAAGACTTTGGCGCAAAAATCCCGTTGATTGTCCTTTCTAGGAAAGAATACATTGCTTACCGCATATTGGCCAGGTTCTGGAAGTTCAAAGGAGCAAACGCTCTGAAAGAAGTCGTGTGGAATATCTATTAAGATACCAGCGCCATCACCCGTTTTACCATCGGCACTTACCGCTCCCCTATGCTCTAACCTATCTAGAATTTCTAAGGCTTTATGAATAATATCATTGGATTTTTTCCCTTTTAGGCTACAAATGAAACCTGCACCGCAATTGTCATGTTCAAATTCTGGTAGGTATAGCCCCTGTTTCTTCAGCATCATATATTATGGTATTTTCTCAAAAATATCATTTTATATATGTAAAATGCAACGAATTTTTAATAATGGTATAAATAATTCAACGTTTTCAATTAATCGTTAAAAAATATTGAATTATGTATTTTCGAGATGTTCTTTTTATGATATCCTCAAAAGGGTACGGTTTAGCACGTGTTTGTGCTTAACAAGAGGGGGTCATGTCGTTTTATGACATTATTAGAAGAAGCCACCCCTATTTAAGAAGTGGCTTGATATATTTTTTTGTACTTTATTACATCATACCCTTCTTTTACTTGGGGTGCAATATTAAAAAATTCATTAGTCTTTTAAAATACTTCTCGAAATAACGATTTTTTGAATTTCGGAAGTGCCCTCATAAATTTGCGTTATTTTGGCATCTCGCATTAATCGTTCTACATGGTAATCTTTTACAAAACCGTTTCCTCCATGAATTTGCACAGCCTCAACAGTGGTGTCCATAGCTACTTGAGAAGCGTATAGTTTGGCCATGGCACCCGAAAGGTCATAATCTTCTTTATTATCTTTATCGCAAGCAGATTTGTAAACAAGGTGTCGTGCCGCTTCTATTTGTGTGTGCATATCCGCTAATTTAAAAGCAATAGCTTGGTGGTTGCATATTTCGGTACCGAAAGCTTTTCTTTCTTTGGAATACTTTAATGCTAGTTCGTATGCCCCAGCTGCAATGCCTAATGCCTGAGCAGCAATACCTATTCTTCCTCCTGCGAGGGTCTTCATAGCGAATTTGAAACCGAAACCATCCTCGCCAATTCTGTTTTCCTTCGGAACCTTTACATCATTGAAAATCAAGGAATGGGTGTCACTACCTCTAATCCCTAATTTATTTTCTTTGGGTCCTATTTCGAAACCATCAGCCCCTTTTTCAACGATTAGCGCATTAATTCCTTTATGCTTTTTATCCCTGTCTGTTTGTGCGATTACTAAATAGACCTCGGCGCTGCTACCGTTGGTAATCCAATTTTTAGTCCCATTTAGGATATAGTGATCACCTTTGTCGACTGCGGTTGTTTTTTGGGAAGTTGCGTCACTTCCCGCTTCAGGTTCCGATAAGCAAAAAGCACCGATAATTTCACCTGTGCTTAATCGTGTAAGATATTTTTTCTTTTGTTCTTCTGTACCATAAGTTTCCAAGCCCCAGCAGATTAACGAATTGTTAACTGAAACTATTACGGATGATGAGGCATCTACTTTTGATAATTCCTCCATGACTAGTACATATGATAGTGTATCCAGTCCGCTCCCACCATACTTTGGGTCCACCATCATACCAAGAAAACCTAGTTCCCCCATTTTGCGTACTTCTTCGGTTGGAAATTTTTGTGCTTCATCGCGCTCAATAACCCCAGGAAGTAGCTCGTTTTGTGCAAAATCGCGAGCTGCTTGTTGTATTAACCGTTGTTCCTCTGTAAGTGTAAAATCCATAGCGTAGTCTTAAAACATTTCTCTTACAAAGATAAGGGTATAGTAGGTATTATTTATAAAATTTAAGATATTAGGAAAGGTCTTTTGGACAAAAAGCATTGGTGATTTTTGTTTAGCTCGTTATAATGTAAATGAACTAAACTGTATGCTTTAACGTTCCTCCTCAATTTTGAATGGTATAGGTGCAAATAGCCTTTGTGCTCATTGTAAAATCAAGCTCTTTTAATTTGACTTTTATTTTTCGGAGTTCAAGGCATATGTGTTTCGTTTTGCTGGATATAAGTGAAGTTCATTGTCAATGTAGTGCTGTATTAATTACGTAATTTTAAGATTATGATTTTCTATTCAATCATTTTTAATCTATATTACGTCAGAAAAAAAATATCGATTCAAATACCACATCACATTTATAGATCACGTTATTTTAAAACTATATTTACTATTCCATATTTAAACTAAATTAAAAACCAACTAATGATGGAAACTATAATTATTATTATTTTTTTAGCCGGTTATTTAGCCATTACCCTAGAGCACAATCTTAAAATTGATAAACTGATTCCTGCGTTGGCCATGATGGCTATTCTTTGGGCTTTAATTGCCTTGGGAATAGATAGTTTTCCTAATTGGTTCGACTCCGTAAAGCAAGGTTTGGTCGATGGTTTTGGAACTATGGACCATGAGGGTAAAATGCATTTGGTAGAAGAGTCGCTATTACATCATTTAGGGAAAACAGCGGAGATATTGTTCTTTTTATTAGGGGCAATGACCATTGTAGAAATCATAGATTACTTTGATGGTTTTGCTACGATAAAGAGTTTTATTAAAACTAGGGAGAAAGGAAAATTATTATGGTTGTTTTCCATTTTGGCATTTATTTTATCTGCAATTATTGATAATTTAACGGCTACAATAGTATTGATAACCATTTTACAAAAAGTGATAAAGGACAGGGAAACCAAGCTTTGGTTTGCCGGTATGATCGTAATCACAGCAAACGCCGGTGGGGCCTGGTCTCCTATAGGAGATGTTACAACGACCATGTTATGGATTGCGAATAAGGTTAGTGCTTTGCAATTGGTAATTCATGTATTGTTGCCCTCTATTGTATGTATGTTGGTTCCTGTGTTGATTGCCGGTAGGTTCAAGGTATTCAAAGGTCTTATAGATGGCGATTTGGATGGTGAAGCTCCAAAATCTAAGTACGGATCTACTATGTTGTATTTAGGGCTTGGGGCTATCTTATTTGTGCCTTTTTTCAAAACCGTAACACACTTGCCCCCATATGTAGGTATGATGCTTTCTTTGGCCGTTGTTGCCACATTCGCGGAAATCTACAGTAATAAGAAATTCAGTATCACTTCTGTTGACGATGGCAGTCATGAATCCGGAGGGCATCATAGCCCGGTACATCATTCGTTATCAAAAATAGAACTGCCTAGTATTCTTTTCTTTTTGGGAATTTTATTAGCCGTAGCTGCAATGGAATCACTTGGTATATTATTTAATGCGGCAGGTGCTTTAAATGAGGCTATCCCCAATACTGATATTGTAGTAATGCTATTCGGCGTAGGTTCTGCGGTGATAGACAATGTGCCATTAGTAGCTGCTAGTATGGGAATGTTTAGCGAGCCACTAGATAGTCCGCTTTGGCATTTTATAGCCTATTCTGCCGGAACAGGGGGTAGTATGCTTATAATAGGTTCTGCTGCCGGGGTGGTTGCTATGGGTATGGAGAAGATAGATTTTTTCTGGTATCTGAAAAAAATTGCTTGGTTGGCCTTTGTTGGTTTTGTTAGTGGCGCCCTTGTTTTTATAGCATTGAGAGATTATGTGCTCCACGGATAATTTAATTAGTAAAACACCGTTATAAAGGCAAATTCAATAATTTAAAATTCTTATGTTGATATTCCAAGATTTGGCGCAAGATGGTGCCGAAGAATTACTTTCTGAGGAAAAGACCTTATCCGTTATAGACTTGGTCTTTAATGGTGGAACAGGAAGTGTTGTCATTATTACGGTACTTTTCTTAATGTTAGGTGTAGCCCTTTACATTTATTTTGAACGACTTTTAGCGGTAAATGCTGCATCTAAAATTGATAAAAACTTCATGAACCAAATACGGGATCATGTATCTACTGGCAAATTAGAAGCAGCAAAACTATTATGTGCACAAACTGATTCGCCTGTCGCAAGGTTAACTGAGAAGGGTATTTCTAGAATAGGTAAGCCCTTGGACGATATCAATACGGCAATAGAAAATGCAGGTACTTTAGAGGTGTATAAATTGGAGAAAAACGTTAGCGTTCTGGCAACCGTAGCAGGTGCGGCGCCTATGATAGGATTTTTAGGTACGGTAATCGGTATGATTTTAGCCTTTCATGAAATGGCCAGTAGTGGAGGTCAGGCAGAAATGGGTTCCTTGGCTTCGGGTATTTATACGGCGATGACAACCACGGTAGCGGGATTGATAGTTGGTATTATTGCGTATATAGGGTATAATCATTTAGTGAATAGAACGGATAAGGTCGTTCATAAAATGGAGGCCAATGCTGTAGAATTCTTAGATCTTTTGAACGAACCACTTTAATACGTTAGTATGAAGCTAAAAGGAAGAAATAAGGTGAGTCCGGATTTCAGTATGTCGTCTATGACGGATATTGTTTTTCTTTTGTTGATATTTTTCATGCTTACGGCAAATTCGCCGAATGCCTTGGATTTATTATTGCCAAAAGCGAAAGGGAAGTCTACCAATACACAAAATGTTTCTGTTAGTATCGATAAGAACTTACAGTATTACGTGAATAATGAGAGAATCAACGGAGAGTATATTGAAATTGAACTAAAAAAAGCACTCGAAGGTCAAGATAAACCAACGATTATTCTAAGGGCAGAGGAGAGCGTCGCCATCAAAGAGGCGGTAAACGTAATGGCCATTGCCAATAGAAACAACTACAAGGTTATTTTGGCAGTGAGGCCCAACTAATGGCGTTTCTGGACACTACACATAAAAAGAAATCCTTTACACTAACAACATTGCTATTGAGCATTTTGTTGTTGGTGCTTTTTTACATAGGGTTAACCTATATGGATCCCCCAATAGAGAACGGTATTTCCGTTAATTTTGGGACTACGGATTTTGGCAGCGGAAGTGTTCAGCCCAAGGAAAAAATTCAATCGGAGCCTTTTGATACGCCTCCTGTAGAACCATCAAAACAAGAAATAGCAGAGCAGGTTGAAGAGATAGTAGAAGAAGTTCCGGAAGAAAGCGTAGCTGAGCCTGTGCCTTCCGAAAAGGTGCTGACCCAAGAAAACGAGGAAGCAATCCGAATAAAAAAGGCCGAAGAAGCGAAGCGAAAAGCAGAAAATGCAATAGCAGATGCCAAACAAAAGGCAGATGATGAAGCTAAGAGGCTAAAGGCAGAGGCAGCAAGAATAGCCAAGGAAAAGCGTGATGCAGATGCGCTTGCAGAAAGAGAACAACAAGCCAAAAAGGATAAATTGGACGCTCTTATGGGAGGTCTTAATAAATCTGACGGTACAGCATCCGGTAGTGAGGGAGATGACAATAGAACAGGGGATAAGGGAAGTCCAGACGGAGATCCTTATGCGACCAGTTATTATGGGAGTCCTGGTTCCGGGAGTGGTACTGGCGGTTATGGCCTTAATGGAAGATCTTTGGTAAACCAAGGTAAAGTGCCTCAGGAATGTAATGAAGCAGGGAGGGTAGTTGTTAAAATTGAAGTAGATAAAAATGGAAAGGTAATTTCCGCAGAACCTGGAGTACGCGGGACAACCAATAATAATCCGTGTTTGCTGGAGCCCGCGCGAAAAACTGCGTTTATGCATCGATGGAATCTGGATTCTAATGCTCCAAATAAACAAGTTGGTTTTGTTGTCGTTAATTTTAAGTTGGGAGAGTGACCTACGCGGAAACTTTGGACTGGATGTTCCACCAACTTCCCATGTACCAGCAAAAAGGTGTAAAAGCGTTTAATTCCAAATTAGATGGAATTCTCACCTTATCCAATCATCTGGACAGTCCACATAAGAAATTTAAAAGTATACACGTCGCAGGAACCAATGGTAAAGGTTCTAGCAGTCATATGTTGGCCTCTATTTTACAAGAAGCCGGATATAAAGTGGGATTGTACACATCGCCACATTTAAAAGATTTTCGAGAACGTATACGAATAAATGGCCTTCCGGTAAGTGAATCTTACGTGGTCGACTTTATTGCCACCAATCAAGGTTTTATCGCCTCGCATCGTTTTTCTTTTTTGAAATGACCGTAGGTATGGCGTTTGATTATTTTGCAAAAGAAACGGTAGATATCGCTGTTATTGAAGTTGGTTTAGGAGGTAGGTTGGATTCTACGAACATAATTACTCCAGAAGTTTCGCTCATTACCAACATTGGCTTTGATCATATGGATATCCTGGGAGACACTTTGGAGAAAATCGCCACAGAAAAGGCAGGGATTATAAAGGAACGTGTTCCGGTAGTGGTTAGTGAATATCAAGCCGATATCGCCTGGGTATTTGAAGAGAAGGCTCATGAGAAATCTGCAGGGCTTACATTTGCGAGTCAGACAGAGCTGCCCGAGTTTCGTACGTCTTTGTTAGGGGATTATCAAAAGAAAAATATTAAGGGAGTTCTGGTTACCTTGGATAAGCTAAAAAACTTCAAGGTCGATTCAATACATATAAGGAAAGGCCTCCAAAATGTAACGGGGAATACCGGGCTTCAGGGTAGGTGGCAACTGTTAGGTGAAAACCCAAAGATTATATGTGATACAGCGCATAACAAAGAGGGCCTGTCCTTAGTGATAGCACAGCTATTAAAGGAATCGTATAAAACCTTGCATGTGGTGCTCGGTTTTGTAAAGGAAAAGGATTTGGACGCTATTCTACCTTTGTTTCCAGAGAATGCGATCTACTATTTTTGCAGACCCAATATCCCAAGAGGCTTGGATGCAGAAGTATTACAGGCAAAAGCGGAACAATATCAGTTGTACGGGAGGGTATACTCGAGAGTTTGTGAGGCGTATACAGTTGTAAATCAGCAAGCTTCAAAAGAAGATTTGATTTTTGTTGGTGGTAGTACTTTTACAGTGGCCGAAGTTCTTTAAATTTTATTGATTTTTCTTTTGGAGTATATAAAACTATTCTATATTTGCACTCCTTTTGGGGCTCTTAGCTCAGTTGGTTCAGAGCACCTGCCTTACAAGCAGGGGGTCACTGGTTCGAATCCAGTAGGGCCCACAGGATTTTTAAAAGGCTTTCGATTTGCGAGAGCCTTTTTTTATATCTTATAATCAATTTATATTTACAATAACGTTGATTTAAGATAAATTAAAAGGGATATTAGCTCAGTTGGTTTAGAGCGCTGCCTTGACAGGGCAGAGGTCACCGGTTCGAATCCAGTATATCCCACGATACGCAGTTCTTCATAACGACATGGGTTTTCGTAATTCTTAGTTATAGGTTTTCTAAAATACGTTCCAAGGCCATTCCTCTAGAACCTTTTATAAAAAGAGTAGCGCCCTTTGGCATCTGAAGTCCTTTCAATTCACGGGTTAGCGCATCAAATGTTTTGAACTTTTGAAAATCGCTGTCTACTTTAAAAAAGTTTTCTCCAATTAAATAGGTGTTTTCAAATCCAAATTGTTTTGTTAGTTCGGCAATTGCTTGGTGTTCATCATGGGCCGTTTCTCCAAGTTCAAACATATCACCAAGGAACAAAACTTTCGAAGTAGCTTTTATTTTTGAGAAATTTTCTAGTGCAACCGTCATACTACTGGGGTTGGCATTGTAGGCATCGAGTATGATCTTAAAACCTTTTTTCTCCAATACCTGAGATCTATTGTTGTCCGGTAGGTAATTCTCTAAACCTTCTTTTATCAGTTTCATTGGAATTTTAAAATACTTTCCCATGAGTATAGCGGCACAACAATTAGTAAAATTATAGCTTCCTATCAATTTGGTTTTAATGCTAATGTCTTCAATCGCAATTTCTACGAAAGGATCAGCAGAAGTCATGCTTATTTTATAAAATTCAGTATCCGTAGTGCTATATCCGAACTTTTGAATGTATTGCCCTAATTTTTCTTTCTGTATGGGGTCATCTGCATTCATAAAGATGACCTTGTTGTTTGCTATCAAGTAGTCATATAGCTCACTTTTTCCTTTAATTACGCCCTCTACCCCTCCAAAACCTTCTAAGTGTGCTTTTCCAAAATTTGTGATGTAGCCAAAATCGGGCTCTGCAATACTACTAAGAAATTCTATTTCTTTTTGATGGTTCGCGCCCATTTCTATGATGGCAATCTCCGTATCTGTTTTTATTGATAGTAGGCTTAATGGAACGCCGATATGATTATTAAGGTTTCCTTTGGTGGCTATTGTTTTGTAGGTCGTGGCCAATACGCTATGAATAAGCTCCTTTGTAGTGGTCTTGCCATTGCTTCCTGTTAGGGAAATTACTTTTGCATTACAATAATGTCTGTGGAAATTTGCTAAGTTTTGTAAGGTCTTTAATACATCCTTTACTAAGAGCGTCTTGTCATGAGTTGCAAATTCTTTTTCATCTACAATAACATAGGCTGCTCCTTTTTCAAGTGCTTTAAGCGCATATTCATTACCGTTAAAATTAGTGCCTTTTAGTGCAAAAAAAATATCGTTTTTTTTTATTTTTCGCGTATCGGTACTCACGCTCGGATACTGAAGGAATACTTCGTGAAGTTCGGCTATTTTCATAAAATCGAAGATAAAAAAAAGCCCTTTAAAAAAAGGGCTTTCTTCGTATCTAAAGTATAAGAAATTATTTTGCTTTCTTACCTCTTACTGTTTTGTTCTTGGTTTTGGATTTAGATCCAACTCTAGACATGGCACATCTAAAGCCAATATTGTCGGTAGCCATGTATTGTGGCAAATATCTTCTTTGAGCAGGGTCTAGCCAGTATGCTCTATCGCTCCAAGACCCTCCTTTGTACACTCTTACTTCGTCGTTAATAAGCGAAGTTCTTGTGTTGGATTCATCATATTGTCTGGTAATGTTGCCAACAGAATCTCTATCTATACTATGTTTTGGAGAGTTGTACATTTTACCCTTGGTGCTTCCTTCTTCTTCATCGCTAAATCGATCGTAGAATCTAGAGGAGCCTGCATCACCATCTCGGTAACCAATGTTATCACTGGTTGAGAAGTTGGTTCTTAGATAAGTTTCATCTTCATCAACAGGTACCATTTTTATCTCACCAGGTAGGTTTACCGCTACAAGTTTACCGTTGGGTAAGGTGTCATAAACAATAGAATCTCTAAGAATATTTACCTTTCCATCTTCTCCGATAGCAGTCTTCATATAAATGTTACCTCTATAGTAGTTGAAATCACTTACTTCGTCATCTACAATAGGTCGGTAGACATCGGCAACCCACTCGGCAACGTTTCCGGCCATATCATAAAGACCTAAATCGTTTGGTTTGTAGGACATTACTTCTGCGGTAATATCTGCACCGTCATCGGACCATCCGGCAATACCGCCGTAATCTCCTTTTCCTTGTTTGAAATTAGCCAATTGGTCACCTCTACCAACGCGTTGCCCATTTCTGGTATAGTCGCCGTCCCAAGGATATTTTTTTCTTCCTCTATAGTTATTGTATTCTCTATTGCCTACTTGTGCCTGAGCCGCATATTCCCATTCCGTTTCTGTTGGAAGTCGATATTCGGGCATGATTACCCCGCTACTTCTTTTCGCAAAAGTAGAGGTGCTATCTTTCTTCATTTTTCCTTGTAAGGAATCAATTTGTCCGTTATAAACAGATTCAGGTCTGTTAAGATAAGCTTCGGTACTAAATGTTCCGGCTACTTCACCGCTAGCAGCTTGGTACTTTGCGTCCTTGGAGAGATAGCCTTCACGCTCTAACATCACTTCGTTTACACGGTCTGTTCTCCATTCCGCAAATTGTGTTGCTTGAATCCAGTTCACACCTACAACAGGATATTCTGCATACGCGGGATGCCTTAAGTAGTTATTGGTCATTGTTTCGTTGAACCCTAATCTGTTTCTCCAAACCAAGGTATCTGGCAAAGCACCTTTGTAGATATTGGCATATTTTGGATTTTCCGGCGGATAAACACTTTTGAGGTAATCTAGATATTCCAGATACATCACGTTGGTAACCTCTGTTTCATCCATGTAAAAGGATTGTACGTGCTGTGAGGTGGGCGTGTTGTTCCAATCATGCATTACATCATCTTGGACTTTACCTTTTGTAAAAGTACCACCTTCAACAAATACCAGACCGGGAGCGGTTTCTTGCTCCTTAAAATCTGTATTGTACTGGAATCCACCTTCTTTAGCGTTAATATTCCAACCTGTAGCCCTGGAAACATTCTTGGAAGAAGTGGATTTCGAACAGCTTGTGACTGTTAAACCTCCAGCTATAACAGTGCATGAGAGTACAACTTTGATAAACTTGTTTTTCATAAATCTAGGACTTGAGTTCAATCTTTTTAATCTAAAATTTTGGCGATTCTAATTTCTCAATATATTTTACGCCACTTTCGCTCATTAAAACGGTGTTTTCATCAGAATATTTCATGCCCTTGAAATTATTTTCACAATACCTGTAAATCAAAAGTAAATGCAAGAAACAACATCCGTTCAAGGTCATAACGAGTTTAAAGGGTGTATAGTATACGCATGCTTGTGGTTTTTTGGCTACATGTATAACTTAATAGTAGTGCCACAATCCTTTACCATAATCCAAAATAATTAGGATGTTACACAAGATTTTGTTGAAAAGCCCGTTTTTACCGTAATATGTCGATTAATTTGGAGTAAGATGCGCCAAGGCGTTAATTTTACACTTTTAGAACTAATTTAATTTTAAATGAAAAAGAATTCAATAGTTTTTGTTTGTTTGCTGCTATCCGGTTTCACCATTTGGGCTCAGGAAGATCAACGTGTGATAACAACCGCGGTACCATTTTTAACTATCGCGGCAGATGCAAGAGCTGCAGGTATGGGAGATATGGGTGTGGCTACGTCCACAGATGCGTTCTCGCAGCAGTGGAACCCAGCTAAATTTGCATTTGCGGAGCGCAAGATGGGCATAGGGGTAAGTTATACCCCGTATTTGGAAAGCATCATCACCGATATTTCCTTATTAAACGCCAGTTTTTACAACAAAATTGATGAACAAAGTGCGTTTGCATTGAGTTTACGCTATTTTACGCTAGGGGAAATAGAACTACGACAATTCGCTGGGGACCCTGGAACGTTGGCCAAACCAAACGAATTGGCATTAGATGGTTCGTACTCACTTAAATTAAGTCCAACTTTTTCTATGGCAGTAGCCGGTAGGTATATCCGTTCCAATTTAAGATTACCTCAAAATGGTACGGAAGATTCGCAAGCTGCCAGTTCTTTCGCTGTAGATGTAGCAGGGTATTATCGCTCAAGGGAAATAGCCTACAATAATTTTGATGGCCGTTGGAGGGGTGGTTTCAATATCTCTAACATCGGTGGTAAAATTCAATATGATGAAGGAGGTCAGGAAAACTTTTTACCAAGTAATCTAAGAGCAGGTGTAGGCTTTGATTTTATACTAGATCAGGATAATGTTATTGGTATTACCACGGAATTTAGCAAGCTTTTGGTACCAACACCTCAAGATTTTGATAACGATGGTGATATAGACTCCGATGATAATGAAATATACCAGAACGAAAGTGGGTTGAGCGGAATTTTAAGTTCCTTTGGCGATGCCCCTGATGGTTTTGGTGAGGAGTTACAGGAATTTACTTGGTCTCTTGGAGCTGAGTATACCTACCAGGATGCCTTTATGGTGCGCACAGGTTATTTTAATGAAAATGAGAATAAAGGAGCAAGAAAGTTCTTTACTTTGGGTGCAGGATTCAAGTTTAAGTCGGCCCAAATAGATTTATCTTATCTATTCTCAACCTCTCAGGTCAGGAACCCATTGGAAAATACCTTGCGTTTTGGACTGACATTTAATTTAGGTGAAGAATTTTATAACGATTAAGCATTGCGTTTTCGATAGCATAGTAAATCCCGCTTTATGGCGGGATTTTTTGTTTTCGTAGCAGTATAATGCTATGTTGAAATGTGCGGGAAAGAAAGTACCTTTGGTAGTATAGTGTGTAAAATTGAATTATGGCGAAGCAGAAAAAAATTAGTTTTGATATTACCATTTATGATAGTTTGGATGAGCTGTCACCGAGCGATAAGGCGCTTATGATTGAAGCTGTATTGGCTAGAAAAAACGCTTATGCACCCTACTCTAAGTTTCGGGTAGGAGCTGCGGTAGAAATGGATAATACCGAGGTTGTGATTGGTAGCAATCAAGAAAATGCTTCTTACCCGTCCGGACTCTGTGCGGAGCGCGTAGCAATTTTTCATGCCGGGGCTAAATTTCCTGGGGTAGCCATAAAAACGGTTGCGATTTCTGCGACATCGGATACCTATCAGGTAAGTGTTCCCGCTGCACCATGCGGCAATTGTAGGCAAGCTATTTTTGAATATGAATTCAAACAAAAACAACCGATTAGAATCTTGTTAATGGGCGAGAAAGGGAGCGTTGTCGAGTGTGCTGCTATAGCAGACCTACTGCCATTGGGTTTTAATAGTACATTGTTAGGCTAAATCAATTTCTGGTACCTGGCTACGGAGTTTCCGATTTGCCTCACTTTTAGATACGTTTACGTACCATTTACGTCACCTACTGTTAAGAACTAAGTAAGCTTAAATAGAATGCAGAAGTTTTTCGTGACGATTTTTAGACTCTAAAGCCATGATTCTGCTTTGGGGATAGTTAATTTCAAGCAACTTTTAGACACACCTAGGGTCTTTTTTGTGTCATGATGCAATTTCTGAGTGCTTTTACTTCTATTTTTTTTATGCATTGATTTATATGTGTATTTTTGGTTTCTTTTTGTGGTAGAAATTTGCTCTCGCTTTTTTTGTCCGCTAAATTTGTAATAAATTCATAATAGCAATGGAAAAAATCACCAAAGAAACGTATTTGAAATGGTACGAGGATATGCTTTTCTGGCGTAAGTTCGAGGATAAGCTTGCCGCTGTTTATATCCAACAAAAAGTACGAGGTTTTCTTCACCTTTACAACGGACAGGAAGCGGTTTTAGCGGGCGCCTTACATGCAATGGATTTGTCTAAGGATAGAATGATAACTGCCTACAGAAACCACGTGCAGCCCATAGGGATGGGTGTGGACCCGAAAAAGGTAATGGCCGAGCTTTATGGTAAGGTAACCGGAACCTCTAAGGGCATGGGTGGTTCTATGCATATCTTTTCAAAAGAACATCGATTTCATGGAGGTCATGGAATTGTTGGTGGCCAAATTCCATTAGGAGCTGGTATGGCTTTTGGTGATAAATATAACGGAAGTGATGCCGTTACCTTGTGCTATATGGGCGATGGTGCAGTAAGGCAAGGATCGCTTCACGAGACTTTTAACCTGGCCATGCTATGGCAATTACCGGTTGTCTTTATTTGTGAAAATAATGGGTATGCTATGGGAACGTCTGTGGCTAGAACCTCACACTCCACAGAAATATGGAAATTGGGCTTGGGCTATGAAATGCCTTGTGGTCCTGTAGATGGTATGAATCCTGTTACGGTTGCACAAGAAATGAGTAAAGCGATCGAACGCGCAAGATCCGGAGGCGGACCTACGTTTTTAGAGATGAAAACGTACAGGTATAGAGGGCATTCCATGTCAGATGCGCAGCATTATAGAACAAAGGACGAAGTGGCGGAGTACAAGAAAATAGATCCGATCACCCAAGTATTGGATGTGATCAAGGAGAATAAATACGCGACTGACGAGGAGATTAAAGAAATGGATAAAAGGGTAAAAAAGCTAGTTTCCGAATGTGAGAAGTTTGCCGATGAATCCGATTACCCACCTGTAAATCAATTATACGATATGGTTTACGAGCAAGAAGATTTCCCATTCGTTCAACATAAATTATAAGATACATGGCGATAGTAGTAAATATGCCTCGTTTAAGCGATACCATGGAAGAGGGTACCGTTGCGACCTGGTTGAAAAAAGTAGGGGACAAAGTTGAAGAAGGAGACATTTTAGCGGAAATCGAAACCGATAAAGCTACCATGGAATTCGAGTCTTTTAACGAAGGTGTACTATTGCATATTGGTATCCCTGAGGGCGACACTGCCCCTGTAGATTCTTTATTGGCCATTATAGGTGATGAAGGGGAAGACATTTCCGCGTTGTTGAACGGTGGTGATGCCAGCGTTGAAGTTAAGGAAAAAGAACAGGATGACACGGAGAATGGGGCAGCGGAAACTACCACACCACCTGTGCAGGCAAGTGAGGTCCCAGAAGGTGTAGAGATAGTTAAAATGCCGCGCTTAAGCGATACCATGGAGGAGGGAACTGTGGCCACATGGTTAAAACAAGTAGGTGATAAGGTCGAGGAAGGTGATATTCTAGCTGAAATCGAAACCGATAAAGCTACAATGGAGTTTGAGTCTTTTTATTCTGGTACCTTATTGTATATCGGCATCCAAGAAGGGGAATCTTCCCCAGTTGATGCTGTTTTGGCCGTTATAGGTCCAGAAGGTACGGATGTAGATGCTGTGTTAAATGCCAAACCCACGGGAGACGCATCAAGTAATCCTGAAAAAACAAGTTCGGAATCCAAGGATGAGGAAAAAACTACGGCTAACGCTGAAGAAAGTACGGTGCCAGTTACCGATGGCAAGCGTATTTTTGTATCCCCATTGGCTCGAAAAATGGCCGAGGATAAGGGAATTGATTTAGCTTCTGTAGCTGGATCAGGTGATAATGGTAGAATAGTAAAGAAGGATATAGAGAACTATACGCCTTCCGAGGCTACTGCTCCTGCTGCTACTTCTTCGGTATCTGAAAGTCCCGCACCGGCTGCAATGCCTGTTAATCTTCCCGTAGGTGAAGAAGGTTCGGAAGAGGTAAAGAACTCCAATATGCGTAAGGCAATTGCCAAGGCATTGGGTAATTCTAAATTCTCTGCGCCACATTTCTATTTGACTATTGAAGTGGATATGGATAATGCCATGGCCTCTAGGGTACAGATCAATAGCTTGCCCGATACAAAAATATCCTTCAACGATATGGTGTTGAAGGCATGCGCAATGGCATTGAAAAAACATCCACAAGTAAATACGTCATGGAACGGAGCTACCACGAGATACAACAAACACATCCACATGGGTGTTGCTGTTGCGGTAGATGATGGTTTGGTGGTACCTGTAGTTAAGTTTGCCGATCAATTGGGACTTACACAAATAGGAGCTTCAGTAAAAGAGTTGGCAGGGAAGGCCCGTGCAAAAAAGATAACCCCTTCAGAAATGGAAGGCAGTACCTTCACGGTGTCCAACTTGGGCATGTTCGGAATACAAGAGTTTACATCCATTATTAATCAACCCAATTCCGCCATTCTTTCCGTTGGTGCCATTGTTGAAAAACCAGTGGTTAAAAATGGAGAAATCGTAGTAGGGAATACAATGAAGTTAACTTTGGCTTGTGACCACAGAACTGTAGATGGCGCGGCAGGTGCGGCATTTTTACAGACCTTGAGGTATTTTGTAGAGAACCCAGTAACGATGTTGGCATAGTCTTACGATATATTATAGTATAAAAGCACTCCGAAATGGGGTGCTTTTCTATTTTTACCCTGTCAGTTCGAGTGATTTTTTCTTGGAGTGTAACGGAAAGGGAAAATTGTATCGAGAACCTTTTTGACTCGAGAACCTTTGGTACCCATTAGCTTCTCGATACTAATTTTCTCGTGCCTCGTAAATTCACTCGAAGTGACATTGCGTTTTGATTATAAATTGTCAGTTCGAGTGGTTTGTTCTTGTAATGCAATGTAAAGAAGAAATTGTATCGAGAACCCTTTTACTCGAAAATCTTTTAGAACTTATTATACTACATCAGCGGTCAAATTTCTTTTTCGCAAGATTCGGTAAGCGTTCAAATTCTCCCAGTATAAGCGCTTTCTTTTTTGCTTTGGACCATTTTTTGATTTGTTTCTCGGTTTCTATGGCTTTTTGTGGTTCTGTAAATTCACAATAGAAGACCAGCGATAAGGGTCTACGAAGTGAAGTGTAACTATCTCTGTGTTTTCCTGATTTATGCGATTCGACACGTTTTTCTAAATCGGATGTAATGCCCGTATAGTAGGTGCCATCTGAACATTTTAATATATAGACATAAAAGATTTTCACGCATTTAAAATAGTAATAAATTGTCAGTTCGAGTGGCGTCCTGCAAGAGACGTTGTATCGAGAACCTTTGGTACCCATTAGCTTCTCGATACAAATTCCTCGTACCTCGTAATCCACTCGAAGTGACATTGCGTTTTTTTGTTACTACACTGTCAGTTCGAGTGATTTTTTCTTGGAGTGTAACGGAAAGAGAAAATTGTATCGAGAACCCGTTTGACTCGAGAACCTTTGGTACCCATTAGCTTCTCGATACTAATTTTCTCGTGCCTCGCAAATTCACTCGAAGTGACATTGCGTTTTGATAATATCTTGTCAGTTCGAGTGATTTTTTTTGGAGTGTAACGGAAAGAGAAAATTGTATCGAGAACCCGTTTGACTCGAGAACCTTTTGTTTGTTCACAGTAAATTCGTAAAAACGCCAAACCTTCACTTTATTTAACGGCTTCAAGCAATGCCTTTTTTCTATCTTTACGCTTGTAAAAATTTCAAAAGATGAAGCACCTCTGTTTTCTTTTCTTGTTACTACTATTCGTTTCTTGCGGTACCGGTAAGGTGAGCGAGACACAGGTTCCCGAAACCGTATCGGGTCCTGATGGACTAAAAGCAGAAGTTGTTTCCATAGAAGAAAATGTAGCTGATAAAGCCATAGCAACTACCAATGTCATGGCCAGCATCATTGAACATACCACTGTGCAAGATGTGGCAACGTCAATGGATTTTTTAGCCTCCGATGCCTTACAGGGTCGGGATTCGGGCAGTGAGGGAATCAATGCCGCGGCCGATTTTATAGCAGCGCGATTTGTGTCCAATGGTATTGCCCCGTATTTTGAAACCTATAGGGATACCTTAGGTAACTTTGATCAAACTACCTACAACGTAGTGGGGGTTTTGGAAGGTACCGACCCCAAATTAAAGAACGAGTTTATTGTAGTAGGGGCCCACTACGATCATATAGGAATTTTAACTCCGGAAAATGGCGATGCCATTGCCAACGGTGCAAATGACAATGCTTCAGGAACAACCACGGTTATGGAGCTGGCCAAATATTTTGGAAAGGAAAAGACCAATAAGCGTAGCATTATTTTCGCGCTGTTCAGTGCCGAGGAAAAAGGGCTTTTGGGTTCAAAACACCTAGCGGAAAAATTAAAAGCAGATGACCTGGAACTTTATGTGATGCTGAATTTTGAGATGGTAGGGGTTCCTATGGTGGATAAGGACCATTTGGTCTATGCAACGGGTTATGAACTTTCCAATGTAGCGGAGGTGAGTAATGCCTATGCCAAGGAAAAGGTAGTCGGTTTTTTACCCAAAGCGAAGGAGTTTAACCTATTTAAACGGTCCGATAATTATGCTTTTCACACCGCATTTAATATACCGTCACATACCTACAGTACGTTTGACTTCACCAATTTTGACCATTATCATAAGGTAGGTGATGAAAATGAGGAAATGGATTACGAGCACATGGCAGTCGTCATCAATAAAATGATACCAGTGGTGGAAGGCATAGCAAACGCTCCCGTAAAAGAAATAACATATAAGTAATGGCAAAGGTAATTATTACAGGTTCGAGTAGGGGAATTGGGTTCGAAATGGCAAAACTCTTTGCGGATGCCGGTCATAACGTATTGGCCTTATCCAGGAACGCGACGCCGATTACCGAGCTGAACCATGAGAATATCCAGTCTTTTCCCTTTGATTTGGCAAAGACAAGCGATTTAGAAAAATTGGAGCGTTTTTTAAAAACGGAATGGAAACATGTGGACATCCTTATCAATAACGCAGGAAAATTGGTAAACAAACCTTTTCTGGAGACCTCCATGGAAGAATTTAAGGCAGTGTATGAGGTCAATGTTTTTGGTGTTGCAGCAGTGACGAAAGCAGTGGTGCCGTTTATGAACAAAGAGGGCCATGTCGTGACCGTAAGTTCTATGGGCGGGGTACAGGGCAGTGCCAAGTTCCCCGGTTTATCGGCCTATAGCTCTAGTAAAGGCGCCGTAATTACCATGACGGAGCTTTGGGCGGAAGAGTTCAAGGAAACCGGACCCTCGTTTAATGTATTGGCCTTAGGGGCCGTTCAGACTGAAATGTTGGCTGAAGCATTTCCAGGGTATCAAGCGCCGGTTACCGCAACACAGATGGCAGACTATATCATGAATTTTTCGTTAACAGGGCAGGAATTCTTTAACGGTAAGGTATTACAGGTGAGTAGCAGTACCCCCTAAAAGAGGTAGTAGTACTGTACAAGCAAATACAAGGGTAAGGCTGTGTCATGTCTTTATAGTATGTCTGTCTTTCCTTTGTTTTGATACCATAAAAGTGTACCTCGCCACGTATGATATATGAATCACTACTCCTGATTCCATAATAGACAGTTATGCAAAACATGAAAAAGATATTTTTTGTTAGTATTTTTTATCATTTTAGACATCAGATTACCGTTCATCGAATTTATGCTATGATTTGCTAATAATCAGTCCTAGAATTCCTTTTGTATTGTAGGAAATAGTAGTTTTGTCCTTGAACACTAAGATTGTTATTACCTAGAAAATGAACCCAAAATATAAAACTGTTACAGAGCGGTGTATAGTGTAAACACCTGTGTAACGGTTTGTCTTTAACTCCTTCCCCCGGAGATGAACTAAAACGAAATACGAGGGCCGTAAGGCTTATTTCTTTTAGTTTGGTTTTGTTGCTTGGCACTTGGTGTATCAGTTATAAAATTAGTCCCAACCAATGACCACGATGACACTGTTTTTTACAAATCCCTACGTGCTGGCTTTTATGGCCCTTGCAGTCGCGTATGTGATTTCTATTCGTATCTATCCTACCATCATTCATCTCAGTCATACCAAAGACTTAATGGATGAGCCGTGCGAGCGTAGCATGCACGCCAATAAAACGCCTACCTTGGGCGGTGTGGGTCTTTTCTTTACGTTTGCATTGGGCATGGTGCTTACCGGTGTTTTTGCGCCCCTTCCACCACAAGATGTTATCAATGTCTTGGCACTTTTGGGCGCTACTACGCTATTGTTATTTTTAGGAGTAAAGGACGACTTGGTATTGGTCTCCCCAAAAAAGAAATTTAGCGGCCAATTGGTCGCAACCGCTTTGGTGGTGCTTGCCTCCGATATTCGAATTTTGAGCATGGAGGGTATTTTCGGACTCTGGGAACTGCCGTATTGGGTTTCCGTGGTCTTTACCATTTTCGTTTTCTTATTGATCGTCAACGCGTTTAACCTTATCGACGGGATCGATGGTCTGGCCGGGGGTCTCGCCATTCTTTCCGCTGCCGTATATGGGATATTCTTTCTTAGTAACGGCCAACAGTATTTGGGGATGGCCAGTGTAATTTTAATAGGCGCGCTCATCGGCTTTCTACAACACAACCTTTCGGCAACCCAAAAATTATTTATGGGGGACTCCGGTTCATTGTTTACGGGCTTTTTGTTGGCCTACCTTACCGTTGCTTTTTTAAATAAAAGCGCCCATGGAGAGACCTTGGCGTTCCCTATTGCCAACGCGCCCATTTTGGCTATTGCAGTACTATCCTATCCGATGCTCGATACCCTACGTGTATTTTCCATTCGCATACGGGCAGGCAGAAGTCCCTTCAGTGCAGATAAGAACCACATTCACCATCGCTTTTTACGTCTCGGTTTTAGTCACAGGAAATCAAGTACCAGTATTGTCCTGTTAAATTTGGCGGTGATAGCCGTTGCCTTGGCCCTACAGTTTTTGAATATACATATAGCCCTTTTGGCCTGCTTGGTTATTGGGGTATCCTTGTATTTAGCACCTTTTTATGTGAAGTTCAAAAAAGGTGTTCAGCGCCTAGATCAGGTGCTACGCGAAGAACATGGAAATATCGTGCGTAAACCTGAAAGTAAAACAAGACTAGAAGTGCAGCCTCAGGTGTATGATGAGGAGATTGCTAGGCTAACAAAAGCACAACAAGAAGCGGTTCGTAGTACCAAACAAGAGAAGTTTTTCGTAAAGCGGTTGAGTGGTTTTAAAAAATTTAGCAAGGGAGCGGAAGGGAAGCAGTTTGAAAATAAAATGTAAGCGCTAAAGAATGTAATGATTATTATTGAAAATCATATAGCATTTATAAAGTTGGAATAGTTTGTACAATCATATTTGTATAAATTAGGAATTCAAACTCTAGGTGTTCAATTTTAATTCCTATATATATAGTCGACCAAATAAAGAACGGAATAATTATAGGAACAAAGTTAGGTATGTATAATATTATAGACCTTGAAAGAAAGAAAATGAAGCGTATGACTAAAGTTGCATTTATTACTGGGGTTACCGGACAGGATGGTGCTTATTTGAGTGAGTTTTTATTAGAAAAAGGATATACTGTACATGGCTTAAAGCGAAGGTCTTCGCTATTTAATACAGAGCGGGTAGATCATTTGTACCAAGACCCACATGAGGAAGGACGTCGTTTTATTTTGCATTATGGGGATATGACCGATAGTACCAATCTTATACGATTAATTCAAGAAATTCAGCCCGACGAAATTTATAACCTAGCCGCGATGAGCCATGTGCATGTGTCCTTCGAAATCCCCGAATATACTGGTAATGCGGATGGACTTGGAACCTTACGTTTATTGGATGCTGTTCGCTTATTAGGTCTTGAAAAGAAAACGAAAATATACCAAGCTTCCACATCTGAACTTTATGGTAAAGTTCAGGAGGTACCCCAAACGGAAAAAACACCTTTTTATCCCAGAAGCCCTTATGGTGTAGCAAAAATGTATGCCTATTGGATTACCGTAAATTACCGTGAAGCTTATGGCATGTTTGCTTGTAATGGCATCCTTTTTAATCATGAATCGCCTTTGCGCGGAGAAACCTTTGTCTCCCGTAAGATAACTCGCGCTGTTTCGAGAATTGTATTGGGTTTACAGGATAAATTCTATTTAGGGAACTTAGATGCACAACGTGACTGGGGCCATGCCAAAGACTATGTGCGAGTAATGTGGATGATACTGCAAGCAGAACAACCAGAAGATTGGGTCATCGCTACTGGTAAGACCACCAAGGTTCGTGACTTTGTACGAATGGCTTTTGCTGAGGTAGGAGTGGTTTTAGAGTTTAAGGGTAGTGGAAGTAATGAAAAAGGTTATGTGTTAGCATGTCATCATGAAGAATATCAGCTTCCTTTGGGCAAGGAGGTGCTAAGTATAGATCCGGATTATTTTAGACCTACAGAGGTAGACCTGTTAATCGGTGATGCTACGAAGGCCAAACAAAAATTGGGTTGGGAAGCTGAATGCGACGTGGCTTCATTGGTAAAGGAAATGATGGAGAGTGATATAAAATTGATGGAAAAGGATCGTCATTTGAAAAATGGTGGTTTCAGTACCTTAAACTATTATGAATAGGAATAGTAAAATATATATCGCAGGGCATCGAGGGATGGTGGGCTCTGCCGTATGGCGGGCACTAGAAAAACTAGGGTATACCAATCTTATTGGAAAGACCAGTACCGAACTCGATTTACGAAATCAAGAAGCTGTTGCTCATTTCTTTAAAAAAGAACAACCAGAAGTAGTCGTAGATGCAGCGGCTCTGGTTGGTGGTATCTTGGCCAATCAAAAGGATCAGTATGGTTTCTTGATGGAAAACATGCAAATACAGAACAACCTTATTCAGCAGTCCGTTGCTGCCCAAGTGGAGAAATTTATTTTTTTGGGGAGTTCCTGTATTTATCCCAAACTGGCACCACAACCCTTAAAGGAAGACTATTTGCTTACAGGACCTTTGGAACCTACCAACGAAGGCTATGCGATAGCGAAGATATCCGGGGTAAAATTATGCCAATCATTGCGGGAACAAAAAGGAAGATACTTTGTAAGCTTGATGCCTACCAATTTGTACGGTCCCAATGATAATTTTGATTTAGAGAGCTCCCATGTGATGCCGGCCATGATGCGGAAGTTTCATGAGGCCAAGGAAAATGGTCATGCGCCTGTTACCCTTTGGGGAAGCGGCACCCCCATGCGCGAATTTTTGCATGTAGATGATTTGGCCAAGGCCGTTGTTTTTGCCTTGGAACAAGAACTGCCAGGACATTTGTATAATGTAGGCACAGGAGTTGATTTAAGTATTAATGACTTAGCACTGCTGATTCAAAAAACCACAGGACATACAGGAGAAATTATTTGGGATAGTGATAAACCAGATGGTACCCCCCGTAAGTTGATGGATGTGTCCAAACTAAAGGAAATGGCTTGGGAGGCTACAATTTCTTTAGAGGATGGTATCATAAAAACGTATGATTGGTTTAGGGGGAATTTTAACTAGAGTAATGAATTAAAGGAAAATAACCATAAGACAATAACTTTTGCTCATATCAACCATTACTAATTTTTTAAAAAATAAGAATCGGAACTATGTAATTGTTACACAGGTTATAAATGCAGTTATTGCATTAGTAACTGGCAAATTGATAGCGATTTATATTAGTCCAGCAGATTTTGGAACTTATAACATCCAATTTGCGACATATACTCTTTTTTTAACTTTACTGATAACGCCATTTATACACTTTATAAAAACATCAAATCGAACATTACTCCCTAAAATTGGCAGTAAACTTTTTTTTTACACCATTGGTATTTTATCTATACTGGCAGTTTTCGCACTTATCGCTTTTCTTTATTTTTATTACGGATTTTTTGATCGTTTACTTTTTCTAATTTTTCTTTTCTTTATTCCTTCTGTAATAATAAACAGTGTCCTTGCCGATTTTTTAAATATTCAAGATAAAATAATTGACTTCTCTAAATTAAGCATACTTAAAGCTGGTGGCGGTCTTGTTTTCATTGCACTATTTTTTTTCTTAGGCTTTACTTTTATTGACGATGTACAGGTTTTGTGGCTTATGCAGTTAATTGGGGCATTCCTTGGAATAATTTTTTTTGCTTCTAAATACAGAATTTATAAGACTAAGTTTAGTATAGCCTATAAAACCTTTTTAAAAAAATATATTCGTTTTGCGGCACCTTTGATGTTTTTGGCATTATGGTCTTGGATCAATAATTATTTTGATAGATATGCCATTGAATATTTTTTATCCTTGGATGAGGTAGGTATCTATAATGCCAGTTATGGTGTTGGTTCAAAATTCTTTTTATTGTTGAGTCCTATATTTATGGTATTACTGACGCCTACCGTTTTTAGCCCAATAAAAAGAGCTGAGAAAAAAAGTGCCATTCAAAGTTACGGATTGTACTATTTTATTGTAGCAATCCCTGTTTTATTGATAATCTATTTTTTAAAAGATTTTCTTGGTTACCTTTTATTGTCTGAAAGCTATAATGAAGGTTTTTATTTAATATTTTGGATTGCTGTTGCATTTTTTACGATAACATTCGCCCAATTGTATGAATTATACTTTTATTCAGAACTGAAAACAAAAGTCATTTTGTACGGTAATGTATTAGCAGCGGTGCTCAATATAATTTTAAATATCGTTTTAATACCGAAATATGGCATCCTTGGTGCTGCCTTGGCTACAGGTATCGGCTTTATTGCTCATTTTGGAGTTGTATATTATAATTTCAGAAAAACATAAAAAATAGAACTCCTATATCTAAAGGTTTAGGTTTGATATTTTTTTGATTTGAAAAATTCTTTATATCATAGGCAAGTAATGAATAAAATGAGGTGATGGATATAAAAATGTTTATTCTAATTATATTTTCTATAATTGGCATTAGGTTAGTTTATAAGAAAGGAGGAAAAGTCAATGTATTAGACGTATTATTAATAAGTAGTGTTTTGTTTTTTGGTTTTTACCCCATAATTGATGTTCTTAAACAAAACTACTTGGCTCCAACTGGTGTATTTCTCATAACAATAGCCTACATCGTTTTAACACTTACTTTTTTATTAATTGCATTTAATTTATTAGTACGTGCTAAACAAAAAAACATATTAAGATTTGCAACGTATATTCAAAAAGTACTTTTAATTCCCCAAAAAATTGTTATTGTTTTATTTCTTTTCGCATCTGGGATAATAATATATTTTTTTTTAAAATATGGTTTAGTTTTTAGAGTAATCAATGAAGACTTAGCTATCGTAAATACCTACAAACAAATAGTACTTTCGATTGTTTTTCCGTTGTTTAGTTTGGTAACTATTAGTTCTATTTCCAAAATTTTACTAGTCAAAAAAAATACAAATTTCTTTAACTATTTATTCCTCACTTTGATAACTGGTTATTGGTTATTTTATGGCAGAAGGGAGTTGGTTTTTCACGTTTTGATAATGGGGTTAGTTTGGTTCGTGACTACTAATGGGGTGATTAGTCGTAAGATTATTATTAATGGTTTGCTTGGCATAGGTCTAATTATTATTGGGAGTAATATTTATCAAAATTTACGATCGGATTTAATGACATATAGTGTCAGTAAGGAAATTAATACAACAAAATCGGTTTGGGAAATGGCTTTTGATTTTAAAAGTAGTGATCAGAATTTTGATGAACGCTCTTCTGCCTTGCCTTTACTAAGTAAAATAATAGATGAAATAAGTTTAAACGAGGACTTGAGTTCAGGCGAATTGTTTTTCACCAGCTTAAGTAATGTCACGCCAAGTGTATTACTTACTAACAAAACTTTTATTGACGAGGATTTCATTATAGCAAGGCAATTGCGGATCCCATATACAGATTTTAATACTACACTTTTTTCTGGTTTTTATATTGATTTCGGATTTTTTAGTGTTTTTCTGTTACCCCTTTTTTTATTTACGTATTACGTTTTTGTGTCTGCAGTATTAGTTTATTTGAAGAATTCAAGCATCATTTTTATTTTGGTTTATTCAGAGGCTTTAAATGTATCCTTAAATATGGAGGCTGGTATTTCAAGTGTTTTGGCGTCAGTTAGGATTATACTGATTTTGGTTTTTTTGTATTTTTTACTTAATAAAATAGTTAAATTATTTTTTAAAATAGAATTATAGAGAATGATTCAGGTTGCATTATTGTATAGAATGAAAGCAGATGGCAGGAATAGCATTGAAGGAGTATTTAAACCATTGGATAAATTACCTCATATCCATAGACTGGAACTACCATATGATTTAAATTCCGTAAAAAATATTATAAAACTGATAAAGTTTGCTTTAAATATAAATGAAAAGAATATTCATATTACTGGAGATATCTACTATATGGCTATTTTTTTATTTTGGAAGCGTCTTGTAATAACGGTTCATGATTGTAATCACTATGAGGCATTGACAGGTATTAGGAAATTATTGATGGGATTTATTTGGTATACTCTGCCTTTAAGGATTGCTAAGAAAATTACGGTTATATCCCCGTTTGCCAAACAACAATTATGCGATAATTTTAACTTTAATCATAAGAAAATTGTGGTTATACCAAATAGTTTTCATCCCGTTGAAATTAATCTAGATTCTGAAAAACAAGATATATTTACAATATTATCCGTTGGATCTCACCTGACTAAGAATCGCAAAAGATTAATTGAAGCAGTAAAGGGAATATCTAATGTGAAATTGTGCCTAATTGGAAAATTATCTTTAGAGTTGACGAAGGACTTAGAGAATTATAATATAATATATGAGAACGATTATTTTATAAGTCGTTCTAAATTGGAAATGTATTATAGTAGAGCACATGTCCTTTTTTTTGGATCTTTAAAGGAAGGTTTTGGATTGCCCATATTAGAGGCACAATCTTGTGGACTTCCTGTAATCACATCTAATACTACATCCATGCCTTTTGTAGCGGGGAAAGGGGCTTGTATCGTAGATCCTTATGATGTTTGTGCAATAAAAAATGGAATTTTGAAGATTAAGGAAGATGAATTTTATCGAAACGAATTAATAAAACAGGGATTTTTAAATATTCAAAGATTTTGTGTAAAAGATTTCGTGGAAGCCTACCAGCAGGTACATGCCAAAATTTTTATAAACTAGACTAATGAAGATAACCCATGTAATTTCCTCTATTGATATTTCCAGTGGTGGGCCATCGCGCAGCGTATTTCATATTTTAGATGCTTTGGGTAACAAGAAACCTACATGGAATTTTAATTTACATACTATTAACAGTTTAAATGCTATAGTTAGAGAATTCAAGCTACCTAATGTTAGATTAATGTTTTATTCAAGTAGTATTTTGGGACAATTAAAAGGTTTGGAAAAAGAATTGATTGGTTCGCATACTAATATTTTTCATGGCCAAGGATTATGGGAAATGCCTGTACATCAGATGGCAAAAACAGCTCGCAAATTAAATATACCATATATCATTACACCTAGAGGAACATTAGATCCAATGTCACTTCAACAGAGTAAGATAAAAAAATGTTTAGCGTTGAAATTATATCAAATTAGGGATTTAAAATCTGCTTCATGCATTCATGCAACTGCCTATATGGAAGCGAATCATATTCGTGCTTTTGGCCTTACGAATCCAATCGCAATTATTCCAAATGGTATACCTGTGAAGGATTTCAAAACTAAAAACTTTGATTATATCCCAAAATCAAAAAAAATACTTTTCCTATCCCGAATACATCCCCAAAAAAGAATAGAAAACTTAATAACTGTATGGGGTCAATTAGCTGCAAATTACAAAGAGAATTGGAGTATAGATATTATTGGAAACGGAGAGGAGGGATACATAAAAAAATTACAAGATTTAATTAATTTAAAGGGTCTTTCTAAAAGTATAAAGTTAAAAGGACCATTGTACGGTAACGAGAAAATGCGTGCTTATCAGAATGCCCAACTTTTTGTCCTGCCGTCTTATAGTGAGAATTTTGGGATTGTAATTGGCGAAGCTTTGGCTTGCGGCACACCAGTAATTTCCACGAAGGGTACTCCTTGGAAAGATTTACAAACTTTTGAATGTGGTTGGTGGATTAATATTGGTATTGAACCATTGAAAGCAGCTCTAAAAGAAGCTTTACAAATGTCTACTGGGCAATTGGCACATATGGGTAAGAATGGCCGTAAATTAGTTGAGCAAAAATACAGCATAAAAGCTGTTGCCAATCAGATGTATGAGTTATACGAGTGGATAGAAACAAAAGGAAAAACACCTACGTTTATAAAATTGGATTAAAATTAAAATGCTAGTGCTCACTCCATTTAAAATTAGGTAAAGGTGTGATGGTGGAATTCAAACAAAAAATAGTGAACTAATTCGGAACTAAGAATTATGGAATGAAAATAGTGCAAGTTACAGAATCAATTGATAGTACCCACGGGGGTATTTCGCGTAGCGTTGTTCATACTATAGAAGCTTTGTTAAACATTGCGGCAATTGAAGTTTCATTATATTGTTCAGAATCATTAACACCGATTAACAGTAGTTTTAATAGTAACTCTGGCCAATTGGTTTTTTGTAAGGCTTCTTATTCGGGTTTTTTAATTGAATTAAATGATTACTTGCGAAATGAAAAATTTAACTTGTTGCATGGACATGGATTATGGCAACTACCAGTGCATCAAATGGCCAGCATGGCACGAATATTTAATATACCCTATATTATTTCACCCCGAGGCATGTTAGAACCCTGGAGTTTGAAACAAGGAGTATTCAAAAAAAAAGTGGCTCTAAAACTCTATCAATACAAAGATTTAAAATTGGCTACCTGTTTGCATGCCACAGCTCCAATGGAGGCAGAAAGTATTCGAACTTTAGGACTAAAAAACCCCATCGCTATAATCCCTAACGGAGTAACTTTGGAAGCTTTTGAACTAAAGGATTTTAATAAGGTCAAGGTTTCTAAAAAAATCTTGTTTTTATCCCGTATCCATCCCAAAAAGGGGATTGAGCTTTTAATAGAGGCATGGGGTAAATTACCAATTGAACTTACTCAAGATTGGAGTATAGATATTGTTGGAAATGGGGAGCCTTTATATATCGAAAGTTTAACAAAAAGTATAGCCCAAAAAGGACTCTCAAAAACTATACATATAAAAGCACCAATTGATGGAAAAGAAAAATTGCAGGCCTATCAAAATGCACAATTATTTGTATTACCTACCTATAGCGAAAATTTTGGTATTGTAGTAGCCGAGGCGTTAGCCTGTGGTACGCCAGTAATTACAACCAAGGGTGCCCCGTGGGAAGATTTGGAAACCTACCAATGTGGATGGTGGGTTAATGTTGGGGTAGATGCCTTAAAGGCCATATTAGAAGAAGCATTAGTATTACCAGAAGAACAATTGGTGCAAATGGGTAAAAACGGACGTCAATTAATTGAAGATAAGTATAGTATGCATGCTGTAGCAAAACAAATGTGTGCACTTTATGAATGGGTAGTACATAAAAAAAGTAAGCCAGATTTTGTACGAATGAATTAGGCAGAAGCATGCAGGATAATAAGAAGGCAATACATCACAATTTAACTGGATTGGGAATGCGTTTTAAAAAATGGGTTTTCGATGCAAAGACAAAGCTTTTGAATGTGAAAATACATCAAAGGCACAAAGAAAATGAAAATCTGTTGTCGTCTACGGACGCTGAAGCGTTGTCTAAATACAATTTTGAAAGACGAAAGGCCCTGGTAGCTCACGCCCTACAGCATTCTAAATATTACAAAGATAAATATGCCTTTATTCAAAAAAATTCCACTACTATAGAAACCGAAGAAGATTTTACCAAGCTTCCTATTTTAACTCGAGAAGAACTAAGGCAAAACTTTGGCAGTATCACTGCTGCTAATGTGCGTAAAAAAGATTGCCATAAAATGTCAACCTCTGGGAGTACAGGGCCAGCAATTTCTGTTCTGCACGACAAACGGTTTCCTTTGGCCCCAACCCAGTGGCGACTGTTGCAATGGTGGGGCATTAGGCCCTATTCTAATAAGGCATTTATTTATCGTTATCCCCGACCTTTGTTATCGAAATTCCTGAATACACTCATATGGTGGCCTACGAAACGTATCTTTATGGCAGGTACGGCAATGGATACAGATACTATGCACAGATTTGTAGAAGCTATTAACAAAACCAAACCCACATTGCTGCAAGGATACACGGACGTCGTCTATGAATTTGCACTTTTCCTTTTGGACAATAGAATTCAATTACATGCTCTTAAGGCGGTATGGGTAACTTCCGCACCTTTGACCAAACAACAACGCTTTACCATGCAAAAAGTATTTGGGGCACCTGTCTATGATCAATATGGCAGCACAGAGATCTTTTATGTGGCAGCCGAGTGCAGCCAACAAAAAGGCTTGCATATCTTACATGATATGGTGTATGTGGAATGCGTGGATGAAAATAACAAACCAGTACCACCAAATACATACGGAAAATTATTATTAACCGATTTGAACAACTATGTCTTTCCATTGATTCGTTACGATATAGGGGATTATGGGCGCTTATTGTCCGATTCATGTGATTGTGGCATACCTTTAAGCTTAATGGACAACATAACAGGACGGAATACTACCTTGATTAAAACTTTATCTGGCAATACATTGAACGCAAACTATTTGACAGCTTTGTTCGATGAATTCCCGGAGAAAATTCGGGCATATCAATTTACACAGGCCAAGGATTATTCGTTACAACTATGTTTCATTCCAATGAATGGTACTAATGTGGATACTGTTATAGTTAAAGTAATCGAAGAAATGAAAAGTAAAACGAATAATGAAATTAAAATCTCATCAAAGCAAGTAGGAAGTATGACCAAAATAGGCGGCAAAGTTCCTATGGTTATTAGTGATGTGGTATGAAAAGAATTAACGAATAATGTAAGTTATATGCCATGTCCACCTTAATCGTACGGGAGATATTATAATTACAAAACAAAAAACAACGTATTGAATATTTTATTTTTAATAGGGAGATATCCAAATTACGGAGGCACTGAAGTGGTTACCACGGTTCTTGCAAATACTTTTGTAATGAAAGGGTATTCGGTATCAATTGCTTCTTTTGAGCAGACAGTTCCAGAATTGCGTTCGGAACTGGATGAAAGCATAAAGCTATTTAATCTTTCTTATCCTGTATTTACTATGGGGAATATTAGAAAGCTTAGAAAAATTATTGTTGAAAATAATGTTGATTTTATCTTAAATCAGTGGTGTTTGCCTTTTTACGTAACCAAATTGTGTACTACTGCAATCGGAAAGAATAAGTGTAAGCTTATTTCTGTTTTCCATGGTGTTCCGGACAAAAATAAACCTTTGGTACGTATTCAAAATAGAATAAAATCAACTCAAAATAGAATTATTTTATTTGTTTATAATTGTATACATGAAATATTACTGCTCGTTACTGCATTTAATTTGAGATACGTATACAAGAATAGTGCGCGATACGTATTATTGTCAAAAAGTTTTGTGAAGCCGTTTATAGATCTAAGTAGGATTAAAAAAGCCTCAAAATTGATAACAATAGGAAACCCGTTGACAGTTTCTAATGAGGATTACCTGTATGAACCAAAATCAAAGGAAAAGGTTCTACTATATGTGGGGCGTATTGATTATCTACATAAAAGGGTTCATCGTATCATTGAAGCATGGGAGCGGTTGTATAGAAAGTATCCAGATTGGAAATTGGTACTTGTGGGTGACGGCCCTGAAAAGGCTACTTTGGAAAATTATGTTTTCAGAAAAGAAATTACCGGCGTTGATTTTGAGGGATTTAGGGAAAAGCCGCCTACAACGTTTTATTCCAAGGCATCCATAATACTTCTTACTTCTGAATTGGAAAGTTTTGGACTTGTATTACCGGAAGCAATGAGTTATGCAGTGGTCCCTGTTGTTTATGGTAGTTATTTGGCTGTCTACGATATTGTGGAGAATAATAAAACGGGCTTTATAACAGCTATGCCCTACTCCGAAGAAGAAACGGTTAGCAGATTAGAAGAATTAATGAGTAATTCGAACAAACGTAATCTTATGGCAAAACAAGCATTACAAAAGTCTAAAAACTTTAAGTTAGAAGTGGTTTTGGATGAATGGGAATCGTTATTTTCTAAATTAAACGTCAATAAATGAACACGTTATACATTGATTCTTCAAAATGCCAAATAAATGTAAGTTTAAAGAATACGATGTAAATGTTAATTTGGAGTATTATATTAGTTCCGAACGACATCCTATTTGGGATTCCAATAAATAGTGAGTTTACGCCTTATGGTTTAAAAACATTATTGAACAGAAAGTACCCCAAGGTCTTTAATAGCAATTGTTAAGGACTATGGAGTAAAATAACAACTTTGATTTCTAATTATCATGGCCAAGAATCAAATTGATATAATGAAATACGAAAATGGACTAAGCCTACAGAATAAGTTTGCACGTTTACTTTGGACCATTACGTGGACTTTATTGGCACGTCCTTTTCCAAGGCGTATCTGTAGCAATTGGAAAAGATTTCTATTGCGAATGTTTGGCGCTAAAATTCACAAAACTGCGGGTGTTTATGCTAGTACACGTATATATATGCCGTGGTATTTAGAAATGCATGAATATAGTTGCCTGGGCCCAGAAGTAGATTGTTATAATGTAGCAAAGATTATTATAGGGTCCCATGTAACCGTATCTCAAAAAACATATTTATGCTCGGCTTCACATGATATTTTAGATGCCGCCCACCAACTCATAACTGCACCGATAATTATAAAGGAAAAAGCGTGGGTGGGTGCTTCTTGCTTCATTGGTATGGGAGTTACCATACATGAAGGTGCTGTTGTTGGGGCTACGGCTTCGGTGTTCAAAGATGTTGCCCCATGGACTGTGGTAGGGGGTAACCCTGCCAAATTTATTAAAAAGCGTATTTTAAAGGATGATTAGTGCTGTTGTTTTGACTTATAATGAGGAAACGATCCTACCTAAGTGTTTAGAAGCACTTAGCTTTGTTGATTCTATTCTTATATTCGATTCGTATAGTACTGACTCAACGCTTGAGATTGCAAAATCTTTTAATGCTACAGTTATCCAACGAAGATTTGACGATTATGCAAGTCAAAGAAATGCGGCTTTAGCCGCAGTCCCTGCGACTTGCGATTGGATTGTTATGGTTGATGCCGATGAAATTGTTACTCAGGCATTGAAAGTAGAAATCCTTTCGAACATAGTAAATGAAAAGGGGATTACCATGTATCTAGTAAGACGAAAAGATATATTCCAAAATAAATGGATTAAGCAAAGCAGTGGTTATCCAACATGGTTTCCACGGGTATTTAAAAAAGGTAGTGTAATCGTAGAACGAGAAATAAATGAAGAATACAAAACAACTGGTGAAAAAGGTTTGTTAACAGAGCATCTCATACACTATCCGTTTAATAAAGGAATGACTTGGTGGTTTCAAAAGCATAATCGATATTCTGAAATGGAAGCAAATAAAATGATGGAAGAAATGAGGGAACCTGTTGATTATATTTCTCTTTTCAGTAAAGATCCGATAAAAAGAAGAAAAGCTCAAAAAAGATTAAGCTATAAACTACCTTATCGCCCACAATTAATTTTTATTGCGTTTTATGTTCTAAAAGGAGGATTCTTGAATGGTAAAGCAGGATATACTTTTTGTAAGTTAAGAATGACTTATGAGTATATGATTAAAGTTAAGGTCGATGAGTTGTTAGCTAAGGATAAAAATTCAATTGATTCTATTAAGAGATAATTTGAAGAATCAAGATATAACATATTCTAGACACTCAGTGGATTTATCAATTTATCAGGCGAATGAATATAAACCTGGTTCTTTTTTAAAACGTGTTCTCTGGTACTTTACAAATCGGTTTTTTTTTAAAAGCGCTATTCATTATTCCTATAACTTTAAGAGGTTTTTATTAATTCTTTTTGGAGCTAAAGTTGGTAAATCACCTACAATTAAACCTGGCTTATCAATTAAATATCCATGGTTTTTGGTAATTTCTGATAATGTTTGGTTAGGTGAAAATGTTTGGATTGATAATCTAGCCGAAGTTAAAATAGGTTCAAACGTATGCATTTCTCAAGGGGCAATGCTTTTGACAGGTAGTCATAACTACAAAACTCGTTCATTCGATTTAATTTTAGGCCCTATAGTATTGGAAGACGGGGTTTGGGTTGGTGCAAAGAGTATTGTCTGTGAAGGGGTAACCTGTAAAAGTCATTCGGTTTTAACTGCTGGTTCCGTCGCCAATAAAGATTTGGAACCGTATAAGATCTATAAAGGTAATCCTGCCGTATGTATACGGGAACGAAATTTAACCAATTGAGTATTGAAGCATTAATCGATACTTGTACTTTTGCAAAAAGACCTACATGAAAGTTACTATAATCACGGTCACATACAATAGTGAAGAGACACTGGAAAGCGCTATGGATTCTGTACATGGGCAGGATTATACGGATATTGAACATATCATCGTTGATGGTGCTTCTACCGACGGTACGTTGGGGATTGTGGCTGAAATGAAACTAAAAAACCAAAATATCGTTTGTGTATCCGACCAGGATGATGGTATCTATGATGCTATAAATAAAGGATTAAATTTAGCTAGTGGGGATATTATCGGGTTTGTGCATTCTGATGATTTTTTGTCAGGTACGCACATCATCAGTGCTGTTGTAAATCAATTTCAAAATGGCAACTATTCAGGAGTATATGGCAACTTGTTGTACGTTGACCGAAATGATACCAGTAAGATAATTCGGAATTGGTACAGTAAAACCTTTCATCATAAGTTGTTGCAGCGCGGATGGATGCCAGCACATCCCACGCTTTTCCTAAAAAAGGAAGTCTACCTGGAATGTGGCAATTTTGATAAGTCGTACAAAATAGCCGCAGATTATGACTTTATGCTACGGGTGTTGCGGAAGCCCAATTATACATTTGGTTTCCTACCTGAGGTTATCACCAAAATGCGGGTAGGCGGAAAAAGTAACAGGAGCATTTCAAATGTGGTGCTTAAAAGCAAGGAAGACTTCAGGGCGATGAAAGCCAATGATATCAACAACCCTCTGGTAGCTTTGTTTTTTAAAAATGTCTCCAAACTTAAACAGTTTATTTAAATGCATAAAATTAGTTTGGTAGTAGTACCTAAACTTCGTTACAGTACTAATTTAGAAATGGTTTGAAACGAATTATTTAACTTTACCGCTATTTGCTTAAATTGATGCTATAAATATGAAAGACGCTCCGTTTGCCTTAGATATATCCGATGATGATTCGTCTTTTAATAGTAGGGAACTCATTTATAAATACCTGAAGTTCTGGCCTTGGTTTTTAGCAAGTTTAGTGCTATGTGCTATTTTAGGGCTCGCCTACCTGCGCTATACCCCAGAATCCTATAAATCGGTTGCTAAAATTAAAATTATTGATGAATCCAAGGAAATGAATGTTGCTGAGGATGCCCTTTCCATGCTTAGGGGTGGTGCATCAAATATTAATATGGACAATGAGATGGAGGTATTGCGCTCCTATCGTTTGTTGGATCAAGTAGCATCGGAGCTGAATTTGGATGTTTCCTTTGTTGAAAAAGGGACTATCAAGAAAACGCAGATTTGGAACGCACCTTTAATCCTTACAAAGACAATTTCTGAAGATAGTTTGCGTGAGCCTTTGCGTTATGAATTGGTTTTTAACAGAGATCAAATAGTGCTCACAAACGAAGAGGAAAGCACTTGGTCCTTAAAAACCAATGCCTTGGACTCTATTGCGACTACCTTACCTTTTGCCATTTCTTTGGCACCAAACTTTAATCCTGAAAAGCAGGTAGGTAAGACCTATGAAATCGTGCTAAAATCCAGAAAAGCGACCATTGCGGATTTGCTTGAAACCATACAGATACAGCCCACTAGTAAGAACAGTGACATCGTTTCCTTGCAGCTCATAGGAGAAAGCTATGCCCGTTCGGAGGCTATTTTGAATACCTTAATACGGGTCTTTAATAATGATGGGGTGTCCGATCGGCAACAGGTATCCAAACGCACCTTGGATTTTATAGATGACAGATTCGTATACCTCTCTACAGAACTTGATTCTATTGAAGGGGGCAAGGAAAGTTTTAAACGGACCAACAACCTTTCCTATATAGAGGCCGATGCCGGGATTTCCTTAGAACGCAAATCCGAAACCGAAAATCAAGTGGCCGATTTGGAAACCCAACTTTCCTTGTCGGGATTATTAAAGCAAACCGTCATAAGCCAGTCCGCCTACAGTTTGTTACCGGTGGATATTGGATTGGACAATAGCAGCTTAAGTACCTTGGTATCTTCCTATAATGAAATGGCCATGGAGCGTGAAAAACTGGGCATGACCATAGGAGAGGGACATCCGAGTATGGTGGCGTTATCGGAGCAATTGGAACGTACCAAGGTAAATATCCTGAAGACCGTAAATGTATACCAGTCCCAAATGCGAACGGCCTTAGGCCGTTTGAATGCCCAACGTTCCAAAGCCAGTTCTGCCTTTGCGGGTTTGCCAGAGAAAGAAAAGATGCTGCGTTCCATTGAGCGCCAACAGAGCATCAAGGAAAATCTTTTTTTGCTTTTGTTGCAAAAACGAGAGGAGGCGGCTATTAATTTTGCGGTCACGGCACCCTCTGTAAAAGTGGTGGATTTTGCAGAGACCGACAACAAACCGGTGGCTCCAAAAAAAATGGTGGTATTAGGAATTTCCGGTCTCTTGGGACTTTTTCTGCCTTTTGCCTTTTTCTTTGTTCGGAATACCTTGGATACCCAAGTAAATACCCGAGGCGATTTGGAGAAATTGTTACCCAGCATCCCTATTGCGGCAGAAATACCCCATATAAAAAGTAAAAAGGTCTTTGTAGATATCAACGACCGTTCCCCAATGGCGGAAGCTTTTCGGATTTTGGCCAGTAACCTAAAGTACTTGCTGCCTATAACCAAAGGCAGTGCCGGTAAGGTGGTCTATGTTTCTTCGGCAATAGAAGGGGAAGGCAAAAGTTTAGTAGCCTATAACCTCTCGGTAGCCTTGGCCAGTTTGAACAAAAAGGTGCTACTCGTAGGGGCTGATTTACGTAATCCCAAATTACATGATTTTTTTGGTATGGGATTGTCTACCAAAGGCTTATCCGATTTTCTAAAGGAACCGCAACGCAATACCGGTGAGTTTATTTATCCCGGTTTGGAGAGTGTGCCCAGCCATAAGGTCTGCCTAAGCGGGCCCATTCCGCCAAACGCTCCCTTGTTATTGAGTAGCGAAGGTTTTGAAAACTTTATAACTCAGGTGCGGGACGCTTTTGATTATATTATTGTCGATACCGCTCCGTTGATGCTGGTCACCGATACCTCCTTGATTTCCGAATATGCGGATATTACCCTGCTAATAGCCCGTGCCGGTTTGACAGATCGGATGATTTTAGAAAAATTTGGGCATAGCAAGCAATCGGAAAGCTTTAAAAACCTAGCCTTGGTGCTCAATGATACCGAAACCAGTATAGCCAACTCCTATACGTATGGCACTAAATAGAATGATTTAGATGATACATAATATGTAAAAGTGCTGCAAAGAATACGCTTGTATCGTTGCAAAGCATAGGGTAATGGGAATATGGCCTTCGTAGTGCTGTTAAAACTACTTTGGATTACCTAAAATTAACGATGGTAACCACCGCTAAAGATAAGGAGCCTAAAATAATCCCAAGCCATTGTGGTGTGGTGGAGGTATTCCGCACCTTTCGTTTGTTAGGTTCCACATACACAATATCATTGGATTTTAGATAGTAATTGGGTGAAGTAAAGAGTTCGTCCGTGTTTAGATTGATTCGTTTGGTCGTTTTAACACCGTCTTGCTCGCTGATTAAAAATACATTATCCCGTTTCGCGAAGATGGTCATGTCCCCAGCCAGTCCGAGGGCCTCCAATAAGGTCACTTTTTCATTGGCTATGGTGAAAACCGAAGGGTTGTTTACCTCGCCCAATACCGAGACCTTAAAATTGAGATACCGAATATCTACGATAGGATCAAGAAGTAATTGACGCACTACCAATTCCTTGGTAATATACTGCCGTAAGTCCTTTTTGGTAAGTCCGGCTGCTCGTATCGCCCCTATAAATGGAAATTGAATAAAACCATCTTGGTCTATTAGGTAGCCAGCCGTTGGTGACGGTCTTCCATTAACACTACCTGCTTGGTTCGATGTTTTATTGGCTACATTAAACATTTCCGCAGCTTCTACGTTTAAGCTGCTCACGGTAATACTAATAATATCGTTTTTTTGTAAAACGGGCTCTAAGGTTGCAGCGGTTTCTTGATACTCAGCATCACCCAAATCATTGAAATAGGTGGCTTTGTCGACCGTGCTGCAGGAAAAAAACTGTATGGTGAGTAGAATTGCCGTAATACCTTTTACAGTACGTTTTAAAAGGGTACGCTTATCAGCTGCCTGATTGGTATTCGATGTCATAAGGTTCTTTTTTAATCACAAAAAATAAAATCAACACGAAACGTGCTGAAATGCAACACAAATATAATTATACGGATGGTGCATTTGGCTTTTTTTGTTAAGAATGTCCGTTCGAGTAAGTTTTTATGGTGGTACCATGGAAAAGGAAAATCGTACCGAGAACCTTTGTAACCTGTTTGCTTCTCGATACATTTTCATTTTTGCTCTCGCGCAATGAAAACACTCGAAGTGACAGTATAGTGGTTAATTGCACCCCGTCAGTTCGAGTGGGGTTCTGAAAGAGCTAATGCCTGTCCGCCAAAAGTGGAGGGTATCGAGAACCCTTGTGACCCGATTGCTTCTCGATACATTTTCATTTTTGCTCTCGCGCAATGAAAACACTCGAAGTGACAGTATAGTGGTTCATTGCACCCCGTCAGTTCGAGTGGCGTCCTGAAAGAGGCATTGCCTGCCTGCCAAAAGTGGAGGGTATCGAGAACCCTTGTGACCCGATTGCTTTTCGATACATTTTCAATTTTGCTCTCGCGCAATGAAAACACTCGAAGTGACAGTATTGTTCTTAATTGCACCCCGTCAGTTCGAGTGATTTTTTCTTGGAGTGCAACGGAAAGGGAAAATTGTATCGAGAACCTTTGGGGTCGTGATCTTTTCGACCTGCCTTCCGGCAGGTACTAATTTTCTCGTACCTCGCAAATTCACTCGAAGTGACATCGTAACCCAGTCTTTTGGAGGAATCACAAAAGCATTAATTTTATTTACTTTAAGCTCAGCGTTTGATACGTACGCGATGTAGGGTGTCCAATTTCGGAAATTTTTGTAGAAATGCTTCCCTATCTGTGTACATGGTTGTTAAGGCGTCCATGGTAGTATCGGCATAGCCAGCATATAAAGAGGTTATGACTTCCATCCTATTTACCACCCTTCCAAACGATGGAAATCCACGTACATCGTTGTAAAAAATGGTGTCCAGTCGTTGATTGTTCCCCAAATTAATAAACAGGTCTGTAGTTCTGGATTCCGGTCCTCCTCTGGCAAAGCTCAATGCTCCCCTCCTCATTGCCCTGAAGTACGGCTTCGTCTGGTACGGATATGCTATTCCAGCGATCGTAAGCTTCCTTATGGCTACTCCCAAATTGGGCCACAAAACCAGGATTCACCCTATAAAAAAGTTGTCCATCAAAGTATCGGTATTTTACGAGCTGGTATAGTCGGTCTACCGCTTTTGGGGATAAGCGTCTGGTGACGTCAATATCAAAATTTCCTTTGGAGGTTTCAAACTGTAAGGTATAGGTTTCTGGAGCTATTTCTTTGGTCCAACTTGCACGGAATACCTTTGGCGCACAACCCAAGATACTTATAAAAATGAGGACATAAAGGTGCTTTTTCATTGTATAGCATGATTTAACGAACGATAATACTCATTTTTTGACGATTGAATACTTTTTTTTCAGGTATTTTTGTAGGAATGGAAAGCGTACTTAGCTCTTACTTGCCCGAACGTGCCGTTGCACCCTGTATGGCACTTATTAAAGAAAACAGGGTGCATTTGAAAATTGTAAATGAACGCGTAACTCGGCATGGCGATTACAGGCGATTGGCGAATGGACGACATCAGATTACCGTAAATGCCACGCTGAACAAGTATCGTTTTCTTATTACCCTGGTACATGAAATAGCACACTTGGTCGCTTTTGAAAAATATGGTAGGCGTATAAAGCCGCATGGGTTGGAGTGGAAACGCACCTTTCAATATTTAATGCTTCCTTACATACGGCCCGAGATTTTCCCATCGGGCTTACTTCCGCTCTTGGCACGGCATTTTAGAAACCCCAAAGCCAGTAGTAGTACCGATGCAAATCTATCCATCGCACTAAAAAAGTTTGACACACAACAATCAGATGCATCCTACGTTTTTGAATTGCCCATAGGAAGTGTTTTTCGGATATACAACGGCAAGTTGTTTAGAAAGGGGAATAGACGAACAAAGCGGTATGAGTGTGTTGAGGTAAGTTCTGGAAAAGTATATCTTTTTCAGCCCAATGCAGAAGTTGAATTGATAACGAGTTAAGATGAACAAAAATTATTACGCAGTGTTAATGGCCGGTGGGGTAGGTTCACGATTTTGGCCTATTAGTACCTCCGAGAACCCCAAACAGTTCCACGACATGTTAGGGACGGGAAGTACCTTGATACAAAAGACCTTTCAACGACTGAACACCTTCGTTCCTACCGAAAATATTTTGATCCTAACGAACGAACGTTATAATGATCTGGTACTGGAGCAGCTGCCTATGGTGAAACAAGATCAAGTGGTTTTGGAACCTGCCATGCGCAATACCGCTCCGTGTATCTTGTATGCGGCGTTAAAGATTCAAAAGATGAATCCCAACGCGGTCATGATCGTGGCGCCAAGCGACCATTGGATAGAGGATGAGGTAGCGTTTGCAACCAATGTTACCGCTTGTTTTGAGAAATGTGAGCAAGAGGACGTATTGTGTACCTTGGGTATTAAACCCACCTTTCCCAATACCGGTTTTGGATATATTGAATTTGATAAGACCAACGACGCACAGCTAAAGACGGTACATCAATTTCGGGAGAAACCAGATTATGAAACGGCCAAGGAGTTTTTGTCAAAAGGTAATTTTTTATGGAACGCGGGCATCTTTATGTGGAGCGTAAAGACCATAGTAGATTCGTTTAAGGTATTCCAACCCAAGCAATATGAGTTATTCGCTTCAGGAATAGCATCCTATAATACTCCGGACGAGGCTACTTTCATTGCCGAAAACTATCCAAAAGCAGAAAATGTATCTATCGACTACGCAATTTTGGAACGATCAAAGTCCATCTTTGTATTGGCCGCTACCTTTGATTGGAATGATCTGGGCACCTGGGGTTCCTTATTTGATAAACTGGATAAGGATGAAGGGGGCAATGCCGTAGTAAATGCGCAAGTGCTTGCAGAAGATGCAAGCGGGAATATGATTCGTTCCCCTAAGGATAAAATAGTGGTCGTAGACGGGCTAAAAGATTATATTATCGTAGACAAAAAAGATGTACTTTTAATCTACCCGAAGTCTAAGGAGCAGGATATTAAAAAAGTACTGAACAAAGTAAAAGATAAATTTGGCGATAAGTACGCATAACTATGCAAGAAAATTTAGGACAGGATAACATCACGCCAACGGACGATTCCAAGGATAGTGGGGAGAACGTAAAAAAGGACTTTCAAGGCTTATTGGGAAGCGTAAAGAAGTTTTTGTGGGAGCTTTTGGACATCCGTACCAATACGGACCAGCAAGCGACCAAGGAGGCCATTATAGCCGATATACCTTTTAAGGGGCATACGTCTTGGATTTTGATCTGTTCTATATTTATAGCTTCCATTGGATTAAACGCAAACTCTACGGCCGTGGTTATTGGAGCGATGCTTATTTCCCCCCTCATGGGCCCTATTCTGGGTATTGGGATGTCTATTGGCATCAATGATATTGACACGCTTAAAAGGTCTTTAAAGAACTTTGGCGTTATGGTGGTGTTGAGCGTATTGACCGCATTTCTATTTTTTAAGTTTTTTCCATTGCGTGATGAATCTTCGGAGTTATTGGCCAGAACAGCTCCGGATATTAGGGACGTATTAATCGCCTTTTTTGGTGGTTTGGCCTTGGTAATTGCTAGGGCAAAGAAGGGTACTATTGCGAGTGTTATTTTTGGAGTTGCTATTGCCACCGCCTTGATGCCGCCCCTATGTACCGTAGGTTTTGGTTTGGCTATTGGAAACTGGGATTATGCCGGGGGTGCCATGTACCTGTTTACCATTAATACCATATTTATTGCACTGGCCACCTTTTTGGCGATTAAGTTGCTGCGCTTTCCCATGGTACGCTATGTGAATTCACAGCGGCGTAGATTTATCGCTAGAATGGCCTCTCTAGTGGCCATCCTTGTTATGGTGCCTGCCGGATTTACGTTTTATAATGTGTTTCAACAATCACTGTTCCGCAAACAGGCCATCAGTTTTGTGGAAGAGAAAATTGCCCCGTATCAATTTTCAGGCGAAGGTCGGTTTTTAGAGGATTTAACGGATATTGAATTTAATGAAGGCGAGAGCCCACTTGTTGAAGTGGTATTTATGGGTAACGAGACCATTCCTGAAAATGTGATAGCTACTTGGAAAACACAGATGAACGAGTATGCAAAGCTAAAGGGAACCACGCTGAACGTGGTTCAGGGGTCCAAAAATGAGACTGGCGATCAGCTGAAATATGTTAATGAGCTCTACGAATCCCAAAAGAACCAATTGTCCAGCAAGGATGAAAAAATAGCCTTATTGGAATCTGAACTTA
This sequence comes from Maribacter sp. MS6, assembly GCF_056839185.1. Classification (NCBI taxonomy): domain Bacteria; kingdom Pseudomonadati; phylum Bacteroidota; class Flavobacteriia; order Flavobacteriales; family Flavobacteriaceae; genus Maribacter; species Maribacter sp. MS6. The sequence continues at coordinate 3,237,273 of NZ_CM166389.1, forward strand.
TTCGTTTGAACAAAGGGGCTACTGGACAAATACCTTTTTCCGAAATAAGTTTAGAGGCGAAGACGAACTATGAAAACCTATCCCGACTGGCCTATTCCTATATGATTTCAACCGATTTCTCAAAAACGGATACCATTCCCGTGTTCGAGGTAACATGGAAAAAAGAAGCCAAACGCTTCCAGACCGAAAAGGATGTTAAGAAATTACACGAATGGTTAAAGCTTCGTTTACAAAATAAAAACCTTCAAATTAAAGAAGTTGTTTCGGATTGATGCTATTTGGCGTGTTCCAAAGCGTTCTCGATACACTTTTTCCTCTTCGTTATACCCCGAGAAAAAACACTCGAACCGACGTACATTTTATTCCACCAAAAGGCTAATACAAAACAGATTAATTTCGCTCCTCAATATACATTTGGCGCACCTTTTTAAAGAGGTCCGAAGAATACACAAAGTCGGTTACTGCTTGGTTATCCGTTTTAAAAATTTCGTTCTTAGTACCTTCCCATTCTTTGAGACCGTCTTTTAAGAAAAGAATCTTTTCCCCAATTTGCATCACAGAATTCATGTCATGTGTATTGATTACCGTAGTGATGTCATACTCCTCTGTTATTTCCTTAATTAAGTTATCTATTAAAATAGCCGTTTTGGGATCTAATCCGGAATTAGGCTCATCACAAAAAAGGTATTTAGGATTCATGACGATGGCGCGTGCAATGGCGACCCGTTTTTGCATTCCACCAGAGATTTCGGAAGGAAATTTATGATGTGCGTCTACAAGATTTACCCGTTTAAGAACAGCATTTACCCGATCGGTCATTTCTGATTTTGATTGCTTGGTAAACATCTCTAAAGGAAACATCACATTACCGGAAACCGTCATGCTATCAAAAAGGGCGCTACCTTGAAAAACCATACCCATTTCCTGTCGTAGGTTTCTTTTTTCCTTGTCCGACAGCGAAGCGTAGCTGCTACCGTTATAAATGATATCCCCTTCCTCTGGATAAAATAAGCCCAATAGACATTTTAGGAATACCGTTTTTCCAGATCCACTTTGTCCAATGATGAGATTGGTTTTTCCGTTTTCAAATACCGTGCTTATCCCCTTCAAAACATGGGCATCTCCAAACGATTTATGTATGTCGTTAACTTCTATCATTAGCCCAGCATGAGTTGTGTTAAGATATAATTTAATATAATAATGACCACACTGGTCCATACAAAAGAGGTCGTACTGGCTTTGCCCACCTCAAGAGCTCCCCCTTTCATGTAAAACCCGTGATAAGAAGGAATAGTAGCGATGACGAATGCAAAAATCAATGTTTTTATAAAGGCATAGGTGATATGAAACGGAATAAAATCCATCTGTAATCCCTCCACAAAATTGGCACTGGTTAAAAATCCTCCAAAAACACCGGCAAACCAGCCACCAAAAATACCTACGTACATGGCGATGGCGATGGCAAAAGGATAAAAAAGCATGGCGATTATTTTTGGGAATACCAGGTAGTTCAATGAGTTTACACCCATAACTTCTAGGGCATCTATCTGTTCCGTAACACGCATGGTACCAATGCTAGAAGTAATGTACGAACCTACTTTCCCTGCCATAATAACCGAAACAAAGGTTGGGGCAAATTCTAAAATAATGGATTGTCTGGTCGCAAATCCGATAAGGTTCTTAGGAATTAACGGGCTAGTAAGGTTCAAGGCTGTTTGTATGGCTACTACGGCGCCGATAAAGAAAGAAATAAATATAATGATGCCCAATGACCCATAAATAAGCTCGTCTATTTCCTTTAAAATCAAGGATTTCATAATACGCCATTTGGTCGGTTTTTTAAAAACCTCGATTACCATAATAGCATAGCTGCCTATAGACGCGAAATAGTTCATGTATTTAAATTGGATTTCTGTGGGTAAAAGTAACAATAATGCCTTGGATTTAACCTTGAATTCATCTTTTAAGATATATTTTATTTACTTTTATCCTGTAAAAATAGAAGTATGAGTCGTAGCCGTTGTTTAGTCCTTTGTTTCCTTTTTTCAGGACTATTTTCAGTATTCACCCTTAATGGACAGAAAAAATCAAAAGTAGAAGATGAAAGCCAATTAAGGGCAAATCCAAAGCTAGTAGTGGGTATTGTAGTAGATCAAATGCGGTATGATTATTTGACACGCTTTTACAACCATTACGGCGAAGGTGGTTTCAAACGCATGATAACTCAAGGGTTCAATTGTAAAAACAATCATTTTAATTATGCCCCCACCAGCACGGGGCCAGGGCACACGAGCGTATACACGGGAGCTACACCTGCAACGCATGGGGTTATAGGGAACAATTGGTATGACAAGGATATTGATGAGTCTGTCTATTGTGCCGGTGATGACACCTACGAATCTGTGGGAAGTACAGACGATGCCGGCAAAATGTCTCCCCACCGGATGACGGTTAGTACGGTATCGGACGAGCTTCGTCTACATACACAAATGAGGGGAAAAACCATTGCCATAGCTATTAAGGATAGAGGCGCAGTACTACCGGGAGGCCATACCGCAAATGCTGCCTATTGGTTTAATGGTGGGGATGTAGGGAAATGGATAACCAGTACTTATTATATGGATGAATTGCCTAGCTGGGTAAGTAATTTTAATTCCTCTGGTAAAGTTCAATCCTATAAAAAATCATGGAATACTATAAAGAGTATTGATTCCTATAAAGAAAGTGGGCCGGACAATAATAACTATGAAGGATTGTTCAAAGGAGAGACTTCGCCAACTTTTCCTCATAGTACTACTGGACTTTTAGATAAGACAAAGGATTTTGGTTTGATATCCGGCACCCCTTATGGGAATAGCCTTACGACAGATTTTGCTTTGGAAGCTTTGGAAAAAGAGGGCTTAGGTACCGATGCCGATACCGATTTCTTAGCCATCAGTTATTCTAGCACGGATTATGTTGGGCATAAATACGGTGTAAATTCAAAGGAAGTCCAAGATACCTATTTACGATTGGATGCCGATTTGGAGCGTTTGTTTAACACATTAGACGAAAAAGTTGGGGAAGGGGAATACACTGTATTCTTAAGTGCCGATCATGGAGCGGGTGATGTGCCGGCATACTTAAAGGATGTTAAAATACCTGCGGGCTATGTAGACAATAGTGAAATAGAAAAGAAATTTTCTGAATTTCTAAAATACACCTACGGTACCGAGGATATTGTAAAGAATATATCTAATTACCAGATTTTCTTAGACCATAAAATAGTTAAGAATTTAGATTTGGATTTAGCAGCTGTTCAGCAAGCAATAGCCAAAGAATATTTAGGGTACGACCATATAGATCGTGTTTATACAGCTGATCAAATGTGGCAAAACCACTATACCAAGGGTATTCCTTACGTGCTACAGAACGGTTACAACCAAAAGCGTTCCGGTGATGTGCTTTTGGTATTTAAACCAAATTTTATTAGCTATAGTAAAACAGGCTCTACCCACGGGTCGCCACAAGTGTATGATACACATGCCCCATTATTATTCTTTGGAAAAGGAATTAAACAAGGCAGTACTGTGGAGCGTACCGAGATTCCCGATATTGCGCCTACCATTTCGGCCTTATTGGGTATTTCATTTCCTAGTGGTAGTACAGGAACACCTATCGGGGCCGTGATAGAGTAAATTGTATCATGAACATACATCCTATAGGTATTTTTGATTCTGGAGTAGGCGGGACTTCTATTTGGAAAGAAATTCAGGAACTACTACCAAACGAGAATACTATTTATTTGGCCGATAGCAATAATGCACCTTATGGCGATAAGTCCCAGCAAGAAATTCTACAACTTTCCATAAAGAATACCGAATACCTTTTGGAGCAAAATTCTAAGCTAATTGTAGTAGCCTGTAATACGGCAACCACAAACGCCATAGCATATTTGCGAAGTACGTACAAGGTTCCCTTTATCGGTATTGAACCTGCCATAAAACCCGCCGCCCTACATTCTACAGCCAAAACTATTGGGGTATTGGCTACAAAGGGGACGTTAACCAGCAGTCTTTTTCATAGTACTGCAGAAATACATGGAGGAAATAGTACAATAATTGAACAAGAGGGAAAAGGGTTGGTGGAACTTATAGAAAAAGATCAGCTTCACTCGGTCGCAATGCGAGAACTATTGGAAGGTTATATGAAACCCATGTTGGATAAGGGAATAGACTATCTGGTGTTGGGTTGTACACATTACCCTTATTTAGTTCCCCTTTTAAAAGAAATAGTGCCAGAGGGTATTAAAATAATAGATTCCGGAGAGGCAGTTGCCAGACAGACGAAAGCGATTTTGGAAGTAAATGGCTTGTTAAACTCAGCTAAAAACAAAGGCAAACATCAATTTTTTACAAATACGGATACTGAGCTTTTGACACGGTTTGTAGCCTCTGTCGAGATAGAAAAAAAAATTCGCCATTTAGACTTCTAACGTAGTGCGAATTCTTGAATAGGTCAAATAGGTAAACCCATATTGATGTTTTTCATCTTCTGGATGATGCTCTTCTTTTGTAAGTTTCCAATGGGTGGTATCTATCTCTGGAAAAAAAGTATCCGCTTCAAAAGTACCGTGTACCCGGGTGAGCTCAATTACATCTGCAAAAGCTTCCCCTTGTGTGTAAATTTCTCCTCCGCCAATGATAAAAGCATCTTCATCGGAGACAAGTTTTAGCGCATCTTCTAAAGAATGTACAATTAGACAATCTTCATAAGGAACGGTATAATTGGTGTCTCTGGTAATAATGATATGGGTGCGCTTGGGCAAGGGTTTGGGAAAACTTTCAAAGGTTTTACGGCCCATAATAATTTTATGTCCAATAGTTAGTCTTTTAAAACGCTTAAAATCGTCTGGTAAATGCCATAATAAATCATTATCCTTTCCTAAAGCATTGTTTTCTGCCGCCGCGGCTATCATGGTAATGGTATTCACTTAAATAGTTTTAATTAATATGAATAGATTGGCAAAAACGATGCCACTGGTAAAATACTATTTCTATCTTTAAGTTAAAGATACGGCAACTGGAATTTTTTCTGATGAATTTTAGAGATCTTTAGCCTTATATTTCATTCATTCCCGAGATTAATTACTACATAAAAATGAGGTTTAGAATAATAACACATCACATTATCAGTAGCATCGTTCTTCTTTTTGGAACAATATGTCTCGCCCAAACAGTTGTTCAAGTTTCCTTATCGGATGCTGCGCTAGAGCTTACCAAGCAAAACGTAGCGTACGATGGTCGCTATTTCTCAATACCCTACCCTAATGGAGATGTGCCTGGTGATAAGGGTGTTTGTACAGATGTAGTCATTAGAGCATACCGAAAGTTGGACATCGACCTGCAAAAAGAAGTCCATGAGGACATGAAAGCCAATTTTCATCTGTATCCGAAAAATTGGGGATTATCCCGTACCGATACAAACATAGACCATCGTCGGGTTCCTAATCTAATGACCTTTTTTGAGCGGCACGGAGAAGTAAAAGCGCTATCGAACAATACCAGTGATTTTATCCCAGGAGATATTGTTTGTTGGGATTTGGGGAGGGGACTTACCCATATTGGCATCGTTGTAAATAAAAAGTCCATTGACAGGAAGCGAAACTTAATCGTACACAATATTGGTGGCGGACAGGTGGTAGAAGATGTTTTGTTTAATTATAAAATGATAGGTCATTATGGCTATGCAAAATAGAATAGAAAAAATACGAAAGGAATTTCCGGTTACCAGAAAGGGAATTTATGCCAATACCGCGGTCTATGGTCCACTTTACGACTCGCTTTTGGATTGGCGACAAGAGCACGATTTGGACTTTTTGCTCCATGGAAGCGATATGCGTGACAAGTCCCTTAAAATAATATCGGAAACTAGAAATACAGTTGGACAATTTTTTAAATGTAAGCGTGAAAACGTGGCGTTAGTTTCAAATTTTTCAACAGGGCTCAATTTTCTTTTAGAAGGATTAAAAGAAAAAACGAAAGTGCTCCTATTAGAGAAAGATTACCCATCGCTAAATTGGTCTTTTGAAAATAGGAATTTTGATATTTCTTATCTCACAATGACAGTTAATGTGGAGCAACACATCTATGATGTTATAGCAAAAAATAAGATTGAGGTATTAGCGTTGAGTCTTGTACAGTGGTTGGACGGATTTCTTATTGACTTGGAATTCTTAAAAAAGCTTAAAGTGGAATTTCCCAATTTGATACTTATAGCCGATGGTACTCAATTCTGCGGTTCTAGAAGTTTTGATTTTGGAGCATCCGGTATCGATGTCTTGGGTGCCAGCGCTTATAAATGGTTGTTGGCAGGTTATGGTAATGGTTTTATGCTGTTTTCCGATGGGGCACAAGAACGTTTTTCCTTGAATACCATCGGATTTAATGCTGCAAACGGTGATTTGGAAAAAAAGGAAGTTATCCGTTTTGCCAAACAATTTGAACCGGGACATCTTTCCTGTCTCAACTTCGGAAGTTTAAAATTTTCCTTGGATTTTTTGACTGGCCTCGGGATGAACTCCATTACAGAACATAGCTTGGCACTTTCCGAAAAGGCAAAACAAGAGTTCGCTGGCTTGGGGCTTTTAAACGAAGATAGTCTAGCGCGTGAAGGGCATAGCACAATATTCAATATTAAAGGGGATGATACGGTGTTCCATAGATTAATTCAAAATAATGTGCTTTGCGCGCAGCGAGGAAACGGTATTCGCTTGAGTTTTCACTTTTATAACACACAGAATGAGATAGATGAAGTAGTAAAAATCTTAAAAACCAGGATGTAATCATTACATACTTACGGTTTTTTAAAGGGCTAATTTTCAGACAATTGTTAATTGTTGCCAAAATATTAGCAAATTCACAAAACTGACCTTGATCATTGTAAATGAGCATCTTAATATAGTAGTTTTGCCGTATATTTTAAAAACAAGTATCATGGCAATCGCAAAACAATTTTTAAAGACAAAACCTGTTTGCAAGGTAACATTTACTGTACCAGCAGAAGAGGCAAAAAAAGTAGCTGTAGTAGGAGATTTCAATAACTGGAACCCTAAAGGCAGTACCTTAAAAAAATTAAAGAACGGAACGTTCAAAGGAACCTTTGATCTTCCAAAAGAGAATAGCTACGAGTTTAAATATATCGTAGATGGAGAATTTGTTAACGATGCGCAGGCAGATCGTTACCAATGGAACGACTATGCAGGTTCTGAGAACGCTGTTATAGAGTTGTAATCAGGTCAACATGAATTAAAAAGAGGCACAGGAATTTTCTGTGCCTCTTTTCTTTTGCCGACCATTTAAGCAGCTACTCCATAATGGAAACACCTTTCCAAAAGGCCACACGTCCCTTAATTCCTCTTGCCAACTCACTCACTTCTGGGTAGTACCAAGCCGCATCGGGATTTTGTTTTCCGTCTACGTCAAGCGAATAATAAGATGCCCGACCTTTCCATGGGCAACTCGTATGCGTAGTACTAGGTTTGAAATACTCTTTCTTAATGCTTTCTGCCGGAAAATAGTGATTGTTTTCCACGACTACCGTTTCGTCACTCTCCGCGATTATTGTATCGTTCCAAATTGCTTTCATAGTTATTTTTTTAAACTGATTTTGTAAATAGATAATTCTTGTAGTAGTGCTTTTGGTCGCTAAATTCTTCCAATACTTTCAAGCCCGACTGTTGCGCCAACCAATGCACAGTAGTGTTGTCATATTTTTGTGAGATTTCTGTATGTATGGTTTCCCATGCGTCAAACGTGATATCTAGGTTTAACTTTTCTATACGCACTTTTTGAGGAGACTTAGCTACCAAATAGCTTTTTGCCGTGCCACTTTCCGGATCGTACACTTCCCAATGGGTAAAATTGCCCACATCAAAATTAGCCTCTAATTCCCTGTTGATTCGCACCAATAAATTTTTATTAAATGCTTCCGTAATTCCAGCGGCATCGTTGTAAGCATCCAAAATGGTCTGTGGGTTCTTTTTCTGGTCAAAACCTATGAACAGCAAATCATTTGGTTGCATGTAGTCTTTAATCTGCGATAAGAATTCAATCGCTTTTTCGTGTAATAGATTCCCTATGTTGGAGCCTAAAAAAAGAATTACCTTCCGTTCATCCGTTGCAACATTCAGTTTACTAAGTGTTTCAAAATAAGTGCCTTGAAGGGGTTCGGTTCTTAGCGTCGGAATTTCAGCCTTCAAATGGGACTTAAGTGAATCCAGAGCGTTTTGACTAATATCTATAGGGCGATAAGTAAAGTTGAGATTTTCTGTTGTAAAGTGGCGTAAAAGAATCTTTGTCTTTTTCCCATCACCGGCACCCATTTCAATGAGATGGAACTTTTGAGAGCCGTTGGAAAAAAACTTGGAGAGCTCCACTTTGTATGTCTCCAGAATATTGAATTCCGTATCGGTCAGGTAGTATTCCGGCATATTCATGATATCCTGAAACAACTTGTCGCCTGCCTTATCATATATATATTTAGAGGATAGGAATTTAGGGTAGGCGGTAAGGCCATCGTGTACTTCTTGCTTAAACTGGGAATCCAATTTTTGAGCTAATTTTTTATGCATGTAATGTAGGTCGTAATTATTTGGCTAACCTTAATCCGGTGAATTGCCATCGTAAATTCGTTTGAAAAAAATTGCGGTAGGTAGGTCTAGCATGTTCGGTTGGCGTAGCTACAGAACTCCCACGGAGTACTTTTTGGTTTACCATAAACTTACCGTTATACTCTCCAAGCGCACCATCCGCCTTTGTGTAGTTAGGGTAGGGCAAGTAGGCACTTTCTGTCCATTCCCAGCGCTCTCCCCAGGCAAACAAGTGTTGTGCGGCTTCCCATTCGAATTCCGTTGGAAGTCGGCAGCCCTTCCATTGGGCGTAGGCAAATGCCTCAAAATAGGAGATATGGGTTACCGGAGTATCTGAATTTATTTTTTCAAGTCCGTTTAAGGTAAAGTGATGCCATACCCCATCAATGTTATGCCAATACAACGGAGCAGAAATCTGCTCGCGGTTAACCCAATCCCATCCCTCGGCATGCCACAGGTTAAATTTTTGATAGCCATCTGCTGCTATGAAGGCCATAAAATCGGAGTTGGTGACTAGTGTACTGGCAATGGAATAATCGTGCAGATATACCTTGTGCCTTCCCAGTTCATTGTCGTAGCAAAAGTCTGGAGTGTTATGTCCAATCTCATAGACGCCCTCTTCCATTCTAAGCCATTGTTGAGGTATAGCATTGACTTGGTGCTCCTTGAACCTATCGGAATATACGGGTAACAGCGGATTATTACCTAGGATATATTTGATATCCGTTAGCAATAGTTCCTGATGTTGTTTTTCGTGATGAATTCCAATTTCAAGAACCTTATCCAATTCTTTATTTTGTACGTTGACCAACAATTCTTGCATCGCAGCAGTAACATGTGCTCTGTAAGCGTACACTTCGCTGACAGAGGGCCGTGACAAATTTCCACGGTCGGATCGCACCACGCGTTTGCCCACGGTTTCGTAATAACTATTGAAAACAAAGGAGAAGTCCTCGTTAAAAACGGTGTATCCGGGTTTATATTTTTTAAGGATGAATTCCTCAAAGAACCAGGTCGTATGACCTAAATGCCATTTGGGGGGAGAGACATCGGCAATGGGCTGTACGACGTAATCTTCTATTTCTAAGGGTTTACAAAGAATTTCTGTATGTCCTCGGGTTTCTATGAAGAAATCCAAGAGGGAATCGGTAAGAATCATGAAAACAATTTTCTTCTAAAGATAAAGAATATTCTTTGCTTTTTTAAAGGTTTTACGCCATGTTATGAATTGGCAGACTAAAAACAAAAGCTGTTCCTTCATTAGGTTTGCTCCGTACTTTAATACTGGAATTATGCAACTCCATGATTTTTTTAACAATGGCCAATCCAAGTCCCGCGCCCTCTTTTTGTTGTCCAGTCTTCGTTTGTCTATACCGCTCAAAGATTAAAGCTTGATTCTCCAGCAGAATTCCCGGCCCTGAATCTTTTATAGTGATTTCAACACTGTTTTCCTTAGGTACGATACTCAAAATAACTTCGCCGTTTTCTGGGGTAAATTTTAATGCATTGTCCAAAAGGTTTTGAACAGCTCGTTCTACTAGGGAAATATCTGCAAATACCAAAGGTGCGGCCTGCTGCATGTCCAGCTTTAAAGAAATATTCTTTTGTTTGGCGAGTACCTGATAATTTCTGTGTACGTCATTCGCAAGTTCGCTTATGAGAAAGGGTTCCTTTTGAGGTTCAATTTGATTGGCTTCCAACTTCGAATATTCGAAAAGTTGTGCGATTAGTTTGGATAACTTTTCCCCACTGGAATTTATGGTTTTTAAATAATCAGATCTTTGTTTGCTGGTCAATTCGTTATCTTTCATTTGTAGGGTTTCTATATACCCTTGAATAATGGCCAGTGGTGTTCTAAGGTCATGGGAAATATTGGCTATGAGTTCCTGCCGCAGTTTTTCCAACGATTTGATTTTCTCCATATCGGTCAATATGGTATCTGCCATTTGGTTGAAGGTGGTCGTTACGCCTGCTAAGTCACTTTTTTCAGCATTCTCGATTCGGTAGTTTAAATCGCCTTGTTCAAATCGCTTTGCGGCAAACACTAATTCCCTTAAGTTCTTGGTCAGATACCAGACTGACAGTATGCCTAAAATAGCAGCAAAGACTAAAGTGACCAATAAGGTGCCTAATCCTAGTTTTAGGGCATAGCTACCAAAAAGCAGGTCCCTAGTATTCAAATAATCCTGACCTGCCAAGATGATGTAGATATATCCTGCTGCTTCGCCTTTTTGAAATTTGGCGACGGAGAAAACTTGTTGGTTTTCCACATTCTTTGGATCATCGCCAAGAAAGTAGCCCTTACCTTTGGCCGCTATAAAACGTTCTATAGGTTCGGTATTTATGATTTTCTGATTCGTTTCTGGTGCATCATGGTCTAAGACAACGGAATATTGTACGCTACCGTTTAAATCCAAAAGATATACTTCAATCGCTCTGTTCACGGCCATCATATCGTGCATTATATCACCGAACAATGCTTTGTTAATGGCGCCAGTACTATCAATTGGGCTTTGGTTTACAAACTTCTCGTCTATTAAATCTTGGGCTAGATTGGCATGTAACCTTTGTGTGGTCTCATAAAAATAATTGTTGGATAAATAAATAGTCGCTATAGTATATCCTAAGCCCGCCAAAACGAGAATGGCCAGAAAGGAGAAAACCAATTTTTTAATTAGTTTATTGGATAGTATTGATGTGTTCATAGTTCTTCATTGAATTTATAACCAACACCCCAGGTGGTCAGAATATAGGTAGGATGGCTCATATCGGGTTCTATTTTTGCACGTAACCTGTTAATATGAGAATTTACGGTATGTTCGTAGCCTTTGAACTCATAGCCCCAAATCAAATTTAATAATTTGGAACGGTCGTAACTCTTACCCGGGTTTGAGGAGAGTAGAACTAATAGTTCAAATTCCTTTGGGGAGAGATCTACCTTAGTTCCGTTTACCAAAACCTTACGCATATCTATATCTATGGACAAATTTCCGAATCGGCTGGCGTTTTTATTCTCTAGTGTCTGTTTGCTCGTCGTCACCATTTCTTCCCGTCGGAAAACAGCTTTTACCCTAGCTATGAATTCTCGTACGCTGAAGGGTTTCGTTAAGTAATCATCGGCACCGATTTCCAGTCCTAGTACTTTATCGATTTCTTCTGCTTTTGCTGTCAGCATAATGATGGGCGACTTAATATTATGGGCCCTTATCTTTTGACAAACGGCGATACCGTCTATACCTGGTAACATAATATCAAGTATAATAAGGTCGGGAATTAGTTCAATGGCTTTCGTTAAACCAGCATCACCACGGTTCGCAGCGTGAACTGCGCAATTTAGATCTTTTAGGTGTATTTCCAGTAAATGAACGATCTCTACATCGTCCTCAATTATTAATACTGTTCTCATATAGTACGAAATAAAGGGTTAACTATCACGAAAAGTTCACGATCCGTTTAGATAATGGCGCTAATCCGTTAGCATTCAGTCGTAAAAGGAGGAATTTCTAACATCGACCAACTAATTAATTTTATAATTCACTGATAATCAGACGGTAAAGAAATATGATTTTTGTGTGATACTTCTGTTACAGCCTCATGGTTTCTTTGTATCAAATCAAAATACTTAGAACAATGAAAAATTTAAAAACGATTATGATGTTGTTTATTGCAACAGCTATTTTCTGGGGTTGCGCGGATGATGACACCGATGCAACGCCACTTGTATTGAATGCCGGAACGCTTTCCGGCGGCCCTTATTCCTTTGCCGTGGATGGTCAGCCAGATATGGTCAGTGGAATAAGCTTGGATGGTTCGGCGTTAACAGGAAGTTTTCAGAACTATGTAATTACCGATGACGAAAAAAATATACTGGGCTTGCCTCCAACATTATCGGCAGTAGAAGGTGTTGATTTTGATGGTGCCGGTATCGGTTCTTGCTATATTTACCATATTACCTATGAAGAAGGTCTGGCGGGATTGGAGCAGGGAGCCAACCTTGATAATTTAGCCGGTGTTTTTGCATTGTCCAACTTTATTGTTGTTGTCCGGGATGGCTTAAATGCGGGTGCGCTATCGGGCGGTCCTTTTCAATTTTTAGTAGACGGCCAACCTGATATGGTAACAGGCATTACCTTGGACGATTCGGCATTGAACGGAGATACACAGACTTTTGTGATTACGGACGATTCTAAAAATATCTTGGGGCTACCACCCACATTGATGGCGGTTGAGGGAGTAGATTTTGACGGTGCCGGAGTTGGTTCTTGTTACATTTATCACCTTACCTACAGCGGAAGTTTAGATGGTTTGGAGGCTGGTGGAAATTTGGATGACCTAATGGGAAGCTTTAGTCTATCCAATTTCATAGAGGTACAACGAAATGGTCTAAACGGAGGTGTTTTGTCTGGAGGTCCATACGATTTTACGGTAGACGGTACTCCTGACATGGCCACAGACTTGGCCTTGGACAATAGTATGGTCAATGGAACGAATACTGGTTTTGTAATTACCGATGCAGATTTGAACATTTTAGGTTTACCGCCAACATTAGCCGCTGCGCAAGGCGTAGATTTTGATGGTGCCGGGGTTGGTGTTTGTTTAATATGGCATATCACTTATGAAGAGGGAATAGTAGGATTAGAGGCAGGTGGTAATGCCGGAAATTTAGATGGATTTTTTGCCTTGTCCAATTCCATTACGGTTACTAGAAATGGCTTGAACGCAGGTGTGATTTCGGGTGGACCTTATGAATTTATCGTGGACGGTATGCCAGATATGGTAAGCGGAATTTCTTTGGACGATACAAGTTTAACAGGTACAACACAAACATGGGTTATTACGGATGATCAAAACAATATCCTTGGTCTTCCTCCGATGCTTTCAAATGTTGAAAGCGTAGATTTTGACGGAGCAGGAGCAGGTGTTTGTTTGATATGGCACTTGACCTATGAAGAAGGATTGACAGGCCTGGCAGCCGGGAACAATGTAGCGGATTTTGAAGGGTTTTATGGTTTGTCCAATCCAATTACGGTAACCAGAAATCCGTTGGAGGCTGGAACTTTATCCGGCGGGCCTTATACGTTTACAATGGATGGCACACCAGATATGGTCAATGGCATCATGTTGGATGCGTCTAATTTAAATGGTACGAATCAGACCTATGTAATTACCGATGATGCAGGCAATATATTAGGACTTCCACCTACATTGGAGGCCGTTGAGGGAGTGGATTTTGACGGAGCCGGTATCGGGGTTTGTTACATTTGGCACTTAACCTATGAGGATGGATTAACGGGCTTGGTCGCCGGACAAAATGCAAGTGATTTGGACGGATTCTTTGACCTCTCAAATTTTATCATGGTAACTAGACTTGGCGACTAAAAATTGCTATGAGGAAGAATTTAGTTTAATGTTTAGTTTTACCACGAAAAAGCCCAAACGCAAGTTTGGGCTTTTATTTTTCGGATCAAATTGAAGGGAGGTATTTAAGAACCTTTAAACCGCTACAGCACCTTTAATATGTGGATGCGGATTATAATCCGTTAGCGTAAAATCTTCAAATTTGAAATCAAAAATATCCTTTACATCCGGGTTGATACTCATTTTTGGTAAGGGCCTCAACTCTCGTGATAGCTGTAATTCTACTTGTTCCATGTGGTTGTCGTAGATATGCGCGTCTCCAAACGTGTGAATAAAGTCTCCTGGCTTATAACCACATACCTGGGCCATCATCATCGTAAATAATGCATAGGATGCTATATTAAAGGGAACGCCTAAAAAGATGTCCGCGCTTCGTTGGTATAGTTGACAACTCAATTTGCCATCCGCGACATAAAACTGAAAAAATGCATGGCATGGCGGTAATGCCGCTTTGTTATTCGCTACATTTTCTGCAAAGGATTTTGAGGTATCCGGCAAAACACTGGGGTTCCAGGCCGAGACCAGCATCCTTCTGCTATTTGGGTTGGTTTTTAAGGAATGTACCACTTCTTTAATCTGGTCTATCTCGTCATCGTTCCAATTGCGCCATTGCTTTCCGTATACAGGACCTAGGTCTCCGTTTTCATCAGCCCAATCATTCCAGATGCGCACACCATTTTCTTTAAGGTATTTAATATTTGTATCTCCTTTTAAGAACCACAGTAGTTCATAAACGATGGATTTTAAATGTAATTTTTTGGTGGTGACCATAGGAAAACCTTTACTGAGATCAAATCGCATCTGGTATCCAAAAACACTTTTGGTACCAGTACCCGTTCTGTCTCCTTTTTGATTTCCCTCTGTTAAAACATGTTGTAATAAATCGTGGTACTGTTTCATGTATATAAGTTGGCCTATAGTTAATGAAAAGCATAAAAGCTAATGCTCCAAATCAATGTTAGGATTTCTATTTCGTTGCTGTAAAAATAGAATTTTAGAGGGACTATAGGCTCGGAATTGTCAAACGGTTATCAAAATTTATTAACCAATGTTTTTTATTAATTTTTGCTGATTTTTTGATAGCCTATGATTTTTCCTTCACTACTGATTGCTACATAATATAAACCGGTGGCAAAGGTTGAAACGTCAATATCGATAATACGACTATTCGTATAAAACATGTTCCTAAGTAACTGTCCAGAAGAATTTACCAGGCTAATATCTACTTGGTTCAGCAGCTTGCCTAAATCTATAGCTAGGCTTTTACTTGTAGGATTAGGATATAGTGTAATTTTAATGTCATTGGAAAAAGGAGTCAACTGTGCCAAAGTATAACCAACTCCCGGTTGCTCACATGAAACAATAAATTCCATGTTATCTGCGGTCCCGTCATTATTTGCATCCAGATACCAAAGTGTTTCAGGATTTAATTCTGCATCTGTATCGTCACAATCGGTCGTTGGTATTGCTGTATTGTTATATCCGGTTCCGGGGCTGTTACAGCTTTCCACCGTGGGCAATACGGCATAGCCGTCCCCGTCGGCATCCAGGTACCATGTGGAGACTTGGAAAACTTCGGCATCTGTATCGTCACAATCGGTCGTTGGTAATGCTGTATTGGTATATCCGGTTCCGGGACTGGTACAGCTTTCCACCGTGGGCAATATGGCATAGCCGTCCCCGTCGCCATCCAGGTACCAAGTGGAGACTTCGAAAACTTCGGCATCGGTATCGTCACAATCGGTCGTTGGTATTGCTGTATTGTTATATCCGGTTCCGGGGCTGTTACAGCTTTCCACCGTGGGCAATACGGCATAGCCGTCCCCGTCGGCATCCAGGTACCATGTGGAGACTTGGAAGACCTCGGCATCTGTATCGTCACAATCGGTCGTTGGTATTGCTGTATCGGTATATCCGGTTCCCGGACTGTTACAGCTTTCCACCGTGGGCAATACGGCATAGCCGTCCCCGTCGGCATCCAGGTACCATGTGGAGACTTGGAAAATATCGGCATCGGTATCGTCACAATCGGTCGTTGGTAATGTTGTATCGGTATATCCGGTTCCGGGACTGGTACAGCTTTCCACCGTGGGCAATGCGGCATAGCCGTCCCCGTCGGCATCCAGGTACCATGTGGAGACTTGGAAGACCTCGGCATCTGTATCGTCACAATCGGTCGTTGGTATTGCTGTATCGGTATATCCGGTTCCCGGACTGGTACAGCTTTCCACCGTGGGCAATACGGCATAGCCGTCCCCGTCGGCATCCAGGTACCATGTGGAGACTTGGAAGACCTCGGCATTTGTATCGTCACAATCGGTCGTTGGTATTGCTGTATCGGTATATCCGGTTCCCGGACTGTTACAGCTTTCCACCGTGGGCAATACGGCATAGCCGTCCCCGTCGGCATCCAGGTACCATGTGGAGACTTGGAAAACATCGGCATCGGTATCGTCACAGTCTGTTAAAGGAAGGACGGTCGTTGTGTATCCTGGTCCTGGACTACTTATACTAGTAACCGTAGGAGAAATGGCGTATCCGTCCCCATCGGCATCCAAGTACCAGACTTGCTCAGAACTTGCTCCTAGATTTTCTTTTAATGCAATGACAATTGTGGTCGATTTTCCAAACCCAACTTCAATCCCTGCGGCATCGGTCTGGGTTGTAGCTCCATTTGCGCTATTCGGGTGTTGAATCGACATGAAAAGAAATCGATTGTCCGGAGAAAATGTGATTCCAGTTGGTTCTGCCCCATCAGGAACAATACCAAATAATTCTACCTTAGGGTTCACTTGGGAGTGTCCATTTTTAACTACCCAAATATAATGTTCATCACCATCCTGTAAAACCCAAAGGTTTCCGTCTAAATCAAAAGCTAAATTGTCATTGCCATAGCCCCAATTTAGATTTGTACTCCCGTTTTCATGCGTAATGGGATAGCTTGTGTTGCCAACAAAAGTTTCCATATTCATAACAGAAGTGCCTGTTATAGGGTCGGAATCTTGAAACCTGTACACTCGGTCTTCGCTCTTAACTGCAAAATAGATGTCTCCATCTGGACCGATTTCAACATCTTCAATACCAATAAAATCCGTAGCACCTACAGCGGTGCTTTGAGCTTTGGTGGAATTTCTTTCTTCTTTTGTGGTGTTATTCAAAAGAACCCAATTGCCATTACCATTTTTTGGACCTGTGTACACAAAGAGTTTCCCACCGCTAAGGTCTTGTGCTACGTCTGCCACAAACTTATATAAATATCCAAAGCCTGTATAGTTGTCTGTCCCTTGGTAAACGGTTCTATGATTTGGATGTATGGCTGCATTTTCATGTTTGAAATTCCCCATTGCCCAGCGCTTATCAATGACTGTTTTTGTTACGGGATCTATTTCAACTGCCCACCCTAAATCGTCATAACCATCATTATTGCGATCTAGTTCCGTTACACTATTGCTGGCAAGTAAATCTTTTGAGGTATACTCTTCACAACTAATAATGGTATTCCATGGTGTTACTGTTCCCGAGCAGTTCGCAGCCGTGCCTCCAAAAGCGTTAAAATCTACCGCTTTGGATAGGGTAGTGACCCATAATTTTGTGTTGCTATTGTAGTTAATATCCAATACCGAAACTCCTCCAGGCAGTGTTTCGGCGTTAATACTAAGATACCCATTTGTGCTGCTTCCATTTATGGGTACGTATCCTGTAAAATCGTTATTGCCCATTAGAAAACCGCCCTCGGTCAATGGGTCGCCATGGGATATTATTTTTTGAAACGTATGTGAGTCCGGAATCGTAAATTCAGTCGTTCTGCTGGTTGGTATTACAGATTGAAAATCCCCAATATTCTGTCCAAACAAAAACGAGCTGTAAAAGAAACATAGGAAGTGCCGGATTTTCATATCTGGTTTGAGTTGAGTGAGCTATATAAAGGCTCTTTTTAGAAATTGAAATGGGGAAATTGTAAAATAGGTATTTTAAAATGGGAGTTAATAAAACACCGTTTAAAGGATTGATTATTAGTTTAACGTTTCCATTCGACGACAAACAATAAAATAATACCTATATAACTAATAATTAGCCCAAAATCATCCCAGCTATAGTGGCAGACAATAAAGAGGCCAACGAACCTCCTAAAACGGCTTTCATGCCAAATTCGGATAGGGTTTTTCGTTGCCCTGGTGCTAAAGAACCAATTCCGCCAATCTGAATGCCTATGGATGCAAAGTTGGCAAAGCCACAAAGCATATAGGTTGCCATGATAATGGACTTGTTATATTTTAAATGTGGTAAACTAGCCATATCCTTTAATTCCGCCAGTTGGATGTACCCTACAAATTCACTTGCAGCTAATTTTATGCCCAGTAGCTGTCCCATAAGCATTACGTCTTCTTTGGCTACGCCGATTAGCCACATGAGGGGCGCAAAGACAGTCCCCAAAATCGCTTCCAATGAAAACCGTTGATACGATGTGTTTTCGGCAATCCATTCGTTGAGGTTGGTTAAGTCTCCAGTCCATTCCAATATACCGTTGATCATCGCAATAATGGCGACAAAGACCAATAGCATGGCGCCAACATTAACGGCAAGTTTTAAGCCTTCTGTCGTACCATTGGCAATGGCATCCAGAATATTAGAGCCTATTTTTTCTGAGGAAACACTTACGTCTGTATTTACGGCTTCCGTTTGTGGATATAACATCTTAGAGATGACAATTGCTCCTGGAGCTGCCATCACCGAAGCTGCTAAAAGGTGCTTGGCGAAAAGGAGCTGGAGCGCTTCGTCCTCTCCTCCTAGAAACCCGATATATGCTGCCAGAACAGCTCCAGCGACCGTTGCCATGCCACCGACCATTACGAGAAGAATTTCAGATTTGGTCATCTTTTCTAAATAGGCCTTTATTAACAATGGGGCTTCGGTCTGACCTAAAAATATGTTTCCGGCAACGCTTAAACTTTTTGCTCCCGAAATACCCAAACTTTTGGACAATAGCCAAGCTAATGCTTTTACTACTTTCTGTATCACGCCCAAATAAAATAATAAGGAGGTAAGTGCTGAAAAGAAAATAATGGTGGGCAAAACCTGAAAGGCAAAAATATAACCAAAAGTACCGGTGTCAACCACAAGTCCTTCGAACAAAAACTTACTTCCTGCTCTTGTAAATTCTAAAATACTCACAAAAATTTTTCCTATTTGCTCAAAAATCAATTGAATAAACGGGACTTTTAATACACCAATAGCGATAATAAGCTGTAGGGAAAGGCCCACGCCAACTGTTCTCCAGTTGATCGCCTTACGATTTGAACTGAACAGAAAAGCCAAGATTAGGAGTGATATCATTCCGAGTATACCACGCCAAAGGCTGTTAACGGAAAATCCTTCATTCGGTATTACATCCGTATTGTTTGCGGATACGTCGTTGATGGTCGTTGTGTCCAAAACGGTTTCGGCAGTCTCGTTAAAACCTGGAGTTTGTGCTATAAGTGTAAAGGAAAAAAATATAAAAAGATACAGTAACCAGGTACTTTTCTTCATGTGAAGGGATTTAATTTTAATTCCGCTTGGATATTTCGTCCCTTAGTTTGGCTGCCTTTTCGTAATCTTCGTTTGCAACTGCTTTTGTCAGTTCTTTCTCCAGTTCGTCAATAGAAAGCTCGGTATAGCCGTCGGAGGCTCCTGATTGTATGTGGACTGTTTCTCCTTCTTGAAGGATTTCGTCTACCATGATACTATCTCCGCTAGTTTCATCGGACTCTTTCTCTTTTGACGAGAACTTTAGAAAAATACCTGCTTTGTCCAATATGTTCTTATAGGTAAATATGGGTGCGTTAAACCGCAAAGCTAGCGCAATAGCGTCACTTGTACGTGCGTCAATAATTTCCTCTATGCCATCGCGCTCGCAAATGATACTGGAATAAAAAACGCCATCTACCAGTTTGTGGATGATTACTTGCTTGATAACAATATCAAAACGATCCGAGAAGTTTTTAAAAAGATCATGAGTCAAGGGTCGTGGTGGTTTTATTTCTTTCTCTAAGGCAATGGCAATAGATTGCGCCTCAAAAGCACCGATTACAATAGGTAATTTACGATCTCCTTCAACTTCATTCAATATAAGGGCATAAGCGCCATTTTGTGTTTGGCTATATGAAATCCCTTTTATTTTTAAACGGACTAGACTCATAATTTTTTTAATAAAAAAAAAGGCTGTTCAGATACTTGGGTCGCCAACTATTTGAACAGCCCTTTGCGGGCACAAATTAACAAAAATTAAGCGTTTTGGGCTTTAAAATCCTTTAATTTTTCTATCAATTGCGGTACTACTTCAAATGCATCGCCTACGATTCCATAATCAGCCGCCTTAAAAAACGGTGCTTCCGGGTCTGTATTGATAACCACTTTTGTTTTTGAAGAACTCACACCTGCCAAATGCTGAATGGCTCCGGAAATTCCAATGGCGATGTATAAATTACTTGCTACAGGTTTGCCGGTTTGTCCAACATGTTCTCCATGAGGTCTCCAACCTAAATCCGAAACCGGTTTTGAGCAAGCTGTAGCTGCACCAAGAACGTCGGCCAACTCTTCTATCATTCCCCAGTTTTCAGGACCCTTAAGTCCCCTTCCTGCTGAGACCACGATATCTGCATCGGCAATGGTGGCCTTGCCGATCACCTTATCGATTTCTACCGATTTTGTTGCGAAGGTAGCATCGTCCGTAGTAACGGAAAAGTCTTCCACAACGATAGTTGTTTTATTTTCAATTACGCCAAATGCGTTGTTGGATACGCCAATCACTTTATGGTCTGTATGTATTTGGGTGTGTGCAAATCCTTTGTTACTAAAAGCAGTACGTTTCACAGTAAAAGGTGCCGTAGATTCAGGAGCTGCAACCACATTAGGTACGTATCCCGCGTTTAATAATGCTGCCAATAACGGCGCCATATACTTTGTGTCTGCGCTAGAGCTTACGATTACCGTAGTTGCCGATTCCTGTTTGGCTGCCTGCGTCATCGCTTGGGCATATGCTTTTGCATTAAATGTTTTTAGGGAATCGTCTGCTATATGCAGTACTTTGGCAATTCCATAATCTCCCAATACTTCATTTTCGGTTGCATTAAAAGAAACTGCAGTTGCGGTAGTTCCCAACTGCTTGGCAACTTCGGTTGCGTAGGAAGCTACTTCAAAAGCACTTTTTTTAAATTTTCCGTTTTCGGATTCTGTATATACTAATACTGACATGTTTTTTAATTTTTTAGGGTGAATCTAAAATCGATGTTCGATTAAATTGCTTTTGCTTCGTTATGAAGCAGATTAACCAATTCGTCTACGGTATCTACAAGTTTTACCGCTCCTTTGGGTGCTGGTTTGTCAAAAGATACATCTTCTGTTGTTTTTGTTGTGGAGACAGGCTCTACAACACTTAACTTTTTCTGGCGCGCTTGCATGATGCCGCGCATGTTCGGGATACGTAAATCGCTTTCCTCAACAAGTCCTTTTTGACCGCCTATAACCAAGGGCAGGGTAGTACTAAGAGTTTCTTTTCCGCCATCTATTTCGCGTATAGCTGTTGCTGTAGTACCTTCTATTTCTAAGCTTACACAGGTATTTACGAAGCTCATGTCTAGGAAAGTAGCAATCATCCCTGGAACCATACCTCCATTATAGTCTATAGATTCCCTGCCACAAATCACCAAATCATAACCGCCGCTTTTAATTACTTCCGCAAGTTGTTGTGCCACAAAAAATCCATCAACCGGTTCTGTATTTATTCTGATGGCCTCATCCGCACCAATCGCAAGTGCTTTTCTCATCGTAGGTTCCACGCTTGGGCCTCCAACCGTTGCCACATGAACCGAAGCACCTTGTTTTTCCTTAAACCACATGGCCCTCGTTAATCCAAATTCGTCGTTTGGATTTATAACAAATTGAACGCCGTTGGTGTCGAATTTTGTACCACCGTCGGTGAAGTTTATTTTTGATGTAGTGTCGGGGACATTACTTATACAGACTAATATTTTCATTTGTAAAATACATTTAAAATCAGAAGCACGAAGATAACCATTAATTTTCAAATTTACTATGCATGCATAGTAAATTTTATAAGTTTTTTTGATTCCCTCGAGTGATAGTTTGATATATTATTTGCTATTTTTGTCTCCTTTTAAGGGGAACCTTAAAGCGTTTAAAATTTAAGCAAATGAAAACCTTACAGTTTAGAGAAGCTATTGCCGAGGCAATGTCCGAGGAAATGCGCAGAGATGAGTCCATTTACCTCATGGGCGAGGAAGTTGCAGAATATAATGGAGCTTACAAGGCCTCAAAGGGAATGTTGGACGAATTTGGAGCAAAGCGCGTTATAGATACGCCAATATCGGAACTAGGTTTTGCAGGAATAGGCGTGGGCTCTACAATGACAGGTAATAGACCTATCATTGAGTTTATGACCTTTAACTTTGCCATGGTAGGTATAGATCAAATTGTGAACAATGCCGCTAAGATACGTCAGATGTCAGGCGGACAGTTTCCTTGTCCCATAGTGTTTAGGGGTCCTACCGCCTCTGCAGGCCAGCTGGGAGCTACACACTCTCAGGCATTCGAAAGCTGGTATGCCAATTGTCCTGGGTTAAAGGTTATTGTGCCTTCCAATCCTGCCGATGCTAAAGGATTATTGAAAGCCGCCATCCGTGACGATGATCCAGTTATTTTTATGGAGTCTGAACAGATGTACGGAGATAAGGGTGAAGTTCCTGAAGGAGAGTACACAATACCCATAGGTGTTGCCGATATCCGAAGGGAAGGTTCAGATGTTACTATCGTATCCTTTGGAAAAATTATCAAGGATGCAGATAAAGCTGCCGATGAGTTAGAAAAAGAAGGTATTAGCTGTGAGATTATTGATTTACGGACTATTAAGCCTTTGGATTATGAAGCCGTACTCAAATCGGTAAAAAAGACGAATCGTTTAGTGATTTTGGAAGAGGCTTGGCCATTTGGTAACGTAGCTACCGAAATTACCTACCATGTACAGGCACACGCATTTGATTATTTGGACGCTCCGATAGTCAAAATAAATACGGCCGACACTCCAGCACCTTATTCTCCCGTGTTATTGGAAGAGTGGTTGCCCAATCATGGGGATGTAGTGAAGGCGGTTAAAAAAGTAATGTACAAATAAGATTTTATTTTTGTAAAGTATCTTAGCTTCGTCGACCAAAGGTCGAGGAAGCTTTTTTTGTTTGGAATGCTATTTGTTCCAAGGTTCCCGGATAACTTAAGTAATGAGACACATCTATATTCTTTTTTTGTTTTTCTGCTCGGTTTGGGTTAGCGCCCAGACTAAGGTGGGCGGTATAGTTGTAGATGAGACAGGAGACCCTGTAGCCTTTGCCAATATACTTTTTAAAAATTCTACAGAGGGTACCATTACCAATGATAACGGAAGATTTTACATGGAATCTGATGATGTGCATGACATATTGTTGGTTTCGTTTATCGGATTTGAAAATCAAGAGATTGTATTGGAGAATAAGGTCAACTATGACATGATGATAACCTTGGTAGAAGCGACCGAACAATTAAATGAAGTAATCTTGATTTCAGGCACCCAATCCAAAAAGAATAACCCTGCGGTAGAAATTCTTAAGAAAATATGGGCTAAAAAGCGGCAGAATGGGGTTCGGCAATTCAATCAATATGCTTTTGATAAGTATGAAAAGGTAGAGTTCGATTTGAATACCATCGATAGCGCCTTAATTAAAAGCAAGGTCTTTAGAGGATTGGAATTTGTTTTTCAAGACTTGGATACATCACGCATAACAGGCAAGACCTATTTACCTATATTTTTAAATGAAACTTTTTCCAAAATAAAAGGTGATAACCTATTAAAAGAAGAGAAAGAGGAAGTTCTTGGAAATAAAAATTCGGGTTTTGAAAATAACCAGGCCATTATCGCCTTTGTAAAAGATCTATACCAGAGCTATGACATTTATGATAACTATCTTAAATTTTTCTCTAAAAGTTTTACAAGCCCCTTATCCAGAACCGGTGTAGACACCTATAATTATGCCTTGCGAGATAGTGCATATATTGACAATAAATGGTGTTATAATATCGTCTATTATCCGCGAAGAAAAAACGAGCTTACGTTTAAGGGTGATTTTTGGGTCAATGATTCTACTTGGGCCATTAAGAACATTAATTTGCAAGTGACAAAAAGTGCCAATATTAATTGGGTAAAGGAAATTTACATTGAACAGGATTTTGATGTTGTTAACGATTCTGTATTTCTATTGAAACGGGACTATATGTTGAGTGACTTTAGTTTTCAAAAGAAGGAAGAGTCGCGAGGTTTGTACGGAAAACGTACTACCGTTTATGACAACTATGAATTCAATAAAATCATACCAAAAGAGTTTTATAGGAAATCCAAAAATGTTATAAATCCGGATGCGATGATTACCGATGATGCCTTCTGGCAGAAGAACCGGCTGGAAGAGTTGAACAAGGACGAGTCTGGTATTTATACGCTTTTGGATACCTTAAAAACGGTACCGAAATTCAAGTCTTATTATAATCTCGTAAGTATTTTGGGATCTGGGTATGTTGAAATAGACAAATGGAACCTAGATATTGGTAATGTATATGACCTAGTGGGCTTTAATGAGGCCGAAGGTCCCAGGCTTCGTCTAGGGGCAAGGACTTACATTGGACAAAACGACCCATGGCGTATCGAGGGTTATGCCGCCTATGGATTTACGGATAAAAAAGTAAAGCATGGTATTTCTGGAAAGTTTCTGTTGGATGGGGCAAGTAGGCTTATTGTTTCCGGAGGTTTTAGAAGGGATATTGAGCAAATGGGCGTGAGCCTAACGGCTACCAATGATGTTTTGGGAAGAAGCATTGCATCTTCGGCTTTGTTGACCGTTGGCCAAAATAATAGATTAACCAACATTAATCTAAGTGCGTTCAATGTTGAAATTGAGCCCATTACAAATTTCAGAATACAAGTAGGTAGTACCTTTAGAACCTTGAGTTCCGCGTTGCCCAATGATTTTAGCCTTGATTATGTGGATCCGGAATCTCCCACAGGCATTTCCTCCAAAGTAAGACAGTTAGATTTTAATACCATACTAATTTATACCCCGGGAAAGCAGTCTATTGGTTATGGTGTGGAGCGTAGGGAGATTACAGACCGGTACAGCACATTGTTGCTAAACCTTACAAAAGGTACTAATGGTTTTTTGGATAGCGACTTTAATTACACCAAACTTCAGTTTTCGTATACGAGACCTTGGCAACTTGGGGCATTTGGAAGGTTAAGAAGCACGGTAGAGCTTGGAAAGACTTTTGGAGAAGTACCCTTGGGGTTATTAAGCGTTGTGCCTGGGAATCAAACATTTTTTACCAATTACGGAACTTTTCCAAATTTGGATTTTTATGAATTCGTTACGGATACATATGCTTCGATGCATTTAGAACATAATTTTAATGGAAGACTGTTTTCAAGGATTCCGTTTTTGCGAGCCTTAAACCTTAGGGAAATAGTTGGACTTAGGGGTGTATGGGGAGAGTTGTCCTATGCCAATAGAATTTTGAGTTCGCCTGCGACTATCAATACGCCTTTACGGGCACCGTCTGAACGAATTTATTATGAGTATTCCGTAGGTGTGGGTAATATCTTTAAAATTTTTAGGATTGATTTTAATTTTAGAGGTAATTATTTGGACAATCCTGATGCACGGGCTTTTGGGGTTACAGGTACTTTTGGGTTTAGCTTTTAAACTTCTGGTTAATGAAACAATTTAGAACGCTAAAAGCCGTTAAATTTTTAGTTAAGATTAAATAAATAGTTAAGATATGAGTGAAAAAAACGAGGTGACGTTTGATGTATTGATTGAAATCCCAAAGGGAAGTAGAAATAAGTACGAATACGATTTCGCCCTGAATAAGATTAGGTTTGATAGGACTTTGTTTTCTTCTATGATGTATCCTGGTGATTATGGTTTTATCCCGGAGACTTTGGCTTTGGACAAAGATCCTTTGGATGTTTTGATATTGTGTACGGAACCAACATACCCTATGGTTGTTGTTGAGGTAAAGCCAATAGGGGTTTTTTACATGGAGGACGAAAAGGGGCCTGATGAAAAAATAATTTGCGTTCCAGTTTCCGACCCTATTTGGAATCAGAAGAATGATTTAGATGATATAAACCCACATAGAAAAAAAGAAATTGAGCACTTCTTTCAAGTATATAAAGACTTGGAAAAAAAGAAAGTTGATGTTGGTGGTTGGGGCAATGTTGATGACGCCATAAGAATCTACCACGAGTGTGTTCAGCGTTACGAGGATAGCGAACATAAAAAGAAGCGTACCTTCACTATTTAAAATACAGATTCTTAGTTTAAAGCCGCCTCTATTAATATAGTATTAATGTAAAGGCGGCTTTTTTTATTCTATTCTATTTTACTACTTTAGCACCCGTTAAAAAAAAACTAAAAACAACTAAACAAAATGGAATTAGTAATTCAATTATTACCTGTATTTGGAGTCGTAGCGCTGCTTTTTGTGTTTGTGAAAAACATGTGGGTTTCCAAGCAAGAAGTAGGGGACGCTAAAATGGCCCGAATAGCCAAGAATATTGCGGATGGTGCAATGTCTTTCTTAAAGGCTGAATATAAAATATTATCAATCTTTGTTATAGCTGTTGCGATTCTTCTTTTCTTTAAAGGAAGTAATGAAGTAGGCTCTCATGGCATGGTGGCAGTTTCCTTTATTGTAGGAGCTATTTGTTCTGCTTTAGCGGGTTTTATAGGTATGAAAGTGGCTACAAAAGCAAATGTTAGAACTACTCAGGCAGCTAAAACTTCTTTAGGAAAAGCTTTAGAAGTAGCTTTTGCAGGTGGGGCCGTTATGGGATTGGGCGTTGTAGGTTTAGGAGTGTTGGGACTTAGTGTCTTGTTCATGGTCTACCAATCTATATGGCCAGGTGCAGAAAATCTAAGCTTAGTGTTAAACGTTCTTTCTGGGTTCTCTTTAGGAGCATCTTCAATAGCACTTTTTGCTAGAGTTGGTGGTGGTATTTATACTAAGGCTGCCGATGTCGGTGCCGATTTAGTAGGTAAAGTAGAAGCGGGTATTCCAGAAGATCACCCATTGAATCCTGCTACAATAGCAGATAACGTAGGTGATAATGTTGGAGATGTTGCCGGTATGGGGGCAGATTTATTTGAGTCTTATGTAGGTTCAATTATTGGTACCATGGTGTTGGGAGCATTTATTATTACACCAGATTTTGCTGGATTAGGAGCGGTATACCTTCCTTTGGTTCTTGCTGCGGTAGGTATTATAATGTCTATCATTGGAACCTTCTTTGTAAAAGTAAAAGATGGCGGAAATCCACAAACAGCCTTGAATATTGGTGAGTTTGGCTCTGCAGGTTTAATGGTTATTGCTTCTTACTTTATAATTACTGCATTAATTCCAGAATCTATAGATGGTCTGCCAATGGGTGCAATGGGTATTTTTTATGCAACACTCGCTGGTCTTGTTGCTGGTTTAGGTGTTGGAAAAATTACAGAGTACTACACGGGTACTGGTACTAAGCCGGTAAACTCGATTGTGCAACAATCGGAAACTGGTGCAGCAACGAATATAATTGCTGGTTTGGGCGTAGGTATGATGTCTACCATGATTCCTATTTTATTAATAGCGGCTGCAATAATAATTTCTCATCATTTTGCCGGTTTATACGGAATCGCCATTGCTGCGGTAGGTATGTTGGCGAACACTGGAATTCAATTAGCGGTTGACGCTTACGGACCTATTTCGGATAATGCCGGTGGTATTGCTGAAATGGCGGAGTGTGAACCGGAAGTGCGAGAGCGTACAGATAAATTAGATGCTGTAGGTAATACTACTGCTGCAATAGGTAAAGGTTTTGCCATTGCTTCCGCAGCATTGACGGCATTGGCTTTGTTTTCGGCTTTTATGAAAGTAGCAAATGTAAGTTCTATTGATGTGTCACAACCTAAGATTATGGCGGGTCTACTAGTTGGAGCAATGCTTCCATTTGTGTTCTCCGCTTTGTCTATGAATGCGGTGGGACGTGCTGCCATGGCCATGATCGAAGAGGTGCGTCGTCAGTTTAGGGATATTCCACAACTGAAGGCGGCGTTGGAAGTAATGAGAGCGGTAGATTCGGATATGTCAAAAGCTACCCCCGCACAAAGAGAAATATTTGATGCTGCTGATGGGTATGCCGAATATGATAAGTGTGTAGATATTTCTACGAAAGCATCTATTCGGGAAATGGTTTTACCTGGTCTTTTGGCTATCGTTGTTCCTGTTGCTGTTGGCTTCATAGGTGGAGCTGAAATGCTTGGTGGATTATTGGCTGGTGTAACTTCTGCCGGAGTACTCATGGCTATTTTCCAATCCAACGCAGGTGGTGCTTGGGATAACGCCAAGAAGATGATCGAGTCCGATGGACGTAAAGGAACTGATGCGCATAAAGCTGCGGTAGTTGGGGATACTGTAGGGGATCCTTTTAAGGATACATCAGGACCTTCATTAAATATCTTATTGAAATTGATGTCGGTAGTTGCCTTGGTTATTGCCCCAAGTATAGCAATGAGTAGTGATACCATGACGGCTTATAATGAATCTAAAGATACGACCGA
The DNA here is from genome assembly GCF_056839185.1 of Maribacter sp. MS6. Taxonomy (NCBI): domain Bacteria; kingdom Pseudomonadati; phylum Bacteroidota; class Flavobacteriia; order Flavobacteriales; family Flavobacteriaceae; genus Maribacter; species Maribacter sp. MS6. The sequence continues at coordinate 3,265,992 of NZ_CM166389.1, forward strand.
GGTTGTTTCTGCCCAAATAGAACGAAGTGTTGAAGTAAACATGAGCAATAATGAGGATGGGACTTCAACGGCAATCGTTACTACCACGGTTGTTGAAAATGGTGAAACAGCTGTTTCAGAACAAATTTTTGAAGGGACCGAAGAAGAAGTTAAAGCTAAGATTGCCGCGTTTAATACTAATGCTAAAGACGTTGAGATTCAAATTGAAAACCTTGCTAAAGAAGAAAAACGGAACTAAGGTAAAGTCTAGTGTTTGTTTTATAAAAGCCCTTCATGTATTGCATGGAGGGCTTTTTTGATGTTTTTTATCAGAACAAATAGGTATGTTTTCTATTGGCTCTGGTGTCATAGAGCGGGCAGTTGAAATATCAATTGAGCTAACTTCTTAATTGGTCGCTAGTAATGGTATCCGGAGCACAATTAAAAAGTGTAGAATTAGTACATGATTGTTCATTACGCTGGCCATCATTACTGCAATTTGAATGTGATTGGAATGGCAAATGATACTTTCACGTTTTGATCACGTTGTTTTCCAGGTGTCATTTTAGGTAGTTTCCCGATAATGCGTGCCGCCTCATTTTCAAGGTTGTTGTTTGGTCCTCTCATGCGTATGTTTCCAATAGTACCATCCTTCTTTATATCGAACAAGACGTTTACTCGTCCTTGAATGCCTAGTTCTCGCTCTTGTTCTGGATAACGGAATACTTTACCAATATGCTGCTGTATCATTTTTGCAAAGCAAGTTCGCTTATCGGTTTCATTTTCACAACCAGGGAAAACCGGTACTTCTTCTATAGTCACCCAAGTAACGTCGGGTTCAATTTCTGTTTCGATTACTTCAATATCATCGGCAGCTAGTACTTCGGTTTCCGTGTCCGCTTCTGTAGATTGGATTGGAGTTTCATCAATCTCAATATCATCGTCTTCTATTTTAATCTCAGGAGGCAATACTTGTTTTATTTTTGGTTTTTCCATAACGAATTTTTCCATATGTTCCTCTGCTATTAACTCATCAGGTGTGCTTGGTTCATGCGCGTAGTTATTTGGTTTTTTGTAGGTTTTCCATTCCAAGGCCACATAGGATAGAAGCAACACGGTAAGTAATCCGATAGCGAAATATACACCGCTTTTTTTGTTGATATCTTTGTTTAGGTTTTTTTTAAGTTTCATAGAATTACGATGTTATGTTGCACGGAGGCGAACTGGTTTAACTATTTAATTGGACTTCAAACTACCTATTATCATATCGCAATAACATGGCAAATGAGTGAACGGGGGTTTTGGGTGAGTGATACCCATTGTAGGCCAAGGCATTTTATTTTTCGGTTTATTTAATTACTTAAAAGAGATAAAAAATAATTAAACACATGCTATTTTTATTTTATGGGATTATTTCAAAAAGATAAACTGCAGATTATTTGTTTTCGAGGCTATGGAACTAGCGACAAACTACATCTGAGAGGACGGGCACTAGAGGACGAACGTATTGATTTGGAGAAGAAAGGAATTTTTGCACTGTTGTTAAATACATGGAAGCGATTTGAGACCGATGAAATAAAAAAGGCCCGGATTCACATTAAGACAGGGGAGCTGATTACACTAGAAACGCGGACAGATAACAATGGTTATTATTTGGTGACCAAAGCTGAAAAACATCTTTCTAAATACACCGATGCCGATGGTTGGTTGCCTGTTGAGGTTTCTTTTGAAGCTGATAATCTCATCGGTAGTATTAATGCTAACAATTGTTTTAAAGGTGAAATGCTTATTCCTGGCAATAATGCAGATTATGGCGTCATAAGCGATATAGACGACACAATACTGCACACGGGTGTAGTATCTTCCTTAAAATGGCGCGTCCTAGTAAATACGATATTTAAACGGGCCGTTAGTCGCGACGCTTTGGCAGGTACGGCAGATTTTTATCATAAATTACATAGAGGTGTGTCCGGTAATAGTGCAAATCCTATTTTTTATGTGAGCCATAGTCCATGGAATCTTTATCGGTATTTGGAACTATTTCTTGAAACAAATAATTTCCCGAAAGGACCTATATTGTTGCGGAGTATTTCCAGTTTTACGGTAAAAAATAGAAAAAAACATGTCCCACAGAAGCAACGTGAGATTGTGAATATATTAAAAACGTATCCTAAGTTGTGCTTTATCCTAATTGGGGACAGTGGTGAAATGGATGGCCTTATTTATAAGGCTATTGCCATGGAATATCCAAAACAAATTAAGGCTATTTATTTAAGAAGCGTAAATGACGTTAAAAGAAACAGAGGAGTTAGCGAATTATTCCAAGGATTTGACCAAATTCCGTTTTTATTGGTGCGAGAAACTAAAGAAGCAATAGCGCACGCAAAAGAGGAAGGGTATATTTAATCACTCGCTTTTCTAGAACAATCCGTGTATCTCCGCATCTATTTTATTGATAACGTTACCCAAATCTTCTGGATTGTCCACAAAATCAAGCTGATCCACATCTATAACTAGTAGGTTTCCCTTCTCGTAACCGTGTACCCAAGCTTCGTAACGTTCGTTCAATCTACTTAAATAATCTATTGAAATGGTGTTTTCATAATCTCTGCCACGCTTATGTATCTGTTTAACCAGATTAGGGATGGAGCTTCTTAGGTAAATCAATAATTCTGGCGGTTCCACTAAACTTTCCATTAACTCGAACAAACTGGAATAATTTTTAAAATCCCTATTCGTCATTAGTCCCATGGCGTGCAGATTCGGCGCAAAAATATGTGCATCCTCGTAAATGGTGCGGTCCTGGATAACGCTTTTGCCACTTTCTCGTATCTGTAATATTTGCCGGTACCTACTATTTAAAAAATAAATTTGTAGGTTAAAACTCCAACGTTCCATTTGATTGTAAAAATCATCTAGGTAGGGGTTATCTACCACCTCTTCTAAATGCGCTTCCCATTTATAGTGTTTGGCCAATAATTTGGTTAAGGTAGTTTTTCCTGCTCCTATATTTCCGGCAACGGCAATGTGCATTTGAGTCCTGTTTAATGGTTAGGTATTGTAAGAAAGATGTGCCGCGCAATATACGAAGGAATTTAGGTCTGTGAAAAAATAACGGAGGAAATACAATTATTTAGTGAAGCTTGGGTTGTATGTCGTTAAACAATATAAAATGAACGGGAATAATTTTTAGAACCTAACTATTTTTATACTTTTGACACTTAATAATGAGGAAGGATTTGACTGATTGCAACCTCAAACGTTGAATGTGATTCAGCAACGAATACTCAGTAAAATGAGAAGCTGAAATAGTTTCAGCTAAAAATGCTAAAGCAGTTTATTCCAAAATTATATTTGGAGTCTTCCTTTGGGAATGTGCACTACTTTTTATCCCGTCAAATCCTTCGTACAACTAAATATTTATATTATAATGGCGTATTTATTTACATCGGAATCGGTTAGTGAAGGACATCCGGATAAGGTAGCGGATCAGATAAGTGATGCTCTTTTAGATCATTTTTTGGCTTTTGACCCAGAAAGCAAAGTGGCTTGTGAAACCTTGGTAACAACAGGCCAGGTAGTACTGGCTGGTGAGGTCAAGAGTGATACCTATTTAGACGTGCAGACCATTGCGAGGGAGGTCATAAATATGATAGGGTATACCAAAGGCGAGTACCAGTTTAGCGGTGATTCTTGCGGAGTCATTTCATTAATTCACGAGCAGTCCCAAGATATAAATCAAGGTGTAGATCGTGGCTCCAAAGAAGAACAAGGGGCAGGTGATCAGGGAATGATGTTTGGATATGCAACAAAGGAGACAGAAAACTATATGCCGTTGGCACTCGATATATCGCACAAATTGTTACATGTATTAGCTGAACTGAGAAGAGAAGGAACCGAAATTAATTACCTAAGGCCGGATGCCAAGGCCCAGGTTACCATTGAGTATTCCGATGATAATGTGCCCCAACGCATAGATACTATTGTAGTATCTACACAGCACGATGCTTTTAACAGCGATGACGAAAAGATGTTGGCAAAAATAAAGTCGGATATTATCACTATTCTAATTCCAAGGGTAAAAGCCCAATTACCAGAAAATATACAGGTCCTTTTTGATGACCAAATAACCTATCATATTAATCCAACGGGTAAATTTGTTATTGGCGGCCCACATGGTGATACCGGACTTACAGGCAGAAAAATAATTGTAGATACCTACGGCGGAAAAGGAGCGCATGGTGGTGGGGCTTTTAGTGGGAAAGACCCAAGTAAAGTAGACCGCAGTGCAGCTTATGCGGCAAGGCATGCCGCAAAGAATTTAATTGCGGCAGGTGTAGCCGATGAAATCTTGGTTCAAGTTAGTTACGCTATCGGAGTGGTAGAACCTACCTCGATTTATGTGGACACTTACGGTACTTCCAATGTAAATTTAAGTGACGGAGCTATTGCCAAAAAAGTAGCAGCTATATTTGATATGCGCCCATTTGCTATTGAGGAACGGTTAAAGCTTAGAAATCCAATTTATTTGGAAACTGCTGCTTACGGCCATATGGGCAAAACCCCAAAAACCGTGACTAAGGTGTTTGAATCGCCATATAATGGCCGAGTAGAAAAGGAAGTGGAACTTTTTACCTGGGAGAAATTAGACAAGGTGGCCGAGGTCAAAAAGGCCTTTGAAATATAATTAAAATTTCTATGCTATACATAAAGGAGTCCACTTGTGGGCTCCTTTTTTTATTTCTTTAATTTAGGAATCTTCACTAGCTTTAGAACATAAAATTTTATCCTATGTCAAAGTCGGTTTTCCGGTATGTTATTGTATTTTTTTCTATAGTATTTATTTCTTTTTCCTGTGCAAGAACCACAAAGGTTGCAAAAGCTGAAGTTTCTGAAACTTATGTCTCGGATAATTACAATAAGCAGGAAGTAGAAATAGAAATGCGTGATGGGATTTCGCTGCATACGACCATTTATTCGCCTAAGGATACTTCAAAAAAATATCCGATTATTATGCAACGTACGCCTTATAGCTCAGCGCCTTATGGAATCGGTAATTTTAAGAAGCAAATAGGCCCTAATATTCATTTAATGCAGGAAGGGAATATTGTTGTGTACCAAGATGTGCGCGGTAGATGGCTTAGCGAGGGAAATTATGAAAACATGCGGGCATACATTCCTAATAAAACGTCTAATCAAGATGTTGACGAAAGTACGGATACCTATGACACCATAGATTGGCTGGTAAACAATGTAGAAAATAATAATGGCAATGTTGGTGTTTGGGGTATTTCATATCCTGGCTATTATGCTACCTATGCAACCATAGATGCACATCCAGCCCTAAAAGCTTCCTCGCCCCAAGCAAGTATTGGAGATTTTTTCTTTGATGATTTTCACCATAATGGCGCGTACATGCTAAGTTATTTCAGAGCTACTTCACTATTTGGTACACCACGACCAAATGGCGATCAACCGGTTGATACGGCATGGTATGCCCTGCCAGACTTACCGACCGAAGATCAGTACCAATTCTTTTTGGATAAAGGTCCTTTAAAGAACCTAAATTCATTTTTTGAGTATGATTTAAAAGATAAGGTAAGTATTGCGCCAGATGATATGACCGATGATTTTTTCTGGAACGAACTAAAAGAACATCCCAATTATGATGAACTATGGCAAAGTAGGGGATTGATTCAGCATCTGGACAAAAGCAAGTCCCACGTGGCCACGATGGTGGTGGGTGGTTGGTTCGATGCCGAAGATTTATACGGCCCACTTGAGACCTATAAGAACATAGAAAAGAATCGAAATAGTTACAATACCATGGTTTTTGGCCCTTGGGATCATGGCCGATGGGCAAGACGAAATGGAAGAAATTTGGTGGGGAACTACTATTTTGGGGATTCTATTTCTGAATTTTTTCAAGAAAAAATAGAGACAAAATTTTTTAATCACTTTTTAAAGGATAGTGGAGATGCCAACAGTGGATTGCCAGAGGCCTATGTCTACGATTCTGGACGAAAAGAATGGAAGGAATATGATGCTTGGCCACCAAACGGGACTCGTAAAATGGATTTTTATCTTTCCGATAATCAGGAATTAACGACCGAACTAAAAAGTAGCACGGGAATTGAGTTTATAAGCGATATTAAAAAGCCAGTTCCGTATTCTGAAGATGTTAAAACAGTTTTTACACCGCGTAAATATATGACCGATGATCAACGGTTTGCGGCGCGTCGCCCAGACGTACTTGTTTTTGAAACTCCAATTATGGAAGAAGACCTTACTTTGGCTGGCGATATTCTGGCTAAACTAAAAGTAGCTACTACAGGAACCGCTGCCGATTGGATTGTAAAAGTGATAGATGTACACCCCGCAGACGCTAAAACCAATGAAGAAATGCAGCCTCACTTACGAATGAGTAACTACCATTTAATGGTGCGAAGCGAAGTTATGCGCGGCAGGTTCCGTAATGGTTTTTCCGACCCGGAACCCTTTGTGGCCAACGAAAAAACGGAAGTTAATATAAAGTTACAAGACGTATTTCACACGATTAAAAAAGGCCATAAACTACAAGTGCAAGTGCAAAGTACCTGGTTTCCATTGATTGATTTGAATCCACAGACGTATGTGGACAATATTTTTAAGGCTAATGAAGAAGATTTTAAGACACAAAAACACACCGTATTTACAGATTCTAAGGTGGAGTTTACAGTGTTGGAGTAGATAAAGAAAAGAACATAGATTTAAGAAGTTAAGACTGGGTTTCGGAAACCAATTTTTTAATTCTTACCGATTAGCTTTTTTACCCCCTTGTATAATAGCAGGGCTAAGAAACCAACTATTAGCCCCACGAAAAATTCAACGATAATACCAGGAATCGCTGGAAAAATGCCGTGTAGAAAGTCCAGATTATGAACAAATATTCCACCGGAAACAAGTAGTAAAGCTATCGTACCTATAACGGTAAGCGCCTTGATTACTTTGGGAAGGGCATTAACAAAAAATTTCCCTATAACATCGGAAATGCTGTTATTCTTGTCATTAAGATTAATCAGTCTAAGGCCAAATTCGTCCATGCGGACTATAAGGGCAACAATACCGTAGACGCCTACGGTGGCCAACAGTGCTACCACAGATACAACCAAAATTTGTTTGGATAACGGTTCGTTGAGAACCGTTCCCAATGCAATAATGACAATTTCGATAGACAAAATAAAATCTGTTACTATTGCAGATTTGATTTTTGTCTTCTCCATGGCCAGAATTTCTTCTTTAGAAGGGGGTTCTAAATCTTCCGGGAGTGCTTCATGTTCATGAGGTACAAAGAATTCAAATATTTTCTCTGCACCTTCAAAGGCAAGATATAGTCCTCCAAGAATAAGTATTAACGTTACCGCCCAGGGTAAAAAAGCGCTGAGTAAAAACGCAATTGGAAGAATTATAATCTTGTTAAGAAGAGAACCTTTACTAATTGCCCAAAGTACTGGGAGTTCTCGTTTGGAAACAAAACCAGATGCTTTTTCTGCATTTACGGCTAAATCATCACCAAGGATACCGGCTGTTTTTTTGGTTGCAATTTTGCTCATAGCAGCGACATCATCCAATAGCGCGGCAACATCATCTAAAATTGCAAAAAATCCGGAAGCCATATGTGTATGTTTTTATAGTTTTTAAAACAGATTCGGTAATTGGAGCTGTACCATTGAAAAAAAGTGAAGCTAGCCAAAGTAGTTGCAATTTGTAATGTAGACTAGTCCCTTTCCTGTTGTTTAGTATCGGGTATCTTATTCTTTACGTCTTCTATCTTTCTTTGGGCTTTTAAAGCAGCGAGTGTTTTTTTGTCAAATCGTGTTCCATCTGCATGCATATCCGCTAAAGGTAATTGTTCTCTACTATTCTTTTTTGTTTTCATTTGAAATATTTTAATACTTGAAAGGTAGCTAATGTTTAGAATTATTTCTCTCGTTTAAGGTAGCAAGACTAACAATTTATGCAATCGCATTCTTTTTTTATTTAGGATTGTAAAATTACAATAGCTTATCAAGATCATATTTTATCGCAAAATTTATTGTCTTTGGTAAAGAGAATACGCTATGCCCCCTTATAGAATAGATAAGTGAAGTATAAGCTCATGGCATTATGGTATTCTTTTTGGTATATCCTACAATAACACTAGGATTTTGTGAAATTTTTGAAAAACATTAGGTTTTTAAATGTTTCTCCCTTTAATTTGTATCAAACAAAGTTCAAACACGTATTGAATAGTTATCAAGAAAGGTGGAGGGATTAGACCCTTTGAAACCTTAGCAACCCTTTGTTCCATACAAAGAAGGTGCTACATTCTATCTTCAAACTGAAGTCGTTTCAGTGTCTCATATCTAGACGGAAGAATAGATAACGAAAACTAATTGCCTTTGGCAATTTTTTCTCTTTCTTATAACTTTTTGATTTTACCTAACCGCAATGTCGGCTGGCTAGGGTTTGGCTTTTGAATGTATTATTTAAACTATTTAAAAACCTAAAATCATGAGTACACACAAACTGGCAACGAACGTTTTACACGCAGGACACGACACAAAAACTAATGGCGGCACGCGTGCTGTTCCCATCTATCAAACATCGTCGTATGTTTTCAATAACACGGACCACGCCGCAAATCTTTTTTCCTTAGGAGAATTGGGTTTCATTTACACACGGTTGAACAACCCTACCAACCAAATTTTACAAGACCGTTTGGCCGCCGTGGAAGGTGGTGTTGGAGCGGTTGTTTTCGCTTCCGGTACGGCAGCTATTTCTACGGGATTATTAACCCTTTTAAAGGCGGGAGACCATATTGTGGCATCAAGCAGTCTGTATGGCGGAACCTTTAATTTGTTGAATGTCACTTTACCTAGATTGGGTATTACCACTACGTTTGTAGATGCATCCGAGCCCGAAAAATTCGGAGAGGCCGTTCAAGAAAATACACGTGCTTTTTTCGTGGAATCCCTTGGAAATCCAAAATTGGATGTATTGGATTTAAAAGCGATATCCAAGCAGGCCAAGGCGGCAAAGGTGCCATTTATTGTAGATAACACCGTAGCTACCCCAAGTTTGTTGAACCCTATTGAGCATGGAGCGAATCTGGTCATTCATTCCCTTACAATATATATAGGCGGGCAAGGAACTTCGTTAGGCGGTGCCATCATCGATGCCGGAACCTTTGATTGGACCAACGGAAAATTTCCAGAATTTACAGAGCCGTCTGCAGGCTACCATGGCTTGGTATATAGCGAAGCCTTAGGAGCTGCTGCATTTACCTTTAAGTTGATTTTGGAGGGACTGCGTGATTACGGCGGTGCTTTGAGTCCGTTCAATGCCTTTCAGATCATTCAAGGATTGGAAACCTTACCAGTGCGAATTAAGCAGCATAGCGCCAATGCCTTGGAACTAGCCACTTGGTTAGAAAGTAGGGATGAGGTCGCGTGGGTAAATTATCCTGGTTTGAAAAGTAATAAATACTACGATTTGGCCCAGGAATACCTACCTAAAGGACAGAGTGGTTTGGTCACCTTTGGTATAAAAGGTGGCTTTGAAGCGGCAAAACAGTTTACGGACGCGACAGAGATATTTTCTTTGCTGGCCAATATTGGGGACACAAAATCTTTAATTATTCATCCGGCCAGCACTACACACCAACAATTAACAGCGGATCAGCAACTGAGCGCTGGCGTAGGTCCAGATTTAATTCGCCTTTCTGTTGGTTTGGAAGATACGGAAGATCTTAAGAACGATTTGGAAAATGCCTTTGCCAAAGTAGATAAGGCTATCTTGGTTTAAATGGCATAGTATGATCTTATGTAAAACAGTCGAGATGTAATTATATCTCGACTGTTTTTAAAATTATAAAATCTTTTTTTTAGATAAGAATGTTACAAAGGCTACAGATAAAGAATTTTACGACCATTAATGGTGTAACGCAGGATATTCAACTTTCGTATCAGGTTTTTGGTAAGGAACTGCATACGGCACCCATCGTTATGGTCAACCATGCATTAACAGGGAATTCTAATGTTACTGGGCCCAAAGGTTGGTGGTCTACCTTAATTGGAGACAAAAAATGTATCGATACTCAGAAATATACCATACTCGCATTTAATATCCCAGGAAACGGATACGATAAATTTGTCATAGACAACTATAAGGACTTTGTGGCCGGTGATATGGCATCTATCTTTCTGTTGGGTTTGGAGCAATTGGCCGTAAACAGGTTATTCGCCATAATTGGCGGTTCGCTAGGTGGTGGTATTGCTTGGGAAATGGCGGTATTGCGTCCAGATCTAACCGAACATTTAATTCCCGTAGCCTCCGATTGGAAATCTACCGACTGGCTCATTGGCAACTGCCAGATACAGGAACAATTCTTGGTTAATTCCAAGCAACCCGTTCATGATGCGCGTATGCACGCTATGTTGTGCTATCGTACGCCAGAATCTTTCAAGGAACGTTTTAAGCGCAGTACCAACGAAGAGCTAAAAGTCTTCAATGTTGAGAGTTGGTTAACCCACCATGGGAAAAAATTACAGGAACGGTTTCAGTTATCTGCCTATAAGCTGATGAACCAATTGCTGAAAACAATCGATGTAACGAGAGATGGAGAAGATAAATTTATAACCTTGCAAAACAGCGCTACTAACATACATATTGTGGGAGTGGATTCAGATCTGTTCTTTACGGCGAAAGAAAATAAGGATACCTTTAAGCAAATTGCACAGGCCAATAGCAATGTTACCTACGGGGAAATCCAATCCCTCCATGGTCATGATGCTTTTTTGATAGAGTTTCAACAGTTGGAAAAATTGCTGGACACTGTTTTTAATACCAATGGAAAAACAGGAAAGCTAAAAGTGCTCAAGTTTGGGGGTAAATCTTTGAGCAATGGCGAAGGGTTGGAACGTGTTTTGGAGCTGATATGCACCAAAGTGGTAAACGGCGAGCATATTGCCGTGGTGGTATCTGCTAGGGAAAAAGCAACCGACCAATTGGAAAACATGTTGGAAAAAGCCACCAAAGGAGCCAATTATATTTCGGACTTTGAGGACTTTGAAAAATACCAACGACACACCTATAATAACATAGACCTTTCGTCAGAATTCAAAAGTTTGGCCAAATTGTTAGAAGGAGTCTCTCTTTTAGGCGATTATAGTGCAAAAATCAAGGACGAGGTGTTAGCCTACGGAGAGCTGATTTCAGCAAAATTAGTTACTAAATTGTTGATAGGGAAAGGAGTTAAGGCCAGTTTAGTCGATTCTCGTACTTTTTTGACCACGGATGCGACTTTCAGTGACGCTAAAGTGATTGAAAAAGCTTCTAGGACAAAACTGAAGGCTACTATGGAAGCATTGCCGGTAGATTCCGTACCTGTAATCACAGGTTTTATAGCAGCTACCGAAGATGGGCAGACTACTACTTTAGGCAGAAACGGAAGTAATTATTCCGCCGCATTGATAGCTAATTTTTTAGATGCGGCAGAGTTACAGAATTATACCCATGTAGATGGAATTTTCACGGCGAATCCGGATTATGTGAAAGAAGCTAAACGACTGTCACACTTGTCTTATGCGGAAGCCAATGAACTAGCCAATTTTGGCGCGACCATTCTTCACGCTAAAACTATTATCCCTCTTATAGAAAAAAACATTCCCTTACGTATCCTGAATACCTACAACGATGATAGTGAAGGAACGCTCATAAGCGCAAAATCCAGTAAAGAAGGTATAAAGAGCTTGTCCGTCATTGAAAATATGGCCCTTATAAATTTAGAGGGTAGGGGACTCTTGGGAAAAGTGGGCATAGATGCGCGAATCTTTAAAACCTTGGAAGCAAATAATATAAGCGTTAGTATTATTTCACAAGGTTCGTCTGAACGGGGAATCGGTTTAGTGGTGGAGCGTGCCAAGGCAATAAGGGCAAAAGTAGCGTTAGAAGAAGAATTTGCACGAGATTTTCAATCCAAGGATATCAATTTGATAACCGTAGTAGCCGAGGTTTCGGTCATCTCCATCGTAGGTCAGGATTTAAGCACGTTTCATAAACCCTATAATGCGCTCATTAAAAATCAGATTACGCCTTTATTGTTCAACAATACGGTCTCCGGTAAGAATGTGAGTTTGGTGGTGAATAAATACGATTTAATTAAAGCCTTGAACGTTATGCATGGGCAGATATTCGGCTTCAGTAAAAAAGTGAATCTCGCCATTTTTGGTCATGGAAATGTGGGCAGTACACTGATAGACCAAATTTTAAAATCGGCTAAAACGATTGCTAAAAGAAAGCATATAGATTTAAGGGTCTTTGCCATTGCGAATTCTAAAAAGGTAGTATTGCATGCCGATGGCGTTTCCAAGAACTGGAAATCGGAACTAAGAACCAAAGGACGCCCTTATACCCAACAGGATATTTTTGATTTTGCAAGAGCCCATCATTTAGAAAATTTGATAGCTATAGATAATACTGCTAGTGAGGACTTTGTAGCCCATTATTTTGATTTTGTAGAGAACGGTTTTAATATGGTTTCTTCAAATAAGATAGCCAATACTTTAGGTTTTGATTATTATCAATTGCTGCGAGAGGAATTGGCAAAAAATCAGAAACAATACCTGTACGAAACCAATGTGGGCGCTGGTCTACCGCTCATAGATACCATTAAATTACTACACTTGTCCGGTGAGAACATCACTCGTATCAATGGGGTGTTTTCGGGCTCTTTGAGTTATATTTTCAATACTTTTTCGGAAGTCGATGCTCCTTTTTCATCCATCCTGAAAGATGCTATGCAACGCGGCTACACAGAACCTGACCCAAGGGAAGATTTATCCGGCAACGATGTTGGCCGTAAACTTTTGATCTTGGCCAGGGAGCTTGATTTAAGAAATGAATTTTCCGATATCAATATTGATAATCTAATTCCAGAAAATTTACAAACGGTGGATACTGATTTTTTTATGGACAATTTGGAAGTTCTGGATGAAAAGTTCAATCAAATTAAAAATAATCAAAAACCGAATCACGTATTAAGATATGTAGGTAATCTACACGGAAATTTACAAAAGGAAAAAGGAGTGCTGGACGTAAAATTGGTCTCGGTATCAAAGAAAAGCGCCTTGGGCCAGGTAAAGGGGTCGGATTCTATTATAGAGATATACACAGAATCCTATGGAGAAAATCCGTTAGTGATTCAAGGAGCAGGGGCCGGTGCCGCGGTTACGGCGAGAGGGGTTTTTGGTGATATTTTGAGGATCGCGGAGAAGATGTGAGTGATAAGCGGTTAGTGGCAAGTTGTTAGCCTGTAGTATTGAAAATCCAAGCCATAAAATATAACCCTGAACACACTAAATGATTCTCGTTTTTAGCGTGATGTCTCGAAGCGAGGTACGAATAGAAACACGACATTATAAAATTTAGACATTTCCCTTTTGCAGCATGACTTAAATAAGATACCATGAAATTCGAAACAAACGCCATACGTACCCAGTTAAACCGCACAGCGCATCTGGAACACTCTGTTCCGCTCTACTTGACCTCAAGTTTTGTGTTTGAGGATGCGGAAGATATGCGAGCTTCGTTCGCAGAGGAAAAAGAACGGAATATTTACTCCCGTTACTCCAATCCCAATTCGTCTGAGTTTATAGAAAAGGTATGCCAAATGGAAGGTGCCGAGGCTGGTTTTGCCTTTGCTAGCGGTATGGCAGCCGTTTTTTCTACCTTGGCCGCTTTGTTAAATAGTGGAGATCATATGATTTCTGCACGTAGTATTTTCGGTTCTACCCATTCCCTTTTAACCAACTTTTTTCCAAAGTGGAACATTTCCCATAGCTATTTCAAGATAGACGCTTTGGATACTATTGAAGAGCTGATTACACCAAATACAAAACTCATTTATGCGGAAACACCTACCAATCCAGGAGTAGATGTGCTCGATTTGGAGGCTCTGGGCGTAATCGCTAAAAAATACGATTTGATATTGGTGGTTGATAACTGTTTTGCCTCACCCTATTTACAGCAACCTATAAAATTTGGTGCCGATTTGGTCATCCATTCCGGTACAAAATTGATGGATGGACAGGGTAGAGTTTTGGCTGGAATTACGGTAGGTAACGCCGATTTAATCGATAAGATATATCGTTTTTCCAGGATTACGGGACCAGCACTATCACCCTTCAATGCTTGGGTACTTTCCAAAAGTTTGGAGACTTTGGCGGTTAGGGTAGACCGGCACTGTGAAAATGCCCTGAAACTTGCCGCCTTTTTGGAGGCCCACGAAAAAGTAAATTGGGTAAAATATCCGTTCTTAAAATCTCACCCCAAATATGAAGTTGCCAAAAAGCAAATGAAAGCCGGTGGTTGTGTCGTAGCTTTTGAAGTTAAAGGAGGGCTAAAAGCAGGACAACAGTTTTTCGACTCCATAAAACTGCTATCACTTTCCGCCAACCTAGGAGATTCCAGAAGTATTGTTACCCATCCGGCATCTACTACACATAGTAAATTGTCAAAAGAAGAAAGAGCCGAAACGGGTATTACAGATGGTATGGTTCGCGTTTCTGTAGGTTTAGAGCATATAAATGATATTGTTGGGGATATTAGGCAGGCCTTAGGGTAATTTTTTACTGATGTTATATTAAACATAGTGACCGTTGAGTATCTAGTGTTCATATATTATGATACCTAGTGTTTTTATACTTTTTAGTTTAAAAATCCACAAATTAGTCTTATTTTTAAATAGTGTTTTTGGAAATACTTTAACCGTCCGAACAATGGGCTAAGTAAGACCTAATGGAAAAGTAACAGAAAATCGAAAGTTTTTGTTATCGCTGCCACAGGTAAATAAAACGACTACCTTATTCCCCCCCCTTTTTAATAATAAATTTTGTGATGCAATCAAATAAAATTATTTATTTGTTTGGTATGTTGTTGCTATTTGGGGTAATTCTAAATTCTTGTATACAACATATTGCCGATTTGGAACAAAAATATCGATTAAGAGTAGTCGAGGCCAACGGGTACCTAGTACCGAAAGACAGTATTAAGCCGCCAAAGGTTATCCCTCGTAAACACCCTAGGATAGTCCCAGCTATAGCGAATAAAATGCTTGCTGGCCAGTCCGATCTGCATACTCTTGATACTCCTAGAGTTACTTATGCTATAATGCCAGCCGTATTTACTCCAGGCCAAGATACTTTTTTACTTCCTAAAGTAGTTCTGGTTATCGATTTACCGATACCGACCGGATTGCCAACTATTGTTGCGGCGAAGGAGGTAAAGTCACTGCACCCAAACCCGTATATTCTTATGTTGTTCATCAGCTTACGAGGCTATAACGGTTTTGTAAATGGGGGAATGAAAATCTTTGCTTTAATACTAACGCTAAAAATAAATTCAAACATACTGTTAAAATTACATCGTTACCACGACCGGTCAGAGTGAAGACAAAAATTGGTATGAAAATAAAGCAGAGCAAATCCAGCATGGTTAGCGCACAAATACCAACTTAAAAAGTTAAAAAATGAGGCATACCTTTTCTATACTTCTTATACTAGTCTATTCAGTACAGGGAGAATCTGTGTTTTCGCAGGAGAAAAAAATAGCCTACGAAAAGTACGGAGTAGCAGAGGGCTTGCCAGAAGGATACGTGAGAAATATACTGCAAGATGATCAAGGATTTATTTGGTTAACGACCCAAAATGGCTTGGTTAAATACGATGGCTATGATTTTAAGGTCTATAAGGAGGTTAAAAATGAGACTGATCAGCGTATTACAAAATTAAGACACGCTAATGGAGGTCTTATACAAACTAAAGATGGTAAATTATGGATGGGTCATTTAAGCACTAATGAGCTTTATTCTTTTGACCCAAGTACTGAAAGAGTTGGTAGGTATAAGCCCCAATTTAAAGAATCGCCAGAAATGCATATTTCATACGTCGAAACATTGTTCGAAGACGCTCAAAACAATATATGGTTCCTAAACTATACAGTTGATACCTTGGTACTTGCCCGTTTTGAACCAAAAACAGGAATTGCAAAAGCGTATCCTTACACAGAAACATTTGGAAACAACTTACTTGGCTTGCAAAATCTTGTACAGTCAAAAATAGACAACAGTCTATGGTATGTAGAACCTTCTGGAAATCTTAGGATATGGACACCTGACACCGATAGTTTTGAATTGATGGCTGCGAATAACGAAAAAATACCTGGAACTGAAATTAAAGACACGCTTACATCATTAACTACATTATCTAATGACAACCTTTTATTGATAGGAAAGCATGGCCTATATATTTTAGATCCGATTACACGACAAAGTATACAACAGTTCACAACTAATAAGAAAAGTAATAATTCTTTACCCGATTCAGAAGTGCGGTTCGCTTTTGCCGACTTGAAGGGCAATTATTGGGCATTGCATGTAAATAACCAAATAACGGTCATAGATCCTAAAAAAAATAGCTATACCCATTTATCATTTGGCAAAGGTTCGTTAAATTTTAATCAGGGCTATAAAAACATTGATATGATTATTCCGGGCGAACAAAATAAAGAAGGAATAGGATTTGCTTTGGTCTCAAATTTATCAAATGGATATCATGACCCTTTGCACTTTATACGTTATGAATTTAGTACAAAGTCTTTTACGTATTATGATTCAAAATTCAATGACCCAAATAATCCAAATACACCAGTTGGTACAGGTATAAAAAGTTTTACAGATAATTCGGGGCTTTCTTGGCTGTTTTATCGTCCTGGCATTTATAAAGAATCCCCCAAGACTAGACAAATAGAACTTTTGAAAAATGACCCCAAAAACCCATCCAGTATTCCCTCCGATACCATTATACGACTATTTGAAGATAGTAAGAAGCGATTTTGGGTAGGCACGCGCTCTGGCATCGCCAGACAAAAACAGAATGGCGGTTTTCAACAAATAGGTACCGTTCAGGATGCATCACCAATAAGTATTAATAGATTTTATGAAGATTCAAAAGGAAATCTTTGGGCAGGTTCTTATGGGCAGGGCCTTTATCGATATCAAGAAACGCAACAAAAATTTCAAAAAATAGATTTTATTCCCGATGTTGATTATAAAAAAGACAGGGTTGAAGTCAATGCCATACAAGAAGATGCCGATGGCCGTATATGGGTATCCGTGGATCAACTTGGGATTTACGTTTTAGATGGAAGCTCTTTTGAAATAAGGGAAAAATATGAATTTGCCCTCAACAAAGAACGTGGTTTGCCTAGTGATTGGATTCCAATTTTATTTCTAGATTCAAGAGGGGTAGTTTGGTTAGGTGATTTTGAAGATAATTCGAATGGGCTTTTTAAATATCTAAAAAAGGAAAAGCGCTTTAAACATTATGGGTACGACCCTCAAGATTCACTATCAATCAGTAGTAATGAAATCCGATTTATAACAGAAGATGATTTAGGTCGGATGTGGGTAGGTACGGATGGTGGATTAAATCGCTATGATGATCAAAAAGATATATTTTATCGCAATACCAATTTAGATATGCCATCCACTATTTCTTACGCAAAGGCAAAAAACGGAAAATTATGGGTCAGTACCTATAGTGGGGGCGGTTTGTCACTGGTAGGTCCTGAGGTAAATGACGTGGAGATTTTTGGGGAGTCAGAAGGCCTTTTACATAATGATATTCTTGACGGTAGCGAACTCGTTTCTGATGATTTAGGTCAACTATGGCTGCCAACAGCAAGGGGGCTTTCCGTTTTTGATACAAATACAAAATCCTTTAAAAGTTATTCTAATAAGGACGGTTTTCAGAATCATCCTGAAATATTTATGACAAGTTTAAAATCCAATGACGGTATTATATGGCTGGGTAGCCGAGAAGGTAATGGCATCAACAGAACTGATCCTAAGGATTTTATGAAAAAGGATAGTTTGCCTCCATCCATGGTCATCTTGGCAATGAGTGTTAACGATTGTAGTTATGGCACCCCAGATGGAAAATTATTTACAAAATCGGTGGCTTATACGGATGAAATTAGCCTTGACCATTATCAAAAAGATCTTGGTTTTGAGTTTGTGGCCTTGCACTACCTTCGTTCAGAAGACAATCTGTATTCATGGAAGTTAGAAAATTATGATACGGAATGGACACTACCATCAAAAGAGCGTAAAGTCAACTATACCAACCTCTCTCCGGGCAATTACACTTTTAGGGTCAAAGGATCAAACGCTGACGGCATTTGGAATGAAGAAGGTGCAAGTATGGAAATTACCATACACCCTCCATGGTGGGGTACATGGTGGGCCTATTTATGTTATGCCGTAGTTATCGGAGGGAGTTTTTTTACTTTTTATAGGTTTAAGCTCCAGCAAAAATTACAAAAAGCGGAAGCGTTGCGCTTAAAAGAACTGGATGCCGTCAAAACTAGATTATATACCAACATTACCCATGAATTTCGTACCCCTCTGACGGTTATTCTTGGCATGGCGCATCAGGTATTGGATAGCCCGAAAGCACATTTTCAGGAGGGTTTAAATATGATTATCCGCAATGGTCGAAACCTACTTTTTCTGGTCAACCAAATACTAGACCTGAGCAAGCTGGAAGGGGGGAAATTAAAATTGAACTATCAGCAGGCCAATATTATATCTTTCTTGAAATATCTTACCGAAAGCTTTCATTCTATGGCCGAGAACAAAGGTGTCCTGATCCATTTCCTTACGGATGTAGAAGAACTGATCATAGACTTTGATGAAACGCGATTGCAGCAGATAGTTTCCAATCTTATGTCAAACGCGATCAAATTCACACCAAGAGGAGGTCATATATATATTTCGAACGGGGTTAGGGACAATCGTTTTATCCTTAAAATAAAAGACACGGGTATTGGTATCGCCGAAGCTGACTTGCCCCATATTTTTGACCGCTTCTATCAAGTGAATAGTTCTCATACCCGACAAGGAGAAGGTACGGGTATTGGTTTGGCATTGACGTGTGAATTGGCAAAGCTGATGGAGGGCACGATTAAGGTCAAAAGCTATATGGGTAAAGGTGCTGAATTCGAAGTGGCATTACCAATACGAAATATTTCAGATTTTGAGGAACCGTCAAGGGAAATTCCCTTTATGGAAACAAAAATCGGTATCGAAGACCCTGTTCTAAATGCGGACAACGCATTATCTTATTTGACCCCAGAACTACAGTTGAATCACAATAACGGACAGGATAGACCCCTAGTGTTGATTGCCGATGACAATGAAGATGTGCGCACGTATATCGCATCTTGCTTGAAAAAAGAGTACGCAATTGAAATCGCAAAAAACGGACAGGAATGTGAAGAGTTGGCCTTTAAAATGACCCCCGACCTTATAGTACTCGATGTGATGATGCCTTATAAAGATGGGTTTGAAGTATGTAGTACGCTGAAGACCGATGAGCGAACGAGTCATATTCCGATTATAATGCTAACGGCCAAAGCCGATATGGAAAGCAAATTGGAAGGCCTGGAACAGGGTGCCGATGCCTACCTAACTAAACCTTTTCATAAAAAAGAATTGTTATTACGGGTTAAAAATCTTCTCGAGTTACGCCAATTGCTACAGCAATATTATCGTTCATCGATTGAAAAAGGTTTTCTTGAAGAGGATACCCCTACTGTAGTTTCAGCTATTGAAAACCAAAGGAAAATTTCGGTTTTCAAGGGTAGGCAAATTAGGGTTCAAGATGAAAACATTCCGTTAAAGAACAATCTAGATAATTCCTTCGTCTTAAAAGTGAGTAAAGCTATTGAAGCACATTTGGATGATGCTGAATTTGATGTGGAACAGTTATGCGGTATCATAGCGTTGAGCAACTCACAAGTGCACCGCAAATTATCTGCTTTGACTGGGTTATCGGCCACTTATTTTATTCGTTACGTCCGCTTGTCAAAAGCAAAAGAACTGCTTTTACACTCTGGGTTTAAAATTTCGGCCATTGCCAGCGATTGTGGTTTTAATGATCCTGCCTATTTCAGTAGGGTTTTTAAAAAGGAATTTGGTTCGACTCCCCAACAATGGCGTGATCAAAATAGCGTATAGGTAAATACCTTTATTTACCGTTACAAAACGATTAGAATTCCTTTTTTTCCTTCCAATACAATCTCCGTCCTTTTTGTACAAGCTAAGTACAAGTCTTTATTAAGGGAAAAGGATAGTTTAGGTCTATCCTTTGTTCATGTTGCGCTTTAGTTGTGCTAAGGTCATAAAACACCTATTGGATTTAGGGGTAGAAGTATAACCTTATTAAACGAAAATCTTATGAAAACTAGTGAACAATTATTGGCAATGCCAATTTTAAAGTATTTCTTATTAGCCATGCTGATCTTTACTTTTTCCTGTAGCGATGATGACACGGTGCAGGTTCCTGAAGAAGAAGAGGAAATAGAGATTCCCGAAGAAATTCCTGAGGAAACCGTAGACCCTCCAATAACCTATTCGGTAAGTGAACTAACCCAGGGGGCGGCTCTTAAAGGAGCAAATGGCGTGGATATTGGGCCAGACGGTAATCTTTATATTGGTAGTGTTCTTGGTTTGGAGATTGCCGTGATGGATAAAGAGAATGGAACAATAAGTGAGCGTTTAGGATCGGAAACGCAGGTCATAGGAGCAGATGATGTTGTTTTTGGGCCAGATGGGTCCCTTTATTGGACCGATATCTTGGTAGGTGAAGTAGGTCGTAAAGAACCCGATGGGACCGTTACCAAACAGTTTGTTGCACCAGGGGTTAACCCTATTGCGTTCTCGGATGATGGGCGACTATTTGTAGGGTTATGTTTTTTGGGGGATGGCTTATATGAACTAGACCCAAATCTTGAGGAACTTCCACGACCTATTATCGTAGCCACAGAGGCCAATCCATTTCCGCTGGGGTTCTTTAATTCATTTGACTTCGGTCCTGACGGGCGCTTGTACGGCCCCTCGTTTGCGGGTGGGCTTGTGATAAGCGTAGATGTGGATAGAACCGGTGATCCTACATCCGACCCTTTTGCCGATGGATCAGCCCAGATACTAGCCACAGGATTTGTAAATCCTGCAGCTGTAAAATTTGATCCAGAGGGGATGCTTACCGTGCTAGATCAAACCGGAGAGGTATTTAAGATAGATCCTATGACCGGAGCCTCAACATTGTTCACCACTCTAGATCCTGGTCTCGACAATATGGTCTTCGATACAGATGGAAGCTTATACATGACCAATAATGACCAAGGCTGGGTGGGCGAATTGCTTCCCAATGGAGAACTACGTACTATTAGCCCAGGTGGAATCATTTCTCCGCAAGGCTTAGCTTTTTTAGACGGAGCCGACAATGTTGATAAACTATATGTGGCGGATCATTATTACGTTAGACAGCTCAACGCTACCAACGGGGACCAAGAAAATAATAATAAAGGCTATTTGATACCGCCAAATCCTCCTCAGCCAGCCTTGGTAGTGTCGATGAATCTTTCCGCGGATGGCACTAACCTCATAGTTTGCTCATGGTTCGATGCTAGGGTTCAAGTTTTTAATCCTCAAACAAATGAAATAGTAGAAAATTATCCCATGGGCGCCCCTGTAGATGCGGTAAGGGTACAAGAGGATATTGCTGTTTCGGATGTTGGACTTGGAGGCGTGGTCTGGGCAAGTGATAATGCAATGATACTTCCTATAGACAATGCAACCGTATTTGCCCCTGGCGGTTTGACCACCGATGGGGAAACCCTTTGGGTGGCTGATTGGTTCACGGGTATTGTATGGCAGATTGGTTTTGAAGGCAAAACGCCTATGGCGCCGGTTGAAGTTGCTAGTGGCCTAATTAATCCAGAAGGATTGGCCTTAGATATAGATGGCGCTTTGATTGTTGCCGAAACGGGTGCAGCTCGTCTTTCTCGCATTGATTTAGTAACAGGTGAGAAGACGGTAATTGCCGAGGGACTTGAGTTTGGTGGCCCTGGTCTTGAGGGTACACCTCCCACTTTTTTCTTTGATAGTGTTACTGTTAGCCTATCCGGTGCCATATATGTGACTGGGGGTGGAGCAAATATTATTTACCGCATAACAAAAGATTAAAGATGCAAAGGTAGTTTTGTCCAACTAGATAATGGATATTGAGTTAGCTAAAAACCATTTCAGGGTGAACAACCTTTGGAATGGTTTTTTAGTATCTTCTTATCATGGCTAGGTTTTTCGTTATCCCGACCAGTACTGCTAAATAGCATCAATTGTGTATTTTAGCTAACATTATTCTGTAAAGTGTACCGCCATGCCAAAACAATCCTATTTTCTAGTCTTTTCCATACTGCTACTTGTTTTGCAGTCTTCCTGCAAAGAAGAAAAACAGACCGAGCCCAAGGAGCCAAAACCACCCAACATCATTTACATCTTGGCCGATGATTTGGGATATGGCGATATATCCAGTTATAATCCAGCAGGAAAAATCAAAACCCCTCATATAGATAAACTGGCCGCTCAAGGTATGCGCTTTACAGATGCCCATAGTCCATCCGCGGTTTGTACGCCCACTCGTTACGGAATTCTTACGGGACGCTACAGTTGGCGTAGTCCCTTGAAAACAGGTGTTGTTACAGGAAAATCGAAGGCATTGATTCCGGAAAGCAGAAGCACGGTAGCATCTTTATTAAAAAAGTCAGGCTATCATACGGCGTTTATTGGAAAATGGCATTTGGGCTGGGACTGGGCGGAAAAGGATACGGCCAATTTTGGAGGAGAAGGCTGGAATCCGGAGGATTTTGACAATCTTGATTTTACCAAAAATATCAGCCGTTCACCTAACGGACTTGGTTTTGACTATGCATACGGGCTCTCCGGATCACTGGATATGGCGCCTTATGTTTACGTGGAAAATGGACAAATCACGGCACTAGTAGACACGGTAACGGTAGATAATGGAAAATATACGTGGTGGCGAAAAGGCCCTACGGCTTCGGATTTTGTACATGAAGACGTTACACCCAATTTTTTTAAAAGATCTATGGACTATATTAAGGAGCGATCACAACAGGATGCCCCTTTCTTTTTATATCTGGCATTACCTTCGCCGCACACCCCTATCCTTCCCACACCGGAATGGCAGGGAAAGAGTGGCATAAATTACTATGCGGATTTTATGATGCAGATAGATCACTATGTGGGGCAATTGGTTCAGAAGTTAGATGATGAAGGACTAACAGATGAAACCCTTATCGTTTTCACAAGTGATAATGGCCCATCTCCAGAGTCCGATTTTGAAATTTTAGCGCAACATGCCCATGATTCTAGGGCCGGCTTTCGCGGCCACAAGGCAGATATCTACGAGGGTGGTCACCGTATTCCCTTTATTGTAAAATGGCCGACCCGCGTATCATCTAATAGTATTTCCCATGCTACGATTTCTCTTACTGATTTTATGGCTACTTGTGCGGATGTAATCAACGTCGATATTAAAGAAACAGAGGCAGAAGATAGTTTTTCTTTACTACCCTTGCTACATCCCAACGACACTACTTCTTACAAGCGCCAAGCTACAGTTCATCATTCGGTAAACGGCAATTTTGCGATACGGAAAGGAAAGTATAAACTAATTTTCGTTCCTGGTTCCGGCGGATGGAGTTATCCTGCTCCAGGTAAAGACGATACTACCAATATGCCAAAATTTCAGTTATATGATTTAGAAATGGATGCTTCGGAAAAGAAAAATTTGGTTTCGGAGTATCCTAAAGTTGTAGAAGAACTAACGGAATTGATGGTATCGTATATTGAAAACGGCAGAAGCACACCGGGGCTGCCACAACAGAACGAACTCTTGCATTTAAATGGAGACCAATGGCATCAAATCGATGCTTTTATGAAAGAGTAGTTTTGTTCTAAAACTAAAATTATCCACGCTTATATGAAGTATTCGGTTCAAATATTTTTGCTTTTTTCAACTCTATTTTTGTGTGTTTCCTGTTCTCAGGTGGCGCCACCAGAACCTATTGGACCAATTCCCTCAGAGCGACAATTGGCCTGGCAGGAATTGGGCTATTATGCTTTCATCCATTTCAATATGAACACTTTTACGAACATGGAATGGGGTACGGGAGGGGAACGTCCAGAGCAGTTTGATCCTACGGAAATGGACGTGCGCCAATGGGCAAAAGTGATTAGGGATGCAGGCATGAAAGGAGTTATTATTACGGCAAAACATCACGATGGATTTTGCTTGTGGCCAACCAAAACCACCGAACATTCCGTGAAAAATTCACCTTGGAAAAACGGATCTGGCGACGTACTAAAAGAGTTATCGGAAGCCTGTGCGGAGTTTGGACTGAAATTCGGGGTCTACTTGTCTCCTTGGGATAGAAATGCCGCAAATTATGGAACAACAGAATATGTAGTCGATTTTCACGAACAGCTCCGCGAACTCTTGACCAATTATGGGGAGATATATGAAGTGTGGTTCGATGGTGCAAATGGTGGCTCTGGATATTACGGAGGTGCCAATGAAACCCGTAAAATAGATAGTAAAACCTATTATCAATGGGATAGGGTCACAGAAATAGTTCGTGATTTACAACCCAATGCTGTTATTTTTAGTGACGGCGGTCCGGATATTCGTTGGGTAGGAACTGAAGAAGGATTTGCAAATGAGACCAATTGGAGCATTATGCGGCGCGACGAGATTTATCCGGGATGGCCTAGATATGTAGAGCTGCGTTCTGGACATGAAGATGGAACGCATTGGCTGCCCGCTGAGGTGAATACCTCCATAAGGCCAGGGTGGTACTATCATCCTAGAGAGGACCATCAAGTAAAATCGCTAACTAGGTTGGTGGACACCTATTATGAGTCGGTTGGTAGGAATGGTAATTTTTTATTGAACCTTCCGGTAGATGCTAGAGGTTTAGTCCATGAAAATGATAAAAGGCAATTAATGCGCTTAAGAAAACAAATCGATGGCGACTTTGCCAAAGAACTGGCTAGTAGTTCCGAGGTTTCTGCAAGTAATGTACGTGGGAGTAGTGCTACCTATGGAGCGCAAAACACTATAGATGGAAATAGTGACACCTATTGGACTACGGATGACAATGTTACTACTGCAAAGGTTACAATGAAATTTTCCCAGCCTACCGAAATAAACCGTGTTGTCTTACAGGAATATATTGCCTTGGGACAGCGGGTCAAACGATTTTCTATAGCTGCTAAAATAGGGGAAGAGTGGGTTCCTATAGATACACAGACCACTATCGGGTATAAACGCATTCTTCGCTTCAAGACGGTAAAGGCAACAGCCTTGAGGTTGGATATTGAAGCAGCTAAAGGACCGCCTCTTATTTCTAACTTAGAAATATACCGAGCGCCAAATTTATTGGTAGAACCTATCATTAAAAGAGACAGAGCGGGCATGGTGAGTATTTCCGTTCCAGAAACGGCCGTTGAGGTATACTATAGTTTAGATGGAAGTGTGCCGACCAAATATTCTCAAAAATATCAAGCACCGTTTATCGTGCAGGCACCGACGAACTTAAACGCAATTGCTTATGACCCTGAAAGCGATACGATAAGCGAAACGGTAAGCAGGCGTTTTGATACTCCCAAGGCCGCTTGGAAGGTGGTATCGGTCAGTTCGGGAACTATGGAGGCCATACAGAATGTAATGGACGACGATCCGAATACGGTTTGGGCTACGGACAATAAGACACCAGGCCCACAGGAAATTAGTATAGATCTTGGAGCGGTGTATTCTGTGAACGGATTTACCTATTGGCCAAATCAAGAACGCTACCCTTTTGGTATTGTGACCGACTATTCCTTTTACACAAGTAATAACGGAATACAGTGGAATTTGGTAGCCGAGGGGGAGTTTTCAAATGTAATCAACAGTAGGTTGGAACAGGAAGTCAGATTTACTGAGACTAAAGCAAGATATATCAAGCTAAAAGCTATAAAAACTGCCGGTAAAGACCCAAGGGCATCTTTTGCCGAAATCGGTGTATTAACGAAAGGATAAACAGACTTAATGCATCACAGATGTTTTCACTGATTGTAACATGATTTTTGATGTATCGTAAACTTCATAGTTATAATGTGAGGATTGGTAAATAAAAAATGCCCTAAGAAAACGTGGCATTAATTAGAAAGTTAGGCTAGTTTTTAATTTAGTTTTTTACTAGTAATCTAACTGCTGTTTTTTCATCGCCCTACGGTAATTCATGGCCACGGCATCAAACTTAAGATGTAGCTCTTCAGTAAAGTCAAATGGAACCTGTTCTGGGCGTTGAGACTCCACAATGCGTTTATCTTGATCAAAGATGACCTTTTCAAAGTCCTGAAGTACGGAATCCGGTTCATCTAAATTGTAGTTCCGACCTATGATACAATAACCACGGCATTTGTTATGAGATATAGGCTGAGAAACGAAAAAGTAGACCATGCCTTTTTCTCCACCCCATCCCAATCGTAGTACTATACTATAGGGGAGATGAAGTTCATAACGACTTTGGCGCTCCGGTTTTACTACATCATCATTCGCGAATATGGGAAAATCATCGGTATTTGCTGCCTCTGGCCGTACTACGGAATAATGCAATACGGCGTCTTTTACAGTGACTTTACACTCCGGTACCTTGGGTCTTTCAGGGTCGCCCAATAGCCCTGGATGTACCCATGGAAAATGACCAAAATCCGTAAAATTTTCAACTTGCCTAGAGCTATCGCTTTTCCAATCAAAAGGTCCGGTGTTGACCAGTTTCCATTCTGTATTCTCGTATTCTGGGATATCCGGAAGATTGTAAACGGGCTCCGTAAAGGAGACCCAAACCAGACCAAACTTTTCTTGGCAGTTGTAGGTTGGTGTTTTTGCCTTTGCAGGAATTTCAGCCTCCGGGGCTTGTGGAATCAGTACACAATCCCCTTTCTTGTTAAACTGCCATGCATGGTAAGGGCAAACCAGACAATCGTCTTTTATCCAGCCCAAGGAAAGTGCTGTTCCACGGTGAATGCAGACGTCCCGCATTGCGTGAACCTTTCCATCGGCAGTACGCCAAACTACTACCGCCTCATCCAATAAAATGGTGCCGTAGGGTTTGTCTGCGGTAATCTCATGGCTATAACCCACGGGGTGCCAACAGCCAAACAGTTTTTCGGGAAAGATATGATGTTGTTTTTCCATTAGAATGTTGTTTACATGAACGGGTGTTCATGTAAATATATACATTTAGCTATGCAGAAACAGCTTATTGACTTTATTCAAAATGGCATCATATTAAAATAATAGTCGATTCATGCTTTTTATAAAAGTTCAATCCCTTTTCCCTATATTAGCTACATGCTCTCCAAGAAAACAAAATATGGACTTAAGGCCTTGGCTTATTTAGGAGTTCAAAAGGATAAAAAACCGGTGCAAATAGCAGAAATTGCAGAGCAAGAGAATATTTCGCAGAAATTTTTAGAAAGTATCTTACTCTCCCTTAGGAAAACAGGATTTTTAGGTTCTAAAAAGGGAAAAGGTGGCGGCTATTACCTGATAAAAAAGCCAGAAGATATTTTAATGACTGATGTGATGCGTGTTTTGGAGGGTCCCATTTCTATGGTACCTTGTGTTAGTTTAAATTTCTATGAAACCTGTGAGGATTGTCCAAACGAGAATGAATGTGCTGTCCATAAGCTAATGCTTAAGGTTAGGGATGCTAATTTAGCGGTGTACCGTAACAATTCATTAGCCGACTTACTTTCCTAGTTTATTCGAATTAACTGTTTAGTATATTCTCAGTTAACTACATCATTTATTATTAATCTATTAAATCTATAGGTTAATTATAAATTAATACAATCCATATGCTTTTAAAGTCAATATAAATTCTATTTTTGTTATCCTATTAAATTAGTAGGGTAATAAGAGAGATAGAAAAAGTATGATTGTAGATCAATTAGTTCTTGATAGGAATAATATAAAAACCAAGTATGAATCCGATAAGAAATCGGAGCGTCCTATTCGTAGTGTGGCAAAGGCAGTCAGCTGGCGTATTATTGGTACGCTAGATACGCTATTAATTTCATATTTGCTTACCGGTGAGGTTGTTGTTGCGGCATCGATCGCGTCCATAGATTTTGTAACAAAGATGTTTTTATATTTTTTTCACGAGCGTTTGTGGAATAGAGTTAATTGGGGTAAGTAAGAATTCGGTATGAAATATACACATGAGGAAATAACTAAGTTAAACATTCAATTTAAAGGAATACCGCCGGTAGAAATTATTTCTTGGGCGGTTGAACGGTCAAAGAATGTCATAGTTACAACCAACTTCAGGCCTTATGAAGTGGCTATTTTATATGCAGTATCTCAAGTTAAATACGATATACCTGTGGTTTGGTGTGATACAGGGTACAATACCCCTGATACGTATAAACATGCAGCCGCACTTATTGGAAGATTAGGTTTGAATATAGATTTATATGTACCCAAGCAAACAACGGCGCATAGGGATGCGGTTATGGGAATACCTCAAATTGATGATGATAGGCACGCTTTATTTACGGAGCAAGTGAAATTAGAGCCTTTTGGAAGGGCAATGGTTGCCCACAAACCAGATGTTTGGTTTACAAATCTTAGAAAAGGGCAGACGGCGCACAGAGATAGCTTAAATATTCTGAGTTTAAGTAAGGATGGAGTGCTAAAAGTAAGTCCATTTTACCATTGGAGCGATACACATTTAGATGCTTATTTGAAAGAGCGGAATTTACCTAACGAACATAGGTATTTTGACCCAACAAAGGTCTTGGAGAATAGGGAATGTGGTTTACATACTTAACTGAAGTAAGAAAAGAGACATATGGAAATTAGTAGTATAGAATTAGCGTTGTCACAGAAACCTGAGGCAGCATTGTTAAATGACACTTCGCAAATTAATGCACTTGAAAACGAGTCTATTTATATTTTTCGTGAAGTAGCGGCGCAGTTTGAAAAGCCGGTACTCTTATTTTCTGGAGGTAAGGATTCGATTACGCTAGTGCGGTTGGCACAAAAGGCGTTTTGGCCGGCGAAAATTCCCTTTCCTCTAATGCATATTGATACAGGGCATAATTTCCCCGAAACTATTGAATTCCGTGATAAATTAGTCGCAGAATTAGGATTGGAACTCATTATTAGAAATGTTCAGGATTCTATAGAACAAGGAAAGGTAAAAGAGGAGTCTGGCAGGTATTCAAGTCGAAATTCTTTGCAGACGACAACGCTTTTGGATGCAATCGAGGAGTTTAAGTTCGATGCCTGTATTGGTGGTGCGCGCAGGGATGAAGAAAAAGCGCGGGCTAAGGAACGTATTTTTTCGGTACGGGATGACTTCGGACAGTGGGATGAACGTAATCAACGTCCAGAATTATTTGATATGCTGAACGGACAGATAGAACTAGGGCAGAACGTAAGGGTATTTCCTATTTCTAATTGGACAGAATTAGATGTTTGGTCCTACATAAAAGAAGAAGAGATGGAAATTCCTTCTATCTATTTTGCACATAAAAGAAAAATATTCTTGCGAGACGGATTAATATGGTCACATTCAGATTATGTGTATCAGGAAGAGGATGAGGAAGTGTTAGAGGAAATGGTTCGTTTTAGAACGGTGGGCGATATGAGCTGCACAGCTGCGGTATATTCAGAAGCGACAGATATTGATGCTGTTGTTCAGGAAATTAGAAATTCAACTATTTCTGAAAGAGGCGCACGTATAGATGACATGCGCTCAGAAGCAGCCATGGAAAGAAGAAAACAACAAGGATATTTCTAGTAAGGGAGACATGATACTAGTTTTAACTAATACAAAATCTCTTACTTATTACTAAAATTATGGAAGTACTTAAAATTGCAACAGCAGGAAGCGTAGACGATGGTAAAAGCACCTTAATCGGTAGGCTCCTATACGATACTAAATCCTTAACAACTGATAAGTTACAGGCTATTGAAAAGACAAGCAAGCAAAAGGGTTATGATTACCTTGATTTCTCGTTGGCTACAGATGGTTTGGTGGCAGAAAGAGAACAGGGCATAACTATTGATGTTGCCCATATTTATTTCTCGACTCAGAAAAAAAGCTATATCATCGCAGATACCCCTGGGCATGTAGAATATACACGTAACATGGTAACCGGTGCGTCTACATCACAAGCTGCCATTATTTTGATAGACGCTAGAAAAGGAGTAATAGAGCAAACAAATCGGCATTTTTTTATAAATAATTTGCTCAGAATAAAAGAAGTGGTTGTGGCTGTCAATAAGATGGATCTCGTAGATTTTTCTGAGCAGCGGTATAATGAGATAAAGGCAGATTTTCAAGAGTTAATGGGTAAACGGGATTACGAAGATCAGCGAATTACTTTTATTCCCGTAAGTGCTTTAAAAGGGGATAACGTGGTGCATAAATCTGAACATACAGCGTGGTATGACGGAGATACTTTATTAGAACATTTAGAGGGGTTAGATTTAGAAGCAGTATCCAATATGGGAACACCAAGGTTTCCAGTGCAATATGTTATTAGACCTAAAACTGATGATTTTCACGATTTTAGAGGATTTGCCGGTAAGGTTTATGGTGGTGAATTAAGTGTGGGAGATACGGTTGTAGCTTTACCATCTCAAACAAAATCTAAAATTAAGGACATTTATTTTTATGATAAGAAGTATAAGAAAGCCTCAAGAAGATCATCGGTTACGATTACACTGGAAGATGAAATTAATGTTAGTAGGGGAGATATGTTGGTCAAGGTGGATGATTTACCATCTATAGACAAACAATTTACGGCAACGGTTTCATGGATGGATTCTCAAAAACTTACCGCTGGCAACAAATATATCGTACAACATGGTGTCAATAAAGTACTAGCTAAGGTATTTAGTATTGATTATAAAATAGCACCAGATTACTCTGGAATAGACACAGAAACGTTATCATTAGGAATGAATGATATAGCTCAGGTTAGTTTTAGATTAAACAAGCCAATTTTCTATGATAAATTTAAAAATCATAGAACTAACGGGTCATTTATCCTGATAGACACCCGAACTAATAGTACGGTAGGAGCAGGATTCATTAATTAAGAGTACCTAAATTTATCCTTGATGATGGATAGTATTAAACTATTCATTTTTATAAATCCTATTTGCCCTATAGGCAATATATTGAATAAAATTTGACGTCTGAAATCTAGCGTTTAACGACTAAATGATATGCAAAGCTTTAGAACAGAAATAGAAAACCCAGTTGTAGAAAAGGATATTTTGGAACTGGAAAGAAAGATTCATGAGTTCCATGACGGAAAATTGGATGAGGAAAAATTTAGAAGTCTTCGTTTAGCTCGTGGGGTTTATGGTCAGCGACAGCAGGGCGTTCAAATGATACGAATAAAATTGCCCTATGGGAAGGTTTCGTCAAAGCAGTTAAAACGTATTTGTGATGTTTCTGACGAATATTCTACTGGCCGTTTGCATATTACCACCCGACAGGATATTCAAATTCATTACGTGGATTTAAATCGTACACCCGCTTTATGGGCAGAGTTAGAAAAGGATGAGATAACACTTAGAGAAGCTTGTGGGAACGCTGTTCGTAATGTTACCGCCAGTGAAACTGCCGGTATAGATAAAGACGAACCATTCGATGTTTCTCCATACGCGGATGCCTTATTTCGATATTTTTTAAGGAATCCAATCAGCCAAGAAATGGGACGAAAGTTTAAGGTTTCCTTTTCTGCTAGTGATGCTGACACTGGTTTGTCTTATATGCATGATTTAGGTTTTATAGCAAAAATAAAAGAAGGGGTAAAAGGTTTTAAAGTGCTACTTGGTGGTGGCTTAGGGTCGCAACCTAGACATGCAGATGTGCTTTTTGATTTTTTAGCTGCGGATAAGATTATTCCTTTAATGGATGGCGTTATCCGTGTTTTTGATAGATATGGCGAGCGAAAAAGTAGAGCTAAGGCACGCTTGAAATTTTTGTTGAAGGATGTAGGTTTAGATGGATTTAAAAAACTATTGAAAGAAGAACAAAAGGCAGTTCCTATCAGTTCATTTTATATTGATGCACTCGCCTACCCTAAAATAGTTTTGGCAGAAACCACAGTTCCAAATGTAAAGATTGCGAATGTTGAAGCTTATGAAAAATGGAAGTCCACCAATATTATATATCAAAAACAGCAAGGTTTTGTAGCCGTTGGTATTAAGGTGCTTCTTGGGGATTTCTATACGGATAAGGCGCGTTTACTGGCAGACTTGGTGCAGCACTATGCGGCAGGTGAAATCCGTTTATCACTGCGTCAGAATATTTTAATTCCGTATGTAAAAGAGGAATTGGTTCCGTTTTTCTATACTGAATTAGAAAAGCTAGGCTTTGTAGAAGCGGGTTATAATAAAGCTTTGGACATTACTGCGTGCCCTGGAACGGACACTTGTAATTTAGGAATTGCAAGTAGCACCGGAATCGCTGTAGAGTTAGAAAGAATCATTAAGGAAGAGTATCCACAGTACATAAGTAATGCGGATATCGTTATCAAGATAAGTGGTTGTATGAATGCTTGCGGCCAACATAATATGGCCAATATAGGATTTCAGGGTATGTCCATAAGAACCAAGGATAAATTGGTAGCTCCGGCCCTACAGGTATTATTAGGTGGGGGTAATGTTGGAAATGGAGAAGGGCGATTTGCAGATAAGGTTGTAAAAGTGCCTAGTAAAAGAGGTCCAGAAGCATTACGACTCATTCTAGACGATTTTGATACGAATGGAAATGACTCCTCGTATGCAGATTATTATCAGGAAAAAGGTCAGATGTATTTTTATGATTTTCTAAAGCCACTAACAGATATCGAAAATCTTACGCAACAAGATTTTATCGATTGGGGAAATTCTGAACGTTATGAAAAAGCAATTGGAGTAGGGGAATGTGCAGGTGTTGTTATTGACTTAATAGCAACATTACTATTTGAAAGCGAGGAAAAAATTCAAAATGCGGAAGAAGCATTTAAAGAAGGAAAATGGGCAGCAAGTATTTATCACGCCTATTCTAGTATGGTGAACTCTGCTAAAGCATTGCTTACCGCAGAAAAAACCAAAGTAAACACCCATAATAGTATCATCGCAGATTTTGACGAAAAATTTGTAGCAACAGGTAGGTTTTCCATAACAGGAGGGTTTAGCGGTTTGGTACTACAATTAAATAAAAATGAACCATCAGAAGAATTTGCAAAACGTTATTTGACAGGTGCAAAATCATTTTTGAATCAGGTGGAGAATTTCAGAAAATTAGAATTAGCAAATGCTTAGAAAAGGAAAATTAACCGTTGTAGGTGCTGGCCCTGGAGATGCAGAATTAATAACATTGAAAGCAATAAAGGCTCTGGAAGGAGCAGCTGTTGTTTTGTATGATGCTTTGGTGAATGTTGATCTTTTATGCTATGCCTCAAATGCTGAGAAGATTTTCGTAGGTAAAAGAAAAGGATGCTATGCCTATCAACAAGAGCAGATAAATGATTTAATAGTGAGTAGGGCTAACTCTCATGGTCATGTTGTTAGATTAAAAGGGGGAGACCCTTTTGTTTTTGGCAGAGGAGCTGAGGAAATGGAATTTGCTGCTGAAAGAGGGATCGATGTTGCAGTTGTACCAGGTATTTCCTCTTCTTTATCGGTGCCTGCAAATCAGCATATACCAGTGACAAAAAGAGGGTCTTCTGAAAGTTTTTGGGTAATTACAGGAACTACAAAAGAGCATAAACTATCTACCGATATCGCTTTAGCTGCAAAATCAAGTGCTACAATTGTCATTCTAATGGGAATGTCAAAATTATCAGAGATTGTAGCGCTATTTGAGGCAGAAGGCAAATCAGAATTACCTGTTGCCATTATTCAGGATGGTACTACAGAACGAGAAAAAATAGGAACAGGAACAGTCGACACAATAGAAACAATAGTTCAGCAGCAACAGTTAACGAATCCTGCGATTATTGTTATAGGCGAAGTTGTAAAGCATAGAGAAACTATTACTGAATTAATTGGGCAGGCTAATGAGTTAGAGACTTTCGTAATTTAATTAGCTTTTAAAAATTAAAAACAAGAGCCTAATGGTAGAACGAAATAATTTATACCCTGTTTTTTTAAAAACCTCAAACCTTCATGTACTTGTAATTGGAGGAGGAAATGTAGCGGAGGAAAAACTTTCTTTTTTAACTAAATCTAGCCCAGATGCTACTGTTACTATGGTTGCTCCTATGTTTAGAAAGGCAACGGTAGCACTAGCAGTTAGGTATAACGTTGAGATGATAACTGATGTTTATAATAATTCCTATTTAAAAGGGAAACATATGGTTATTGCAACCACAGATGTTCCAGAAGTGAATGTGCAGGTTTATGAGGATTGTAGAGCACTAGATAAATTAGTTAATGTTGCGGATAACCCGCCATATTGTGATTTCTATATGGGTGGCATCGTAACGAAAGGTAACGTCAAATTAGCAATTTCTACCAATGGTAAATCCCCTACAACTGCAAAACGTTTGCGTCAGTTTTTTGAGGAAGTCATACCTGAAGATATCAATGAAATGGTTCAAAACCTAAATGATTACAGGAAAACTATAAAGGGCGATTTTGAAGAAAAGGTAGATAAAATGAATGAAATTACGCAATCGTTAAAACCAAATACTTAAGTCCCTATAGGAAGATTAAAATTTTGGTTCGAGATACTTACATGAGTTAAATGGCATATAGTAAAGAATTTTGTCACGAACTAGATTATAATTTCTGCTTTGGGTAATACAATTAAAATTATGATAAAAACGGATATACTTATTATAGGAGCTGGACCAACAGGTTTGTTTGCAGTTTTTGAAGCGGGCTTATTGAAATTGAAATGTCACTTAATAGACGCGTTACCTCAACCAGGGGGGCAATGTTCAGAGATTTATCCTAAAAAGCCTATCTACGATATTCCTGCGTTTCCAGAAATTTTAGCTGGAGATTTAGTTGATAATCTAATGGAACAAATAAAACCATTTGAGCCCGGATTTACCTTAGGAGAGCGAGCAGAAACCTTGGACAAACAAGAAGATGGTTCGTATGTGGTTACTACCAATAAAGGAACACAGCATCATGCGCCAGTGGTAGTGATAGCTGGTGGATTGGGTTCTTTTGAGCCACGTAAACCTCCAATTGAAAATATTGCCGAATTTGAAGATAAAGGAGTGGCTTATATTATTAAAGACCCAGAGGTATACCGTAATAAAAAAGTCGTTATTGCCGGTGGTGGGGATTCAGCATTGGATTGGGCAATCTTTTTGGCTGATGTTGCTTCAGAAGTTTCATTGGTACATCGCCGAAACGAATTTCGGGGTGCCTTAGACTCCGTAGAAAAAGCATCGGAATTAGCCAGACTAGGAAAGATAAAATTATTTACGGAAGCTCATGTAAAAAACATATACGGTGATGATTATTTAGAAGCTGTCGTTATCAAGCACAATGATGATTCCTTGGTAGAAACGTATCTAGAGGTAGATAATTTTATTCCATTATTCGGGCTATCACCAAAATTAGGTCCTATTGGGAATTGGGGACTAGAGATTCACAAAAATGCCATTAAAGTGAATAATGGGAAGGATTACCAAACTAATCTTCCTGGGGTATTTGCCATAGGAGATGTGAATACTTACGAAGGGAAACTAAAGTTGATTCTTTCAGGTTTTCATGAGGCCGCAGTAATGTGTCAATATGCATATCAGCTCATTAATCCAGGAAAACGATATGTAATGAAATATACTACTGTTGGTGGTGTAGAGGGTTTTGATGGCACTAAGAAAGAAGCTAAAAAAGAGGTTGTACAAAGTATTTCTTAGTTATATTGTTCGAGATAATAATCCTCTGATTTTGCTCCTTATCAGAGGGTTTTTGAGTTATAACTACTATAAGAAATTATCATTATAATTTGGTTAAGAACAAGCTGTGCTGTTTCTTTGTCATTAGTTCATTAATACATTGAAATCGTTATCAAGAAAGGCGGAGGGATTGGACCCAATGAAGCCTTAGCAACCCTTTTACCCTATTTTTAGATATTGGATTTAAGAAGGTGCTACATTCTACCCCTGTCATAATCCGATACCTATCGGAAGTTGCATAATCATTAGGTTAAAATCTTAATGAAGATAGGAATAGATAACCTTAAAGAAAGACGCTTCGTCA
Source organism: Maribacter sp. MS6 (assembly GCF_056839185.1). Lineage (NCBI taxonomy): Bacteria > Pseudomonadati > Bacteroidota > Flavobacteriia > Flavobacteriales > Flavobacteriaceae > Maribacter > Maribacter sp. MS6. The sequence goes on from NZ_CM166389.1 coordinate 3,302,201, forward strand.
CAACTTTCCTTTTCTTGATACTTACAGCGATATAAATACGTTAATAGCCTAGATATCGTATTATGATTAAAGAAATACTCCAAAAAAGGATTTTGGTACTTGATGGTGCCATGGGCACTATGCTGCAACGGTATAAGTTTACCGAGGAAGATTTCCGTGGAGACCGCTTTAAAAACTGGAAGCATCCATTGCAAGGAAACAATGACCTATTATCATTGACCCAGCCAAAGGCTATTGCCGACGTACATCGAAAGTATTTCGCAGCAGGTGCCGATATCGTTGAGACGAACACCTTTTCCGGTACGACTATCGCCATGGCCGATTACCATATGGAAGAGTTAGTATATGAACTTAATTTCGAGTCGGCCCGAATTGCCAAGATGGTAGCCAAAGAATTTACTTTAAAAGAACCCAATAAACCACGCTTTGTCGCTGGAAGTATTGGTCCTACCAATAAAACAGCGAGTATGTCACCCGATGTCAACGATCCTGGTTTTAGGGCTATTTCCTTTGATGAACTGCGCATTGCATACAAACAACAAGTGGAGGCGCTTTTGGATGGTGGCGTCGATTTACTTTTGGTAGAAACTATTTTTGATACTCTAAATGCTAAGGCTGCTTTATTTGCCATTGAAGAAGTAAAGGAAGAACGGAATATTGATGTGCCGATAATGGTCAGCGGAACCATAACCGATGCCTCGGGTAGAACACTTTCGGGACAAACAGCGGAAGCTTTTCTGATCTCTATTTCTCACATTCCGATTTTAACTGTAGGGTTTAATTGTGCCTTAGGAGCTAGTCAGCTTGTACCACATTTGGAGGTTTTGGCGAATAGAACACCTTTCGGTGTTTCTGCACATCCCAATGCCGGCCTTCCAAATGCCTTTGGAGAGTACGACGAAACCCCAGAACAGATGGCAGAACAAATCAAGGAGTATGTAGAAAAAGGCTTAGTTAATATTGTAGGGGGATGTTGCGGAACGACTCCAGAACATATTACGGCCATAGCAGAATTAGTAAAGCAATTCGACCCCAGGTCGTTGGCGGTTGAAAATTAATCATGGAGCAAACAAAACCAAAATATTTAAAGTTAAGTGGTCTTGAACCCCTCGTGGTAACTCCGGAGACTAATTTTATAAACGTAGGAGAGCGCACAAACGTGGCCGGTTCCAAGAAGTTTCTTAGACTCATTAAGGAAGAAAAGTTTGAAGAAGCGCTGGATGTTGCCCGAGACCAAGTAGAAGGTGGGGCGCAAATCATCGACATAAATATGGATGACGGACTCATTGATGGCAAAGAGGCCATGGTGAAGTTCTTGAATTTGGTGATTGCCGAACCAGATATTTCAAGAGTTCCTATCATGATAGATAGCTCTAAGTGGGAAATTATAGAGGCTGGACTTCAGGTGGTACAAGGTAAATGTGTCGTGAATTCTATTAGCCTAAAAGAGGGCGAAGCTGAATTTATAAATCACGCAAAGTTGATAAAACGATACGGTGCCGCCGTAATCGTGATGGCTTTTGATGAGGTGGGTCAGGCAGATAATTATGACCGCCGAATAGAAATTGCAAAACGTTCGTATGATATTCTAGTAAACGAAGTTGGTTTTCCTCCAGAAGATATCATCTTCGATTTAAATATTTTTCCTGTTGCCACAGGAATGGACGAGCACAAATTGAATGCGCTAGATTTTATTAACGCTACAAAATGGGTGCGTGAAAATCTCCCGCATTGCAGTGTGAGCGGTGGAGTCAGTAATGTTTCTTTTTCATTTAGAGGAAACAACCCTGTGCGTGAAGCCATGCACTCGGTTTTTTTATACCATGCAATAAAAGCAGGGATGAACATGGGTATTGTTAACCCGACCATGTTGGAAGTGTATGATGATATTCCAAAGGATTTATTGGAACGTGTTGAAGATGTCATGCTTAATCGCCGAGATGATGCAACAGAGAGACTACTCGATTTTGCTGAATCTGTTATAGGAAAGGCTAAGGAAAGTAAAGTTGATTTATCTTGGCGTTTAGAACCCTTGCAAAATAGGATTACTAGAGCATTGGTTAAGGGAATAGATCAATATATAGTTGCCGATGTAGAGGAAGCAAGGCAGGCAGCCGACAAACCGATTGAGGTTATAGAAGTTAGTTTGATGACCGGAATGAACGTGGTAGGTGATCTCTTTGGAAGTGGAAAAATGTTTTTACCTCAGGTGGTGAAGTCTGCACGTGTGATGAAAAAGGCTGTTGCTTATTTGTTGCCCTACATTGAAGAGGAAAAATTATTAAATCCTCAAGTAGGAGATACGGACGGAAACGGAAAAATTTTAATGGCCACTGTTAAGGGTGATGTTCACGATATCGGAAAGAATATTGTGAGTGTTGTTTTAGCTTGCAATAATTATGAAATAGTGGACTTGGGAGTCATGGTTCCTCCAGAAAAAATAATTGCTGCTGCCATTGAACACAGCGTAGATGTGATTGGCTTAAGTGGCTTAATTACACCATCTCTTGATGAAATGGTACATTTGGCCAAGGAAATGGAGCGTCAAAATTTTAATGTTCCTTTGTTGATTGGAGGTGCAACTACAAGTAAAGCACACACGGCGGTAAAAATCGACCCGCAATACAGTCAAGCGGTCGTGCATGTAAACGATGCTTCACGTGCCGTTACCGTGGTTGGAGATTTATTACAAAAAGAAACTTCCGAAGGATATAAAAAGTCAATAAAAGAGGATTACAATGTATTTCGAGATAAGTTCTTAAAGCGTTCGGTTCAAAAAGAATATAAGTCAATAGATAAAGCTAGGCAGAATAAGTTTAAAATTGAGTGGGCAGCTTCTGAAATCGTGAAACCGAATGAGTTAGGAATCCAGATTATTGAAGATATGGATTTGGAGAAACTGGTCCCCTTTATCGACTGGACTCCCTTTTTTAGAAGTTGGGAACTGCATGGGAAGTACCCGGATATTTTAACGGACAGTGTTGTTGGGGAGCAAGCAACAGATTTGTTTGCAGATGTACAGAATCTGTTACGAGAAATTTTGGAAGAAAAGAAATTAAAGGCCAAAGCGATTTTTGGCTTATTCCCAGCAAATTCAATTAATAATGATGATATTGAGTTAAAACGTCATCCCGAGTACAGTCGAGGGGCTAAGGACGAAGTTCAACCAAGCATTTTTATTTTCAGAACGTTGCGCCAGCAGTTACAGCGTCGGGAGGGTGTTCCAGATTATGCATTGGCAGATTTTATTGCGCCCAAAGAAACAGGCAAACAAGATTATGTGGGCTGTTTTTGCGTATCTACCGGTTTTGGAACAGAGGAGTTGGCCAAAGAGTATGAGGCCGAACTAGACGATTATAGCTCCATAATGATTAAAGCATTAGCAGACCGTTTGGCAGAAGCTTTCGCCGAATACTTACACAAAGAGGTGCGTACCAAACATTGGGGATATGCTGTAAATGAGGATTTAGGGAACGAAGAATTAATAAACGAGAAGTACAAGGGTATTAGACCTGCACCGGGTTATCCTGCCTGTCCTGACCACTTGGAGAAATTGACCATTTGGGAAATTTTAAAAGTAGAAGAGAATATTGGAGTAAGACTCACGGAAAGTTTGGCCATGTGGCCAGCAGCATCCGTTAGTGGCTATTATTTTGGGAACCCACAGGCTAGGTATTTTGGACTTGGAAAAATTAAGCAGGATCAGGTTGAAGATTTTGCAACTAGAAAAGGAATCGAAATGGAGACAGCCAATAAATGGCTTGCCCCAAATATAGTTGATGAATAATTATGAAGGTTACTGATCATATAAACAAAGCCAAAGGCGAAACCTTATTTAGTTTTGAAATTATTCCGCCTGTAAAAGGGCGTAATATTCAAGAATTATATAATAATATTGATCCGTTAATGGAATTTAAACCCCCATTTATTGATGTAACAACTTCGCGGGAAGAGTATGTATATATTGATAGGGATGGGTTGTTGGATAAAAAATTAACAAGAATGCGTCCAGGCACGGTTGGTATTTGCGCCTCTATTAAACATAAATACGATGTGGATACCGTACCCCATGTACTTTGTGGTGGCTTTACGAAGGAGGAAACGGAGTATCTGTTGGTTGATTGTCACTATCTGGGCATAGATAATGTAATGGCACTGCGTGGAGATGCCATGAGAGAGGAACAATATTTTGAAGCTACAAAAGGTGGACATCCGTATGCCAAAAGTTTAGTAAAACAGATACAGGATTTAAATTGTGGGAAGTACCTACATGAGGTTATTGAAACCGATGATTGCGCAGATTTCTGCATTGGTGTAGCAGGCTATCCTGAAAAGCATTTGGAGGCACCCTCTCTAAAGACCGATTTAAAACGATTAAAGGAAAAGGTAGACGCTGGTGCGGATTATATCGTCACGCAGATGTTTTTTGACAATAAAAAGTATTTCGATTTTGTGAATGCAGCCAAGGACATGGGTATTCAAGTACCTATTATTCCGGGCATAAAACCTATTGCGGTTAAGCGACATTTACAATTATTACCACAAGTGTTTAGGATAGATCTGCCCCAAGATTTGATTGAGGCCGTTGATGGCTGTAAGACCAATAAGGAAGTGAGGGCAGTAGGTATAGATTGGGCAATTCAACAGAGTAAGGAGCTTAAAGCGGCTGGGGTACCGGTACTTCACTATTACTCCATGGGAAAATCCGATAACATTAAAGCAATAGCAAAAGAACTTTTCTAAAAAGTAGCCAGATATTACTTTATACCGTATTCCAGATTAAATTCAAAAACCATTGGCGCCCAACTGTCAACCGTCAGGTAAAAATCCTATTTTTGCCATCCATGAGGCAGATTTTTCTTTTTGTTGCTTTGGTATCTATTCAGTTTTGTTTTTCGCAAGAAGATGCGGAGGTAAAGAAGTTTACCATAGATGCCAGTCCCTTTTATGGTTCCGTGCTCCTTCATAATCCTGATATTTCCCATTTAATAGCCAACCATCCCAACGGGATTATTCTAAGTTATAACAGAAAAACCTATGGTTCCCAAGAATGGGAAGCATTGTACGGATATCCCGATTATGGTGCATCGTTCATCTATCAGAACATGAAAAATGAGACCTTAGGTGATAATTTTGGCCTTTATGCACACTATAACTTCTATCTTTTTGAGCGTAACATTCAATTTAGGGTCGGTCAGGGTATTGCCTATAATACGAATCCGTACGATAAGGAGACTAACTTCAGGAACAACGCTTACGGGTCAGATTTTATGAGTTCTACCTATTTAATGCTTAATTTTCATAAGGAGAATGTTTTCAAAGGTTTAGGGTTTAAAGCAGGAATTTCGTTGATACATTATTCCAATGCCAATGTAAGAGCACCAAATACATCTACTAATACCTTCGCATTAAATGCGGGTTTGATTTATGATTTGGACGGAGGAAAAGAACTGGAGTATATCCCAAAAGGGCCTAAGGAAAAATTTACGGAGCCGGTACGCTATAACGTAGCCATAAGGAGCGGTATTAATGAAAGTGATATCATAGGTTCAGGGCAGTATGGTTTTTTAATTTTATCAGGCTATGCCGATAAGCGATTGGGCAGAAAAAGCGCCATTCAATTGGGCGCGGATGTATTTTTTTCCAATTTTTTAAAGGAATTGATTCGTTTTCAAGGCACTTCTTTTCCAGAGATGGACGTAAACGTTGACGATGATTACAGAAGAGCGGGCCTTTTCATAGGGCATGAATTGTTCATTAACAAAACCAGTATTGTCACACAGTTGGGATATTACGTATACTATCCGTTCGATTTTGAGGGAAGGGTATATAACCGGGTAGGTATGAAACGCTACTTTGGAGATAACATATTTGGTGCTATAACGCTAAAATCACATGGAGCGGCTGCCGAGGCAGTGGAATTTGGTGTGGGTGTCCGGTTTTAACGGACATAAAAAATAAAAAGATGCTAAAGAATATAACTTTGAATAGGGTAATACTTTTAAAGGAATATAGTTTCAATGTCCTGCGTGGGCTTACATTACGTCGGGTCTTATTTCTATTCTCACTTCTCTTTGTTCTTTCTAACGTACTCACCTCTTGTAATTCAGAGAACGCTCCTGATTGTCTACAAAGCGAAGGTAAGTTAATAAGGCAGGAAGTGGGTTTGCCTAGTTTTGATAAAATCACCGTTTTTGAGAAAGTAGCCCTGGTTTTAAAAGAAGGTCCCCTGCAAAAAGTAGAAATAGAGACTGGGGAGTTTTTGTTGAATGAAATCAGTGCCGAAGTTGAAGGGAACCGATTAATACTCAGAAACGAGAACGGTTGTAATCTTTTTCGTAAATATGGGATTACCACCATTTATGTAACAGCTCCCAATATTTCCGAAATTCGTAGCAGCACTGGTTTACTGATTCGGAGTGATGGGGCATTGGCCTATCCCAATCTCAGTTTAATTTCCGAAAGTTTCAACAATCCCGAATCAGAAACGACCGACGGTTCTTTTGACTTGGATTTGGCTATCGAAACCGTTTCTATAGTAGTAAATGGAATCGCCTATTTTAAGTTGTCGGGTACCGCTACAACGCTTAATGTTACGATTGCTGCCGGAGATTCTAGAATTGAGGCTGAGGAATTACTAGCGGACAACGTAATCGTAAACCATAGGGGAACGAATGATATTTTAACCAACCCTCAGTTAGCTGTCCGCGGTATTATTAGAGGCAATGGGAACGTTATCTGTTTTAATCGACCCGAAACAGTAGAAGTGGATGAAATTTTTAACGGTCGTCTGCTGTTCAATTAAATCTTTGATGTATTTCAAATGTCCAATCCGATTCTCAACTACCTGAAAAATCTATTTTCGAGCCAACGGATTATTGGAAGTAATCAAACTTTGAAAGGGTTGGCAAAAGTTGACGGATTGTTGCAAGGCTTGATTAATGAAAAGCGAGTGCCAGGTCTTTCAATTACGGTATTAAAGAACGGAAAGCGATTGTTTGAAAAAGGATACGGGTATGCAGATATGGTAGATAAGAAGTATATACATCCTAAAGAAACAATCTTTCGTATCGCCAGTGTATCAAAACCGATAGCAGCCACGGCACTTGCACACATGATCTCCGAAAAAATCATTGATTTAGATACTTCGTTTTACACTTATGTGCCCTATTTTCCTAAGAAAAAATGGGATTTTACCATCCGGCAACTGGCTAGTCATACCGCCGGTATTCGAAAGTATCGAGGCAAGGAATTCGCTTTGAACAAATCGTATTCCATCAAAGAAAGTATTAATGTGTTCAAAGACGACCCCTTGCTTTTTGAACCGGGTACAGGGTATGAATATACTAGTTATGATTGGGTACTGTTATCCTTGGCAATGCAGGAAGCGAGTGGAGTTCCTTTTGAAGAGTATGTATATGAAAAGGTGTTGAAACCTTTAGAAATGCAACATACCTTTTCGCCAAATATCGGGAAGTCGGACCAAGTAGTGCTTGAGTCAAATAAATTTAGAAGGGTCTTTGTTCCACCCGAACTTGAAGAGAATCTTGCAACATGTTATACCAAAGTTAGTCTCGGTTTTCGGGAAGCAGTCCCCGTAAATAATTTTTATAAATTGGCTGGTGGTGGCTATTTGAGCACCACTGCGGATATTGCAAAACTAGGGCAAGCCTATTTGGATGGCTATTCTTTGGATGCAAAGGTGTTGTCGGAGTTTTTAACTACCGCTATGGCACAGGATAAACCCACCTACTACGGACTCGGTTGGCAGGTAAGTGAAGATAAAAATGGGAGGCCTTACTATGGTCATATTGGAAGTAGTGTAGGAGCGTTTTCTAATTTTTTTATCTATCCAAACGAGCAAATGGTATTTGCCATCTTCATCAATTGTACTGATCCAAACGTACAGGAGGAGTTAAATTACATTATCAACGAGTTACTATCTATCTCTCAAATATAATAGTACAAATTGTTGTTATATCAATGAATCAAAGCAGGAGGTTTAAAAAACATAACCTAATTTTATCCCTCCCCATTTTGCATTATTTCCAGATTCAAATTCGCGGGTCAAAGTAGTTCGTGCGTATTCTAAATATAGGCTTCTAGTTTTAATAATAAGTCCATAATTGAACTGGGCAGTTAGCCGTTTCACTTCGGAGGCTTTAATAGTGTATGGGCTTTCCTTATTTAACAACCCACCCTGAAGTGTGGCGTCATATCCTATAACCGAAAGTATAGGTTGAGAATACAGATAAACTTGAAAATTATTATTGTGGGTATTCGAAGAAAAGGGGGAATCGAAGAAACCTATTATGGTATTAATACTTAGCGAAGTATTGGTAAACAAGGTTCCAACTTGCATTGATGCTTGAGCATTTAGAGCAAAATTATTATTGAACGAATACAGTTGTTTTTCATAATCTAGGCGGAAGTTTAGTATCAAATCATTTTTAATCTGATTATGCCATCCTCCAGGAATTTTATTGCCTGTGGCTCTATGAATTTCAACTTGCATTTCTTTTCCAAACGCACCTTGTCCTATTAGGCCAAAACTAAAGGTTTGGGATATTTTCGTCAAATTAATGGAATCTGTTGCACTATTGAAGTTTTTTAGTAGTATCGCAGCAGCAAAGGGCCTATCTCCAATCTGAATTTCTTCACTCACAAAATCAGTTGGCGTAAATCCTAAATGTTCTACAGCAATACCATATTTAATTTTTCCATTGTCTAATTTAATAAACTGTAGATTTAACGGGTTCCTTTTTAAACCGGAGTTTACATATTCTAAATTATAACCTTGTGTGTAATTCTTGTCCGTCGCAGTGAAGAAATCGTTCTCATAATTGAATCGAAAATAAGAGGTGCTTTGCATTTCACGAAATGAAATCAAATGATCTATTTTTTGACTTTGAGCTTTTAGAGAAAACAGAAATAGAATAAAAAGTGCTAATTTGATTTTCTTCATTAACTTATTTACGAGAATTAAAATGCAAAGGTTTTATTTGTGGTCTCCTTATTTAGAATTTACAGCAATTACATCCTTAGCTATTCCGTAATATGTTATTTTTAGCTATCGATTATTAAATTGGTTATTATGACACATCGAATTCGGGGGTTGTTTTTTCTTTTTGTTCTTGTATTTGGTCCTTGTTATACGCTCGCACAACAAAACACAAATTTGGATGTGCTATCCAAAACCTATGCAGATGAAGGTTTCCCTTTATTAATTGAATTGTTAAGCATGCCTAACGATGCTTTTTACCCAAAAGATATTGAGCAAAATGTATTGTGGTGTGAAAATCAATTTGGCCAGCGGGGTTTTGCTACACAGCGTATTTCTACGACGCATGCTCCCTTGTTGCTGGCGGAAAGAAAACACCCTAAGGCTAAGAAAACCGTATTGATTTATTTGCAACTGGACGGTCAGCCCGTGGATAGTACCCAATGGTTTCAGAAAAGTCCCTACAAACCGATCATTAAAAAGAAAACAAAGAAGAATGTATGGGAGGAAACCGATTGGGAGTTTGCTGATGCCCTAGATGATGAAATGCGAATTTTCGCTCGATCTGCAAGTGATGCCAAAGGTCCTGTGGTTATGTTTTTGGCAGCCTTGGATGCTGCTGCTTCAAAAAAAATAATCCCTAACTATAATATAAAGGTGATTATGGATTTTGAGGAAGAGCTGGGTTCTCCAAGACTACCTGGTGCAGTCACAAAAAATGCCGAACTACTGAAAGCTGATATGCTCATTATTTTTGATGGGCCGCGTCATATCAGTAATAAACCTACCTTGACTTTTGGTGCAAGAGGGATTGCTACCATTACCTTGACTACCTATGGTCCTAATGTTCCTCAACATAGTGGTCACTTTGGGAATTATGCGCCCAATCCCGCGTTGCGGCTTTCCAAACTGCTGGCCGGCATGAAGGATGACGATGGTCGCGTTACCATCCCAGGATTCTATGATGGGATTAGTATTGATCCTGAGACAGAGAAGATATTACGAAATGTTCCGGACAAGGAGGACGAAATTAAAAAGAGGTTGCAAATTGTTTCGGCCGATAAAGTGGGAAGCTACTACCAAGAGGCGATTCAATACCCTTCCTTGAATATAAGGGGAATGCAGTCCGGTTGGATAGATGAAAAAGTACGTACAATAATACCGGGTTGGGCTAGGGCAGAGTTGGATGTTCGCTTGGTTTTAGAGTCCGACCCGGAGCGGTTAATACGTTTGGTGATAGACTACGTGAAGGAGCAAGGATACCATGTTATCGATGCGGAACCTACAGAGAAAGAAAGACTCACCCACGATAAGATTGCCACTGTCACCTCTGAAATCTCCTATCAATCGTTTCGAACCGACTTTGATTCTGAAGTTGGCGTTTGGCTTACCAATGCCTTAAAAAATGCGTTTGGAGAAGACCCCATTCGCATACGAATGAGCGGTGGTTCTATTCCTATATCGCCTTTTGTAACCACGCTAAATATACCTGCTGTAACGGTACCCACCGTAAATAGGGATAATAACCAGCACAGTCCCAATGAAAATTTAAGGATAGGAAATTATAGGGAGGGTGTTAAAACAATGCTGGCAATTCTTATGGAGAAACTATAGTAATTAGCGTTTTCAATTGAAAATAATTATTTTTACAGCTATACATTTAAAACGCTATTGTGTATGAAATATGCATCTTTTTTTATTGTTCTTTTTTTAGTTTTTTCAACCGCTCAAGCTCAAGAGATTACTGCATTTCCTGGTTTTTGGAATGTTGAGTATTACCAAGACGATAGACAGATAACTAAAAAAGAACTGAAAGTTCTTATGACAAAAAACGATGAAGTAAATGCCTATTGGAAAAAATCGACTAAAAATGCGACAATAGGCTATGTTGCCTTTGCAGGACAAATGGCGAGTGTGGTATGGTTAGCTTCAGAATTGAGTTCGGAAGGAGATAATGAAACGCTTACCCCTGCGGTTGCAACTGTTGGATTTGGCATAATTGCTGGGATTTTCCTTAATGCTGCAAATAAGAATGGAAAGACGGCAATACTCACCTACAATAAACAATTTGACAATAAAACAACCTACAGGTTGGTTCCTGTGAGCAATCAAAACGGTTTGGGACTAGCTTTGCAATTTTGAATAATTCGTATTTAAACCCTAGTTAAAGCATTATTATTGTTATGAAGTCAAGTCTTTTGGTCAATTTTTAAAAAAATAATCCACTAAATCATCAGTTTTAAATATAATTAGTACATTAGCTTTAGGTAAACAGACAATGACAAAGCAATATTTCTGGAACGGTTTCTATTTTTACTTCTATTTTAAAAGAAGTACGGGACTGTTGTAGTATATATCTAACACATATAAACAAAAGAAGTCCCGTTGCAAACGGGGCTTTTTTTTTGTTCAAAATCATTGGATTTTGAACAATTCTGAACGTGATTCGGAATTGAAAGTTGGATTTAAGATTATTGTAGCTGCTTGCACATCTCTGAATTTTCAGAGCAGTAATAAAAACCCCCTCCGAAGGAGGGATTAGGGGAGGAATATGAGTTTAAAAATAGCTATACAGGGAATAAAAGGTTCCAATCACCATCAAGTGGCGTTGGACTACTTTGGCGATTACATAGTATTGGACGAATGTCTTTCTTTTGATGCGTTGGTCCAAAACCTCCTAGACAAAAAAGCGGACAAGGGCGTCATGGCTATCGAAAATTCTATTGCAGGCTCTATTATACCAAACTATGCCTTGGTGTACCATAATGATTTGCATATTATCGGGGAACATTACCTCAACATACACCATCACCTAATGGTCTTAAAAGGACAACAGCTTTCCAATATAAAGGAAGTTAGTTCACATCCTATGGCTCTGCTTCAGTGTAAAGAATTTTTCAAAGCTTATCCCCATATCCGATTAATTGAAGATGTGGATACTGCCGAAACGGCCAAGCGCATTCAGGAGCAAAAGTTAGCCCATGTGGCAGCGATTGCACCTAAGGTTGCCGCCGAATTGTATGGCTTGGACATCGTAGCGGACGATATACAGACTATTAAGAATAACGCCACGAGATTTATTATTGTAAAGACAAAGAACAAAGAGCTTCCAAAAGAAGAAATAAACAAAGCCTCCGTAAGGTTCGTTACGAACCACAAACGCGGTAGTTTGGCTGCTGTGCTTAATGTAATGAGTGATTGTAGAATGAATTTAACTAAAATACAATCACTTCCGGTTATAGAGACACCTTGGAAATATGCCTTCTTTGTAGATATTACGTTTAACGATTATGAAGATTTTAGCAAAGCAAAAGCGTTGTTGGATATCATGACAGAGGAATTTAAAGTTTTGGGAGAATATAAAAATGCCAAGGTATGATACAAACGGCTGAGCGTTTAGAAACAGTACAGGAATACTACTTCTCAAAAAAGTTGCGAGAGGTACGTGAATTAATGGTGGCTGGCAAACCTATTATAAATATGGGCATTGGTAGTCCAGATTTAGCACCGTCTACCGAAGTCATTGCCAGCATGCAAAAAGCTATTTTGGAGCCTGGTGCCCACCAGTACCAGAGCTATCAAGGTTTGCCGGAGCTTAGAGCCGCTTTTGCCTCTTTTTATAGAAACAAGTTTAATGTAGACTTAGCCGCACAATCGGAAATCTTACCTTTAATGGGCTCCAAAGAGGGCATTATGCACATAAGTATGGCATTTCTAAATGTAGGCGATGCCGTACTCATTCCCGACCCGGGATATCCTACCTATACATCGGTTACTAAGCTGGTGGGGGCAACACCGATCATGTATGACCTTACTGGTCAAAATAATTGGTTGCCCGACATGGACAAGTTGGAACAAATGGATTTGAGTACCGTGAAATTAATGTGGATCAGTTACCCCAATATGCCTACAGGTGCACGCATAACCATGGAGAAGATGCAAACGCTCGTGGCTTTTGCTAAAAAACATCAAATATTATTGGTGAATGATAATCCCTATAGTTTTGTGTTAAACAATCAGCCTACCAGTATTTTACAGGTAGCTGGAGCTAAGGAAGTGGCATTGGAGTTGAATTCGCTAAGTAAGACCTTTAATATGGCCGGATGGCGCGTAGGCATGGTCTCCGGAAATGCAGAACATATCACTGCAGTACTAAAGATCAAGAGTAATATGGACTCTGGAATGTTTTACGGCGTACAACAAGGGGCTATTACAGCTTTAAAAAGTGGGGATCTATGGTTTCAAGAATTGGACCGTACGTATAGTAAACGAAGAAAATTGATGTTTCAATTGGTAGATTTGTTAGGTGCTACCTACGACCCAAATGCAGCAGGTATGTTTATTTGGGCACGGTTGCCCAAAGGGTCAAAATCATCTGAAGAATTTATAGATGGGTTGTTGTATGACAAGGATATTTTCATTGCACCAGGAACTATTTTTGGTAGTAATGGAGAAGGGTATATTCGGTTTTCACTTTGTGTAACAGAAGAAAGAATAAAAGAGGCTATCAGCAGATTTGAGCAGTGAGATACCAGAAGTGAGACAAAGAAAATTCGTCTAAAATCTAGTATTTAATATTTAAAAAAAGTATGAACATTTTTGTAGTTGGAATCGGTTTAATAGGAGGGTCATTTGTAAAAGACATACGGACTAAAATGCCCTATGCCAAAATTTACGGAATAGATGCCAATGCCACCCATGTAGCCGAGGCACTTTCCTTAGGTCTTATAGATGAAAAAGCAAGCTATGAGGATTTACATTCAGCAGATTTTGTGATGGTTAGTGTTCCGGTAGATGTGATGTTAATAGAACTCCCTGAGATATTGGATAAGGTATCCGACGAATGCGTGGTCTGTGATGCTGGTTCTACGAAAGAACTCCTGTGTGCGGCGTTGGAAAACCACCCTAAAAGACGAAATTTTTTAGCATGCCACCCTATTGCGGGAACAGAGTTTTCTGGTCCGTCAGCAGCTATAAACGGACTATATGATGGCAAGACCAATATTATTTGCGAGGTAGAGAAAACAGCCTTTACCTTACAAGAGCGGGCTTTGGAAATTTTTCAATTGTTAGGAATGAGAATTCGGTACATGAATCCAAAAGCGCATGATAAGCATATCGCTTATGTCTCACATTTGTCGCATATTAGCTCGTTTATGTTGGGAAAAACGGTCATCGAAAAGGAAAAGAACGAACGCGATATTTTTGATATGGCAGGCAGTGGATTCGAAAGTACGGTGCGTTTGGCCAAAAGTTCACCTGCTATGTGGACTCCAATTTTTAAGCAAAATAAGGATAATGTTATTGAAACCTTGGAGGAGTATATCCAAAATTTAAGCGAGTTCAAGGAGCTACTTTTGAAGAATGACTATGAGGGCATTTATAATCAGATGAACAATACAAATAAGATAAAGACGATTTTGAAAGGGATGCCTACGAATAAAGTTGTAGCTGCAGAAAAGAATAATGAATACTAACACGTAATATTTAAATAGAAGAAGTCTAAAAATTGCAAAACAAGAACACCTTTACCCTTTTTGCCGTTTACAGCTTCACCAAAAACAAAGTAATGGAGAATACAAAAGAAATGAGAACATGGTTGGACGATATGGGTTTAGATCATCCACTAGTAATAGCAGGGCCATGTAGTGCAGAAACCGAGGAACAAGTATTGCGTATAGCGCACGAGTTAAAAGATACCGATGTCAACTATTATAGAGCAGGTATCTGGAAACCAAGAACCCGACCTGGAAATTTTGAAGGCGTTGGCGCACTTGGCTTAAAATGGCTCCAGAAAGTAAAGGCAGAGACAGGTTTAAAAACTGCCACAGAAGTAGCCAATCGCGCGCATGTAGAATTAGCCTTGGAGCATGATGTAGATTTACTCTGGATCGGTGCACGTTCTACCGTGAGTCCTTTTATTATGCAAGAATTGGCGGACGCCTTGGAGGGAACGGATAAAATTGTCTTGGTAAAGAATCCAGTAAATCCAGATTTGGCATTATGGTTGGGTGGGATCGAACGCTTACATACCGCAGGTATTAGAAAGCTGGGGGCTATTCACAGAGGATTTTCAACATATGAGAAATCGAAGTACAGGAATATTCCGGAATGGCAGTTGGCCATTGAGTTTCAGAACAAGTTTCCAGATTTACCATTGATCAATGATCCATCACACATAACCGGTAAACGCGATATGATTTTTGATGTATCACAAACCGCATTGGATTTGAATTTTGATGGATTGATGATTGAAACGCATTTTGATCCAGACAACGCTTGGAGTGATGCCGCACAACAGGTTACACCAGATACCTTGGTACAGATCATGAGGGATTTAAAAATCAGAAAAGAATCTGACCCAGAAGCGGAATACAATAGTCAACTCAGTAATTTAAGAGCGCAAATTGATGTTATTGATAATCAATTGATAGAAACCCTAGGTAAACGTATGAAGATTTCCGATGGTATCGGTGGGTTGAAAAAGTCCAGAAACGTAGCCGTACTCCAATCGAATAGATGGAACGAGATTCTAGGTAAAATGATTTTAGAAGGTGAAACCAAAGGACTTAGTGAAGAATTTGTTTTGCGTATGTTCAAGGCAATACACCAAGAATCTATAAATCATCAGGAAAAAATAGTAAAGGGATAAATACAAAAAATCCCAACTTTAAAAATTGGGATTTTTCTAAATTTTAGAAAGTCGGTATTCAATTTTGAATGCCGACTTTTTTTAGGTCTATTTCTTGAAAATGTAACGAGTAATGAAAATACCTGACCCATCTCCTTTACCACTGTCACTTTCTACAGCACTTGTAACGAAAGCAAGCTCCCAACCATCGGCAACCATGGTGTTTATTTTAGAGGTGATAATAGCATCATTTGCCGCAATATTTTGGAATCGGATACCTGCTATATTGAAAAAGTTCAATAGTTTGGTCTCATCGAAATCCTTTACCCTAATCTCATTTCTTTTAGACTTATTACGGGTATTGTCGTCTTCGGTTTGGGTTGAGGTGAATTCAGTATAATCTTTTTCTTCGTTCCCATCAATTATTCTTGATCGTCCAAGCCCACTGGAAACGATAGATTCTACACTGGTAATGACTTTGTACTGCTGCGCGTTCATTTCAAAAGTAAAGGCTAGTGCAACGAATGCGATAAAAATAATTCTCTTCATAATTACTTGAGTTAAATTTTATTTTGGTTGTATTATACACCTTCAATAACATTTTTAAAACCAATAAATTGTGATGAACTCTTCAAAACCTTCTTGCTTCATTGTTTTTTAATTGAAAATAACATAAAAAAACCCAATGGTTACATTGGGTTTGATACGGTATGTAGATAAAATGTTACTGGATAGAAAAATCGAAAACAGCTTGATTATCTCGTCCTTGTGGTACCTGTCCTTGATAAATAAAACAATATTCACCAGGTTCTAGGTTGTCTGGCGTAACTTTAAATTTATTACCTTCTATCTCTTCAATATTAAAGGATAAAGCATATTTTGGGTCAATACCACTGCTGCTGGTAATCCAACTGTTTTTTCCCGTAATAATTTCTCTTAGATTTTTCTTTTCCTTCACCGTTAATTTAACCAAAACAAATTCATTGGGGTTACTGGCCATTCTAAACCACCAATTAAAAACTCCAGCTTGGTTACCTTGGTTGTTTTGCATGTTGTCCACTTCGGTAACACTAGGGTCAAAAATAAAGGTGAATTCGGGCTGTGAGTTATTAATGACGTTGTTGGATTGTGTCTTTGGTAACTGGGCTTTTTGTTTAGAGTTGATAAGTCCAGAAACTAATTTTTGCGCAACAGCATTTGAATTTGAGCCGGAGAATACGCTTGGTTGCACAAGTTTATCCTCTCCGTCTGCTGCTAGATAATAAATTCCTGTTTTTGATTTTGTGTTTTGTCTGGATTTTTCCATGATTAGAGAAAGAATCTCTGAGGATACTCCTGCATTTTTCATAGCACTTAAAGCAGAGATGGACGCGTCAAATTTTACGTCCGAATGAGTGATTTTGTCAATAATCATGTAATCGTCGAAACCAAGTTCTACCATCTGAATCACAGATTCATTAGTAACTGTTTCTTGTCCTATGGCAAACGATGTTATCGCAATGCATAGCATTAAAATAAAATTTTTAAGATTTTTCATTGGATATAGTTTGTGTTTGTTTTCAAATTTATAATAATTTTCATCAATAAAGAGGTTACTTTGTACGGATTGAAAAATCTTTTACACGGAATGAAGGGAATAGTTTATAAGTCGACGGGAAGCTGGTATACGGTAAAATCGGATAATAACGATTTTTATAATTGTAGAATTAAGGGAAAGTTCCGTATTAAGGGGATTAAAAGTACCAATCCAGTAGCTGTTGGAGACAGAGTTCATTTTGAAGTAGAAACAATAGGGGACGATACCATCGGAATCATTAACAAAATTGATGAACGTAAAAATTACATCATTAGAAAATCGGTAAACCTTTCTAAGCAAACCCATATCATAGCCTCTAATTTAGATCAGGTATTTTTACTTATTACCCTAAACAATCCTCCTACACATTCTATTTTTATAGATCGTTTTTTGGTAACTGCGGAGGCTTATCATATTCCTGCTATTTTGGTGTTCAACAAAATTGATACCTATTCAAACGAAGAACTAGACGAGGTAAAATACTTAGCCTCAATGTATAGGGAGATTGGATATACCTGTATAGGAATTTCGGCTATTACCGGTAAAAATGTCGAAACTATTAAAGAATGGATGGTAGGTAAGACTTCTATGTTTTCCGGACATTCAGGTGTTGGTAAATCAACATTGATTAATGCTATAGACCCCAATTTAAATCTTAAAACGGCCCAAATTTCAGAGCAGCATTTACAAGGACAGCATACCACAACCTTTGCAGAAATGTACGATATGGATTTTGGTGCACAAATTATAGATACCCCTGGAATTAAGGGTTTTGGTATCGTAGATATGGAAAAGGAAGAAATAGGGGATTACTTTCCGGAGTTGTTTAAACTGAAACAAGATTGTAAGTTCAACAACTGTATACATATCGATGAGCCAAAATGTGCAGTTAAAGATGCTTTGGAAGCAGGAGAAATTGCTTGGAGCAGGTATCAAAGCTACCTTCAAATGGTTAAGGGAGAAGATGAAAATTATCGTGTAGACATTCATGAAGAAAAAAAATGAGAGCAGTCGTACAAAGAGTTTCTAGGGCTAGTGTAATGGTAGATGAAAAAAGTATCGCTTCCATATCAAACGGAATATTAGTCCTGCTGGGCATTACCTACGAAGATGAAGCGGATGATATACAATGGTTAGTTCGCAAAGTAACCAATCTTCGTATTTTTAATGATTCTGAAGGTGTTATGAATCTATCGCTGCTAGATGTAGAAGGAGAAGCCATTGTAGTAAGTCAGTTTACCTTATATGCCGCCACCAAAAAGGGTAATAGGCCTTCTTACATAAAAGCGGCAAAGCCAGAGGTTGCCATTCCCTTGTACGAAGATTTTGTAATGGAATTGGAGAAGGAGCTAGGTAAAAAAGTAGGTACTGGTATTTTTGGAGCCGACATGCAGGTTGAATTATTAAATGATGGACCTGTAACTATTATCCTCGATACCAAAAATCGAGAATAGTTGCGCATTATCATATTTTTCTTTTTTAGATGTAAGAAAATTGGGAGTTTAGCGTTAGTAAAATAATCTCTAAACCACTTAAATGCGATTAATTTTTATAATAGCTTCCTTGTTTTTCTGTTTGAGTAGCGCTTCACAAGAAATAGAATATCAATCTCTTTCATTGGATAAAAGTCTTATCGATAACGCAAATGCAGTGATACGGTTAGACGAAATGAAAATTGTTTTATCAGCAACCAACAAAATGACTTATGATGTAAGGCAAGTTGTTACTGTGCTTAACAGAGAAGGGAACGGATTCGCAACAAATCAAGTTGCCTATGATAAGGAGCGAAAGATAAAGAATCTTGATGTGTTCATATATGATAGGTTAGGTAAGGAAATAGAGCATATTAAAAAGAAAGATTTTAAAGATGTTAGTGCTGCAGATGGTTTTTCGTTGTATACAGATGATCGCTTACTTGTAAATAGATATACTCCTACTAATTATCCGTATACAATTGAATTTAATTATTCTATTGAGACTTCTGACACTGGCTTTTTTCCACCGTGGTATTTCCTGTCTAATTATAAAGTTAGTGTTGAAAAAAGTTATTATTCAATTACTTATGCTACTAGAGAACTTAAGCCAGAGATCAAAGAACTAAATCTTGAAAGTATAGCTTTTTTAAAAAAAGATGAATCGGGAAAAGTAGTTTATGAAGCGTCAAATATTCCAGCTATTAAATCAGAAAGTCTTGGTCCTCCATTTAGAGATATTGTTCCAAGATTAAAAGTGAGATTAAGAAAGTTTAATTTGAAAGGTGAAGAGGCTCAAGTAGATGACTGGAAAGACATGGGTATATGGATGAATAATGCACTGTTAAAGAATAGAGCGATATTGGAAGAAGCTACTGTTTCAAAGGTAAAGAGTTTGGTTAAAGGTGTAGATAATGATTTAGAGAAAGCAAAAATTATCTATGAATATGTACAAGAGAATACCAGATATATTAGTGTTCAGATAGGTATTGGAGGGTGGAAACCGATTAGCGCCATTGATGTAGATCGTGTGAAATATGGAGATTGTAAAGGCTTATCAAATTATACACATGCCTTACTAAAAGCAGTAGGCGTTCAATCATACTATACGGTTATCTATGCTGGGAGTAGACAAATTGATTTTGATGTTGATTTTGCGGCCTTGCAAGGTAACCATGCCATTTTAGCCATACCTTATAATGATAAATACTATTGGATTGATTGCACCTCGCAAGTGAACCCTTTTGGTTTTGTTGGTGATTTTACTGATGATAGAGCTGCTTTGGTTATAAAACCTGACGGTGGGGAAATCGTGAAAACCGTCGCCTATATCAATGACGATAACTATCAATTTACGAAAGCTGAATATAGCTTAACTAATTCAGGAAGTATTTCTGGTCATGCAACTATTAGTACGAAGGGTATTCAATATGACGACCGCTTTAGATTAGAACGAGAATCAGATGATGATGTAATAAAACATTACAAGAACTATTGGAGTAATATTAATAACCTGCATATTGATAAGTATAGTTTTGAAAACAATAGGGATAATGTTGTTTTCACCGAAAAAGTTGATTTGAACGCATCTAACTATGCTTCTATAAGTGGTAAGCGTATTTTATTTGCTGTAAATACCTTTAACAAGAATAGTTATGTACCACAACGATACAGAAATAGAAAGCTACCCTTTGAGATTCAGCGAGGTTTTTTAGATGAAGATGAGTTCACGATTCAGCTTCCTGAAGGATATCAAATTGAAGCTATTCCCACAGAAAAAACTATTGATACTGATTTTGGAACTTACCATATATCTTTTGCAAAAGATTCGGAATTAAATGCTATCCACTACAAAAGAAAGCTACTTATTAAAAAAGGGAGTTATGCTAAAGAAAAATATGCGGACTATCGCAATTTTAGAAAGCAAATTGCTAGAGCAGATGATGCACAAGTTGTTCTTTTGAAAAAATAACCATTACTATACCAACAAATACCAATAACATGATTAAAACTCAAAATTTTCTGCTTGTAATTTTAGTATTAATGGCTTCAGTAATAAGTGCTCAAGATTTCAAATTTGGTAAAGTTTCTAAAATAGAACTTGAAGAGGACGTATATTTAAAAGATTCTTCAGTTTCAGCAGCTGTTTTGTACAGAAGAAAAAACATTAATTTTGAATATGTTCAAAGCGTTGGTTTTAAAGTTGTTACCAGTGTACATGAACGAGTGAAAATATATAGCCAAGATGGTTTTAAATATGCAACTATTACAGAATCATTGTACGAAAATGGTGGGAGTAGAGAAACTATTTCCAGCATAAAAGCGTTTACATATAATCTTGAGAAAGGAAAAATTGTAAAACATAAAATGGATAAGTCAGGTATGTTTTCAACTTCAATAAACGAAAATAGAAATGAAGAGAGGTTTACGTTGCCAAATATAAAAGAAGGTAGTGTTATCGAGTATGAATATAAGATTAACTCTCCTTTCTATTATAATATGGATGAAGTTGTGTTACAATATGACATTCCCATAAAAAAGCAAGAAATAAATATAAGCACTCCTGAATATTTTGTATTTAAGCCAAATATAAAAGGGTATTTACAAGTGACTCCTGAAATTGGTAGAAAATCTGGTAAAATCTCTTTGACTTCAAAAAATCGGAATAGTGGAGGTGGGTTATCCACTCCTACTACTAGTTTTAGAAGTAACACTATAGATTATCAAATTAATACTGCAATATATGCTATGGAGAGTGTTCCTGCATTAAAAGAAGAACCTTTTGTAAATGACATGGATAATTATCGTAGTGCTGTAAAATATGAGCTGCAATCTGTTAACTTTCCACAATCTGTTCCTGAAAATTATACAACTTCTTGGGAAAAAGTGGTAAAACAGATATATGAGAATGGCAATTTTGGGGGACAACTAAGGTCAAGTCAATATTACAAAAAGGATTTAGAAATTATATCTAATGCTAATAATTCAGACATGGAACTTGCCACAGCTATTTTTGTACATGTTCAAAAGAGAATGACTTGGAATGGTTTTACTGGTTACATAACGGATAAGGGAGTTAAGGAAGCTTATAAAGAAAAGTCAGGTAATATTGCGGATATAAATTTGATCCTAACTTCAATGTTACAGAAAGCTGGTTTAAGTGCTAATCCTGTATTGTTAAGCACAAGAGATCATGGTGTTCCTTTGTTTCCAACAATGGAAGGTTTTAATTATGTGATAGCCGCAGTTCAAATTGATGGAGCAACTTTTTTGTTTGATGCAACAAACAAATATTCCAAACCTAATCTTTTGCCAACAAGAACCTTGAACTGGTTTGGTAAATTGATTAAGAACGATGGCAGTTTTAGAACAGTAAGTTTGCTTTCAAAGAAAATTTCGAAAGAGAGTGTTAGTGCGAGTATTAGTCTCAAAGAAAGTGGAAATATCAAAGGAAAGATAAGAACAATTTATTCTGATTACGAAGCTTATATTTTTAGAAACAAGAATGGCTCTGTTAATGAAGATGAATATTTGGAAAAGTTGGAAAGGAATAACGAAGGAATGGAAATCGACGGGTATACGATTAAAAATAAAATGACAATTGGAAAACCAATAATGGAAAGTTTTGCCTTTAATTTAGATGCTCAGGCGGATGTAATAGGAGATAGAATCTATTTTACTCCTTTGTTTCATCTAGCTTTAACTGAAAACCCATTTAATCTTGAAGAAAGAAAATATCCAATAGATTTTACTTATCCATGGCAAAAGCATTATTTAATAAATGTTGTTTTGCCCGAGGGTTATGAGTTGTCCTCTACTCCCGAAAATATTAATATGGTTATGCCTGATAACCTTGGCGGTTTTAAATATGCAATCGCTAAAAATGGCAATAATTTGCAAATACTAGTTGATTTTAAAATAAATCAAGCCATCATTTCTGCTGAATATTATAAAGGGTTGAAAGATTTTTTCAAAAATACAATCGAAAAACAAACAGAAAAAGTAGTTTTATCTAAAATCACTTCAGATGGAATTTCAAAAAGCACAGCAGGCGGTAGATAGGTGGATAAAAGAACACGGAGTTCGCTATTTTAACGAGTTAACGAATATGGCCCAGCTTACCGAGGAGGTAGGAGAGGTAGCGCGCATCATCGCGAGACGCTACGGGGAACAGAGCGAAAAAGAAAGTGATAAGGGCAAGGATTTAGGGGAGGAATTGGCAGATGTGCTTTTTGTGGTACTTTGCTTGGCCAACCAAACAGGGGTAGATTTGCAACAATCCTTTGATAAAAAGTTAGATCTAAAGACCAAGCGAGATCACGACCGCCATCACAATAATAAAAAGTTGAAATAATACTATATTTACCGCTCGTTTTTAATATACACTATCTTGAAACTTCTCCTTATCGGCCCTGCCGAAAACGAATTACACGCACTTATTAAAATTACGGGTTCTAAAAGTGAATCTAATCGGTCGTTGTTATTGGCCGCTTTATATGATGGCATTACCATTGACAACACCTCCAATTCTGACGATGCCAGAGTTATGGCAGAAGGTTTAAAGAAGACTTCAGGTACGGTAGATATTCATCATGCAGGTACGGCAATGCGCTTTTTAACTGGATATTTTTCCGGACAAGAAGGAAAGAATGTGGTACTTACAGGTTCTAAGCGAATGAAAGAAAGACCTATCAAGATTTTGGTGGATGCCCTTCGTAACCTAGGTGCCGATATTTCTTATGAGAAGGAAGAAGGTTATCCTCCCATTAAGATAAACGGAAAAGCCTTGACCAAGGATAAGGTAAGTCTGCCGGCAAATGTGAGTAGTCAGTATATATCATCACTGCTACTGCTAGCTCCAAGCTTAAAAAACGGTCTTGAAGTGGAACTGGTAGGTAAAATTACATCCGTGCCCTATATAAAAATGACCTTGGGTCTTTTGGATGAATTGAGCATACCTAATTCGTTTGAAGGGAACCTTATAAAGGTAAGTCCTAAAGCTTCGGTTATCCCTACACGTTTAGTAGTGGAGTCTGATTGGAGTTCTGCTTCGTATTACTACAGTATTATTGCAATGGCAGCTATTGGTTCGGAAATTAGCTTAACGGCCTATAAACGGAACAGTTTACAAGGCGATAGCGTTTTGGCGGAGCTATACATTCATTTTGGTGTGGAAACAACGTTTGGAGTAAACACCATAACATTGAAAAAGGTAAGCGAACCAAAGAACGAAACGGTAGCGTTTGATTTGGCAAACGCACCGGATATAGCGCAGACCATAGCTGTAACGACCTTTGGACTTGGTATGGGATGTCACCTAACGGGTCTACATACCTTAAAAATAAAAGAGACCGATAGATTAGAAGCTTTGTATACGGAACTGAGTAAATTTGGAGCCAATATTTCAGTAACCGATAAATCCCTCACCATAACTCCATCTCAAGGCTTTAGAAAAGATGTAGTTGTTGATACCTACAATGATCACAGAATGGCTATGGCGTTTGCTCCCTTAGCAATGAAAACCACCCTATTTGTAAACGATGCAGAGGTCGTTTCCAAATCTTATCCCGACTTTTGGGAAGACCTAAAATTGATTCAATTCACGATTACCGAATTATAATCTCGCATTTACTTGACAACCCCTATTGCCAGATTGTATCTTTGCAGCCGCAATTCTGTACAGAAAGGAATAGATTTAAATTAGTTGGAAGTTAGAAGCTGTTACTAATAAGGATTTTTACAGACTTGCATTCACTATTAAAAGAAACATACAACACATGAAATTATCGCACTTTAGTTTTGAGCTTCCAGATGAATTATTGGCAGAGCATCCTTCTGAAAATAGGGACGAGTCTAAATTGATGGTTGTCCACAGGGAAACCGGAAAAATTGAGCATAAGATGTTCAAGGACATGATCGATTATTTTGATGAGGGTGACGTTATGGTATTGAATAACACCAAGGTTTTTCCGGCCAGACTTTATGGAAACAAGGAAAAAACGGGTGCGCGTATCGAAGTGTTTTTGTTACGAGAGCTTAATGAAGAACAACGGTTATGGGATGTTTTGGTTGATCCTGCCCGTAAAATCCGTATAGGTAACAAATTGTATTTTGGTGATGACGAAACTTTGGTGGCAGAGGTGATTGATAATACAACTTCAAGGGGACGAACCTTACGATTTTTATATGACGGTGCTTATGTAGATTTTAGAAGAAAATTGAAAGAATTGGGTGAAACTCCATTACCAAAATATATAAAAAGAGACGTAGAGCCAGAAGATGCAGACCGTTACCAGACTATTTACGCCAAGCATGAAGGCGCAGTAGCTGCACCAACGGCAGGAATGCACTTCTCTAAACATCTTCTAAAAAGATTAGAGATTAAAGGTATTGATTTTGCAGAATTGACCTTGCATGTAGGTTTAGGGACTTTTAACCCGGTAGAAGTAGAAGATTTATCCAAACATAAAATGGATAGCGAAGAGTTATTTATTGACGAGAAAGCAACGGAGATTGTAAACAACGCTAAAACGCAAAAAAGAAGAGTTTGTGCGGTAGGTACTACTGCAATGAGAGGTTTAGAAAGCGCGGTATCCTCCAATCACACTTTAAATACATATGAAGGCTGGACTAATAAATTTATCTTCCCTCCATATGAGTTCAGTATTGCAAATGCGATGATAACGAATTTTCATTTGCCTAAATCTACTTTATTGATGATGATTTCGGCATTTATGGGTCATGATTTAATGAAAAAATCCTACAAGGAAGCTATTTTGGAACAATATAAGTTTTACTCTTATGGTGATGCTATGTTGATCATATAATAGTTTAGATATTCCCGAACCTATGCTGAATTCATTTGAACATAGGCGAGAAGCTATTTGTTGAATAATTAAAAAATGAAATCCCTCTTATACCAAAATTGATACAAGAGGGATTTTTTATTAAGTAACTGTGGAGACAAAAAAGAGAGATGTAAGGGCATTGACTAAGGATCAACTCCGAGACTTTTTTGTAGGTCAAGGAGACAAGCCTTTTCGGGGTAATCAAGTGTACGAATGGCTTTGGCAAAAAGGGGCGCATTCCTTTGATGTGATGACCAATCTTTCCAAGCACACACGGGATATGTTGGAAGCTAATTTCGTGATCAATCACATAAAAGTAGATTTGATGCAACGCAGCTCGGACGGGACCATAAAGAATGCGGTTCGCTTGCACGACGACCTTGTTGTTGAATCTGTTTTGATACCCACTAAAACTAGGACTACTGCATGTGTTTCGAGTCAGGTTGGCTGTAGTCTGGATTGTAGATTTTGTGCTACATCGCGACTAAAGCGAATGCGGAACCTAAATCCTGATGAAATATATGACCAAGTGGTTGCCATCGATAATGAAAGTCGCTTATACTTTGATAGGCCTCTAAGCAACATTGTATTTATGGGTATGGGAGAACCCCTTATGAACTACAAAAATGTTTTAAAGGCGATTGACATGATTACCTCTCCCGAAGGATTAGGAATGTCACCCAAACGTATTATTGTGTCTACATCTGGAGTTCCAAAACTCATAAAGCGTATGGCGGACGAGGAAGTACGGTTTAAACTAGCGGTATCCTTACATTCTGCTATTGATGAGATACGGACCTCCATTATGCCCTTTAATGCCACGTTTACGTTGGCTGATTTGAGGGAATCTTTGATTTATTGGTATGATAAAACCAAAAGTAGGATTACGTATGAATATGTAGTTTGGGAAGGCATCAACGATAAGAAAAAGGATGTGGATGCGCTAGTAGATTTTTGCCGGTTCGCCCCATCTAAAGTGAACCTTATCGAATATAATCCTATAGATGATGGTGAGTTTCAGCAGGCCTCCAATGCAGCTATTGACATGTATGTGGAAACCTTAGAGAAAAATGGTATTACAGTCACGGTAAGGCGTTCTAGAGGAAAGGATATCGATGCTGCATGCGGGCAATTGGCGAATAAGTCTTAAAGGCCACCGATTCATTTTTTAGTTTAGTATATTCCTGTTTTTGTCATTGCGAGGTACGAGGAGTCCCTCAGTAGTTTGGATGGACTTTCTTGATTTTCAATTAGGTCCGCGCTCTTTCTGTTGTATTGGAGTGCTGGTTTTTTACCTTTACTCGGCATCAGTAAACCTTTAGACTTAATACCATCCGGATAACACCGTTTACTCCCCGCTTTTCGTTAATTTTGGTTTAAAACCAATTAGGTTGAAAATAGTAGCGCAAATAAAGGAACCCGTTGTCCAGGAAATGGAACTTTTTGAGTCCAAATTTCGGGAATCCATGACTTCGAAAGTAGCGCTGCTCAATCGTATTACGCACTATATCGTTAATAGAAAAGGCAAGCAAATGCGACCTATGTTCGTGTTTCTTGCGGCTAAACTTCTTAATAATGGTGAAGTAAACGAACGAACATATCGCGGGGCTGCAGTAATTGAGCTCATTCATACGGCTACCTTAGTGCATGATGATGTAGTAGATGAAAGCAACAAACGTAGAGGCTTCTTTTCTATTAATGCTTTATGGAAGAATAAGATTGCGGTACTCGTTGGAGATTATCTGTTGTCGAAAGGATTATTGCTTTCCATTGATCATGGCGATTTTGATTTGTTGCGCATTATATCTGTAGCCGTAAGGGAAATGAGCGAGGGAGAACTATTACAGATTGAAAAAGCACGCCGCTTAGATATTACCGAAGAAGTATATTACGATATCATCCGCCAAAAAACAGCAACCTTAATAGCTGCCTGTTGCGGTTTAGGAGCCTGTTCCGTAAAGCCAGAAAGTGATGATGTAGAAGTTTTTAGAAAATTCGGGGAACTTTGCGGAATGGCATTTCAAATAAAGGACGATCTTTTTGACTACGGAAACGAACGTATAGGGAAACCTACAGGAATCGATATCAAGGAACAAAAAATGACACTTCCGCTCATATATACCTTGAACCATTGTTCCAAAAAGGAAAAAAGTTGGGTCATTAACTCCATCAAAAATCACAATAAAAACAAAACTAGAGTAAAAGAGGTCATCGCTTTTGTAAAAGAAACAGGTGGTTTGGACTATGCTGTGGATAAAATGCTTTGGTATAGGGACGAGGCTTTGAGCTTATTGCAAACCTACCCGGAATCGGAATACCGTAGTGCATTGGAATTGATGGTGAACTATGTCGTGGATCGTGATAAATAGCCTAGCCTTACTGTACCAACTTGGTACCGTTATCAACCAGTGTGGAAAATAGCATCTTTATTTTTAGTTTTAATTAATTGAAAATAAGTGTTTTAAAAAATAAATTTATTTTTTCAGCTATCTCAGGCAACTATCTTGGGTTGCATTGCGTCTATAGTAATAGAAGACCATATAAAGATTGTGAGAATTATACCTTTCTATAGAAACGAAAAACAGCTTATTAAAAAAGCTATCGATGGGAATCCGGACGCCCAACAGCGTTTGTACGCTACACATGCGCCAAAGATGTTAAGTGTTTGTAGGCAATATATAAAGGATATCCATTTTGCCGAGGATGTAATGGTAAACGGTTTTCTAAAGGTTTTTACGCATTTGGATACCTTCAAATTTCAAGGCAGTTTTGAAGGTTGGGTACGGAGAATCATGATACGGGAAAGTATCTCTTATTTACGAAAACAACAGTTTGTGGTCTATGATGACGAGGTGTATGAAAAGCAGGAGCAACAAACCAACATACAGACCACCGATTTAGATACGGAGCATATACAACGATTAATTGACGCGCTTCCCCAAGGATATAAGATGGTCTTTGTATTGTACACGGTAGAGGGCTATAAGCATCAGGAAATAGGAGAAATGTTGGATATCTCTGAGAGTACTTCAAAAACACAATTACTAAAGGCACGAAGGCTTTTACAAGAGCAATTAAAGAAACAGAATATTATTGGCTATGGAACCAGATAAGTTTGAAACCTATATAAAGTCTAAATTGGACGCACGGGAAATAACCCCTGCTTCAAAAGCGTGGCACCGTATTTCAAAGGAATTGAAATCGGAGCCGGTAGCTAAGAAACCCGGATATTTTTGGTTAAGTATTGCTGCAAGTGTAGCAGTAATAATCGGAGTCGCTATTTTTTACATGGCTAATGAGGAAAAAGTTATGCCAGTAAGTCCCGTTATAGTTCAGAAACCTGTTACGGTTCCTATGGATAACGAGGAAGAGTCCATGTTATTAGATACTGATAAGGATATTAACACACTTGCATTAGAAGACGATACAACCAAAGCCGCGGACTCAGAAAAGCAGGAGATTGCTGTTTTTACTAAAGATACCAAGTCAGATGATGGCAATCAAGGGCAAAAGGACGCTGTAGTTGCTCAGATAAATGAACAAGAATCTAAGGCTGTTGAAATCCCATCGCAACTTTCAGAAGCAGTTTTAAACGATAAAATAGCAGAGGTAGTGGCCCAAGTAGTACTTTTGGAGCAGTCTTCGCAAGTAACCGACGCCGAAGTCGATTCCCTACTGCGTAACGCTCAAGAAACTATTTTTAAAGAGCAACTTTTTAAACCGGATAAAAGTGTAGATGCTATGGCCTTGTTGACACAGGTTGAGGATGAACTTGATCAATCTTTCCGAGACCAAATATTCCAATCGCTTAAAACGGGTTTCCTTAGAGTTAGGACAGCCGTGGCTGACCGAAATAATTAACACATCATAAATCGTAAATTTCCAAACACGCCATCAAGATCAGATGGGGCAGGGAGGAGTTTATTCATCAATTAATTAAAATCAATCATAAAAAATCATGAACATGAAAACAAGTATTATGTATTTAATCGCATTGGCCACTTTGTTGGTAATGCAACAGGCCTATGCACAGGAAGATTATCAGTCCAAAATGGATAAGTTGGAAAAACAAAAAGAACGTATTACGGTTCAAGAAAAAGACGCACTCAAAATAGAGGTAGAACAGATAAATAAGCGTCTTGCCAAGGGAGAAATTACTAATGAAGAAGCCGAATTGTTAAAAAAGGAGGCAGCTACCGATCGTGCGTTGAACATAGAAAACCGGTTGGCTATTATAGATAACCAAGTGCGGTTACTGGAACGCAACAAAGGTATTCTATTACCAAGCGTAGCGAACGATTCTACTGGTCCAAATGCGATAGAAATAGGTATCTGGGTCGACGGTGAGCCTGCAGAAAGGTTTCTTTTTAAGGATAGAGCGTGGAAACGAGAATTAAAATATGATCGAAGGACCAGTTCGGATTTTGTGTTGGCAATTGGCTTGAACAATGCTTTGGTCGACAACCAATCCCTAAACGATTCTCCTTACAAGGTGGGTGGAAGCCGTTTTTTTGAAATGGGCTGGCAGTGGCGTACCCGTGTTTTTCAAAATACAAATTTTTTAAGACTTAATTATGGCTTTTCGTTTCAGTTCAATGGCTTGAAGCCCGTTGATAATCAGTATTTCGTATCGAACGGAAATGAAACCGAGCTACAAGAATTTCCTTTAGAACTGAATAAATCTAAACTTAGGATGGACAATTTAGTGTTTCCCTTGCATTTTGAATTTGGACCTTCAAAAGTTCGTAAAACGGAAAAATCCTTGCGCTACAATATCGATAAAAGTTTCCGTTTAGGAATCGGTGGTTACGGTGGCTTTAACATAGGAACACGTCAAAAACTAAAATATTCTGAGAATGGAGACCGTGTGAAGGATAAATTTAAACGAGATTATAATACTAACGATTTTATCTATGGTTTAAGTGCGTATGCGGGATTTGGCGGAGTACAACTATATATGAAATACGATTTAAACCCAATTTTTAAAGATGCGGCTGTTGAACAAAGAAACATCTCTCTAGGTCTACGTTTTGATTTGTAATCTCTTAAGTATTTATTGTAGTAAAAAGGGTGCCTTTGAGCATCCTTTTTCTATTCGGCAATAGCCTTCAATAGCTCCTCTGTAAACTCCTCCTTGTAATACACCCGTTTGCAATGCTCACATTCTGCTACTACATGGCTGGAAATCTTAAAAAGCTTGATCCAGAACAGATGCACGTAATTGGCAGTTTGGGAAACTGTTAATGTTCCTGTTTGCCCGCAAAACGGACATGAAACGTTTGGCAATTTTTTAACGGTAGATTTTCCTGGTCGGGTTCCAAAAAACAGGATCATAGGATATCGATTTAAAGAATCACTATTAAAACCATCAGGTCTTTCAAAATTTACTTTAAATGTTTGGACAACAACGAATGAAAATGGTGCACGCCTTTTTCCCGTGTGGGAGAAAATCTACCGTTGGAGTAAAAGCGGGACTTTAATCCTTTATGTACTCCCTCGACGACAAATTCGTCCTCTCGCTCTACTTTGTCAAGCAATGCCCCAGCCCCTGCATTGAGTTTGGATTCATCATGGATATACGTAAGAAACTGCACTTTTGTTTTATCCATAGAAAGGGGATGCACAATATTTACGGATAAGCCCCACGGGTAAAAGTTGAACATCATATTCGGAAAAACCCAGTAGTAATATGCAGCAACCGATTTCCCATAATCGGGATGGCCTTCCGGAAGGGCGAAAATTTCTTCTCCGCCGCTTGAATAACCTATTTGAAGATTTACATAGTCGTATACTTCAGTGGTGTAGCTTCCATAGTCCAAAGCGGCGTTCAAGTCCTCGTGAACAAAAGGAATGTGAAATCCTTCTAGATAATTGTCACAATACAATGCCCAATGACAATTAACAATGTAATCTTTGCTTAAGGTTTGGTCAAATTTAAAATTTTGTACGGGTAAAAAACCAACACGTTCGTTAAGAACATCGGAAATTTTACTAAAGTCAAAATTAGGCTTTAGATTAACGAATAAATGGTTAAGCCATGTTTTCACAGAAAATCGATGTAAATCGTCACAGGCCCGTGGGAAATCTTTTGCGTTTTCAAACTCTGGCATGGCCTTAAAAGTACCATCCATATGAAAACGTCTTCCATGGTACATGCAAGTCAGGTTTTTCTGCTTTCCAGGATGATGCACCACGATGTTTCCCCGGTGCGTACATACGTTGCTCACACAGTGCAATTGATCTTCCTTGTCCCTGACGATTAGGATAGGCTCATCGAGGTACTTTTCGTTTAATATTAGTGGATAAACAGACTGTGACAACGGAACCAGGGTAGGCATATCTCCAATCCAGTGCCATGAAGTTAAAAAAACCTTTTCCTTTAGTTGTTCAAAAATTGATTCTGATGTGTAAAAAGTCGCCGGCAGGGTTTCTGCCTTTGTAATGTCCGCATCTATTGTAAACTGTTTCATCTCCATAAAATTTTCTAACCAAGTCAAACATTTATCCTTCCGGTCCGCCATTATTTATTAAGTGCCCATTATGGGCTTTCATTGCTGTTTTTTTAAATAAACATAAGCGGGTATTCCTAAAAGTAATAGTAAAAATCCAAGAAACACAATTTCCGCTCCACAACCGATAACAATCCAAAGCGAAAATAAAAAGGCAAGACAAGCTAGGATTATTGATTTTGTATTGGTATTCTTTAGGGCCAACGCAAACGTCGCAATTGAAAACAAATAAGGCAGTAGAACGGTTAACGTAGATAATTTCATCATATAGGTAAATGCTTCTACCAGGGTTTTGGAGTAATTGGAAAGCATCAGTAATGTTGCTAGTACACTCGAAAGAACTATTCCTAGAATCGGAGATCCGTTCGTATTGGTTTTTTTAAACAATTTAGGAAATAGCTTATCGGAAGCCGCTGCCGCCGGAATTTGACCTTGAAGCAGAATCCAACCGTTTAGTGCACCCATTGTGGAGGCTACCGCTCCGAATGTTACCAGATACTTACCCGTGGTGCCCCATATTATAAATGCAGTATCTGCAAAAGGCGCTGTAGATTGTGCCAAGGTTTCTGGGGGAATAATGCCAATAATAATAATAAAACTGAACAAGTATAAAACTGTGGTCAATAAAGTTCCGACCAGTGTTGCCTTTGGAATAGTGGTTTCTGGTGATGTAATAGAGTTACTAGGTACGGTTGCGCTTTCCATACCCAAAAACGCAAAGAATGTCAGGGTAGTTACAGCAGTAATGTCGGGTAGTATAGAACCCGATGTGAAGGGAAAAATAAAGGCTTTTGAAAAATCCACGTAAAAAACCCCTATAATGATTATAAACGCAATCGGGATTACTTTCAGGATTGTAGTGGCAACCTGTACTGCCCCAATAGTTTTAATGTCCTTAGAATTTATCCAGGTAAAAAACCATATAAAGAACAAGCCGGTAAAGCTAGAAAGTACGGGGCTGTCCGTAAGGTTAGGAAAGAATGCACCAAGGTAGCCTACAAGTGCAACCGCTATGGCTGCATTGGTGCACCAGATAGAAATCCAGTAACCCCATGCTACCAAAAAGCCCGCAAAATCACCAAGACCAATTTTGGTATAAGCGTAAGGTCCACCACTAGTGTTCGGATATAATTTACTGAGATGGCCAAACACAAGGGCAAGCATCAACGCTCCTGCCGAAGCAATAACCCAGCCTATAATGCCGATTCCTTGGTAAGAGGCCATTGTAGCGGGGAGTAGAAAAATTCCGGCCCCGATCATGTTTCCGGTTACCAAGGCTACGGAAGGCCAAAAACCTATTTTTTTAGTCAACTTGGGTGCGTTTATTGAGCTGAAAAGAGAGCCAAACCTTCTCAAATGTAGTTATTTTAACCTTAGTGCTAGGATTCGAAATCAATTTCACTGTGTTCTAGTTTTAAGTTTACTATATTCAGTTTTCATTTTTAACTACCTTTGCAGCCTACATAAAATAGAAAATTGATTGCAAAAACTACCATAGACCAAGTATATGAAACGGCCCGTTTAGAGGAGGTTATTGGTGATTTTGTTCAGCTCAAAAAATCAGGTTCCAACTTTAAGGGCTTGAGTCCGTTCACGGATGAGCGGTCCCCTAGTTTTATGGTGTCGCCAGTAAAACAAATATGGAAAGACTTTAGTAGTGGAAAAGGAGGGAACGTGGTTGCTTTTCTTATGGAGCACGAGCACTTTACTTACCCTGAAGCTATAAAATATCTGGCTAAAAAGTACAATATAGAAGTTGAGGAAACCGAACAGTCCAACGAACAGAAAGAACAGGCCAGTGAGCGCGAGAGTATGTATTTGGTTTCGGAGTTCGCTCGAGATCATTTTAAGCAAATGCTCTTTGAAACCGAACTTGGAAAGGCAATAGGTCTTAGCTATTTTAAAGAACGTGGATTCACTGAAGAAACTATAAAAAAGTTTGAGTTGGGCTATTGCTTGGACCAATGGGACGGCTTTACAAAGGCGGCTCTGGATAAAGGGTATAAGCTTGACTATTTGAGCAAGACCGGTCTTACGATTGTAAAGGAAGATGCCAATAATACAAGAACCTTTGACCGGTTTAAGGCTAGGGTCATGTTTCCCATCCACTCCCTAAGTGGCAGGGTCTTGGGATTTGGGGGTAGAATCCTTACGAATGATAAAAAAGCGGCCAAATACCTTAATTCGCCCGAAAGTGATATTTACCATAAGAGTAAAGTGCTTTATGGTATTTACCATGCCAAACAGGCTATTGCAAAAGAGGATACCTGTTATTTGGTAGAAGGCTATACAGACGTGATACAGTTTTATCAGCGTGGAATACATAATGTGGTTTCCTCTAGCGGTACGGCCTTGACGCCGGAGCAAATACGACTTATCAATAGGCTTACGAAAAATATTACGGTACTCTTCGATGGAGATGCAGCAGGCTTACGAGCTTCTCTACGGGGTATAGATTTGATTTTGGAACAGGGCATGAACGTGAAGATATGCACCTTTCCAGAGGGCGAAGATCCCGACAGCTTTGCCAAGAACAATGAGTTAGAAGAAGTACAGTCTTATTTGCTGGACAATTCAAAGGATTTTATTCAATTTAAAGCATCGTTACTGGTGCAGGAAGCATCCAACGATCCTATAAAACGTGCCGATACGGTTCGTGATATTGTGAATAGTATTTCTAAAATCCCCGACCGTATTAAAAAGGAAATCTATATTCAAGAGTGCGCCCAGATTATGAATATATCCGAGGCTGTACTTTTTAATACACTTGCCCAAATAGGGAAAAAGGATATTGCGGAAGCTAAAAAACAAGAAAAACAGGAAGGGAAGGCTTTTGATGTTGTCCGTAACGAGACGGTACAAGAGAAAGTTGATGTTCAGTTTGAGCTGGAACGTAAAATTATTGAGCTCCTTTTGGTGTATGGTAACAAGACCGAGGAATTTGAAGATTTGGTATTAAAGGAGAACGAGAAAGGAGAACTGGTAATGGAACCAGAATCGGTAGAGAGTACCGTTTACGAAAAGATATTTTTAGACTTGCAGGAAGATGAAATAGAGTTTACCAATGCTAAATTTAAAACAATTTACTATTTATTAATAGAAGCGTTGAGCCAATCCAAGGACTTCGCTATTCAGGGTTTTATGACTGGGGTTGAGCAGGAAATGGCAAATGATATTTCCTCTATTTTGATGGAAGAGGAGCGGTATAGCCTAGATAATTGGGAAAGTAAGGATATCTATCCCAAGACTAAGGAAAAGGGAATAGCCCAGTTGGTTAGTGAAACAATTTTGACCTTACGTTGTTTTCTGATTAAAAAAAGAATGTTATCCTTGCAAACCGAAACGAAAGATGTGCAGAGCGATAACAAAGAAGTGTTGGAAGAAATTATGAACTATTTACAATTAAATAAATTGTTAAATAAAAAACTGAACAGGGTGCTATCTTGATAATCAGCTGCTTTAGAAATCAAAAAAACCCGCAATCGCGGGTTTTTTTAGTGTTTACGTTCTTCTATTAATATAATTCCAGGGCCTTGGCCTGCTGTAGTAAATCTACCATATTATCAACGTTTAATTTTTTCATTAAACGTGCTTTGTAGGTACTCACTGTTTTTTCATTGAGATTTAACCCTTGGGCTACCTCTTTATTACGTTTTCCACTTGCTAATAGTTTCAAAACCTCTACCTCTCTGGTAGATAATTTGCGGAAGAATCTTCTTGGTTTTTTTGTTCCCTCGTCAAAAGCTAACCTTTGGGCTAACTCATTGGTGATGAACATACTACCCTCGCTAACTTTTTTAACTGCTGATAGTATGTATTCCGTGTTGGAGGATTTGGATAAATACCCGAATGCTCCGGCTCGGATAGCACTAAGTGCATATACATCTTCAGATTGCCCACTGTACATAAGGACTTTTACATCTGGATATTCTTTTTTAATTTTTCGTAGCGCGGCGATTCCGTTTATTTCCGGAATATCCATTTCTAACATGACAACATCGGGAGTAACATTTTCCAGTTTTTTAAAAAGTTCCTCGGTAGTCGAAACATCTTCTACCATTTCAAATCCTGCTTCGGACTCAAGAACTTGGCGTACACCCATTCTAATTATTGGGTGATTATCCGCTATTAAAACTTTAATCATTATGTAGGTTTTTCAAGACTAATAGTATAACTGTCAAATGTACGAATTCGTACATGCAATGTAAGACTATTAAATCTTATTTCGAAACCAAAGTTCTATTATTTCCTAATAAATGTAACAATTTGATAGGGTTTATTCGATTTAGCTACCTGATTGTTAGGTGAGTGGTTTATTTTAACGTATTCGGAATCTTGCAAATAGGAATGGGTACCATCTTGTGTTGGTTTATTCCGTTGAAACGCATAAATATGGAAAAAACCTCTTTTTGTCTCCCGCTAAAATCATTTTCGGTTTTTCCTTGGTCCTTCATTTGCATAGCCCATTCCAATTCGGGATACGAAGCTCCAATCTGATCTTCGTCTGTGCGATCGTCTCCCCAGAGTCCGTCAGTAGGTGCGGCTTTTATAATTTCTTCGTTTACCCCAAGTACATTTGCAATTACATACACCTCGGATTTCAGTAGGTCTGCAATCGGGCTTAAATCTACGCCTCCATCGCCATATTTAGTATAAAAACCAACCCCAAAATCTTCAACCTTGTTACCCGTTCCTGCTACAAGGTAACGCTCTAGCGCTGCAAAATAATATAAACTGGTCATACGTAATCGGGCACGGGTATTCGCTAAGGACATAAATCTGTCCTCTTCGTTAGCCACGGAAGGGAGGGTGGACACTAGACTATCGAAAACAGGTGTAAGGTTAACTTGTTGTCTTCTTACATTACTAAACTGTTTTTGAAGCCAGCCGATATGACGTGAAGCACGATCGATCTGGTTCGGAGCTTGGTGGATAGGCATTTCCAAACAAAGGAGGTCTAATCCTGTTTTAGCACAAAGGGTAGAGGTTACCGCAGAATCTATTCCTCCCGAAATACCGATAACAAAGCCTTTTTGATTTGCATTGGTGGCATAATCTTTTAACCAAGAAACAATATAGTCTATTACTTTTTCCGTTTGCATAAGCGGGTCAATGTTTATAAATCGATTAACTTTGCCTTAAAAATAAGTCGTCCTAAGAGATTAAGAAAGTGAATTTCAAAAAAGCTGGTATGAAAAAACTCATTTTTACGATATTATCAAGTTCATTGTTATTTTTAGCTTGCAATGATAATGATAAGGTTGCAGAGGAAATCGATAAAATTCCATTGGAACTTGAAGTAGTACGCTTTGATCGTGAGTTTGCCACGGCCACACCGGCCAAATTACCGGAACTGCGTAAAGCATATCCGTATCTTTTTCCCGCTCCTGACAGTGTTTGGGTGGCTAAAATGAAAGATTCCCTGCAAATTGAGTTATTTCAAGAAGTAGGTAATGCCTTTAACAGTTTTACGGATGAGGAAGTTGGGCTTACACAGCTCTTCAAACATATTAAGTATTACTTTCCCGAACAGCCGATCCCAAAAGTTATCACGGTTACTAACGATGTGGATTATAATAACCGTATCATCCTAGCAGATACTTTGCTTTTCATAGGGTTGGATAATTATTTAGCGCCAGAGCACAGGTATTATGGGGGTTTTCAACGTTATATTGCTAAAACTTTGGATCGTAAGTATATGACTAGCGATGTCGCTAGCGCCTTTGCAAAAAGGGTAGTGCCAAAACCAAGAGATCGTACCTTTTTAGCTCGCATGATTTATTTTGGTAAAGAGCTCTATGTAAAGGATATGATTTTGCCAAATACAGCGGATACGGAAAAGATAGGGTATACCCAAGACGAGCTGGATTGGGCCATAGGCAATGAAGAACCTATTTGGCGTAATTTTGTGGAGCAGGAGTATCTGTACAGTACAGATAATAAATTGAATGCTCGCTTTTTGGATCCAGCACCATTTTCCAAATTTGGTTTGGAACTGGACAATGAATCTCCAGGAAGACTAGGTCGGTACATTGGTTGGCAAATAGTTAGGGCATTTATGGATAAGAACGAGATTGGATTAAAGCAGTTACTTACCATGCCTGAAGAAGAAATATTTAAAAAATCGAACTACAAACCTAGGAATTAGATGGCAGATTTACATACTTCAGAAATAACTTTACGTGTGGGATTGGATGATAATCGTGTACCAGAAAAACTATCATGGTCTGCTCAGGACGGGGGCATAGACAATGAGGACGCCAAAGCGATGTTACTCTCAGTATGGGACAGCAAAAATCAAGAATCTTTAAAGATAGATTTATGGACAAAGGACATGCCCGTAGATGAAATGAAAACGTTTTTTCACCAAACCTTGGTTTCCTTATCCGAGACATTCATGAAAGCGACCCAAGATGAAAAGATGACCGCTACCATGAGGGATTTTTGTGATTATTTTGCGGAAAAATTAGATTTAAAGCAGTAATATTCTCGCCTGTTTTCTAAAGCTATTTAGATATACAGCATATGGAATTGAAAAACATATTTGATTCTATTCTTTTTTAAGAGACTATTTCTTTTGAAAAGCGATGGGTAAAAGGAGATAACGCTACTAATTTTAAGAGTGGTAGCGCAAGTGTATTAGTGTTAAGATTGTTATAAACAATATTACATTGTTCAAACTTTTGATATATTCGTTAAACAATTCTAACTCAAAAGTTTGTTATGAAGGCATTATTAGGTACGGTAGCTTGCGTTTCCCTTATTTTTTTATTCTCGTTTAAACCTAACGTTGACGAATTTCAAGGGCAGGCTTTTTATTTTTCAAAATCTAAGATGGAGCTTGGCAGCTGGGGAGCTCGAATGAGCGAAGCGCAAAAAAAGCAAGTACAGGCACGGTTAAAGAATAGGTTGGAAAAAACCTACATTCTAAGCTTTAACAAGGAAGAATCTTTATTTGATGAGGAAGAGAAGCTAGATGCTATTTCAGGTGCTACAGATTCTTGGGGAAATAATTTTTCCAGAGGTGAGCAATACAAGAATATAAAAGAAAATACCTTGGTCCAAAGTCAGGAATTTTATGGGAAACGTTTTCTGGTAAAGGATAAATTACAGGAAATTTCGTGGGATATGGGTAAGGAATCTAAGCAGATAGGACAATATCTTTGTTTCAAGGCAACCGCGTTAGTGCCAACAAATGAGTTGGCGTGGTTCGATTTTTCTTGGAGCGATTTAAGAGGGCAAAACAATACTGCACCAACTGATGCTACAACTGTTGAAACGTTGGAACCTGAGGTGAAAATGACCGAAGTAGAGGCTTGGTATACACCTCAAATACCGGTAAGTCATGGGCCTGCGGAATACTGGGGGCTTCCAGGTCTAATTTTGGAAGTAAGCGCAGGTGGCACAACCATGCTTTGCGCCAAAATCGTAATGAATCCTAAGGAGAAAATTAAAATTGAGGCTCCGGATAAAGGAAAGGAAATCACAAAAAGCGATTACCAAAATACCATTCAGACTAAGATGCTCGAAATGAGAAACAATAGAGGAAGAAGAAGAAACTAAACCGCTCTTAATTTCCTAACGTACTGCATTCCAATATCCAAAAATGAAAAAAATAGCTTCTTTACTGCTACTTATGGTAGCCAGCATTTCCTTTGCCCAGGTGAAACTAGAGGGGATGGTTTCCGATAGCTTAAAGGTGCCATTTGAATCTGCCAATGTCATTGCAATAAATCAAGCTACAAGTGGACTTGAGTCTTATGGTATTACAGACCCACAAGGAAAGTACAAGCTTGAGCTCGGTGCAAACGGGACCTACGAAATACAAGTGAGTTACGTGGGTATGACCACCTATAAAGAAATTCTAACAATAAAAGAAGCTGATATCGTTAAGGATTATATACTTCAACCAGAGAATGCTTTAGATGGAGTAGAGCTCATTTATGAAATGCCCGTAAGTATACAAGGAGATACGGTTGTTTACAATGCTGATTCTTTTAACACCGGTACGGAAAGAAAGCTCGAGGATGTACTCGAAAACTTGCCTGGAGTAGAAATAAATGAAGATGGACAAATAGAAGTAGAGGGAAAAGTGGTGAACAAGTTGATGGTGAACGGGAAGGATTTTTTTGACGGTGACACCAAGTTGGCCACGAAGAATATTCCATCCAAAGCGGTAGATAAAATACAGGTATTACGCAACTATTCCGAAGTAGGTCAAATGAGCAGTGTTCGTAATAATCAGGACAACGTTGCCTTGAACATTAAGTTGAGAGAGGGTAAAGAAAATTTTTGGTTTGGTGACGTAACGGCAGGTGCAGGTGCGGCACCGGATAATGAGCTTTACATTTTGCAGCCTAAACTCTTTTATTACAGTCCAAAATATAGTCTAAATTTCATTGGGGATTTAAACAATACAGGGGAGGTAGCCCTAACAAGAAGGGATATTAGGGGTTTTGGTGGCGGCTTTAGGGCGCCTAGCAACAGCAGCGGTACCAATATAAACTTAGGGGACAACAGCCTCAATTTTTTAACCTCCCAAGCAAATGCCATAGAAATAGAGAACAAGTTAGCAACAGGTAATTTTAGTTATTCCCCAAATAAAGGTTTAGATCTTAGCGGTTTTGTAATCTACAATAGTAGCCGTATTTTGTCAAGGGAAACAAGTTTTGTCCAATATACAAATCCAGATTTGGGTATTCCGGATGAGGCTACCGAACAATCTAGTAGGGAGCGTTCTAACCAAGCATTGGTGAAGCTAAGCGCATCGTATCAGCCTAATATCAATAACCAGTTGGACTACGATATTTTGGGAAGAATCTCTAATGACCGTCAGAACCAGAATAATTTCTCCTCTGTGATTGGGAATACAACTCAGCTGGAAGAGGTTACCCCGTTTAGTATCAATCAAAATATCAATTACTATTATACGCTTGGGGAAACTAACATTTTTGCTTTTGAAGCACAGCACTTGTTCAAAAACGAAGACCCTTTTTATAATGCGGTTGTGGAGAACGATCCGGATGGCGAAGATGCTTTTGATAGGACCGCAGATGCGCTAGGGCTCGATAATTCGGTATCTACTTATAATCTTGGTCAGAACAGGCGAATTATTTCCAACCAAGTAGATGCAAAATTGGATTATTATAAAATCTTGAATGGCAAGAGCAACCTAAACCTAACGTTGGGTACTATTGTAAGCCGACAAGAATTCAATTCCAATATTTTTCAATTTTTATTGGATGGGTCGCAATTTGATCCTACACCAACAATAAATAATGGTCTTGCCATTAATGATACGGAATATAATTTCAGTGATATTTATCTAGGATTACACTACAGGCTCAAGACAGGTATACTTACTATTACGCCAGGATTCTCTGTGCACGCCTACGGAAACAAGAACATTCAGTTTGGAGAAACTTTTGAGGATAACTTTTTTCGTCTTCTGCCCGATTTTGAAACGCGCATACAGTTCAAGAAAAGTGAGTCGCTCACCCTAAATTATGCTATGCGAAACCAATTTACAGATGTTACGCGATTGGCAGAAGGGGTAGTGCTTAATAATTTTAGTAGCATCCAATTTGGTACCCCCGATCTACAGAATGCCCTATCACATAATGTGAGTATGTTGTACAGTAGTTTTAACCTTTTTAATTATACCAATGTGTTTGCAAGGGCTGCGTATACCAGTAATATAGATCAAGTACGTAGTTTAACGAATTTTGACAACGTTATTAGAACCAGTACTTTTTTCAATTCCAATTTCGCCGATGAAAATGTAAGTCTTATTGGAAGGGTACAGCGAACCTTTGGTAAGGTTAGGGCAAGCCTTAACGCAAATTTTAATTACAGTAAAATCAATCAGTTTATTCAAGGGCAACAGTCTTTAAACGAAGGTTTTACACAAACGTACACGCCGGGCATACGTACAAATTTTAAAGTGGCGCCAAATATTAATCTTACATATCGCTACAGTGTAACCAATAATAATCAAGGGAGTCGTGAAACCACATTCGTTACCAACGCTCCTTCTATTGAATTTGACGCTTACATTTGGAAATCCGTTACTTTGCGAAGTAACTATACTTACACAAATCAAGATCTTGGAAATGGTAGTTCACAGTCTTTTCAAAACTGGGACGCATCATTGGCTTACAGAAAAGATAGGGATGCAAAATGGGAATATGAGTTAAAGGCTACCAATATTTTGGATATAGATTCCCAAGTGAGAAACAGCGCAAATGATATATCTGTGTTTACGGCTGAAACTTTTATTCAGCCTCGGTTTTTGACGTTCAGAGTTGTGTATACCCTTTGATAACGACTTCTATTTTAATTTTATAAAGCAACTTTGCTCTTTTCTAAATTTTAGAAACTCTATTTGATATGTCACAAAAACTTGTATTTATTTATAATGCAGATTCTGGCCTCCGAAACGCAATTGTAGACGGAGCCCATAAAATTCTGAATCCCGAATCGTATCGTTGTAGTCTTTGCCAACTTACTCATGGTACACTTTCCGAGAAGAAGGTGTGGCAAAGCTTCCGAAAAGATACCGAGGCCACGGGTACAAGGCTAGAATTTCTGCACAAGGATGAATTTGGAAAGGCGTACCGTTCAAAATTTGGTCATAAATTTACGTATCCTATTGTATTGATAGAAGGGAATAGTGGCTTTGAGATTTTAGTGCATACCCATGAATTGGACACCTTAACATCCCCTGAAGAACTTATTGGTCTAGTTAAAGAAAGATGTTAGCGTTCACGATTAGATTCAGTGGGTAATCAACAGATGTTCAATCAAATTTCGTTTTTGTTGCTGTGGAGCTGTAGTTGAGCAGCGGTATTGTTATTATCTGCAGACTGCTTAAGATATAAACAAGTTTGCGAACTTGTTGGTCATTTCACATCCAAGTCACCCACCTTGTTTTGCTCTAATGAAATCGGTATTAACAGCATCTATATAGGCTAAAACCTCTTCCCTGCCAATTGTTTTGCTGGATGAAGTAATAAAGAATTGAGGAGCTTCGGCCCAGCTGCCGAGTAGCATGTGGTCGATATAGCTTTTAGCGCTATGTTCCAAGGCTTTTGGCTTCAGTTTGTCTGCCTTGGTGAAAATTATTGCAAATGGGATTCCGTTTTCGCCCATCCATTCCATAAATTCCATGTCCACTTTTTGGGGCGGGTGTCTAATATCAATAAGAATAAAGGAACAAACCAATTGCTCGCGTTGCAGAAAGTAGTTGGTAATATATTTCTGAAAAATATTTTTGTCTCTTTTGGATACTTTCGCATAGCCGTAGCCTGGTAAATCTACTAAGAACCAGTTTTCGTTTATTTTAAAGTGATTTATAAGTTGGGTCTTTCCTGGTCTTCCAGATGTCTTTGCTAGGCTTTTGCGCTCGGTAAGCATATTGATCAAGGAAGATTTCCCTACATTAGACCGGCCAATAAACGCATATTCGGGAATAGGTTCCTTAGGGCATTTGGCAACATCGCTATTGCTCATTACGAATTCGGCGGATTTAATTTTCAAAACGGTAAGGATTATGCTATTCGGTACATTTTTAAACAGACAAAAGTTTATGGGTTAAGTTCAAAAAGCTTAGAACTCGCGCTTCTCCAACCATGCATTTAAAATTTTGTTGAACTCCTGAGGGTGTTCCATCATTGGCGCATGACCACATTCCTTGATCCAATGCAAATCGGAGTCCGGTAGTAGCTCGTGAAAAAGTTCGGCCACGTCAGGAGGAGTTACCGCATCGTTTTCCCCCCATATTATACAGGTGGGGGTATGCATACTCGGTAGGTCCTGCGCCATGTTATGGCGAATAGCGCTTTTTGCAATTGCCAAGGTTTTTACAAGTTTGATCCTATCGTTTACCGTGGCAAAAACTTCATCTACAATTTCTTTTGTAGCAACTGCCGGGTCATAAAAAACGTCTTGTGCTTTTTTCTTTATAAACTCGTAATCACCTCTTTTAGGATACCCATCGCCCATCGCGCTTTCGTAAAGTCCGGAACTGCCTGTAATCACTAGTGCCTTTGTCAATTCCGGATACATTTTAGTATGCAATAGGCCAATGTGTCCTCCGAGGGAATTTCCTAATAGAATCACGTCTTTTAAGCCCTTATACCGGATAAAACTTTCCACGTACTTCGCAAAATTCTTAACGGTGGTCTTGAGCATTGGCATATCATATATAGGTAACTCAGGAACCAATATCTTATAGCCCTTTTGTGGAAAATAGTCGGTTACACCATGAAAATTGCTTAAACCACCCATTAAACCATGAAGAATAACAATGGGGGTTCCTTCTCCTTTTTCTGTATACCTGAATTTTCCTTCTTTAATTAAAT
Organism: Maribacter sp. MS6; assembly: GCF_056839185.1. NCBI lineage: Bacteria > Pseudomonadati > Bacteroidota > Flavobacteriia > Flavobacteriales > Flavobacteriaceae > Maribacter > Maribacter sp. MS6. The sequence goes on from NZ_CM166389.1 coordinate 3,346,600, forward strand.
CGTCTTTCATTCAGTGTGGTGCTGGTATTTAGGCAAATATAGGCAATTCATACCATTCAAAATTCTCAAAATAATCCCATAAAATGCGTACTACTTACAAATACTAAAATGAAGTTCAAGTGTTTTTTTGGGGTAGAAAGTGTGTATTTGTGTGAGTTAAGGTGGAAAATTTATTAACAAAGTGGAGATTAGTGGAATTTTCTGGAAATAAAATCTATATATTTGAGTTATTATTTGCAAATAACACCAATTAAAGTGACCACAATAGTAGGACAACATGCATGCAAGGCAGATGCAAAGGGTAGGATAAATATCCCTACTGCCTTGAAAAACAAGCTGCTACCGTTTATGAACGATGAGTTTGTGATTAAGCGCGCTGTTTTTAAAGACTGCCTAGAACTACATCCTAAGGTCAAGTTTGATGAGGTGATGCGCAAGGTCATGAAGAAAGGTGGAAGGGGTAAACAGTTTGATCTTTTCTTAATGAAGTTTACCGCTGGATTAAAAGAGGTTCCTATTGATTCTGATACAGGACGATTGCAAATACCAAAAGACCTTTTTGAATTTGCTGGAATTAGTAAGGAGGTAATGCTTAACGCTCAGCATGATAAAATAGAGATTTGGGCTAAGGATAAATATGAGACCGTACTTGATTCTATGTCTGATGAAGAGTACGAAGCAATGGCTGAAGATATTTTTGATGCAGACGAGTGAGGCCTATCATAATCCGGTGCTGCTCCAGGAGTCTGTTGCAGGTTTGGCCATAAAAGAGAATGGGGTTTATGTTGATGTTACGTTTGGTGGAGGGGGCCATTCAAAAGAGATATTGAAACAGTTGGGAAGCGGAGGAAAACTCTTCGCATTTGACCAAGATGAAGATGCGCAGGCCAATGCTCTTGGAGATAAAAGGTTTGTTTTGATTGGGGAGAATTTCAGGTATATCACCCAATTTTTAAAGTTCTATGGCATTCGGAAAGTAGACGGTATCCTAGCTGATTTTGGGGTTTCCTCGCATCAGTTCGATAAGGCCGAACGTGGGTTTTCTACCCGTTTTGATGCCGATTTGGATATGCGTATGAGCAAACGTAATGAGCTGTCAGCTTATGATGTGGTGAACACCTATTCTTATGATGACCTTAGGAATTTGTTCTTTGCTTATGGTGATTTAAGAAATGCCAACGCCTTGGCAAAAGCAATTGTTGAGGGTAGAGAGGGTAAGGGAATTAAAACAACAGAAGAGTTAAAATTGACTTTGGACAGGTTGCTTCCGGAGCATAAAAGACATAAAATACTGGCACAGATCTATCAAGCGATTCGTATTGAAGTAAACCAAGAGATTGCCGTTATAGAGGAGTTTTTGGAACAAGTTCCTGGGTTGCTTGCAGAAGGAGGCCGGTTGAGTGTCATAAGTTATCATTCCTTGGAAGATCGTCTGGTAAAACGATTTATTCGCGCCGGTCAATTTAAAGGGGAACCAGAAAAGGATTTTTATGGAAATATTTCGGTGCCTTTGAAAAAAGTGGGGCCTTTAATAATTCCTTCTAAAGAGGAAATAGCATTAAATAATAGAGCGCGGAGCGCAAAACTGAGAATAGCGGAAAGATTAGCACAGGAATAATGAAAGTTAAAAAGGGCATATTGGATATTTTAAAAGGCAAGTTCTTAATCAGCGGAGATGCTCCTAAGAACTGGCTTTTTATCATTTTCGCCTCTTTCTTGGCGGCCGTTATGATTACAAGTTCCCACAGTGCCGATAAAAAGGTGCATAGGATCGCTGCTTTAAATGAAGAGGTACGTGAGTTAAGAAGCGAATTTGTAGACGCAAGGTCAGATGTACAGCAACTTAAGCTGGAGTCTACCATAACAACTACAGTTGCCGAAAAAGGGCTGTTTCCATCAGAAACTCCTCCACAAAAAATAAAGGTTATTTCTAAAACGCCTAAAGAATAGTTATGCCCGCAACCGACAAGAGCATATTAACGCGATTATATTTTGTAGCTGGCGCACTGGTGGTCTTTGCCGGGGCTATCCTGTTTAAGTTGGTTTCCATTCAGTTTGTAGAAGGTGAAAAATATATGGCTTTGGCCGAAACGAGAACGACCAGAATGTTTACTATTGCTCCCAACAGGGGCAACCTATATTCGGACGATGGTAGTCTCTTGGCCACCTCGGTATCCAAATATACGATTAGGTTCGATGCGGTTACGGTTTCGGATACCGATTTTAAGGAAAATGTAAAACCACTTTCGGACGCACTTGCCAAACTCTTTGGAAAAACATCTTCGCATTACCAGCAAATTTTAAGAAAAGCAAAGCAGAACAAGAACAGATATGCGCTAATTGCGCGTAATCTAGACTATTCCGACTATATCGCAGTAAAGAGTTTCCCTTTGTTCGAAAAAGGAGCGTTCAAGGGTGGATTAATAATAGAGCAAAAAACCAAAAGAGAACATCCACTAGGAAAGATTGCGGAGCGAAGTGTTGGTTATGAAAGGGTAGATGAAAACGGCTACCACACTAAAGTAGGTATGGAAGGTGCCTTTAGCGAATACTTAAGTGGTGTTGAAGGTCAGCGTTTAAAGCAAAAAATAGCAAAGAATCAATGGAAGCCTATTGGAACGGATAATATCGTAGAGCCTAAGGATGGATACGACGTGTATTCCACCATTGATATCAATATTCAGGATATAGCGCATCATGCATTATTAGGACAATTGGAGCGGTACAAGGCAGATCATGGAACTGTAATCGTAATGGAAACCAAAACTGGAGAAGTGAAGGCCATTGCCAATCTTGGTAGGACAAACGAGGGTAAATATTATGAGCGCTTAAACTATGCAATCGGAGAATCCCATGAGCCGGGTTCTACTTTTAAGTTGATGAATCTTGTTGCTGCCCTAGAGGATAAAGTAGCGGATACAAGTACTGTGATAGACACGGAAAAGGGTTCTTGGAAATTATATAAGCATAGAATAAGGGATACTAAAAGAGGTGGTCATGGTGAAATATCTGTAGCCAACGCCTTTGAAGTATCATCAAATATAGCCTTTGCCAAGATGATACATAATGGCTATAAGGATAATCCGGAAAAATATGTGAATAGGTTAATGAGTATGGGGCTTCATAAAGAGTTGGGCTTGCCGGTAAAGGGCGAAGGTGTTCCTGTGATTCGCTATCCTGGGGATAAAGGATGGTCCGGTCTTTCTTTGGCGCAGATGGCCTATGGTTATGAAGTGTCGTTAACGCCTTTGCAGACGTTGGCCTTTTATAATGCTATTGCTAATGATGGCGAGTTGATTAGACCAAGACTGATAAAGGAAGTTAAAGAGTGGAACAAGAGTATAAAGAAATTTGATAAAGAAGTATTGAATTCTGCAATATGTTCTAAGGAAACGGCACGTAAAGTAAGACAGTTGTTAAAAGATGTAGTTGAAAAGAAGAAAGGTACAGGTCATGGAATGTATTCAAGCAATTTTTCTATGGCGGGCAAAACCGGGACTACACAAACCAATTACGTGTCCAAGGATAAGGATAAGTACGAATATATTTCGTCATTTGCCGGTTACTTTCCAGCGGACAACCCTAAGTATTCCTGTATTGTAGTCATTCATAAGCCAGATAAAAGTGTAGGCTATTACGGAGCTGATGTTTCTGGTCCTGTTTTTAAGTCGGTTGCACAAAAAGTATATGCAACTTCTCCTTTAACGGATGAAATTGATATCAAAGATGACTATGGGAATGATTTGGAAAAAGCCTACCAAGGTTATTTTACACATGTACAAAAAGCGTATGCAAAAGTTCCAAATCTACATGGTATGTGCGGTATGGATGCCGTTGCAATGTTGGAGAACTTGGGGATAGAGGTTGAGGTGAAAGGGAATGGTAAAGTCTATCGTCAATCCATATCCAAAGGAACGGATATTAAAGAAGTGAAAAAAATAGTGTTGGAACTTTCATGAAGTTACTAAAAGACATATTATATGGAGTTAGCCTGACAGCGGTAAGTGGCACTACTAATTGTAGTGTCAACACCGTTCGTTTTGACTCCCGTATGGTTCAGATGGACGATGTCTTTGTGGCGATTAAAGGAACGCTTACAGATGGTCATAAGTACATAAGAAAAGCGATTGATTTAGGAGCTAAAGCAATTATATGCGAGCAGCTTCCGGAAGATTTGGTTAATGAAATTACCTACGTGGAGGTAGCTAACGGGAATAGTGCACTCGCTATAATGGCTTCTAATTTTTATGGAAATCCGTCTAAGAATTTAAAATTGATAGGAGTTACCGGAACCAATGGTAAGACCACGGTAACCAGTTTATTGTATCAGCTTTTTAAGAAGGCGGGCTATAAGGTAGGTTTGTTGTCCACCATTAAAATTATGGTAGATGATACCGAGTATGAGACTAAGCATACGACACCGGATGCCTTGGTGATTAACGAGCATTTAAGTCTAATGAACAGTGCCGGTGTAGAATTTTGTTTTATGGAGGTAAGTTCCCATGGAATCCATCAAAAAAGAATAGAAGGGTTAGTTTTTGAAGGCGCAATTTTCACCAATCTGTCGCATGATCATTTAGATTATCATAACACTTTTGCCGAATACAGAGATACTAAAAAGATACTGTTCGATACGCTTTCTAAAAAAGCGTTCGCCCTCACCAATATAGACGATAAGAATGGTTTGGTAATGCTACAAAATACCAACGCCAGAAAATATACCTACGCCCTAAACAACTATGCCGATTATAGGGCGCAGATTTTGGAAAATCAGTTCGATGGTCAGCTCTTGAAGGTGAATGATAATGAGTTATGGACCAAATTAATTGGTCATTTTAATGCCTATAACATGCTGGCAATTTATGCCACGGCAGATTTGTTGGGCTTGGAAAATTTAGAAACCCTACGATTATTGAGCGAGCTTGATAATGTAGATGGCAGATTTCAATATTACATATCAAAACAGAAAATTACGGCTATTGTTGATTATGCCCATACGCCGGATGCTTTAAAAAATGTGCTTGAGACCATCAACACATTGAGAACTGGAAATGAAAACGTCATCACCGTTGTGGGGTGTGGTGGCGATAGAGACAGATCAAAGCGTCCGGTAATGGGCAATATCGCTGGGGAAATGAGTAACAAGGTCATTTTTACCTCCGATAATCCAAGAACCGAATCGCCTTCAGCTATTATTTCGGAGATGGAATCTGGCGTGGAGCCGCAGCATGTCAACAAAATATTGGCCATTGAGAATAGAGAGCAAGCGATCAAGACCGCGTGCCAACTAGCTGCTGCTAATGATATTATCCTAGTGGCCGGCAAGGGTCATGAGACGTATCAAGAGACGAATGGAAAGCGAATAGATTTTGATGATTTTAAGATTGTAAAAGAAGTTTTAAAAGGATTAAACAAATAATCAAGGCTCACCACCAATGGGCTTTTAGTAAAAAAATATGTTAACCTACCTATTTGAATATTTAGAAAATGAATACCAGTTTCCCGGAGCGTCCCTTTTTGGGTTCCTTACGTTTAGGGCGGCCATGGCTATACTTTTTTCCTTGGGCTTAGCAACCATATATGGCAAACGAATTATTCTATTTCTTCAAAAGAAACAAATTGGGGAAACGGTAAGAGACTTGGGTCTGGACGGTCAAAAGCAAAAGGCCGGGACGCCTACCATGGGTGGTTTGATTATCATATTTGCAACGCTTATTCCAGTATTGTTGTTTGCCAAATTACACAATATCTATATCATTCTTCTTATTATAACTACCGTATGGATGGGAGTTATCGGCTTTGTAGATGATTATATTAAGATTTTTAGAAAGAACAAGGAAGGGTTAAAAGGTCGTTTCAAGGTATTGGGTCAGGTAGTATTGGGATTGGTTGTAGGAGCCACACTTTATTTTCATCCGCAAGTAACCATGCGCGAGCATACGAAAACAATTATTACGGAGAACTTTACCGTAGAAGAGGTGAAAGGAGCAGACATTAAGTCTACGATGACTACGGTGCCTTTTTTCAAGAATAATGAGCTGGATTATAGCAGTTTTATTTCATGGATGGGCGATGGTTTGGAGGCATATACGTGGTTGATTTTTATCCCGATCATTATCTTGATCGTTACCGCTGTTTCCAATGGAGCTAATCTGACCGATGGTATAGACGGACTTGCAGCGGGCAGTTCCGCTATAATTGCCATAACCCTAGGGATTTTTGCATGGGTTTCTGGGAATATCATTTTTTCTGACTATTTGGATATCATGTTCATACCTATGGCAGGCGAATTACTAATATTCATTACCGCCTTTGTAGGTGCCCTAGTCGGGTTTTTATGGTATAACGCTTTTCCGGCGCAGGTTTTTATGGGCGATACGGGGAGTCTCACAATCGGTGGTGTTATAGCCGTTATAGCCATCATCATTCGTAAAGAATTATTAATCCCCATTTTGTGCGGAATCTTCTTTGCAGAATCTATCTCAGTGATGTTGCAAGTAGGCTACTTCAAGTATACTAGAAATAAGTATGGAGAAGGAAAACGTATTTTTTTAATGGCACCCTTACACCATCATTATCAGAAAAAAGGATACCACGAAAGCAAAATAGTTACTCGTTTTTGGATTATAGGAATTCTATTGGCCATTGTCACTATAGTTACTTTGAAACTAAGGTAGATGGCTTTACTGGTAATACTAGGAGGTGGGGAAAGTGGTGTAGGCACGGCAATTTTAGGCCAAAAAAAAGGATACGATGTTTTTGTGTCCGATAAAGGAAAAATTAAAAAGAAGTACAAGGACGTTCTTTCACATTATGGAATTGATTGGGAAGAGGAACTACATTCCGAGAACCGCATAATACAGGCTGATATCGTGATGAAAAGCCCTGGTATTCCAGATACGGTACCTCTGGTAAAGCAATTGTTGGCCAAGGGTGTTCCGGTAGTTTCGGAGATAGAGTTTGCATCCAATTATACCGATGCTAAAATCATTGGGATAACCGGGAGCAATGGAAAAACGACCACCACAATGCTTACAAATCATTTGTTGGTGGGGGGAGGCCTTAATGTTGGAATGGCAGGTAATATTGGGGACAGCTTTGCCAAAATGGTAGCCGAGAATGATTTTGAGTATTACGTTTTGGAGATCAGTAGTTTTCAGTTGGACGGCATCCGAGAGTTTAGACCGGATATTGCTGTGATAACGAATATTACGCCAGATCATTTAGATCGGTATGATTATAAGTTCGAGAATTATATCGCATCAAAGTTCAGAATTGCCATGAACCAAACGGAAAAAGATTATCTGATTTATGACGCAGATGATGAGGTAATTGTTTCCTGGCTTAAAGCCAACCCGGTCAAATCCAAATTAATGCCATTCTCCTTAAAGGAGAAATTTAAGGAAGGAACATATTTAGAAGATACTAATATTTCAATAACAACACTAACGGATAAGATGACTATGACGACAGATGCTTTAGCACTAGAAGGACAACACAATCTAAAAAATACAATGGCTGCGGCTACCATTGCAAAATTGGTAAGTATCCGTAAGGAGACCATAAGGGACTGTATCTCTACTTTTCAAGGTGCGCCGCACCGCTTAGAGAAAGTGTTAAAAATTAGCCATGTACAATACATAAACGATTCCAAGGCAACCAATGTAAATGCTACCTATTTTGCTTTAGATAGTGTAAAGACGCAGACAGTATGGATTGTTGGTGGCGTGGACAAGGGCAACGATTACAAAGCTTTGATGTCCTTAGTCAGAGAAAAGGTAAAGGCAATCGTGTGTTTAGGTGCCGATAATACCAAAATCAAGGAGACTTTTGGTAACGTGGTAGATTTGGTAGTTGAAACGTACGCAATGGAAGAAGCGGTCAAAGTTGCTTACAAGATTGCAGAGCGTGGTGATACGGTGTTGTTGTCACCAGCCTGTGCCAGTTTCGACTTGTTTGAAAGTTATGAAGATCGCGGAAATCAGTTCAAAAATTGTGTAAAAAATTTATAAGTGCTAAAATTATTGCAAAATATCAAGGGAGATAAAGCTATTTGGGCCATTGCAGCCCTTTTGGCGTTGTTTTCTTTTTTACCTGTCTACAGTGCCAGTAGTAATCTGGTATACGTCGTTGGCAATGGCACTACGGCCGGTCATTTGATAAAACATGCACTACTCCTATTTTTGGGATTTGGGATAATTTACGGAGTTCATAAAATTCCGACGCATTTTTTTAAGGGACTTTCCCTTATTGGATTACCCATTGTTTTGGTGTTATTGGTTTTTGTGTTGGCACAAGGAACAACCAGTGGAGAGACCAATGCGAGTCGGTGGATTCGTATTCCCTTCGTTGGTTTCGGGTTTCAGCCTTCTAATCTGGCAGCAGTGGTCTTACTGATTTATGTGGCGCGCTATCTATCCAAGATAAGAGAGATGACGGTCACGTTTACCGAGAGTATTTTGCCCTTATGGCTTCCTGTATTTTTAGTTGTAGTATTGATTTTGCCGGCGAACTTTTCTACTGCGGCAATCATATTTACTATGGTATTGATGTTATGCTTCTTAGGGGGGTATCCAATAAAATATTTGATAGGGATTATAGGCACCGGGTTGGTTTGTTTGACCCTGTTCGTGGTAACGGCAAAAGCATTTCCAGACTTGTTTCCAAACAGGGTAGACACTTGGATGAGTCGTATCGATAGTTTTACGAGTCCAGAAGATACAGAGGCGAATTATCAAATAGAACGGGCAAAAATAGCGATTGCTACAGGCGGTATTGTGGGAAAAGGTGCAGGGAAGAGTGTTCAGAAGAATTTTTTACCGCAAAGTTCTTCGGATTTTATATATGCTATTATAGTAGAGGAGTATGGATTAATTGGCGGTTTTGCGCTTATGTTCTTTTACCTGTTTTTATTGTTTCGTATTGTAGTTGTGGCAAATAGTAGTACTTCGATTTTTAGTAAGCTATTGGTCTTAGGGGTAGGCCTTCCTATTGTGTTTCAGGCAATGATAAATATGGCCGTAGCGGTAGAGTTGTTTCCGGTAACGGGACAGAATTTACCGCTAATAAGTAGTGGAGGAACATCCAGTTGGATGACCTGCTTGGCCATAGGAATTATTTTGAGTGCTAGTAATAAGAGTTTGGTCCAAGACGCAAACGGTCCAACAGATTTTGATGAGAATAATCCTTTAGAAGTGTTGAGTGGACAACTATAGGTTTATTATATCTGGTGGAGGTACGGGCGGACATATTTATCCTGCTATAGCCATAGCGAACGAATTAAAACGCAGGTTTCCGAAAGCGGAATTTTTGTTCGTAGGCGCCAAGGATAGAATGGAAATGGAAAAAGTGCCCCAGGCCGGCTATAAAATAGAAGGTCTTTGGATAACAGGAATACAGCGAAAGCTAACTTTTAAAAATGTAATGTTTCCGTTTAAATTGATGAGTAGTTTGATAAAAGCAGGTAACATAGTAAAACGGGTTAAGCCCCATGCCGTTATTGGTACTGGAGGTTTTGCTAGTGGTCCTTTATTACGGGTCGCATCTGGTAAGGGAATTCCTTGTGTGTTGCAGGAGCAGAATTCTTATGCGGGTATAACAAATAAGTTGCTTAAGGATAGGGTACAGAAAATATGTGTGGCCTATGATGGTATGGAGCAATTTTTTCCAGCGGATAAAATAGTAAAAACAGGTAATCCGGTTCGTGCAGATTTAATAAAGTTAAATGTAAATAAGCAAGATGCTTTGGATTTTTTTCAGCTTCATCCAACAAAAAAGACGGTGTTGGTCCTAGGTGGAAGTTTAGGAGCCAAGCGTATAAATGAATTTATAGCGGATAAGTTGTCCTTCTTTGAGGACTTGGGAATACAGCTAGTGTGGCAATGTGGAAAAGGGTATATAGAAAAATATAGTAACTGTAATTCGGACACGGTGAAGGTATATGCGTTTTTAAATGAAATGGATAAAGCCTATGCGGCTGCCGATTTTATCGTTTCTAGGGCGGGTGCGGGATCGGTATCGGAGTTGTGTATTGTTGGGAAACCTACATTTTTTATACCGTCACCAAATGTCGCCGAAGACCACCAAACAAAGAATGCACAAGCGTTAGAACAAGATTCAGCGGCTATATTGATTAGGGAGAAGGATTTGGATTTGGATTTTGAAAGCTCATTTAGAAAGGTATATAACTCGCAAGAGAAGCAAGATCAATTGTCAAAAAACATGAAAGCTTTGGCATTACCCAATGCTACAAGTGCTATTTGTGACGAGGTAGAAAAGTTGTTATAGAAATAGAATATTAAATAGTAAAATTTTAGAATAAGGTTTTGGACTTGAAAAATATACATAGCGTCTACTTTATTGGCATAGGAGGCATTGGCATGTCTGCCTTGGCGCGGTATTTTAGGTTTATAAACATCCCGGTTGCAGGATATGATAAAACAGAAACACCATTGACGAAAGAATTGGTAGCTGTGGGAATTCCTATCCACTATACCGATGATATACGGTTAGTTTCAAAACCATTTTTGGATGCCGAAAGCACTTTAATCGTATATACTCCCGCAGTGGCGGCGTCGCATAGCGAATACCAATATTTTAAGAAGAATGGTTTTGTGATAAAAAAGCGCTCTGAAGTATTGGGGCTTATTACCGCAGATTCCTTCTGTTTTGCTGTTGCTGGAACGCATGGCAAGACTACGACCTCAGCTATACTGGCGCATTTATTAAAAGAAACCGGAGCGCCTTTAACTGCTTTTTTGGGAGGTATTTCAGAAGATTTTAACAGTAACTTCCTATTAGAGGGAACCGACTATTCGGTTGTAGAAGCAGATGAATTTGATCGTTCATTTTTACGGCTTACTCCAAATGTTGCCTGTATTACGTCTATGGATGCGGATCACTTGGATATTTATGGAAATGCTGATGAATTAATAGCTTCTTTTATCGATTTCACGAAGCGTATAAAGCCTGGAGGTAAACTTTTTGTTCGGAAAGGTCTGCCCTTGGAGGGCTTAACTTATGGTATAGAAGATGATTCCGATTTTTGCATCCGCAATATAAAAATAGAACAAGGTGCCTACATATTTGATTTGGTTACCCCGAGTATCGTTTTGAACGGGGTAAAGTTCAGTAAACCGGGCAGGCATAATTTGCTTAACGGTTTGGTTGCTTTTGCCATGGCGATGGAATCCGGTTCCCCACCGGATCGCTTGGCAAGTGCATTAGAAACATTTAAGGGTGTAAAACGCAGATTTTCATATCAGATAAACACTTCGGAGTTTGTTTTTATTGATGATTATGCGCATCACCCCATCGAAATAGATGCTGTGTTTGATGCGGTTAAAGAAATGCATCCGAACAAAAAAGTTTTGGCAGTTTTTCAACCACATCTTTTTTCAAGAACACGTGACTTTGGAGATGAATTTGCGAAAAGTCTTTCCAGATTTGATAATGTGCTGTTATTGGACATTTATCCAGCTAGGGAAAACCCTATATCAGGAATAGATTCGGAGTGGTTAGTGGGAAAAATGACCAACGCTAATACAAAAATAGTCGGAAAATTAAATTTATCAGATGAAATAAAAGGCCAAAACCCTGAAGTGTTAATTACTATGGGAGCAGGTGATATTGGCTTAGAAATTGAACGGATTAAAAATGAACTGACCTATGAAAATGAATTGGAATAACATAAAACTGATAGCCTTGGTTTTGGTAATCATGGGGTTGTATGCGTTTACCAATCAGCGGAACGATAATAAAAGTATCGTTAAAATGAAGGTGGAATTTGGTGGCGATGAAAATCTATATCTAACGGAAGGAGTGGTTAATAAATTGTTAATACAAAAATATGGCGGACTTGAAAATGTCCCTAAAGAAAAGATAGCTTTGAATACTGTAGAAAAGGCTTTAGAGGCCAATGAAATGGTAAAAAGTGCCCAAGTGTATCTTACTATAGATGGTGAACTTACGTCAAAAATAATTCAACGTAAACCAATCGGTCGTGTAGAGGGGGGTTCGAAATTCTATTTGGATGACGAAGGAAAGCGTATGCCGTTTTCAAGCAATCATTCCGCTAGAGTTCCAATAATTACGGGAAACGTGACCGGCGAAACGCTGGAAGATGTGTATGTGATTCTGGAATTCATCAACGAGGACACCTTTTTGCGTAAAAATGTTATTGGCATTCATATCGAAGAAAAGGATAATTATAAATTGAAATTTAGATTAAATCAGTTTGTAGTGAAGTTAGGAACTGTAAATAATCTTGAGGAAAAGTTTAGCAATTTTAAGGCGTTTTATGCCAAGGCGAACAAGGATAAAACTTTAGAAGATTTTGCTGTTGTAAGTTTAGAATTCAATAATCAGGTAGTGTGCACTAAAATATAAATGGGAATGGAACAAGCTAATTATTCTGTCGGGTTAGACATCGGAACAACAAAAATCGTCGCCATCATTGGTAAGGAAAACGAATATGGAAAGATAGAGATTTTGGGAATTGGCAAGTCCAAAAGCCTAGGGGTTCATAGGGGTGTTGTAAATAACATCACACAAACCATAAAATCCATTCAACAGGCTGTTGAGGAGGCAGAGGCCAATTCAGGTCTCAAAATAGGAAATGTGGTAGTAGGTATTGCAGGGCAGCATATACGCAGTTTACAGCATAGCGATTACATTACAAGGCCGGATTCGGAAGAGGTAATAGGAGATAAAGATTTGGATAAGTTAGTGAACCAAGTTCATAAATTAATTATGTTACCTGGAGAAGAGATTATCCATGTACTTCCGCAAGAATATAAAGTAGATGGCCAAGCCGAAATTAAACAGCCAATTGGAATGTACGGGGGTCGGTTAGAGGCTAATTTCCATGTGGTCGTTGGCCAGGTAACATCCATAAAAAATGTTGGTAGATGTATTAAGAGTGCTGGTCTTGGGTTGGGAAATATCACCTTGGAACCATTGGCATCATCGGATGCGGTTTTAAGTCAGGAAGAAAAAGAAGCTGGTGTGGCGCTCATCGATATAGGAGGCGGCACTACGGATTTGGCAATTTTTAAAGATGGTATCATTAGGCATACGGCCGTTATTCCTTTTGGAGGGGGCATTATTACAGAAGATATTAAAGAAGGGTGCTCCATTATAGAAAAGCAGGCAGAGTTATTAAAGATGAAGTTCGGTTCTGCATGGCCTGGTGAAAATAGGGATAACGAGATTGTTTCCATACCTGGTTTACGAGGTAGGGAACCAAAGGAGATTTCATTAAAAAACCTTTCCAAAATAATCCATGCAAGGGTTGTAGAAATAATTGAGCAGGTTTACGTGGAGGTGAAGAATTATGGACACGATGAACAAAAGAAAAAATTAATTGCAGGAATAGTGCTTACCGGTGGCGGAAGTCAATTAAAACATTTAAAACAATTGGTAGAATACATCACAGGTATGGATACTAGAATTGGATATCCAAATGAACATTTAGCGGGTGATTCGGATGCAGAAATAGCTAGTCCGCTCTATGCCACTGCCGTAGGATTATTAATGAATGCGGTTAAGAATCAATCCAAAATGCAAGTTGAAGTTTCTTCTGGACAGGAAGATACCGTAAGTGAAGAGGAGGAGCGAGGAGAAGAGCTCCTGGCAAACGAAGAAAGACGTAAGGAACGAAAATCGGTTTTCGATAAATGGTCTGAAAAGTTAAAGGAATTTTTGGACAACGCAGAGTAAAACAAATATAGAAGACAGCATACAATAACCAGTAATAATAACACTATGAGCAACAGCAGCGAATTTGACAATATCTCATTTGATCTTCCAAAGAATCAAAGCAATGTAATTAAGGTTATCGGAGTAGGGGGGGCGGTAGTAATGCCATTAACCATATGTTCCAAGCCGGAATAAACGGAGTAGACTTCGTTATCTGTAATACCGATTCACAGGCTTTGGACAATAGTCCGGTTCCAAACAAAATTCAATTGGGGGTTTCATTGACAGAAGGATTGGGAGCTGGTGCCAACCCAGAAGTTGGTGAGCAAGCCGCTATGGAGAGTATGGAGGACATCAAACAGATGTTGGACAATACGACCAAGATGATATTCATTACGGCAGGAATGGGTGGAGGAACTGGAACTGGTGCTGCTCCAGTAATTGCCAAATTTGCTAAAGAGATGGATGTGCTTACCGTTGGTATCGTAACAATGCCTTTCAACTTTGAAGGAAAAATGCGTTGTGATCAAGCACAAAGAGGAATAGAAAAACTAAGAAATAATGTAGATTCCTTAATCGTAATCAATAACAACAAACTAAGAGAAGTGTATGGTAACCTTGGCTTTAAGGCAGGTTTCTCGAAAGCTGATGAAGTATTGGCTACGGCAGCGAGAGGAATTGCAGAGGTAATTACCCATCATTATACACAGAATATAGATTTACGTGATGCTAAAACGGTTCTTTCCAATAGTGGTACAGCTATTATGGGCTCCGCAATCTCTTCTGGTTCTGCAAGGGCAAACGAGGCTATTATGAAGGCTTTGGATTCTCCGTTGTTGAACGACAACAAAATTCAAGGTGCTAAAAACGTATTGTTACTTATTGTTTCCGGTGCTCAGGAAATTACGATTGATGAAATTGGAGAGATCAATGATCATATTCAAATAGAAGCAGGACACGGTGCAAATATCATCATGGGTGTTGGTGAGGACGAGAGTTTAGGAGAGGCTATTGCCGTAACGGTAATTGCCACGGGATTTAACATTGAACAACAAGATGATATCGTAAATACGGAATCAAAAAAAATAATCCATAACCTAGAAGAGGGACAGAAAGCGGAGATGGAATTGATGTCCGCAAATAAAACCGTTCATGTGCTTGAAGAGGATCAACCGGAAGAGAAGCCACAAGCACGATATGAATTAGTAGATCAGGGCGACTTTGATTTGATACCTACTACAAATTATATTAAAAACTTCAATGTTTTTTATGAAGAGGTAGTTGCCAAGGATGTTTCTGAGGATGATTTTGTTATCATAGAATCATCGGACAAATTACGTGATATCGAGGTAGTGGAGCCACAAGAATTAAAAGGACAAGATCAAGACGATCAATTTGCGATAGGTTTTGATTTACCTTTGGTTACAGATGAAGAAGAAAAGGAAAATGTAATCATGTTTGACCTTAATGACGAGGTCAAGGATATGGACGTTAACGATAGCGTTGAAATTATCCCGGTATTGGAGTATAACAAAAAAGGAGAAACCAGATATAGTTTAGATGACTATATGCAACTGGAGAATAAGCTTACGGGAGCAAAGTCAAAAGCAGAGGAATTTGAACCTAAAATAGTGGAGGACGAACTCGTTTTTGAGAGAAAGACGGTTGCACCAAAAGCTCCTACAGCCCAGCCGGAGGAACAATTGGATCCTATGGAAACACCTATCGAGGAATTGTTAAGGGAAAGGGCAGACGAGCGCCGAAGAAAACTAAAGGATTTCAATTACAAGTTTAAAAATAGCGTTAATAATATAGACGAGTTTGAAAAGCAACCTGCGTACAAAAGACAGGGTGTTGATTTGAATGAAACTGCAAGGGAACAAAAAATTTCTCGCACAAGTTTAAGTGACGATAGTAACAATGATATACAGATGCGATCCAACAACTCTTTTCTACATGATAATGTAGATTAATTAACGAGTTGAACCGTTTTAAACCCGGAAACAAGTCTCGTTTTCGGGTTTGTTTTTTATCTTTGCAGCTTCAAAAACATTCGAAATATGGGATTGCAACAAGAGGTAATGGATCAAATGAAGACAGCTATGAAAGCAAAGGATACCGTAGCCCTAGAATCCTTGCGTGCAATTAAGTCAGCGCTCTTGTTGGCAAAAACTAGCGGGGATGGGGAGCTTTCTGAAGAAGATGAGGTGAAATTGGTTCAAAAACTGGTAAAGCAACGTAAGGATAGTGCTACCATATTTAGCGATCAAGGCAGACAGGATTTAGCTGATCCTGAACTAGCACAGATTGCGGTATTGGAACAGTTTTTACCCGAGCAATTAAGCAATGAAGAAATAGAGAACGTGGTAGTTCAAACGATTGCAGCAACAGGTGCTTCCGGTATGAAGGATATGGGCACGGTAATGGGAATGGTTTCAAAAGAATTAGCTGGAAGGGCCGATGGAAAAACAATTTCCTCTATTGTTAAAAATAAATTGTCCTAGCGCTATAGTATCGCAATAAGAAATTCTATTTTTGAATATTGAAAAAGGCCGCGTGGCGCAACTGAATAGCGCATCAGATTTCGGCTCTGAGGGTTGGGGGTTTGAATCCCTCCGCGGTCACTAAATTAAAAAACCATCACAGTGTGATGGTTTTTTGATATTTGTTATTTATAACATTTGTTGACAATATCCCGTATTATCATCTTTGCATGCACCCTGGAATTTTCTATAAACCATTTATGGGTTTCCATGCCACCACAAATAACGCCTGCAAGATAGAGTCCGTCTACATTACTTTCCATAGTTTCCGTATCGTATTGCGGTAATTTTTTTTCATCATCACTTAGATTGATGCCAAGTTGTTCCAAAAACTTAAAATTAGGTTTATAGCCAGTTAGGGCAAGTACAAAATCGTTTTTGAGTGTCTTGTTGCCGTCTGGTGTATTAATACTAATTTCTGTAGGTGTAATTGTAGTAACAGTACTATTGTAATATGCGGTAATGCTTCCTTCTTCAATCCTATTGATAATATCCGGGCGAACCCAATATTTCACGCGTTGTCCCACTTCTGGGCCTCTAATGATCAAGCTTACTTCTGCCCCCTTTCGGTAGCATTCCAAGGCAGCGTCTATGGCGCTATTACTGGCCCCAATAACTGCAAGCTTTTGGCCGGCGTAATAATGTGGATTGTTGTAGTAATGTGATACTTTTTCCAATGCCTCTCCGGGCACATCCAATGTATTGGGAATGTCGTAAAACCCTGTAGCAATAATCACCTTGTAAGCTGTATAGCCCTTCTTTGTGGTTTGAATTTCAAAGTGATTACCCATATTTAGAAGATTTTCAACTTTCTCGAATAGATTGATGTTAAGTTTGTTGGTCGTTACAATCCGCCGGTAATATTCTAAAGCTTCATCTCTTTTTGGTTTTGCCTCTTTGCTAATAAAAGGGATTTCATCGATTTCCAATTTTTCGGAAGAAGAAAAAAACTGCATATTAGTCGGGTAATTAAAAAGCGAGTTCACAATAGGGCCTTTTTCTAATATCAAATAATTCAGCCCATGTTTCTTTGCCTCCAAGCCACAGGCTATCCCTATTGGGCCTCCTCCAACGATGATAACATCTAAGTGTTCCATTATCCTTTTAGACTTTTTATGGTTGCTTTTGGGTCGTCACTCTTAAATACAAAGCTTCCCGCCACTAATACATCGGCTCCTGCTGCTATCAATTCCTTTGCATTCGCTGTTGAGACTCCACCATCTATTTCAATTAAGGTGTTGCTACCTTTTGCTGTTATGAGTTCTTTTAACGCTTTTACTTTATTATAGGTGTTGGCAATAAAACATTGACCCCCGAATCCTGGGTTAACGCTCATCACGCAGACCATATCAATATCTTGAATAATGTTTTCCAGAAGCTGTACGGAAGTATGAGGGTTTAGCGCTACTCCTGCTTTCATACCTGCCGATTTAATAGCCTGTAGCGTTCTATGTAAATGCGAGCACGCTTCGTAATGTACCGTTAAATACGTTGCCCCCAAGTCTGCAAACTCCTGTATGTAGCGATCTGGGTCTACAATCATCAAGTGCACGTCCAACGGTTTTGTAGCGTGTTTTTGAATGGCTTTCACTACAGGCATACCGTAGGAAATATTGGGAACAAAAACGCCGTCCATCACATCAATATGGTGCCAATCGGCATCACTGTTGTTCACCATTTCAACATCACGTTGTAGGTTGCCAAAGTCTGCTGCAAGTAGAGAGGGCGCTATTTTTGTTTTTTGCATTTTGTGTCTGATATATATTCAGTACAAAAATAGCGAATTGAGTTTTTCTTTAGGCAATTGTATTGCCATTTACAGATGCTATTGGCCATAGTAATGTATCAGGTCACTCTCGGCAGCTATATAACCAAAAGAACTCCATGCAGGACTTTCTATCAAATCCGTCATTAATTCTTCTGCTTTTTCCTTTTCGTCATTATAGAAATACCAATTGGCTATTCCGTAAGCAACAGCGTCATTCGACGGACTTCCGGTTCCCGTCTGTACCAAAGAATCAACCGGAATAATGCCTTTATAAACTTTACAAAGGTCATGATAGCTCTGGTTTTCAATCACATCCATTTCGCCAGATATTGGTTCAAGCATTTTATTTGCCATTACTGTATTGCCTAGTCGCCGCTGTATCATGTAGAGCCAATGTGTACTGGAAACAATATTATCGGGTAAATTGCCTGATTCCCTACACTTTAAATATGCGTCATAGGCTTTTTCATAGTCGTGTTCAAGGTAATAGGCCAAGCCCAAATGATACCAAATGTTGCCGTGTAAGGTGCTTACGGGAATGTTTTGCGCATTGGGCATACCATCCGGTTCTATTTCATTCGTTGTTCCCTGAATCAATTGGCCTGCTTTTTCCAAATCGGAAATCGCTTCCTTGAATTTGCGTAAGGAGATATACCGATGTCCCCGATGCCGATACAATCGAGGTTCTTGAGGGTGTTTTTTTATCCCTTCGCCGTAAATAGCAATTGCATCGTTATAACGACCTAAGTAAGCAGTTCTTCTACCATACCAAATAAGGGCCTCTACGTCAGTAGGATTGCTATTGTATTTTTCTTTTGCTTCTTCATATTGTAGCAAAAGTTTTTCCGAAGGTTTGGCAATGACTATTTCCTTTTCTAAAGGTGTGGTAAACGTAATGGTTTTTTCTACTATCACCTTTTCACCCTCTGGCTCGTCCTTTTTGGTGTCCTTGCAATTTATAAATAGCAAGGTGGCAATAACCATTGTACAGGTGACAAATACTTTCCTTGCTACCGTTTTCTTCATTATTAGTTATTTAGATACTTCAATTTCTTCAAATCCCGTATTCTTTAGCGTTGAATTTACCTTGGGAAGATTCTTCTGCATAATGCTGCTAAGTTTGCCCAAATGCTGATCCAACTCTGCAGAAAGTTCTTTAAACACCTTGTAAGCACCATCCGTAGGTCTGGCGTCACCATTTTCTACACTTCTTCTCAATGAAGCTAATCTATTGTTCAGCTTTATTGGGAAGTTCAACGGATCTTGGTTGGATTGATTTTTTACTTGATATAAATCTTCCTCAATGGTCGAAATCGCTTTTAAAAATGGGTCAACGGTTTTTTTCCAGTCTTTACTTGCTATTTTGTCTTTGGCAGTTTTCAACTGGGTTTTTATTTCTCTAATTTTAATTACGGTTCGGTTGGCCTTGTCCGTTTTTCCCATAATGTTTTTGGCCAGTTCAAATTGCTCATCTAAGTCTTCTTTGGTAATACCTTTAAGGTTAGGATCTATTTCAATTGCAAAATCATAGGTCTTTTCTATACTTGGAGTTTTCATACGAATTTTATAATCTCCTAAAGGTGCTTTTGGCCCTCTAGTAGGCCTAGCGCTCCAAATAATCATACCTTCAAAATCGATAGCACCGGGATAACGCAAGTCCCAAGTAAACGTATTTAATCCTTTAGCGGTGGTTGGTTTGGTAGATCCGCCTTTTTTCCACCAAGGCAGGTCTGCGTCCTCTTCGTATTTAGCTTTGCTTCCTGTAAAGGTGTCTATAACAACACCTTTTGCATCCAAGACTTCAAATGTGATGGTATCTAATTCTTCTTGTAGGTAATATTGAATTTTCGCATCCGAAATACCTCGTATGGCATTGGATGGTTGAAACAGTACGGCAGAAGCTGATTTCATTTCATCTTGGTACTGTCGCAAGGGATGAATGTCATCCAAAATCCAAAACCCTCTTCCGTGTGTTCCTAGCACTACATCATTATCTTTAATTACCAAATCTCGTATTGGGGTATCTGGAAGTTTAAGTTGAAGTGATTGCCACGATGCACCGTCATTGGCAGAGAAATAAACGCCATGTTCCGTTCCCAAAAATAGAAGACCCTCTCTAATGGGATCTTCGCGAACCGCTCTTGCAAAATGACCATCGGCAATCCCTGTTATGATTTTACTCCATGTTTTGCCGTAATCATGTGTCTTGAAAACATAAGGTTGGCGATCGTCAACTTGATAGCGATTTGCCGCTACATATAAAGTTCCCGGTCTGTGAACGGATTCCTCTATGATACTTACACGTGAGAATTTAGGGAGTCCCGCTGGTGTAATATCGGCCCAGTTTGTTCCGCCATCTCTGGTAATATGGATTTTTCCGTCGTCGGATCCTGCCCAGATTGTGTTTATGTCATGTGTGGACGGCGCCAAGGCAAAAACGGTTGCATAAATTTCAGGACCGTTCATGTCCATGGTAATAACACCTCCTGTTTTTCCTAAGGTGCTAGGATCTGCATAGGTAAGGTCGGGACTTATCCTTGTCCAAGACTGACCATCATCTGTCGTTTTCCATACATGTTGAGAACAGGTATACATTATATTGGAATCTTGTGGGGCGAACATAATAGGGAAGGTCCATTGCCATCTTTCGGGCAACGCACTTGCCGGTTCGCCGGAGAAGAACCTGGGGTAGACTTGTATATCCCTTGTCTGTCCGTTACTTCGGTCATAACGGGTTAGTAATGCTCCTTGACTACCGGCATAAAAAATATCTTTGTTTACGGGGTGTTGGGTGATCCAACCACTTTCACCTCCCCCAACTGGATAGTACCACCCATGACCAGGTCCCCGGGCTTGCCTATGCTCCCAGCCATCGCTCGGTAATGCTACGGTGCTATTGTCTTGTTGGGCACCTGCTACATGGTAAGGAACATCACTGGTAGCCATTACATGGTAAAGTTGTGTGGTTACGTAGTCTTGTTCTGTCCAGCTTTTTCCGCCGTTGATGCTTACATTTCCTCCGCCATCATTGGAAGATATCATGCGATTCGGATTGTTAGGATCTATCCAAAGATCATGGTTGTCTCCGTGCGGAACTTTTATTTCGATGTCGAAGGTTTTTCCGCCATCGGTCGATTTCCAGAAATCAACATTAAGACCGTAAACCGTTTCTTTATCGATGGGATCGGCATAGATTCGTGAGTAGTAAAAGGCACGTTGCCGTAATTTACGCTCGTCATTGGTGCGTTCCCAAGTTTTTCCTGCATCATCGGAACGGAAAACACCGCCTTCGTTTGCTTCCACGATTGCCCAAACCCTGTTGGAATCGGCAGGTGAAACTGTCACTCCAATTTTTCCTATGGGTGGAGCCGGCATACCACTATTACTAGTGAGGTCTGTCCAGTTTTCACCACCATCCGTAGATTTCCAGAGTTTGCTGTCGCCACCGCCACCCCACATTTTCCAGGCTTTTCTTTGTACTTCCCAAGTAGTAGCATATAGTATTTGTGGGTCGTTTTTATCAATGATCAAGTCTACTGCGCCTGCTTTATCACTTACGTAGAGTGCCTTTTTCCAAGTTTTTCCTCCATCGGTCGTTTTAAAAACCCCGCGTTCTTCATTATTGCCATAAGGATGGCCCAAGGCAGCTACGTAAACGATGTCCGAGTTGGTAGGATGAATACGTATTCTTGCTACCGCCTGTGTTTCCTTTAGGCCTACATGTTCCCAGTTTTCGCCGGCGTCGATACTTTTATAGACGCCATCACCTTGGGTAATGCTACCGCGCAATTGTACCTCACCCATGCCAATATAAACGATATCAGGATTCGATTCCGATACGGCTACGGCCCCAACGGAAGAACTGGTAAGTTGTCCATCTGTTACTGCTTTCCATTCGGTGCCGCCATCAACTGTTTTCCAAAGTCCGCCGCCTGTAGCACCAAAATAATACTCGTTTGGTCTTGAAGGACTTCCAGCGCACCCTAGCGAGCGACCACCTCTAAGAGGGCCAATGTTTCTCCATTCTAGTCCTTCATAAAAAGACTTGTCAATTGTGTCATAGGGAATATTTCCTACTGTTGATGCTTTTTGTGAAAAAGCAAATGGTGTGCTGAATGTTAGTGCTAGTACTAAAAAGCATTTGATGGCATAATTCATAAGATGTTCTTTTAGCTTAGGTGAAAAAGTAATTGTGTCATAAATGTAATAAAATCATAGAATCTTTTTAAAAGCTCTTCATGAATCCTATGTTATCGATTACGACCACTCCTTTTTTGCTTTTGTCAAAAATGAATTTAATAGTTTTAAGACTTGAAGGATTAAAGTTCGGATTGATATCTTTTAGGTTGTTAAGAGGAAATTTAAATAATTGGAATACTTGTTCTGAGGAGTGGTCTCCAGTAATGAAATCCATTTTCCAAAGTATAGGCTTAATTTCACGCTGTAACGCCGAGAATTTACTAAGGTTGAAGCGAACAACTTGGCCCGTACTATCTTTTAGTGAAATGGATAAATCTATTGGTTCTTCTGGTTCTTTGCTATCGTCATTTTCCTTTTTTTCTTCCTCTTCCTCTTCCTCTTCCTCTTCCTCTTCCTCTTCCACTTCCACTTCCTCTTCCTCTTCTTCATTGTTATTTACCCATTTTCCTTTTGATTTGGGGTTGGAACTCTCGGTAGATTCTGCCATGGAAAATACCAGTACTGAAGTTGAATCGAGACGCGTTATAGGTCTTTCTAGGTCAATGGAATATGTTGCCAGTAAAGAGTCGTTCAGTGTGTCTACCGTCTCGTTATTCTCTTCTAGGTTATAATCCCATCCAACAAAAAGAGCGCGACTACCTTTTTTTTTCCATTTAAGCTGTATTTCTTGCTCGCGCCATACGGTAAGATTTTTTGAAGAGATGGCTCCTTCTCCACTGGTAGTACTGATTAAATCAAAGTCCTCGTCGAATGTGCAGAGTAACTCCGTGTTGGAATCTTCAAATTGGTTTAGGTAAATGGTTTCTGGAAGCCATTCTTTGGCAGTTCTTGCATCTGCAAACATTGGAAGATATTCATGTTTGCCCCTTAAAGTAGCTTCTAGAAAACCACTGATATACACTTTGGCGATTTTTCTTTGTTCCTGTTCCGGAAGTAATTGTTTTAGATTTAGCAGTCCAATAAATGGATTACCGGTATCATTATTACCCCAACTGGTATTGAATTGACCGTGATTGGCTCCATAGATATAGAGTCCGGATTTGAAACGATAGAGGCTGTCTTGGAACGTAATTCGCTCATATTGTTGGGCGCCGGCAAAAGAACTAACATCGGAATCTTGAGCACCATGCAAGACTAAATAGTTGACATTTTTAAATTTAGTATTGCTATTTCCAGGTTGATATTGTCCGTCTACGGGCGCTATCGCGACTATAGACTGAATATCAAAATTATAATCGAATTTGATAGAGGCATCGTCAGGATAAAAAGGTAGGGAATTGAACATAGCCGCGTGCCCAACCGCTTCACCACCTCTGGAATGCCCGATAAGAGCCAATTTGGAGGTGTCTATTTTATCTTCAAATTGGTGACCCTCTTTTTCGTTCCATTGATGCCAGAGTTTTAGGTGCTCCAGAAGCAACCAACCTCTGGCATCATTCTCTTCATCCAATCCTTTAAAAATATTCGACCATGAGGAGTTGATGAAATTTTCATCTACAGAAGCCAGTATGATTCCCCTAGATGCTAAAAGTTCACCTAAATAAGCATAGCCAACATCAGAGTAGTCTTGCATCCCATGGTTTCCATGAACAATAAGTGCCAATGGAAATGGACCTTCCCCTTCAGGATACCAAACTTGGGCGTTCAACGGTAGAGATTTTGCATCAAATCCCCAATATTTTTCACGCCACCAGCCGCTAAAACCACCCCATTCATCAATGAAGGCTAAACCGTTTACAGTTTCGGTTTTGATGGCTACGGAATCACCAAACATCCTACGGTGTAAGTCTTGGCCACTGCCATAGGTGAGACTCTTTACTGTGTATGGTCCTGGTTCGGCCGGCGATTCAGCGGTAATCTGTTCAATATTAACATCGTTATAAAGAGCGGCATTTGCAATGGGCTCTACTTCAAAACCATCAGGAATATAGGTGATGATCGCACCGATAATACCTCCGATACCTAATAGTAGTCCTACACCGGTAACAACCTTTTTAGGTAGTGATAAGTTTTTAAAGCCTGTTTTTTTTAAAACTAAAACTGATGCTCCAAGCAGGGAAGCGGTAAGTACAACAAATAATACAAGAAAACCATCGAAGTTCATTATAACAAGAAGCGGTATGGAAATCAGTAATGCCAATTTGTAGATTCTTGGAATCTTCAATATCGTTTTCATCAGCCATAGCGTCAAAAAGGAAGCGAGTAGGGTAGCAAGCGTAAAACCAATAAATAATAGCAGTATCCAAGAGTCATTGCTATTTTTAGCAACTAGAATACTGCAGACAAGCCATAGTAATATGGTAATAGATAATAATCCTATCACAGCACCTTTTACAGCAATTTTTCCTGGTGTTATGGTCTTGACTTTGGACTTGCACCAATGTATAATCTGATGGTATTTCTTTTTCATGCTGTTAGTTTTTAAAATCTAAGGGCGAACCTAAGCTAATTGGATACTTACTACCCGAATAAATTTTATACATAAAGTATCTGGTAGGTTATACCTTAATTTAAGCTTACAAATAGTTGGGATTTTATTTTCCATATGCCCGACTCTTTTGTCCACATTGCCGAATAATTCCCATTAACAATAGAATTCTCACCTTTTTCTGGATCGAACCCATTCCAGAATCCGCTTTCCCAAGCCAAAGCTCTTTTTTTATTTACAATAATTTCATTCGTTTTACGTATCCAGTACATTTTACTATCTCCACCATCCAAGATATATTGCTTTAAGGCTTCTTTTCCTGATAACAAAGTGCCATTTCCAGTAGTGGTCAACACATTGTCCGTTAAATAGGATAGTACTTGGGGATTATCGTACGACCTAAGAGCGAGATTTGAAGCATTTCTAAATTTCAATATTTGCTCCTTATCGCTTTGTGAATGAAGTTCGGACGTAAAAATAAAAGTGCACAGCATGAACCAAAGAATGTATTTAGGATTTTTCATGTATTCAAATTATAATCAGATATGAATTAAGTTTCCGAGCATTTTACTTGTTCTTTTTTTTTTACATAAATAAGGCAGTCGAATAAGTAGCTAGCTTCAATTCTCACTGGAGTATATCTCATTATTTGAATCGCCGCCAGCCTGCAAATAAGCAAAAAGATCTTTGATTTCTTTAGGGTTGAGTCTATTTAGAAGTCCTGATGGCATAGGGGATAAGGGTGATAATTCTCTTTTAACAATAGTTGGTTTTAGTACATCAACAGTATAGGTGTCATTAAATGGGTTGGGCATTAATGTAACGCTTTCATCAGTTTCTGATTTAATACGCCCCGATACTTTTGTGCCATCATTTAAATGGAACAAGGTATTGGCATATTGATCTGATATTTCGTCATTGGGGCTATAGGTAGCAAACAGCATCTCATAATTATTGAATTTGGTATGGGCTTGTGTCAAATCTGGACCTACCGCAGCTCCTTCTCCCCGCATTCTGTGACATAGAATGCACATTCCGGCTTCATAAGCGCGTTTTCCTTTTTCAAAATCTACCTTGTAATCGGCCAATTCTGCTCCCCAAATTGCATTTCCTATTTCATTAGCATCGTATGGTTGCCCGGGCCCAATGGGTGATGGCAGCTCTGCTATAGTGGTTTCTGGGGAATAGACTCCGGATAATTCTTGAAAATATTCCTTTTCATTGTCGGGAACATTGTTCATGGCAGCAAGACGGATATTTTCCATACCTGGTTTAAAGCTTAGGCCACCTTTTGCGTTGAGCACATCATAAAACCATTGAAAGTAGGAAGACCTGCTTTCTTTGGTCCATCCTTTATCGGCATGGCTAAGTAATACACCATAATATATGGCTTCGGTAGGAGGCATTTTAGCAATAATCTCCCTGATAAGTGGACCGTACTGCTCACTACGTTCGGTAGTTTCTTTCGAGAGGAATTCTGTATTGCCCGCAGTACCTTCTTTTGTGTGCCGTTGTAATAATGCCACAAGTTCTTGAGTACTGTTTTCCGGGTCTAGGTATAGCAATAATTGCCCTAATTCCCTATTCATGTCGTCACTGGTATTCGGGTAATGGGATTTCAGCTTGTTCGCTATGAATTTTTTCTCACGTATTGTTGGTTCGCCCATTCTTATAAAAACTAGCTGATACGCACGGAGAAGATTCAACTGCTGCTCTAACGACTGGTCTTTTAACGACATGGCGTTTAGTTTATCCAAGATTTTGGATTGTGAAGTAGCATCGCCTGAGTGCGCAAATGCAATGCTGGCTTCTACAATTTTCACATTATTTTTTTCGGATAGAAAACGTTGCATCCATTGTTCAGTGGGTTGATGCTCTAAAGCAATACGTGCTGCATAACGTATAAAACGATCTTCGTGGTCTAAATGGTCCCAAGCTAGGGTGCTAGCTTCCGGAGTATTAGTGGAGTGGTACTTTTCAAGACTATGACGTAATTTGCGTAGTTGCTGTGCTTCTAAGTTGGATGATTGCTCTGTAATTTCAGTTTCACGCCCAGCGTATCGCAGCCGATAGAGATGAGAGTCTATCCTGCGACCGCCCGTGGCAAAGTACAAGTGACCATCTGTACCGGCAATCATATCTGTAAGTGGCAGTGGGGTACCGGTAAGGAACTCTTTACGAACAGCCGTATAGCTACTTCCTTTAGCTATAAGGTCCGCAAAGTAAATGGTGCCAAAACTCCAATCCATTACAAAAAGTCCATCAGAATATTCATTGGGAAAATTCAGTGCTTGTCCGGAAAGTACCGCAGTAGGTGAGCCTTGTTCTAGATTGTGTACGGCGGGTAAGGCATCTGGATAATAGTCCGGCCATTTGCCAGATCCGGTTCTCCACCCATATTCGCTGCCACTGGTTACATGGCAAATCCTTGTGGGTCTATACCAAGGCATACCTATATCCCATTCCATATCTGCGTCATAAGTGAACAATTCACCATCGGCATTAAAAGCGATGTCAAAAGGGTTTCTATACCCTGCAGAAATGAGTTCCCATTCCGTTCCATCCGGGTTGAACTTGCATATCCATCCGCCTGGTGCTTTGATATCATTGGCGTGCCCACGTGCATCTAAATAAGGTTTAAAAAGATTGTCCTCGCCCCAATTGGTAGGTAACCGACTATTCTCTTTCAGTTTATTGGGTATCAGCGTATGGTTTCCGGCAATGAAATAAATCTCTTGTCCGTCTGGCGAGGGTACAAAACTGTGTGGCCCGTGTTCACCGCCACCTTCAAGTTTAAGGAGCATGGTTACTGTATCCAAATTACCATCACTATCGCTATCTGTAATTCTATAGATTCCGCTACCGTTTTTTATGTCGTCTCCCCAGTGTTTGTTTACAGCAACGAAAAGGCTATTATGGGCCCAAAGTAGCCCATGCGCTTCACCTATTTCTAATTCAAGGGGGTGTACGTCTTCTAGTTTTAGTGTTTGTCCAATATCTGGGGCTTTAAAACTATAGATTTTACCATATTGGTCACAGGTAAAGATGGTGTTTTCATTCCCCTGTGCCATGGCTACCCACGACCCTTGCTCATGTTTGCTTGGTTGATACAGTTCCTCTAAAACAAAACCTTCTGGAATGGTAAAGTCTATTTCGGTTGTGTCGTTTAAGGTGGAAGCTATAGTGGTGTCATCTTTACAGGACAAAAATGAACATGCTAATCCTAACAGAAACAGAACAGAGTATCGCATGGTTTTAAGAATAGCGGTTGCTATAAAAATAATAAAAACTGACTTAGGATGGAGAAGTTTTTAGTATTGTCTAAAATTGTTATACAGCTGTGAAATGAAATTAGTTGGATTAGCTACTATGGCTAAGGCTATACGTTAAGAAAGTTCTATGTTCAGAAATAAAAAAGAATGCTGATAATCAAAAATCGAATAATGGTTTATAATTGAAAAGTAGTCATTGGAAAACCTATTGTCTAGGGTGTGGTCAGTTAAAGATGTAACTGTCGTAATGCTTCATAAACTGTTATGGAGACTGCATTGGCTAAATTGAGACTTCTGATTTCCTTGCTGTATAATGGAATTTTAGCAGTAAGTACTTCCGGGTTTTCTATGATAGATTTTGGTAGTCCAACCGATTCTTTTCCAAAAACCAGAAACATATCATCTTCAAAAGCAATATCCCAATGTGTGCATTTACCGTGTGACGAAAAGAAAACCATTTTCTTGTCTTCATGTGATGCAAAGAATTCTTCTTGGTTCTCGTAGGTAAATAATGAAATGTGTTGCCAATAATCGAGTCCGGCACGTTTTAATCTTTTATCCGATATCTCAAAACCAAATGGTTTAACCAGGTGTAGGTTTGCTCCTGTAGCTAAGGCAAGCCTGCCTATATTTCCGGTATTATTTGGAATTTCAGGTGCTATGAGTACAATATTTAAGCTCATTTTTTCTGTATGGATTGTAAATACAAATGTTCAACTTTAGTTCTTGCCCAAGGTGTTTTTCGAAGGAATTTTAAACTGGATTTTATGGTAGGATTGCTTTTAAAACAGTTAATGTTTACTTGGCCCGCTAGATCTTCCCATGAGTATTTTTGAGTAAGATATTCTAAAATATCAATAAGTTTTACACCATGAAGTGGATTGTTCGGTTGGTTTTCTAAATCGGTTGACATACAATAGAATTATAAAGACTAATAGTGTATAATTAAGTCTGATGTTAATTTTTTAAATGAAAAAACTCCGGTAATCAGCCGGAGTTTATTCATCAATCAAAAAACGAACAGTCATGATAACTGTTGTTAACGTTAAAATTACAACTTATATGCCAAATTTCCAATTTAAGGAAAGTTTAACGTGTAATTTTTGACCTTGGTTTATCCAAGGTAGGTTTTGAGTATTTTACTTCTAGAGGTATGCTTTAATCTTCGAATCGCTTTTTCCTTAATTTGGCGAACGCGTTCTCTTGTAAGATCAAAAGTTTCACCTATTTCTTCCAAAGTCATCGAATGCTGTCCTGCTAGCCCAAAGTACAAGCGGATAACATCCGCTTCTCTTGGGGTCAATGTTTCAAGAGCACGTTCAATTTCCGTTCTTAAGGATTCATGTAGTAATTCCCTATCAGGATTTGGAGATTCTCCACTACGTAAAACATCGTAAAGATTGGAGTCTTCACCATCGATTAATGGTGCATCCATGGATACGTGTCTTCCGGAGTTTTTAAGTGATTGTTTTACATCATCAACAGTCATGTCCAACTCCTTTGCAATTTCTTCGGGAGAAGGCATTCTTTCATGAGCTTGCTCAAGAAATGCGAATGTTTTGTTGATCTTGTTTATAGACCCAATTTTGTTCAATGGCAAACGAACAATACGCGATTGTTCTGCCAAAGCTTGTAATATAGATTGACGAATCCACCATACGGCGTAGGAGATAAATTTAAATCCCCGCGTTTCGTCAAAACGCTGTGCAGCTTTAATCAGACCAAGGTTTCCCTCGTTGATCAAATCCGGTAAAGTAAGTCCTTGGTTTTGGTACTGCTTGGCAACTGATACTACGAATCTGAGATTGGCTTTTGTTAGTTTTTCAAGAGCGAGTTGATCGCCTGCCTTGATACGTTGTGCCAATTCTACTTCTTCATCTGCAGTAATCAAGTCCACTTTTCCAATTTCTTGTAAGTACTTGTCCAAAGATGCGGTTTCCCTATTGGTAACCTGTTTTGTAATCTTAAGCTGTCTCATTAAAGTAAATTAAGTTCAATTTGCATAGACTGCATATACTTATACGTAAAAATCTACGGAATGTTACAAATGGATATAAAAAAGATGATTTTTCCGTTGAACGGTACAAAACGGACTAATACTATGCGGTAATAGATTTATTGATACGTTACCATTTCAATTTATTTTCTGCAAATAGTATTGATGTTCTTATATTGTAGGTTTTATAATATCCTTTGAAGTGACTTTAATTTTATGATGACATGAAGAAAATTGCTTTTATTTCTGGGGTTACAGGAGCGGCTTTAATCTTAGGAGGACTAACAGGAGAGCTTATGCATTGGGAATATAATGGGGCTACAACGGCTATTGGTACTTTGATTTTTGCCTTCATATTTTTACCATCAGTCGCCAAGTATATGTACGATAACAGTGGTAAAAAGTAAAAAGCTCCATCCGATATACGAATGGAGCTTTATTCTACTTGTAAAATTAAATGTAGCCTAACGTATAAACACTAGTCTCTTCTGGGTTTGCGATCTCTGTTACGATCATCTCTTCCACGCCCACGATCACGATCGTTGCTTTTACGTGGGGGCCTTTCGACAAAACCTTCTGGTTTTGGTAAAAGTGCTTTACGAGAAACTTTCTCTTTACGGGTTCTTGGATCAGTACCTAAATACTTCACTTCGAATTCGTCACCCATGTTCACCACATCGGTAACATTTTCGGTGCGTTCCCAAGCTAATTCAGATACATGCAATAACGTCTCGTTCCCTGGAGCATCAAGATATTCTACCACGGCTCCAAAATCCAACATCTTTATGACCTTAACCTTATAAGATTCATTCATTTGAGGTTTGAACATCAATGAATCGATCTTAGTCAAAACAGCATCAATACCATTTTGATCTGTACCCAAAATTTCAACAATACCTTCTTCGGTAACAGGATCTTCATTGATAACAATCGTAGTTCCTGTTTCTTTCTGAAGTTCTTGAATTACTTTTCCACCAGGTCCAATAAGGGCACCAATGAATTCATTAGGGATCGTACGCGTTACCATCTTAGGCGAATGTGGTTTCACATCAGCGGCAGGTTCAGCAATAGTATCCGTTATTTTTTCAAGAATATGTAATCGACCATTTCTTGCTTGTTGTAACGCATTTACTAATATTTCATAAGACAATCCTTTTACTTTAATGTCCATTTGGCAAGCAGTAATACCATCGGCAGTACCAGTTACTTTAAAGTCCATATCACCTAAGTGATCTTCATCACCTAGGATATCGGATAGCACAGCATATTTACCGGATGCTGCATCGGATATTAATCCCATAGCGATACCGGAAACAGGTCTTTTTAATTGAACACCGGCATCCATCATTGCCATTGTACCGGAGCATACGGTTGCCATAGAAGAGGAGCCGTTAGATTCTAATACTTCAGATACAACACGTACTGTGTAAGGACAATCATCTGGCACCATTCCTTTTAATGCACGTTGTGCAAGGTTACCATGGCCTACTTCTCTACGGGATGTTCCACGTATTGGTCGTGCTTCACCCGTACAGAAAGGAGGGAAATTATAATGTAAATAGAAATTTTCTTCCCCTTCGTGAGACGGCATGTCTATTTTGTTCGCATCTCTAGAGGTACCTAAAGTTACTGTTGCTAATGCCTGAGTTTCCCCACGTGTAAAAATCGCAGATCCATGTGTAGACGGTAAATAATCGATCTCACACCAGATTGGACGAATCTCATCGGTCTTACGACCATCTAAACGTAATCCTTCATTTAAGGTGAGGTCACGTATAGCAGCTTTTTCAGCTTGTCTGTAATACTTGGAAACCAAGCCACCGAAATCCGCTAATTCTTCCTCCGAAAAAGTAGCTTTGATTTCTTCTTTGATATCATTGAAGGCAGCACTTCTTTCGTGTTTTGCGGAACCAGCTTTTGCTATGGCGTATACTTTATCGTAAGCCATATCATGAACTTTCTTTGCAAGCTCTTCATCGGAACGTTCCTCAGGATATTCACGAACTTCTTTCTTTCCGAAAGCTTCCGCTAAACGCAATTGAGCAGCACATTGAACCTTAATGGCTTCGTGTGCAAACTTGATAGCGTCTGCCATTTCTTCTTCAGAAATTTCGTCCATTTCACCCTCGACCATCATCACAGAGTCAGCAGATGCACCGATCATCATGTCGATATCGGACTCCGCTAATTGAGCTCTTGTCGGGTTGATAACAAATTCACCGTTAACACGACCAACTCGTGCCTCTGAAATAGCGCATTCAAAAGGGAAGTCAGATAACTGAATGGCTGCAGATGCTGCCAAACCGGCCATTGCATCTGGCATAACGTCATCATCATGAGACATTAATTGAATCATCACTTGTGTTTCTGAGTGATAATCTTTTGGAAAAAGTGGACGTAAGACGCGATCCACCAAACGCATCGTCAAAACCTCACCATCACTTGGTCTAGCCTCCCTTTTGAAGAAACCACCTGGGTAACGACCAGCAGCAGCGAATTTTTCACGATAATCTACCGTTAACGGAAGAAAATCTAAATCTTTTTGCTCATAGTTGGACACTACTGTACAGAGTAGCATACATTTTCCAGATTGAACAACAACTGAGCCATGTGCCTGTTTTGCTAATTTTCCGGTTTCGATAGAAATTTCTCTACCGTCACCTAGGTCTATGACCTCTCTAAATACTTTTGGAATCATAAAATTGATTTTTACCCGAACCCTCGGGATTTTGTTAAACAATGGTCATCTGGTTGTTGAGGCCAGAAGGTTGTGTTGTTGTATGTGCCGTGTAAGCACTTGACCAATGAAAAACTGTGTGCAGCTTTTAATTTTGCCCACCACACCGTAAAAATGTGATTTCAGGACTTTGAAATATTATATACAGAACGTGAGTTCCGTTAAATAAAAAAGAGGGAAGCTAGGCTTCCCTCTACATATATTACTTTCTAATATTCAATTCTTTGATAAGCTCACGATATTTTACAATATCCTTTTTTATCATATAATCTAAAAGACTTCTTCTTTTACCCACGAGCTTTACTAATGAACGCTCTGTGTTATAGTCTTTATGGTTTTTTTTCAAGTGACCGGTCAAATGATTGATACGGTGTGTGAATAAGGCTATTTGACCTTCCGTAGAACCTGTGTTCTCCGCTTTTCCGCCGTGTTTCTTAAAGATTTCAGCTTTTACTTCTTTCGTTAAATACATGCTAATATTAGTGTTAATGATTTTTATGTATCTGATTGATTTTCAAACAGGCTGCAAAGATACTATTTTGTCGCTAAATTATATAACAATTCAACTCTGTTTTTTTAAGCAGATTTAATTTCTTCCTTGCGAATTGGAATATTCTGTATTAAATCAACATATAGATTTATCTTTTTCTTTAACTCTCTGCGGTGTGTGATGAAATCCAAGAAACCATGCTCCAACAAAAATTCTGAAGATTGAAACCCTTCCGGTAAATCTTTTCCGGTGGTATCCTTTACAATACGTGGACCGGCAAAACCGATTAGTGCTCCAGGTTCTGCTATATTAATATCACCTAACATTGCATAAGAGGCTGTTGTGCCACCCGTAGTTGGGTCTGTGCAAAGTGAGATATAGGGCAGGCCAGCTTCCGCTAACTGGGCCAGTTTTACAGAAGTTTTTGCCAATTGCATTAAGGAAAGTGCAGCTTCCATCATACGTGCGCCACCCGATTTTGAAATCATTACAAAAGGCACTTTCTTTTTTATAGCATGGTCTATACCTCTTGCTATTTTTTCACCGACCACACTCCCCATAGAGCCACCGATGAAACTGAAATCCATGCAGCATATAACGATATCCTTTCCTAAGGACTTTCCAAAACCGGTTCTAACTGCATCTTTAAGTCCCGTCTTTTTCTGGGCTGCTTTAAGTCGATCTCCGTACTTTTTGGTATCCTCAAATTTTAAAGGGTCTTTAGAAGAAAGTTTGGCATCCAGTTCGGTAAACTTATTGTTATCAAAAAGGATTTCAAAATATTCTTTACTGCCAATGCGTACGTGATAATCGTCTTCAGGGCTTACGTAGAAATTTTTAGCTAGATCATCGGATTCTACGATCTTACCGGTTGGTGATTTGTACCAAAGCCCTTTTGGGGTGTCTTTTTTCTCCTCGGTAGAAGTCTGTATTCCTTTTTCTTTTCTTTTAAACCAAGCCGTCATGTTTTCCATATTTAGAGTTAGTTCTTCGCAAATTATAGGGTATTGACGTTGTTTAAGTCTTCAAAGGCCTTTTTTAATCGCGCTACAAATGTGGTTTCGCCACTACGTAGCCATACTCTTGGATCATAGTATTTTTTATTAGGTTCGTCTGCACCTTTAGGGTTTCCTATTTGTGTTTGTAAAAAGTCTTTGTTGTCCTGTACGTAATCTCTAACGCCGGACAAAAATGCATATTGAAGATCAGTGTCGATATTCATTTTAATTACACCGTAGCTAATACCCTCCCTTATTTCTTCAACTGTTGACCCAGAACCACCATGGAATACAAAATCAATATGGTTATGTTCCACACCATATTTTTTGGAAATATATTCTTGAGAGTTCAATAAAATCTTTGGAGTAAGTTTAACATTTCCTGGCTTGTAAACACCGTGCACGTTACCAAAAGCAGCGGCAATGGTAAATCTTGGGCTTACCTTAGAAAGTTCCTCGTATGCGTAGGCTACTTCTTCTGGTTGTGTGTATAGTTTGGAATCGTCTACATCTGAATTATCTACACCGTCTTCTTCTCCGCCTGTAATTCCCAATTCTATTTCTAGGGTCATTTCCATTTTACTCATACGCTCCAAGTATCCTTTACAGATTTCGATATTCTCTTCCAAAGGCTCCTCTGAGAGGTCGATCATGTGTGAGCTGAACAAGGATTTTCCGGTTTCTGCGTAATGTTTTTCGCTGGCATCTAATAAACCGTCTATCCAAGGTAATAATTTCTTGGCACAGTGATCTGTATGCAATATAACAGTAGCTCCGTATGCCTCTGCCAATTGGTGCACGTGTTTTGCACCTGCAATGGCACCCTGTATGGCTGCGTTTTGGCCCTCGTTTGATAATCCCTTTCCTGCATTGAATTGCGCACCTCCATTAGAAAACTGTATGATGACAGGTGCGTTTAAACTTGCAGCTGTTTCCAACACGCCATTTATGGTATTAGAGCCTATTACATTAACCGCTGGTAGCGCAAAGCCTTTTTCTTTTGCGTAGTTGAATATATCCTGAACTTGATCTCCGGTAGCAACTCCCGGTTTTATTGTATGAGCCATAATCTTTAGGTCTTTAGTTTTCTAAAATTTAAGCAACAAAAGTAACAAAACAATTAGACTTAGAAAGGATAGTTAATCCCTATTTGCAGTACGGAGTTCGAAAAATTATAATCCCTAAACCATCTTTTGGACTGTATCTCAGCTGGATTATAGGTTTTGAAACCCAAGTCTACTCGAAATAGGAAATAGGTGAAATCATAACGCAGACCAAACCCTGTCCCAAGGGCAATATCCTTTAAAGAAGATAGTCCATTGAAGGTAGCATCTGTATCATCTACATCATCAAAAACATTCCAAATGTTACCGGCATCAGCAAAAATAGCTCCGTTGATATCGCCAGCTATTGAGAAACGGTATTCCAGGTTAAGTGCCAATTTTAGGTTTGCTTCGTTAAAATCGTTCACGGCAGAAGTTCTACCTGGTCCTAACGAATAAGGGAACCAGGCTCGGTTGTCATTAGAACCACCTCCAAAGTAACTGCGTACAAATGGTATGTTGTTGGAATTGCCATACGGGATAGCAATGCCAAAGAATGTTCGTGCGGCCAGCACATTGGAACGGGAGAGGTCCCAGTATTTTACATAATCGAACTCTGTTTTTATATACTGTGAAAAAGGAACGTTGAAGACTAAAAGCTGGTCATCTTTTTCATTGAATGGAATAAAACTTGAAAGACCAGATAGTAAGTTACCGGCACTTTCCAGTCTAAACCTAAACTGATAAAAATTATTATCTGTTACTCCGTTCCGGTTATTTTTGTTAAAAGTATAGTTGGTGGTGAAAATTAAGTTGTTTTCCGTTAGGCGTTGCTCTCTCTCGTTTATGCTTTTAACCTCGTTGAACTCCTCTAATGTTAATCCGTTTCCTGCTATTGGTATTTCTCCGCTTAGCACATCATCTATGAAACTATCTGTGCCAATATTCTCAGGGTCGGAGGACTCTATGGGAGTGGTAAGGTTTCCCTCGTCATTAAAATAAAGGGGGTTTACTACCCCAGTATTTTCTGTGGCTATCCCATTTAATACGTTGTATGTATTCTGATATACATTAAAAAAGCGATTGCTGTTTACATTTCGTACATACTGTACATTCAATAGTTCTATGTTATGCTTTTTAAATTCTGAAGGTGTCCAGTTATAGCTCAATACACTATTTAAGGTTTGCTTGTCCAAACCAATATTTTTTTGAAAACTTGTACCAATGGCAATCCTTGTTTGTGGTAAGGTGTAATTAGGTATTAGCGTTGAGGTTGTTACGAAAGGAAACCATATTCTTGGAAAATCCAAGGTGATATCGCCCCCTAATTCCGAGAAAAAATCTTCTTGAAAAGATGGGCTGCTTAAGAGGCCAAAGGTACCATCAGCCGAGATGCTTAGGTTTTCCGCTCCTTTAAATATGTTTCTTATCAATAGGGATGCATTTAGCCCAACACCCAACCTTCTAATATTGGACCTGCTAATATCAAAATTAGTGCCTAGGGAATATTTGGTTTTGGGGGCAAGGTATATTTTGTAGTTAACGTTGGTGCCACTGCTGTCTACCTCTGGTATTATGCTAGGATATTTAAAAATATTTAAGCTGTTCAACTGTCTTGCAGTTCTAATTTTGTCCAAGTCTCTATATGTGTTTCCTTTTTTAAAGAAAATGGCATTCGCCAAGGTCTTTGGTTTAATTTGAAATTTACCGGAATAGTGAATGGTATAATCTCCATATTCTATTGTTCTTACAGAGTCTTTCCCTGCAGTAGAAAGGTAATTGGTATAAATGTCTATGTTATTTATTTTTTCAACTTTATAGGCTGCAGTGGTTACCACGTTTTCACCTCGTTTTTTTAAATCCCCTATGTTTAATACGATGTTCATTTTTTGATCATCCTCGGTTACTGCGGTATCTCTAGCGATATCAAAGGTGATAGAACTTTCTTGGAAATTACGAATACCGTTGTTTCTGAAAATGGTGGTTAGACGTTCTCGTTCTGCATTGAAAATATCGCGATCAAATTGTTGTCCTTTTTTAATCAAGGATTGCCCTGCGTTTATAAAGTAAAGGGAGTCTATTGCCTTAGAAGATATTTCATTAGAAATAGAATCGACTAAAAAGGGTTTTCCAAGTGTAATGTTATAGGCTACGGTTGCCTTTTGCTTGCGACCGGTGGAATCGATGCTATAGCTTGTACTATTGTTAAAATAGCCCCTATCGTAATAATAGGAACTTAATCGCTGCAGACTTCTTCGGGTTTTGGAAGTATCTAGTACAACCGGTGCTTCTCCTATATCTTTTAGCCAATTGCTCATGCCCGAGACTAAAAAGGATTCTCCCAAGCGTTCTACTTGTTTTGCAGAAAGTAACTTTGTGAGTCGCTCTTTTCTATTGGGTTTTCTATATAGCCAAGACTGGTATAGGGAATCTGGATTTTCTTTGGCAAGATTATATAAATTAAGTCGCAGTGGGTAGCCTAAAAGTGCGGCATTGGGCTTTTGGTAAATAAGGCTTTCTATGGCTTCATTCTTTACTTCCAGAGAATCTACGAGTAATTCGTTTTTTATCACCAAATACTCATCATTATCAACTTTTTTTAAAGAATTACATGACAGCACAACCATTGCCAGAAGCGAGAATAAGCTTATTTTAGCTATGTTGTTTTTAAAGCATAGAGCCGTGTTCATAGAAATCAAAAATACAGTATTTGAATGGTTGTTAAAAGTGAATTGAAACTAATAAAAAGCTTACAGCAAAAAAAGTACCGAAATGAACATGGGCTGTTTGTTGTTGAAGGTAAAAAGGCTTTAGAGGAACTTCTAAATTCTAGGATTGTCCCATACAAAGTGTATTGTTCAGGCAACTTGGATTTGAATGTGAACCATAACGAAATTCAACGGGTTACGTCAAAAGAACTGAGTCAGATGAGTGCTCTAAAAAATCCTAACGGTGCGTTGGGCGTATTTCATATACCAACTCCAGAAACTGTCGATTTCAACAACTGGCTTGTGCTGTTAGATGGTGTTCAGGACCCTGGTAATTTAGGTACAATTATTAGATTATGCGACTGGTATGGAATTACTAATTTGGTCTGTTCTACCGATACTGTAGATTGTTATAATCCAAAGGTATTGCAGGCTACCATGGGTTCAATTGCAAGGGTAAACATCGTATATGAGGATTTAGGAACTTTTTTAAAAAGTAATCCCTTACCGGTTTATGGTTCTTTCATGGACGGCACATCGGTTTATGCAAGCGAGTTGCCAAAAAAAGGAGTTCTGGTTATGGGTAATGAAGGTAATGGCATTTCTTTAGCTGTGAAAGAACGTTGCGACTTTAGTATTTCCATACCCCAACATGGTAAACCAACAGCCGAAAGCCTTAACGTAGGAACCGCTTCCGCTATTTTATTAAATGAAATACGTCGCCAAGGATAGCAGTTTATTCAAAGGTGAAATTCACGAAAATACCCCGCGTTCTCATGGCATCAATATTTCCGGTCCAAGGGCTGTTAGGGTCGTTGTCTCGAACCAGTTCATCTGTTAACGCAAACACACCGCGAATGGATGGGCTAAACTTAAAATATTCTAAGTAAAAGTCAATTCCAAATCCCAGTTCATAATTATAGACCCACTTTGTCATACGAAAGGTACCTGCAGAGTTATCGTCTAAGCTATCCTCGTTGCTTCCTAAATTTAATGACATGGAGCCACCTCCAATAATAAACGGCTTCCAATTTCCTATTCTTCTTGTACTTGCTTTGAGCAGGAGAGGGAAGTTAATGTATGTGGATTTTACTTCTCTTAGTGCATCTCGCTCTTCATCAAAACCAGGAAATCCAATAGTTCTAGCTGTATAGTGTAAACCGGGTTCTAGTCTTAGATCCAAGAATTCGTTTAATCGCATTTCGCCAATAAGGCCTACATTAAACCCAAAGGTTTTAGTGGTGAGAATATCTCGCTCGTTATCTTTATAATCAAATTTGAAATCATATTGATTAAATCCTAAGAAATAACCATAGTTTAGAAATTTCTTGTCCTCGTTCTCCTTGTTAAGAACAGGCCTTTCGTTAAATTGGGCATTGGTCCATTGATCGGTAAACAATACTACAATACCTATTAAAATCCATTTCTTCATCTACGCCTAATTACTAAAAACCTACATGGGTAATGGCTAAAATTTAGCGTATTTGTTTGGCGAAACGCCTACGCTTTTTTAGCAACATATATCGATGCCACCCCAAATGTTTGAGGCTTATTGGTTACTTCTATAAACCCAATTTTACGCAAAATATTGTTGAAGATTTCACCATGAGGAAAAACGGCGGCAGATTCGCTTAAATATCCATAAGCAGAATTATCTTTTGAGAATAACTTGCCTATACGCGGTAGTATGTATTTTGTGTAAATATGATAGCCTTGTTTAAAGGGTGTTTTTGTAGGTACCGAAGTTTCAAGGATTACTAAAGACCCTTTTGGTTTTAGTACACGTAGAATTTCTGAAAGTCCGGTTTCTAAGGTTTCAAAGTTTCGTACGCCAAAAGATACTGTTACCGCGTCAAATGAGTTGGTTGCAAAAGATAGCTTTTCGCTATCGCCCACCACCATTTCTATAGTGCTATCTAAGTTTTTGTGTTTGATTTTATCTTTGCCTACCTCCAACATACCAGGAGAAATATCTAGACCCACTATTTTTTTGGCACCGGTTTTTACCAAGGCAATAGCGAGATCACCTGTGCCCGTAGCGATATCCAATATCGTTTCAGGTGCTTCTCTTTTAAGTAACGCCACTACTCTTTTTCTCCATTTAATATCTATTCCAAAGGAAATAACACGGTTTAACCCATCATAGTCTTTTGAAATAGTGTCGAACATTTTGGTGACCTGTTCTTTTTTGCCAAGATTAGAATCTTTATATGGGGTAACCTTTTCGGGCATAACAATAGTTTTTTTGCAAAGATACGATTTAGTAAAATAGACGCTGGTAAATTCCTAGTTTAACACCATGAAGCAGCTGTAGGTTAAAAAAGCTAAAATAAATGCTAACCTAATAAAATTATGTAATTTTGCACGATAATATGAGCCTAGTACATTGAACACTGTGCGTAACATGGAAATAATGTTGACGATAGAACGTTCAAGACAAACTACAAATAGGTAATCGAAGAACTTAAATGAAGATTATAATTGCAGGTGCAGGTGAAGTAGGATTTCATTTAGCTAAACTACTTTCCTACGAATCGCAGAACATCACGTTGATAGATACACACAAGGAGAGTCTTGCATATGCAGATAATCATTTGGATATACGAGTTTTAAAGGGTGATGCAACGTCTATTGCTGTACTAAGGGATGCGCGAGTAGAAGACTCCGATTTGGTCATTGGGGTAACCTCCTCTGAAACGACCAATATTACGCTATGTATGTTGGCAAAGCAATTGGGGTGCAAGCAAACAATTGCTAGGATTTCCAATACCGAGTTTGTGGACAACAAAGAGTTGCTCAAATTCTCTGAATTGGGGATCGATGAGTTGATTTCGCCCGAGGAGTTGGCCGCGGCCGAAATTCAACTTTTATTGAACAAATCTGCCTTTAACGATACGTTTGAGTTCGATGATGGTAAATTAATTATGGTAGGGGTTTCCTTGCCAAAATCCGCGCCTTTCGTGGGCAAGATGGTCAAAGAGGCAGCTACTATTTTTTCCGAACTTCACTTTATGCCTATTGCTTTGCAGCGAATGGGAACACAATACACCGTTATCCCGAGAGGGGATACCGTTTTTAAGGAAGGAGATCAGGTACATTTTATAACGGTAAAAGAAGGTGTTGATGAGCTTTATAAACTCACCGGAAAGAAAAAAGAAGAGATAAAGAATGTAATGATTTTGGGAGGTAGTAAGGTAGGCTACAAAACTGCTAGGGATCTTTGTAACAATAAGTTCAATGTTAAACTTATAGAGAAGAATAAGGAAAAAGCATTCGATTTAGCAGATGATTTACCTAATGCATTGGTTATTAACGGAGATGGAAGAAATGTTGAGCTTTTAGAAGAGGAGAGTCTAGAATCAATGGATGCATTTATTGCCGTTACGGGAAACTCAGAGACGAATATCATGTCCTGTTTGGTCGCTAAGTCCAAGCACATTAAAAAGACAATCGCATTGGTAGAGAACATGGACTATTTTCAGTTATCCCATTCCATAGGCATAGACACTTTGATCAACAAAAAATTATTAGCGGCAAATAATATTTTTAGACATGTTAGAAGAGGCGAAGTTGTTGAGATGATGCGATTAAATAATCTAAATGCCGAGATATTGGAGTTTATCGTGAAAAAGGACTCTCGTGTTACCGGTGCTGTTATTAGGGATATTAACTTTCCTAAGTCCGCTACTATTGGCGGTGTGGTTCGTGATGGCGAAGGAATTATTGCCCTTGGTGGTTTTGAAATTAAGGCAGGAGATAGGGTCGTGGTTTGTTGCCTCCCTGAAGAAATAGCTAAAATAGAACGAATGTTCCTTTAAAATGCGCCTAAACTCAAGGATTATTTTTCATATCATGGGCCTTTTGCTACTGTGCAACGGTGGTTTTATGCTTATCGCTGCGGTCGTTAGTGCCTTGTACAAGGACGGAGCCGCACTAAGTATTTCCTTAGCTTCAATTTCTACAATGTTTGCTGGTGTTTTTGCTATGTACTATACGCGTGGGCACCGCAAAGAGGTCAAGAAAAAAGAAGGGTATATTATCGTGACTTTTGGTTGGATCGTGATGTCTATTTCAGGAATGCTGCCTTATATATTCTCCGGAGCTATTCCCGACGTTACCAACGCGTTTTTTGAAACAATTTCCGGTTACACTACTACCGGAGCTTCTATAATGGACGATATAGAGTCGATGCCGGAGGGTATTTTGTTTTGGAGAAGCCTTACCCATTGGATCGGAGGTATGGGAATTATTGTCTTGGCGATTGCTATTCTGCCCTTATTAGGTATTGGTGGTATGCAATTGTTTACCGCAGAAGCACCAGGACCTAGTGCAGACAAATTACACCCAAGGATTACCGATACCGCTAAGCGATTATGGTTAATTTACGTGGGTTATACGGTAGCCGAGACTTTCTTATTAAAGTTGGCGGGAATGTCTTTTTTTGATGCTGTAAACCATGCGCTGGCCACTTTGTCTACCGGTGGTTTTTCTACTAAAAACGCCAGTGTTGCCCATTGGAACGATCAGCCCTTGATACAGTATATTATCATTGTTTTTATGTTTTTGGCCGGAACCAATTTTGTGTTAAGTTATTTTGCTTTTAAAGGAAAAGTACAAAAAGTGTTGAAAGATGAAGAATTCAGATTTTATTTATTGTTTATCATAGCTGCAACGGTCATGACTGGCCTAGTAATTTACTTTAGGGCAAATATTAGCGAATTGACACCAGGTTATCCAATGGTTCTTGGACAATTAGAAAGTTCATTTAGGCATGCACTGTTTCAGGTGGTCGCTGTGGTAACGACTACGGGTTTTGTAAGTGCGGATTTTACGCAGTGGACACCATTTTTAACCATATTCTTTTTTGGCCTTTTCTTTATAGGAGGGTCTGCAGGGTCTACTTCTGGTGGAATAAAAGTGATGCGACACGTGCTGATTATCAAAAATGGAGTATTGGAGTTTAAGCGCACCTTGCACACCAATGCGGTAATACCAGTGCGTTATAACAACAAAACCGTTAAAGAGAATATTGTTTTTAATATCGTCGGTTTCTTTGCGTTATATATGCTTCTTTTTATAATTGGGGCAATGGTACTTGGTTTTTTGGGTCTCGACTTTGAATCTGCCATTGGTGGTGCCGCCTCGTCTTTGGGAAATGTGGGTCCGGCATTGGGTAGTTTAAATCCTGTAAGTAATTTTAATAGTTTACCAGATTTGGCCAAATGGTGGTGCGGATTCTTAATGCTCGCAGGACGACTAGAACTTTTTACCGTTCTTATTTTGTTGACCCCTTATTTTTGGAAACGTACCTAGAGAATATACAAATAGCCGAATTAACTTGTATGTTAAGTCGCTAATTGTACAATGACTAAAAGGCCAAGCCAATATTGAGCCCTCTTTCCACAGTATTATTAAAATAACTTTGTGCATATCCTACTCTAAGAAATCTGAACTTTTTAATGCCTAAATTTCCTAAAGCAACTCCAAATTCGGAGTAAGGTCGGTTATTGCTTGTAGCCAGAAATTTGCCGGATACTATAAGATGAGCGTTCAGTTTTTTTAAGAGCGGTATTCGATTCATTATAAAACCATTGAAGTTATGCTCTAAATGACCTTCTAGGTAATCTTGGTTTGTGCTAAAAGTGTAATAGGGCAGGAGGAAAAACGACTCCATGTAATCCTTGCGGGTTACATAGGATTGGTTGCCGTTGAAATGTTGGTAATCTACAAAGGATATATCTCTTGAATCAACAAATGTACCTGCACGCATATTATAGGCAAATTGGCCTTTATGGGCAATATCAAAAGATTGGGTTAGGCGTACTTTAAACTGATCGTAATGATTGTCAACTGAGCTAGAGGCGAACCCTTTTTCGTAACTTAGGAATAGTGATGGATACAAGTCGCTTTGAACGTTGAATTTTTCATCAGGATAATTGAGGTATTGTTGTCCGAACCTAATCCTCACATCTACCCCCAATTTAATGATGGTATGGTCGTCGATAGCAGCAGTATTGATATTTTCGGGTTCCAATGG
The DNA here is from genome assembly GCF_056839185.1 of Maribacter sp. MS6. Lineage (NCBI taxonomy): Bacteria > Pseudomonadati > Bacteroidota > Flavobacteriia > Flavobacteriales > Flavobacteriaceae > Maribacter > Maribacter sp. MS6. The sequence goes on from NZ_CM166389.1 coordinate 3,390,518, forward strand.
ATTATTAGAGGTGAACTGGTTGTTGGCTTCATTAAAATATGTAAAACCGGTGGTATTAAAGAGTGGTTTTCTATCCTCAAAACCTAGGCTTAGGTTGGTCTGTATGCCATTAATGATTTCTTGGGCGTGTGAAAATTCTAAAAAGGTAAGGTCATAAAATTTTGCAAAGTTACTTTCAAAAAACAGCGATGTGATGCTATTTCCTATGGGCGTTATGGGTTCTTCGTTATTGAACTGTCTGGCTTCGTTGCCTATTTTTAATCGCAAGATGGGTCTGGAAAATCTGTTAAAACGGTAGTAGAGTCCTGCAGTAGGTCGCACTCTTTTATCAGATAGGCCATAGTTTAGGGAGGTATTAAATTGAAAAGCGGTACCCTCTTCCTTATCCAATTTTAAATAGTTGAATCCAAATGACCCGTGCCACCCTTGTACGGTGTTGAACGCAAGATTTTCAATAGGGGCTCTTAGTGTATAGTATTTTTCTTTAAACGTATTGTCATGGCTGTAGCCAAAAAGTAGGGACGAAGGTTTGAATTTATTTTTTTTGGCATCTACCGAGTCTAGATACTTTTGTGTCTTACGAATGATCTGTAAGCTATCTTTTAGTTCATAGTCTACAGATTCTTCCAGGGTTAAGGGAACAGGTCTTCTATCCTCCCAAAAAATACTATCTTTTTTATTTGCGTTCTTTTCGAATCCCAAGATTTCCGGACCAAAGTCTCCTCGAACAAAATTGGGTTTCAAGTCGTACTCCTTATAAGCGGCCGTAAATCTGCCAGCTCCCTTGAAACCAAAAATACTGTAGTCAAAATCAAAATTTTGCAACACTTTTAACCAAGTCTCGTGCTTTTTGGAATAGTTGAAACTCTGCTTTATGTTGAAGGTATCTACAGGTATAATTTGAGCCTGTTTTCCTGTAACTTTGAGGTCTACTGCGTACAAGGCCCACTCGTCCTCTATAATATAAATGGTTCCGTTAAAGGTTTTGTCCTCGGTTCGTTTTGATCGTACTTCGATTTGATTGATAAGTCTATTGCCTTCGTCGTGAAAGGTGCCCTTTAATGTATAGGTGTAATAGGAAAATGCATTTTCAGCAATGGGTGACACCAGTTGACCACCGAGCTCTACTAAATTTTCATAAAAGGAAAAATTGATGTCCAATGCGGCATTGAAACTAAAGCCGTTATCATCCCCGCTTACTTTGGACGCCACAATTTTTTCCTTGAATTTTCCTTTACTGCGAGCCACTTTAGATATTGTTTCGGATAGATATAGGATCCCTGTTCGTGTAGAATCCAGCCCTCCACCCAAATCTCCCAATTCTTGGCCAAGGATACGTTCAGGGGCATTTTTGATTTTTATAAGGCCCTTGGAGTAGAAATTCACCGTATAGTTTAGTATTTTTTCTCGTAGATTCTCCCTTTTGGCAATGGCTTTTCTAATAATGGCATTTGCTGGATTGCTGTTCGCTACAATTTCGACCTCGTTCAAGTTTAGCCCTTCTTCGGTCATGGTGATGTTCAGTTCGTAATCGCTACCATCTACTGTGATTGTTTTTTTCTCGGTTTTATAGCCTAAATATTTAAAAACGATTACCTGTTTGCCGTTTGTAGGAACATTTAATTGGTATTCCCCATTTGCGTTGGTTGTCGTACCGGTGAGCGTTTCTTCTATATAGATGTTTACAAAGGGTAGCGGTTCGTTGTTTTTGTCAACCACTAGCCCTAATATTTGAGCGCTACTATAATGCTTGCAACAGATTAGTAATAGAAGTATCAGATATTTATTGGGCATTATCAGATGTAATAAATTAAACAAAAGCACATAGAATAGAAAACTTGTCTTCTTTTGCTTTATAAATATAGAAAAGAGCAATTTCCTCTGATGAATAATACTTCCTGAATTGTAGTTTTTTTTGTATTTATTGTCAGGATTGATGCTTGAATTGAAGATAAATGAAGACCAATAAGAGAATTATAATAGCAGTATGGGCAAATACTTCGATAATGCTGTTGAAGTTGTAACAAAAAAAGACAAGGGGTAGTTGCGTTTACCGGGTTTTTATTGTTCTGGAGCCTCTAGCTCCCCAGATTGTAAAGCCATCTCATAATCGATCCGAAAGGAGCTAATATTCCGTAGGATTTGAATTCTAAAAACACCTTATTTCTAAGTCTATTTCTTTTAAATGTTCTGATTCGCGCTACCTTAACGGTTCTTCCCGCAATAACATTGTCAGCATCAAACTTGCCCGAAGCGATAAACCTAAATCCATAAGGCCCAGTAGGTACTCCAATGGTAAGAGAATCCCCAAGGGAAATAACACTTCCGTTTTTAGTTAAGTAGCTACCATATCTTCCCTCTATTGGAGGAATATTTTGATAGTCAACTTTCAGTTGTGACGAAGTAATCATTGGAACCAGTAAAAGCATTAAAATAATTGTTTTCATAGGAGCTCGATTAAATGAAATATTTTGGTATGCCACATGTTTATCGGTATGGCTCAATTAAACTGTATGATATATTTCTAGACCACGGAATAACTGCCATATTAGTATCAAATAGTATGCCTATTATATCTAAGGAACCAACTATTTTAGTTAGCACCCATAGTGATTGTAGCTGTTTAAAAATACCCTACAATACGCCAAAAAAAGACCTCCGTAATAGAATAGAGGTCTTTAGAATATCGTAAATAAAATTGAATGTTAGCCCAACAGTGCCGCTTTTATTCTGGAAACCGCTTCTCGTATTTCCTTTTCCGAAGCAGCGTAGGAAATACGAATACAATTCCCATTCCCAAAAGCATCTCCTGTAACGGTTGCTACATTGGCATGTTCCAACAAATACATAGCAAAGTCAGATGCGTTATTGATAGTACTTCCTTTTAAGGTTTTTCCAAAATAAGCCGTAACATCCGGGAAAACATAAAAAGCACCTTCTGGTTCGTTGCAAGTAAATCCGTCTATGTTGTTCAAAAGTTCTAGTATCAATTTTCTTCGAGCTCTAAATTCATCAACCATAAATTTAATACGGGTAGGTGATTCGGTAAGAGCTGTAATGACCGCACGTTGGGCAATACAGTTTGCTCCGCTGGTCACTTGTCCCTGTAATTTATTACATGCTCTTGCGATATAGGTTGGAGCCCCAATATAGCCAATACGCCATCCGGTCATGGCAAATGCTTTTGCTACTCCATTTACGGTAACGGTACGATCGTACATATCAGCAAACTCGGCCATGGATGCATGTGCAGTAACACCGTAATTGATATGCTCATAAATCTCATCACTAACTACAATTATTTGCGGATATTTCTGTAGCACATCCGCTAGACCACGTAATTCCTCTTTGCTGTAGATTGAGCCGCTAGGGTTGCAGGGCGAACTGTACCAGAGCATTTTAGTTTTAGGGGTGATAGCAGCTTCCAATTGTTCGGGAGTCATTTTAAAATCGTTTTCCAACGTAGTAGAAACCTCAACAGGTATGCCATCTGCCAACTTGACGATATCAGCATAGCTTACCCAGTAAGGACAGGGTAAAATAACTTCGTCACCTTTATTTAAAATTACTTGAGCAACATTGTATAATGATTGTTTTGCACCGGTAGAAACTACGATTTGAGGCGCTTCGTATTGTAGTCCGTTATCACGCTTAAATTTGGTGATGATAGCAGTTTTCAGCTCAACATAGCCATCAACGGGAGTATAGGAGTTGTAATCGTCGGTTACAGCTTGGATGGCTGCCTCTTTAATGTAATCTGGGGTATTGAAATCGGGTTCGCCAAGGCTTAAGCCAATAATATCTTTCCCGGCTGCTCTTAATTCACGGGCTTTTGCAGCCATTTCTAGTGTTGCGGAAGGTGTTACACTGTTAATCTTATCCGATAATTGATTGCTCATAAGAATATATTTTTATTTTCATCCCTGTAACTGTGCCGTAATTATTTCGGTCCAACAGAAATTATAGTCCGTGATTGCTTAAATACAAAACAAAATTAAAACATTTGGAATTCTTTGGTGCCGGAAAAGCAAATTGATTGTTAACTATTTGCATCTAGTTTGTGAATAGTGTTAAAATGAATAGCCCGAGAAAAGTTTTTTACAACTTTTCTCGGGCTATTCAAATAAAATATTGATGATAACCTATGCTTGTATAGCAGGCTGCTTACCTAGTTCCTTTAAGTGTGTAAAGTGAGAAATAATGGCTTTTCTTGTTGTTCTATACTCATGATAAGGAAGGTTAAATTCCTTGGCCGTTTCTTTAACAATTTTCGAAATCTTTGTATAATGAACATGGCTGATATTTGGAAAAATATGGTGTTCTACTTGATGGTTCAGTCCACCTGTAAACCAATTAACGACTTTGTTCTTTGTTCCAAAGTTTACCGTTGTAAATAATTGATGAATGGCCCATGTGTTTTTCATAGTTCCGCTTTCATCAGGTAAAGGTGTATCCGCTTCGTCAACAATATGTGCCAATTGGAATACCACACTCAAAATTACACCGGCAACATAATGCATTATAAAGAAGCCTAATAAAATTTTATACCATGCAATATCTAAAAATAGCATTGGAACTACGATCCAAATCATCACATATAAGGTTTTAGTAATAAGTAAGGTCGTCCAGTTGGTAGCTGCACTAGGTAATTTACCATAAGACAATTTCCTCTTCATGTAGCGATACATCTGCTGAAAATCTGTGGTAATGGCCCAGTTGAACGTTAGTAATCCGTAAAGAAGAACAGAATAAAAATGTTGAAACTTATGATGTTTTTTCCATTCCGTATGTTTGGAGAAGCGTAATATTCTGCCTGCTTCCATATCTTCATCATGCTCGTGGATGTTAGTATAGGTGTGATGCAGCACATTATGCTGCACCTGCCAATTGTAAACATTACCTGCAAGAATATAGATGCTACCTCCCATGAATTTGTTTACCCATTTTTTCTTGGAATAGGCGCCGTGGTTACCGTCATGCATTACATTCATACCAACACCAGCCATGCCAATGCCCATTACTATGGTGAGTAGCAAGTTTGCCCAATTTGGAAGGCCTAAGGTTAAAATAAGAAAATACGGTGCTAGGAACAAAGAGAACATAATAACGGTTTTTACATGCAATCTCCAGTTCCCAGTCTTTTTTAAATCATTCTTTTTAAAATAGTCGTTCACTCTCCCGTTCAAGGTCTTAAAAAATTGTGCAGGGTCTTTACGGGGGAACCTAATGGTTTTCTTCTCCATGGATATTAATCTTTTTCTTTAAATATAACGTAATTGATTTCCGAATAGTTTGATACCTTAAATTAAAAACGGAATCTTTGCAATAGCAATATACTAAATTTAGTTTTTTTACAAAGATACGAATGACAACTCAAAGGCTATTTGAATATTTTCCCAATTTATCAAAAGAACAACAGTCACAATTTCTTCTCCTAGAAGAGTTATATAAAGATTGGAACCAGAAAATTAATGTCGTATCTAGAAAAGATATAGACGAACTCTATTTAAGGCATGTGCTTCATTCACTTGGCATTGCTAAAATTCAGGAGTTTAATGATGGTGCTGAAATACTTGATGTGGGAACTGGTGGAGGATTTCCTGGTGTTCCTTTGGCTATTCTATTTCCTAAGGTTCACTTTACCCTTGTCGATTCTATTGGTAAGAAGATCAAGGTAGTAGATGACGTAGTGCAGGGTTTAGAATTGACGAATGTAAAAACGATCAACGCGCGAGTAGAGGAGATACCGGGTAAATTTGATTTCATTGTCAGTAGAGCGGTCGCAGCTATGCCAACATTTACGCATTGGGTAAAAGCGAAGATTAAAAAAGAATCCATTCACGAACGGCGAAACGGTATACTGTATTTAAAAGATGGGGACTTGAGTGAAGAGCTAAAAGACTACCGAACGGCAGAAATATTCAAGTTGTCAGACCATTTTACCGAGGATTTTTATGATACGAAGAGCGTTGTTTATTTGCCCCTAAAGTACAAAGGTTAACTACAAGCTTAACAAGGTGTAATATGATTTTCGGTACTTTCTAGCGTAGGTACGAATCTTGTTTCAGTAATGGATTTGCAGGCAAGACAGGTCATTGTTGTGCGGGCTGTTTTTTTTTCTTGTGACCAATACAAGACATTTTAGTATATATTAATTTACGTTCAATTTACTTTGAAAGTATAACGTTTTTGCATAATTGAATAAACCCCCTTGTTATTCAACTGTTTGGGATGCATAGCCAATGATACTATTCTTAGTAGATTCTAATAATATTGGCAGTAAAGTTTCAGGCTTAAACTTTGGTCGGTTCGTTCATATCGCAATTGCATTTGAACTTTAGGTTTGCTTGAGCCTTTACATGTTTTTGACTTACATCTTCGTGGTTACTTCGGACCAATCTCCTTATACTGTTGACTCCAATTTAAAGTACAGCACATACTTATTGGCAGGAGAAGTCGTCGCGTTTAAAGATAACTCTGGTGTTTGGAATATCCGCTACTTTTATTTGGTCATTTAAGAACGACAAAAATTCGCCTTCACAATTGTAAATAGGAACAACGGTACCGCAAATAGCGCAGCAATTGTTGGATATAAAGATGGTTTCGCCATTGTATTCCGCTATTTCGATAAAAAAGAGGGGTGCGACATCGCTTTCATTTTGGTTTATTTCGTCTACCAAAGTACGCAGCCAAGGTAGCTCTTCTATAGGGTTATCCACACCGCAGGCCGCGACTATAGGAACATTCATAGTGTCGTCATCACAACAATGAAAGCTACATAAACAAATAAGCAAAACTATTTTTCTCATCACTACCATAGGTAGTAAGGATACAGACTTCTTAAGAAGGTTGCTTTTTGGAGTTGTTAAAACAATTTAACGCAGAAAGGTGCAAAATGCACCTTTCTAATAATTCTCAATGTCATTTTATTCGCTCCAAGGCGGCACAACACCGTTTGATCTTGCGTAGGCTATAAGTTGTCCTTTATGTTCGCCATTATGTTCCATCATCGCCAAAAGTCCACCTAGTTTATTCATTTTGGCAAATCCAAAATCTACCTCGTCGGTAAGTTGCGCGCTCTCTACCTTCACAATAGTCTCTAAGGCAAACTTATTGCTCTTCTTTAAAGCGGCAATTATATTTTCTTTTCCAGTAATCTTGCCAAGGGACATCATGTCTACATCCGCAGGTGGCGCAAACCCCATTTTGGAGGCCAAATAATAATTTGCCCCTGCCACGTGTAAAAGTGCCTCTCCAACGGAGCTTACCCCTTCGCTAGGCCTCCAGTCGTATTGCTCCTCCGAAAATGCTTCGGCCAATTGAACAACTTGTGCTTGATTTCCTGTTAGAACAGCTTGTATGGTTGCTTGCGCAAGATTGTCCTGTCCATAACTTAGGGCCGTAGCCAAAAATAGGAACGCTGTTATTGTTTTTCTCATTTTGCATGCTTTTTAAAGTGAAAAGGTTCTCATGGTTTATCCATAAGAACCTTTAAATGTAGTTATAATTATCGCCACAACGCTTCGTTGTAGTGAATTTGTGATTAGATAGTTATCCTAAGAAGGGATACCTGTAATCCTCTGGCGTTACAAACGTTTCTTTAATAAGCCTTGGCGATACCCAGCGCAATAAGTTCTGGGCAGAACCTGCTTTATCGTTCGTTCCTGAGGCTCTTGCTCCTCCAAATGGTTGTTGTCCGACTACGGCCCCTGTAGGCTTGTCATTAATATAAAAGTTTCCGGCACAGTTTTGCAGGGCCTTTGTAGCTTCGTCGATAGCATACCTATCTTTAGAAAGTACCGCTCCTGTTAAAGCATATTCTGATGTGGAATCTACAAGCTTTAGGGTCTTTCTCCAATCCTTATCCTCATAAACATAAATAGTTACCACTGGTCCAAAAAGCTCCGTTTCCATAGTAGTATACTTAGGATCTGTGGTAAGTATTACTGTTGGTTCTATAAAATATCCTTTTGATTTGTCATAGTTTCCTCCTGCTATAACTTCGGCATTTCCATCTTTTTTAGCTTGGTCTATATAGCTAGCTAACTTGTCAAAAGATCCTTCATGTATGACCGCAGTTATGAAGTTTGATAAATCTGCCGGACTCCCTGGTGTGTTGAAGGAGGAAATATCTTTTTTAACGAGGTCCAAGATTTCTGATGACGTCGATTTTGGCAGGTAGACTCTGGATGCTGCACTACATTTTTGTCCTTGGAACTCAAAAGCACCACGAACGATAGCAGTGGCTACTTGGGCAGGTTTGGCAGATGAGTGCGCTATGATAAAGTCTTTCCCTCCCGTTTCGCCTACGATTTTCGGATACGTTTTATAGGTATGGATGTTGTTTCCTATTTGTTTCCATAATTCTTTGAATACGTGTGTAGAACCAGTGAAGTGTAATCCGGCGAAATCTGGACTAGAGAGCACGGTGTCCGTAATCATTACGGGGTCCCCATAAACAACGTTAATAACACCATCTGGTAGGCCAGCTTCCTTAAATACATCAACGATTACTTTAGCAGAGAAGATTTGACTATCGCTAGGTTTCCAAACGACAACATTTCCCATCATAGCTGCGCTTGCAGGAAGATTTCCGGCAATGGCCGTAAAATTGAACGGAGTGATAGCGTAAACAAAACCTTCCAAAGGTCTATATTCTACTCGGTTCCAAATCCCTTCGGCAGAGTCTGGTTGTTCTTCGTAAATCTGGGTCATATATTCTACGTTAAATCGCAGAAAATCTATAAACTCACAGGCAGCATCTATTTCTGCTTGATGAACGGTTTTGGATTGTGCTATCATCGTAGCTGCATTTATTTTGGCTCTGTAAGGGCCGGCAAGTAGCTCCGCCGCTTTCATAAATATAGCTGCACGCTGCTCCCAGGTAAGGTTGGCCCAAGCCTCTCGTGAATCCAAGCAGTTTTTAATAGCTTGGCTTACATGTTTCTTTTCGGCAATATGATAGCTGCCAACCGTATGTTTATGGTCATGAGGAGGGGACATTGGTTTCGTGTTGCCGGTTCGAACTTCCTCGGATCCAATGTACATGGGTACATCTACGGTACCGTTAAAATATTCTTCATATTGCTTTAGAACTGCCTCTCTCTCTGGGCTACCAGGAGCAAAGCTGTTTATTGGTTCGTTAAATGCTGTTGGAACTTGAAAAAAACCTTTACCCATTGTAAGAATTTTAAAAATTGAATTATTAAACAAAGGTAAGCCTAGTATCTGAGAATTAAAAGAGGAAAGGAAGCCGAAAGACTCTCTATTCAAAGGTAAATAATTTTTAAAGCGATTGAGGCTATTTAGTTTTTAGCGCTTTGTGCAAGGGTAACTCAAAGCATGTACGGGTTTCGTGAAATTTCGCTTGTAAACAAGCTAATATGAATAGTAGTTTGAATCACGATTTTTGTGTTGGGTAAGGATTTAGAACAAAATTTCGCTTTAGTTTAATGCAAATGGCGCGCTAAACTTAAAAGTAGGGATGTAAACCCTAAACTTTTCATTGGTAGAAAAATTAAACATATTGTAATGGCCCTTCATTGCTCCTATGGGAGAGGTTAACAGGCATCCGGAATTATAGGTATGCGATTCCCTTGGATTAATAACGGGCTTTTTGCCAATAACTCCTTCGCCATCCAATGTTTCCACTTCATTTAAAGAATCGTATATCCTCCAATGACGGGAAGTTAATTGCACAATATCCTTACTTTGGTTTTCTATTGTAATGGTATATCCAAAAGCATAGTGCATCTTGTAATTTTTGAAGAATGTGCCTTCAAAGTTCGTATTGACCGATATTTTTATTCCTTTTGTTACTTGTGTTGTCATAAGTTTGTCCTCTTACATCAAAATACGATTGGCTCAACGCAGAAAAAACCAATCCATGCTAAAATACTGAAAACTATGTTAAGAATAGCTCATTTAACAATAGTTTAAATTCTTACCGGGCCATAATAACTATGCATAACCTTGAAGAGATAAAAACAAAAAGCAATAGAAATAATCTATTATCTTTTGATCTAAAAATCAAAAGTTCAAACAGCTAATCTTAAGCAAGGTAAACAACAAAAACTGATTAGGAAAGCTAATGAATAAATGATCGGTATACGTATGTTTTTTTCTGATATAGCCCGGCCAATTAGATATTTAGAACGCCGAAAGAACAAAAAAGTCTGTAAAATAAAGCTTGGATAGAAATGCTATTGTAGAGAAATGCAGTTCTTTTTGTGAAACCGATTAGAACCTTATATACGGTAAAAGTGGCATTGATAGAAGCCTTGGGTTGCTAATTTGTAATGGTGCGCGAATTTGCAGATCCTACGCCAATAATGCTATCATAGATATCTCCAAAATCTCTATAATAAACAAGTATCAAATAATTATTCTCCGTAAAGTGAAAATTCCCTCCAACATCATTCAGTCTTATGGAATTATTTTCGCCTTTGATAACATATTTGTAGTTGTAAAATCCCTGTTTAAGTTTCATGGTTGCTTCCATCATACCGTTGTCCTCATTATAGGTCATTTTATTTTCATCTGTTAAGGCGTAGTTGTTGTACTTGCCAAAAATATGTACATCGTCCAACGCCAATACATCTGTGTAGGGAAGGCTAAAATGCACATTGGTGTATTCTGCCTCTCTAGAATTGTCGTCGCCTTGTAGGGTGCGGATCCTGTAGTCTCCGTTCACGTCAGGAAAATAAGTATAGGGTTCGTTGTATCTAAAATCATCTGAAAACAAATAGTGATTGTATATATCTAACAGGTCTATTTTGCTAATTTGTGAGCTTGGGGCTCTTAGGTCGCTGGTATCAAAAAGAAGGTATTCGTTTCCGCCAAAAAATGACGTTTCCTGATCGTATTTGTATACGAGTTCGTTGCCTAAAGTAAATTGAGGGGGAATATTGTAAAGAGCAGATGGCCAATAGTAGTTTTGTATCAAGGCTATTTTCACTTCCTTCTTAGGGTTGACCAGTCTAAAGTTGCCAGAATTAATTGAAATCTGAACCACTTGTTTCTCGTTCAAATATTCAAAATCTCGTGATCGTTTTACCGTTCCACCTACCGTGACTAAATTCTTATATACTATAAAACGCCTAGAGAATTGAAGCTCATAGCTATTGTTGTAGAGCTCAAGAACGTAATTTCCCGTAACCTTTAAACTCACATTTTCATTCGGAATGGTAAGCTGATAATTGGAATATGTTTCTAAGGTATTATAGCTATTTTCATAATTAATAATCCGTTGGTTGTCCATACCTTTTAAATATTGGGATTTAAGAAGGTCAGATGGGGTCCAATCGTAATCGCAGTGCACAATTTTATAGTAATAATCTTGTTCGTTAGCTAAAAGATCGTCAAATTCAAGGTATATTGGTTCGCCAATCTGGATTATTGGAAACTGGTCTTCGGTAGGTCCTTTAAACGTAATGGATTTAATATTAGAAGGCGGATTTATCTCCTCTTGTACTTGACAAAAAACCAATTGGGTAAAAAGCAAGAATAGAATATGTTTAAGCAATATGCGCATTTGTAAGCAAATTTTATTTCAAAGGTAAACAAAAAGGATGCCGAATAAATTAACATCGATATAATGCCTAAATTATAAGTTAATAATTGGGAAAATTTTTCATTTAGTAGTAAATTCGCATCAAATTTTGTTAACCTAAGGTCACCATATATGTCCAAAGACATTCAAATAAAGAAGGGGTTGAATATCAACCTAGTGGGTGCTGCAGAGCTGGACACCGCAAAAGCGGTTCTTAGTAATGTATACACTATAAATCTTAATGATTTTCACGGAGTAACTCCAAAGATGCTTGTAAAGCAAGGAGCGGAAGTTAAAGCTGGCGAGCCTCTATTCTATAATAAAAATATAGAGGATATGCTTTTTGTATCTCCTGTGAGTGGTGAGTTGGTAGAGATTGAACGTGGTGCAAGACGACGTATACTGTCGGTTAAAATTTTGGCGGACAAGGAACAGGATTTTACGGTAAGCCCTGTTATTGACGTAGATAGCGCTAGCAAACAGGATGTTAAATTGGCCTGGTTAAAGGGAGGGTGTTGGCCATTCATCAAACAACGGCCTTATGATATCATTGCGGATCCGGATACCACTCCTAAGGCCATTTTCATTTCGGGCTATGTGACCGCACCTTTGGCTGCTGATGTAAGCTATATACTCAAGGGTAAAGAAGCCGAATTACAGGCTGCAATTACAGCGCTTGCAAAATTGACACCGGGTAAGGTTCATGTTTCTGTGGGTAAATCTGGTGATTCTCCTTTGGCGTCTTTGAAAGGAATTGAATTACACAAAGTTTCTGGGCCACATCCAGCAGGATTGGTAGGAACTCAGATAAATAGAGTAGACCCTATCAATAAGGGCGAATTGGTTTGGACAATTTCGCCTCAAGATTTAGTAATCATGGGCGAATTCCTGTTAACAGGTAAATTTAATGCGGAACGTACTATAGCGCTAGTAGGGTCGTGTGTAAAGGCTCCAAAATACTATGTTACCAAGATAGGCGCTGAAATTGCAACTTTTTTATATGCAAGTGGTGTAACAGAAGAAAATATGCGGGTTGTAAATGGTGATGTGCTTACCGGTACTAAAAGTAAACCAGACGGAAGTCTAGGGTTTTATAATAGTACGGTGAGTGTAATTCCGGAAGGAGATGATTATGAGTTTTTTGGCTGGAATAAACCAATTTTCAATAAAATTTCTAACACAAGGGCACTTACATTTTCTTGGATGCAACCAAAGAAAAAATATGATTTAACTACAAATACTAATGGCGAGCACCGGGCGTTCGTGGTAACTGGACATTATGAGCAGGTTTTTCCTATGGATATTTTTCCAATGCAATTGTTAAAAGCATGTATGGTAAAGGATTTGGATGAAATGGAACAGTTAGGTCTTTATGAAGTAGCCCCAGAAGATTTTTCGTTAACTGAATTTATTTGTATTTCCAAGCAACCGCATCAACAGATTATACGAGAAGGTTTGGATTTATTACAACAAGAAATAGGATAAAAGATGAGCATAAAAAGCACAATGCATGACTTAAAAATGAAGTATAAGGGTAAAAAGATGGCGCCTGCCTTCAATGCTTTTCATACTTTTTTATTCTCTCCAAACGAAACCACCCACTCTGGGTCGCACGTTAGGGGAGCCGACGACTTAAAAAGAACCATGAACACGGTAATTATGGCCTTGGTTCCAATTCTACTATTTTCTATGTTCAATGCCGGGTATCAATACTATTCGGCATTGAATGGTTTTCCGGAAAACTTTTCTGTTCTAGAGCACTTTATCACTTGGGATAACTTTTGGATCGGAATAATTAAAGTGCTGCCATTGGTGGTGGTATCCTACGGAGTGGGACTCATCGTAGAATTTATTTTTGCGGTAATCAAGGGACATGAGGTAGAGGAAGGATATTTGGTCACAGGAATGTTAGTGCCGTTGATTGTGCCTGTAGACACACCATTGTGGATGCTTGCAGTTGCTGTTGTTTTTGGAGTCGTAATCGGGAAAGAGGTTTTTGGCGGTACGGGCATGAACATTCTTAATCCTGCCTTAACGATTAGAGCTTTCCTATTTTTTGCCTATCCTACTTGGATGAGTGGTGATAAGGTTTGGGTACATGAAGCACGTGAACGTGCCGAGCAAATTTTAGCAGGTGCAGATAATGTAGATGCTATTTCCGGAGAAACGATATTAGGGTACTTGGCGCAAAATAATGAGGCCGCCATGACAGCTAAATATAGCGTATCCGATATGTTCTTTGGTTTTATTCCGGGGTCTGTAGGTGAGACTTCTGCCTTCTTATGTTTGTTAGGTGGTTTGTTCTTAATTTTCAGTAAAATCGCAAGCTGGAGGATTATGGTGAGCGCAGTAATAGGTTCCTTGGTAATGGGATTGATGTTCAATCAGGTTGTAGAAATGGGTTGGGTCGGTGAAACAAGTAAGTTTTACGGCCTAATGAGCTTTGATTTTTGGAAACACTTGATTGTAGGAGGGCTCGCTTTTGGTATTGTTTATATGGCCACCGATCCAGTAACAGGCTCTCAAACGAATAAAGGCAAATGGATTTATGGATTTTTTATAGGATTTATATCGGTAATGATACGGGTATTTAATCCTGCCTATCCAGAAGGTGTTTTCTTGGCGATATTGTTAATGAACGTATTTGCACCAACTATTGACCATTACGTAATACAAGGTAATGTAAAGCGAAGAATGAAAAGACTTAAAAATGCAGTTGTACTTCCAAGAGATTCGGATAGTGCTGCAAAAGAACTTAAAGCAGAAACCGTTTAGTTATGGCAGTAGATACAGATAAAAATAGTTATACCGTTATTTTTGCAGCCGTTATGGTTGTAGTTGTCGGTTCCATTTTAGCATTTTTAGCATCGAGCTTAATGCCTAACATCAAAGAAAACGAACGGTTCGCCAAGCAACAGAATATTCTTTATGCTATGGGTGTAAATGAAAATGGGGATGATGCGGGAAGTGTGAATTTTATACCTACGGATAGAGTGGGGGGTGAGTTTACAAATTATATTAAAGAGCAATTAATCATCGAAGGTGGTAAAACAACCCAAAACGAAGAGGCCTATTTAATCGATTTAAAAAAGCAGCTTGCCAACAAAAAGAAGGGTAAACCTTATAAGTTGCCACTGTTTATCGGAGAAAAAAACAATAAGAACTTTTATATTATTCCAATGTACGGCAAAGGTTTATGGGATGCTATCTGGGGCTATATTGCTTTAGACGAAACCATGACTGTACAAGGCGTATATTTTGATCATAAAGGTGAAACTGCCGGATTGGGAGCAAATATCAAAATGCGCTACTTTATGGATGATTTTACCGGCGAAAGTATCTTGGATGGCACCAAATATGAAGGTATTGCTGTTGCAAAAGGGAATAATGACCCATTGAACAAGGACAAACAGGACAATGAAGTAGATGCGCTTGCGGGAGCTACCATTACTGGAAACGGTGTTGCGGTCATGATTAAAGAGAGCGTTAACCTTTACAAAGATTATTTAGAAACAATTAGAGTTAATTAACTATGGCCTTACTTACAAAAAAAGACGCTAGTCTAATTTTAGATCCGTTAACGGATAACAATCCAATAACCATTCAGGTATTGGGTATTTGTTCTGCACTAGCGATAACCGCAGAGTTAGAGGCCTCCATAGTGATGGCTATTTCCGTAATCTTTGTAATGGGAGTCGGAAACGTAGTAATCTCACTTATGCGGGATATTATTCCCTCTAAAATTAGAATTATCGTTCAGTTGATCGTTGTTGCGACCTTGGTGATTATCGTAGATCAAGTTTTAAAGGCATTTGCCTATGAACTTAGTAAAACCTTAGGAGCTTTTATCGGTTTAATTATTACCAACTGTATTATCATGGGACGTTTTGAGGCTTTCGCATTGGCAAACGGTCCTTGGAAGTCTTTTCTTGATGGTATCGGAAATGCTTTAGGATATGGGGTAATTCTTATTTTGGTTGGCTTTTTTAGGGAATTATTAGGCTCAGGAACACTATTGGGATATCCTGTATTAGGAGACCCAATTATGAAAACTGGATTGTATGCTACTGGTTATGAAAATAACGGTTTTATGATTATACCTCCCGCAGCATTAATCGTGGTCGGTATCATTATATGGGTACAACGTTCAAGAAACCCGGCATTGGTAGAAGAAAACTAAACGAATAGATACAAAGAAATTATGTTAGAGCATATAGAACTTTTTTTTAAATCGATTTTTATAGACAATATGGTATTTGCCGTGTTCCTAGGAATGTGTTCCTATTTGGCAGTATCAAAGAAAGTGGCTACAGCAGTGGGTTTGGGAGCAGCTGTGATTTTTGTATTGGCAGTTACTGTACCCTTAAACTGGTTATTGGATAAATATTTACTACAAGAAGGCGCATTAGTTTGGTTAGGTGAGGAGTATGCAGATTACAATCTAAGTTTTCTGTCTTTTATACTGTTCATTGCAACTATTGCCACCATGGTACAGTTGGTGGAAATCATTGTTGAAAAATTTTCTCCATCACTTTATAATTCTTTAGGTATATTTTTACCTCTGATTGCCGTAAACTGCGCGATTTTAGGTGGTTCATTGTTCATGCAAGCCAGAGAAATAGAAACTTTTGGTCTTGCATTGAATTACGGTGTGAGCTCCGGAATAGGTTGGTTTTTGGCTATCTTGGCTATTCCGGCCATACGTGAAAAAATTCGGTATTCCAACGTTCCCGCTCCTCTAAGAGGATTGGGAATCACCTTTATAATTACCGGCTTAATGGGTATTGGTTTCCAAAGCTTTGGTGGTATGTTAACAGGCGGAGGCGAAGAGGCCCCTGTAGCGGTCGAAAATACGGCTGCGAAGCAATTGGAAGAGGCAGAAACACTTGTAGAAGATACGGAAGAATTAAAAAAGGAAATGGACGAAAAAGAGATTTCCTATAACGACATAAATAAGTAAAGGATGATTTTAGCTACAAGTACAGGTGGAACAATAATGATTACAGTAGTGGCATTTTTGGTGCTATTGATGATTTTGGTTGCTGTTTTGTTGTTTACAAAACAAAAATTATCTCCTTCAGGACCAGTAACCATTACGATAAACGGTGAAAAGAAAGTAGAGGTAGCTTCGGGTAGCACCTTACTTACGACTTTGGGTGCTCAAAAAGTGTTTTTACCCTCTGCATGCGGTGGCGGTGGAACATGTATCCAATGTGAGTGTCATGTCCTTTCGGGAGGAGGTGAGGCATTACCTACAGAAACTCCGCATTTTTCGAAACGTGAATTAAGTCACGGGGCGCGATTGGCTTGCCAGGTAAAAGTAAAGCAGGATATGGAAATTACCATACCTGAAGAAGTTTTCGGAATAAAAAAATGGCCGGCAAAAGTAGTTCGTAATTATAATGTTGCCTCCTTTATTAAAGAATTTGTAGTCGAAATTCCTGAGGATATGGGTTACAAAGCTGGGGGTTATATACAAATAGAGATTCCGGAGTGTGAAGTTAAGTTTGCAGACATGGATATCACGGCACACCCAGAAGAACATGATACACCAGATAAATTTAAGGCAGAATGGGATAAGTTTAATCTTTGGCCATTAGTAATGAAAAATCCTGAAACTGTTGAGAGAGCTTATTCTATGGCTTCTTTCCCGGCAGAAGGTAGAGAAATCATGTTAAATGTTCGTATTGCGACTCCACCTTGGGATCGTTCCAAAAATGGTTGGATGGATGTAAACCCTGGTGTTGCTTCTTCCTATATTTTTGGATTAAAAGAAGGTGATGATGTGGTAATTTCTGGACCTTATGGGGAATTCTTTATCAATGAATCGGATTCTGAAATGTTGTATGTAGGTGGTGGAGCAGGAATGGCACCCATGCGCTCGCATTTATATCACCTGTTCAAAACATTGAAGACAAATAGAAAGGTATCTTATTGGTACGGTGGTCGTTCTAAACGTGAATTATTTTATTTAGATCATTTTTATAAATTAGAAGAGGAGTTTCCAAACTTTAAATTTTATTTGGCACTCTCAGAACCTATGGAAGAGGATAACTGGAAAGTTAAAGAGTCTATAGATGCTCCTGGTGATGGTTTTGTTGGATTCATACACAATTGCGTGATTGATAATTATTTAGATCATCACGAGTCTCCTGAAGATATTGAACTATATTTTTGTGGCCCACCTTTGATGAACAAAGCGGTGCAGAAAATGGGTGAGGATTACGGTATACCTGACGAACATATTCGTTTTGATGATTTTGGAGGATAACAGCTTTTGCCTTACTGATATTACTCGAATAAGACGTTGAATTTATTAAAAAACCGATATGAATAATATCGGTTTTTTAATAAGTGGTTTTTGAGAGAAACCAAGTAAATAATAATGAGAACTATGCACATCCTTACAGAGCAAGAGTTACATAATTTGGCAATGAATATTGTAGGTAAGCAGCTAGAAGAAGCAGGTTTCGAATTTTTAGCTGTAAATAGTGAGTTGAAAAAGAATCCACAGTTTGTTTGTACGAAGGAAAAGAAACTACATTTCGTTGTTGTTAAGAGTATTGAATACCCTGGGGATCCCAAGGATATGGAGTTTTTTCGTTCCGATCTTCATAAAATGAGAGATCATGCCTTAAAGTTTGAGGCACGAACATTTTATGCACCAGTAGGTTTGGTCAATTCCAAGGATTATAATTTGCCCGTATATTTAGATGAAGAATACATCGTTGATTACGATGGTTTAATAGAAATCGAATAATGAAACAGGGCTTGGTTCTTCTGATTTTTGGTTTGTTGTTATCCTGCAAAGGGGATAAAAATGAAGTGATACGAAATCAATCCACTGGAGGGGTTTTTGGGACATCTTTCAGTATTATTTACTTATCCGAAGCTCCGTTGGACTATCAACAGGAAATCGATTCCATTTTTAGGGTTGTAAATCAATCTTTATCCACCTATATACCTGAATCTGACATATCTAAAATCAATCGGGGAGATTCTACGTTACAGGTGGATCATATGTTTAAGGATGTCTTCACACTTTCAAGGGAAATTTATAAGAAAACGAATGGCTATTTTGACCCAACCGTTGGTACTTTGGTAAATGCATGGGGTTTTGGTCCAGGGGAAGAGGTGGCTATGGATAGTACAACAGTTGATAGCCTTTTGCAATACGTTGGGTTTGATAAAGTAGCCATAACGTCCACGGGAACTGTGTCTAAAGAGGATTCAGTGATATATTTTGACTTTAACGCCATTGCAAAGGGCTATGCCATAGATAGGGTAGCAGTTTTTTTGGATACCAATAAAATCCAAAATTATTTGATAGAAATTGGAGGAGAGGTAGTCGGAAAGGGAAGGAATATCATTAAAAATAAGTCGTGGACGGTGGGTATAGATAACCCTCAAAACGAGTTTCAACGCGAATCGAAAATTGCTATATACTTAAATGATAGAGCTTTAGCGTCATCTGGAAATTATAGAAAATTTAGGGTAGATGAAACTACAGGCGAGAAGTATGTGCATACAATTGATCCGATAAGTGGTTTTACAAAAAATTCAAGTACGTTAGGAGTCACGGTTTTAGCAGATAATTGTGCAATAGCAGATGGTTATGCCACCGCGTTCATGGCCATGGATTTGGATTCCGCTAAACAAATAATTGCCTCGGATAGCAGTCTAGATGCTTATATAATTTATGCGGATCCAACGGGTGCCATTCAAGAATTTATGACAGAAGGTTTTAAGACAATAGTTTTAAAGTAGTCGTTTCTTTACAAATGGTATAATTTCTCCTTTTGCCAATCTATACGTATTAACTTCTTCCGATGTGAGTGTTTTAGTATAATCTACTTCCTCCACTTCAAATCCAATAGCTCTAAGTTTTTGAAAATAGTCTCGTCCGTATATGCGAACGTGGTCGTATTGCCCAAATATTCTTGCTCGTTCCTTTTGGTCGGTAATGCTATCGTCTTGAAAGGTTTCTGAACGATTTAGTTCTTGTGGCACTTGAAAAATGCCCCATCCACCGGGTTTTAAAATACGATATAATTCCTTCATGGCTTTGGTATCGTCCGGTATGTGTTCTAATACGTGATTACAGAGAATAACATCATAGCTATTGTTTTTAAAAGGAAGGTTGCAGATATCTGCTTTTATATCTGCCAGCGGAGAATTAAGATCTGTGGTAACGTACGCTAAATTTTTTAGTTTTCTGAACTTGCTGTAAAATGCTTGTTCTGGTGCAAAGTGAAGTACTTTTAGATTTGCGGTAAAAAAGTTGGTTTCAGTTTTTAAAAACAACCAAAGTAATCTGTGTCTTTCTAGGGACAATGTTGAAGGAGATAGTACATTTTCTCTGGGGTTTTCATAGCCGTAGGGGAGAAGACTACGAAACTTTTTACCATCTATGGGATCAATATAGGTAGATCCCTTATACCAAAAGGCAAACAAAGGCCTTACGAGATAACTAAACTTTATGAGAACCGGTCTTGGAATAGCATTGAGAAAAAATTTAAAAATTTTCTTCATTTAATGGCCAGTTCTAAGACGTTATGGGTTGTTGTCTAAATTCATCTTCCTCGGTAGTTTCAATCCCTAACACATCGTAAATATACTTAAAGGTGGAAAGCAGTTCTGGCTTACCATTTACTATGGCCACGTTGTGTTCAAAATGAGCACTAGGTTTACCGTCAGCAGTGAGAATAGTCCAACCATCCTTTAACTGCTTTATACTTTTCGTACCTAAATTGGTCATGGGTTCAATGGCTACGGTCATACCTTCCACAAATTTTTTCCCTCTGCCACGCTTACCATAATTGGGCATTTCAGGATCTTCGTGCATGGTTCTACCAAGGCCATGACCTACCAATTCCCGTACGACTCCGTAACCATGGTCCTCGGTAAATTTCTGAATGGCATAACCAACATCGCCAACTCTATTGCCTAGCTTAAATTCACGAATACCTATATAGAGTGATTGTTTGGTAACCTCAAGCAATTTTTTGGTTTCAGCAGCTACTTCGCCAACTTCAAATGTATAGGCATGATCGCCATAGAATTCATTTTTGAGCACTCCGCAATCTATAGAAATAATGTCGCCCTCTTGTAAGGGCGCTTTATTAGGAATGCCATGCACTACCTGTGCGTTTGGGCTCATGCACAAAGAATTTGGAAAGTCATACAAACCTAGGAATCCCGGTACACCACCATGATCCCTAATAAATGTTTCGGCTAGCCCATCTAAATGAAGTGTGCTTACCCCAGGCTTAACTTCTGCCGCCAACATTCCTAAGGTTTTAGATACTATTAACGCACTTTCGCGCATTAACTCAATTTCTTCTGCCGATTTTATTTTTATCATAGATTGCAAAGGTAAAACAATACTTTTTTATTGATAAATTATCAGCTTTGCTCTTTTAGATTAAAGATGAACAAGTCATGGTATTAGGTTGTTCTACCCCTATCATTTTTAAAATAGTAGGAGCTATATCGCCTAGTACGCCATCCTTAATTTCCTTGATATCGGTATCAATCAGAATTACGGGAACCGGGTTTGTTGTATGGGCAGTATGTGGTGACCCATCTGGATTTATCATGGTTTCACAGTTTCCATGATCTGCGATCAATATGGTAGAATACCCATTCTCTAATCCTGTTTCTATAACGTTCTTCACGCATATATCTACTGCTTCACATGCTTTTATAGCTGCTTCCATGATTCCTGTATGGCCCACCATATCTCCATTGGCAAAGTTAAGACAGACAAAATCAGCTTCCTGCTTTTTTAGATCTTCAACCAAGGCATCTGTCAATTCATAAGCGCTCATTTCTGGTTTTAAATCGTACGTCGCGACTTTTGGGGAGTTCCTTAAAATTCGACTTTCGCCTTCAAAAGGTTCTTCCTGTCCTCCGGAGAAAAAGAAGGTAACATGTGGATATTTTTCCGTTTCCGCAATGCGTATTTGTTTCTTTCCTGCTTTGGAAAGGATTTCACCGAGCGTATCTGTTATATTATCCTTATTAAAAACCACCTTAATCCCCTTAAAACTATCGTCATAATTGGTCATTGTAACGTAATACAAGGAAAGTTTTTTGGTCTCGTATTCCGGAAAATCATTTTGGGATAGCATATTAGTCAGCTCTCTTCCACGATCTGTTCTAAAATTGAAGAAAATAATGACATCTTCTTCTTCTATTAGGCCCTGTTTATTTGCGACTAACGGTTTTATAAACTCATCGGTAATATCGTTTTCGTAGTTTTCTTTTAGGCTTTGAATGATATTATCCGTTGATGTTCCACTACCATTGACCATGCCATCATAGGCAAGTTTGACCCGTTCCCAACGGTTATCACGGTCCATTGCATAATATCTACCGGTAACGGTAGCAATTTCCCCTACTGTATTCGACATGTGGTCCTGTAATTCCTTAACATAACCAGCGCCCGACTTCGGGTCTACATCCCTTCCATCGGTAAAAGCATGCACATACACATCTGTTAATTCATTATCGTTGGCTGCAGTAAGGAGGCCTTTTAAATGATTTATATGGGAATGTACCCCACCATCACTTAGCAAACCTAAGAAATGTACTTTCTTTTTATTTTTTTTGGCGTAATCAAAGGCATTTACCAAGACTTTTTCGTCTTTTAAGGTATTGTTTTTAACCGCCAAGTTAATGCGGGTCAGCTCTTGATATACGATTCTACCAGCACCCAAGTTCATATGGCCTACCTCACTGTTTCCCATCTGACCTTCTGGTAGGCCAACATTAAGACCGTCTGTGCGTAATGAGGCGTTTGGATAGGTCTTGTATAGTGAGTCTATATATGGCGTGTGTGCATTGTCAATAGCAGAGACTTTAGGGTCTGGTGAGGTTCCCCAGCCATCTAAAATCATTAAGATTACTTTTTTATTCATTGTATTCGTCAAAAAAATTCATTCAAAAGTAGCAGGATTTGCTTAGTTTAACTAGTATTTGAGATGGCTTTTTTGTTAGATTTACTACAAACAATGGCGAAGGTGATATTATAACCAATATCTATTTGGTAAGGCAAAGGAGTGATGATGTTGATGGTTTTGGTTCTGCTAGCTAGATATTTCTATCAAAAATGGATTCTTAGTTCAAAGAAAAGCCCGCTTGCGAAGCATAGCGGGCTTTTGACTTTTATTAAATTCTCTTATAGTGTTCAGGTAAAAGAGTACAAGGGTTAAAATTCAAATCCATTATAGGCTCTATACGCAAAAGCATAGAAAGCCATCAGTAACATTAATCCGCAAAAAACGGAGTAAATTTTTAAAATCACCACCAAAATTTCTGGTTTGCAATTTTCGAAGGCAGCAGTATAAATACTTTTAAAATGTAATAGTGTTTCCATATAGTGTTATTAATGTGATGTGTTCTAAGTATCACAGTTGATATAACCACAGCTATACGGCTAATATGTAAATGGTTTTCCTAATTTGGGAATTCCAAATATAGTAAAAAGCAACTATCTTTTCGGTTGCTGTAACGTTTAAGAGCGAATATGATCGTTAAACGTTTAGCTCTGGTTACTGTATTTTGCTATGGCTTCCTTAATTTTTTCTATTCTATTTTCAGGATCTGGATGCGTGCTTTGGAATTCCGGGGTACGGTTGGGACCGCCTGCTGTTTTCAAGATTTCCATGACCTTGATCATTTCATACGGGTCATATCCAGACTGTATCATGAATAGCACGCCCAGTTCGTCACTTTCAAGCTCATCGCCCCGACCATTTTTCAATAACGTATTCTGTCCTATTCCTCCAACGATACTACCTAAATCGCCAGCACCTACAGTGGCACCCATTGTAGCCGTTTGCCATGTTTGACTGTCGGCAATTCGTTCGGCTGAATGTCTGCCAATAACATGGCCTATTTCATGACCCAATACTCCGGCCAATTGTGCTTCGTTTAATTTAGAGAAAAGTGCATAGGTAATAAAACACTGGCCTCCTGGTAATGCAAATGCGTTTATGGTCTGGTCATCTGCCAGTAGGTGAAAGTCATACTTGTAAGGTGTATCCCTGGCAATACTGCTGTTTACCAATTTATGCCCTACGGCATCTACAAAGGATTGAATACGCTCGTCCGGATAGAGTCCCCCGTGCTGTTGTGCCATTTCCGGAGCGCTTTGGAGGCCTATGGCTATTTCTTGATCGGAGGTCATGGTAATATGCTGTGAACGACCCGTGTAAGGGTTCGTTTCTGTATTGCTCCATTTTTGAATAAATGCGAAGGCAACAATCGCCAAGCCAATGAATATGCGGATTTTCCAACTACCTCTTCTCATAGTACCAGGGTTCTATTTAGGAACACCAATATACAAAAGAGTTACAGAAGGTTTCTATTGATGTCCAAAATATTATTCTGGATATAATTTTTTAAGAAGCCGATGGTAAAATGCTCTGCACCATAAAACTCTTCCAACTGAAGTAACTGAACAATGTTCTTGCTTCTAAACGCTTCCAGCATTGGTCTGGAAATAGGAGCATAGCTGTAGTGCCAAGGCTCGTACTTAAAGCCACGTCTTTTTGGGTCATCTGTATAGACCAAATGAAAGTCGTAGGTGGTGGCATTTTCGTCCATCCATTTTTTAAAATTCTCGAAAACACCACCAGCTCCAAATTTTTCGGGAACAAGCACGTCTCCGTTCGTTTTTGGGTATCCATCAATGATATCGATATCGGTTCCCCAATGATGCCTGCTGGTGCCCGGAATGGTAGAATATTCAATAATTTTATCGATGGCAGCTAGGGGCTCCATACCATCGTCCTCGGTATAGGTCATAAACTTCCGTTCAAAAATTACCTCCTGTCGTTGGAAGCTTCTAAAACTGGAAACAATTTTAAGGTCGATGCCGTCGGAATAGGCAGCTTTTTTCATTTTAAGAAATGCATCATGGGCCTCCTTTCTTAGGTTAATCCCTTCGCCGTATAATTCTATATCGGTCTTGCCCATAAGTTCAACAATAGAGTACTCCGTTTCTTGGCTTATCGTAATACCGGGTATAACGGCCATTACGATGCCAGCAGCTCCTGTCTTTTTGATAAATGACCTTCTTTGCATTGTGCTTTACTTTTTTGAATTCTTGTGTGGTATGTCAATAATCAATGAACGTGCCACAGCGGATTTTAAAATTAAAGAAATATTTTCGGTTTGTACCATTTTCCTTTCCTTCAATTAGAGACGTGGTACTAATAAATTAATTTTGATAGGAAGTTAAATATAGGTACCCTTGATGTTTCTGTTTCAAATCGTCTAAGACTATAATATAGAAGTAAATGCCTGACGCCAATCCAGAACCTTGAGATATAACGCTTTCTCTGTTGGATATTCCATCAAATTCATCAATATAGTTTTGTTTGCTATACACTAAAATACCATATCTATTGAAGATCTGTAAGGTGTTGTTAGGGGAGTTTTCAATTCCTTCAATGACTAATCCATCGTTTATACCGTCTCCATTAGGGGTCATATAATAGTTGTCCAATTTTATATTGTCAAGGGTTTCTAGAAGATCGTTGTTACCTCCAATAGTTATGATTTCAAAATCGTTGGGAATAAAGGTGTCTGATGTAACACTTCCGTTAGAAAAGCTACCTTGCACATCTGAATTTCCTAGATTTTCCCATCGTTTGAGCATTATGTTCCATCCAACAACTTTTAAATCGGTAATAAACTCGGCCAATAAACTTGTAGCGCTTTGGTCGTCCCAAGTCAATGTAACTTTAGAGGGCACTTCTCCTTCCAACTGCCAAAATTCCTGAGTGCTTACAGACAGGAATTCGTTTTCTATTTCGTCTGTATTAAAAGAAGTACCAAAAATACTGGGACTGTTAGGGTCTTCATCAAAATAAGCGCTGCGAGCATAATCGTTTATAGTTTCAGAAGTTATAGTCAAAGGGCGTAGTTTTTCGTTTTGCCCTATGGGAAAAGTAAATGTATCTTTTCCAAGAATAGAGGTGTATCCGTCTACCATATTGCTGCTGTTCTCTCCAGTATAAAACGATTCGGTAATGAAGCTTAGATTGGTTGAATATGAGCTTCTAGGTGTAAAGATGGTTCCTGAAACAAGATTGGCATTATTGAGGATGCCGAGGGTGTTCTCAATGTAAAAACCATTATCAACTGCTATTTCTGCATCATAGAGTACAGGGTTCGAGGTGCCTGATAAGGTTAGGGTGTTATCGTTGTAAAAACCTACCAAACCAAGATTCTGGTTAAAAGCACCGTCATTGATCACATCCATGTGAAAGCCTACCAAACCGGTATCATGTATCTGAATAGTACCATAGTTGTGCACCGCATCTTGGCCAGATATGGTAATAGCAAATAGAAATGAGAAATATCTAAAAATAATTTTCATAACTATTTTAATTTGTTAATTACGAAACTTGATTCTCCTGACCCACTGAACCTGACCGTCCCCGAGTTTGCTTCTCTGTAGGTAATGATTGATACTACATCATTGGCATTTAAGTTTAGAATTTCATTTACATGTATGCTGGAATGGTCGTGGTTACTGGCAAATCTAATATAACCTGATGCTCCAATAGCTCCAATAGGCGAACCGTTAATAGCAATTCTTGCATTGACGTTAGTTCTTTGCTGGGTTCCACCAGAACTTATACCTACTAGTGATAAATTTGCCCTTATGTCATATCTGCCAGCTTCTTTCACGACAAGTGTATTACCACTTACCTGATATAAATTGGTTGTATCATCGACATAGTCTAATGTTCCAAAAATAGGCGCGGTTGTATTGTTCGCATTCAGGTTGGTATTGGTATTTGAGTTAGTCCAACGACCGCCAAAATTCACTTTGGATTTTCGTAACACCCCTGTTGCGTTAACTGCTAATAGGTTGTCGGTACTTGACGCATCGTCCAAAGTTCTTATTCTTGCGCTGCCATTAACATCCAATGTTTCGGATGGTGTATTTGTATTAATTCCTATTTGTCCTCCATTTTCTAAGAATAGTCTGTAATCAGCTACATTGGATTCAACAAAATTTAATCCGTTTGATAATAAGTTCCAATGCCATCTAGATGTTCCTGTATTGTCCTGAAATGCCATCACATCAACTCCATTCGCTTTTATTACCAAAGGATGATTATTAAATACTGTGGCCTGATTGATTAAGACCTGGCCACGGTCTTGTACCAATCTTATCTTTTCTGTATTATTAGATTTTAGGACTAAATCCTGAGCATCTATAGTACCTAGGAAATCTGAAGTAGGATTTGTTCCTGAGTCACCTCCTAGTTTCCATGCTGGGTCGGCTGGGTCGCCCTTATCTCCAGTTTCGCCTTTATCTCCAACTTCACCTTTGTCTCCAGTTTCACCTTTGTCACCGGTATCACCAGTTAATCCTTTATCACCATCTGGTCCTTTATCACCAACTTCACCTTTGTCTCCAGTTTCACCTTTGTCGCCAATTTCTCCCTTGTCACCAACTTCGCCCTTGTCACCGACTTCACCTTTGTCTCCGGTTTCACCTTTATCACCGGTATCACCAGTTAATCCTTTATCTCCTGTTTCACCTTTGTCCCCAGTTTCTCCTTTGTCACCGGTATCGCCAGTTTCGCCTTTATCTCCTGTTTCTCCTTTGTCTCCAGCTTCACCTTTGTCACCGACTTCACCTTTGTCGCCTACTTCTCCTTTATCTCCTGTTTCACCTTTGTCCCCAGTTTCACCTTTGTCACCGACTTCTCCTTTATCACCAGTTTCTCCTTTATCTCCGGTATCACCAGTCAGTCCTTTGTCTCCAGTTTCTCCTTTGTCGCCAGCCTCACCTTTGTCACCAACTTCACCTTTGTCGCCGACTTCTCCTTTATCTCCGGTATCGCCAGTTAATCCTTTATCACCAGTTTCGCCTTTATCTCCTGTTTCGCCTTTGTCACCGACTTCTCCTTTGTCACCGGTATCACCAGTCAGTCCTTTGTCGCCAGCCTCACCTTTGTCACCAACTTCGCCTTTGTCGCCGACTTCTCCTTTATCTCCGGTATCGCCAGTTAATCCTTTATCACCAGTTTCGCCTTTATCTCCTGTTTCGCCTTTGTCACCGACTTCTCCTTTATCACCAACTTCACCTTTGTCCCCAACTTCACCTTTGTCACCGGTATCGCCAGTCAGTCCTTTATCTCCAGTTTCTCCTTTGTCGCCAGCCTCACCTTTGTCACCAACTTCGCCTTTGTCGCCGACTTCTCCTTTATCTCCGGTATCGCCAGTTAATCCTTTATCACCAGTTTCGCCTTTATCTCCTGTTTCACCTTTATCACCAGTTGCACCTTTGTCGCCGACTTCACCTTTATCACCGGTATCTCCAGTCAGTCCTTTATCTCCAGTTAGTCCCTTGTCACCATCTGGTCCTTTGTCACCAACTTCACCTTTGTCTCCAGTTTCACCTTTGTCACCAATTGCTCCCTTGTCCCCAACTTCGCCCTTGTCACCGACTTCACCTTTGTCACCGACTTCTCCTTTATCTCCGGTATCACCAGTTAATCCTTTATCCCCAGTTTCACCCTTGTCTCCAGCTTCACCTTTGTCACCAATTGCTCCTTTGTCTCCAACTTCGCCTTTGTCGCCGACTTCTCCTTTATCTCCAGTATCACCAGTTTCTCCTTTGTCACCGACTTCACCCTTGTCTCCGATTTCACCTTTATCTCCAACTTCACCTTTGTCACCGGTATCGCCAGTCAGTCCTTTGTCGCCGACTTCTCCTTTATCACCGGTATCACCAGTTAATCCTTTATCCCCAGTTTCACCTTTGTCTCCAGTTTCACCTTTGTCTCCGGCTTCACCTTTATCTCCTGTTTCACCTTTGTCCCCAGTTAGTCCTTTGTCTCCGGTTTCTCCTTTTTCACCGGTATCGCCAGTTACTCCTTTGTCCCCAGTTTCGCCTTTGTCACCAATTGCTCCCTTGTCTCCAACTTCACCTTTGTCCCCAGTTTCACCTTTGTCACCGGTATCACCAGTCAGTCCTTTATCTCCAGTTAGTCCCTTGTCACCATCTGGTCCTTTATCACCAGTTTCACCTTTGTCTCCAGTTTCTCCTTTGTCACCAACTTCGCCTTTGTCACCAATTGCTCCCTTGTCTCCGGTTTCACCTTTGTCGCCAACTTCGCCCTTGTCTCCAGTTTCGCCCTTGTCTCCAGTTTCGCCCTTGTCTCCAGTTTCACCCTTGTCTCCAGTTTCACCTTTGTCACCGACTTCACCTTTGTCTCCGGTTAATCCTTTGTCCCCAGTTTCTCCTTTGTCTCCAGTTTCACCTTTGTCTCCGATTTCACCTTTATCTCCAACTTCACCTTTGTCACCGGTATCACCAGTTAATCCTTTATCACCAGTTTCTCCTTTTTCACCGGTATCGCCAGTCAGTCCCTTGTCGCCATCTGGTCCTTTATCACCAGTTTCTCCTTTGTCACCAACTTCGCCTTTGTCACCAATTGCTCCCTTGTCCCCAGTTTCTCCTTTGTCTCCAGTTTCACCTTTGTCTCCGGTTTCACCTTTATCTCCAACTTCACCTTTGTCACCGGTATCGCCAGTCAGTCCTTTGTCGCCGACTTCTCCTTTATCTCCGGTATCACCAGTTTCTCCTTTGTCACCGGTATCACCAGTTAATCCTTTATCACCAGTTTCTCCTTTGTCACCGACTTCACCCTTGTCTCCGGTTTCTCCTTTTTCACCGGTATCGCCAGTCAGTCCTTTGTCTCCATCTGGACCTTTGTCACCGACTTCACCTTTATCTCCAGTTTCGCCTTTGTCACCGACTTCACCTTTGTCTCCGGTTTCACCTTTGTCTCCAGTTTCTCCTTTGTCGCCAGCCTCACCTTTGTCACCAACTTCGCCTTTGTCTCCGGTTTCTCCTTTATCTCCGGTATCGCCAGTTAATCCTTTATCACCAGTTTCGCCTTTGTCTCCAACTTCACCTTTGTCGCCGACTTCTCCTTTATCACCGGTATCGCCAGTTACTCCTTTGTCTCCAGCTTCACCTTTGTCACCGACTTCACCTTTGTCCCCAGTTTCACCTTTGTCGCCGGTATCGCCTGTCAGTCCTTTATCTCCAGTTAGTCCTTTGTCGCCGACTTCACCTTTGTCGCCAGTTAATCCTTTATCACCAGTTTCGCCTTTATCTCCAACCTCACCTTTATCTCCGGTATCGCCAGTCAGTCCTTTATCTCCAGTTAGTCCCTTGTCACCGACTTCACCTTTGTCACCGACTTCGCCTTTGTCTCCGGTTTCACCTTTGTCTCCAGTTTCACCTTTGTCTCCAGTTTCTCCTTTGTTACCAACTTCGCCCTTGTCTCCGGTTTCACCTTTATCACCAGTTTCGCCTTTGTCTCCTATCGCCCCAGGAATTCCCTGAGGACCTACTTCGCCTTGCGGTCCTTGTGGTCCTGTTAAATCTGAAGACGTAAATGAGGTACCATCACTGTAATTTATAGTAAAGGTTCCATCATTATTATCAACGAAAGTGAACGTGCCTGCTTGTGCACTTGAACATAGGTTGTTCCATGCAGCACCATCAAAATAATGCACGCAATTCGTATCTGTATTGTAAATTAGAGCTCCGTTTAAAGGAGCAATCGCTTGCATTTGCGTTGTAGTTAGCCGTGTAAGTACAAAAGCTTTGTCCGTACTTTCCAATTCTACTATAGAGGCAGAATCAATTGAATTTGGGTTTTGACCAATTTTCACCTGCGCCTGTAGAGACAATGAAGCGAATATTATAAAAAGAACTAAAATTTTTCTTAAAACCATTGGGGTATAGCTAAGTAGGTTAATGTCCACAAAAATAGGGTAGGATTATGGGGCATCGTACTTTATGTTGTATAACCCTTAAAATCTGTTGGGAAGTGAGGGGTGTAATCTATTCAGCGGTTTTTTTTGCTTTTTAACTATCAGGAAATAGCGCGAATTGACCGTAAGGACAATTAAAGTGTGAAAATTAAGTCAAGATGGTTTAGACCTTTCCGAGAAAATGCGGACGAAAAGATTACCGTGCCAAATAGAGAAAGCCTTGGTAGTTTAAATTTGCCTCCACCATAAAAAGGGTATAAAAATAGACACCACTCGGGAGACCTATTTCTTTGTTAAAGGGCACATTGTTTAGGTTGGAAAAGCCACTGAATTCATTTGTATAGTTTTGCATTTCAAAAACTTTTAATCCATAACGGTCATAGATTTGCAGGAAGTTATTTGGAGATTCTTCTAATTCGGGGATAAATAAAAAGTCATTTACCCCATCTCCGTTCGGGGAGACAAAGTAATTTTCTAGACTTAGGACTTCTTTGGCCAAGGGTTCGAAAGGTATTTTTGACACGCCAAGGCCTATGATTTCATAGTCGTTGGGCACAAATGCAAGCGATGTCAAAAAACCTTCTTCCAAGTTGCCTACGACCGAACTTGCGCCTAAGTTCTCCCAACGATTGTTGGCCTTGCTCCAGCCGGCCAGCACAATGGTGGTGCTATCATCGGTTAAAATGCCCATGTTGCTCCTACCATTCCAGCTGAGATTTACGGTTGAAACCACATCGCTTTCCAATTCCCAAAACTCCACCGCACTTACACGCTCCAATTCACGTCCCAATTCGTTGGTGTCAAAGGAATCGTTAAAGGAAAGTGGGGAGCTAGGGTCCTCAAAGAAATAGGCGCATTTCGCAAAAAGGGTAGTGCTTTCGGAACTTAGGGTAACCGGTCTCAAATAGGTGTCATCTCCTACGGGAAAAACAAAATTCTGCTGGTTGGATATCGCTGCAAAGCCATTGACCTTGGTAAGGTCGCCTTCCCCAATATAAAAGCCGTCCGAATCTAAAAAGTTGTAGTAGATGTCGTCTTCATTTTTTGGTGTGATGATATCCCCTAGAATAAAGGTGGTGTTGTTCGTATTATCGATTCCTAGGCTTAAGTTTAGACCGTTTTCCAGCATAATTTCAACATCATAGAATAGGGGAACCACCGAGCCCGAAACGGTAAGTGCATCCATACTGTAGAACCCCGCCAAGCCCAAATTGGTATCGAAAGGAGCCTCGTTGATCAGATTGGTGTGAAAGCCCAAATTACCGTTTTCGTGAATGCTCAGGTTGCCGGTATTGTATAGGGCGGTTTGGGCAGCTGTACCGACTGCCAAAAGCATAAAAAGTATGTAGAGCAATTTTTGCATTAGTTTTTGTTGGTCGCTAGCACCATTTTTTTGATTTCTTCCAGTTGCGTTTTGAGCAGCTCTATTTCGGTAGCCATGGTTTCGTTAGTTTGCTTTAGCGCGCTAATTTTCTTTTCCTGTTCTATGGTATGTAGGAATAGTTCTTCTATTTTTTCGAGGTTGATTCTTGAGGCTTCGCCTAAATTCCAGTACCCCTGTTTTTTTATCGCAGCGGCAGATTGCACTCCCGGTAAATGTTGGTTTTGTTTTACGAATTGTTCGATTTCCTTTAGGCTTTGGAAATTATAGTTGTCATTTAGTGTTGAGGTTCCTGTAAAGTATTTTTGGAAGACGTAGTCGGGAATAAGCGCTATACCATTTAAATTTATCGCGCCAGTGCTATTTATACCTCCTGCAGCATTTATTATTCCTGCGGCATTGAAGATAGCGCCGGTTATATTTCCCGTAGTAATAATATCTTGAGCGACAAAATTTGGAATTATTTTTGAACCAGCTATTCCAAAGCCAATATCATCATTAAGTACCGTTCCATCTTCAATTTCATCAGAAGAAACAGCATCTGACTGAATTTCGCTGGGGCCAATAGCGCCGGGGCCAATATCTCCTTGCGTTAAGCTATTTGCTGCAATTAGACCAGAAGGTCCACCAGAAATCGTTCCTATAGAAATTGCAAAGTCATTGACTCCAGCAGGAGAAACGGTAATCGATCCATCTGGCGAAGTAATGGACTGTATTTCGTTGTTCGGGTCAAAATCGGCATCGTTAACGGACAGTGCTGTGAGTTCTGCATCGGTAGCGAATGTTGCGTCAAGGTCCACTGCGCCGTTGAACCCCCCGTTAGCTCCCGTTACGTCAAACCCTGTTGCCGAGGGTGTTATGGTAGAGACGACTCCGTCCGCAGCTCCTGCTGGAATTGTAACGTCGCCGCCGCCGTTCGAGAGTGAAATGGTGTTTCCTACGTTTGATAGTACTTGGATTTCGTTACCTGCGTCTTGGTCAAGATCGAGGGCAGCGGAAGCTGCGATTGCACCGGTTACCTGAAGGTCGGTAGCGAATGTTGCGTCAAGGTCCACTGCGCCGTTGAACCCCCCGTTAGCTCCCGTTACGTCAAACCCTGTTGCCGAGGGTGTTATGGTAGAGACGACTCCGTCCGCAGCTCCTGCTGGAATTGTAACGTCGCCGCCGCCGTTCGAGAGTGAAATGGTGTTTCCTACGTTTGATAGTACTTGGATTTCGTTACCTGCGTCTTGGTCAAGATCGAGGGCAGCGGAAGCTGCGATTGCACCGGTTACCTGAAGGTCGGTAGCGAATGTTGCGTCAAGGTCCACTGCGCCGTTGAACCCCCCGTTAGCTCCCGTTACGTCAAACCCTGTTGCCGAGGGTGTTATGGTAGAGACGACTCCGTCCGCAGCTCCTGCTGGAATTGTAACGTCGCCGCCGCCGTTCGAGAGTGAAATAGTGTTTCCTACGTTTGATAGTACTTGGATTTCGTTACCTGCGTCTTGGTCAAGATCGAGGGCAGCGGAAGCTGCGATTGCACCGGTTACCTGAAGGTCGGTAGCGAATGTTGCGTCAAGGTCCACTGCGCCGTTGAACCCCCCGTTAGCTCCCGTTACGTCAAACCCTGTTGCCGAGGGTGTTATGGTAGAGACGACTCCGTCCGCAGCTCCTGCTGGAATTGTAACGTCGCCGCCGCCGTTCGAGAGTGAAATGGTGTTTCCTACGTTTGATAGTACTTGGATTTCGTTACCTGCGTCTTGGTCAAGATCGAGGGCAGCGGAAGCTGCGATTGCACCGGTTACCTGAAGGTCGGTAGCGAATGTTGCGTCAAGGTCCACTGCGCCGTTGAACCCCCCGTTAGCTCCCGTTACGTCAAACCCTGTTGCCGAGGGTGTTATGGTAGAGACGACTCCGTCAACACCTCCCGAAGCTAAAATCGTTGCGATTCTCGTCTCTACGTAATTTTGGGTCGCTGCATCTTGAGGTAAGGTAGGATCTGCAACCTCATTGATTTGAAGATTTCCAGCGCTAGCACCTTCTGTTAATACGCTAATCAAGTTTTGAGTACCTGCTCCCACTAGCGGATTTAAATCAACAGTAGTTGAGTTTCCATTTTGGATGTCAATTTGTAGAATGTTTGTAGGGCTTAAAGTGGCACCAGTTAAATTCTGACTGTCCGTGCCAGCTGCAATTAGCGCGGATATATCAATTGTTCCAGAGACACCGTCTTCTATATCAATACGTAAATCGTTTCCAACAATGGCCCCTCCTAGAATACTTTGGTTATCGGTGCCGGTAACTGTTAATGAAGATATGTCGATTAATCCAGATGTGCCATCTTCTATGTCAATACGTAAATCGTTACCAACAACTGCTCCACCAGTAATACTTTGATTATCGGTGTCTACAGTACCCGCAGGTAAGTCCACAAAACCACCATCGGTTAAGGAAATTCTTGTTCCTGCTGGATTAATACTTAGTTGTTGATTATCTGTATTTACGGTGCCAGCAGGTAAATCTACAAATCCACCATTGGTCAACGAAATTCTAGTGCCTGCTGGGTTTATGCTTATAACTTGTTCATCTGTATTATCTAGATAACCTGCCAAATTCACATCGTTTCCTCCAGTGATAGCCAAGGTATTTCCAATTAAACCCAAGGTCTGATTATCCGTCCCCGCATTGTTCAATCCTCCTAAATCAACGGTAGTTCCTACATCTGATCTTGTAAGACTCAGCGTATTGGTTGCAGCATCATAGGACAAATCCGTAAGCTCATTCCTGTCATCGGTATCCATGTCGGTTCCAATATGTTCGGCAATGTTTAAAGCATTTACTGAAATAGCATTCTGCACCGCATCAGAAATGGCAAGTTCATCCCCGGCAATTCCGGTGCCCGTAATCGTGGTAACATCGGTAACTACGCCACTTATATCGCTTGCGTTTACCCAATTAACGAGTCCGGTTGCATCGGTCGTTAGCACCTGGTTTGGACCAGAATTGGCAATATCTGCCGGTGTAATACTTCCATCTATGACCTCGGTAGAACCTACAGAATTATCTCTAAGTTCATTCGCGCTAACGGAATCTGCCCCCAGCTTACTTTCCCCTATGGAGTTGTCCTGAATATCATCCCCATTAATGCCACCATCTACTATATTTTCGCTACGTATGCTATTTGGTGCAACCTCTAGGTTTATCGTGCCACCGTTATCTACGATGCTTATAGTACGTGTTATATTTTCAATAGGGTCATTGGTAAGGCTAAAACTAACCGCGTCGCAGAGGTTTATCCATTCCGTGCCATTATAATAATGGAGACACTGCGTATCGGTATTATATACCACGCCGCCTCTTAGTGGGGTAATCGACTCCATTGCTGCGTTGGTAACGCGGGTAATGACCAAGACCTTGTTCGTGCTTTCCAATTCCAGTACCGAAGAAGCATTGATATTCTGCGGGTTGTCTCCTATTTTTATTTGCCCAAATACAACAGTGGAACTCAAACTTAGGAGCAGTGCTAAAATGACTATTGGTTTCATAATGAGGTGTTTTAGCTTTAAAAATAGCAGGAAGACAAAAATAAGATTATCTCTATGCCAATTTAAGAATAGCCTTTAAAATATTATACCTTTAGGATAAAGTGAAGACAAAAATCGTTGAATGGAGTTCGTTTTTTCTGGTACTGTAAAATAGGACGCATTTTTTTAGCGATATTGAGTAACTATTCGGAAATTAACAAAAGTTTATTGTTGCCTGCTTTTAAAAGATCGTAACATAGCTTTTCTTT
This sequence comes from Maribacter sp. MS6, assembly GCF_056839185.1. Taxonomy (NCBI): domain Bacteria; kingdom Pseudomonadati; phylum Bacteroidota; class Flavobacteriia; order Flavobacteriales; family Flavobacteriaceae; genus Maribacter; species Maribacter sp. MS6. Next base: position 3,426,047 of record NZ_CM166389.1, read on the forward strand.
AGAGATTATTAAGCAAATAGTAATACTATTAGATGAAAACAACGAAAATCCTGCTCGCGTTCCTTTTGGTTATGTCCGCTTCCATTGTAAGAGCCCAAGACAATGACCGAAGGCTACTCATGGGTAAAGTAATTTACCAGAATATTCCTGTAGCCAATGAGTATGTTATTAACACGACATCCGAAAAAGCAACCATTACCAATGAACAAGGTGAATTTGCAATTGAAGTCAGGGTTGGAGACGAGTTGGCGTTTACGGCGGTAAACTACCAATATAAATTGGTAGGCATTACCCAAGAACTCCTTGATAAAAACCGGCTAGTGGTTACGGTAAATGAAAAGGTGACCGAGTTGGACGAAGTAGTGATTACACCTGATGATCCAGAAAGTTACTTAAAGGTTAAAAATGAGGAATTTAAAGGCTTCGAGTATGAAATTGACCGGGAAACGGAAGTAGAAAACGTAGCAATGTCCGATTTGGATAGGGGAATGCAGAACGGTCTTAATTTTGCAAATATTTTTAGGGCATTATTCAAATCAAAGGATATTTTACCGGAAGAAGGTCCAAAACTGAAGGTTAGTCAAGTACTTAGACAGGTATATGATGACCAATTTTTTGTAGTAGATCTAAAATTGCCACAAGATAAAATCGATGCTTTTTTGTTCTATTGTGACACCAAAATGCCGGCAACGACCCTACTTAAAAAAGAGAACGAATTTCAGTTAATAGATGCATTAGTTAACCACAGCAAAACTTTTCTAGCGGAGCTGAATGAGGAGTAGGTTGTTTTACGTCCTATGTTTTGTAGGAACTTATGGTTTTTCCCAAGTGGTACCTAATAAAACTTTGGAAGGAAAAGTAACTAGTTCGGACGGCGATGTGGCAGCTACCCATGTAATGAATATCACTTTGAACAAAGCCACGATTACCAATAACAACGGGTTTTTTGCAATTACTGTTACCCTTAATGATACCCTGGTATTTTCCGCTGTACAATTCAAGAAAAAAGTAATGGTAGTTACCCAGGAAATGCTGGAAAGTAATTTGGTGTCCGTTCCCTTGGAGGATGAGTTAACGGAGCTCGATGAGGTTGTAGTTACTCCCTACAACCTTACCGGAGATATTTCCAAAGACATTCTGATTATTAAAACGGACCCAGTGGTAAGCGCAGAATCATTAGGTCTTCCCAATGCCCATGTGCGTATTCCAACAAAATCTGAACGGGAGCTTTACGAGGCAACTTCCGGAGGTGGTTTGTTACCGGTTACACCACTGTTAAATGCAATTTCGGGCCGTACCAAGATGTTAAAAGAGCGGGTAGCACGCAATACATTATACGATAGAACGGAACGGGTTCGTGAGTTTTATGCCGATTCCCTATATAGCACCAAGCTTGGTATACCGGAGACAAAAATTGATGATTTCCTGTATTTCTGCGAAATAGATAGTGAGTTTCAGTCTTTGGTAGATGCCCACGACGTGTTACGGATATGGTCGTATATGGAAAAGCGAAGTAGGGCCTATAGGAAAAACAATAATTTGGAGTAATTCCTATCTTTGGTACACAGTTTGCTCTTTGAATGATATAGTTTTAAAGATGAAAATAAAAAAAATTCTCTTGTTGTTTTTACTGCCCTTGTTTGCCTTTGGAACGGTACACAAGTTTTATATCAGCGTTACCAATATAAAATACTCCCAAAAGGATAATGCATTACAAATAACCACTAGGGTTTTTGTGGATGACATGAATACGGTGTTAAAGGAGCGCTATGGTATTGATGCCGTACTTGGGACTGAAGACGAATCTACCGTGGATCAAGAATACCTTGAAAAGTATGTGCGTTCCAAGTTCCGCATTACGCGCAATGGTAAAACTGCGGATTACACCCTACTTGGTAAAAAGTACGAAACGGATGTTGTGATTCTCTACGTTGAAGTTCCTAACATTGACCTCCAAAATGTGATTTCGATAGGAGTAGAAAATGAAATTCTGACGGATCTGTTCGATGAGCAACAAAATGTAGTGCATTTTAACATAGACGGCAACAAGAAAAGTTTTGTACTGCTAAAATCCGATACTAAAGGAATGTTAAATTTGTAACAGATATTAAGAAATCCTTTGAAAAACTTTAATTTCCCAACATTAAATAATTACACATAAAATGAAAAAAATTCAATACGCTTTTGCGTCTATTTTATTCCTCTTCGCAGCGGTTGCCGTTGCACAAGAAGAAGGACAAAAAGAAAAAGAGCCTGGACATTACAACCAGAGCAAGTTCAAACAATTGTATGAGGAGTTCGCCACGCCAAACACCTATCGTTCCGCATCAGGAGCGCCTGGCCCAGATTATTACCAACAGCAGGCGGACTATGTAATGGATATTCGTTTGGATGATAAAGAAGCTAAAATTTATGGTGAAGAAACCATTACATACACGAACAATTCTCCTGACGAACTAGCCTATTTATGGGTGCAATTAGATCAAAATGTTCGGGCCAAGGATTCAAAAGCCCCGCTACGTAACGGCGGCGGCGTTCCTCTAGCGGAACAACCCGGAAGTTTTGCAGGAAAATATATGGGGGAACCTTTTGATGGTGGCTTTAATATTGACTATGTAAAGGATACAGCGGGCAAAGCTTTGCCGTATACTATTAATTTCACCATGATGCGGATAGATCTTCCCACTGGCTTAAAAAGTGGCGAAAAGTTTTCTTTTTCCATAAAATGGAATTATAATATTCCAGATCATACCGTAAATAGAGCAAGAAGCGGATTTGAATACTTTCCTAAAGATGGTAACCGTGCGTATGTTATTGCCCAATTTTTTCCAAGAATGGCTGTTTACAGTGATGTTGAAGGATGGCAAAACCATCAGTTTTGGGGAAGTGGCGAATTTGCACTGCCTTTTGGGAATTACGAAGTAAACATTACGGTACCCGCCGATCATATTTTAGATGGTACGGGCGTGCTTCAAAATAGAAAAGAAGTGTATACCAAGGAAATGATGAAGCGTTACGAGCAAGCGCAGAAGTCGTATGATAAACCAGTAATCATCGTTAGCCAAGAAGAGGTAGAGGCTTTGGAAAAAGGTTTTTCGAATAAAACAAAAACATGGAAGTTGAAGGCGCAAAATGTGCGCGATTTTGGTTTTGCTACCTCCCGTAAGTTTATCATGGACATGCAAGCGGTAAAAATTGGTTCAAAAGATGTAATGGCCATATCCATGTATCCCAAAGAAGGCAACCCTTTGTGGGAAGAGTATTCTACAAAGGCGGTAGCTGCCACCTTAAAGTCTTATTCGTCACATACGTTTGATTATCCATATCCAAAGGCGATATCTGTTCATGCTAAAAATCAAGGAATGGAATATCCAATGATTTGCTGGAATTACGGACGGCCTAACGAAGATGGTACGTACTCTGATCGTGTAAAATATGGGATGATCAGTGTGATTATTCATGAAGTAGGTCATAACTTTTTTCCAATGATCGTCAATTCCGATGAGCGTCAATGGGGTTGGATGGATGAAGGTTTGGATACCTTTATGCAGTATGTAGCAGAGCAGGAATTTGGTGAAGAATTTCCAGAGGCCGTTGCTCCTAACGATGCCTACCCTTCGAGAAGGGGTGCACCTGCCAAAATTGTACCTTATATGAGCGGTGATCAGAGTACGATATCACCGATAATGTCCAATCCCGAAAATGTATATCAATTAGGACCAAATGCCTACGGTAAACCAGCAACCGCATTGAATATTTTGAGAGAAACGGTCATGGGTAGGGAGCTTTTTGACCATGCCTTTAAAACATACGCCCAAAGATGGATGTTTAAGCATCCAACACCTGAAGATTTCTTTAGAACCATGGAAGATGCTTCTGCGGTGGATTTAGATTGGTTTTGGAGAGGATGGTTCTATACTACAGATTATGTAGATATAGGTGTAGAGGGTATCAAAAAATACTATGTAAGCGATAAACCTAGCAAAAAAATGCAAGAGTATTTGGCTGCACGAAACATGACCGAGGCAGATCTTCCCCCAATGGTATATTTGGCAGATGAAGAAAGCGAGGATTTTGATGTAAATTTAAAAGGAAAATCGCCCTCGGAAAGTTCACAATCGTTAAAAGAATTTATGATGGACAATATGACCGCAGCAGAACGAGCGGCGGTAAAAGAGCCAAAGTATTTTTATGAAGTTACGTACAACAAACCAGGAGGAATACCAATGCCTTTAATCGTAGAGTATACCTATGCTGATGGAACGGTGGAAAATATAACCTATCCTGCTGAAATTTGGAGAAAGAACGATAAGGAAGTTAAGGTTGTTATTTCTTCAGCAACCGAACTAAAAGGAGTCATTGTCGATCCTAAATTGGAAACAGCCGATATTGATACTACAAACAATTCTTGGCCCAAGAAGGAGGGTCAAAATGAATTTGATTCTTTCAAGGAAAAGATGAAGGGAAAATAGTAAATCTTAATTCTTTTAAAAAGCCTCGTTAATCAACGGGGCTTTTTTTATTCCGATAAGAAACTTGTTTATATTTGTAGTATGATGTCAACACATTTTTTATTCATAAGCGGGGGTGAGATATTTTTCATCATGTTTATAGTGGTGATGGTTTTCGGTGCCGATAAAATCCCAGGCATAGCAAAAGGCCTTGGTAAAGGCATGAGGCAGTTGCGCGATGCAACCGATGACATTAAACGTGAAATTCAGAAAAGTGCGGATAAACAAGGAATAGATACCAGTGTCATAACAGATATCCAGAAAGATATCGATGACGTAAAAAGTAGCATAGATACCGGAATTGCCAAAGATGTTAAAAAAGGTTTTGGTGATATTGGTAAAAGTATTGGTGATGCTGCGGGTTCTATTAAACGGAAGTAATCCATGGTCCAAAAGTTATTAGACTGGGACAGGGAAACGTTCATTTATTTAAATAGCCTTGGTATAGAGCAATACGACTTATTCTGGTCTACGGTTACTACCATATCCACTTGGATTCCCTTATTTCTTTTATTCGTTTTTTTATTCTTTAAAGCCTTTCCTAAAAAACAGGCATTGTACAGTATACTAGCTGTTCTCGTTTTATTCTTTTTTGTGCTTACCCTTACAGATTTAACAAAGGAAATTGTTGCGAGGTTAAGACCTAATAATGATTTGCAGATTAACAGTTTTATAAGAATATTACAAAGCTCTAAAGGCTATAGCTTTTTTTCTGGCCATGCATCCTCATCGTTTTCAATTACCACAATGGTAGTGCTACTGTTGAGGAACAAATTTAAATGGGTTCCTGTTTTTTACCTTTGGCCATTTTTGTTTGCTACAAGCAGAATTTATGTTGGCGTTCATTTTCCAATAGATTTAATCGTCGGAGCGTTGGTGGGTACGCTTTCCGCCTTTTTGTTTTATTGGTTGCACAATAGACTTATTTTACCCTACTTAGGGTTAAGCCATCACGAATAGGCAGTAGTACGGTATCCAGCAAAGAATGACTGGCAAGCGTTTCATTGTATTCTAATACTATTTTGGTCGTTTTGTCCTTAGCATCTAACGGCTCTATTACTTTCCCAGACCATAGCACATTATCCGAGAGGATTACGGTACCGGATTTCGTGTGGGGCAGTATCATGTCTAAATAGTTTAGGTAGTCCTTTTTTTCTGCATCGATAAAAATCAAATCAAACGTTTTGTTAAGTTTAGGCACTAGGTCTAGGGCGTTTCCTGTATGCTGAATTATGCGTTCACCATACCCGCTTTTATCAAAATACTTTCGCTGAATGTCCCACAGCTCTGCATTTACATCTATTGTATGCAGTTCTCCATTCTCCTGTAATCCTTCTGCTAAGCATAAAGCGGAATATCCTGTGTAGGTGCCTATTTCCAATATATACTTTGGATTGATGATTTTAGACAACAAGCTTAGCACCCTACCCTGAAAATGACCGGTAAGCATTCTGGGTTGTATTACTTTTAAATGCGTTTCGCGCACTAGCGCTGTCAGTAATTCGGGTTCGGACTGAGAATTATCTGTAATATAATCTTCTAGTAGGGTGGAGAGAAAATGCATGGGTTTCTTTTTGCAAAAGTACCGATTAATACATTATTTTATAGCTTTGGAAACCTTATGAATATACAGATTAGAAAAGCAACAACAGCCGATTTGGATGTTTTAAAAGGACTAGAGCAGGGTATTATTAAAGCAGAACGCCCGTTTGACGAGACATTGGCACAAGATCCTATTTCTTACTATGATTTAGGAGCTTTAATTAATAATACCAAAGCTGTGGTCTTGGTAGCGACGCACAACAATGAAATTGTGAGTTGCGGCTATGGTTTGGAAAAAACTGCAAAACCTTATCTGAACCATGCCAATTACGCCTATTTGGGCTATATGTTTACCCTACCAGAATATAGGGGTCACGGGCTAAATGGTAAAATACTATTTGCGCTTAAAGATTGGGCTACTACCAGAGGACTTTCGGAAATTAGACTTACGGTCTACGATGAAAACACTGCGGCCTTACGTGCTTATGAAAAGGTAGGATTTAAAAAGCACATTGTAGAAATGCGCTGGGTCAGTGGAGAATGAATCTTCATTATACCGACTTTGATGCTTCTTTGCGGCCAGATGACTATTTTTACATAAAAATTAGGCTATGACATTTGAAAATACACTTTCTTTTGCTCAAGAACTGGACAAAGAAGATCCGTTACATACGTATAGAAACGAATTTCATTTTCCAAAAATCAATGGGAAAGATGTCATCTATTTTACTGGAAACTCCTTGGGACTGCAGCCCAAGCGTACCAAAAAATATGTAGATGATGTCATGGACGACTGGGCTCAGTTGGCTGTTGAAGGCCATTTTTATGCCGAAAAACCTTGGTGGGACTACCATGAACGTTTGGCCGAGCCTTTAGCTAAAGTTGTAGGTGCCCTACCGGAAGAGGTGTCGGTAATGAATACCTTAACGGTAAACCTGCATCTACTGATGGTTTCTTTTTATACACCCACCGCCAAAAGATACAAGATAATTTGCGAAGAGAAAGCATTTCCCAGTGACCAGTATATGTTGCAAAGTCAGGCTCGCTTCCACGGATTAGACCCAAAAACCACCATTGTAGAAGTTAAAAAACAGGACGGGGAACATTCTTGGCGAACCCAAGATTTTTTGGACAAAATTGATGAGGTAGGGGATGAGTTGGCACTAGTGCTTGTGGGTGGTGTTAACTACTACAATGGGCAGGTCCTGGATATGGAAGCGATTACTAAAGCCGGTAAAGCTGTTGGTGCCAATGTAGGTTGGGATTTGGCCCATGGTGTAGGTAATGTTGAACTAAAACTACACGATTGGGGAGCAGATTTTGCCGCATGGTGCAGCTATAAATATATGAACAGTGGACCAGGTAATGCCTCAGGCATTTATATTCACCAACAATACTTGAACAGAAAAGATATTCCGCGTTTCGAGGGATGGTGGGGAACCAAAAAGGACACTCGGTTTTTAATGAAACCTGAGTTTGAACCTATGGAAAATGCAGATGCCTGGCAAGTTAGTAATGCCCCTATACTGTCAGTTGCACCATATTTGGCCTCGCTAGAATTATTTGAAGAGGTTGGAATGCCAAGGCTAATTGAAAAAAGAAATAAAATTACGGCATATCTTGAATTTATTTTGAAGGAAATAGATACCGAGGTAGATAGTTCATTTGAAATTATTACACCAACGGATAGAGGCTGCCAACTCTCTGTTTTTTTACATGGCGAAGGAAAAGCCTTGTTCAACTACCTAATGGAAAATGGCGTAATTACAGATTGGCGTGAGCCCAATGTTATTCGTTTGGCGCCCGCACCATTCTATTGCTCCTATGAGGATATGTATCGATTTGGACAAATTTTAAAACAAGGTATTTTATCCAAATAGCACTCTTCTGTATTACATTTGCGGATGAAAATTATTTAGGAGGCTAACTCCGGCCATAAATACATCCAAAGCTTTTTTAGCTAATGAAATCATTACGTTTAATACTAACCAACGCCAATTATTTTGGTCCTTCATGGGTCTTCGCGAGCCTTAATATTCTATTTGGCACATGGGCTATTTATATTCCTCAGGTAAAGGAATCCTTAGCTATTGACAAGTCGGAACTTGGTTTTGCCATCTTTTTCTTGTCGCTGGGCGTGTTTACCGTTTTTCCGTTTGCATCTGCTATTGTTAATAAGTTAGGCGTGGGCAAGGCCACCTTTTATGGGGTATTGTTGAGTTGTGCTGCGGCCATGTTGCCGTTATTGGCTCCTAACTATTACGCCTTAATGGGTGCTCTTTTCTTATTCGGAGCGTCTAACGGGTTTACGGATATTTCTATGAATACCTTAGTGACAGAGGTAGAAAAAAAGGATAGGGTAAAGTTCATGTCGGCCTCCCACGGGTTTTTTAGTTTGGGTGGTGTCCTTGCTGGAATTGGTAGTTTTTTGATAGGTCCGTTAGGTAATCCCGTATTACACATGGGCTTGGCGGTTGCTTTAGTTTTACTAGTCAATGTTATGTTCTATAAGCGATTTATTGATGTTTTGGCTGCCAAAGAAGAAACTGAAGGCTTTAGTCTAAAGTTGTTTAAACCTTTGTTTTTGTTGGGATTAATATCCTTTATTGCTATGGGAAGCGAAGGGGCTATCGTAGATTGGAGCGGCCTCTATTTAAAGGAAGTAAGTATTGCACCCGAAGCGCTATGGGGAGCTGGTTTTTTAGGTTTTCAGATTACCATGACCTTAGGACGTTTTCTGGGCGATGCGGTGAGTGAGAAACTAGGTTCCGTAAAGATGATTGCGCTAGGAACAATCCTATCCTTGATAGGATATGGATTGGTATTAACGGAAAATACCTATTTGGCCATCGCAGGATTTGCTCTTGGAGGCTTAGGATTTTCCGTAATGATACCGGAAGTTTTTAGAATTGGAGGTAATGTAAAAGGTGTGGATTCATCCCAAGGCATTGCCTTTATTGCTGGTACGGGTTACGCAGGATTTCTATGTGCCCCGCCTATTCTAGGGTTCTTGGCAGAAACTTCATCGTTAAAATCCAGTTTTGTGGCGCTACTAGGATGTGCGGTCATTATTTTAGGAATTACGGTGGCCCTAAAGAAGAAGCAAGCGAATCGTACTTAATCAGTTTTAAAAACTGTAAAAAGTTCAATCCAAATTTGTTCGGATTTTAAACTCGGTATTGTCATCATTTAATCTAGCAAGGAACTCCAACATTTCGTCCGTTAGCAACAATTGATTTTGCGCTTGCCAGTACGCCTCGTTATAAGGGATTTTTAGTTTGAAAATATCCTTGTGTTCGTTCACGTTGCTATTAACATTAGCAGAAGTAAAAGGATTTGTAGTGTGTAGGATAAGCTCTATTTCAAATACTGTTGCCTTTGAATGTTCTTTTCGCTTGGTACTTATTGTAGCTTTCTGTTTGGCATAATTAATATAATACCGGTCGGACGAGGTTTCTTTTTTAAAAAAGGTAGCACTCTCCAAACGTGTAGTGCGGTCATATTGAGTTTCGTTCTGTTTGGATTCAGGTAGGATCGGAACAACGGTTACATTAAACGATAATATCGCATTGTCATTTTCATTGATAAGGTATTCACCGTATTGTAGTCCTGTATTTTTTCCATCTCCATAGGTAAACGTTACATTGATGTCATTGGTGTTCTCCAGAGGATTTTCTGTTACTTCAAAATCTGGCCCCATGGCATTTATTCGTACGAACTCACTAAAAATCCTAAAGAAGGAGGGAAAAATAAAATAGACATTATTTTGGTCTTTTTTTATGCCAACTTGCCGCATTTGTAATACTTCTACCTCATAATCATTTTTATACAGTTCCAAGTCGCCGGTATAGAGGGATGTTTTTCGTTTTACCTTGCCTTGCATGTCCTGTAGGCGTACAATAGTATCGTTTCGCCTAAGCAAAGCCCTAATGAAAAAGGTTTCGGTGTGGGGAGTTAAAAGATAATTACGGTGTATAGAATCTTTTATCCGCTGAAGAATCGTTTTTGCATTGGTTACAACTACTTCATCTAGGTTAACGATGTTTTTTTGTAAGTAAATTGTATCCCGTAATGTGCTAAATGTAGTTTCTAATTTTTCATAACCCGGGCTATAAAAGAAAACGGAATCTAATTTCGAGGAAAAGTTAAACCGCCCGTCTTCATTAGTGGCCGTATCATCTGTACGGTTGAAAACAGATACGAATTCTAACGGTTCCTTACCATTTGCTGCAACCACAATACCAGAATGCGATTGTTGGCTGTAACCGCTAAATACACCGCAAATTAAAACCAATAGTAGATTTTTGGTCATAAGTAGTTTAAAAACACTAAAATTAAACCAAGATATATTCAACTATAATTATCCTACCCCAGCTCACGAATGTAAAATTGAAAAACACGAAACCTACTGAAGTATTAGTCCACCGTTATTTCTGTAAAGAAAAGTTTAAAATCTTCATCTGTTCTTTGGTGCATCGTTGCAATATTTAGCCCTTCGACATTTTTGTACCCTTCCCAAGTGGTCACCATATTTGGTTCTTCTTGATTTCCTTTTCTAAAGGCCCATTCTTTAAGTATTAAATCGTCTTCAAAATAAAAATCGTATGCGTCTCCTGGGGTATACCCACCTTCGTTGCCGTAAACAATCGTTAGTTTTTGCATAGGCCTTTGGGATATTGGTGCGGTTGATGTAGTTTCATGTTCATAGGTATATCCGTTTTCATCCCAAACAAGCTGATAGGGTGCTAATAACCAGAATTTATCATTGATAAACCCGGCATCTGTTTTGGCAAGAATGGTATCTACCGCTTTTCTGTTATAGGCAACAGTATCTTCCCGTGTCATAAAAATAACATCGTTTGTCTTCGGTGCCCAGGACCAAGTACGCTCAAAATGTGATGCGTTGCGGTCTACATTAAAGGTGAAAGTAATGTTATTTACTTTTGCCCAATTGGCAAAGCCATTGGCGTTGGCTACTTGGTAAGGAATATTCATTTCCTTCACCACGGGTTCAATATTCTCTTCAGGGGCTTTCTGTTGTTCTTTACAACCAAAAGCTAGGCTAAGTGTAGCCAAGCAAACAACTAAAATCTTTTTCATATCTATTTGTAATTTTACACAAATATATAGATTGCTGATTCTTTGACCTATTTTTGCGTAGTTCTAAAAAAGCCTGATAGTGACCTTCTTAAGAAAATTGTGTCTAATTATCATTAGTAACCAATTCAAAACCAAATTGGATTCTGATGACCCTTTTAAAGACATATCCGATGCGGAGCTTGTAAAAAAAATTGTTGAGAAAAAGGACTCTACTATGTTTGGTGTACTTTATGACAGGTACGCAAAAATGGTGTATAACAAATGTTATGGCTTTGCGAAATCCCAAAAAGAGGCCGAGGATTTAACTCAGGATATTTTCTTGATGTTGTTTGTAAAATTAGGTTCGTTCAAAGGAAAATCCAAGTTTTCTACATGGCTGTATTCGTTTACCTATAATTTTTGTGTTAATTATGTAAATAGGGATAAGGGAAGAAAAATAAGTGACAAAGCGAGTACTATTGAGGATACGGAGTATAAACTTTCGGTAGAGGTTACAGATGAAAGTTTACTGGACTTACAAGTAGAAAAATTAAAACGGGCCTTAGAGCTTATTGAACCAGAAGAGAAGACCTTGTTGCTGTTAAAGTATCAGGACGGTGTTTCTATAAAAGAGCTTGAGTCCATTATGGAATTAGGAAGTAGTGCTGTTAAAATGAGATTGAAACGTGCGAAAGCTAGAGTAATAGAAACCTATAATTCATTACCCTAAATGTCAGAAAGAAAAATAAATCCGTTTGAGAGGCTTCAGGGAGATCTAAAGGATGTTCCACCAGAATTACGTCAAAAAGTGATGAACGATGTGGCTATGGCGAAGCTGATTATGGAAATGGCTACTCTCTTCACTAAAGATTATGCCTCGTTGATTACTGGACTTTTGAAAACTACTACTAAAAATAAATAATCGTTACATGAAAACACTCAGTGAATTACAGGATACTTTAACCGATAGTTTTGGTGGGTTAATAGCATCTGCAACCCAGATGATACCACAAATAATACTTGGACTACTTGGTCTGCTTATTGCTTGGTTGCTTATAAAGCTAGTACTTTTTATATTGAAAAGGATGCTAAAGGCGGCTAAGATAGATGTGCTGTCCCAACGCGTAGCCGATACTAAACTCTTTGGTAATAAGCAATTGTCAATTGATTTGCTAAAGGTCATTTTGAATACGGTAAAAGTGTTACTGATATTAATATTTACTGTAGTATTGGCCCAATTATTAGGATTGCAAGCCATTTCTGATGCTATTTATTCTCTTTTTGGATACCTACCAACCTTAATAAGTGCATTATTAATTCTTATAGGAGGCCTCTATTTGGCAACGATTGTGAAAAAAGCCGTAATCAAGCTAATGGAGTCTCTTGGTGTTGGAGGAATAAAAATGGTTAGCGGTGCCATTTTTTACTTGATTACTTTTTTTGTATCCATTACGGCACTAAATCAAGCTGGTGTAGATACAGAAATCATTACCAGTAATTTTAGCCTTGTTTTAGGAGCTTTCCTTTTGGCTTTTTCCTTAGCCCTTGGATTAGGATCAAAAGAAATTGTTGGAGATTTGTTACGTACTTTTTACACTAGAAAGATTTATGAGGTTGGTGATACGATTAGATTTATGGATGTAGAGGGGAAAATCGAGGCTATTGACCATATCTCCATGGTAGTAAAAACCAAAAAGGGAAAAATTGTAGTACCGATTAAAAAGATAACCGATAATACCGTAGCGCTAGACGACTAATGTTTTTTCTTAAACCAAGTACAACTGATTATATCTTTATTAATTATTTCACTAATTTTGAAATTCAAAAATAAAATGAATTATGAGCTCTAAAAAAGGCAAGATACAAGAGACTATCGATGAAAAAATGTTAGAGGAAAGAAAGGTATTTCTTTGGGGCATGGTAGATGATGATTCTGCCAAACATGTGATAGATAGATTGTTGTATTTGGATTTGCAAAACAATAAGGAAATTCAATTATATATTAATAGCCCAGGCGGTTATGTAACCTCGGGTTTTGCGATGTACGATACCATAAAAGCATTAAAAAGTCCCGTTTCTACTATTTGTACCGGTTTAGCTGCGTCCATGGGGTCTATTCTATTGTCCGTAGGGAAAAAAGGGAGACGTTTTATACAGCCACACGCTCAGGTAATGATTCACCAACCAAGTGGGGGTGCTAGGGGCCAGGCATCCAATATAGAAATACAAGCGCGAGAAATTATTAAGACCAAAGAATTAAGTGCCCAGCTATTGGCTGATAATTGTGGTCAGAAATTTGAAAAAGTCTTAAAGGATTTTGATAGGGACTATTGGATGAATGCCGAAGAATCTATAGCATACGGTATTGTAGATGGTATATTAGAATAGAAATAACTAAAAGTTAGAACATAAAAAAAACCTTTGTTTACAAAGGTTTTTTTGTGTTTAATGAATACCAATATGTTTATTTTGTGTACCATAACTACTGGAGTCATTTTATACCGCTACATTTTCTTCCGGTAGGTTAACAAATCAATATTATTTCTTGAGATCCACTGGTACTAAGGCATATGGTAGCGGTTGGTACATCCTCAACATAATTTATGCGAAAATCTCTGGACACTTTATAATCAAACCGTCTGTATCTTAAACCATGTAGTAAACGTTTTAATAATAGCGTTAACGAATGGAGTTGGAAGAACTACTTTTCACCTAAAGTTCTAATATTGATCAGGGTTGGCTATGATTTGTTGAGCTCTATCCCTGAGCTCATGTAGTTCATTTTCATCCTTTTTCTTTAATAAATTCATCATCATGGCCATGCGGTTATTATTCTTGAAATGTTCTTTTTTTTCATCTAAAAAGTTCCAATAAAGCGCATTAAAGGGGCAGGCATTTTCTCCTAGTTTTTCGGTATGCTTATAGGCACAACCGCCACAATAATTACTCATTTTGTTGATGTAGTTTCCGCTGCTTACATAAGGTTTTGTGGCTACGATACCACCGTCTGCAAACTGGCTCATACCTCTCGTATTGGTAATTTCTACCCATTCTATGGCATCTATGTAGACACCTAGATACCAGGCATCTACTTCATTTGGATCAATTTGCGTCAATAGGGCGTAATTGCCAATAATCATAAGCCTTTGTATATGATGTGCATAAGCATCCGTAAGGCTCTGGCCAACGGCATGTTTAAGGCAGTTCATCTTGGTCTTTCCAGTCCAGAAAAAGTCGGGCAGGGAATTATGGTTTTCTAGCTTGTTCAAGTCGCCGTATTCAGGCATTTCTTTCCAATAGATACCACGCATGTACTCGCGCCATCCCAATATTTGTCGAACAAAACCTTCCACTTGTGATATGTGAATTTCATTCGTGTTCTCGTAGTAATGCTCCAATACAGCGTCAATTACTTCTTTTGGAGATAGAATTTTGGCATTCATAGCGAAAGATACACGTGAATGAAATAAGTATTTTTCGTTGGTATGCATCGCATCCTGGTAGTCTCCAAAATGGACTAACAATTCCTTACAGAAATAACGTAACACGGATAAACAATCTGCCCTACTTGTGGGCCAACTAAAGTTCTTGGCCTCTATTTCCCCAAAAGTTTCTACCCCGGCATCTTTAATCCCTTTCAGCACTTGTGAGACATCTTTTCTAAATCCGCGTTCATGCGGAATTTCTGGGGTGCCTTTCCATTTTTTTCTATTGCTTTGGTCGTAGTTCCATTTACCTCCATCCGGTTGACCATTAACCATCATAACATCGTGCTTCTTTCGCATCATGCGGTAAAAGGACTCCATGATGAGTTGCTTCTTTCCTTTAAAAAAGCTCTTGAGTTCGTACCGTTCCGTGTAAAAATGTTCTGTGTCAACCGTGCTTGTCTTCACTTCTAAATTTGAACAAATTTGCTTAAGCTGTTGGTCCAATCGGTATTCGTCCGGTAATTGATACTCAAATTTTTCAGCTTTGGTCTCGCTAATGTATTTTCTAATTATTTTTTCGAGGTCTTGGGGGTTATGTTTATCGGTAATATTTAGGTAAATAAATTGGTGTCCTTTGGAAGATAGATCATCAGAAAAACTACGCATCGCTGAAAAGAAGGCGACTACTTTTTGGATATGATGCTTTACATAATCTGTCTCCTGTCGCATTTCTGCCATAATATAGGTGATATCATCATCTACGGATTGAAACCAAGAATGTTTTTGATTGAGCTGATCTCCTAATATGAGTCGTAACGTTTTCATTTCTGATTATATTTTGGTTCTACGTTCTAGGCTAGGTTAAAATAATGTGTCCTGCAACCATAAACGTTGAAATTTACCCTGTGCGTCATACATATCCGCTTGACGCGCAATGTTGAATTTACGGTCTCTGGGGTCATTCCCTACACCGCTATTATACATCCAATTACCCCAATTACTGTGTACGTCATAATCTATAAGCATACTCTCAAAATAGGCAGCTCCGTAACGCCAATCTTGCTGCCATTCCTTGGACCAGAAACTAGCTACATTCTGTCTACCGCGATTACTCATCCAGCCTGTAGCTGCTATTTCCTTCATATTGGCATTCACGAATGGCTCTGGGGTAGTTCCATTGACCCATTTTTGCATATTGTCTTCGGAATATGTCCACTCATACTCTTTTTCCAATATTCCACCTTGTAGAAAAATAGCGTTCCCATGTTTAAGGGAGATGTATTTGAAGAAATCGCGCCAGATCAGTTCAAAAATAAGCCAGTAGGTATCTTGATTTTTAACTTCTTCCTGCTCGAATCGTTTTACCTCCCAATAAATAGTTCGTGGCGACACACTTCCGTTTGCCAACCAAGCGGATAGTTTGGAACTGTAGTCCGTACCAACCAGACCGTTTCTAGTTTTTTTATAATAGGCTAGTTTTTTGCTTTCCCAGAAATAGTGCTGTATACGCTTCAATGCCTGTTGTTCCCCACCCTTGAAAGGAAATGCTGATCGAGAATCTGATTCAAAGTCCTTGAACCCTAAAGTCTTTAAGGTAGGTGTTTTGGGAATGTTTGTTAGTAAGTTCTCTATTGGAAATATTTTGGGAATGGGCAAAAGAGGCCTAACCGCAGTGTATTTTTCACATTTCTTTCTAAAGCCCGTAAATACTTCCGGTATTTGACTATAGTTATGATATGGAATATCTTCTGGATGAAATAGGAACTGGTTGTAGGTTTCGTGTACTTCTACAGCAGCAGGAATATTTTTAACGACATGAAACAGCTCTAGATTTTCTTCTCGAGTCCATTCTTTTTGCAAGAAAATATGGCTTACGGATTCTGATTTTATAATATCTGGAAGTATATTCTCCGGTTTATCATGGAATACTAAAAGGCTAATGTTTAGTTTTTCTAAATTCGCTTTCAATTCAGCTACGGATTCCAGAAGAAAGGTGGCACGAAATTTTTCGGTTTTCTTAAAGCCATATTTTGTCGTTTCATAATGCTTTGGATTAAAAAAATATACAGCTATTACTTTAGTGCCTTCACTAGCTGCGGTAAGTGTTGGATTGTCCGCTACTCGTAAATCGTTCCTAAACCAAACTAAATTTGTCATCTCTTTGCTTTACGTATTGAAATTGTGTTCAATTCAAAAATCATTAAAGGCTGTTCGCTTTTTGCCAATTTTTCGTGGGGAAGACCTCATGTAAGCCTTGGCAAGATGCCTAATGGCTTAACTATTGGTGCATACCATGCGGCCAATAACAATTGCCTAACATTTACTTCTGCTTCCGCCCATTATTTATTTCTCCTACATTTTTCACTGCAATATTTGACCTCTTCCCAATTCTTTTCCCACTTTTTTCGCCAAGTAAACGGTAGTCCACAAACGCAACAAACCTTACGAGGTAGGTTTGGCTTTTTATGCGCCATCTAAAATAGATTTGCTAGGTTCCTCTGGCCTGGCATATGACAAACGCTCTACTATTTTTGGGAATGCATAACCGTCGATACCAACAGCGCTAATGGCATTTGTTTTCTCTAAATTCGCCCATCCGTCTTCCGTAATAATCTCCTCTGGAATATAGATATGTTCGATAGCACCTATAATCAACAAGCATCCATTTTCTTCTATTTCATATTCGTTACGATAGGTACAGCCTATTTTTATGGCACTTTCGGAGACATAAGGCGCTTCAAAACCATCTAAGAATTCTTCCGTAAGGCCACTTTTATCAAACTCCGAGACATTTTCCTCATATTTTGCCGAGGTATGGTGCGCTTGCTTTATAATAGACTCCGAAACTTGGTTTACCGTAAAATAGCCAGCTGTTTTAAAGTTGTTATAGGAATCGCGTTTTACGGTCAGGGGTCTAAGGATAAATCCCAACAAAGCAGGATTACTGCCAATATGTACGACCGAATTAAATATAGCGAGATTGGTATTTCCTGTTGGTGCAATGGTACCCAAAAGGTTACAGGACTTATAGCCCGTAACGCTGTTAATCAAATTTGCGCGGTACCGGCTAGGAAGCTCGGTAAGGGTGGAAGAATCGAAATGTTTCAAACTAAATATATTTTGTTTATCAAAAATATACAAAAGTTAAACAATACAAACAACAAAACTAATAAAATCTGTGCCATCTAGGTGGTTCTTTGGCGTTATCCGTCGCTTTATATTTGTTATTTTTGTAGCTCGTTACCTAACTTGTATTAATCCCGGACGTATGCCGCAACATAAAAAGGATATTGCCATTATTGGATCTGGTCTCGTAGGTTCGCTACTTGCTATATATCTACGTAAACATGGTCATGAGATTACCGTTTTTGATAGACGGCCCGATATTAGGAATATCGAATTTTCCGGTCGTTCTATAAACTTGGCCATGAGCAATAGGGGATGGAACGCTTTGCAGGAAGTTGGTATCGCTAGTGAAATACGAAAAATTGGTATTCCTTTGGATAAGCGGGCCATGCATGTGGTGGGGCAGCCAGAATACTACCAGAAATATGGGAAGGAGGGAGAGGCTATTTGGTCTATTTCCCGCGGTGTGCTCAATAAGAAGATGATTGATTTGGCCGAGGATGCCGGAGTTGCGTTTCGATTTAACGAAAAGGTGTGGGACGTAGATCTGCCCGATGCTAAAATATATACAGGGGAAACCGAGAAAGGCGAATGGCAAGAATACCAATACGATATGATTTTTGGCTGCGACGGTGCTTTTTCCAGGGTTCGGCATAAGATGCAACGGCGCAGTAGGTTCGATTATTCACAGGATTTTATTGACGTTGGCTACAAAGAATTGACCATACCGGCCAATGACGATGGAAGCTATAAGTTGGATAAAAATTCCTTTCATATTTGGCCAAGAGGCAAGTTCATGCTCATTGCCATGCCCAATTTGGACGGCAGCTTTACCTGTACTCTTTTTATGCCGTTTGAGGGCGAGGTCTCTTTTGAACATATTAAAACCAAGACACAGGCGCAGGAATTTTTTGTTACTTATTTTCCCAATGTGATGCAGGTCATGGAAGATCTGCTAGAAGATTTCTTTAAAAATCCTACCAGCGCCATGGTGACTATGAAATGTTATCCTTGGACCTACTGGGATAAAGTAGCCTTGGTAGGCGATTCTGCGCATGCTATTGTACCCTTTTATGGCCAGGGAATGAACGCTGGTTTTGAGGATATTTTTGTGTTAAATCAGCTCATTGAAAAACATTCGAATGATTGGGAGACGATATTTATGGAATACCAGCGTTCCAGAAAACCAAATGCTGATGCCATTGCAGAGTTAAGCTACCGTAATTTTATGGAAATGAGCAGTAAAACGGCAGACCCGAGCTTTTTGCTGCAAAAGAAAATAGAAAAGAATTTTGCAGCAAAATATCCAGATAAGTGGATTCCGGCTTACAGCAGGGTTACCTTTTCCGATCGGCCTTATTCTGAAGCTTTAGCTATTGGTGATGCCCAAGAGGAATTGATGCAAGAGGTTATGCAAATGCCCAATATTAAAGAGATTTGGGATAGCAAGGCCGTAGAGCAGAAGATACTATCCTTACTGGGTAATTAGGCTGTTCTTTCTAATTTTACGTTCCCTAAAGAATAAAAATAGAGGAAAGGTAAATGCGATGGCTATGAGAAAAGTTAACGGAATAAATAGCCACCAGTGTTTCATTTTTAGTTTTCTGGCTTCGTACACCATCCATATTAGAAAGGTGGTGGCTACAACACTAATATCCGCGCTTATAGACTTTGCTGGAAGCGTAGTTACCGTTTGAGCAATGAAATTAGTGATGGAGGTATCCGCTGTCTCCAAATAAAAAAGTGCATTAAAATACCATGTTGCTCCAACTCCAATGATGGCCATTGCCAAAAATATAAGTTCTATAGTCGTAAATTTAGGTTTCATCATTGAGTATTATTAGTTCTTTGGGATAATCGCAAGTTCTTTCTAATGTCGTGGGATTCTAGTATATAATTGGAAACATCTTTTGCCCATATTTGGTAGGTTATTTTGGAAGGATGGACACCGTCACTAAAGAACTCGGTAGGGGACATGTTGAGCTTGTACCGTTCAATAAAGTAGCTTGAACGAACTACTCGCGAGTAATAATAAACGTTTTCAAAATCTTTTACTACTTTTTCTAATTCTTCTCCAAGAATATCTACCAGATTACCAATCGTAAATTTTATGAGTGATGTAAAGGCCGGAAATTCTTTAATCGGAGGCATATTGATGAATAGGATAGGAACTGCTTTGAACTTCGCTTGAATACTTTTAATGAGTTCACGCACATCGGTATTCCATCTTTTAGGGGTGTTTAATTCAAACGCATCATTTCCCCCTATTCCGATTACAATTAAATCAATTAGATTTTCTGTAATACTGGATATAATAGAATCATTAATTTTTTTGGCTGTGTATCCGCTCTTAGCATACACTTTCCAGTCGATATTTATCTTAAGTTCTGTTGATAGTTCTTTTGCCAAAGTTCCTGTAAAGCCTTCTTCATGAGTTGTGACACCAACACCTGCAATAGTGCTTTCTCCAAGGGTAATCATTCTGAATGTTCTATTGGACGAGGCTAAACATGACCCCTTCCCTTCCCTTGCTTCTGGTAATTTTGGGACCTTTGCTTTTATTAATTTACCTTGAAAATAAAGTATTGGCAAAAGCGGTATGGATATAATCGCGCCTAAACTGTATTTTAAATTCATACCTATTATTAATTACTAGCGATAAAGGGATTAGATTTAGCTACCTTGATGCTTCCTAATTTCAGATTTCCGCATTGGCATACCATCGATTAAAGTAAAAATATCCGCTGTGGTTACTTCAAAGGGCTTTTTGAGTTTTATGCCACCATCTTTTCCAATAAGAAGGACACCTTTAAAATTTTTAGGAATGGATAGGGAACTATAAGCGTCATTTACAGAAAGCTCCGCATTTTCCCCGTTGGATAGAACTATCGTTTTAGGCGTTAATAGAAAAAGTAAAATATCCCGTCCAATAAGCTCATCGGGCTTGGATACAAAGGCTTTAAATTGAGATCGGATATCGTCTGTTTTTAATCCTTCATCCACTAGAATAACAAGTCTATTTTTCCACTGATAATCGCTTAAATTTTGTGCATGCAACATAGGGGCGACGGTAAATAAAAGAACTAGAACTATGGTTTTTGTTACGAACATGTAAGCCTAAACTACATAAAAAAAGCCATCTATCAAAGATAGACGGCTTTTGCTTATTATAGAATGTCGCTTATAGTTTAGCGAACATTTTTTGCATTTTTTCAGATTCCTCGTCGGCTAGGGTAGGGTCTACCAAAATTCTACCACTATGCTCATCTGTAATAATTTTTTTACGTGAAGCAATTTCCACTTGCACCTGCGGTGGAATCGTGAAGAAGGAACCACCTGAAGCTCCTCTTTCGATAGGAACAACAGCTAAACCATTCTTTACATTGTTGCGAATCCTTGCATAGGCCTTAACCAAACGCTCTTCTATTTTTCCTTGGTACTTTAAGGACTCTTCCAACAAAGCTTTTTCTTCTTTTTCGGTTTCTGCCAAAATTGCGTTCAATTCACTTTTTTTGTGTTTTAAGTGCGCCTCACGCTCAGAAAGTCGTTCTTTGGTTTCGGCAATTACCGCCTTTTTTTGATCTATCTGGGCTTTAAATTCCTTAATATTTTTTTCAGCTAGCTGTATCTCCAATTCTTGAAATTCCAATTCCTTGGTAATAGAGTTGAATTCTCTACTGTTGCGTACATTCTTTTGCTGCTCCGTGTATTTTTTAATCAATGCTTTAGCTTCCTCGATTAGATTTTTCTTGGCTCCAATTTCAAAATTGATATTTTCTAAATCGGTTTTAAGCTTATCCATTCTAGTTTTTAGGCCAAGAACATCATCTTCCAAATCTTCAACTTCCAACGGTAGTTCGCCACGGACATTGCGTATTTCATCAACTCGCGAGTCAATCAATTGCAAATCGTACAATGCTCTAAGCTTTGCTTCTACGGACGAATCTTCTTTTTTTGCCATATTTAAAAATACTTGATAGGATTTGTTATACTTTCCGATAAACGGATTGCAAAATTAGGAATTTTTTTTGTAAGATAATCAACTAAAAGGTTTTTTGTAAACTGCTCAGTTTCAAAGTGTCCTATATCTGCGACAACCAATTGCTTTTCTGCCTGATAAAACTCGTGGTATTTAACATCTGCGGTAACAAAAACATCTGCTCCAGCCGCTTTTGCGGCACCAATTGCAAAAGCACCGCTTCCACCAAGTACGGCTACTTTTTTAATCTCTTTGTTTCTAAGCTGTGAATGGCGTACCACAGTAGCGTTCATTTTATCTTTTAAATAGCTCAAAAAGTCGATTTCAGACATGCTAGTTTCGAATTCGCCAATCATACCCATGCCAATTTGCTGGTCTTTATTTTCAAGCGTGGTAATTTCATAGGCGACTTCTTCGTAAGGGTGATGCTCAAAAAGAGCTGAGAGTACCTGTTTT
The DNA here is from genome assembly GCF_056839185.1 of Maribacter sp. MS6. NCBI lineage: Bacteria > Pseudomonadati > Bacteroidota > Flavobacteriia > Flavobacteriales > Flavobacteriaceae > Maribacter > Maribacter sp. MS6. Next base: position 3,448,168 of record NZ_CM166389.1, read on the forward strand.
TCAACAGTTGTTGAATAAGTCACGCTAATTTGGATTTCTTTTTCGTAATGTATCGTACCAATGGTCCCCTTAGCCGGATTGGCATTCTCGTTGGCCTTATAACTTCCGGTTCCTTCCATGCTAAAGCTACAATTACTGTAATTGCCAATGGCGCCTGCACCAGCAACGAATAAGGCAGTTTTCACCTCATCACTATTTGCTAACGGAACATAGGTGACCAATTTTTTAATGGCCTCTTTTTTGGGAATTAAGATTCGTGTATTTGTTAACCCTAGAACATTACATATTTTGTCGTTCACCCCTGCGATACTATTATCGAGGGCAGTGTGTGTCGCATAAATGGCAATATCGTTCTTAATGGCCTTTAATACGGTTCTTTCAACATAGTTTCTTCCTGTAATTTTTTTAAGACCTTTAAAGATAATCGGATGGAAGCTAACGATAAGATTACAGTTCTTTTCTATCGCTTCATCAACGACGTTTTCCAAAGTGTCCAAAGTTACTAGTATCCCATGGACTTCCATTGCTGCCTCACCTACCAGTAGGCCTACATTATCAAAGTCCTCTGCGTATCCCAAAGGTGCTAGTTGTTCTAAAATAGTGGTTACTTCGTTTACTGTCATTTTCCATAAAATATAAGGTTATCAAAGATAAATTATTATAATTTCGTTCCGATGCAACTGCTAAGAAAACTTCTTTTTCCTTTTTCCCTTATTTATGCCGTAGTGGTTTCTGCTCGTAACTGGTGTTATGATAAAGGTATTTTTAAATCCGAAAGCTATTTGACCACCACGATATGTGTAGGCAACTTGTCCGTGGGTGGTACAGGAAAAACGCCGATGACAGAGTACCTAATACATTCTTTAATACCACGCTATAAAGTGGCGATGTTGAGTAGGGGGTATAAAAGAAAATCATCTGGATTTGTTTTGGCTAGCAGAACAACAACAGTTGAACAAATAGGAGATGAGCCTTTTCAGATATTTAGAAAATTTCCTACGATTACCGTTGCGGTAGATGCAGATAGAAGAAATGGCATCTCATACTTAGAACAGGAAATTAAGCCAGAAGTTATTGTATTGGACGATGCGTTTCAACATCGAAAGGTGAAACCAAGCTATTCCATTTTATTAACCACCTACGAAAACCTTTATGTACATGATTGGTATCTGCCAACAGGTAATTTAAGAGATGCAAAATACGCCGCCCAAAGAGCCAATTGTATTGTAGTGACCAAATGTCCCGAATCTCTTTCTAAGGAGGAACAGGCTCGCATAGTGAACAAATTAAAACCTAAGGCGCATCAAACGGTCTTGTTTGCCTATTTGTCTTATGACGACCACGTATTGGTGTCCGACAAGCAGGTTCCACTCAGTTTTTTTATGGAAAAAGAGCTTAGTTTGGTAACAGGCATTGCCGACCCAAAGCCTTTGGCTTCCTTTTTAAAGAGAAATGGCATTGACTTTGAGCATTTGGCTTATAATGATCATCACTTTTTTACGAAAAACGAAATCGCAATGCTTAGCAAAAAGAAATGTATCCTCACTACGGAAAAGGATTATGTTAGGTTAAAGAACGACTTGGATAACTTGTATTATATTCCTGTATCACATGCGTTTTTAAATAATGGAGCGATAGTATTGCAACAGGAACTAGAAAAACTTATGACTCGGTAATATTGGGCTTTTTGTCAAAGATATTTTCCCCTATTTTTTGGTAGAAAACTTCTGGTTTAAAAGGTTTGGTTACTACATCGTTGCAACCAGCCGCATAAAAGCTTTCCAAACTATCGTCAAGCGAAATGGCGGTAAGCGCTATTATGGGGGTGCGTTGATCAAATTCCCGTATTTGTATGGTAGCCTCCTCACCGCTAATACCTGGCATGTGTATATCCATTAAGATAGCATCGTAAACATTTTCTTTTGCCAAGATTACCGCATCTTCGCCATTGCTTGCAATATCACTGGTAATCTCTTTTTTAGTCAGCATTTTTTTCGTAATCACTTGGTTGATCTTATTGTCCTCTACAATCATAATATGCAGCCCTTTAAAATCGTAATCACGTTTAGTTACCTCAAACGTAACATCGTTCGGTAGGTCCTCTATACTTTTCATGTCGATTTCGAAGAAAAAGGAGCTTCCATTGCCAAGTTCGCTCTCTAATTGAATTTCACTATCGAAAAGACTTAGTAAACTTTTTACGATGGTAAGACCAAGTCCTGTTCCTCCATACTCTCTATTAATTTGAATGGAACCTTGCTCGAAACCATCAAAAATACTTTTTTGCTTTTCCTTGGATATGCCAATGCCGTTGTCCTTTACTTCAAAATAGATTTTTACATCTTCGTTTTCCTTAGAAAGTAATTTAGTGGTAACGGTAACTTGACCATCTTTGGTAAACTTGATAGAATTTCCGATGAGATTCATGAAAACCTGTGAAAGCTTTAGGGGATCACTCATCAAATGCCCTGGAATATTCTGGTCAAAGTCTAGCAAGAGTTTGGTGTTATTTGCCTTTGCACTTTGCTGCAGCGAGTCCATGACCTCGTTTATTATTTTCTTTAAATTGAAATCCATATGTAACGGTTCCAATTTATTGGCGTCTATTTTGTTTATGTGAAGAATATCATTAATGAAGTTTAGGAGATAATCCCCGGAGAATTTTAAGGCCTTTAAATGTTCCTTTTGATGTTCTTCCGGATCTTCTTCCAATAATAAATGCGTTAGCCCGGTTACCGCATATAAAGGTGTTCTTAGCTCATGGCTAACCGTAGATAAAAAATTGGTCTTTGCCTCCATAGCTTGTACCGCTCCATCCCTTGCTACTTGAAGCTCCTTGTTTTTTGTATGAAGAAGGTCGTTCGTCTTTACTTTAATTTGGTTGTTTCGGAATAAGGATACCGCCAACAAGGAGATGATAATTAAGAACGCTGAAGCCAGAATAGCTGTAATCTCCGACCTATTCTGAGACTCTGTAAGTTCATCTACTTTGGTTTCCAAGCTAATTATTTGATTCGTCTTTATGTCATCCCGTATTTTATCCGCTGTTTTTACCTCTACTTTCAGCTTTTCTACATTAAAAATGGAATCATTTATTTGTAGTAAATTTTGGCTTTTAGAATACGCATTTTCATATAACCCTAATTGTTCATAAATATTGGTAAGAAGGATATTCGCTTTTTTGGACTCCATAAAAAAACCATTGGTATTCGCTATTTTTAAGGCGTACTCCCCATTTTGGGCACTCTCGTTTAACTCTCCCTTTTTCAAATAAAGCTCCGCAAGACCTAAATATGCCTGGGTTGTCAAAAAATCCTTTTCGTAGATATCGGTATTCACTACGAGGGAATTTAGGTTTTTTGTAGCACTTTCATATTTTTCAAGATTCAGATAGACCTTCGCTTCTGCCAATAAGATGTTATTGAAAAAATTTCTATCGTTATTGAGTTGCTTCGCTTTCTCCAGCATGGATAGCGCCTGAAAATTCTGGTCGCTTCTGTATAATAAAATAGCCTCTATATACTTGTGGATAGCGTCGCCATAGGGGTAGGCCGTATCCTTTAAGAGAACGCTTGCCCTATCCCAATAGAACTGTGTGTCTCCTTCGCGGTCCAGTTTAAGGTAAAGAATGGCAAGTTCATGATAGGAGTCTATTAAGGCTTTAACATCTTCGTTTTTCTCTGCTTCCGCGGCAGCTTTGTCCAATGTCTCCAGCGCAAGGTCAATCTTGTTTTGATTTCTTAGGTTACGGGCCTCGTTGAGGTAGGGCGCAACATCTTTGTAGGGTGTAGTTTCTTGAGCAATAGTCAATCCTCCTAAGCCTAAAACCAGGAGTAATGCCATGAAGTACTTTGACTTTTTATATAAAAGTTGAGGATTCAAATAAACTGTTTAGTTCTCATAAAATTAATAAGGTCTATAATTCTGCTACAATATCCTGTTTCATTATCGTACCACCCAATAATTTTCACCATTTTTCCTATTACCGAGGTCATCTGAGAATCAAACGTACAAGAATGATAACTATTGTTTATATCAATGGATACAATAGGGTCTTCTGTGTAAAAAAGAATATTTTTTAGCTCATTTTCAGAAACACGCTTAAAAGTATCGTTAATTTCCTGGATACTTGTATGTTTTTTCACATTAAAGGTGATATCTGTTAAGGATCCATTTGGTACCGGTACCCGTATTCCGCACCCTCCAATCACTTCGGATAGGTCAGGAAATATCCTTGTTAACGCTTTTGCCGCACCCGTAGTGGTGGGGACAATAGATTGGGCTGCCGCTCTTGCACGTCTCAAATCCCTATGGGGCTGGTCGTGTAGACTTTGGTCGCTGGTATAGGAGTGTATGGTGGTAATATAGGCTTGCTCAATGCCACAAAGTTCTTGGATAACTTTGATCATTGGCGCAGCATTGTTTGTAGTGCAAGAAGCGTTTGAGATAATGGTATCTTCCCTGGTAAGGCTTTGCTCGTTAATCCCAAAAACAAGCATTTTAATATCATCTTCATCTGGAGGAACACATAATATTACTTTCTTCGCTCCATTTTTAAGATGGTAACTGAGCTGTTCACGCGTTTTGAATTTACCGGTGCACTCCACTACCACATCTACTGCTTGTTTACCCCAGTTTATGTCCTTTGGATGCGCTTCACTGGTAAGTCTTACCTTATGTTCATTAACGATAATGTGCTTCTCGTCATAGCCGATTTTGGTCGATAGTACACCGTGAATGCTATCATACTTTAGCAAATGCGATAAAGTCCGTGTGTCCGAAAGGTCGTTAACCGCAACAATATTAATAGTTGGATGTTGTTGTGCCAACCTAAAAAAGGTTCTGCCAATTCTCCCAAATCCATTGATTCCTATATTTACCTTTTTCATTGGTATGAATTTGGCTTTTTGTTCTCCAATAGCTGTTTAGAAAATGGTTCTTGTTTTTATTTGAAAAAGAGGTAAGTTACGGTTCACATACCGGTAGTGCAGACTAACTATAAGATATGTTTATGCGCCTTGTAGGATGATCTTACCAAAGCACCGCTTTCCACATGTCTAAAGCCCATTTCTAGTCCAATATCTTCGTATTTTTTAAACTGTTCGGGCGTAATGAATTCCTTTACAGGTAGATGCTTTTTGGAGGGCTGAAGATACTGTCCAATGGTAACTACATCTACATTTGCACTTCGCAAATCTTTCAAAGTCTGGATTACTTCTTCTTCCAATTCTCCAAGACCAAGCATAATACCCGATTTGGTTCTGTTAATACCTTTCTGCTTTAAGTATCTCAACACCTCTAAACTACGTTCGTATTTTGCTTGTATACGTACCTCACGTGTTAGTCTTTTAACGGTTTCCATATTATGGGAAACTACTTCTGGCGAAACTGCTATGATACGGTCCAAGTGTTTTGTTATCCCTTGAAAATCTGGCAGCAATGTTTCTAAGGTCGTTTCGGGATTCATTCTTCGTATCGCCTGTACGGTCTCCGCCCAGATAATGGATCCCATATCCTTGAGGTCGTCTCTATCGACCGAGGTGACTACAGCATGTTTAATACCCATAATCTTAATGGAGCGTGCTACCTTTTCTGGCTCTGCCCAGTCTACATTTTCAGGTCTTCCGGTCTTTACGCCACAAAAACCACAGGAGCGCGTACAGACATTTCCTAATATCATAAATGTTGCTGTACCTTCTCCCCAGCATTCTCCCATGTTAGGACAACTACCACTAGTGCAAATCGTATGTAAATCATACTTTTCTACCAGACCTCTTAACTGCGTATATTTTTTACCGGTAGGGAGTTTTACTCGTAACCATTTTGGTTTCCCTTTTGGTGGAGCCACGTTTTCTTTTATTGCTACGGACATGCTGCTTTTTTATGCAAATATACAAACTAAATCATGGATTTAAGAGCCGTCCGTTAGCTTGTGACGTCTTAAGTATTAATTCCTTTTAAGCGCGTTCTAGGTTTAATTCTCCGCGAGAAATTTATAAACAACTACATATGAGAAATGCACGGTACCCTTGGTTTTTAGAGGTTATTTGATTAATAACAATCAGTTCGTGCTTTGGAAGTTGGTTACGCTTTATTGGAAATAATCTCGGCCAAAAGTTTCTTTGCCCTTAACAATTTAACTTTAATATTGTTCATAGGTTCGTTCAGCTTTTCCGCTATCTCCGCATAACTAAGTTCATTAAAGTATCTTAGGTTTATTACCTCTTGGTAATGTGGTTTTAATTTTTTTATATCACGAAGTAAATCAGTAAGGTTCTGTTCTTGAATTAACCTATCTTCCATAGTTGGTGCATCATCCAACATTTTTTTTATCGCTTCTCCATTGCCTCTGGAATCCAGAATATTTCTTTTCCTTTTACGAACCAAGTCTATATGTATATTCTTGGAAATTGCAATGAGCCATGTTTTAAAAACGTACGCTTCCTTGTAGGTATTTATTTTATCAAATGCTTTGGAGAAGGTTTGTATGGTAATGTCTTCTGCGTCGTTTTCATTTTCTGTACGCTTTAGTTGAAAACCATAAACATCGTTCCAAAAAGTGTCGAGTAATCGGCTAAAAGCAATCTGATTGCCCAATTTGGCTTTGTTGATAGTCTCTGCTATAGCCTCTGTTTTATCCAAATTTTAATGTTATCTCGTAATTTTATTAATAGAAATAAAGTGGTTCAACTAAGTGATACTCTCGTTTTTGCAATCCTGTTCACTAGGAAGTTTACCGCACATACCGCATGCTTGGCCATCTTGGTTAAGGAATGGGCTTTGGCTCGCACAAGTTCCTGCAAATTTACCGTCTTTTTTGGCCCATATTTTAATGGCGATACCTAAGAAGGCAAGGCCTAAAAGTGCAATAGTAAGAAGTATAAGTTTCATTTGGGTAAAATTTCAAAAACCGATTAATAAAAGTCTATTCAGAACAATGATTATTACCAATATATTGGAAATCGCAATTAGCAATGTGTATTAAAATCAGTAACAAAGATATAAAAATAAAGCCCCATTTAGGGGCTTTAGCAATACTTTAATACTGAAGTTTAGTAGGAAATATTAGCGACTATGTTTTCCACCGTAGGATTTTGGTTACCTCCTTTTGGCTCAATAGTAATATATCCTACCGCGTTTTTTGCATAGGGCAATGCTAAGAGGTTATCGCTGTTTCTGGCCTCTTCGATAATACCAAGATTTAACATTTCTCCGTTTACCTCGGCCCACATTTGAAAACACTGATCTTCAGGGAGATTTGGTAATTTTTTTACGTTGATATAAGATAATTTTTTTATAGGATTGATGTATGCTACCGCTTTCAGTTCTTTAGCATTATTATTTCCTCTTACATTATATTTTTTGGTTTGTGGATTATTAAGCACAATAAATTGGTTTCTTACATCCTCCAATTGTTGCTTCATATCTTCTTCCAATAGTTTTATCTTGTTGCTTACCATCGTGTTTTCCTCTTGTAAGCTCTGGTTTTGTTCCCAGAAGAAAAAAGAGGCACTGGCGAACATACATGCAACAATACTCGCAGCCATGGCATACCTGAAGAATTTACGTCTGCCTGCCCGTTCTGATCGGATTCTTGCTAGGATTTTCTCTTTGAGCCCGTCCGGAGTTTGCACTGCATGAAGCTTTGCGTAGGTCTCCAAATTTTCCTGGAGTTCATTGTATACCTTTCTCACTTCTGGATACATGGCAATGTATCTTTCCGCTTGTAAGGTTTCCATTTCTGTGGTACTTCCTAAAAGGTATCGCTCTAGAATGTCCGAATCTAAAAATGTTTTTATTTTTTCTACCATCATAATAAGTTTAATAGCAGTGCTAAAGTTGCCGGGCCATATATTTTACGAAGTTCCCTAAGGCCAATTTTAAGTCTGGATTTTATCGTTCCTAAAGGAATATCCAATTCTTCACTAGCTTCTTGTTGGGTCATTCCTTGAAAAAATAGAGCGTCCAGTACTACTTGATACTTCTCCTCTATCTTATCCAAATGTTCTTGGATGTCCATAAGTTCCGGCTTGGTACTTTCTACACCTATACTATATACGTCCGAAACGTCTATTTGGATTTCTTTGTCCGTTTTTGTGTTGACACTTCTAAGCTTATCGATAGCGGTGTTGCGTGTAATTCTAAAAAGCCATGTAAATAGCTTTGCTTTTGAAGGGTCGTAAGAGTCAGACTTCTTCCAGATTTTAACAAAGCTTTCTTGGAGCACATCTTGAGCAAGGTCATCACTGCGCACCACTTTTTTAGCTACACCAAGCAAGGTGTCACCGTAATTGTCATACAGTAACGAAATAGCTTTATCATTCCGTTCCTGTAATAATTCGACAATATGTTTTTCAAGTAGTGTACTCATAAAAGTGAAGTCGGACTTATTGGTTTTAACATCCAAACGACTGTCTGCTCCGTATATCCTCTAAACGCTAATTTATAAAATTGATTGTAAAGACGACGTTACGTGAAAATATAAATCTTTTTAGGTATGCAGCTGGTAACTGCTACTTATTTTTTGGTTAGTTTGGTTTGGTATAGCCCTTGCAATATTAATTGTGAGGGCTATTTTATTAAATTCACTTCAGGTGTAATTCTAATTTTGAACTTGTTTTCTACGGCAGTGATAATCTTATCCGCTAGGGCAAGTATTTCTTTTCCAGTGGCATTTCCATAATTTACCAAAACCAACGCCTGGTTTTTATGGACCCCTGCGTCTCCAAAGCGTTTGCCCTTAAAACCGCATTGTTCAATGAGCCATCCGGCAGGTATTTTATAATGGGCGTCTGAAACCTTGTAAAAAGGAGCGTCTGGGTGGTCTTGGTTGAACCGCTCAAATGTTACGAGATCAACAACAGGGTTTTTAAAAAAGCTACCACTATTTCCTAGCTTCTTTGGATCAGGAAGTTTGCTGTTTCTTATGCTAATTACCGCATTGGAAACTTCTTTTATGGTAGGGTTCGTTATGTTTTTTTTTGCCAGTTCTTGTTCTATGGCACCGTAACTTGTATTGAGTTTGTGATTTTTCGTTGTAAGGGTAAACGTCACTGAAGTTATAATATATTGATCTTTACCTTCATTTTTAAAATAGGACTCTCGGTAGCCAAATTTGCATTCTTCTATTGAAAAGGTGTGTAGTTCCAGCGTAGTTCTATTCATAGCCTCACAACTAACGAAACAGTCTTTGAGCTCTGTTCCATAAGCACCTATGTTTTGGACTGGAGCGGTGCCGGTATTTCCTGGTATAAGTGACATATTTTCTAAACCACCGTATCCGTGTTCCAAGGTCCAGAGAACGGTTTCATGCCAGTTTTCACCAGCCATAACTTTTAATAGGACCTTCTTGTTATCAGAGGAAACTACGGAAATTCCTTTTATGGCAATGTGGATCACCAACGCTTCTATATTCCTCGTCAGTAGCATGTTGCTGCCGCCACCCAATATAAATTTGGTATGAAATTCATCACGACTTAAGATTTGCCTAAGTTCTTCAACACTGGTCACCGAAACAAAAAACTTAGCTTTTGCATCTATTCCGAAGGTGTTGTAGCTTTTAAGGGAAAAATCTTTTTTAATTTCCATTAGCCTATATAGCTTTTAAGCGCTTCGCCAAGGATATTCACGGCTCTTTTCAAACTATCCTGATCGAGTACATAAGCGATTCGTATCTGGTTTTTGCCAAGACCCGGAGTAGCGTAAAAGCCTCCCGCCGGAGCTACCATTACCGTTTCGTTGTCTACCCTAAAATCTTCTAACAACCACTGTGCAAAGTCATCCGCATCGATTATGGGTAGTTCTACGATACAATAAAATGCACCTTGTGGTTTGGCTACTTTTATGCCTTCTATTTTTTCAAGTTCGGCAATAAGCAGGTCTCTGCGCTGCAAGTATTCGGTTTTGACATCATCAAAATAGCTTTGCGGTGTATCCAAAGCAGCTTCCACAGCTATTTGTGCGTAGGTTGGCGGCGATAGCCTTGCCTGCCCAAATTTTAGGGCAGTAGCAATAACTTCCTTGTTTCTTGTGACCAGAAAGCCAATTCTGGCACCACACATACTATATCTTTTGGAAACGGAATCAATGATGATCGCGTGCTGCTCTAAACCTTGTTCCTGTAAAATCGAGTAATGTCCCTCTTCGTTGTAGGTGAATTCTCGGTAGACTTCATCGGCAATTAAATAGAGATCGTGTTTTTTAACGATTAAAGCTAATTTTTGAATTTCCTCTTTGCTATATAAATATCCCGTTGGATTCCCCGGATTGCAAATAAGTATTGCTTTGGTCTTGCTCGTAATTAATTTTTCAAAATCTTCTATTGGTGGCAGTGCAAAGTTATCCTCAAGCTTAGAAACAACAGGCACCACGTTAACCCCAGAAGCAGTGGCAAATCCGTTATAGTTGGCGTAAAAAGGTTCGGGTATAATTATTTCGTCCTCACTGTCTGCTATGGTACTCATGGCAAACGATAAGGCTTCGGAGCCTCCTGTAGTAACTATGATATCGCTAGATGTAACCTGAATTTGATGTTTAGCGTAATATCCGGCAACTTTGGCTCTCAAATCTTCAGAGCCTTCTGTACGGCTATATTCCAATACGCTGAGGTTGTTGTTCTTAACGGCATCCAAAGCTATTTGTGGTGTCTTAATATCTGGCTGTCCAATATTTAGATGGATAACCTTCGCCCCTTTTTTCTTAGCATTTTCTGCAAAAGGAACTAGTTTTCTTATTGGGGATTGGGGCATGGAAAGCCCTTTTTTAGATACAGTAGGCATACTATTTTATTTTACGCAAAAGTGATAAATCATAACCGATATTACAAAGGAAGTTACTTTTATTTATACCTATTGTTTATGTTAAAAACTCATTTTAAGACGAATAAATTCGTACCTTATAAATATTTAATGTGCTAATTATTAGAGATTTGAAAAGAATATGGATTTTATTAGTGGTACTATGTTGGGGCGGTCAACATATTCTTAGCGCGCAACAATACCATTTACCGGATGGTAAGAAAACGGAGAGAATTAAATTTGAGTTATTGAACAACCTAATTATTATTCCTTTGGAAGTGAATGGGGCCAAGCTTTCTTTTGTGTTGGACTCCGGGGTAAACAAGCCAATACTTTTTAACCTAGCCGATCAAGATTCTATTCAGTTGCATAATGTATCCGAAGTAACTATAAATGGGTTGGGAGAGGGTGAGGCCATCAATGCGCTTAGGTCTCATGGAAATCAGTTTAAATTAGGGACTATCGTAAATTCCTTACAAGAGTTATATGTGGTAATGGATTCTGATATAAATTTTTCATCTAGTTTAGGAATTCCCATCCATGGTATCATAGGGTTTGATTTGTTTAGAGACTTTGTAGTGGAAGTAAACTACGGGAAGCAGTATCTCAAATTCCATGAGCCTTATAATTACGTGTATAAGGAAAAAGCTAAAACGGAGGTTTTGGACATGTCCTTGGACGGCACAAAAGCATTTGTAAAAGCTAATGTAACTTTAGAAAACAGTAAAAAGCTAGCTGTAAAAATGTTATTGGATACCGGTAGCAGCGATGCGGTTTGGCTTTTTGAGAACGATAGTATTACACTACCACTTAAAAATTATGATGATTTTTTGGGCAAGGGACTTGCTGGAGATGTTTATGGTAAGCGTACCAAGCTATCACAAGTGCAGATTGGTAATTTTGTGCTAAACGATGCGAAAGCAGCTTTTCCGGACATGGCAGTTTATGATGTAGTAAAAGATATGGGAGATAGGAACGGTAGTTTTGGAGGTGGTGTGTTAAAACGGTTCAATATCATATTTGATTATCAAAACAAGAAGATTTCTTTTAAAAAGAACACAAATTTTAAGTTGCCTTTTCAATACAATATTAGTGGGATAGATTTACAACATGCCGGGGTACGCTATGTATCCGAAAGAATCACTCATAACAACGCGGTTATGCCGGATGACAAAACTACCTATGGTAGCATACAGATTATATTACAGGGTGCAACAAGACTGAGCTTGGTGCCAGAAATTGTTGTTTCTGGCATCCGTGCCGGTAGTCCGGCTTCTTTATCAGGATTAAAGGAGGGAGACGTAATTTTGGCGGTCAACGGTCAACGAGTACATAGATATAAGTTACAGGAAATCTTACAGATGCTTAATAAAAAGAAAGACAAGAAGGTGAAGGTTCTTGTTGATAGATCTAATCAAGACCTAATTTTTAGCTTTGTACTTAAAGACTTATTCAAATAAAAAAAGCCCAAATAAATGGGCTTTCTCGTATTTCTGTATTATAAAAATTTTATTTGGCCCCGGTTGCTTTAACTTCACCCTTAATCTTAAGAACCTTTGTTGGGGTATCGGCATTTGATATAACCGTAATTGCTTTTCTTATAGGGCCTACGCGGTTAGTGTCATATTTAACTTGAATTTCACCTGTTTTACCTGGCATAATAGGTGCATCCGGTTTTTTAGGAATTGTACACCCACAGCTTGATCTCACATCACTTATAATTAGTGGAGCTTTTCCGGTATTTGTGAATTCAAAAATGCGAATACCATCAGCACCTTTTGAAATTTCACCGTAATCTACCGTTTCGGTCTTGAATTCTATTTTGGCCGCAGCGTCTTGCGCGGTAAGGCCAAATCCTAACATTCCTACAAATAAGAATAGTACTAATTTTTTCATTTCTTTAGGTTTTTTGGAAATCAAAACTAATTCTTTTCAGAACAACCTCAAAATCCTTTTGTTATACTCTAACGTTACTTATTTTTGTTTCGTATTTAAATTAGGGAAGAAATAAGCTCGATTGGATGGTTTAATACATCTTTTCGGCTTTGTTTTTTAATCCCATATACTAATATCGACAAAAACTGTTCCAATTATGGAGATACCGTCTAAATATGATCCTAAAAGCGTTGAAGGCAAATGGTATGATTACTGGATGAAAAATGAGTATTTCCATTCCATACCAGATAACCGAGAGCCTTATACAATCGTAATTCCTCCTCCTAACGTTACCGGAATATTGCATATGGGACATATGCTCAATAATACGATACAAGATGTATTGATTAGAAGAGCTCGTTTGATGGGGAAAAATGCCTGTTGGGTGCCTGGTATGGACCATGCCTCAATCGCTACAGAAGCTAAGGTGGTTGCCAAATTAAAAAGTGATGGGATTAACAAGAAGGATTTAAGTAGGGAGGAATTTTTAAAACATGCTTGGGATTGGACGGACGAGTATGGAGGTGTAATTTTAGAACAACTTAAGAAGTTAGGCTGTTCTTGTGATTGGGATCGAACAAAGTTTACGATGGATGACGATATGTCAGCTTCAGTAATTAAAGTTTTTGTCAATCTTTTTGATAAAGGTCTTATTTATAGAGGTCATAGAATGGTAAATTGGGATCCAGAAGCAAAAACAACCCTTTCGGACGAGGAGGTGATTTACGAAGAAAAACAGGGCTTATTGTATTACATCGCTTATGGCATTGAAGGTTCGGATGAAAAAGTGACCATTGCTACTACCAGACCAGAAACTATTTTGGGAGATACTGCAATTTGCATTAATCCTAATGATGAGCGGTTTTTGCATCTCAAAGGAAAAAAGGTAGTTGTTCCAATTTGCGAAAGAATCATCCCAATAATTGAGGACGAATATGTAGATATGGAATTTGGAACAGGTTGCCTAAAAGTAACACCTGCCCATGATATAAACGATAAAACTCTTGGTGAAAAGCATCAGCTGGATACCATTGATATTTTTAATGATGACGCTACCCTTAATAGTTTTGGACTGCAGTATCAAGGTAAGGACAGGTTTGTAGTTCGTAAAGAGATTTCCAAGGAGTTGGAAGAAAAGGGATTTTTGGTAAAGACAGAAACGTATATTAATAAAGTAGGAACGTCTGAGCGGACCAAAGCAGTTATTGAGCCTAAACTTTCAGACCAGTGGTTTTTGAAGATGGAGGAGCTGGCCAAACCCGCTTTAGAATCTGTAATGACTATGGGCGATGTAAAACTATATCCTAAAAAGTTTGAGAATACCTATCGCCACTGGATGGAAAATGTTCGGGACTGGAATATTTCCCGTCAGTTATGGTGGGGACAACAAATTCCAGCGTATTACTATGGCGATGGAGAAAGTGATTTTGTGGTCGCCGAAACCAAAGCCGAGGCGTTATACAAAGCGCAAAACACTATTTTGGCAAAAGGTGAGGAACGCACCTTGACGTTAGAAGATTTAAGACAGGATGCAGATGTTCTGGATACTTGGTTTTCTTCGTGGTTATGGCCAATAAGCGTATTTGGTGGAATTTTGGAGCCTGAAAATGAGGAAGTAGGTTATTACTACCCTACCAATGACCTTGTTACCGGACCCGATATTCTTTTCTTTTGGGTAGCAAGGATGATCGTAGCAGGATATGAATTTAGAGGGGAACGTCCTTTTGAAAATGTTTACTTTACCGGTTTGGTTCGGGATAAGCAACGTAGAAAAATGTCCAAGTCGCTCGGTAATTCTCCAGATGCATTAAAGCTTATAGAGGACTATGGAGCTGATGGTGTTCGTGTTGGATTGCTTTTAAGCTCTGCAGCTGGTAACGACCTAATGTTCGATGAAGACTTATGCCAGCAGGGGAAGAACTTTGCCAATAAAATTTGGAACGGATTCCGGCTCTTAAAGGGTTGGGAGGTATCTGATTTGCCTCAGCCAGAGGCCTCTAAATTAGCTCTGGAATGGTATGATTCCAAGTTTAACGAGACCTTATTGGATATAGAGGATCATTTTAGTAAATACCGTATTTCAGATGCCCTGATGAGCATTTACAAATTGGTTTGGGACGATTATAGTTCTTGGTTACTAGAATTAGTAAAACCGGCGTACCAAAAACCTATTGATAAAACTACCTTTGATGCGGTACTTCGCGTATTCGAGAATAACTTAAAATTACTTCATCCTTTTATGCCGTTTTTAACCGAGGAAATTTGGCAGCATATAGCTCCAAGGAATGCTGCCGAGGCCCTCGTGGTTTCCCAGTGGCCTAAAGCTGGTAATGTAAATACGTCCATGATTAATGAGTTTGAATTTACGAAAGAGGTTATAGCGGGAGTTCGCACCATCCGAAAGGAAAAGAATATCCCAATGAAAGAGGAGTTAGAGTTATCTTTGTTAAACGAAGAGCAGGCAACAACCAAATGGGATGTCGTGATATCGAAGCTCACCAATCTCTCTCAAATTTCTTATGTGGTTGCTCCGCTAGAAGGAGCACTGACCTTTAGGGTCAAAAGCAATGAGTATTTTGTTCCCATTTCTGGCGCGATTGATATCGAAGCAGAAATTAGAAAGATCACAGAGGAACTTGGATACACCAAGGGTTTTTTAAAATCGGTACAAAAGAAGCTTTCTAACGATCGTTTTGTGAATAATGCTCCAGAACAGGTTGTGGCAATTGAAAAGAAAAAGGCCTCAGATGCGGAGGCAAAAATAGAGACTTTGGAAAAGAGTTTGGCCAGTTTGAAATAACACACTTTTTCGCACTACTTATTTCTTAAGTATTAGTTTTTTATTTCTGATAGCTTAAAAATAAAGCTCAAGGTTAGGAGATTTTAAAAAATATACTTTTCTTTGTTTAAAATCATTCTAAATAATGTCAAAGCAACGAGAAATCTCCAATAAAGTAAGGGTATACCATAGGTATTTAGGGTTCTTTTTAGCTGGAATAATGGCTATGTACGCTATAAGCGGTATTGTTCTTATCTTCCGGGATACCGATTTTTTAAAGAAAGAAACGGTCAACGAGAAAAAACTTGAACCGGGTTTAAATGCCGAAGCTGTTGGAAAAGAAATTAAGATTAAAAAGCTTGAATTTCAATCTGTAGAAGGCTCAATTGCCGAGTTTGAACAGGGTAATTATAACATGGAAACTGGTGAAGTGAGTTATACGACTAAAGCACTTCCCTTGGTGTTGGATAAAATGACGCATTTGCATAAAGCAAAATCTGCAGATCCACTCTATGTACTAAACATATTCTTTGGTGTTGGGTTATTGTTCTTTGTTCTATCTTCTTTTTGGATGTTTTTACCAGGAACATCTATCTTTAAAAAGGGAATGTATTTTTCGGTAGCAGGAATGGTGCTTGTACTCGTTTTGTTACTGTTCTAAATGCAACTTTGAATCTATAGAAACAACTGAAATGGGGAGGGTTTCTTCATATTGGTAACCTGCATGGGCTGGTTCGTTGTGTTAAGGTCTAATTTACTTCTGGGTGCAAATTTTCCGTTTAAATTAGTCTAGGTTGTTAACGTTGGTACATGTTTAAAGTTTATCCATGAATTGATTAAGTATAGGTTAATAAAGTTTACACTACTTATCTTTATCTATATAATTATAAGTGCTATTTTAATAAAATGCATAACTTACATAGTGTATTAAAATAGAAGCCATGAAAAAAATACTATTCTTAAGTCTGTTGGGCATAAGTGTCTTAGCTACCGCCCAAGAAATGTCCATATCCATTATGCCAGAGGCAATTCAAATAAAAACCGCAGTATTGCCTGCCCCAGAATCGGACAAAGACGGGGCTATGGTGTATGGGTATAATCAACAAGGTGATTTTATAGTTTTAAGGGAAGGAAGTAACAATCTCATCTGTTTGGCAGATGACCCTAAAAAGAAGGGTATTAGCGTCTCTTGTTATTCGAAGAAATTAGAACCCTTTATGAAACGGGGTAGGGAATTAAGTGCCGAAGGAAAAGACTTTAAAGAAAAGCGGAAAATAAGAGGAATGGAAGTTGCACAGGGGACATTAGAAATGCCCAAAGAACCGAGCATGACCTATATATATTACGGAACGGATGAAGGGTATAATCCCGAGACTGGTGAATTGGCAGATGGGCAGTTCAGGTATGTAATATACACTCCTTTTGCTACTACCGAATCTACGGGTTTACCAGACAAGCCTCATGCCAAGGGAATGCCTTGGCTCATGGATCCCGGAACATTTCGTGCGCATATCATGGTAGGACCTTTTAACTAAAGTTGCACTGAATGGAGACTTATGCAACGGCATTACTATATGCGATTCCTTTTTTTATGTTGCTTTTGGTTTTTGAAATTACCTACGGGTATATCGTAAAGAATCAAAAGCATAAACTAATGGACTCTGTGTCTAGTATTAGTTCAGGGCTTACTAATATAATTAAGGATTCTCTAGGAATTGTTTTGGTGTTGGTGTCTTACCCATATCTGTTGGAACATTTGGCGCTACTTCAGATTCAGACTACCTTGATAGTTTGGTTGTTGGCCTTTTTAGCTATAGATTTTGCAGGTTATTGGAACCATAGGTTAAGTCATAGGGTAAATATTTTTTGGAATCAACACGTTATTCACCATAGTAGCGAGGAGTTTAATTTGGCCTGTGCGTTACGGCAACCTATTTCTAATCTGTTTGGGTATTTTGCGTTTCTTTTGCTTCCTGCCGCCCTGTTAGGTGTTCCTAATGAAGTAATAGCAATTTTAGCTCCTGTTCATTTATTCGCGCAGTTCTGGTACCATACGCAGCATATTGGTAAATTGGGCTGGTTGGAATACATTATTGTAACACCCTCCCAACACCGGGTTCATCATGCAATAAATCCTGAGTATATTGATAAAAATTTGGGTCAGCTTCTCTGTATTTGGGATCGATGGTTCGGTACCTTTCAGGAAGAGTTGGACGATGTTCCCCCACAATATGGGGTATTGAAACCTGCTAGCACTTGGAATCCGGTTCATATCAATTTTCAACACTTTTGGAGACTGTTAAAAGATGCGTGGCGTACAACTAGTTATTGGGACAAGCTCCGTATTTGGTTTATGCCAACAGGCTGGAGACCTGCCGATGTTGCTGCTGAATATCCGCTTGAAGGCGTTATTACAGATGTATATTCGTTTAAGAAATACGAAACGCCTACCTCAAAATGGTTCAATACGTATATAGTTTTTCAACTATTAAGTACTACATTTCTATTACTTTCATTATTCTATAACTTTAGTGCTATAGATACCGTAGCATTACTCTTCTATGGCGGATTCATTTTTTTGGGAATCTATGGATATACCAGTTTTATGGATGGTGTTGCCTACGGTTTTTGGATAGAAGTCTTTAGAAGTGTATTTGGAATGCTATTCCTACTTTTTTATCGTGATTTATTGGTGACCAGCGGCTTTATGATATGGGGGAGAGTAGTTATTTTTATTTATTTTTCAATTACCTTGATTGCTGTACTCTATTTCAATAATAAGAGATCTCTAAATGTTACATCCCAGCATGTAGCCTAATTAATGAAAATGATAAGACCTTACATATTAGCGGACACGAATTGGAAGCATTTAAAGGAGGAAAAATTTGATTTGGCAATACTTCCTTGGGGAGCAACTGAGGCTCACAATTATCACTTGCCCTATGCAACCGATAATTATCAAGCGGAGGCAATGGCTGCGGAGGCGGCTAAAATTGCTTGGGAAAAGGGAAGTAAAGTGGTGGTGTTGCCCACAATTCCTTTTGGGGTAAATACCGGTCAGAAAGATATTTATTTGGATATCAATTTAAATCCAAGCACACAGTTGGCTATTTTAAGGGATGTCGTTACGGTACTTAATTCTCAAGGCATACATAAACTCTTAATTTTTAACGGCCATGGTGGTAATAATTTCAAACCTTTGGTTAGGGAGTTGGGTTTACAATTTCCAGAGATGTTTATTAGTTTTTGCTTTTTTCCTCAAATTTTTGATAAGTCGGACTATTTTGATGAAGCAGGAGATCATGCTGATGAAATGGAAACAAGCTTAATGTTATATCTTAGGCCAGAATTGGTTCTGGCTAAAAATGAATGGGGTAGTGGGATTTCTAAAAAGTTTAGAATAAAGTCATATTCAGAAGGTTGGGTATGGGCAGAACGCCAATGGTCCAAGGTTAGTAGTGATACTGGTATCGGAAACCCTGAGTACGCTACAGCACAAAAAGGAGAACGTTTTTTTAAAGCTGTTTGTAACAAGGTAGCTTCCCTTTTCTCAGAGCTCTGTGATGCTGATATTGAAAATTTATACGAATAAGCTGCTGCTCTATCTTAACTCAGAATTCACTAGCTTAATATAGGATTTCATTGCCTCTTCGCCATCGATATTTTGTGCCTGTATGAGCGCATTGGCCTTAAATGCATTAATTAAGGGAGTCTTACTGCCAGGATTGTCAAAATTTTCATTGGCAATTCTGTAGTAAGCATATAGTTTTAGAAGTACATCTGCGGGTATGGGGCTGGTATATCCGTTTACAAATGCTACTGCACTTTCAAAATTAGTATGTAGCTTCTTCTTTTTCATTTGGATTTACAAAAGTTGCAATGCAGGTATGCGCTCCTTTTACTTTTTGATTTAAACTAACATTGATATCGCAATCCAAAGGTAAGAAAAGGTCTACCCTAGATCCAAATTTTATAAATCCGGAGTCATCGCCCTGTTGCACAGGTTCTCCTTCCTCGGCGTAATTTACGATCCGGCGTGCCAAGGCTCCTGCAACTTGGCGAAATAGAACATCACCAAACTTAGGTGTACGAACAACGACAGTAGTCCTTTCGTTTTCTTCGCTAGATTTAGGATGCCAGGCAACAAGGTATTTTCCAGGATGATATTTAGAATACTTTATAGTTCCACTAGCTGGGTATCTAGTAACATGAACGTTGATTGGAGACATAAAAATAGACACTTGCTTTCGCATTTCGTTAAAGTATTCTGTTTCCATAACCTCTTCAATAACCACTACTTTGCCGTCTACAGGAGAAAGTATTTCATCAAAACTTTTATTCGCCCTTCTCGTCGGGTTTCTAAAAAATTGTAGAATCATTATCAATATGAAAAGCAAAATCAATTGAACACACCATTTTAGCCAGAGGGTGTCAATAAAAAATGAGCCAAAAGAGCTCCTATACCCACTACGAAAAAGGTTGTCAAGATAATATACTGCCCCTCTCTATGAAACATAAGTAAATATATTTAAGGTTAAATATGCAAATGGCGCAGCGAATACCAAACTGTCCAACCTATCTAGCATTCCTCCATGACCAGGTAATATGGCGCCGCTATCTTTAACGCCGGCTGCCCTTTTTAGCTTAGATTCTATCAGGTCTCCAAGGCTTCCGGCTATTACAATTACACAGGCAAGTGTCATCCATTGCCAAGGAGTGATTAATTTTTCTTGTGTACTCATAATGTAGGCGGCTCCTAGGGCAAAGATAAAGCCTCCCAATGTTCCTTCAATGGTTTTTTTGGGAGAAACCGCAGAAAATAGTTTTGTTCTGCCTATGCTTTTACCTACAAGATAGGCAAACGAGTCATTTACCCAAATTAAAATAAAAATACCCATAATCAAAAGTTTGGCGAACGCGTCATTCTTGTAGGGGATCATGGTGAGAAAAATGCATCCTCCGCCTATATAAAAAAGGCCTATAATAAATTTTTCAAAAGTCTTGAAGTTTTTGTTCTTTTAGAAAAAAGATAAAAAGAAGATAACAGTCAACAGCAATAGTGATGAGCATTAATATGTTAATAAGTATTTGGTCGTTTACCAAATAAATATAAGCCCACCATAAAGCCAAATATGCCGCAAAAATGTGATATCCTTTTAATTGAACTAGTTTCTTGTATTCGTAGAGGCAGGCTAGCCCAAAGGTCATAAAAAGAAAATCAAAAGCATCTGAGTTTAAAAAACAGCAGACAGCAGTAGGATAATGTAGACCGCTCCAGTTAATGCCCTTCGTAAAATTTCGCTCATACTATAAATCTTCCAGAAGTAAAAGATAGAGATTTTTAGTACTACTTCCGTAAGTTAGAAAGTCATCTGAATTTTCTTGAGTGGCTTTAAAGTGTTTTAAAGTGGTAATATTAGTGGGTATTTTTGGGCCATATTTTTCTTGATGGCCTTTAAACCCTCTCCTATTGATTCTACCAATTGGCTTGTTGTAGCAAAGACAACAACATTACTTGGAAGTTCACTTACCTTTTTCTCATGGAGCTGATTTGAACAAACGAGAATGCTGCCATTTTGCGCTATTAGATGTTCGCATGTTGTGAAAAATACTTCACTATTTTTGCCTTGTCTGTAAAAACAATAGATTCTTTTTCGAATTTTGAAATCAACCGGTCATCCATTGCAAAGAAAGGAACATCTGTCCAATTATTCTCCGCTACGATATTTTCAATTGCTGATGATATCTCATCTAACGAGACACAGTAAAGAAATTTACCACCATTTTGTTTAAAATGAATGGTAAATTTCTCGTCTACTGGAAGGTTTAAATCGGGCATATGTTGGCCGCGTGTTTCAGCAGTTTCCTTTGAAACTTTCTTCTTGCCACCGCCAAATAAAATATCTAAGAGCCCCATTTAATCCTTTAAAACTTATATCTATACCAATTTTAAGCTATTCCTTTCCTTCTACCTCTTTTTCTTCTGCTTCCTGTTCTCTATCTGCTTTGGCCTTTTCCTCTCTAGCTACATCTTCGGCATCTCTCTCTTTTTGAGCTAGTAAGTCCTTTTCAAAAGGTCTTTTTCCAAATATTTTTTCCAAGTCCTCTTTGAAGATAACTTCTTTTTCCAACAGCCTTTCCGCTAAGGTAGTAAGTTTGTCCTTATTATCCGTAAGTACTTTTATAGCACGGTGGTATTGTTCTTCTATAATTTTCGAAATCTCCTCGTCTATGGTCTTAGCCGTTTCTTCGCTATAAGGTTTGGAAAATCCGTAGGAATCCTGACCAGAAGAATCATAATAAGTGATATTTCCTATTTTGTCATTTAAACCATAGATGGTAACCATGGCACGCGCTTGTTTCGTTACTTTCTCTAAGTCACTTAACGCTCCCGTTGATATTTTATTGAAAATAACTTTTTCGGCTGCGCGACCGCCCATAGTGGCACACATTTCGTCAACATTTGTTCCGGCCTAACTATCAATCGTTCTTCCGGTAAATACCAAGCGGCACCTAAGGATTGCCCCCTTGGAACAATAGTAACCTTAACCAAAGGTGCCGCATGTTCCAACATCCAACTGGTGGTTGCATGGCCAGCTTCGTGGTATGCAATGGTTTCTTTCTCTCCTGGAGTAATGATTTTATTCTTTTTTTCCAACCCACCAACGATTCTGTCAACGGCATCCAAGAAATCTTGCTTGCCTACTGCCTTTTGCTCTTTCCTTGCTGCAATTAAGGCCGCCTCGTTACAAACGTTTGCAATGTCTGCACCTGAGAACCCCGGTGTTTGTCTTGCCAAGAAATCCAAATCTAGTGTTTCTAAGGTTTTGATAGGTCTCAAATGAACTTCAAATATTTCTTTACGTTCCCTAATATCCGGTAAGTCTACATAAATCTGCTATCAAATCTACCGGCACGCATAAGTGCTTTATCCAGCACGTCAGCGCGGTTTGTTGCGGCTAGGACAATTACATTGGTGTTAGTTCCAAAACCGTCCATTTCGGTCAACAATTGGTTCAATGTGTTTTCTCTTTCATCATTTGAACCTGTAAAATTGTTTTTTCCTCTTGCTCTACCAATGGCATCTATTTCATCAATAAAAATAATAGCTGGCGATTTATCTTTTGCTTGTTTAAAAGGTCACGTACCCTAGACGCTCCCACACCTACGAACATTTCAACAAAATCAGACCCTGAAAGCGAGAAGAAAGGAACTTTTGCTTCTCCTGCTACTGCTTTGGCCAAAAGGGTTTTTCCTGTTCCTGGAGGTCCTACTAGTAATGCTCCTTTAGGAATTTTACCTCCAAGTGATGTTGGATGGTTTAATACATCTTTTCGGCTTTGTTTTTTAATCCCATATACTAATATCGACAAAAACTGTTCCAATTATGGAGATACCGTCTAAATATGATCCTAAAAGCGTTGAAGGCAAATGGTATGATTACTGGATGAAAATGAGTATTTCCATTCCATACCAGATAACCGAGAGCCTTATACAATCGTAATTCCTCCTCCTAACGTTACCGGAATATTGCATATGGACATATGCTCAATAATACGATACAAGATGTATTGATTAGAAGAGCTCGTTTGATGGGGAAAAATGCCTGTTGGGTGCCTGGTATGGACCATGCCTCAATCGCTACAGAAGCTAAGGTGGTTGCCAAATTAAAAAGTGATGGGATTAACAAGAAGGATTTAAGTAGGGAGGAATTTTTAAAACATGCTTGGGATTGGACGGACGAGTATGGAGGTGTAATTTTAGAACAACTTAAGAAGTTAGGCTGTTCTTGTGATTGGGATCGAACAAAGTTTACGATGGATGACGATATGTCAGCTTCAGTAATTAAAGTTTTTGTCAATCTTTTTGATAAAGGTCTTATTTATAGAGGTCATAGAATGGTAAATTGGGATCCAGAAGCAAAAACAACCCTTTCGGACGAGGAGGTGATTTACGAAGAAAAACAGGGCTTATTGTATTACATCGCTTATGGCATTGAAGGTTCGGATGAAAAAGTGACCATTGCTACTACCAGACCAGAAACTATTTTGGGAGATACTGCAATTTGCATTAATCCTAATGATGAGCGGTTTTTGCATCTCAAAGGAAAAAAGGTAGTTGTTCCAATTGCGAAAGAATCATCCCAATAATTGAGGACGAATATGTAGATATGGAATTTGGAACAGGTTGCCTAAAAGTAACACCTGCCCATGATATAAACGATAAAACTCTTGGTGAAAAGCATCAGCTGGATACCATTGATATTTTTAATGATGACGCTACCTTAATAGTTTTGGACTGCAGTATCAAGGTAAGGACAGGTTTGTAGTTCGTAAAGAGATTTCCAAGGAGTTGGAAGAAAAGGGATTTTGGTAAAGACAGAAACGTATATTAATAAAGTAGGAACGTCTGAGCGGACCAAAGCAGTTATTGAGCCTAAACTTTCAGACCAGTGGTTTTTGAAGATGGAGGAGCTGGCCAAACCCGCTTAGAATCTGTAATGACTATGGGCGATGTAAAACTATATCCTAAAAAGTTTGAGAATACCTATCGCCACTGGATGGAAAATGTTCGGGACTGGAATATTTCCCGTCAGTTATGGTGGGGACAACAAATTCCAGCGTATTACTATGGCGATGGAGAAAGTGATTTTGTGGTCGCCGAAACCAAAGCCGAGGCGTTATACAAAGCGCAAAACACTATTTTGGCAAAAGGTGAGGAACGCACCTTGACGTTAGAAGATTTAAGACAGGATGCAGATGTTCTGGATACTTGGTTTTCTTCGTGGTTATGGCCAATAAGCGTATTTGGTGGAATTTTGGAGCCTGAAAATGAGGAAGTAGGTTATTACTACCCTACCAATGACCTTGTTACCGGACCCGATATTCTTTTCTTTTGGGTAGCAAGGATGATCGTAGCAGGATATGAATTTAGAGGGGAACGTCCTTTTGAAAATGTTTACTTTACCGGTTTGGTTCGGGATAAGCAACGTAGAAAAATGTCCAAGTCGCTCGGTAATTCTCCAGATGCATTAAAGCTTATAGAGGACTATGGAGCTGATGGTGTTCGTGTTGGATTGCTTTTAAGCTCTGCAGCTGGTAACGACCTAATGTTCGATGAAGACTTATGCCAGCAGGGGAAGAACTTTGCCAATAAAATTTGGAACGGATTCCGGCTCTTAAAGGGTTGGGAGGTATCTGATTTGCCTCAGCCAGAGGCCTCTAAATTAGCTCTGGAATGGTATGATTCCAAGTTTAACGAGACCTTATTGGATATAGAGGATCATTTTAGTAAATACCGTATTTCAGATGCCCTGATGAGCATTTACAAATTGGTTTGGGACGATTATAGTTCTTGGTTACTAGAATTAGTAAAACCGGCGTACCAAAAACCTATTGATAAAACTACCTTTGATGCGGTACTTCGCGTATTCGAGAATAACTTAAAATTACTTCATCCTTTTATGCCGTTTTTAACCGAGGAAATTTGGCAGCATATAGCTCCAAGGAATGCTGCCGAGGCCCTCGTGGTTTCCCAGTGGCCTAAAGCTGGTAATGTAAATACGTCCATGATTAATGAGTTTGAATTTACGAAAGAGGTTATAGCGGGAGTTCGCACCATCCGAAAGGAAAAGAATATCCCAATGAAAGAGGAGTTAGAGTTATCTTTGTTAAACGAAGAGCAGGCAACAACCAAATGGGATGTCGTGATATCGAAGCTCACCAATCTCTCTCAAATTTCTTATGTGGTTGCTCCGCTAGAAGGAGCACTGACCTTTAGGGTCAAAAGCAATGAGTATTTTGTTCCCATTTCTGGCGCGATTGATATCGAAGCAGAAATTAGAAAGATCACAGAGGAACTTGGATACACCAAGGGTTTTTTAAAATCGGTACAAAAGAAGCTTTCTAACGATCGTTTTGTGAATAATGCTCCAGAACAGGTTGTGGCAATTGAAAAGAAAAAGGCCTCAGATGCGGAGGCAAAAATAGAGACTTTGGAAAAGAGTTTGGCCAGTTTGAAATAACACACTTTTTCGCACTACTTATTTCTTAAGTATTAGTTTTTTATTTCTGATAGCTTAAAAATAAAGCTCAAGGTTAGGAGATTTTAAAAAATATACTTTTCTTTGTTTAAAATCATTCTAAATAATGTCAAAGCAACGAGAAATCTCCAATAAAGTAAGGGTATACCATAGGTATTTAGGGTTCTTTTTAGCTGGAATAATGGCTATGTACGCTATAAGCGGTATTGTTCTTATCTTCCGGGATACCGATTTTTTAAAGAAAGAAACGGTCAACGAGAAAAAACTTGAACCGGGTTTAAATGCCGAAGCTGTTGGAAAAGAAATTAAGATTAAAAAGCTTGAATTTCAATCTGTAGAAGGCTCAATTGCCGAGTTTGAACAGGGTAATTATAACATGGAAACTGGTGAAGTGAGTTATACGACTAAAGCACTTCCCTTGGTGTTGGATAAAATGACGCATTTGCATAAAGCAAAATCTGCAGATCCACTCTATGTACTAAACATATTCTTTGGTGTTGGGTTATTGTTCTTTGTTCTATCTTCTTTTTGGATGTTTTTACCAGGAACATCTATCTTTAAAAAGGGAATGTATTTTTCGGTAGCAGGAATGGTGCTTGTACTCGTTTTGTTACTGTTCTAAATGCAACTTTGAATCTATAGAAACAACTGAAATGGGGAGGGTTTCTTCATATTGGTAACCTGCATGGGCTGGTTCGTTGTGTTAAGGTCTAATTTACTTCTGGGTGCAAATTTTCCGTTTAAATTAGTCTAGGTTGTTAACGTTGGTACATGTTTAAAGTTTATCCATGAATTGATTAAGTATAGGTTAATAAAGTTTACACTACTTATCTTTATCTATATAATTATAAGTGCTATTTTAATAAAATGCATAACTTACATAGTGTATTAAAATAGAAGCCATGAAAAAAATACTATTCTTAAGTCTGTTGGGCATAAGTGTCTTAGCTACCGCCCAAGAAATGTCCATATCCATTATGCCAGAGGCAATTCAAATAAAAACCGCAGTATTGCCTGCCCCAGAATCGGACAAAGACGGGGCTATGGTGTATGGGTATAATCAACAAGGTGATTTTATAGTTTTAAGGGAAGGAAGTAACAATCTCATCTGTTTGGCAGATGACCCTAAAAAGAAGGGTATTAGCGTCTCTTGTTATTCGAAGAAATTAGAACCCTTTATGAAACGGGGTAGGGAATTAAGTGCCGAAGGAAAAGACTTTAAAGAAAAGCGGAAAATAAGAGGAATGGAAGTTGCACAGGGGACATTAGAAATGCCCAAAGAACCGAGCATGACCTATATATATTACGGAACGGATGAAGGGTATAATCCCGAGACTGGTGAATTGGCAGATGGGCAGTTCAGGTATGTAATATACACTCCTTTTGCTACTACCGAATCTACGGGTTTACCAGACAAGCCTCATGCCAAGGGAATGCCTTGGCTCATGGATCCCGGAACATTTCGTGCGCATATCATGGTAGGACCTTTTAACTAAAGTTGCACTGAATGGAGACTTATGCAACGGCATTACTATATGCGATTCCTTTTTTTATGTTGCTTTTGGTTTTTGAAATTACCTACGGGTATATCGTAAAGAATCAAAAGCATAAACTAATGGACTCTGTGTCTAGTATTAGTTCAGGCTTACTAATATAATTAAGGATTCTCTAGGAATTGTTTTGGTGTTGGTGTCTTACCCATATCTGTTGGAACATTTGGCGCTACTTCAGATTCAGACTACCTTGATAGTTTGGTTGTTGGCCTTTTTAGCTATAGATTTTGCAGGTTATTGGAACCATAGGTTAAGTCATAGGGTAAATATTTTTGGAATCAACACGTTATTCACCATAGTAGCGAGGAGTTTAATTTGGCCTGTGCGTTACGGCAACCTATTTCTAATCTGTTTGGGTATTTTGCGTTTCTTTTGCTTCCTGCCGCCCTGTTAGGTGTTCCTAATGAAGTAATAGCAATTTTAGCTCCTGTTCATTTATTCGCGCAGTTCTGGTACCATACGCAGCATATTGGTAAATTGGGCTGGTTGGAATACATTATTGTAACACCCTCCCAACACCGGGTTCATCATGCAATAAATCCTGAGTATATTGATAAAAATTTGGGTCAGCTTCTCTGTATTTGGGATCGATGGTTCGGTACCTTTCAGGAAGAGTTGGACGATGTTCCCCCACAATATGGGGTATTGAAACCTGCTAGCACTTGGAATCCGGTTCATATCAATTTTCAACACTTTTGGAGACTGTTAAAAGATGCGTGGCGTACAACTAGTTATTGGGACAAGCTCCGTATTTGGTTTATGCCAACAGGCTGGAGACCTGCCGATGTTGCTGCTGAATATCCGCTTGAAGGCGTTATTACAGATGTATATTCGTTTAAGAAATACGAAACGCCTACCTCAAAATGGTTCAATACGTATATAGTTTTTCAACTATTAAGTACTACATTTCTATTACTTTCATTATTCTATAACTTTAGTGCTATAGATACCGTAGCATTACTCTTCTATGGCGGATTCATTTTTTTGGGAATCTATGGATATACCAGTTTTATGGATGGTGTTGCCTACGGTTTTTGGATAGAAGTCTTTAGAAGTGTATTTGGAATGCTATTCCTACTTTTTTATCGTGATTTATTGGTGACCAGCGGCTTTATGATATGGGGGAGAGTAGTTATTTTTATTTATTTTTCAATTACCTTGATTGCTGTACTCTATTTCAATAATAAGAGATCTCTAAATGTTACATCCCAGCATGTAGCCTAATTAATGAAAATGATAAGACCTTACATATTAGCGGACACGAATTGGAAGCATTTAAAGGAGGAAAAATTTGATTTGGCAATACTTCCTTGGGGAGCAACTGAGGCTCACAATTATCACTTGCCCTATGCAACCGATAATTATCAAGCGGAGGCAATGGCTGCGGAGGCGGCTAAAATTGCTTGGGAAAAGGGAAGTAAAGTGGTGGTGTTGCCCACAATTCCTTTTGGGGTAAATACCGGTCAGAAAGATATTTATTTGGATATCAATTTAAATCCAAGCACACAGTTGGCTATTTTAAGGGATGTCGTTACGGTACTTAATTCTCAAGGCATACATAAACTCTTAATTTTTAACGGCCATGGTGGTAATAATTTCAAACCTTTGGTTAGGGAGTTGGGTTTACAATTTCCAGAGATGTTTATTAGTTTTTGCTTTTTTCCTCAAATTTTTGATAAGTCGGACTATTTTGATGAAGCAGGAGATCATGCTGATGAAATGGAAACAAGCTTAATGTTATATCTTAGGCCAGAATTGGTTCTGGCTAAAAATGAATGGGGTAGTGGGATTTCTAAAAAGTTTAGAATAAAGTCATATTCAGAAGGTTGGGTATGGGCAGAACGCCAATGGTCCAAGGTTAGTAGTGATACTGGTATCGGAAACCCTGAGTACGCTACAGCACAAAAAGGAGAACGTTTTTTTAAAGCTGTTTGTAACAAGGTAGCTTCCCTTTTCTCAGAGCTCTGTGATGCTGATATTGAAAATTTATACGAATAAGCTGCTGCTCTATCTTAACTCAGAATTCACTAGCTTAATATAGGATTTCATTGCCTCTTCGCCATCGATATTTTGTGCCTGTATGAGCGCATTGGCCTTAAATGCATTAATTAAGGGAGTCTTACTGCCAGGATTGTCAAAATTTTCATTGGCAATTCTGTAGTAAGCATATAGTTTTAGAAGTACATCTGCGGGTATGGGGCTGGTATATCCGTTTACAAATGCTACTGCACTTTCAAAATTAGTATGTAGCTTCTTCTTTTTCATTTGGATTTACAAAAGTTGCAATGCAGGTATGCGCTCCTTTTACTTTTTGATTTAAACTAACATTGATATCGCAATCCAAAGGTAAGAAAAGGTCTACCCTAGATCCAAATTTTATAAATCCGGAGTCATCGCCCTGTTGCACAGGTTCTCCTTCCTCGGCGTAATTTACGATCCGGCGTGCCAAGGCTCCTGCAACTTGGCGAAATAGAACATCACCAAACTTAGGTGTACGAACAACGACAGTAGTCCTTTCGTTTTCTTCGCTAGATTTAGGATGCCAGGCAACAAGGTATTTTCCAGGATGATATTTAGAATACTTTATAGTTCCACTAGCTGGGTATCTAGTAACATGAACGTTGATTGGAGACATAAAAATAGACACTTGCTTTCGCATTTCGTTAAAGTATTCTGTTTCCATAACCTCTTCAATAACCACTACTTTGCCGTCTACAGGAGAAAGTATTTCATCAAAACTTTTATTCGCCCTTCTCGTCGGGTTTCTAAAAAATTGTAGAATCATTATCAATATGAAAAGCAAAATCAATTGAACACACCATTTTAGCCAGAGGGTGTCAATAAAAAAATGAGCCAAAAGAGCTCCTATACCCACTACGAAAAAGGTTGTCAAGATAATATACTGCCCCTCTCTATGAAACATAAGTAAATATATTTAAGGTTAAATATGCAAATGGCGCAGCGAATACCAAACTGTCCAACCTATCTAGCATTCCTCCATGACCAGGTAATATGGCGCCGCTATCTTTAACGCCGGCTGCCCTTTTTAGCTTAGATTCTATCAGGTCTCCAAGGCTTCCGGCTATTACAATTACACAGGCAAGTGTCATCCATTGCCAAGGAGTGATTAATTTTTCTTGTGTACTCATAATGTAGGCGGCTCCTAGGGCAAAGATAAAGCCTCCCAATGTTCCTTCAATGGTTTTTTTGGGAGAAACCGCAGAAAATAGTTTTGTTCTGCCTATGCTTTTACCTACAAGATAGGCAAACGAGTCATTTACCCAAATTAAAATAAAAATACCCATAATCAAAAGTTTGGCGAACGCGTCATTCTTGTAGGGGATCATGGTGAGAAAAATGCATCCTCCGCCTATATAAAAAAGGCCTATAATAAATTTTTCAAAAGTCTTGAAGTTTTTGTTCTTTTTAGAAAAAAGATAAAAAAGAAGATAACAGTCAACAGCAATAGTGATGAGCATTAATATGTTAATAAGTATTTGGTCGTTTACCAAATAAATATAAGCCCACCATAAAGCCAAATATGCCGCAAAAATGTGATATCCTTTTAATTGAACTAGTTTCTTGTATTCGTAGAGGCAGGCTAGCCCAAAGGTCATAAAAAGAAAATCAAAAGCATCTGAGTTTAAAAAAACAGCAGACAGCAGTAGGATAATGTAGACCGCTCCAGTTAATGCCCTTCGTAAAATTTCGCTCATACTATAAATCTTCCAGAAGTAAAAGATAGAGATTTTTAGTACTACTTCCGTAAGTTAGAAAGTCATCTGAATTTTCTTGAGTGGCTTTAAAGTGTTTTAAAGTGGTAATATTAGTGGGTATTTTTGGGCCATATTTTTTCTTGATGGCCTTTAAACCCTCTCCTATTGATTCTACCAATTGGCTTGTTGTAGCAAAGACAACAACATTACTTGGAAGTTCACTTACCTTTTTCTCATGGAGCTGATTTGAACAAACGAGAATGCTGCCATTTTGCGCTATTAGATGTTCGCATGTTGTGAAAAATACTTCACTATTTTTTGCCTTGTCTGTAAAAACAATAGATTCTTTTTCGAATTTTGAAATCAACCGGTCATCCATTGCAAAGAAAGGAACATCTGTCCAATTATTCTCCGCTACGATATTTTCAATTGCTGATGATATCTCATCTAACGAGACACAGTAAAGAAATTTACCACCATTTTGTTTAAAATGAATGGTAAATTTCTCGTCTACTGGAAGGTTTAAATCGGGCATATGTTGGCCGCGTGTTTCAGCAGTTTCCTTTGAAACTTTCTTCTTGCCACCGCCAAATAAAATATCTAAGAGCCCCATTTAATCCTTTAAAACTTATATCTATACCAATTTTAAGCTATTCCTTTCCTTCTACCTCTTTTTCTTCTGCTTCCTGTTCTCTATCTGCTTTGGCCTTTTCCTCTCTAGCTACATCTTCGGCATCTCTCTCTTTTTGAGCTAGTAAGTCCTTTTCAAAAGGTCTTTTTCCAAATATTTTTTCCAAGTCCTCTTTGAAGATAACTTCTTTTTCCAACAGCCTTTCCGCTAAGGTAGTAAGTTTGTCCTTATTATCCGTAAGTACTTTTATAGCACGGTGGTATTGTTCTTCTATAATTTTCGAAATCTCCTCGTCTATGGTCTTAGCCGTTTCTTCGCTATAAGGTTTGGAAAATCCGTAGGAATCCTGACCAGAAGAATCATAATAAGTGATATTTCCTATTTTGTCATTTAAACCATAGATGGTAACCATGGCACGCGCTTGTTTCGTTACTTTCTCTAAGTCACTTAACGCTCCCGTTGATATTTTATTGAAAATAACTTTTTCGGCTGCGCGACCGCCCATAGTGGCACACATTTCGTCCAACATTTGTTCCGGCCTAACTATCAATCGTTCTTCCGGTAAATACCAAGCGGCACCTAAGGATTGCCCCCTTGGAACAATAGTAACCTTAACCAAAGGTGCCGCATGTTCCAACATCCAACTGGTGGTTGCATGGCCAGCTTCGTGGTATGCAATGGTTTCTTTCTCTCCTGGAGTAATGATTTTATTCTTTTTTTCCAACCCACCAACGATTCTGTCAACGGCATCCAAGAAATCTTGCTTGCCTACTGCCTTTTGCTCTTTCCTTGCTGCAATTAAGGCCGCCTCGTTACAAACGTTTGCAATGTCTGCACCTGAGAACCCCGGTGTTTGTCTTGCCAAGAAATCCAAATCTAGTGTTTCTAAGGTTTTGATAGGTCTCAAATGAACTTCAAATATTTCTTTACGTTCCCTAATATCCGGTAAGTCTACATAAATCTGCCTATCAAATCTACCGGCACGCATAAGTGCTTTATCCAGCACGTCAGCGCGGTTTGTTGCGGCTAGGACAATTACATTGGTGTTAGTTCCAAAACCGTCCATTTCGGTCAACAATTGGTTCAATGTGTTTTCTCTTTCATCATTTGAACCTGTAAAATTGTTTTTTCCTCTTGCTCTACCAATGGCATCTATTTCATCAATAAAAATAATAGCTGGCGATTTATCTTTTGCTTGTTTAAAAAGGTCACGTACCCTAGACGCTCCCACACCTACGAACATTTCAACAAAATCAGACCCTGAAAGCGAGAAGAAAGGAACTTTTGCTTCTCCTGCTACTGCTTTGGCCAAAAGGGTTTTTCCTGTTCCTGGAGGTCCTACTAGTAATGCTCCTTTAGGAATTTTACCTCCAAGTGATGTGTATTTATCAGGATTCCGGAGAAATTCAACAATTTCCTCTACTTCCTCTTTTGCTCCTTCTAAACCTGCTACATCTTTAAACGATGTTCTTGTATCCGTTTTTTCGTCAAAAAGTTTTGCTTTGGATTTTCCAATATTGAAAATTTGACCACCGGCGCCGCCTCCGCCGCCTCCGGACATTCTCCGCATGAGATAAATCCAAATTCCTATAATAAGCACAAAAGGCAATAAGGATAACAGAAAATCCAAGATTGCAGTAGATTCTTTACCAAACTCTACTATAGTTTCTAAATTATTTTCCTTTTTGATTTCGGTTATTTCATTTTGAAATATTTGAAGATCGCCATAATCCAAGGTATACTGAGGTACTTGTCCAGAAGAAGGTAAGAATGGTTTCTCGGTTACATTTTTATGAACAGCTTTTGTTAGTGCTTCTTCGGTAAGAAAGACTTTTGCCTGGTTAGTATTTGTAATTATCAGTATTTTGTCGATATCGCCGTTACGTAAGTACTCCTGTAGTTCAGAAGTAGTCGTTTTTTCGATACTCGCTAGATTGTCACTGTTCAGAAATTGGAAACCGATAAGCAATACTGCTACCAATCCATAGACCCACCAAGTACTGAATTTTGGTTTTTTAGGATTTGTACTATTTTCTTTAGCCATTTTATTTTTTTAATTATTAATGCTACTATCTATCGTTGTAAATTTCGCGTCGCCCCATAGGCCTTCTATATCATAAAACTCACGAATCTGCTTTTGAAATACGTGAACCACAACATTAATATAGTCCATAAGTACCCACTCGGCATTAGCTTCACCTTCTACGTGCCAAGGTTTGTCATGTATTGCTTTACTAACTGTTTTTTGGATAGAACCTACGATTGCATTTACATGCGTGTTGGAAGTACCGTTACATACGATAAAATAGTCACAAACGGTGTTTTCTATATTTCTAAGGTCGAGTAAATTTATCTGTTGTCCTTTTACTTCTTCTATTCCTTGTAAAATTAATGCAATTAACTCGTCTGCACCATTTTTCCTATTCTGCATTCAAAAATTTATTTTTACAAAGTTATTATTTTTTTGTTCTTTTAGCCCTAGTTTTTAACAATAGATTATAGATTGCTAAAAGCGTCCGGAAATGAAAATAATCAAACTTAGTGCCACGGAATCTACAAACACCTATCTTAAGGAGCTAATGACCATGGCCAGCCCTTCTGATTTTACCGTGGTAACGGCAAATGCCCAAACTAAGGGGAGGGGGCAAGTAAGCGCCTCCTGGGAGTCGGAGCCTGGTAAGAACCTGACGTTTAGTGTCTTAAAGCGGTATAATACATTGTCCTTGGATGACCATTTTTTAATAAGCTTGTGTGTTTCGTGCGCAGTTTATGAAGTGCTTTCAGATTTAAGTCTACCTCGACTACGCCTGAAATGGCCTAACGACATTCTGTCAGGGACCTCTAAGATTTGTGGCATATTAATAGAAAATAGTGTTGCGGGCAGCCAAATCAAAACTTCTGTGATTGGAATTGGTCTCAACGTAAACCAAATTTTGTTTTCCAATCAGGCAAAAGTTTCATCATTAAAGTTGCTGTTGGGCAGAGAAATTGATCTGGACCTACTTTTACAGAACATTCTAACTAATTTACATCGCTATCTGAACAAAATAGGTTCGTTGCATTGGGATACCATAATTGCTCAGTACGAAAGAGTGCTTTTTAAAAAAGATAGTCCAGCGACATTTCAAGAGCCAACCGGTCCACTGTTTACGGCTATCATTAAAGGAATCACAAAAGAGGGTAAGCTAAAACTTATTCTAGAAGACGATACCGTTAAGGAATATGGATTAAAAGAGATTAAGCTACACTATTAAATCTTAGCCAGATTGGTAGAAAGTGTATTCATGAAGTTAGTGATTGGATTTTTGATCATCATGGCCATCATAGCATTAAACTCTCCTGAAAAACTCAATAATACTTCGCTTTGGCTTTCATTGATCCCCGTGATATCCGCGGAAAGCGTAAATGGGAGTTTTTCACTTGCAGCACCCAATACCATTTTGTTTGGTGGTGTTTGTTCTTTTTTCTCCAAAACTATTTCTGGCATTCCTTTCAACGCAAAAAGAAATCTATTTTCGTTCAATACTTGAAATTTATCAATATTGTCCGGCATTAATTTTTCAAAATTTGCAAGGTCGTTTAGGAATTCAAAAGTTTCTTTATCACTTCTAGATATTGTAGTCTTTGGTGTTTCTATAAACATATGCTATTGTTGTTTCCATTTAGAAGGAGCGACCCTCCATTCCGTTAATGCTTTTAGTTGATTGTCTTTAATATAGCCCGTTTCGGAAGCTTGTTCTATTAGATATTCGTAGCTGCTAAGAGTGTTTAGTTTTACATCTCTTTCCTGAAAGTTTTTCGTGGCCGTTTCAAAACCATAGGTGAAAACTGCTAACATTCCCTTCACTTTTGCTCCCTCTTCCCTTAGCGCCTCAACTGCATTAAGACTGCTTTTGCCGGTACTGATTAGGTCCTCTATGACCACAACGGTATGGTTTTTTTCCAAATGGCCTTCTACTTGGTTTTTTCTTCCATGCGATTTCGGCTCTGGCCTCACATAAATGAATGGCAAGCCTAGCGCATCTGCTACCAGAGCTCCAATACCAATCGCCCCGGTTGCTACACCGGCAATAATATCTGGTTTGCCGTAAAGTGTTTCTACCTGCTTCGCCATTTCATCCCTTACGAAGTTTCGTATAGATGGGTAGGATAACAGAATTCTATTGTCGCAATAAATGGGAGATTTCCATCCAGAAGCCCATGTGAAAGGATTTTCCGGTTTCAATTTTATTGCATTAATTTGCAATAGAAGCTCTGCTGTTTTTTTTGCGGTATTCTTATCTAAAACCATAACGCAAATGTATAAAGTTTTTGTTAATGAACTGCCTTTGATTTTAACAAATAAACTGTCGGAAACTGCCAACGGGGAGTATTTTCCGTTGAATAAGGAGGCCATATTAGGAGCTATAAAAGCTTTGAGAAAAAAAAAGTTGGCAGAGGCCTATATTTATCATCCGAATCACGAGGAAATTCTAAAGAAATTTACAAAAGAAATACCTTTGATAGTTGCAGCGGGTGGTGTAGTAACAAACGACGCAGGAAAAGTGTTGTTCATTTATAGAAATGATAAATGGGATTTGCCCAAAGGAAAGCTTGATAAAGGGGAATCCATTGAGGATTGTGCTATCCGTGAAGTAATGGAGGAAACCGGTGTTGCCGGATTACGTATCGAAAATTTTTTAAGGACAACCTATCATGTTTTTAATAATAATGGTATGCCCACCCTAAAACAGGTGCATTGGTACGCCATGAAAACCGAATATGATGGTAAACTAAAACCCGAAAAAAAGGAAGGTATCGTAAAGGTGAAGTGGAAAGGGCCCGACAAGATTAGGATTGCACTTCAGAATTCCTACGCCAATATTAAGATTTTATTTGAAGGAGATTAGTTTTATCTTATCATTTCAGCAAACGATAAACAGGATAGTTCATGTGTGCTTGCTCGTAATGTTTAGAACGTTTAAAAAGCCAGCTAAGTTGAGCATACCAATTTTCCGAAAATTCTTTTTCTGTTTGTTTTTTTAAGGTGAATTCGTTTCTAAGAACCGAATCTTTTTCTAGCATAAGTGCTGCTGTATCTTCAAACACATAAGGAGAAAAACCTTCTTTTTGCTGTAAAATTGTGTCAAAGAAATTCCAATTAAAAAAGGAATCTACCGCCGTTGGCTCAAGAACTTCCAATATATACCGAATACTGGGCTGGTTTGTTAAAATTAAAATATCACCTGAGTATACTTTTTGTTTACTCATGGCGGTATTGATATTCGTATTGTAATGCAAATAATGGCCTTCATAAGGCTTGTTTGCAGTTTCGTATGAATCTATTCTGTAAGTCTCCACCTCAATTAGCGTATCTTTTTTAATAGTAGTAAATGCTATTTTATTCCTTTTGAGCAAGTCTAGTACCCTAGTCCACTGTTTTCCAATGATGTATGCCTTAGGCACTTTTACCGAGTCTGACGGGATGAAATAATCTTGATAAACCACCTTTTTTGTAAAAGGCATATTCCGATTATATTTTAACCTGTTAGAGCCCGTGATTTCACTTAGAATTGTATCCGCTTCATATCCTTTAAAATTAAGTTCCGAGTTTTTTGTAGTGTCTACTTGCCAACCGATTGGATAATAATCTCGATTTAATTGCTTAACAAGGGTATTCGCTCTAATTTCTTTAATGCGTTTTCCGTCTTTTTCGGCGATGCCTATCATCTTCTTCATAAGCATATAGGTTCCGTCCACACGTTGCTTGTACGGTTTTAACATGTGCGTTTCTACCATCATGCCAAGGGTGTTCCAAAGAGTGGTGTAGCCAGTGGAGTATCTTGGGTGATCCATAAACTGCTGAAAACCTGTTTCTGGTGTTCTGTTAAATACATTTACATAGGGCGTTATTTCCCAGTTGGCATTTGAAAGGGAATCTTGTAATGCCGGCATAAGTACATCATGCACGTAGTTGCCCGCTTCACCACCCAGTTTATTGTGTTGGGTAAATAGGTGCGTAAGGGTGTACTGGTAATCTGCTCCGTTGCTTACATGATTATCTATGAAAAGGTCTGGTTGTACCATATGAAATATTTCCGCAAAGGACTCGGCGTTCTTGGTATCGCTTTTAATAAAATCCCTATTCAGATCAAAATTTCGTGCATTTCCCCTAAAACCATAAGAAGAAGGGCCATTTTGATTTGCCCTTGTTGCCGTATTTCTGTTTAGGGAGCCGCCTACGTTGTAAATGGGTATAGTCACCAAAACCGTGTTTTTTGGTGTTTTTATTTTCACATTGGCCAAGTCCCTATATAGTAACATAGTGGCATCTATCCCGTCGCTTTCACCAGGGTGAATGCCGTTATTTATTAGAATTACGGTCTTTTCTTTCCTAATATTTTTAAAGTTAAAATCACTATCGGGGTTATAGGTTACCATGTGCAAAGGCTTACCGCTATCAGTGCTGCCAATGGTTTGGATGTTAATTTCTGGAAATTCTTTCGCCAATTCTATATAGAATGCGATGACCTGTTCGTAGGTTGCCGTTTCCATACCCTTTGATGTTTCAAAAGGTGTTACAAGTTCAACTTTCTTATCTCCTGTTTGTTCATCACAGGAGATGAAAAAAACGGTAATCAGTGCTAAAAATAATCGAAGGTTGCATGGTTTCATGTTCGCTTGTTCAAAATATCAAACGTAAAAGTAAATAAAACCAGAATAGTGTGATTAGGATTATGCCACTTTGGTAATTTCGGCCATTTCCATTCTTTTTATAGGTTTGTTATTAAAGGTAATGACATGGTCGGTTTTATTCTTGAAAAAATTCCATTGCTCAAGATCGTAAGGGTCTATGGAGGAGGTTACGATGTTTATCTTCACTATTGTAGTGATGGGTAGGGTAATGAATTCCGTTAAAAATTGCCATCCGTCCATAATGGGCATATTAATGTCCAAAAATATAATTTCCGGCAGGGGCTCGTTTTTTGCTAGACTCTCTTTTATGCTTTCTAAAGCTAGTTTTCCATTTTTGTGAGATTCTACCACGTTACATTTCACCGTAGAATTCAGCATTTTCTTAATGCCGAATACGGTGATGGGGTCATCATCCACTATACTAATGAAGTTTATTTTTCTCATTTAAAAAACACCTTAAATTTGGTTCCTTCGCCAAGCTTGCTTTCTACTTCAATCTTACCGTGCATGGCTTCTACTTGGTTTTTTGTGATGTAGAGTCCTATTCCTCTAGCATCCTTGTTCGTATGAAAAGTTTTATACATTCCAAACAGTTTGCTTCCATATTTTTCTAAATCTATCCCTATTCCATTGTCCTTTATATAAAGTAGATTATACCCATCTTTTTTCTCTGTGGTGAATTCAAGGACAGGTTCCCTATCCGGATGTTTATATTTAACGCCGTTGGTTATAAAGTTCATTAGAATACTATCCAAATAAGCTGGCACTATTCTAATGTTGATGTCTCTTGATACGTTGTTGATGATACTTAATTTTTTATTTTCAGTGATATTGGCTAGGTTTTGCTGAATCTCGGATATTTTCTTATTTAAGTTTATTGTCTCTTTTTTTGCTTGTGTATTGGTGCTTAGGGTAACTACCTCATTAAGATTTTCTAAAGTCTCCAGTAGATTGTCCGATGCGTCTGTAAGCATATCCACAATCTTGTCTTTTTCTTCCTCATTTTTCTCATGTACCAAAAAGTCTAGTAACATGGAAAAGTTAGCGCTATGGGACCTTAGATTGTGCGAAACAATATGAGCGAAATTTATAAGCTTTTTATTCTGTAAAGACGTTACATTGATGAGGTTTCTTAATTCCTGCTCCTTTTCTTTTAAGTTCGTAATATCCAGACTGATTCCTACAAGGCCAGTAGCAAGACCATTTTCATCAAGGAGAGGAATCTTTGAACTTAGAAAAACGGTTTCCGTACCGTCGTTTTTAATATTAATAGTCTCTTTACTAAGTATTGGTGTTAATGTTTCCATTACACTCAAATCCTCGTCTCTGGATATTTTTGCGGTGTCAAAGGGATAAAGGTCAAAATCTGTTTTGCCCAGTAAATCGTTAGCGTCCGCAACACCTAGGTAGTCGCATTCCGATTTGTTTACAAGTATTTTTCGAGATTCCCTATCTTTAATAAAAACATTTAAAGGAAGGTGGTCGATCAAGGTTTTTAAAAGCTTTGCATCCTCTTTCATTTTTATCTCAGAAACAACTTGGTCGTTTATATCTTGGAACGTACCCATTATTCTCGCTATTTTTCCTTTTTCAAATATGGGTTTTCCTGCGGCCATCACCCATTTTTCGTTTCCTTTTGCGGTAACCACTTGTAGTTTTAGGCTCCATGGTTTTCCTTTAGCGGTAGCTTCAAAGACGGCCATAGAAATAGCATTTCTGCAATGTCCTTTCTTGTAAAATTCTATTGCCGTATTTATATCGGGTATGTAGTCCAACGGTACTTCATGTATGGCTTTGGTCATGGTACACCAGTGCACTGTTTGTTTTTGTAGGTCGTATTCCCAAATACCTGTTTTAGAAAGTTCAGATTGTTGTTTCAACAAAATATTGGCTTTTTCCAAAGCAAAATCACTTTCTATCGCTGCGCTAATATTGTCTATTTGTATTATAACGCCTATAATATTTTCATCGGTATCATACCAACAGGCGTTTGACCATTGGTAAAACTTTTCATTGCCTTCGGCGTCCATAAAACTTTGAACCCCCATGGGATTCGATTTGCCTTTAAGACAGTCAAGTAAAACAGTGTTCCATTTAGAGTTGAGGTTTGGGAAAATAGTGCTTAGACGTTGTCCAACGATATTCACCTTTTCTTCCCAAAATAAGGAAATTAAGGTATCGGATGCGTAAACTACGTGCAGCCTCATATCCAAAAATAGGGTAGCGGTTGGTAATTGTTTAATCAAGAATGAAGTGGATAGCGTCTCTTTGTCCGTCAACATTTTGTGGTATTTTCTTACAAGATTGCGCGGATTTCTCAATAATATAAATTTTTGTTGTGAACTATCTTATACTTGTGGTGATTATTCGAAAATCAATACTTTTTGTCCAAATAGTAACAACTTAGACTCTAAAAATATATACGTTTGAGCATATACTTATAGTATCTCAGTTATTGTTTTAGGGTCTTTAAATCTCCTATAATTTACTATTTTATGATGTTTTGGCGAGGGTAACCAGATTATAGAGGAAGACGCTTGTTATCTTCCGTTCATACTTTAATAGCGGATTATTAAATTTAAACCAACTAAGTAGGCTGTGTGTGAAAAATATCTGAAAATTTGGGAAAATAATAATGATCAAAAATTCTTACAACGTATTTTCTTACTTTGTAGTAGAATAATGGAGTTGAACTTGTAAGTAAATTGATTTGCGTTTAGGATTGGCAGTTTGCTGCAGCTAACCTGTTATATTGACTGTAGCAATTATTTTGTTACCCGAACAGACTCAGGAACTAATCCGGTATAATCTCCTCCGTTCCTTATTACATCTCTAACGATGGAAGAACTAATGTACGATTTGCCCGAGGAAGTCAGTAAAAAGACCGTTTCTATTTCAGACAGTTTACGATTGGTGTGTGCTATGGCCTTTTCAAATTCAAAATCACCAGGGTTGCGAAGTCCCCTTAAAATGTATTGGGCATCTACTTTTTTGCAAAAGTCTACCGTAAGCCCTTCATAGGTTAAGACTTTAATTTGCTTTTCCTCTTTGAACGCTTCGCTGATAAAGTGCATTCGTTCTTCTAGCGAAAACATATAATTTTTATCGGCATTTTTACCGATTGCGATGATTAGCTCATCGAACACGGTAATGCCGCGCATGATTATATCGTAATGGCCTAGGGTCAATGGATCAAACGATCCTGGAAAAATTGCACGTCTCATACTACCATGAAGTAAGTTTAAATATAACTAATTTTAGGATAACACCTCATTTATGGAACTCTCAAACAACGTAGGCAAATCTATACCTGCTACTTCTGCCTGTTGGGGCAATATACTTTTTGTGGTAAGCCCAGGTGTAGAATTTACCTCCAGTAAATAGGGTTCATCTTTAATGAAAATGAATTCACTTCGAGAAAACCCTCTCATCTTTAGCACATCATAAATGGTTCTGGCCCAATAGCGCACGTTTTTTTCCTGTACTTTGGTAATTCTTGCCGGTGTTATTTCTTTCGATTTTCCTTCGTATTTAGCCGCATAATCAAAAAAATCATTTTCCGATACAATTTCTGTTATAGGTAAGACAGTGGTTTTCCCTTTTAGTTTTAAAACACCCA
This sequence comes from Maribacter sp. MS6, assembly GCF_056839185.1. Lineage (NCBI taxonomy): Bacteria > Pseudomonadati > Bacteroidota > Flavobacteriia > Flavobacteriales > Flavobacteriaceae > Maribacter > Maribacter sp. MS6. Next base: position 3,489,914 of record NZ_CM166389.1, read on the forward strand.
CAGATACCTCGGTTCCTGTTAAACAAGCTTCTATAATAATTTCGTCGTCTTCTTTGTAAGCCACTTCTATGGCATATTGTAAGTCCTCTTTTTTATGAACCTTAGAAATACCGTAACTGCTGCCAGATTTATTAGCCTTTACAAAGCAGGGAAGTTGCACTTTTTCAATTATGGCATCTTCATCAATGGCATCCCCTTTGTTCATATAGTATGATGAAGCCGATTTAACTCCATATGGTTTTAAGACGCTTAACAGATCCCTTTTGTTAAAAGTAAGCGCAGCTTGGTAAAAACCACATGATGTTTGTGGTATTTTCAGCAATTCAAAATAGGCTTGTAGTAAACCGTCTTCTCCCGGGGTGCCATGAATGGCATTAAATACACAATCGAAGTGTATGGTCCGTTCGCCAATATCTATGGAGAAATCCGCTCTATTTACAGGATGTTCAGCCTCGGTGTCATCCACATACATCCATTTCTCCTTGAAAATATGAATTCGGAACAAATCAAATTTGTCTTTGTTAAGATAGTTGTACACTACATTTCCGCTTTGTAAGGAGATTTTGTATTCGTTGGAATAGCCTCCCATGATGATAGCTATCTTTTTCTTCATTTTAAAAACTAAAGGAATTACCGGTTACACAAAGATGTACTATTCCGCAGAAAGAAAAAAGGGTAGTGCGGTCAAAAATTAATTTCAAATAAGTATGTACATCTATGAAGAAATAAAAAGTAATGATTTTAGTACACGAGCATTTATTATCTTTGAACGTTTATTTATACACATGAGAAATTTTTTTAATTTTTTAAAAAGCAAATCATTTTTGATTCAGTTAGGTCTAGCCATACTGTTCACCGTGGTTTTGGTTTTTGTAACCTTAGGTTGGTTAAAGAGTACGACCAATCATGGTGAATTTGTAGAAGTTCCCGATTTTGCAAAGCTTTCTGTGATGGAAATGCGCAAATCTGTTGAGGATGCGGGGCTTAGGTACGAGGTATTGGATTCCGCTAATTTTAATCCAGATTATCCCAGATTTTCTATCATAGAACAAGATCCTTTAGCAGGAACCAAGGTAAAAACGAATCGGAAAATTTATTTCACTGTAAATCCTTCTGGCTACAAGAAAGTTACGGTTCCCAATATTAAACAAGTGACCAAAAGAAATGCCACCTCTATGTTAAAAGCTGTGGGACTGGATGTGCAGCGTGCCACCTATATTGACGAATTGGGCAAGGATATGGTGTATGAAATAAAGTATAAGGGAAAGTATGTAAAACCAGGTGATAAGCTTCCTAAAACTTCTAAAGTGGAACTCATTTGCGGCAACGGTTCTATTACCAGTAGGGCCGTCATAAAGGCAGATTCCGAATAAGTATGGAAACTACCGTAGATCAAGAACCTGAGGACAACGAGCTTTTTGAACATCATCGGGTACTAGCTTCAAAAGGCCAAGAGCCGTTGAGGGTAGATAAGTTTTTAATGAATTTTATTGAAAACGCCACACGTAATAAAATTCAGCAAGCTGCAAAAGACGGTCATGTATGGGTCAATGGTGCAATCGTAAAATCGAATTATAAAGTAAAGGCCGGAGATGAAATCCGAATCATGTTCGAGCATCCTCCCCACGAATTTTTATTGGTTGCCGAAGATATACCGCTAGATATTGTTTATGAAGATGACGTGTTGTTAGTTGTGAACAAACCTGCCGGGATGGTAGTGCACCCTGGTCATGGAAACTATTCCGGAACACTTATAAACGCCTTAATCTATCATGTAGATAATTTACCGGCCAATAGTAGCGAGCGCCCTGGCCTGGTGCACAGAATAGATAAAGATACTTCCGGATTATTGGTAATTGCCAAGACCGAGGCGGCTATGACTCATCTGTCCAAGCAATTTTTTGACAAAACATCGGAACGGGAATATGTTGCCTTGGTGTGGGGAAATATAGAAGAGGACGAAGGCACCGTTACTGGCCATGTAGGTAGGCATCCAAAAAACCGACTTCAAATGCATGTTTTTCCAGATGGAGAAGAAGGTAAGGAAGCCGTTACGCATTTTAAGGTTTTGGAACGATTGGGCTACGTTACCTTAATCTCTTGTCAATTGGAAACCGGAAGAACACATCAAATCAGGGTACATATGAAACACATTGGCCACACCCTGTTCAATGATGAGCGTTACGGAGGCGAACGCATTCTTAAGGGAACCACTTTCACCAAATACAAACAGTTTGTAGAAAATGCATTTAAGGTATTACCGCGACAGGCCTTGCATGCCAAAACCTTAGGATTTATGCATCCGGTCACGGGAAAATCCATGCGATTTGATTCTGAGATTCCGGACGATATGCAGCAATGCATAGAAAAATGGCGTAATTACAGCCAAAATAGTGCTGAAAGATAGTTTCAGACAATAGTGGTATCAAAACTCTTTTTGTACAGCAATAGGTAATGTCTCCGTTCCTTTTTATTTTTATACTGCGATTAAAACACTAGTGCTATGAAAATTGTAATATCACCTGCGAAATCTTTGGATTATGAAGCGCCGTTACCCACTTCAAAATATACAGAACCACTTTTTCTTGACGCTGCCCAGAAGTTGAACAAGGTTTTAGCAAAGAAAAAACCAAAGGACTTATCCAGTCTTATGTCTATTTCCGATAATTTAGCGCAGCTAAATTGGGAACGCAACCAAAATTTTAGCATACCGTTTACAACGGAAAATGCCAGGCCCGCCGTTTATGCCTTTAATGGCGATGTATATCAAGGCTTGGATGCCTATACGATAGGGGATGAAAAATTGGATACACTTCAAAACACCCTACGAATACTTTCTGGACTTTATGGTATATTACGCCCGTTGGACCTTATACAACCTTATCGATTAGAAATGGGAACCGCCTTACCGGTTGCAAGGAACAAGAACCTATACGAGTTTTGGAAGAAAAAGATCACTGATCACTTAAATTCCGAATTGCAGGACGATGAATTGTTCGTAAACTTGGCCAGCAACGAATATTTTAGCGCAGTCGATACCAAAAGCCTTAAAGTTCCTGTAATTTCTCCTGTTTTTAAAGATTGGAAAAACGATAAATTAAAAATCATTAGCTTCTTTGCTAAAAAAGCAAGGGGTTCAATGGTGCGTTACATTATAGATTCCAATGCGCAGACTTTGGACGATATTAGGGGCTTTAATTTAGACGAGTATCAGTACAGCAAGGAACATACCCTAAAAGAAAACGAGCCGGTCTTTATTCGGTAAAATATTCTTTTGTGATTACCGTTCTATAGATAGTACGAACGGTAATACACAAATGGGTATGAGAAAATATTATATTCTGGTGGTTGCAGCAATAGTGGTTCTTGCGGCTTGCACAGATAGGGATGATGACGTAACTACGGTAAACATTCGAATACAAAATAGCACTAAATCTTTTTTTCAGGAAGTTCGGATTAGCGGTAAGGATACTATTTATGAAAATATTGCTGCCGGCGAGTATTCCGAATATTTGGAGTATGCAACAGGGTTTAAAGATATGCCCCTGACCGTAGTTGCGGATTCTACTAATTTTAACTATAGCCCCAATTCGGTTTTTACGGATTCTTTGCCCATAGGATTTTATACCTACCAATTGTCGCTGGACGAGACTAATCAGTTAGAATTAAACTTTAAGATCGATTAAGGCTTACTTCTTTTTAGCCACTTTTATCTTTTCCTCTGCCGTAGGACGTTTTTTAATTTTTCTAGGCCTTCTGGCACCATAGCTATTGTTGGCTATTTTTCCTTTTTTAGATTTTTTGTCTCCCTTGCCCATTTCATCTTGTTTTAGATTTTTACGTTGTTCCTGTCCTGTATGTTCTGGATATCTCTTTAAAGTTAGTAAATTCGATTTTGAATTTAGGACGATAGTTCGGTAATCGCCGTTATTAATAAAATTTCATTTGTTTCTTCATACCCATCCATACAAACCTTTTTTGTTTAAAGAGGCTACAAAGCTCATTGTTGGGACACTTCCGCCTCCGAGATTCACCCAAGGTTTATTAAAAGAAGGCGATGTGAATTTTTCCTATGGTAGTAAAGACGGACAGCTTTGGCCCATTTTAGACCACATATTTGATTTGAACCTAAAATTTGAAACGACACCGGATGCGGTTGTTCAACGTAAGAATTTTCTAAAAAGCAGAAATATTGGTATTTGTGACATTGTAGCGTCGGCCCAAAGGGAGAAAATAGATGCTTCCGATGTAGGAATGCAGCACATACAGCTCAGAAATTTAGTGGGATATTTGGAGGAATATACCAAGGTAGATACCTTGTTATTTACAGGTGGAAATAGTAAAAACGGACCAGAGTTTTTTTTTAGAAAACATCTTAAAGAGCACCAGCTAAGCTTAACCCTTGTTTCTGATGTGGTTCCAAGAATTCATCAATTTGAATTACCTGCCAGTCTAAGTACGGTCGAAAACAGGGGTAACGAAAAAGGCAGAACCATCAAGACCGTGTCTTTAACAGCGCCATCGGGTGCCGCGAACCGCGCAGTTGGAAGTCTAGAAACCTACAAACAAATGAAGGCAGCGAACCCTTCGTTTACTACCATGGATTTTAGGGTGATGCAGTATCGGGAGTTTTTTTAGGTGTAGTCAGGATCTAAAATACTTGCAGTTTTACTGATGATACGCCTGATTATGCGCTAGTGCATCTCCACAAGTAGTACAATTACCGGCCGTTCCGGAACCGCCAGTACATCCTTTTGCACAGGAAAAATGCCATATGCCAGCTGCATTTTGACTTGGGGCAGTTGCAGGCTGCGCCGTTAAGTTTGGCGTAGGGTTGGCCTGGGCATGATAACTTGTGTTATGGGCTAGAAGACCACCACAAGTAGCACAATTAGTTGCTGTTCCTGCACCCCCAGCGCAGCCTTGGCTACATGTATAATGCCAAACACCTAGGGCATTTTGAGGCGGGTCCATAGCAGCTGGATTCTGAACCGTAGTGGCTGATGGCGTGGCTAAATCTTCAATAGTAAACTCTTTTTGGGGTTCTTTTTCGGGTGCTTTGGTAGCCTCCTTACAAGAGGATAAAGAAAGGACCGAGGCTATTACTACTGCTAAAAACAACTTAAGGTATTTCATCAACGTTTGCTTTATATCATTGGTTTGCGCTGCTTTATAAATAGCCGCTTAAAGGACTAACGCACCATTAAATAGTTTATTATTTAAGTCTGTACGCAATATGATGGGTTTACTAGCCATAGAGGTTACTTTCGCTTCAACGTCGCGATTAAGTTAGCAGTAGAAGGTGTGTAAGGTGATGAAGCTACGGGTGATTTGTTTAACCAAACATTTCCGTGTTTTTCTTCTAATGTAGCTAGGTATATAGGTTATACTGGTTAGTGGCTTCATCATAATTATGCTCTACGTTTAGTGTAAAACCAGTTTTAATGCTTTGTTACACCTTGCTGTTTGTGTTGATATTTAATCTGTTTTATTGTTTTGAATACGCCAAGGTGGATTCAGTCTATTTTCTCCTCCATAAAATAATATCAGTTGATTTCCGTCAAGATCTCTTAATCTTGCTTCTCTCCATAACCACTTTTGGTCAGTTGGTTCTAGGTCGAATTCAATTCCTTTTCTTTTTATGATTTCAACTTGTTCATCAAGATTTTCGCATTCAAAATACACATAAATCCCCTCTCCCTTTGGTAACTCCTCAGTTTGATGGATCGAGAAAGTTGCGTTACCATTTGGGCATTCAAAACGCGCATAATGGGGTAGAGATTCGACAATCAATTTTAGTCCAAATTTTTCGTAAAAAGGGATTGATTTGGTCAAATCCAAAGATGGAACTGTTATTTGATTTAAGTTCATAATTCTAGGTTGGTTAACAATAAACAGATCGATCGGTCTTGGGTATGAGTACTTGCTTGCTTTAGCAGTAAAATCAGCAAGTACATACCAATTTGGAAATTACGTAGGAATTTCCAAAGTAGGCAAGAACAAACATTTAGGTATAGCCATTGTGAAGCTTTCGTTATTTATTTTTTAGTTTTTCATTAATTTCAGATTGCATTCCATATGCTATTATATGATTTGGATCAATAGTCACAATTTTGTCAATAAGCGCTTTGGCTTTTTGTAAACTATCGTTAGCCATATAGATTTGTACTTTGAGGGTCATATAGCTTGTGTACGTTGAGTCTATCATCAATTTTTTCAATTTTTTGGAAAGGACTTTGGCTTTCTCAACATTGCCTAACTCTAATTCTAAACTTGCAGAGTAGCCAATATAAAAACCCAATTTCATTTGTCTTTCAGTAGCCAAATGTTTTAGGGAATCCAGGGCTGCTTTAGGGCCATGAATACTATGTATCCATTCTATATATTCTGCTTTTACATAATCATCGTGTGGATATTTTTGTACGAATTCCCGAAAGTTTGATACTATTAATTGTTTTCTTTTCGATTTATATTCAGGTGTTCTTTTAATACCTTTCTCTCTGTTATTGTATGCTTCCATGCTGCTTAAATACACTTCTAAAAGTAAGCGCTCATCTTCGCTTGTTTCATGTTTAGCGGCTACTAGTTCTTTAAGTAAATGCTCGCGCTCGTCCAAATCTCTGGTTATACGCCCAACTAAACTTTTACCAAGTGTATAATCCGGATCAAATTCGACTGCTTTTCTATAGGATTTTTCGGATTCAGTCCATCTCCCATTGTCCAAAATTTCGTGAAATCCATTTAGGTAATAGTATCTGGCTGAATCACTTTTTGTTCCATAATCAAAAGAATTCGATTTTTTTTTAGAGCTACATGCAAAAATTGTCGTCAAAAACAAAGCTAAAAAAGCAAGTATTGAGAGATTAAAGGAGAGAATGATTTTAACTTTCATCTTAATAGTATTGTTAGTTGGGTATAATGAAACACAACGTAGCTCCATGTGCGTCATCTGCGATATTAGCGGGCGAATTGTAGCTATGGAAATCGATGTTAATGGAAATATAGTGAAATCCTTTTTTGGATTTCGACTGTATCTGAAATAAACCCGTTCGGTTCTTCCGAGCGTAGCGAATACATGAATATTCTAATAAAATAAAAATGATATGAACTAATGCTACACCAGTGGTTTTAAATCCGATTAGTTGCGTATTTCAAGTACCTAATTTAGCAAATACAAAACGAATAGAAAATTCGATAGGATTTTCGTAGGTAAACTATGACTGGTAATAAATTATACACATCTTAAGTTTGATTCTCATTTTTTAAATTGGTTTATTTTATTCTACAAGAACATTCGTAATTCTCGTTAATATATTTAATCGATTCTATACAGAGTTCTTTTAAAGCTGAAATATTGATGTCGGAAAGTCTCTTAACATAAATACACGCTTTCCCCATTTTGAATTTACCTAGTTCAGCTAATAATAGCTTACTTTTTTCCGTATCAGAATAAACATAGAGCGAAAATGCAGCTTTTCTGGGTGAAAATCCAAGAACTGGAGCATCGCCTTCATGTCCGCTGGCATATTTGTAGTGATAGTTGTCGAATCCTATAATTGTAGGTCCCCACATTTTAGGTTCGGCACTGGACCATTCTTGCATCAATTCGATCAAACGAAAACTGTCCGCTTTTTTCTGTTCGTTATCAACGTATGTGTTTATGAAATCTGTTACGTTTTCTCCTGTGAAAGATGTCTTTGTTTTTGCCATAATTCCGATTTTTGATTATTGCCTTAAAATCTTTTCCATCTTTCTTCCTCTTGCCAATTCATCAATTAACTTTTCCATACGTCTACATTGTTTATACAATTCAAATTCATCCTCTATTTCTTCAATTCGATAACCACAAACGACTCCTTTAATCAAGTGTGCGTTAGGATGTATTCTAGCTTTTTGGAAAAATGTTCTAAACGTTATTTTCTCTTCAATAAGTGCTTGTAATTTATCTTCATCAAATCCAGTAAACCATTCTATTACTTGGTTTAGTTCTTCTTTGGTTCTTCCATTTTTCAACAATCTATTTAAGTAAAGTGGATAAATAGATGCAAATATCATTGTTGCAACTTTTTCATTTTTCTCAGCTGTTACTTTCATCTTTATTGGATTTTGACTTATTTGGTGCCAACGCAGCACTATGTACGGTATCTGCTATAGCAGTCGGTGGGTTGTAGTGATGGCAGGTATTGTTTATGGGAATATAGTGAAATCCTTTTTTGAATTTGGTCTGTAACGGGAATAAAATCCTGCAGTCTTTCCGATCGGAGCGAAAACATGAGTACCTAGAAAAATCAATGAAAATACTATGAACTAATGCTACATCACTGGTTTTTATAAGAGCAGTAGTGGACAAAAAATAACTTTTACTCTTTTTTCATTTTACATACTTAAAACAAAATAGCAATTCGAGTTAGGACTCAAGCCGCTATTGCTTTTATACTTTGTTGATATTGGTATTTAGATAAAGCTAATACCATGTTTCGCGCAAATTTCAGATACTTTTTCAAAATCTGGCGGACCAGCTGGAAGTTTTGCTAATTCTTTGAACATGTTTTCTATACCAGCTGGGAAAGCAGATGTAATCATTTTAGCTTTTTCTGTTCCAACAACTTTCCAGGAGTGCGGTATTTCTTTTGGTGCAAAAGCTATGTCTCCTTCGTTTAAAATAGTTGTTTTTCCATCGACCATTAGTTCTATTTGCCCTTTTATAACTCTAAATATTTCATCTTCTTTGGTGTGAGTATGAGGCGGAATTCCAACACCCGGCTCAACATTATCAACCCATTCAACTATTTGGTTTCCAGTATCACTCCCTACCAGTTTGTGGGTTTGTATGTCACCTATTACGTTCAAAACATCACCTTCGGAATCTTTAATTATTTTAGAATCGGTTTTGACTGTGTGATTCTTTTTTGCAACCACAGATTGGCCTTGAATCATTCCAGGAATTAAGACAAGACCTAATCCAAATCCCGAACTTTGTATAAATTTTTTTCTGTCCATGATTAAATTTTCCCGCAATTTATATTGATAATATTAGTGTGGCAATGTGAAAATCACGGTAAATCCATAGATTTTAGGAGTAATTAATTTTTTCGTAGGGCTGAGGGAGTAATTCCTGTATGGGTTTTGAAAAAGTAGCTAAAATAATCAGGGGACGAAAAACCTAGTTCAAAGCTAATTTCTTTAATGGTTTTGTTCGAAAATTTTAATGCATGCCTGGATCTCATTAGCAATTGTTCAATGATGATGCTTTTTGAACTTACACTCAGAACTTCTTTTACACATTCATTTAAGTATTTTGGCGAAAGGTTAAGATGGTTGGCGTAATCGGTTACTTCATGATATTCTGCAATATACTTATCAACTAGCTTTTTAAAGTTATAGACTACACTTGTCTTGGCGTTATTGTTTGAAACGATGGATTTAATGTTGCATTGTCCATCACAGTATACAAAAAAGGTGTTTAATAGAGATAGTATAGCATCATCTTTATGGTTGAGGTGGGAACCTAAAAGTTCATCAATCATTTCCAGAATTGCCTGTGTTCTTTTTTCAATTCCCGGGCTTAATTTAAATAATGGAATTTCACCTGAATTGAAAAGCCTTATTTTATTAATGTGAAGGTTACTTAGAATAGGATTATTTAAAACCTCAGTAGCCAAGTACAAAACATAACCAGAAGAAGTAGAACTATCTTTTTTCAATATCTTCCATTGATATTTAGGATCGAGGAAAAAAATGGAATTCGAAATATTTTTATATAAAACATCGTCTATTTCAATACCCTTCACCTCATTTTTAATCCAACAAACAGCAAAATCATCACTGTGATGTTTTAAGGTAGTCTCTTTAATTATTTGCGTTATGTTAATAGAATCTGGCTTCATTCAACATTAATATCAACGAAGTGCTATGTTTAGTCTGCGTTAGTTTATGGAAATATAGTAAAAACCTTTTTCGATTTTCTACAGTATCGGGAATAAAATAATGGCTTCCTTCCGAGCGCATCGAATACATGAATTCCTTATTAAACTAAACAGGGCATGAATAAATTACATAGAGTATCTTGATATGTTGGGTTGTTTTCTTCCGTTAAGCGTTGTATTTAGTATAAGTTCCCTTATCCTACGGTCTTGTGTAATATGTCATAATGCGTCGATTATATTGCATTTCCCTATGTGCGGGCGAGTCGGTGCGTTGGCAAAACGAGGTGTAGCACATGGGGTTGACGTAAGAGAATGCAACATCATAGTTTTAATAGGTGCAATTGATGACATTATCCAACAATTTACGACATCTTCGCTAAAGATAGGAAGAGTGGACTGTAGTAAAGTTTAAGGGAATTTTTCATTTATATTTTAAATTCATATCCTTTAAACTTGCTATACTAAATGAACGTGTATATGTTGAAGAAAGAGCGATACGTACTATATTAAAATTGACCAATACCATGGTAGATAAACCAAAAAGAGCCCAGCCTTTTGGACTGGACTCTTTTACGAGAACACTATATGAAAATGAAAAAATTATGTAGCTAATTACATGGTAAATATAGTGCCCGTTTTGAGGTTTGCGCAGTTATTGTTGTCAATGCTGTTGTTTTTGTGGTGTGTTGCTGCATTTTTGTTATTTACCGTTATTTAAACTCCAAGATTCTGCCAGAATAGCGATATTTATCGCTGAATTTTGGTATATTAAATCCAAAGCGTAATAGTAGTATCCTAAACGATAATTGTCCATGAAGCAGACAGAAAGACTGGCCGAGTTTAAGAAATCGGTAAATAATAAATTCAATGTATATAATAGCTTGTTTCTAAATCTACCCTATAGAAACATAGACAACGTGGGAATGCTTATTCCTTTGCTCATGGATCAATCGCAAAAGGGTTTAAAGGCGGGTTTAAATCCTAAAGAAATCCTAGAGGCTTTTTTTGAAAATTTTGCCAATTTGGACACCGAGAAAGAGCGCATAGCTTTTATGTTTAGGATTATACAGTATGTAGAGCGCCAAGTGGTCCTCTACGACAGCGTTGAGGATGCGGCTTTTCCCAAATTACACAAACACAGTAGCTCCTTATCTTTAAAGGACTATTTTCAGTTCATAGACAACAACAATGATTGGGATTCTATTTTGGACAAGCTCAATAGTTTTAGTGCCCGTATTGTCCTAACAGCCCACCCAACACAATTCTATACCCCGGCGGTATTGGATATTATTACCAATTTAAGAACCTTGATCCTTGAGGATAGGATAGACGAGATAGATGTGGTATTACAGCAATTGGGTCTTACCTCCTTGGTCAATGCCAAAAAGCCTACTCCGCTAGATGAGGCCAAGAATATTATATACACTTTACGGCATGTGTATTACGATGCTATCGGCGACATGTACGCTTATATTAAAGCAAGTGCCGGCAACGATAAATTTGAGAATCACGATATCGTGAAACTTGGTTTTTGGCCCGGAGGGGACAGGGATGGGAATCCGTTCGTAACTGCCGATATCACCAAAGATGTGATGAACGAGCTGCGTATTACGCTAATGAAGTGCTATTATAACGATTTAAAAAGGCTGCAGAATAAACTAACGTTTAAGGAAGTACAGGAACCCATTAATAAATTACGGGGCAACCTGTATATCGCCATGTTCGACCCCAGTAAAGATGTTGGTTATAAAGATATTATGGGACCCTTGAACCAAATACGGGAACTGTTGGTCAACAAATATCACCATCTGTATTTAAATGAGCTGGAATTGTTCATGGATAAGGCGAAAATCTTTAAAACCCATTTTGCTACAATCGATATCCGTCAGGACCACAGTATGCATACCAAAGTAATGAATGCCGTACTGCAAAAAAATGGATTTATAAAGGCCGATGTAAGCGAATTGACCGAAGAAAAGCTGATAGATATCCTGTTGCACCAAAAGCTACATCTTGTACCCGATGATTATACGGAAGATATTGTAAGAGATACAATCAAAAACGTATCGCAACTAGCAGATATTCAGGCAAAAAACGGCGAGCAAGGCTGCAACAGGTACATCATAAGTAATTCTGAGGATGTGTTCAGTATACTTTATGTTTATGCCTTGTTTAAGTGGTGCGGATGGGCAGATAAGGAAATCACCTTTGATATTGTTCCATTGTTTGAAACCATGAAAGGAATGGATGATGCCAGGGCTACCATGCAGCGACTGTTCAGTTTAAAAGAGTATAGAAATCATTTGGAACAAAGGGGAAACAAACAAACCATTATGCTCGGGTTTTCCGATGGTACCAAGGACGGTGGTTATCTAAAAGCAAACTGGTCCATTTTAAAGACCAAGGAAGAACTCTCCGACGTTTGCGCTTCCAACGCTATTTCCGCAATTTTCTTTGACGGTAGGGGAGGACCACCGGCAAGGGGCGGTGGTAAAACACATCGTTTTTACGCTGCGCAGACTAGCAAGGTGGCTAACAATGAAATTCAGCTAACCATTCAAGGACAGACCATTACCAGTACCTACGGTACTAAGGAGCAGTTTATGTACAATAGTGAACAACTGCTTACAGCAGGACTTTCAAATACCATTTTAGGTAAGGAGATTACCATCACCGATGATGCAAGAAGGTTAATTGAGGAAATGTCCGAACTAAGTTTTGCCAAGTATGATGCGTTAAAGCACCACGATAAGTTTATGCCCTATTTGGAAAACATGAGTACACTAAAATACTATACCAAGGCCAATATTGGAAGTAGACCGGGAAAACGGGGCAACAAGGCAAAGTTAGATTTATCTGACCTTAGAGCTATTTCTTTTGTGGGGTCTTGGAGCCAGTTGAAGCAAAACGTGCCCGGTTATTTTGGCATTGGAACCGCACTAAAAACCTTGGCCGATGACGGAAGATTCGAGGAAGCCAAAAAACTGTATCAAGAGGTGCCCTTTTTCCAAGCTCTGATGATGAACAGTATGATGAGCCTCTCCAAGTGTTATTTTGAGCTTACCAGCTATATGAGGGAGAACGAAGAGTACGGTGCATTTTGGGAAATATTGCATGCAGAATACCAGCTTTCTAAAAAGATGCTTTTAGAACTTTCCGGCATGGAAATATTGATGGAAAAGGAAGCAATTTCGCGGGAGTCCATAAAAATACGGGAGAATATTGTGCTGCCTTTATTGGTTATACAACAATATGCCTTACAGAAAATAGGTGAGGGCAATACTCATAAAGACTTATATGAGAAAATTGTAACTCGGTCTTTATATGGGAATATTAATGCAAGCAGGAATTCCGCTTAATTCGGAAGATTATAGATGATTCACTAGTCTTAAAAAGATAACATTGTAAAAAAAGGTCCAAGTTTTAAACGAGGACCTTTTTTCATGGAGAATTACTTTGCTAGCTACGGCTTGTTTGTTAATGGACTACTTAGTACACTATAAAATGCCTGTATCCCGTAAGCAATCTGCCCTATTTTTAGATTTTCGTTGGGACTATGCTGATTATTGTCGGCGTTTACCATGGGTACGATAAATGCTGGAATCTGTAATTCATTAATGAAAGGAGAAATGGGAACCGTACCGCCCATTATTCTGATTTGAACCACATCCTCCGTAAACGTATTCGCCATGGTGTTGACCAAAAATTGACCATAGGGATTATCTAAATCAGTTCTAAAGGCATTGGTGACCGGACCTTCCATCACCATCATTATTTTATCATGTGCCATACGTTCCTCTTTGGTTGGCACTTTATCCGTGATATAAAAACCTTGGTTTTGTATGTGTTTTTTAACTAGGTTTTTTAATCGTGTTCCGTCGCTTTCAGGTACCAAACGTAAATCCAGTTCAGCGGTAGCCGTTGCGGGTACAATGGTTCTTGCTTTTTCACCTACCCAACCAGAGCCTAATCCCCTAATATTTAGACTAGGGTATTGGAGTGCTTCTTGATAAAAAGCACCTACTTTTTCAGCCGTTCTAAACTGGAGCTTTTTTGATATCTCCGTGTCGCTATCCGGCACACTTTTTAACACTTCCTTCGTAGCTTCATTAATTGTAATACCATCATAGTATCCTGGAATAGTTACTTTTCCGTCCATATCTTTCATACTGGACAATACCTGTGCCAACTGAAACCCCGGGTTTGGAGCGTAATTACCATAGTGACCGCTGTGTTGCGGTTTTAAAGGGCCAAATGTGGTTAACGATAAGGTAGTAATACCTCGGCAACCATAGATAACTGTAGCTTTACCGGAAGGATGCACAGGCCCGTCATTTATGACTAGAAAATCTGCCATTAAAAGTTCTTTATAGGTGCGTACCGCTTTCGGTAATGGCTTACTGCTTTTTTCTTCCTCACTATCTAAAATGACCTTAACGTTGAAAGCGAGTTCTTTTCCATCTTTTTTCAAAAGGTCTATTGCATTTAAAAACATGACAATAGGTCCCTTATCATCTGAGGTAGATCGCCCGAACAAGCGCCAGTCATAATTGATATCTGCATCTATTGCTGTGAAATCCTCAGTTTTCCATCCGTCACCATCTTTAGATTTCAAAATGGTTTCGTAAGGATCGGGTTGGTCCCATTTAGAAGGGTCTACAGATTGGCCGTCCAGATGCATGTAAAACAATACCGTTGGCTTGGTATCGTCCATAGGTAATGCAGCGAAGAAAAGAGGGAGATTCTCGGTTTCCAAAATAGAGGTATTGAAGCCTCTTTGATTGAATTTATCACCCAACCACTTTAGATTATCATCAATGTCATTTGCATTGAGCGCATCGTTCGGTAGTGCTACAAACTGTCTTAATTCGTCGATACTATGGCGTACGTGCGATTTTATATCTTCGGGTGTTTGTGCGCTGGCAACGTTTGATATAACTAGAAGAAATAGAATAAACCAGTAGTTTTTCATGAAAATGGTTTTTGAGTACGGAAAAGTAAGGATAAAAGATAGAACCCCATGTCCCAATCTATTTTTTAAAAACGGATAGGATTATTTTTCTGGTTAATAGCAAAAAGGGAAACCCATGAAACACTAGATCAAACCAATCCATAGCTCCCATACCAACTGCACCGCCTGCCACCCATTTTAGTTTGCCCCACAAATGCGGTTCTGGAAAAAAAGGGGCCATGCCCAGGGTTAGACATAAAAGGATAATTAGTTTCCAATTGTTTAGAAAGTCGGTCATTATGGTTTTATACGCTTTATAAAAGATGCTATTTCATCCACTCCGTGTTGCGTAAGATATTTAATAAAAGCAGAACCTATGATGGCGCCTTTTGCATTTTTGGTCGCTGTCTCAAAAGTTTCTTCATCTTTAATTCCAAAACCTACGATTTGAGGATTTTTTAAATTCATGTTAGCAATCCGTTCGAAATATGCTTCCTGTTCGTCCCCAAAGCCAGATTTGGAACCTGTTACACTCGCAGAACTCACCATATAGATAAATGCGTTGGAAGCGGCATCAATCTGTCTAATACGCGCGTCGCTGGTTTGTGGTGTTATCAAAAAGATATTGATGAGTCCGTGTTTTTTGAAGGTTTCCTCATATTCGTCTTGATACACATCCAAAGGCAAATCTGGCATGATGATACCATCAACACCTATTTCCTGACATTTTTTACAAAAAGCTTCAACGCCATATTGTAACATAGGGTTAAAATAACCCATGGCGATCAAGGGAATTGAAACGGTTTTCCTAATGTCCTTCAATTGAGTGAACAGGGTTTCTGTGGTCATTCCGTTTCGCAGCGCCGCGGTAGAACTTTCCTGTATCGTGGGTCCGTCTGCAAGCGGGTCGCTAAAAGGCAAGCCTATTTCTATCATATCTACACCGTTTTTTTCCAAATCCTGAATAATTTGTACGGTATTGTTCAGAGCAGGATAACCCGCCGTGAAATATATGGAGAGTAGTTTTTTATCTTCCTGTAGTTTGGTGTTGATCCTATTGGTCATTATGTTAACTTAAAGTAGTCAATATAGGTGTTCAAATCTTTATCTCCGCGCCCAGATAGGCTAATTACAACGATATCATCCGGTTTGAATTTTTTATGGGAAAAAATCGCAAACGCATGTCCTGTTTCTATCGCCGGAATGATACCCTCTAGTTGTGAAAGTTCTAACCCTGCGGTCATCGCCTCATCGTCTGTTGCCGAATAGAATTCCGCCCTTCCTGATTTATGTAAATGAGAATGCATTGGTCCAACGCCTGGATAATCCAATCCTGCGGAAATAGAATAGGGCTCTGTTATTTGTCCATCTAAAGTTTGCATTAACATGGTCTTACAGCCATGGATGATACCCACTTTGCCTAATGCCGAGGTAGCTGCACTTTCACCCGAATTTATACCTTTACCAGCAGCTTCAACGGCAATGATACCAACTTCAGGCTCGTCTAGGAAGTGATAATAGGTTCCGGCAGCGTTACTGCCTCCGCCAATACACGCTACGACATAGTCAGGGTTTTCACGCCCTTCCTTTTCTTTTAACTGCCATTTGATCTCTTCAGATATAACCGACTGAAATCGGGTTACCATATCCGGGTAGGGGTGTGGTCCAATGGCAGAGCCAATAATGTAATGCGTGTCTACTGGGTTATTGATCCAATCGCGAATGGCCTCGTTAGTAGCGTCTTTTAACGTACGACTTCCTGAAAGTGCCGGTCTCACTGCTGCACCTAGCATCTTCATACGTGCTACATTGGGTGCTTGGCGGGCAATATCAATTTCGCCCATATATACAATGCATTCCATTCCCATAAGGGCACAGACGGTAGCTGTGGCAACTCCATGTTGGCCAGCACCGGTCTCTGCAATAATTCTAGTTTTACCTAGTTTTTTGGCCATTAAAATCTGACCTATGGTATTGTTGATTTTATGTGCTCCAGTATGGTTCAGGTCCTCGCGTTTCAGATACACTTTACAACCTTGCTTTTCCGAAAGTCGTTTAGCAAAATACAAAGGAGAAGGTCTGCCTACATAGTCTTTTAATAGTTGGTGGAATTCTTCTTGAAAAGATTCCTCGTTCATAAGCGCTATATATTTGGAACGTAATTCCTCTACGTTTGGATACAACATTTCTGGAATAAATGCTCCCCCAAACTCTCCATAATATCCCTTTTCATCGGCATGGTAACCTCCTACGTAGCTTTTTGTCATTTCTTTTTCCATTTTTTTTCTTTTGCGAGCAAAGCGAAGTAATCCCTTAGCCCCTTAGCACACATTGGATCGCTGGTATCTGCTCAATTATTATTTCAATTTTCTTTTTTCAATTTACTTAGCACTAAAATAAACTCCTTTAATTCATCAATTTTTTTCATCCCCGGTTCAGATTCAAAACTACTATTTACATCAATAGCATGACAGTATTTTGACTCTGGTCTTTCTAAAAAAGCGGAAATTTGTTCTTTGTTTTCCAATCCAATGCCACCGCTTAAAAAGTAAGGCTTGGTAGATGGGTAGTTTTCTAAAACGCTCCAATCAAAAGTGTACCCGTTTCCTCCGGGAAGTTTTCCTTTGGTATCGAATAAAAAATAATCACAGACCTCTTCGTACTCCGCCAATACCGAAAAATCAAAAGTGTCTTTTATAGAGAACACCTTAATAATATCAACAGATTTCATAGGTTTTGAAAACCTATGGGATCTTAGTTTTTGACAATATTCTACACTTTCCTTTCCGTGCAATTGTACCCCGTCTAAATCGTATTTTTCAATCGTTGCGAAAACTTCGATAATTTCAGCATCGACAAAGACCCCAATTTTTTTAATCGCTTTTGGTAATTGGGGCATTTCCTTATTGAAAAACCGGGAAGAAGGTTCCCAGAATATAAAACCTAGGTAATCGGGTTGCAAGGCTGCAACCTCCCCGGGATTATATTTCATACCGCAAACTTTAAGCCCTACCCCAGCCTTACCCAAAGGAGAGGGTTTTAAATCTAGCTTGTTGTCGGTTGTTTTTTTCATTTTAGTAAATCAATAAAATAAGCTGCACTTTTCCCTGGATTAGCGGCCTTCATAAAGCTCTCACCAATTAAAAAACCTTGGTACCCGTATGTTTTTAAATCGTTTATCGCTTCAACAGTGCTTATGCCACTTTCGGAAACTTTAACGAATTCATCTGGAATTAGTTTTGATAGGGTTTTGCTCGTCTCCAAACTCACTGTAAATGTTTTTAGATCACGGTTGTTAACGCCCAGCATATCTAAACTGGGCATGATCGATTTGTGCAGTTCTTTTTCGTTATGCACTTCCAATAGCACATCCAAACCTAACCTTTTGGCAAATTCGGAAAGGCTTTTAATTTCGGAACGGGTCAATACTGCGGCAATCAACAAAACAACATCAGCACCATAGGCTTTAGCCTCTAAGATTTGATATTCGTCAATAATAAATTCTTTTCTGAGCAATGGCATTGTTACCGAGGCTCTCGCCAGCAATAAATCTTCTAATGAGCCTCCAAAATACTTAATATCGGTGAGGACACTCATTCCACATACGCCCGCATTTTCATAACCTCTGGCAACCTGACCAACATTGGTATTTTGATTGATGGTTTCTTTTGATGGTGAACGACGTTTGTGTTCTGCAATAATTCCGGTTTTACTATTCCTCAATGCTGTTGCTAAAGACAATCCATTTCGATTAAAAAGCACGGATGATTCTAACTGAGAAGACGGAATTAAGCTCTTTTTTAATTCAATTTCTTTGTATTTATCAGCAATAATTTTATCTAATATATTCATATTTTCAAATTGAATCCCAAATTTATGACAGGTGATGCTACAGGCTTAATTCCTGTAACTTTTTTAATGCAACTAATCCTTTTCCACTTAACAGCGATTCTTTTGCCTTATCAAAACCTTCTTTTGGTGTTGTATTCTCAACTGTTGATATGGCAACACCTGCATTTGCACATACTACGTTATTCTGCGCTTCTGTTCCTTTTCCGTTTAGCACATTTATAAAAATTTGAGCAGAATTTGGTACGTTGTCACCTCCTGCAATTTCGTTAGCTTTTATAGCCGATAATCCAAAATCTGAAGGTTTGATAATACCTTCTGAGCCATTTGAAATTGTTTTGGTATCGCCCGTTAGGCTAATTTCATCATAGCCATCCAATGCATGTAAGACTGTAAAGTTTTTATCTGTATTTTGATAGAGGTAGCCATACATCCGAGCTAGTTCCAAATTAAAAACGCCTACCATTTGGTTCTTTGGAAAAGCAGGATTTACCATGGGCCCTAACATGTTAAAAAAGGTTTTTACAGCTAATTCTTTACGAATGGGTGCTACGTTTTTCATGGCAGGGTGGAACAAAGGCGCGTGTAATACGCAAATTCCAGCCTCCTCTATACATCGAGTTAAAAAATCGGCTTCATTACTGAATTTAATACCCAAGAATTCCATCACATTACTACTTCCGCATTTGGATGAAACACCATAATTTCCATGTTTAGTGACTTTTACGCCAGCTCCTGCTGTGACAAAAGATGCTAACGTAGAAATATTAAAAGTGTCTTTTCCATCACCACCTGTACCACATAAATCTATAGGATTATAGGCGGATAAATCTGTAGCTAGGCATAATTCTAACAAAGCATCCCTAAAACCCTCTAATTCTTCTATGGTAACACTACGCATCATGTAAACCGTCAAAAATGCCGCAATCTGACTGGTGTTGTAATCACCCTTGGCGATGTTGACCAATATCTTTTTGGCATCCTCTTTTTCCAGGATTTCGTGATTGATTAATCTATTTAATGTTTCTTTCATTTTATCTTGATTCTACTATCTTTTTACCCAATTCTTCAAGAGCTGTTTCCCATCTGGGGTCAATACTGACTCTGGATGAAACTGTACCGCTCGTATATCAAAATCCCTATGCCGTAACGACATAATTTGACCATTTTTATCGAATGAAGTAGCTTCCAAACAAGCTGGTAAATCTGTATGAACTACCCATGAATGATACCTTCCCACTTCAATAGTAGTTGGTAACCCTTTGAAGATATAATCCTCTTTTACAATATCAATCTTTGTTGCTATCCCGTGGTAGACTTGGTCAAGGTTCACTAAACTACCGCCAAATACCTCACCAATGGCCTGTTGCCCTAAGCATACTCCAAAAATTCGTTTGCTACCGGCATATGTTCTAATAATTGACTTGAGTAAACCCGCCTCATCAGGAATTCCTGGGCCAGGAGATAGCACTATATGTTCAAAAGCAGCTACTTCTTCTAAACTTAACTGGTCATTACGTTTTACAGTCACTTCGCAATCCAAATCTTCTAGATAGTGTACCAAATTGTAAGTGAAACTATCATAATTGTCGATCATTAGTATCCTCTGTCCCATTTAGATTGTTTCAGCGATTTCTAGTGCTTTATTTAAAGCACCAAGTTTATTATAGGTTTCCTGCAGTTCATCGTCTGCTTTAGAGGCAGCCACTAAGCCGGCACCAGCTTGAAAATGCAATTCATGATTTTTACTCAAAAAGGTTCTGATCATTATGGCATGATTAAAATTGCCCTTAAAATCCATAAATCCTATGGCACCGCCATAATATCCTCGACTCGTTTTTTCATATTCCTCAATTAACTGCATAGCCCTGTGTTTTGGAGCACCACTTAAAGTTCCTGCGGGAAAGGTATCTGCTACAATCTTCAGCGTAGATATATCCGGTTTTTTCATTCCGGTTACTTTGGACACTAAGTGAATAACATGAGAGAAATATTGAACTTCACGGTAGGTTTCTACATCTACCAGATTTCCGTTTCTACTGAGGTCGTTTCTTGCTAAATCAACCAACATTACATGCTCGCTGTTTTCTTTATCGTCCTGAGCTAATTGTTTTGCTAGCTCCGCATCTTGCTCATCGTTACCCGTGCGTTTGTACGTTCCTGCAATGGGGTGTATTTCTGCTTTACCGTCTTTAACAATGATTTGTGCCTCTGGGGAACTGCCAAAGATTTTAAAATCGCCATAATCAAAAAAGAAGAGATATGGAGAAGGATTAATGGAGCGTAATGCCCGATATACATTAAATTCATCCCCTTTAAACCCTTGTGAAAATCGTCTAGAGAGTACCAACTGAAATACATCTCCACGTTGACAGTGTTTTTTAGCAAGGGCAACTTGCTCCTTAAACGCATTGTCCTCCAAATTAGTACTTACTTCTCCTTCTTTAGAGAAATTATACGAGGCAAAATTACGCACTTTCAAAACTTGTTCCAGTTCTGGTATGTTGTTTTCAGTTTCATAGCAATGGGCAAAAAGATAGGCCTCATTTTTAAAGTGATTGATGGCTATGATATTTTGATAAACTGCATAATATATATCTGGTATCGTAACCGAGTTATCTTTTTTGGAAATTTCAACAGCCTCGAAATAACGCACAGCATCATAAGCCATGAAACCAAAGAGTCCGTTTGTGATGAATTTGAAATCCTGGTCCTCTACGGTGAATAATTGGCTAAAAGCATCAATTTCTTGAGTTACGGATGCTTTGTCGGTAATAGGGGTTTCAAGTTTTGTGCCATCAGGGAACTCTTTGGTAATGATTTCATTTTCAACCTTTATTGAAGCAATAGGGTTGCAGCAGATATAGGAAAAACTATTATCGTTTGCATGATAATCACTACTTTCTAAAAGAATGCTATTTGGGAATTTATCCCTAATTTTTAAATAAACACTAACAGGTGTAATCGTATCTGCAAGTATTTTTTTGAAGTGCGTCTGTAGTTTAAATGACATAGTAAAAGCTATAAATTAAAAAAGGCCTGTCGTGATGACAAGCCTTTATATATTTTTCAATAGGGACTAGTTCACGATGTTTGTCGTAAGCTGTTCCACCACCAAATGTTGTTCATTATTTTCATTACGTCAAAGATAGAAAGGAAATTTAAAGCCACAAATTTTATATGCTTAAAAAATAAAAATCCCTTTGAATTATTTTCAAAGGGATTTCTAAACACCTTAATTTGACAAGGGTAGTATTTATTCCTGTTAAAGAGCCAAATCTACCACTAAGTCAAACTCGTCATAAATGGTTTTATCTCCTAAGTCGTCAAAAAAGCTACCGGATCCATAACGTACATCAAACTTTGAGCGATCTACTTTCATCGTTGCAGTCGCCTTATTTTCAAACATAGATATTACTAGGGTAACAGGTTTTGTAATTCCTTTTATGGTTAAATCTCCTTTTACGGTATAGGAATTTTTGTTAAATGTCTCCGATGAATTGATGACCAACTTGGCGGTAGGATGATTTTCTACTCCAAAAAAATCATCTGACTTAAGATGGCCTTCCAACTTCTCCTTACCGTTTCCGGATGTCATATCCGTGTTGGTAATACTTGTCATGTCTATAACAAATTCTCCTCCAGTCAATTTGTTGCCATCCATCAGTAAGAAACCTGATTTTAGGTCAATGGTTCCATCGTGTGAACCTGTAACTTTATAACCTTTCCAGGTCACCTTACTTTCGCTAACGTTTACTTCTTTTTTTTCATTATCAATAGTGGTATTTGCTGTTGCAGAAAAGCTGAATACTAACGCTAAAAAGATACTTGATACTGTTTTTTTCATGGTTCTTGTTTTAATTGTGTAAAATTCTAAGTTATATATGGGTAAATAATTCTTGTTTTGATTTGCGTACTTTAGGTAAGTGCTGTGTGGTATCATCTGCCGATCGGTATCCTAAAGGCAGTACTACTGATACTGTTAAGTTTTTGCCCCGAAGTCCTAAAATGTTATCATAAGCGTCGGCGTTAAAACCTTCCATAGGACAGGTGTCAATTTTTAACTCCGCCGCTGCCTGCATTAGATTGCCGAGTGCTATGTATACTTGCTTTGCGGTCCATTCTTCCTTTGTTTTTTGTGGAAGGTCTATCAATTTTGATTTTGCAAAATCACTATAGCCTTTTAAGCTTTCGCCAGGAATATTTCTGGTCTCGGCAATATTATTAATATAATCGTCTACCAACTCCTCACCAAAATCTGTTTGATGCGCAAATACAATGAGGTGAGATGCATCTGTAACCTGCGATTGTCCCCAAGATACTGGCTTTAACTGTTCCCTAATCGCTGCATCTGTAATAACAAAGACATGATAAGGTTGTAGACCATAGGAAGAGGCGCTTAGACGTGTTGCCTCTAATAATAACTCTAATTCTTCTTTGGATATTTTTTTAGTACTATCAAATTTTTTGGTTGCGTAGCGCCAATTTCTGTTTTCTAAAATTGTAGTCATTCTTGCTTTAAAATTTATCTAATAATGTATTCAATTGCTCCAATTCTTGGTTGGTAAAATCTCGGAGAATCTCTTCTTCCTTGGCAAATAGCATGCCATCTATTTCATTAAGAAATTCTAAACCTTTGTTTGTAATATTTATTTCTACTTTTCTTCTGTTGTGCTTACATATCGTTCGATGAACATAATCTTTAGTTATGAGCTTGTCTACCAACCTCGTCGTATTACTCATTTTAGTTACCATTCTTTCGTTAATGGTCGATAGATTTGCCGGTTTCCCTTGTTGTCCCCTCAAAATTCGAAGCACGTTAAACTGTTGCACAGAAAGTTCAAATGGTTTCAGTGTTAATGCCACCTGTTCATTCACCTTATTGTAGACCAAGGACAAATGAATAATCGTCCTTTTTTTTAAAGGGATTTTAAAATTTGTTTTTATGGCTTCTTCAACATTCATGTAGAAACAATTATTGTCTATACAAATGTAGTATTGTTTCCATGATACTAAACTTATTTTTTGATTAATTTTTTGTTAAAAAAAATAGGATTTAAGTATTTTTTTATTTTCAGTTGGTCAGCTTACTAATATGATGTTGGATTCAACTGTTGTTTGACGTGTTGCTTGCACTGGGAAAGTTAAATGCGCAAACGATTCCGCTTTAGGTCTATTGGTTGCTCCATTCTTTTTAGATAACCATGGGGTAACATCAAAAGTACCTTCAAGGTAGTTCTTATATATGATACATTGTAGTAGGCATAGTTTTCCAGAATCACTTATTTTTGACTTCAAATATTAATATTATAGTACTATGGCAGATTTATCACAAGAAGAATGGGTAGAAAAATTAAACCAAGATGACAATGCGTTTATCCTTGATGTACGTACCGAAGAAGAACTGGAAGAGGGTCGTATTCCTAAAGCAAAGAATATAGATATTTATCAAGGTCAGGGTTTTATTGATGAACTTGAGAAACTGGACAAGACAAAAAACTACTATGTGTACTGTAGGTCTGGAAACCGAAGTGGCCAAGCTTGTGCGATAATGAATAGTATCGGTTTTGAAAATGCTTTTAATTTGGCCGGAGGTTTTATGAACTGGGAAGGTGAAGTTGCCGAGTAATTTTTAATTTTATTAAATAAATAGCCCGCTATTGAGCGGGTTTTTTATTTTTATAGCATGAAGGAAGACCTTTTACATTACATATGGAAGTACAAAAAATATCCGATTACCTTGATTAGGACAACCAAAGGTGATGGAATTTCGGTAGCGTCCTCTGGAACACATAATCATTTAACTGGCCCCGATTTTTTTAATGCCAAACTTACAATAGATATGCAGTTGTGGGCAGGGAATGTAGAAATCCATACTAAATCGTCTGATTGGTATGCCCATGGCCACGAAACAGATTCTAATTACGATACCGTTATACTCCATGTGGTGTGGGAACATGACGTTGCCGTTTTTAGGTCGGATGGTTCCGAAATCCCTACTTTGGAACTTAAAAATTACATAAGCGATAACGTATTGTCAAACTATAAAAAACTATTTCAGGAGCGAGCTAACCCATTTGTAAATTGCGGAAAAGATATAACTTCCATCACTAGTTTTAAGTTTGATAATTGGAAAGAACGCTTGTATATTGAGCGATTGGAAAGAAAATCCAATGTAGTTTTTAACCTTTTGGAAAACTCCAATAACGATTGGGAAAAGGTATTGTTCGTAATGTTGCTCAAAAGCTTCGGGTCTAAGATAAATGGCGAGTTCTTTTATGAGCTGGGGCTATCAATAGACTTCTCCATAATCAGAAAATTACAAAATAAACCATTGGAATTAGAAGCGTTACTTTTTGGTTTGTCAGGGCTATTGGAAGATGATGATCAGTCGAACAGCTATAGAACAGAACTTCGTCATGCTTACGATTATTTATGTCATAAATATGAATTGGATTCAAGGATATTGTCCAAACCGCAATTTTTTAAGTTGCGACCAACCAATTTCCCAACGATAAGGCTGTCTCAATTCGCACAGTTATACACTTCGGAATATGCTTTGTTCAACAAGGCGATACAAAAAAAGGAAACAGACCTTTATGACTTGTTTATGGTAAAAACCAGTCCTTTTTGGGAAACGCACTTTACGTTTACTACATCGTCTGAAAAGAGTATAAAAAAAACGACTAAAAAGTTTATCGATTTATTGGTCATCAACACCATTTTACCCTTAAGATTCTGTTATCTAAAACATCAAGGTATTGAGTTGGATGAAACTTTTGCAAAGCCGATAACCGACATGGCTTCCGAGAAGAATAGCATACTTAATAAGTACCAAGAGCTAGGCGTAAAGATGAACAATGCAAAGGATAGTCAGGCTTTATTAGAGCTCTACACTAATTATTGTACAAAAAACAAGTGTCTACAATGTGCCGTTGGTATGGAATTATTAACTTTAGAGTCTTAATTTTAGCGCATGAACAGTTTTTACGTCTTGTTGCACTATTTGCAAAAGCGGGGTTTTGAGGTTTGTCGTAGAATTGCAGAACGAATGGGTATTCGTGCCAGAGTTGTACGTACTTCCTTCATTTATTTAACTTTTGTAACGTTGGGCTTTGGATTTGCACTCTATCTATTTCTAGCCTTTTGGTTAAAAATTAAAGATTTGGTGCATACAAAAAGAACCTCCGTTTTTGATTTATAGCAATGATTAAATTTTTTAGGTCCAAGATTTATTTGGCGTTGGCCTTAATTGTGGTCGTACTTTCGATTGGTGTGTTTGGGTACCGTTATATATCTGATTATTCCTGGATTGATGCGCTTTACATGACCATTATTACGGTAACTACGGTGGGTTTCTCAGAAGTGAGGCCAATGGGTGCCGAAGGTAAAATGTTTACCGTATTGCTAATTGTTACCAGTGTATTTATTGGTGGTTTTGCTATTTCGGTGGTAACCGAGTATTTATTAAGTAGAAATTCGTTACAAATATTAAAAAAAAGAGAGTGAAAAAAGCCATAGATAGTTTATCCAACCACGTTGTACTTTGTGGTTTTGGTAGAAATGGGATGCAGGCCGCGGAGCGGCTCAGGGCATATAACAAGCCATTTGTAATTATAGAGCGAGACAAGGATATCATAGATAAGGATAGTACAAATTTCTTTTTTGTTGAAGGAGATGCCAATGATGATGACGTGTTGTTAAGCGCCGGTGTAGATCGGGCTCAGTTTCTTATTACCGCCCTTCCTGACGATTCCACAAATTTATTCGTTGTTTTGTCTGCAAGACAATTGAATACGAATCTTTTCATTATTAGCAGGGCTTCCTTGGTAAATTCCCAGAAAAAATTACTTCTGGCCGGCGCAAACAAGGTAATTATGCCGGATAAAATCGGAGGCGACCATATGGCATCATTGGTAGTAATGCCAGATTTAATTACGTTTATGGACAAACTTTCTGTAGAGGGCGAACATACAACCAATTTGGAAGAGGTAGCCATTGAGGACTTTGCAGATCAGATGGAGTGCAATTCATTACGAGATCTGGATTTACGCAGAAAGACAGGATGTACGATTATAGGTTATATAAGTCCCGATGGCGAGTACATAATAAATCCAGAGGCAGATTTAAAATTACAGTTAAAGAGTAAAGTGATTGTACTAGGGCGTCCGGAACAAATTAAAAAACTGAATGAAATGTTTCATATAGCTTAAGAATCTTTTAGTATATATTTGATTCCCCACATATTTTTTAGGATATTGCCACGTAGTGATGAAAAAACCAACTAAAATTAAAATAGATACATGGTCCACATAAAAAGATTACTTTATTTTTTTTCCTTTTTTATTTTTTTGTCAACATCGGCACAAGAGCTTGAGGTAAAAGGGAAAACACTAAACGCTTCAACTACCATTAATGATGGGGTGATAACGCTTGATGTAACCGGCGGTACTCCTCCGTACACATACAAGTGGAGTAATCAGAGTACACCATTAAAGTCCAACAAAGCCAGTGGTCTGGTTGAAGGAGTTTCATATAATGTTGTTGTTACCGACGCCAATGGCGGGTCGGTAACAAAAGCATTTACGGTAAAATCTGAAGCAATAACAGAGGTTTTTAATGGTGTTATGACTCCAGCGGTAAGCGCTTTGGGTTCTGTACTCTTTTGGGATCCGTTCGCGGCAGTGGGTGTATACGATCCTATAGCTTATGCGGATTTAAAAAGAATAGCCATTCCAGGTTGGTCTCCGGATGTAAACGAAAAGTACACGCTTAAGACATGGCTTAAAGCGGATGGTGAAAAAGTGAAAAAAGGAGAAGCGGTTGCGGTTATTTCCAAGACCAGTGGCGAAGACGAGACGATTATTTCTAATGCGACAGGTACATTGAAACACTTGACAGCAGAGGGAAAGGTAATTTATAATTCGGAAAACCAAGAACATGTAATTGAACAAGGGGCACATTTTTTGGCAGAGGTCAAATATGATGAGCCCATGGTAATGTCACATCCCAATGGAGACCCGATTACCAAACCAATTCCATTTATTGTAATGTGGTTGGTGCTAGGAGCGTTATTCTTTACCATTCGAATGGGCTTTATAAACATCCGTGGATTTAAACATTCATTGGATCTCGCGCGAGGTAAATATGATGATCCCGATGCGCCTGGCCAAGTTACTCATTTTCAAGCACTGGCAACCGCAGTTTCCGGAACTGTTGGCCTTGGTAATATTGCCGGGGTGGCGGTTGCGGTATCGCTAGGTGGAGCAGGAGCAACGTTTTGGATGATTGTTTGCGGATTGTTGGGTATGTCCTCAAAATTTGTGGAGTGTACCTTGGGTGTCAAATACCGAGATATACTGCCTGATGGAAGAGTATTCGGAGGTCCAATGAACTATCTCAGATATGGACTTGAGAAAAGAAATATGAAAGGTTTTGGTAAGGTGTTGGCGGGCTTGTTCGCAGTGCTTGGTGTTGGCGCATCATTTGGCGGCGGAAACATGTTTCAGGCCAACCAGTCTTTTGAACAACTTGCGGGTCAGTTTCCAGCGCTTGTTGGAAATGGCTTTTGGTTCGGCATCGTTACCGCAATTCTAGTAGGTGTCGTTATCATTGGAGGTATTAATAGTATCGCTAAGGTTACGGGACGTGTGGTGCCAGTTATGGCTTCCATTTATATTTTGGCGGCCTTAGCCGTAATTATCATGAACATTCAAAATATTGGCCCTGCATTTTCTGCAATTTGGGATGGTGCATTTAGTCCTTCCGCGTTAAAAGGAGGTGTTATTGGAGTGCTGGTTATAGGATTTCAAAGGGCGGCGTTTTCCAATGAAGCAGGGGTCGGTTCCGCTGCGATTGCGCACAGTACGGCAAAGACAAACCATCCGCCATCGGAGGGTTTCGTTGCCTTGCTCGAGCCATTTATAGACACCGTAGTGGTATGTACATTAACGGCCTTGGTACTTATTTTTACTGGTATGCATGAAGTTGAAGGTTTGGCAGGTGCCCAGTTGACATCGGACGCTTTTGGAAGCCAGATATCTTGGTTTCCTTATGTATTGGCTTTGGCGGTATTTTTATTTGCTTTTTCTACCATGATTTCTTGGTCCTATTACGGAATGCGCTCGTGGACCTATTTATTTGGAAAGAGTAAAAAGTCTGAAATGATTTACAAAATGTTCTTCCTAATTTTTGTAGTTGTAGGAGCTTCGGTAAGCCTTGGTGCTGTTCTCGATTTCTCTGATATGATGATTCTCGCCATGTCGTTCCCTAATATTATCGGACTTTATATTCTATCTGGTGAGGTGAAAACCGATTTGGGAGAGTACTGGGCAAAATTAAAATCGAATCAGCTTTTTAAAAGACAAATAGAAACGAAATAGAGTATATTTTTAATACGGATGAAACAGGTAAAATCCCACTTCAAGTTCACTAAACAAGAACGAAGTGGGGTTTTCTTTTTGCTTTTGTTGCTCGTTCTGGTACAAATTGTTTATTTCTTTTTTATGGATGGTGGTGGCGCGTCATCTGCCAAAATGGTTCTAGATCAAGATACCCAGCAAGAAATCAATCTCTTGAAGCAAAAAGCCGTGTCTGCCGATTCGGTTTCTATGTATCCTTTTAACCCTAATTTTATTACCGATTATAAAGGGTATGCGCTTGGACTTTCCTTGGATGAAATCGATAGGTTACACCAGTATAGAAATAAAGGAAAATTTGTAAATACAGTCGCAGAATTTCAAAGGGTAACCCAAGTATCGGATTCGCTTTTGAATAACATATCTCCTTATTTTAAGTTTCCGGAGTGGGTATCCGCTAGGTCAACGTCCTCTTTCGAACGATATGATGGGCCTAAAACTAATCAGAAAAAGGTAGAGATTGCCCTCATCGATCTAAATACGGCATCAGAAGAACAACTCAAGGATATCTATGGT
The DNA here is from genome assembly GCF_056839185.1 of Maribacter sp. MS6. Taxonomy (NCBI): domain Bacteria; kingdom Pseudomonadati; phylum Bacteroidota; class Flavobacteriia; order Flavobacteriales; family Flavobacteriaceae; genus Maribacter; species Maribacter sp. MS6. Next base: position 3,519,574 of record NZ_CM166389.1, read on the forward strand.
ATTGGAGATAAGCTTGCAGCGCGCATAATTAAGTTTAGGAATAGGCTAGGTGGTTTTCTTGTAGATGAGCAGCTTTCAGATGTGTATGGTTTAAAACCGGAAGTGGTAGAACGGGTCTTGAAGCGATTTCGTGTGATGAAGATTCCCGATGTAGAAAAGCTGGATATTAATACAGCAACTGCCGAAGAATTGGCACAATTGGTCTATATTAAAAAAAGCCTTGCGTACGATATAGTAGCTTTTAGAGATCATAACGGCGGTATCAGTTCTTTTGACGAATTGTTGGAAATAGAAGCTTTTCCCGCCGACCGAATTAACAGAATTGCCTTATATTTGTACCTAAAAAAATAATGCTATGAACGGAATGTACTTCACTGAAGAACATCAATTATTTAGGCAAAGTTTAAAGGATTTTTTACAAAAGGAGATTGTTCCTAATATAGACCAATGGGAGGAATCGGGAGCAATTGATGCTACGGTTTGGCGAAAATTCGGTGAAATGGGTTTTCTAGGATTGGCCACTCCAGAACAGGATGGTGGTATGGGACTGGATTTGTTCTATACTATTGTACTGTTAGAAGAACTACAAAAAATTAACTCTGGAGGATTTGCAGCTGCTATTTGGGCGCATGTTTATCTTGCTATGACGCATTTGAACAAGAATGGAAATGCCTATCAAAAAGATAAATACCTAAAGCCTTCGGTTAGTGGGGATTTAATTGGTTGTTTAGGAGTTTCGGAACCTTTTGGCGGCAGTGACGTTGCCGGTATGCGAACTACCGCGATCAAGGACGGTGACAATTATGTTGTAAATGGTTCAAAGACATTTATTACGAACGGGGTATATGCCGACTATGTAATTTTAGCGGCTAAGACTTCACCGGAATTGGGCAATAAAGGAATTAGTATTCTTATCGTTGATTTAAAGAGTGAAGGAGTGTCTGCCAACAAGTTGAATAAATTGGGTTGGAAAGCGTCCGATACCGCAGAGCTGGCTTTTGATAATGTTGTTGTTCCCGCAAAGAACCTAATGGGTGTAGAAGGAATGGGGTTCACCTATATAATGGAAGCTTTTGCCTTGGAGCGATTGATCATGGGTGTTAACGCACACGCTAGAGCAGAATCTGCTTTGGAATATGCGCGCAAATACATGTCCGAGAGGGAAACGTTCGGAAAAACAATAAATCAATACCAGGCTTTACGACATCGTTTTGTAGACCTCTATGCGGATATGGAAATGTGCAGACAGTACAATTATTACGTAGTGGACAGAATGGATAAAGGCGAGTATGTGGTTAAAGAAGCAACTATTTCTAAGTTGAAGTCTACTAAAATGGCAGACGAAGTTATCTATTCTTGTTTACAGTTTTTAGGCGGCTATGGGTATATGGAAGACTATCCTATGGCAAGAATGTTCCGTGATAGCAGACTTGGTCCTATAGGTGGCGGTACTTCTGAAATTTTACGCGAAATTATAGCGAAGATTGTAATAGATAAAAAGGAATACAAAGTGCCAAAAGAGTAGTTTTTATGCGTTCAATAGAATAATTGCTTAAATAATCTTTTGAATCATAAAAATAGTTCTATATTTGCGCTCTTAATCACTAAAGAAAGGAGGTTGTAGCCCATGTTAATAATACCAATAAAAGAAGGAGAAAACATAGACAGAGCTTTAAAGCGCTTCAAGCGAAAGTTCGATAAAACAGGTACAATGAGACAGTTGAGAAAACGTCAGCAGTTTAATAAGCCTTCAGTAGTGCGTAGAGCACAATTGCAAAAAGCACAGTATATCCAAGGATTACGAGATGCAGAAGAAATTTAAAACCTTCTGATAGAATATTTAAATCCCGCAAATTGCGGGATTTTTTTTGTCAAAAATTATAAATTCAACTACGGTTTGGTAACTTTGGCCTATGATGGTAAAGGAGTTTATAGCGTATCTAGAATTGGAAAAGAACTATTCTAGGCATACTATTATTGCTTATGAAAAAGACCTTGCCGAGTTTTTGACATTTTGTATTACTCATTTTGATATCTCAGGCCTAAATCAAGTACAATATGTTGTAATCAGGAGTTGGGTCGTCTCCCTATCCGAAAATGGGCTTTCAAATAGATCTATAAATAGGAAAATAGCTTCGCTTAAGTCGTATTATCGTTTTCTTCAGAAAATAGGAGAAATAGTTGCAAGCCCTTTAAGCAAGCACAAGGCATTGAAAATCTCAAAAAAAGTAGAGATTCCATTTTCTGAAATAGAAATGGATGCTGTACTTTCTTCGTTTGGTTATACCAATGATTTTCAAGGTAAGCGTGATCAACTCATGATTCAACTACTTTATGCTACTGGAATACGTAGGGCAGAGCTTATCAATTTGAAGTTGAGCGATGTAGATTTAGAGACAAAAAATATAAAGGTCTTGGGAAAAAGAAACAAAGAACGAATTATTCCCATGCTTATAAGTTTAGAGGATTATTTTTTAGATTATTATAGGGAGCGGGATAAGATCGATAGCATTGAAAAAAGTGTATATGTCTTCGTTTCCAAAAGCGGTAATAAAATATATGAGACGCTCGTTTACAGAACGATAAACAAGTATTTTAATGAAGTATCCAGTAAGTTAAAAAAAAGCCCACATATTTTAAGGCATACCTTTGCCACACACCTCTTAAATAAAGGAGCGGATTTAAATTCTGTTAAGGAACTGCTAGGTCATTCTAGTTTGGCGTCTACACAGGTATATACCCATAATAGTATTGCTGAGCTAAAAAAAGTACATGCTTTGGCACACCCTAGGGCAAAAAAGTAGCATTGTGTAAGGATACATCTTTTGAATTAGGCGTTTTAAACGAAGTCATTAATTATCAAATATCTAATCTATTGATTTAATATATGAATGTTTTTTACATCGAAATGGAAATAAGCTAGAAACGTTTTATAATAAGGTGTTTTTTATTTATACTTAAAGGTTATCAGTACAAGTTGTCCCTTACTGAAATAGTTGAAATTAAAGTAATATTATTTAAAGAATACTATAAGGTAAGAATGCAGGGCAAATGCGTTAACGAGGCAGCAAATTCAGTAGGTTTTTCTAAGCAAGGAATAGGTATTAAAAGAAAAGAGAAATTAAGCTTGGTTGCCAAAGCAAATTATTTCAAATTTTGTTTTGAATAAACAAATAAATCTATACATTTGCAGTCCGTTAGAAATAGCGGGCTTTTTTATGCTGAAAAGCGTAACAAAAGTGCCGATGTAGCTCAGCTGGCTAGAGCAGCTGATTTGTAATCAGCAGGTCGTGGGTTCGAGTCCCTCCATCGGCTCATAAGTTCTTTAAATACTGGTTAAAAGGGGAGATACTCAAGCGGCCAACGAGGGCAGACTGTAAATCTGCTGACTACGTCTTCGCAGGTTCGAATCCTGCTCTCCCCACTTTTAACTTTCAGGTATTTGTTTTAAATTTTGAAATTAATAAGCGGGAGTAGCTCAGTTGGTAGAGCGTCAGCCTTCCAAGCTGAATGTCGCCGGTTCGAACCCGGTCTCCCGCTCTAATTTTCTTTCGTAACATGTAGTTTGTGTTGTGGTTAGAAAATGGCTTTTGAAGCCGAATGGGGTTGCAATGGGATTTCCCAAGTGCATGCTCTGTTTTGTTTGGCATTATGGTCATCCCTGCGAAGGCAGGAATTTATTCTGATTCAGAGTAGATTCGACACTTTACGCCGGTGTAGCTCAGGGGTAGAGCGTTTCCTTGGTAAGGAAGAGGTCACGAGTTCGAATCTCGTCATTGGCTCAATTAAGCAATAAAATTGTACACTAATATAAACTAAGATTAAAATTCATTAAACATGGCAAAGGAAAAATTCGATCGTTCCAAACCGCATTTAAATATTGGTACCATTGGACACGTAGATCACGGTAAAACTACATTAACTGCAGCGATTACAACTGTTTTGGCTAATGCAGGTCTTTCTGAAATGAGAAGCTTCGATTCTATCGACAACGCTCCTGAGGAGAAAGAAAGAGGTATTACCATTAATACATCGCACGTAGAGTACTCTACGGCAAATCGTCATTACGCACACGTTGACTGTCCTGGTCACGCGGATTACGTAAAGAACATGGTTACTGGTGCTGCACAAATGGACGGTGCTATTTTGGTAGTTGCTGCTACTGATGGACCAATGCCACAAACTCGTGAGCATATCCTTTTAGGACGCCAAGTTGGTATTCCTAGAATTGTTGTTTTTATGAACAAAGTGGATATGGTTGATGATGAGGAATTAATCGAGCTTGTTGAAATGGAAGTAAGAGAATTGCTTTCGTTTTATGAGTATGATGGTGATAATGGTCCTGTAATTGCTGGTTCTGCATTAGGTGCATTGAACGGAGAGCAAAAATGGGTAGATACAGTAATGGAATTAATGACCGCTGTTGACGAATGGATCGAGCTTCCAAAAAGAGATGTTGATAAGGATTTCTTAATGCCTGTTGAAGATGTATTCACGATTACTGGTCGTGGTACTGTTGCAACTGGTCGTATTGAAACTGGAGTTGCAAATACAGGTGATGCAGTAGATATCATCGGTATGGGCGCCGAAAAATTATCTTCCACGATTACTGGGGTTGAAATGTTCCGTAAGATTTTGGATAGGGGTGAGGCAGGAGATAACGTAGGTATCCTATTAAGAGGTATCGAGAAGTCTCAAATTAGCCGTGGAATGGTAATCTGTAAGCCAGGTTCTGTTAAGCCACATGATAAATTTGAAGCTGAGGTTTATATCCTTAAAAAAGAAGAAGGTGGTCGTCATACACCATTTCATAATAACTACCGTCCTCAGTTCTACGTAAGAACTACAGATGTTACCGGTAATATTTCACTTCCAAGTGGAGTTGAAATGGTTATGCCTGGTGATAACTTGACTATTACGGTTGAGTTGATTCAGCCAATCGCGTTGAGCGAAGGTCTTCGTTTTGCTATTCGTGAGGGTGGTAGAACAGTAGGAGCTGGTCAGGTTACTAAGATTCTTTAATCTCAGAACAATAGTTTAAAATAGTGTTACATCATAAGGGTGTCCCGACATTACGTCGGGATACCTTTCGGTGTAAATACGAACGAGTATGCCACGGATAGGATTTTTCCAGGTGTGCTTATTGTATACGGGTGTAGCTCAGTTGGTAGAGCACTGGTCTCCAAAACCAGGTGTCGGGAGTTCGAGTCTCTCCTCCCGTGCAGAATTTTAGAAGGAATAGAACGTTTTTAGAAGCTAAAAATTTAGTTGAAATGATAACATACATTAAAGAGGCTGTAGAGGAATTAAGAAATAACGTAACGCTACCTACGAGGGCAGATTCGTCTAACCTTATGGTTGTAGTTGCCGTTTTTTCTATTCTTTTTGCATTAGCTACATGGGGCGTCGATACGGTTTTTAGTAAGATTATTAAATTATATTTCAATAACGTTCTAAATTAAGGGAAGTACTATGTCAGAAGTATTGGAAAAGAAATGGTACGTAGTAAGAGCTGTAAGTGGCCAAGAGAATAAAATCAAAGGCTATATTGAGAGCGAAGTAGAGCGACATGGTTTTGCAGATTATTTGGAAGACGTGTTGGTTCCTACCGAAAAGGTTGTTCAGGTAAGAAACGGGAAAAAAATAAATAAGGAGAGAGTGTATTTTCCAGGCTACATTATGGTGAAAGCCAATTTGGGCGGGGAAATGGTCCATATAATAAGATCTATAACAAACGTAATAGGCTTTTTGGGTGAAACCAAAGGCGGTGACCCTGTTCCTTTAAGAAAATCCGAGGTCAATAGAATGTTAGGTAAAGTTGATGAGTTGACGGTGAATACGGACAGCGTTGCCATACCTTTCGTTTTTGGCGAGACGGTCAAGGTTATCGATGGTCCTTTTAATGGATTCAACGGTACTGTGGAAAAAATAAATGAAGAGAAGCGTAAGTTGGAGGTAATGGTGAAGATTTTCGGAAGAAAAACTCCATTGGAGCTCAGCTATATGCAAGTAGAAAAAATTTAAGATAATTGTTACATATTTAAGAGTTGTGTCGCTTCCATTGACACACTTTCAATTTAATTTTAAACAATGGCAAAAGAAATAGGTAAAGTAGTTAAACTACAAGTTAGGGGAGGTGCAGCGAATCCATCGCCACCGGTTGGACCCGCCTTAGGTGCTGCCGGTGTTAACATCATGGAATTCTGTAAGCAATTTAATGCTAGAACGCAGGATAAACCAGGTAAGGTTTTACCAGTTGTAATCACCGTTTATAAGGATAAGTCGTTTGACTTCCTTGTTAAAACACCACCAGCGGCAGTTCAGCTATTGGAAGCGGCTAAGATTAAAAAAGGATCTGGCGAACCTAACAGAGTAAAATTAGGGAATGTAACCTGGGACCAAGTTAAGGCAATAGCCGAAGACAAAATGGTAGACCTTAACGCATTTACCGTAGAATCTGCAATGAGTATGATTGCAGGTACAGCGCGGTCTATGGGTATGAAGGTTTCAGGAAAAAGACCTTTTTAAATTTTAAAAAGCAATTAAATGGCAAAGTTAACAAAGAAGCTTAAGGAAGCACATTCCAAAATAGAGAAGGATAAATTATACTCTGTAGACGAGGCTTCAGCTTTAATTAAAGAAATAACCAATACAAAATTTGATGCATCAATTGATTTGGCCGTAAGACTGGGTGTAGATCCAAGAAAAGCGAATCAAATGGTACGTGGTGTAGTTACACTACCTCATGGTACCGGAAAGGATGTGAAGGTTTTGGCTTTGGTAACACCGGACAAGGAGGCAGAAGCGCAAGAGGCTGGAGCTGATTATGTTGGGTTGGACGAATATTTGGATAAAATTAAAGGCGGTTGGACAGATGTAGATGTTATCATCACCATGCCAAGCGTTATGGGAAAATTAGGACCTTTGGGCCGAGTCTTAGGACCAAGAGGCCTAATGCCAAATCCAAAAACGGGTACAGTAACTATGGATGTTGCTAAAGCGGTTTCAGAAGTAAAAGCTGGTAAGATTGATTTTAAAGTAGATAAGACAGGTATAGTGCATGCTGCTGTGGGGAAAGCTTCCTTTACAGCGGATAAGATTGCAGATAATGCTAAAGAATTATTGGATACTTTAAACAAGCTAAAGCCAACCGCTTCTAAAGGTGTTTACATGAAAAGTATTTTTATGTCCAGTACCATGAGTCCTAGTGTTCAATTAGACCCAAAGTCAGTTTAAGCGCTGCTGGTTAAAAATTTCAATTATGACAAGAGAAGAAAAGGCAACGGTTATACAAGATTTAACGGCTCAGCTTGGAGATAATTCCATTATTTATTTAGCGGATATCTCAGGTATGGATGCTGTGACTACCTCAGATTTAAGAAGAGCCTGTTTTAAGGCTAATATTAAGTTGGCAGTAGTTAAGAATACATTGCTTGCAAAGGCAATGGAGGCCTCGGATAGAGAGTTTGGCGAACTTCCAAGTGTATTAAAGGGAAACACCTCTTTAATGTTCTCAGAAGTTGGTAATGCTCCGGCAAAGCTAATTAAGAATTTCAGAAAGAAATCTGAAAAGCCTTTATTAAAAGGAGCTTTCGTTGAAGAGGCAGTTTACATAGGTGATGAGAATTTGGATGCTCTAGTGAGCATTAAGTCTAAGGAAGAGATGATTGGCGAAATTATTGGATTGTTACAATCCCCGGCCAAAAATGTTATTTCCGGACTTAAATCTGGTGGTGGTAAACTGGCAGGTATCCTTAAAACATTATCTGAAAAATAAGTACGCACTATAAACTAAGTATATTTTAAAATTTTATTAAACGATAGACAATGGCAGATTTAAAAGATTTCGCAGAACAATTAGTTAACCTTACGGTAAAAGAAGTAAACGAGTTAGCTGGTATATTAAAAGATGAGTATGGTATTGAGCCTGCTGCTGCTGCAGTAGCTGTTGCTGCTGGTGGCGGTGCTGCCGAAGGTGGTGAAGCTGCAGAAGCACAATCAGAATTCGACGTTATTTTGAAAGCAGCTGGTGCTTCTAAATTAGCAGTGGTTAAATTGGTTAAGGAATTAACCGGTTTAGGTTTGAAAGATGCAAAAGACATCGTAGATAGCGCACCAAAAGCGGTGAAAGAAGGTATTTCTAAAGATGAAGCAGAAGGTATCAAAAAATCATTAGAAGAAGCAGGAGCTGAAGTTGAGCTTAAGTAATAGCAATAACTATATCAGTTTTGGTTTAGGTCTTTTTCCGCCCCGGCGGAGTCAGACCTAAGCCATTTTATAGAATTAGGTATATAAAGATGTATACTACCCCATTAGTACTCACGATCAAAACACTGTCCGTAGATGTTCACAAATCAGACTGAAAGAATAAATTTTGCATCCGCTAAGAAGACACCGGAATATCCGGATTTTCTTGATATTCAGATCAAATCTTTTCAAGACTTTTTCCAACTTGAAACAAAATCTGACCAAAGAGGTGACGAAGGTTTGTACAATACCTTCATGGAAAATTTTCCAATTACCGATACTAGAAATCAGTTCGTGTTGGAATTTTTGGATTACTTCATCGACCCGCCCAGATATTCAATCCAAGAATGTATAGAGCGCGGTCTTACATATAGTGTTCCGCTTAAGGCTAGGTTAAAATTATATTGTACCGACCCTGAGCATGAGGATTTTGAAACTATAGTGCAAGACGTGTACTTAGGAACTATTCCTTACATGACACCAAGTGGTACGTTTGTCATAAATGGTGCTGAGCGTGTAGTGGTGTCTCAGTTGCACCGTTCTCCAGGGGTTTTCTTTGGACAATCTTTCCATGCAAATGGAACTAAATTATATTCTGCCAGAGTTATTCCTTTTAAGGGTTCTTGGATAGAATTTGCTACCGATATTAATGGCGTTATGTATGCCTATATCGATAGAAAGAAAAAATTACCGGTTACAACCTTGTTCAGAGCTATCGGTTTTGAGCGTGATAAGGATATTTTAGAAATATTTGACCTTTCAGAAGAAATAAAAGTTTCTAACGCCGGCCTTAAAAAAGTGCTTGGCCGTAAGTTGGCCGCGAGAGTTCTAAATACTTGGCACGAGGATTTTGTAGATGAGGATACAGGTGAAGTGGTGTCTATAGAAAGAAACGAGATTGTATTAGATCGTGATACAATTCTAGATAAGGACAACATTGCCGAAATTATCGAAGCTGATGTAAAGACAGTATTACTGCACAAGGAGAATAATGCACAATCGGATTATGCTATTATTCATAATACTTTGCAGAAGGATCCAACGAATTCTGAAAAAGAAGCTGTAGAACATATTTACCGACAACTACGAAATGCAGAGCCGCCAGATGAAGAGACTGCACGTGGTATTATTGATAAATTATTCTTCTCTGATCAACGGTACAACTTAGGTGAAGTTGGGCGTTACAGAATGAATAAAAAATTAGGACTTGATATTGGAATGGACAAGCAGGTCTTGACCAAAGAGGATATCATTACCATTATTAAATATTTGATAGAGCTTATCAACTCTAAAGCGGAAATAGATGATATTGATCACCTTTCTAACAGGCGAGTAAGAACTGTTGGAGAGCAGTTGTCTTCTCAGTTTGGTGTAGGTTTGGCTAGGATGGCACGTACTATTCGAGAAAGGATGAACGTTCGTGACAATGAAGTGTTCACACCTATAGACTTAATTAATGCAAAGACCTTGTCTTCTGTAATTAACTCATTCTTTGGTACAAATCAGTTATCTCAGTTTATGGACCAAACGAATCCATTGGCAGAAATAACACACAAAAGAAGGTTATCTGCGCTAGGACCAGGCGGACTTTCCAGAGAAAGAGCTGGTTTCGAGGTTCGTGACGTTCATTACACACACTATGGTAGATTATGTCCTATTGAAACTCCTGAAGGACCTAACATTGGTCTAATTTCTTCACTTTCTGTTTTTGCTAAAGTGAATTCAATGGGCTTTTTGGAGACGCCCTATAGAAAAGTAGATAAATCCAAGGTTGATATAGATAATTTTGTTTACCTAAGTGCGGAGGAAGAAGAGGGAATGAAAATTGCGCAGGCTAACATTCCAATGAAAGCAAACGGACAGATTGACGCCGATAAGATTATTGCAAGGGAAGAAGGAGATTTCCCGGTAGTAGATCCAGCGGAAATCAATTATACCGATGTTGCCCCAAATCAAATAGCGTCAATATCAGCATCTTTGATTCCGTTCTTGGAGCATGATGATGCAAACCGTGCTTTGATGGGATCAAACATGATGCGTCAGGCAGTTCCATTGTTAAAACCACAGTCTCCAATTGTAGGAACAGGTTTGGAAAGACAGGTTGCTTCTGATTCTAGGGTGTTGATCAACGCAGAAGGTGATGGTGTTATTGAATACGTAGATTCTCAGAAAATAACGATTAAATACGATAGAACGGAAGCTGAAAGGCTTATAAGTTTTGACGAGGATGATAAAACGTATTTTCTGGTTAAATTCAGAAAAACGAATCAGGGTACCAGCATTAATCTAAAACCGATAGTTAAGAAAGGTGATAGAGTTAAAAAGGGACAAGTTCTTTGTGAAGGTTATGCTACTGAAAAAGGAGAATTAGCGTTGGGTAGAAATCTTACAGTTGCATTTATGCCTTGGAAGGGATACAACTTTGAGGATGCTATTGTAATCTCGGAGAAAGTGGTACGTGAGGATATATTTACATCGATCCACGTAGACGAGTACTCTTTGGAGGTAAGGGATACAAAATTGGGTGCAGAGGAATTAACTCATGACATTCCAAACGTTTCCGAGGAAGCTACCAAGGATTTGGATGAAAATGGAATGATCCGTATTGGTGCAGAAGTGAAACCAGGAGATATACTTATTGGTAAGATTACGCCAAAAGGTGAATCTGACCCAACTCCGGAGGAAAAATTATTACGCGCTATATTTGGTGATAAAGCGGGTGATGTGAAAGATGCATCATTAAAGGCGTCTCCTTCTTTAAGAGGCGTTGTGATAGAGAAAAAATTGTTCTCTAGGTCCGTGAAGGATAAGCGTAAACGTTCAGAAGACAAGGAAGAGCTTGGTAAGCTGGAGTTAGAATACGAAGTAAAGTTCCAAGAACTTAAGGATGTTCTAGTAGAGAAATTATTCACCCTGGTAAACGGGAAAACCTCTCAAGGGGTATTGAATGATTTAGGTGAAGAAGTACTTCCTAAAGGTAAGAAGTATACCATGAAAATGTTAAATTCAGTTGACGATTTTGCACATTTGGTTGGTGGAAGTTGGACGACGGATAGCGACAACAATGCCTTGGTATTAGATTTATTGCATAACTATAAAATAAAGCTTAATGATCTTCAAGGGAATCTAAGAAGAGATAAGTTTACAATTTCGGTTGGGGACGAATTGCCAGCTGGTATCATGAAGTTGGCGAAGGTTTACGTAGCTAAGAAACGTAAACTTAAGGTAGGTGATAAAATGGCGGGACGTCATGGAAACAAAGGTATTGTCTCCAGAATCGTACGTCAAGAAGATATGCCGTTCTTGGAAGACGGAACACCGGTAGATATCGTATTAAATCCTTTAGGCGTACCATCACGTATGAATATTGGTCAGATTTACGAGACAGTTCTAGGTTGGGCCGGTCTTAAACTAGGCAAGAAATTTGGAACTCCAATTTTTGATGGTGCTACCCTTGACGAAATTAATGCATATACAGATGAAGCGGGAATTCCAAGATTTGGACATACCTATTTATATGATGGTGGTACGGGTCAACGTTTTGATCAGCCTGCTACCGTTGGTGTAATCTATATGTTGAAATTAGGACATATGGTAGATGATAAGATGCATGCACGTTCTATAGGACCGTATTCGCTTATTACACAGCAACCATTGGGTGGTAAAGCACAATTTGGTGGCCAACGTTTTGGAGAGATGGAAGTATGGGCTTTGGAAGCTTATGGAGCATCTGCAACGCTACGTGAAATATTGACCGTTAAATCGGATGATGTGATTGGTAGAGCCAAGACGTACGAGTCTATTGTAAAAGGTGAAACGATGCCGGAACCTGGTTTACCAGAATCTTTCAATGTCTTAATGCACGAACTTAAGGGATTAGGTTTGGATATTAGGCTTGAGGAATAAGTTTATAGTTTTAGAGACTATTTAAAAACACAATTAAAATCATTATCAGCACGCTATTATGGCTAGAATAAAAGATAATAACCCAATAAAAAGGTTTAATAAAATTTCTATCGGATTAGCTTCGCCCGAAGCAATTTTGGCAGAATCTAGAGGAGAAGTTTTAAAACCTGAAACCATTAACTATAGAACGCACAAACCAGAACGTGATGGTCTTTTTTGCGAGCGTATTTTTGGCCCTGTAAAGGACTATGAATGTGCTTGCGGAAAGTATAAGCGGATCCGTTACCGCGGTATTGTGTGTGATCGTTGTGGTGTGGAGGTAACAGAAAAGAAAGTACGTAGAGACAGGGTAGGACATATTAATTTAGTTGTTCCTGTAGCTCATATTTGGTATTTCCGTTCGCTTCCTAACAAAATAGGATATCTTCTTGGATTACCCTCCAAGAAATTGGATATGATTATTTACTACGAAAGATACGTAGTAATTCAAGCGGGTATTGCGAAAGGAGCAGAAGGTGAAGAAATCAATAAAATGGATTTCTTGACTGAGGAAGAGTACTTGAATATAATGGAATCTATTCCGCCAGAAAATCAGTATTTGGAAGATTCGGACCCTAACAAGTTTATCGCTAAGATGGGTGCGGAATGTTTAATCGACCTTTTGGGAAGAATAGATTTAAAAGAATTGTCTTTTAGCTTAAGACATAAAGCAAATACGGAAACTTCAAAGCAGCGAAAAACAGAAGCCTTAAAAAGACTTCAAGTGGTCGAGGCGCTTAGGGAGTCACAAGAAAATAGGGAGAACGAACCAGAGTGGATGATCATGAAGGTTATTCCGGTGATACCGCCAGAATTGCGTCCTTTGGTGCCCTTGGATGGTGGCCGTTTCGCGACATCTGATTTGAACGATTTATACAGAAGAGTAATTATCCGTAACAATCGTCTTAAGCGATTGGTAGAGATAAAAGCTCCTGAGGTGATTTTGCGTAACGAGAAGCGTATGCTTCAGGAATCAGTAGATTCACTTTTCGACAACACAAGAAAAGCTTCTGCCGTTAAAACAGAGTCCAACAGGCCGTTAAAATCACTTTCAGATTCATTAAAAGGTAAGCAAGGGCGTTTCCGTCAAAACTTACTTGGTAAACGTGTGGATTATTCGGCACGTTCTGTTATCGTTGTGGGTCCAGAATTGAAACTATTTGAATGTGGACTTCCAAAGGATATGGCTGCTGAATTATACAAGCCATTTGTTATCCGTAAGTTGATAGAAAGAGGTATTGTAAAGACCGTAAAGTCTGCCAAAAAGATTATAGACAAAAAGGAGCCTGTAGTTTGGGATATCCTAGAGAATGTATTGAAAGGGCATCCAGTTTTATTGAATCGTGCGCCAACGCTTCACCGTTTGGGAATCCAAGCATTTCAGCCAAAACTAATCGAAGGAAAAGCGATTCGTTTACATCCTTTGGTCTGTACTGCATTTAATGCGGATTTTGATGGGGATCAAATGGCGGTACACCTACCGTTAGGACCAGAGGCAATTTTAGAGGCACAGCTTTTAATGTTGGCTTCACATAATATTTTGAACCCTGCAAATGGTTCTCCTATTACCGTTCCTTCTCAGGATATGGTTTTGGGTCTATACTATATGACCAAAGAAAGAAAGTCTACACCTGAAGTACCTATAAAAGGTGAAGGATTGACCTTTTATTCTTATGAAGAGGTTGAAATCGCTTTTAATGAAGGGATGGTCAACTTAAACGCGGGAATAAAGGTAAGAGCAAAAGATTTTAATGAAGCAGGCGAGCTGGTCAACCAAATTATACCTACAACGGTAGGTAGGGTTTTGTTCAACATGGAAGTTCCAGAAGCTGCTGGGTATATTAATGATGTTTTGAACAAAAAATCTTTAAGAGATATCATTGGGGGTATATTGGCGGTTACCGATGTGCCAACAACGGCAGATTTCTTGGATAAGATTAAAACTATGGGTTATGATTTCGCCTTTAAAGGAGGACTTTCCTTTAGTTTAGGTGATATTATTATCCCGAAAGAGAAGCCTGAAATGATTGCAGATGCCAATGAACAGGTAGATGGTATTATGGCCAATTATAACATGGGTCTTATTACCAATAATGAACGTTACAATCAGGTAATTGATGTGTGGACTTCAACGAACGCTATGCTAACCGAGTTAGCAATGAAGCGTATTCGCGAAGACCAACAGGGGTTCAACTCTGTGTATATGATGCTTGATTCTGGTGCAAGGGGTTCTAAGGAGCAAATTCGTCAGTTAACAGGTATGCGTGGATTAATGGCGAAGCCTAAAAAATCTACAGCAGGTGGTGGTGAGATTATTGAGAATCCAATTCTTTCTAACTTTAAGGAAGGCTTATCTATTTTGGAATACTTTATCTCAACGCACGGTGCGCGAAAAGGGTTGGCGGATACAGCACTTAAAACCGCAGATGCAGGTTATTTGACGAGAAGATTGGTTGATGTTTCACAGGATGTAATTATTAATATTGAAGATTGTGAGACCCTAAGAGGTGTTGAAGTTGAAGCACTGAAAAAGAATGAAGAAATTGTTGAGACACTTGGAGAACGTATTGTTGGCCGTGTTTCTTTGCATGATGTTTATGATCCTTTGACCCAAGAACTTTTATTGAGTGCAGATCAGGAGATTATGGAGGTTGATGTTAAGAGGGTAGAAGCTTCTCCAATCGAAAGAATTGAGGTGCGTTCGGCATTAACATGTGAAGCCCAAAAAGGAATTTGTGCAAAATGTTATGGTAGAAACCTTTCTACTAATAAAATGGTACAAAGAGGAGAAGCTGTTGGGGTCGTTGCTGCGCAATCTATTGGAGAGCCCGGTACACAGTTAACGCTCCGTACATTCCATGTGGGTGGTATTGCAGGTAACATTTCGGAGGACAATAAACTGGAAGTTAAGTTTTCTGGTATTGCCGAGATAGAGGATATGAGAACGGTTACAAGTGTGGATTCCGAAGGGAAACCCGCTCTTATCGTAATTTCAAGAACTTCGGAAATAAAAGTAGTTGATGCAAAAACAGGTATTACGTTAAGTACAAATAATATTCCCTATGGTTCACAACTGTTCATAGAAAATGGTGCTAAAGTAGCTAAAGGTGATGTCATCTGTTCATGGGATCCTTACAATGGTGTCATCGTTTCAGAGTTTCCAGGTAAAATTGCCTATGAGAATATTGATCAAGGTGTAACATATCAGGTAGAGATTGATGAGCAAACTGGATTCCAAGAAAAGGTAATTTCTGAATCAAGGAACAAAAAGTTGATTCCAACTTTACTTATCCAAGATGGTAAAGGTGAAACATTACGCTCTTATAATTTACCTGTTGGTTCGCACATTATGGTGGACGATGGAGATAAGATTAAGGAAGGTAAGATTTTGGTGAAGATTCCGCGTAAATCAGCAAAAGCTGGTGATATTACGGGTGGTCTTCCTAGGGTAACCGAGCTATTTGAGGCACGTAATCCTTCCAACCCTGCGGTCGTTTCCGAGATTGACGGTGTTGTATCTTTTGGTAAGATTAAGAGAGGTAATAGAGAAATCATAATCGAATCCAAGTTGGGTGAAATAAAGAAATACCTCGTAAAGCTTTCCAATCAGATTCTTGTTCAAGAAAACGATTATGTACGAGCAGGTATGCCTTTATCTGATGGTTCTATTACTCCAGAAGATATTTTAAAAATTAAAGGACCATCAGCCGTACAACAATATCTAGTGAACGAAGTTCAGGAGGTATATAGGTTACAAGGTGTAAAAATCAATGACAAACACTTTGAGGTTGTTGTTAGACAAATGATGCGTAAAGTAAGGATTGTAGATCCAGGAGATACGATTTTCTTAGAGAACCAATTAATACATAAAGACGATTTTATCACAGAGAACGATGAGATTTTCGGTAAAAAAGTGGTTATGGAAGCTGGAGAGTCCGAGAATTTAAAAGCTGGTCAGATAGTTACACCAAGAGAACTTAGGGATGAAAATTCTTTGTTGAAGCGAAATGACAAAGCTTTAGTAGAAGCTAGAGATGCCGTTGCAGCAACTGCAACTCCAATATTACAGGGTATAACAAGAGCTTCCCTACAAACAAAATCGTTTATATCTGCAGCTTCGTTCCAAGAGACGACTAAAGTATTGAATGAGGCCGCTGTAAGTGGTAAGGTAGATACCTTGGAAGGACTTAAAGAAAATGTAATCGTAGGACATAGAATTCCAGCTGGTACAGGAATGCGGGACTATGAGAGCATTATAGTAGGTTCTAAAGAGGAATATGATGAAATTATGGCTAGAAAAGAAGCCTTAAAATTCTAAATATAGTAAGCCCTCAGTTTTTAATTGAGGGCTTTTTTATGATTACTTAATAATGTTTAACATGAGTGAGCAAAAAAAATCAAATCAAAAACAAATAAACATAGAGCTTGACGAAAAGATGGCTGAAGGTGTTTATTCGAATTTGGCAATAATCAACCACTCCGTATCCGAATTTGTAGTCGATTTCATAAGTATGATGCCCGGTGCACCAAAAGCTAAAGTGAAAAGTAGAATCGTGCTAACGCCGCAGCATGCTAAGAAATTTCTCAAAGCTTTAAATGATAACGTACAACGTTTTGAGAAGGCTCACGGTACCATTAAGGATTATGAGCAAACTCTTGTGCCTATAAATTTTGGTCCGGTAGGAGAAGCTTAGAAAAAGCCCAGCTAATATTAGCTGGGCTTTTTTTAGTCAAATTCCGAAACATAATGCAGTTTGACGAGTGGATATTTAGACTGTGTCATTTGTAAAGAGAATTGAGAATCTGCTAGAAACACTAATTGTCCTCTTTTGTCCTTGGCTAAAAACTTTTGTTTTACTCTTATAAAGTCCTTGAATTCATCACTCTTCCTATTTTCATTACCTATCCAGCAGGCTTTGAAAACGGGAAAATTTTCATAGCTACATTTAGCGCCATACTCGTGTTCTAAACGATACTGTATAACTTCAAATTGTAACGCTCCTACCGTACCAATAACTTTGCGTCCATTAAGTTCTAACGTAAAAAGTTGAGCAACACCTTCGTCCATCAGCTGATCAATTCCCTTATTTAACTGCTTGGATTTCATTGGGTCGGCATTGTTTATATACCTAAAATGTTCGGGAGAAAAGCTTGGTATACCTTTATAATGTAATGTTTCTCCCTCGGTTAGCGTATCACCTATCTTAAAGTTTCCTGTGTCATGCAGTCCAACAATATCTCCTGGATATGAGATGTCCACAATTTCTTTTTTTTCTGCAAAAAAGGCATTGGGACTGGAGAATTTTAGCTTTTTACCCTGTCTTACATGTAAATAGGGTTTGTTCCGCTCGAACGTTCCGGATACAATTTTAACGAAGGCTAGTCTATCGCGATGTTTGGGATCCATATTTGCATGAATTTTAAACACGAAACCTGTCAGTTCCTTCTCATTTGCTCGGACCAAACGCTCTTCGGCCATTTTCGGTTTCGGTGGTGGTGCAATTTCAATAAAACAATCTAGTAATTCCCGTACACCAAAATTATTTAGCGCCGAACCAAAGAATACAGGTTGTTGTTCGCCTTTTAAATATAATTGTTTGTCAAATTCAGGATATACGCCCCAAACCAAATCTAAATTTTCTCTTAGCTCCTTTGCTGCGCTGGCCCCAATGATTTGTTCAAGTTGAGGATTTTCTAAGTCGTCAAATGCAATTGTTTCTTCTATATTCTTTTTATTGTCACCACTAAATAGATTGATGTTTTTTTCATAAATATTATAAATCCCTTTAAAGTCGTAGCCCATTCCTATGGGAAAGCTAAGGGGTGTCACCGAAAGTCCTAGTTTTTGTTCAAGCTCGTCTAGAAGGTCAAAAGCATCTTGTCCTTCTCTATCCAGCTTGTTAATAAATACTAACATAGGAATGTTGCGCATTCGGCAGACTTCTACAAGTTTCACCGTTTGTTCTTCAACCCCCTTTGCTACATCGATTACCACGATTACGCTATCTACCGCTGTTAAGGTTCTAAAGGTGTCCTCCGCAAAATCCTTGTGTCCAGGGGTGTCAAGTATATTTATCTTTTTGTTCTTGTAAATAAAAGCCAAAACAGAAGTTGCAACGGATATCCCCCGTTGACGTTCAATTTCCATGAAATCACTGGTGGCTGTTTTTTTTATTTTATTGTTCTTTACGGCCCCTGCTTCTTGAATTGCACCTCCGAAAAGTAGAAGCTTTTCAGTTAATGTGGTTTTTCCTGCATCAGGATGCGATATAATTCCAAAAGTTCGTCTTCTTTCTATTTCTTCCTTAAAGCTCATTTAATACAATTTGAGGGTAAAAATACGTGAATTTAGGGGTTTTGTCATCTATAACTCACGTGAAGATTTCTTTACAAATAAATAGTTCATTGTGACAAAATTGATAATTTTGTGTCATATATTTAATATGAAAAATAAGTCCTGAGTTATCTTGGTTAGTATTTCAAAGAGATTTGTTAACAAGTTATCCGAGATGCTAAGACGCTATCCATAATACAACTATCTTGCGTGTAATTTCAAATTAGGAAGTCCCATATCCTGCCTAGATAAAATCCTACTTGTCATGGTGATACGTTTAAATTAAACTGTCGTTATGAGAAAAAGTACGTTTTCAACTCCCAAGCTTCTAACCCAGCCTTATAGCTTTGCTAGAGCAATTGTTTTCACGCTATTGTTATGCACTATCTCTTTTGTTTATGGGAATGAACTACCTGCTGATATAGTTACGATAGATACTGATGGAGATGGGGTCTACGACCATATTGATATTGACGATGATGGCGATGGCTTAACGGATGAAACTGAGGACGCAAATCTAGACGGTGATTATAATCCTGAAACTTATCCTACAGATACGGATAGTGATGGAGTGCCCGATTATTTAGATATCGATTCAGATAATGATGGGATACTGGACAATTTGGAGGGTCCGAATTTTCATCTTTATAAACCAATTTCTGGCATAGATAGTGACGGGAATGGTTTGGACGATGCTTATGAAAGTTACCCCGGTGCCGGACAAGGTATCGCTCCATTCTCAAGAGATTCTGATATATACCCTAACTATTTGGACATCGATTCCGATAACGATGGTATCCCTGATAATGTAGAAGCACAGACCACTGATGGTTATATTCCACCAAATGATGATGATGCGGCGACTTACGCATCTAATAATGGGTTGAATAGTGCCTACATTGGCGGTCTAATTCCAGTAAACACTGATGGTACACCACGACCGAATAAACCGGACTTTTTAGATTATGATAGTGATGACGACAGTGTACCTGACAACAACGAGGGCAACGATTTTAACTTCGACGGTATTCCGGACCAGTCCTTTACGGGCACGGATACTGACGGGGACGGACTTGACGACGGTTACGAGGGAAGTGATGTCAACGACGGCTTCGACGTGAACGACGAGATCGACGACCCCGCGAACGACCTACCTGACACGGACGGAACGGAGGACGTGAACTACAGGGACCTTGACGACGACGGTGACGGAACGCCCACGGAAGAGGAGGACCCGAACGGTAACGGCGACCCTACCGACGACGACAGCGACAACGACGGTACTCCGGACTACCTGGATCCCGATAGCGGGGGCAAGGATACCGACGGCGACGGGGTTCCCGACCTTACGGACCTTGACGACGACAACGACGGACTTTTGGATACCACGGAGGATCCCAATTTGGACGGGGACAACGACCCCCTGACGGACCCTTCGGATACGGACAACGACGGCATCCCAAACCATTTGGACATCGACTCCGATAACGACGGTATCCCTGACAATGTTGAGGGGCAGACCACTGACGGTTATGTAGCGCCTAGCGGCAACGACACGGACAACGACGGTCTGGACGATGCCTACGAGGGATCGGACAACGACGGTATCGTACCTGTGAACACGGACGGCGGGGACACGTTTGATTATATCGACCTCGACAGCGACAACGACAGTGTACCTGACAACAACGAGGGCAACGATTTTAACTTCGACGGTATTCCGGACCAGTCCTTTACGGGCACGGATACTGACGGGGACGGACTTGACGACGGTTACGAGGGAAGTGATGTCAACGACGGCTTCGACGTGAACGACGAGATCGACGACCCCGCGAACGACCTACCTGACACGGACGGAACGGAGGACGTGAACTACAGGGACCTTGACGACGACGGTGACGGAACGCCCACGGAAGAGGAGGACCCGAACGGTAACGGCGACCCTACCGACGACGACAGCGACAACGACGGTACTCCGGACTACCTGGATCCCGATAGCGGGGGCAAGGATACCGACGGCGACGGGGTTCCCGACCTTACGGACCTTGACGACGACAACGACGGACTTTTGGATACCACGGAGGATCCCAATTTGGACGGGGACAACGACCCCCTGACGGACCCTTCGGATACGGACAACGACGGCATCCCAAACCATTTGGACATCGATTCCGATAACGACGGTATCCCTGACAATGTTGAGGGGCAGACCACTGACGGTTATGTAGCGCCTAGCGGCAACGACACGGACAACGACGGTCTGGACGATGCCTACGAGGGATCGGACAACGACGGTATCGTACCTGTGAACACGGACGGCGGGGACACGTTTGATTATATCGACCTCGACAGCGACAACGACAGTGTACCTGACAACAACGAGGGCAACGATTTTAACTTCGACGGTATTCCGGACCAGTCCTTTACGGGCACGGATACTGACGGGGACGGACTTGACGACGGTTACGAGGGAAGTGATGTCAACGACGGCTTCGACGTGAACGACGAGATCGACGACCCCGCGAACGACCTACCTGACACGGACGGAACGGAGGACGTGAACTACAGGGACCTTGACGACGACGGTGACGGAACGCCCACGGAAGAGGAGGACCCGAACGGTAACGGCGACCCTACCGACGACGACAGCGACAACGACGGTACTCCGGACTACCTGGATCCCGATAGCGGGGGCAAGGATACCGACGGCGACGGGGTTCCCGACCTTACGGACCTTGACGACGACAACGACGGACTTTTGGATACCACGGAGGATCCCAATTTGGACGGGGACAACGACCCCCTGACGGACCCTTCGGATACGGACAACGACGGCATCCCAAACCATTTGGACATCGACTCCGATAACGACGGTATCCCTGACAATGTTGAGGGGCAGACCACTGACGGTTATGTAGCGCCTAGCGGCAACGACACGGACAACGACGGTCTGGACGATGCCTACGAGGGATCGGACAACGACGGTATCGTACCTGTGAACACGGACGGCGGGGACACGTTTGATTATATCGACCTCGACAGCGACAACGACAGTGTACCTGACAACAACGAGGGCAACGATTTTAACTTCGACGGTATTCCGGACCAGTCCTTTACGGGCACGGATACTGACGGGGACGGACTTGACGACGGTTACGAGGGAAGTGATGTCAACGACGGCTTCGACGTGAACGACGAGATCGACGACCCCGCGAACGACCTACCTGACACGGACGGAACGGAGGACGTGAACTACAGGGACCTTGACGACGACGGTGACGGAACGCCCACGGAAGAGGAGGACCCGAACGGTAACGGCGACCCTACCGACGACGACAGCGACAACGACGGTACTCCGGACTACCTGGATCCCGATAGTCCAATGTTAGATGTGATTGATGATTCTGCTACTACTCCTTCTAATACTGCTGTTGATATTAATATTCTGGAAAATGATTTAGGAGTTCCTACGAATGGTACTATCACTTTTACGGAGCCTTTGGACGGAATCCTTGAGATTAATGACGGAGGGACTCCAGATGATTTATCCGACGATTTTGTCACGTACACACCTAACATTGATTTTAATGGTACCGATGGTTTTGAATACACGGTCTGTAATGTCGCTGGAAATTGTGACACAGCTATAGTTATAGTTTCGGTGGGTACACCTCAAATGTTGGATGTGGTGGATGACTCAGGGGTTACTGATCCTGAAACCGCAGTTAATATTGATATCTTTATAAACGATATAAATCTTCCAAATGACGGTAATGTCACGTTTACAGGAGCTTCCAACGGTATCGTTTCGGCAAACAATGGTGGAACCCCAGATGACCTTTTGGATGATTTCGTTACCTACACACCAAATACAGGTTTTAGCGGAACAGATACCTTTGAATATACAGTCTGTGATTTGCTGGGTAACTGTGATACGGCTATAGTAACAATAGTCGTAAACGAACCACAAATAGTTGCCATTGAAGTAAATCAAATTGTATCTCCCAACTCCGATGGTAAAAATGACTTTTTGTTTATTCGCGGGGTTGAAAATATTCGCAATAGCACATTGAAAATTTTTAATAGATGGGGTGTTGCGGTGTATGAAGGAGAAAATTATAATAATCAGAATAATGTTTTCGATGGTCGGTCTAGAGGTAGGTCTACGTTGAGTGTAGAAGACTATCTACCTTCAGGTGTGTATTACTACATCTTTGATTACACGACTTTGACCGGGGAAACTGTTGTTGATAGTGAGTATATTTACATAAGCAGATAATAGCATTACCACATGATAATCAGGAATTATTTCTTAGGGTTACTTTTTTTAGCATTACTTTTCGTAAGTGAGATACGTGCGCAACAAGACGCCCAATACACTCAGTACATGTTTAATACCATTAGTGTTAATCCAGCTTATGCAGGGTCTCGTGGTCAATTGAGTGTAGCAGCTTTATACCGAGCTCAGTGGGTAGGGTTAGAGGGAGCGCCCACCTCACAAACGGTGAATATTCATTCACCTATCAGAAATAGCAAACTCGGTTATGGGATATCCGTCGTTAATGACGAAATCGGCGATGGTACAGTGCAGGAAACTTATTTTGATGGTGTTTTGTCTTATACTATTGAAGTTGCAAGGGATGCTAAATTATCCTTTGGACTAAAAGCAGGTTTAAATGTGTTAAATTTAGATTTCAATAGATTACGAAATTTCGATGCAGAACCTGTCAATGTGGATAATATAGAAAATAGAATTTCTCCAAATGTTGGTTTAGGCTTCTATTATCATACAAAGAAATTCTATGCGGGTCTATCGGCACCTAATTTATTACAAACCGAACATTTTGATAATTCCGCTACCGATGCGAATTCTATACAGTTTCTATCCCAGGAAAGAATTAATTTTTATTTGATAACAGGTTATGTTTTTGATTTAAACGGAAACTTAAAGTTCAAGCCTGCATTATTGACGAAAGTGGTGGGAGGGGCACCCTTGCAAATAGATCTTTCTGCGAATTTCATGTTTGCGGATAAATTCACTTTTGGAGCTGCCTACAGATTGGATGCCGCAGTGAGTGCTATGGCCGGTTTTCAAATCTCTGACCAGCTAATGTTAGGTTTGGCTTATGACAAAGAAACTACCGAATTGGGAGGTACTCGTTTTAACGATGGTTCCTTTGAAGTCTTTTTAAGGTATGAACTAGTAAAATCCTTTCAACGATTGGTATCACCTCGCTTCTTTTAATACGGACAGACCCATGACAAAAAAAGTATATATACTATTTATTTTTCTAAGTTCTTTCTCTTTAGTAAGAACTTTGGCGCAGGAAAGATTGGTGACAAAAGGAAATGAAAAATACGAAGAGTACTCTTTTAGACCAGCAATCGATATTTATAAAAAAGTTTTGGATAAAGGATTTGTTTCTGCCGATTTGCTTAAAAAATTGGGTAATTCATATTACTTCAATTCTGACTATAAGGAAGCGGCCGAAACATTTAAAAAGTTGGTAGCGGAATTTCCTAACGAAGTTGCTCCCGAGGATTATTTTAAATACGCACAAACCTTAAAAACTCTTGGAGAATATGAGGCTTCTAATAAAGTCATGTCGAAGTTTACCGAGTTGACTTCTAGTGATATTAGGGCAAATGCATTTAAAGAAGAAAGGGATTATTTGGCCGAAATTGTTGAAAATTCAGGTAGGTATGATATTACGCCATTTGAATATAATTCTGTTTATTCTGAATTTGCACCCGCTTTTTATAAGGATGGGCTGATTTTTTCTTCCGATCGGGATACAGGTAATTTTGCTAGGTATAGACATACCTGGACTGAAAAGGATTTTTTGGATTTGTATAAAGTAAATGTCGATAGTGTTTCGATGAATATGGTTACAAAATTTGGAGAAGATATAAATACAAGGTTGCACGAATCGGCATCTGTGATAACTAAAGATGGCCAAACCTTATATTTTACCCGAAATAATGTTGTGGAAGGCAAATATATTAAGGATGAAAAGGGAATTATTAGGCTTAAAATATTTAGGGCTAAAATGTTAGACGGCGTTTGGGGAGAAGTAGAGGAGCTTCCATTTAATAGCGATGCGTATTCTGTGGCTAATCCTGTTTTAAGTCCAGACGAAAAAACACTATACTTTGCTTCTGATATGCCGGGTACCCTCGGTCTATCCGATATTTTTATGGTAGGAATAAATGACGACCGTACATTTAGTGCTCCGGTCAATCTAGGGGCTAACATAAATACAGAAGCTAGGGAGACCTTTCCGTTTGTTACGGATAACGAAATACTTTATTTTTCTTCCGATGGCCATCCCGGTTTAGGAGGTTTAGACGTGTTTGCGACAAAAATTAAACGTAAGGATTTTAGTGGTAAAGTCCTTAACGTTGGAGAGCCTATAAACAGCCGAAGCGACGATTTTACATTTATTTTCAATGAAGAATCCAAAGAGGGCTATGTTGCATCCAACAGAGAAGGTGGATTAGGATATGATGATATATATAAATTTATTGAAAAAGAGCCGTTAGTATTCGAATGTATACAGAGCATAACGGGAACGGTACGGGATAAGATTTCAAATAATGTACTGGTAGGGGCAACCGTAAAGGTCATTAATGAAAATAACGAAGAAATACTATCGGATATTACAAATTCCGAAGGTGATTATAGGCTTGTTTTGGATTGCAATAAAGGTAATTTTGTAAGAGCCTTAATGGAAGGGTATGTCCCGTTTGAAGAGTACATTGGTGTTTCGGATGGGAAACCTAAAATAATAGATTTCTATTTAGAAAGGGATTTGGTTACAGCGGGGTTCGGTGACGACTTGGCTAAGCTATTGCAATTAAGCACTATATATTTTGACTTTGATAAGTATAATATTCGTAAAGATTCTGAGATAGAAGTTGAAAAGGTAATAGCGGCAATGGAAAAATATCCTAGCTTGAAAATCCAAGTAAACTCACATACGGATAGTAGAGGTCCAGCCGCTTATAATTTATGGCTCTCACAGAAAAGAGCGGAGTCTACCATAAATTATATGATTTCAAAAGGAATTAGTTCGGATAGATTGGCTAGTAAAGGATTTGGAGAATTGAAACTCATTAATGAGTGCGAAGATGGAGTCCGGTGTTCTGCTTCAAAACATGATTTAAATAGACGTTCCGAGTTTATTATTCTAGAATAGAAAAATTGATAGCAGTCAATGGTAAGTAGTAGATTTTAATATATTATTCGCTGGGTTTAAACAGATTTTTTTTGAGTATTGGGTTTAATTTCTGTAAATTCTATATATTTTTTTATCTTGGTTTAAGCGAATTAAAGCTACTGCTTAGTGCGGTAACAACCAATAAACGAATTCTGTGTATCTTATTAATAATGAATCTTTTATCGTTTCAATTAAAGTAGATATTTCTTACAAATAGAACCTTATACGCGTTTACATTTAAAGCCGTTATCGATAAGAGGCATCATTTTAAAGAGGTATATATCTATAATTCAGGTGTTCACAACAATTATTTCTCTCCATTGCTATTGCGGTTAACTTTGTCATGAATAGGTATTCCATGGGGATACTTAATATCTGTTCCCTACCAAAGTTTAAAACCAACAACTTAATGCAAGGTCAACTATTGCGTATAATGCTTACCCTTCTCCTTTTGGGGTCTTGTACATTGATGAGCGCACAAACGACAATCACAACACAAGTAGCTTCGGCCAATGATGATGCCGAAGAAGAGGTGTCCAATGGTAATATGGACCTTGGTAGTTCTGATTTAGAATTGACCCGGGATGGGGGAACAAACCAGTTGGTGGGGATGCGTTTCAACAATATAAACATCCCTCAGGGTACCACGATTATAAGTGCAAGCATTCAATTTACTACTGACGAGACCGATTCTGGTAGTACTTCGGTTACCATTAGAGGGGAAGATACCGATAATGCCAGTTTTTTTTCAAATACGAACAGCAATATTTCCAATAGGACATTGACTGCCGCATCAGTAGCGTGGAATAGTATACCTGCCTGGAATACCGCCGGTCAATCAGGTACCAACCAACAAACACCGGATTTGACTAATATAGTACAAGAGATTGTGAACAGGGGGGGCTGGAGCATTGGTAATTCAATGGCGTTTGTTATTAACGGAACGGGAGAACGGACGGCCGAATCATACAATGGCAGTGCCGGACAAGCACCTATTTTGACGATTGTTGCCAATTTTACCCCACTGCCTTTGCCAACATTGCCGGCAATTATACCAAACACAAACAGGGGGCTTCCTTTTATTTATTTTATGGCAGACAATCGGTCTGAACTTTATTCTGTAGCGCCAGATCCTACGGCATCTCCTTTGCCTTCTCCCGCAATCATCAATACTACCTTTGGGGGAAATCCTATTACATTCTCCGGTGAGGGTGGAGGGTATAGATCTACGGATCGACTGGTTTACGTATTTCAAGGAGGAGATCCCACGAATTCTTCTGATATGTACGCAATCGATCCTGAGACTGGGATAGCCACTTTGATAAAAACGGGTATTGTGGCTGTACATGTGGAGGGAGCCGAATTTTATATAAATAATTCGACAGGGGAAGAAATTTTGGTGATAGTTTACCAAAATGGAACAAGTGGTGGAGCCGACAGAGTTATGGCGGTTAACCCAAACGCAAGTGGATCCAATCCGCCTTGGTCTCCTTATATGGGGTATCCGATTATCTTAAATGGAGCATTGACTCAAGCTGATGGTATTTCATGGAACCCGGATACAGCTGAGTTTTACGTTCAGAATGATGATAATGTTGATTACTATACCTTGAATATAACCACGGGAAATACCGTTTCTGTTTTTTCAACATCTCTCGCTATTGATGGTGAGGGTATTACCTACGCCAGTGATGGGACAAATTATATCGAAGATGAAAATACCGTTGGACAAGGTTGAACCATATTTATTGTAGATACGTCAACAGGTGACCTAATCCCGGCCGCCCAATTGGGTAGTACGGGAGATGTGGAGTCTATTATGGGAAATCTCGGTACAAGAAATGACGCAGGGGATGCGCCTTCATCTTATGGGTACGCCTCTCATATTCTGCCTATACTTACTTCAACTTCTATATCAATTTACATGGGATCTGTATACCCGGATAGTGAAGACCCCTTTGTAAATTTTAGTACAGGCATAAGTGATGACAATACAGGAGATGATGAAGATGGGGTTACCAGCGGCGGTCTAGATTTAGATGGTCAGTTACTTACTGTGGCACAAACGGAAGTTATTGATATAAGAACCAATGGTGTAGGTGTTTTGAATGCTTGGATTGATTTTAATAGGGATGGAGATTTTGATGATACTGGAGAACAGATTGCAACAGATATTGCGCCCTCTGGTGGGAATATTACACTAAATATAACTATTCCGAGTTCGGCTAACCCTGGTACGTCTTATGCCCGCTTTAGATTTTCTTCTGAAACTGGTTTGCTCCCTGGAAATACGGAAGCTGCTGATGGGGAGGTGGAGGATTACCAAGTCATCATCTATGATGCCACGGTATGTCCACCAGGAAGTGCTTTATATGACACGCCCAGTATTACGAATGTTTATGCAACATCTGTAATAGTGGATAATAGTGTCAACAACCAAAATAATGCTTTAGGTAATAATGATGCTACCTTGGCAAGATTCAATAATAACAGTGACGAGCTCGTTCTTGAAATGGGGCAATCAATAAACAATGGGGATAATACGACTGTAAATGGCACCGATGGTAATGTTTTCAATGTTTGGGTATCGCCCAGTGCGACCGGCCCTTGGACACAAGTAGGAAGCAATGCCTTTCTCGATTTCACTTTTACATCCCCCATAGACTGGTTGTATATTCGATTGAGAAGGGCAACAGGAGGCAATAACTTTATTAGTTATATCGATGCGAGTAAGACAATTTACACAAGTAGTTGTGAACCTGATATTGATGGAGATGCTGTTCCTGATCAATTTGATTTGGATAATGACAATGATGGAATACCTGATTTAGATGAAGATTTTGGCAATCAACCGTATGGGGATGAAGATGGTGACGGTATTTTAAATGGGGTAGATACTACGGATAATGGAAATGGGGGAGATAGCTCTACTACAAATTATATTGATGGTAATAGCGATGGTATTCCGGATATTTATGACACCGACTTGGATGGAGTACCAAATCATTTGGATTTAGACAGTGATAATGACGGTATTTATGATGCCATGGAGGCGGGTCATGGACAATCGCATATAAGTGGAGTGGTGAACAGTGTGTACGGAGCAAACGGCTTGGCCAATAATGTGGAAACCTCATCCGAAAGTGGAGTAATAAACTACACCATTTCTAACACTGATGGGGCTATCAACCCAGATTATTTAGAATTGGATAGTGATGGCGATTCTTGTAACGATGTAATTGAAGGTGGCTTTACAGATGATAATAGTGATGGGCTTCTAGGCCCCATTCCCGTATTCGTAGATGCCAACGGATTAGTGACTTCGGGAACAGATGGTTATACAACTCCTGCAGATGGAGATGCTAACAGTATTTACGACTTTCAAGAAATAGGAACAATTCCTATAATTGACACCCAACCTGTGAATATAGCTACCTGTCCTGGTTGCAATACTTTGTTCTCCGTAGCCACTTCGGGAGCAGACAGCTATAAATGGCAGAAATTCAATGGTACACTTTGGGTAGATTTAATAGATGGGGGTATCCACAATGGCACGGTAACCAACCAATTGACAATAACCAACGCAACACCGTTAGATAATGGTAATCAATATCGGGTAATAGCTTCAAGTTCCACTTATTTATGTACTACTGCCATATCTAATATTGCTACACTTACCATAGGAGTTAATACGGTAATCACCAATAGAAAAATTACCATTAGGGTAAATAAAAACTAAATTTTCATAGCCTTCTCACCCCACTATAAAGGTAATTTTTCAATTTTTAGTAGGTCTTATAAAGTATTGTTGGTTTGTGAAGGTTTTCGATAAGCCAAACGCCTTTTTTTAAAGGCAAAACAGGTTAAGAATCTCTAATAAAAGTAAAACATCCATTGGGGTAAAAATATCTTTTCAAATCACTATTTTTTTTCTGTTTTAACGATTGTTGTCACTGAAGTTATCACTGGTTTTAAAGTCTTCGAATCATCTTGCTTGATACTCCCTAAATATTGTATTTGTTGGCTTTATCGATGAAAGAATACATCTTTTTCTGGACTCATGCGAATTGGAAACCTCAATTATTAAGAGCTATACAATACTATTTTATCGTTACACAACATTTATTTCTCTATGGAAGCCTTAACATTAATTTTGTAAGCTATTAATGTTGCATCAAAGAATTTCATTGAATTTCAGTGGAGTTTCGGATAACAATAAGTGAATAAATTTTGAAGTTGAAACTAGGAAATAAGACGATGTTGCGAAACTATATTTTAAGTAAACAGCCTGTTATGGACAAAAGAATATTATGGATGCTATTTTTGGTATCCAGTTTCACATTTGCACAGACGACTGTTACATTGGAAGACCAATGTAATTGTGAGGTTCTTCAAGGAACGGATGTATCTGTTCCGGGAGTGAGTAGTCCCGTTGGAGCAGATTTGGGTGATTTGTATGTAAACACAACTACTGGAACCATATTTTTCTGGGATGGAGATTCTTGGGAGTTTACGTCTACGGACGATCAACAATTAACTGGGTTTACATTTAACGATACAACCAATGAACTGACCTTAGACTTGGAGAATGGCGGCAGCATTACGGTTGACCTAAGCAGCTTACAAGATACTTTTTCGGATGCCAATACGACAATCACAAATTTTGATATTGATGCAGGTACCAATAGCTTGGTTTTAACTGATAGTGATGCAAACTCATTTGCAATTTCTTTAGCTAGCTTGGCTTCTATTATTGATACGAATACTTTTGTCACAGATTTTGTTTTAGATGCGGGTGCTGGAGAACTTGTCATTATAGATAACGATGGTGGAGAATTTAGAGTATCATTATCGGATATAGCCGCGGCTACGGATACAAATACTACGATTGCTACTTTTGAAGTAGACCTTGTAACAAACGAGTTAGTAATTACAGATAGTGAAGGTGGCGATGTACGTGTACCGTTAGCTGATATTGCTGCTCAAGTAGATACGAATACCACCTACACAGCGGGTGCCGGACTTGATTTGACGGGAACAACGTTCTCGGTGGACGGTTCCACGATCACACCGGACTGGACGAACATCACGAACATACCGGCGGGCTTCGCGGACGATATCGACAACGATACGCAGTTGACCGATGCACAGGTGGCCACTGCGGTGAACAACGAGTTCCCTAATTTGGATACGGATTCGACCGACGACTTCAGCGGGGACTTCCCCGACCTGACGAACATACCTGCGGGACTGGCCGACGGCGACGACGATACGACCTATAGCGCAGGAGCCGGATTGGACCTGACGGGAACAACCTTCTCCGTGGACGGTTCCACGATCACACCGGACTGGACGAACATTACGAACATACCTGCGGGCTTCGCGGACGATATCGACAACGATACGCAGCTGACCGATGCACAGGTTGCCACTGCGGTGAACAACGAGTTCCCGAACCTTGATACGGATTCGACCGACGACTTCAGCGGGGACTTCCCCGACCTGACGAACATTCCTGCGGGACTGGCCGACGGCGACGACGATACGACCTATAGCGCAGGAGCCGGATTGGACCTGACGGGAACTACGTTCTCGGTAGACGGTTCCACGATCACACCGGACTGGACGAACATCACGAACATACCGGCGGGCTTCGCGGACGATATCGACAACGATACGCAGTTGACCGATGCACAGGTGGCCACTGCGGTGAACAACGAGTTCCCTAATTTGGATACGGATTCGACCGATGATTTCAGCGGGGACTTCCCCGACCTGACGAACATTCCTGCGGGACTGGCCGACGGCGATGACAATACCACTAATGATCGTCTGGAAATAAACGGTTCCGATCTTGAACTGGAAGATTCAGACGGCAATCTTTTAAGTGTTTCCTTAGGAGCGATTGCGGCCGCTACCGATACGGATGACCAAGATTTACAAAACTTTCAAGTAAACGGAACAGACCTTGAAATTTCTATTCAGGATGGGAACACGGTGACAGTGCCCCTGGCGGACATAGCTGCTGGAACTGATACGAATACCACCTACACAGCGGGTGCGGGACTTGACCTAACGGGAACGGTATTCTCGGTGGACGGTTCCACGATCACACCGGACTGGACGAACATTACGAACATACCTGCCGGCTTTGCGGACGATATCGACAACGATACGCAGTTGACCGATGCACAGGTGGCCACTGCGGTGAACAACGAGTTCCCGAACCTGGATACGGATTCCACCGACGATTTCGACGGGGCATGGGGCAGCCTTACGGCCGTACCTGCAGGTTTTGCGGATAACACGGACGATAATACGGAGTATACAGCGGGTGCTGGACTTGACTTAACGGGAACGGTATTCTCGGTTGACGGTTCTTCGATCACACCGGACTGGACGAACATCACGAACATACCTGCGGGATTCGCGGACGATATCGACAACGATACGCAGTTGACCGATGCACAGGTGGCCACTGCGGTGAACAACGAGTTCCCTAATTTGGATACGGATTCCACGGACGATTTCGACGGGGCATGGGGCAGCCTTACGGCCATACCTGCCGGATTTGCGGATAACACGGACGATAATACGGAGTATACAGCGGGTGCTGGACTTGATTTGACCGGAACAACCTTCTCGGTAGACGGTTCTACGATCACACCGGACTGGACGAACATCACCAATATCCCAGCGGGCTTCGCCGACGATATCGACAACGACACCCAGTTGACCGATGCACAGGTGGCCACTGCCGTGAACAACGAGTTCCCTAACCTTGATACGGATTCCACGGACGATTTCGACGGTGCATGGGGCAGCCTTACGGCGGTACCTGCCGGATTTGCGGACAACACGGACGATAATACAGAATATACAGCGGGTGCCGGATTGGACCTGACGGGAACAACGTTCTCGGTCGACGGATCTACGATCACACCGGACTGGACGAACATCACCAATATCCCTGCCGGCTTCGCGGACGATATCGACAACGACACCCAGTTGACCGATGCAGAGGTGGCCACTGCCGTGAACAACGAGTTCCCTAATTTGGATACGGATTCGACCGACGATTTCGACGGTGCATGGGGCAGCCTTACGGCCGTACCTGCCGGATTTGCGGACAACACGGACGACAACACGGAATATACAGCGGGTGCCGGACTTGATTTGACGGGAACAACCTTCTCCGTCGACGGATCTACGATTACGCCGGACTGGACGAACATCACGAACATCCCTGCTGGCTTCGCCGACGATATCGACAACGATACCCAGTTGACCGATGCAGAAGTTGCGACTGCGGTGAACAGCGAGTTCCCTAACCTTGATACGGATTCCACGGACGATTTCAGCGGGGACTTCCCCGACCTGACGAACATTCCTGCGGGACTGGCCGACGGCGATGACAATACCACTAATGATCGTCTGGAAATAAACGGTTCCGATCTTGAACTGGAAGATTCAGACGGCAATCTTTTAAGTGTTTCCTTAGGAGCGATTGCGGCCGCTACCGATACGGATGACCAAGATTTACAAAACTTTCAAGTAAACGGAACAGACCTTGAAATTTCTATTCAGGATGGGAACACGGTGACAGTGCCCCTGGCGGACATAGCTGCTGGAACTGATACGAATACCACCTACACAGCGGGTGCGGGACTTGACCTAACGGGAACGGTATTCTCGGTGGACGGTTCCACGATCACACCGGACTGGACGAACATTACGAACATACCTGCCGGCTTTGCGGACGATATCGACAACGATACGCAGTTGACCGATGCACAGGTGGCCACTGCGGTGAACAACGAGTTCCCGAACCTGGATACGGATTCCACCGACGATTTCGACGGGGCATGGGGCAGCCTTACGGCCGTACCTGCAGGTTTTGCGGATAACACGGACGATAATACGGAGTATACAGCGGGTGCTGGACTTGACTTAACGGGAACGGTATTCTCGGTTGACGGTTCTTCGATCACACCGGACTGGACGAACATCACGAACATACCTGCGGGATTCGCGGACGATATCGACAACGATACGCAGTTGACCGATGCACAGGTGGCCACTGCGGTGAACAACGAGTTCCCTAATTTGGATACGGATTCCACGGACGATTTCGACGGGGCATGGGGCAGCCTTACGGCCATACCTGCCGGATTTGCGGATAACACGGACGATAATACGGAGTATACAGCGGGTGCTGGACTTGATTTGACCGGAACAACCTTCTCGGTAGACGGTTCTACGATCACACCGGACTGGACGAACATCACCAATATCCCAGCGGGCTTCGCCGACGATATC
The DNA here is from genome assembly GCF_056839185.1 of Maribacter sp. MS6. Lineage (NCBI taxonomy): Bacteria > Pseudomonadati > Bacteroidota > Flavobacteriia > Flavobacteriales > Flavobacteriaceae > Maribacter > Maribacter sp. MS6. Next base: position 3,553,639 of record NZ_CM166389.1, read on the forward strand.
GACAACGACACCCAGTTGACCGATGCACAGGTGGCCACTGCCGTGAACAACGAGTTCCCTAACCTTGATACGGATTCCACGGACGATTTCGACGGTGCATGGGGCAGCCTTACGGCGGTACCTGCCGGATTTGCGGACAACACGGACGATAATACAGAATATACAGCGGGTGCCGGATTGGACCTGACGGGAACAACGTTCTCGGTCGACGGATCTACGATCACACCGGACTGGACGAACATCACCAATATCCCTGCCGGCTTCGCGGACGATATCGACAACGACACCCAGTTGACCGATGCAGAGGTGGCCACTGCCGTGAACAACGAGTTCCCTAATTTGGATACGGATTCGACCGACGATTTCGACGGTGCATGGGGCAGCCTTACGGCCGTACCTGCCGGATTTGCGGACAACACGGACGATAATACAGAATATACAGCGGGTGCCGGATTGGACCTGACGGGAACAACGTTCTCGGTCGACGGATCTACGATCACACCGGACTGGACGAACATCACCAATATCCCTGCCGGCTTCGCGGACGATATCGACAACGACACCCAGTTGACCGATGCAGAGGTGGCCACTGCCGTGAACAACGAGTTCCCTAATTTGGATACGGATTCGACCGACGATTTCGACGGTGCATGGGGCAGCCTTACGGCCGTACCTGCCGGATTTGCGGACAACACGGACGACAACACGGAATATACAGCGGGTGCCGGACTTGATTTGACGGGAACAACCTTCTCCGTCGACGGATCTACGATTACGCCGGACTGGACGAACATCACGAACATCCCTGCTGGCTTCGCCGACGATATCGACAACGATACCCAGTTGACCGATGCAGAAGTTGCGACTGCGGTGAACAGCGAGTTCCCTAACCTTGATACGGATTCCACGGACGATTTCAGCGGGGACTTCCCCGACCTGACGAACATTCCTGCGGGACTGGCCGACGGCGATGACAATACCACTAATGATCGTCTGGAAATAAACGGTTCCGATCTTGAACTGGAAGATTCAGACGGCAATCTTTTAAGTGTTTCCTTAGGAGCGATTGCGGCCGCTACCGATACGGATGACCAAGATTTACAAAACTTTCAAGTAAACGGAACAGACCTTGAAATTTCTATTCAGGATGGGAACACGGTGACAGTGCCCCTGGCGGACATAGCTGCTGGAACTGATACGAATACCACCTACACAGCGGGTGCGGGACTTGACCTAACGGGAACGGTATTCTCGGTGGACGGTTCCACGATCACACCGGACTGGACGAACATTACGAACATACCTGCCGGCTTTGCGGACGATATCGACAACGATACGCAGTTGACCGATGCACAGGTGGCCACTGCGGTGAACAACGAGTTCCCGAACCTGGATACGGATTCCACCGACGATTTCGACGGGGCATGGGGCAGCCTTACGGCCGTACCTGCAGGTTTTGCGGATAACACGGACGATAATACGGAGTATACAGCGGGTGCTGGACTTGACTTAACGGGAACGGTATTCTCGGTTGACGGTTCTTCGATCACACCGGACTGGACGAACATCACGAACATACCTGCGGGATTCGCGGACGATATCGACAACGATACGCAGTTGACCGATGCACAGGTGGCCACTGCGGTGAACAACGAGTTCCCTAATTTGGATACGGATTCCACGGACGATTTCGACGGGGCATGGGGCAGCCTTACGGCCATACCTGCCGGATTTGCGGATAACACGGACGATAATACGGAGTATACAGCGGGTGCCGGATTGGACCTGACGGGAACAACGTTCTCGGTCGACGGATCTACGATCACACCGGACTGGACGAACATCACCAATATCCCTGCCGGCTTCGCGGACGATATCGACAACGACACCCAGTTGACCGATGCAGAGGTGGCCACTGCCGTGAACAACGAGTTCCCTAATTTGGATACGGATTCGACCGACGATTTCGACGGTGCATGGGGCAGCCTTACGGCCGTACCTGCCGGATTTGCGGACAACACGGACGACAACACGGAATATACAGCGGGTGCCGGACTTGATTTGACGGGGACAACGTTCTCGGTGGACGGTTCCACGATCACACCGGACTGGACGAACATCACGAACATCCCTGCGGGCTTCGCGGACGATATCGACAACGATACGCAGTTGACCGATGCACAGGTGGCCACTGCGGTGAACAACGAGTTCCCTAATTTGGATACGGATTCCACCGACGATTTCGATGGCGTATGGGGCAGCCTTACGGCCGTACCTGCTGGCTTCGCCGACAACACAGACGACAACACGGAGTATACGGCCGGTGCTGGACTTGACTTAACGGGAACGGTATTCTCGGTTGACGGTTCTTCGATCACGCCCGACTGGACGAACATTACGAACATACCTGCCGGCTTCGCGGACGATATCGACAACGATACGCAGTTGACCGATGCACAGGTGGCCACTGCGGTGAACAACGAGTTCCCGAACCTGGATACGGATTCGACCGACGATTTCAGCGGAGACTTCCCCGACCTGACGAACATTCCTGCGGGACTGGCCGACGGCGACGACGATACGACCTATAGCGCAGGAGCCGGATTGGACCTAACGGGAACTACGTTCTCGGTAGACGGTTCCACGATCACACCGGACTGGACGAACATTACAAGCATTCCTGCAGGTTTTGCGGACAATACGGACGATAATACGGAGTATACAGCGGGTGCCGGACTGGACCTGACTGGAACGGTATTCTCCGTCGACGGTTCCACGATTACACCGGACTGGACGAACATTACGAACATACCGGCGGGCTTCGCGGACGATATCGACAACGATACGCAGTTGACCGATGCACAGGTGGCCACTGCGGTGAACAACGAGTTCCCGAACCTTGATACGGATTCCACGGACGATTTCAACGGTGCATGGGGCAGCCTTACTGCCGTACCTGCCGGTTTTGCCGACAACACGGACGATAATACAGAATATACAGCGGGTGCCGGATTGGACCTGACGGGAACAACGTTCTCGGTCGACGGTTCTACGATCACACCGGACTGGACGAACATCACCAATATCCCTGCCGGCTTCGCGGACGATATCGACAACGACACCCAGTTGACCGATGCAGAGGTGGCCACTGCCGTGAACAATGAGTTCCCTAACCTTGATACGGATTCCACGGACGATTTCGACGGTGCATGGGGCAGCCTTACGGCGGTACCTGCCGGATTTGCGGACAACACGGACGACAACACGGAATATACGGCGGGTGCCGGATTGGACCTGACGGGAACAACCTTCTCCGTCGACGGATCTACGATTACGCCGGACTGGACGAACATCACGAACATCCCTGCCGGTTTCGCCGACGATATCGACAACGATACACAGTTGACCGATGCAGAAGTTGCGACTGCCGTGAACAGCGAGTTCCCTAATTTGGATACGGATTCCACGGACGATTTCAACGGTGCATGGGGCAGCCTTACGGCCGTACCTGCTGGCTTCGCCGACAACACAGACGACAACACGGAGTATACGGCTGGTGCTGGACTTGACCTGACGGGAACGGTATTCTCGGTTGACGGTTCTTCGATCACGCCCGATTGGACGAATATTACGAACATTCCTGCGAACCTGGACCTTGATTCTACGGACGATTTCGACGGAGCATGGGGCAGCCTTACGGCGGTACCTGCCGGGTTTGCGGACAACACGGACGACAACACGGAATATACAGCGGGTGCGGGACTTGATTTGACCGGTACGACCTTCTCCGTTGACGGATCGGCGATCACCCCCGATTGGACGAACATCACGAACATACCTGCCGGTTTCGCCGACGATATCGACAACGATACCCAGTTGACCGATGCCGAGGTGGCCACAGCAGTGAACAACGAGTTCCCTAACCTTGATACGGATTCCACCGACGATTTCGACGGAGCATGGGGCAGCCTTACGGCGGTACCTGCGGGCTTCGCGGACAACACGGACGACAATACAGAATATACAGCGGGTGCCGGACTGGACCTGACTGGAACGGTATTCTCCGTCGACGGTTCCACGATTACACCGGACTGGACGAACATCACGAACATACCGGCGGGCTTCGCGGACGATATCGACAACGATACCCAGTTGACCGATGCACAGGTGGCCACTGCGGTGAACAACGAGTTCCCGAACCTTGATACGGATGCCACCGACGATTTCGACGGGGCATGGGGCAGCCTTACGGCCGTACCTGCCGGATTTGCGGACAATACGGACGATAATACGGAATATACAGCGGGTGCCGGACTTGATTTGACGGGAACTACGTTCTCGGTAGACGGTTCCACGATCACACCGGACTGGACGAACATCACGAACATACCTGCGGGCTTCGCGGACGATATCGACAACGATACGCAGTTGACCGATGCACAGGTTGCCACTGCGGTGAACAACGAGTTCCCGAACCTTGATACAGATTCCACCGACGATTTCGACGGGGCATGGGGCAGCCTTACGGCGGTACCTGCCGGTTTTTCGGATAACGTAGACAACGTAGACGATGCAGATTCAGTTATTGGAAATGAGTCGGTCACAGGACTTAGTTTTGATGGAACAACTTTGACCCTTACTCAAGACGGAGCACCTAGTGAAACTGTTATCCTTACTTCGGTAGATACAGATGACCAGAATGCCAGCCAAGTAACCATTGCTGATGCTGACGGAAACTTTACTTCCGGGGACGTAGAAGGGGCATTGGATGAGCTTGCAGATAGTATAACTGCAAATATTGCAGATGGTACCGAAACCATAATTGACGATGGTAGTGCTAACCCCACGTATGATATTTCCGTAACTGGAGACGGATCTGCAGGCGATCCATATGTGATTAGAAATACAAGACCAAATATATTTTATCCACCTTCCATAGCAATTGATGCTTCCGCTTTAGTTAACAATGTGACTGTAGATTTATATCAGCAATATTTGGACCAGTATGATGGTTCTGCTTCTAACTTTACTGCAAGTGCAGGTGCACCTGCTACCGTGCCTTTCTATGGACCAACGGACTTGTATTACTATGTGACTTTTGCAGATCCAGCGGTGCTTAACATTGATAGTATCACTGCTAGTGGTGTTCTACAATATGATGTAGTAGGAACGCCACCAGATTACAATTCATTGATCAATGTAGTATTTGTAGTAAAATAAGTATTCACAGAAACGACCGTAAATCGATTTGAAACATATAACTACATATAAAGCTTTAATCCTTAGCATTGTTTTTACAGTACTGGGGACACTTGCTTCCAATGCTCAATTTTTATTACAGGCACCTAATAGCACCGACGAAAATAATTACCAATGGTATGAGGCTTCGGACACGGCGACCGTTATAGGGACAGATTTTTTCTTGGAAGTTACAGCTCCAGGAATTTATTTTGCTACCTACGACGGTACCTTATGCGGTGCTAACGCTACCGGATATTTTATTGTTACGGATTGTAATACACCAGATAATGAGGTAACGTTGGATATTAGGTCCAACATTCCTACTGGAGCAACCGTAAGTTGGTCTCCAGCGGTTACAGGAAATCAAACCCAACCAACGGTCACTGCTTTACAAACTGTAGTGCGATACACGGCTACAGTGACTAAAGTAGGGAATAACACCAATCTACCTAATTTTACTGTGGTCTGCTTAAGTCAGGCTGCAACATTGGTAGATGATATCGTGTCGGTAGATGAGGATACTTTTGTATTGGTAGATATTTTTGATAATGATTCAGATTTGCCAACAACAGGATCGCTAAACACAACCAATCCTTCTAATGGAACGGTAACCATAGACAATGGTGGAACGCCCAACGATCCCACGGACGATATGGTTACGTATACACCAGCCCCAGATTATAACGGGCCGGATAGTTTTGACTATACAATATGTAATTCTTCAGGAGATTGTAGCACCGCAACGGTTACGGTAGATGTGCTTCCTATTGTCGATGCTAATGATGATGTGGTGACTATAAATGTAAATCAGATTATAAACATAGATAATTGGCATGTAAATGATAATGACCTGCCAACACTAGGTACTTATAGTGCAACGCAATCTAGTAATGGTTCTTTAACAATTGATGATAACGGTACACCTAACGACCCATCTGATGATATTGTGAACTATTTCCCTAATAATGACTTTGTAGGGACAGATACATTTGACTATACCGTATGTGATACCCTAGGCAATTGCAGTACCGCAACGGTTACCATCATAATTAGTCCTTCGGGAGCAGCTTTAGATAGCGATAACGACGGTATTCTAGACAGTTTTGAGGATTTGAATTTAGATGGGGATAATAATCCTGCTACCGAAATAACGGACACAGATGGTGATGGTATTGCCGATTATTTGGATATTGACAGTGACGATGATGGAATACCGGATAACGTAGAAGCACAGACTACCGTTGATTACATAGCACCTAGTGGTACTGATAGTAATGGTAACGGAATTGATGATGCTTACGAAGTATCAGGAGTAATAGGTATATTTCCAGTGGATACGGATGGTGATAGTCTACCCGATTATTTAGATGAGGATAGTGATAATGACAACATTCCTGATAATATCGAGGCGCATGATTTTGACCAAAATGGTATTGCGGACGTTATACCTACCGGTACCGATCAGGACAATGATGGTCTTGATGATGGATATGAAGGCAGCAACACTGATGATGCAGATGTAAATGACGAAATAGACGACCCTATCACTAATCTTCCAAATACGGATAACGACGAGGAATCTGACTACAGAGATACGGACGATGATGATGACGGGATAGCAACTATAGACGAGGACTTAAATGGTGATGGTGATTATGTGAACGACGATAGTGATAACGATGGTATTCCTAATTACCTGGATTCTGATCTTGGTGTAACAGGCGAAACTATAGAGGTCTTTAATGTAATTACTCCAAATGGAGATAATGTACATGATGTACTACGGATAGATGGTTTGGAGAATTATCCGGATAATACGGTTCGCATATATAACCGTTGGGGTGTTTCTGTCTTTACAACAAAAGCCTATGGTACGGACGGTAATGTATTCGATGGGACTTCGCAAGGAAGAGTAACCGTGAATCAAGATAACCAATTGCCAGTTGGAACTTATTTCTATATTATTGATTACAAAGAGCCTAGCGGTAATATGAAATCACTTTCGGGTTATTTATATATAAACAGATAAAGCATGCGTAGTATACAATTACATAGAAACCGAACTCGTAACCTTAGGCATCTCTTTCTTGGTATTATATTGTTCGTAAGTGTTTTTGTTGTAGCGCAGCAAGACGCACAGTATACACAATACATGTACAATACGGTAAGCATAAATCCGGCTTATGCAGGTAGCAGAGGACAAATGAGTATTGCCGCATTGCATAGGTCTCAATGGGTAGGTCTCGATGGGGCACCAACTACACAAACGGTTAATATTCATTCCCCTATAGGGTATAGAGGTTTAGGAATGGGATTTTCTATTGTAAATGACCAGATTGGTCCAACCTCGGAAACTAATTTTGATATGGATGTTTCCTATACCATACAAATGGCAAAGGAAGCCCGTTTAAGTTTCGGTGTAAAAGGGAGTATTAATCTTTTGGATATCCGATTTTCGGAACTGAATCAATTTACATCCGATCAAACCTTACAACAGGATATCGATAATAGATTGTCCCCAAATGTAGGGGCAGGAATATACTATCATACAAACAAGTTTTATGCAGGTCTGTCTGTCCCTAGGTTTTTGGAGACATCACATTTTGAGGAATCGTCTCTATCTACGGCAAAAGAGCAGATGAATTTTTACTTTATTACTGGCTATGTTTGGGATGTAAATCGTTTTTTAAAATTTAAACCCACTGTTTTAAGTAAAATGACGCAAGGTGCTCCCTTACAGGTGGATGTTTCTGCCAACTTCATGTTCAATGATAAATTTATTCTTGGAGCGGCGTACAGATGGGATGCGGCCGTAAGTGGAATGGTCGGTTTTAATATATCCGATGGTTTTCTTTTAGGAATTGCCTATGACCGTGAAACTACGGCACTAGGAAGTGCAGCTTTCAATGATGGTTCTTTTGAGGTTATTTTACGATATGATTTCATATCCATAAAGGACAACATGAAATCTCCTAGATTTTTCTAGTTCAGCCTTGCAACATTCTATACTATTATCTATTTATTTTATGACCTTCATTACCCTAACTTACGCAAAGGTGTTATTTTTACGTAATGAAGGAAGAAGAGGTTATATTAGTCAATGAAAAGAATGAGCAAATTGGCACCATGCCAAAAATGGAAGCTCACGAAAAAGCACTACTGCACAGAGCATTCTCAGTTTTTGTTTTGAATGAAAAAGGAGAAACCATGCTCCAACAACGTGCAGGACATAAATATCATTCTCCCTTGTTATGGACCAATACCTGCTGTAGTCATCAACGGGTAGGTGAAACCAATATTCAAGCTGGTAAAAGAAGGTTACAGGAAGAAATGGGGTTTTCCGTGGATCTAAAAGAACTTTTTTCATTTATTTATAAAGCACCATTCGATAACGGATTAACCGAACATGAACTGGACCATGTAATGGTGGGTTACTATAATGAGGCTCCCGAGATAAATCCAGATGAAGTTGCAAGTTGGAAATGGATGACCCCAAAAGCCATTAAGGAGGATATTAGCAATAATCCTCATATCTATACAGCTTGGTTTAAAATAATATTTGAGAAATTCTACCAACATTTGTTGGATAACATCGAAAAAAAATGAAAGTAAAAGTTAGTAGAAAAGCGCATTTTAATGCAGCTCATAGACTTTACAGAAAAGATTGGAGCGATAAAAGGAACACTGAAATATTTGGAAAATGTAGCAACCCAAATTTTCATGGGCATAACTATGAGCTTATTGTTAGTGTGAACGGAGAAATAGACCCTGAGACGGGTTTCGTTATAGATGTAAAGGTACTTAAGGATTTGATAAAAGCTGAAATTGAGGATGCCTTTGACCACAAGAATTTAAATATAGAGGTTCCTGAATTCATGGAACTGAATCCTACGGCAGAGAATATAGCTGTTGTGACTTGGCAAAAATTAAGGCCACATATAGCCAAGGAACATGAGTTGGAAGTTGTGTTGTACGAGACACCTAGGAACTTTGTAACCTTTACTGGGTAATGGGTTTAAAAGTAGGCACCAAAATACCGTTTTTCACCCTCCCAGATAGTCAGGGAAATCCCTTTTCTATAAAGGAGCTTATTGGGAAAAAACCGTTTGTTATTTATTTCTACCCTAAAAACAATACGCCGGCATGTACGGCAGAAGCCTGTGATTTTAGGGATAGTTACCAAGACTTTGTAGCCTTAGGTGCAGAGGTTGTGGGCATTAGTGCAGATTCTACTAAAAGTCATGCGAGATTTGAACAAAAACACGAGTTGCCATTTATTTTATTGTCGGATAAGAATAATACGGTTCGCAAACAGTTTAAAGTAAAAAACAGCTTGCTTTTGCTTCCAGGAAGGGAAACCTATGTGGTAGATAAAACTGGTACCGTTCTCATGGTCTTTAATAATATGAATGCTGCTGAACATATGAAAAGGGCATTAAAAGCGTTGTCTTAAAGTAAGGAATATGGTTGTCTAAAAGACGGTTATGAGTATACACCCATTAAAATTTTATCCCATTTTGAAAGAGCGTCTTTGGGGCGGCACTAAATTAGGAGATGTCTTGCACAAGCCTGTATCAAGCGATATTACCGGTGAGAGTTGGGAACTGTCGGCAGTTGCTGGCGATGTTTCTGTAGTGTCCAATGGAGATTTGGTAAATACCTCCTTACAAGTTTTAATTGATAAATATCCAGAGGCTCTTTTAGGAAAAAGTGTGGTGGAACGATTTGGTAAAGAATTTCCTATTCTGATTAAATTCATCGATGCAAAACAGGACTTATCCATTCAACTACATCCCAATGATGAATTGGCACAAAAGCGACATAATTCTTTCGGTAAAACCGAAATGTGGTATGTAATGGATGCTGATAAAGGGTCGGAACTTATTGTAGGATTCAACACGAATGTGACCAAAGAGGCATATTCTAAAAGTTTAGAAGAAAACACATTATTGGAATTGTTGAATTATGAACCCGTAAAGGAAGGAGATACCTTTTTTATACAAACTGGAAAGATACATGCCATAGGGGCTGGGGTACTACTTGCGGAAATACAACAAACTTCTGATGTTACCTATCGCGTATTTGATTTCAATAGAAAGGACAAGGATGGGAATCTTAGAGAACTTCATACAGAAATGGCTTTGGACGCCATAGATTACGAAAAGAAAGATGATTTTAAGGTAGTTTATGATAATACATCTGATTGTGCCAATCTTATGGTAGACTCGCCTTATTTTAAAACGAATTTTTTAAATCTCACGCAGGACCTTGTTCAGGATACGACTAAAAGGGATTCTTTTACAATTTATATGGCTGTAGGCGGTGCTGCTCGTATAGCAACCAGCGAAGGAGAGGTAACTATAGTGAATGGAGAAACTGTGTTAATCCCGGCAATGGCAAATCGTATTAATATTAAAACAGAAGGTGCAAAGCTCTTGGAAGTTACAATTTAAAAGGAATCTAATTTTTACAAGCTTAAAGTTGTATTTTTGTAAAAAAATAATAGTAAAATGGCAAGTGTTCGAGATTTAAAAAAAGATATCAATTATGTATTAGGCGATATCATTGAAGCAGTTTACATAGTGGAAGCGGCAAATGGAAAACAGGATTCCAAAGAAGGTGCGAAAGTTATTGATGGCGCTATAGCGACTTTTGATGATTTAATTGCAAAAGTGAATCAAAAAAATGTTGAAAACAGAAAATCTCACTTAACTGCCGTGCGTTCCGAGTTGGAGACAAAGGCAAAAAGTTTGGTAGCCGATTTGAATAAACTAGGTTAAGCCTAAGGGCAAACAATAAAAAAAAAGCATCCGTAACGCGGATGCTTTTTTTTATTGTTTGTTTTTCTTAATGAAGGCTTGCAGCTCCCTTCCATATTTGGAGTTGGCAACACTGTCTGGTAGCACAGCCGCGATGGAATCCAAATACATACTATTGGCTTCCGGTATTTCTTTTACTGCTATATAAGGAGCAACATAGGAGTCCTTATTGTTTAATGCAAAATTAATTGCGTACACATAATTTCGTTGGATATTTCTAGTGTATAACATTTCAATACTGTCCATTTCCTGTTGGTTCAATTCCCTATCCATTTTGGCAGTCATTTGAATAAGCTCTAGCCCCCGTAGATTATTTTTAGACATTACCTTTAAATACTCTTCTAACTTTTCATGGCTTTTTGATCCAGTAATCTTAGCCTTGGTATCAAAGGAATTCCAGTTAGTGTTAATAGTAATAATACCAGGCTCTGCAAAAAAAGAAAGCCTGTCGTTTATATCATTGTTGTCTTTCTTGTCTAAATATAAATAGAATAATTCCGGACTTTCAAGTTCTGTTTTAAACGTAAAGTTTCCATCACCTTCAATTTCTAGAGAGTCAACCGTGACCAGGGTAGTGTCCTGTACATGTTGTAGGTATAAGGTCCCTTTTTTGAGTCCCTTAATGTTACCGTTCAGGGTCATTGTATTTTTGGTTTCTCCAGCGCAGGAGACTACCAAACATAGGATACTAAAGGAATATAGAAATTGTTTCATATTATTTTATTAGGGCGCAAATATCAATAAAATAATTGTAAATAAGCACGCTCTAAATCGATTAGTTTTTAATTACATCGTTGAGGCCACCTCCATTAAATAGGCACAAAAAAGAGCACCACCCGTACCTACTACATAACCAAGAACTGCTAATAATACCCCAACCGAGGTCAATGATGGATGAAATTCTGCTGCCACTACGGGTGCCGAAGCTGCACCACCAACATTCGCCTGACTACCGACCGCTAGGAAAAAATAAGGCGCCTTTATAAGTTTTGCAACTAAAATCATTAGACCTGCATGAATACCTATCCAAAGAAAACCTACTGCTATCAACCCGGGATTTTCCAACACTTTCCCTAAATCCATCTTCATGCCTATGGTAGCTACAAGAATATAAATGAACACGCTCCCTATTTTACTGGCACCAGCACCTTCATAGTTTTTTGCTTGCGTAAATGAAAGTAGTATACCAATTGTGGTAGCGAGGACCACCATCCAAAAGAAGCTAGAACCTAAAAAGGATAGAAAACTCTTCGTGTCGCTTATCGCACTAAAATTTTGCGTTAAGTATTCACTGATATTGTTTCCGAAAAAGTGAGCAATGCCTACCGCGCCAAAAGCTAGGCAGAGCATAATCATATAATCGTTAAGCGTTGGTACTCTTGTAATCTTATTGGTAAACTCAGTTACTTTTAGTTTTAGTTTTTCTATACTAGAGGTATCGGCTTTTAACCAAGTATCTATACGTTCTGTTTTACCAACCCCAAGCAAAACAATTGCCATCCATACGTTTGCGACCACAATATCGATCAGTACCATACCCCCATATTTTTCGGGATTATACTGGAATATTTCTAACATAGCTGCTTGGTTCGCACCTCCACCGATCCAGCTACCTGCGATTGTGGAAAGACCTCGCCAAGTAGCGTCAAAATCATTGCCACCAACCGTCTCCGGAGAGAAAATTGAAACTAATAGAATAGCGATAGGACCACCAATGATAATTCCTGTAGTACCAGTAAGAAACATGATCAAAGCCTTAGAGCCTAGATTGGCAATAGCTTTTAAATCAATGCTCAATGTCATTAATACCAGTGCGGCTGGTAATAAATATCTACTTGCCATAAAGTATAGGTTGGACGTTTTATCTGAAATAAGACCGCTGCTTGCTATAATTGCGGGCAATAGATAACACATCAGTACAGCTGGGATTATAGTATAAAACTTCTTCCAAAAGCCGGTCTTTATGCTGGAGGTATAAAAAATAAGGCCTAATACTATGGCCAGAAGACCAAAAACGATGGTGTCATCAATAATAAAAGGTTCTAGGCCGGTATTTTCCATGGTTACAATCGAAGTTTTTCAAATATAGTTAAATAACGAATTGGTGTTGGATAAAGTGGGCAACCCCGTCATCCGTATTTGCCAACGTAACATAATCGGCAATTCTTTTCACTTCGGTTCTAGCATTCGCTACAGCTACGCCATACCCGGCAGCTTTAAGCATTTCAATATCGTTATAATTGTCCCCGAATGCGATTATATTCTTAAGCGATTCTGTTGGTTTTAGAATGTGAGCTATGGCCGTACGTTTAGAAACGGATACCGGAGTAATTTCGATTAAAGTATCGTTAGAACGATACATGTGAATGTCTTTACTGAGCTTGCTCTCCAGTTGCGGCATAATGATATCTGCACTATGTTTACTGCACATTAGCATTACTTTATGTGCACCAATGTCCTTTAAGTGGGATAGACTAGTTTTCGTTGATTGGAAAATAGGTTTGGTATTTGTGTGTTTAATTTCTTTTTCTACACGGTCCGATGTATGGGCAACAAACCAATTATCGTTTTCATACAAACCCAGATCTATTTTTAAAGGTGAGGACAATTCAAAAATTTGCTCTAAAATATCGGATGGAATTAGGGTGGAAGAAAGCACTTTACCTTGTTCCAAAACCAAGGCGCCATTGTAGCAGACAATTGGTTGTTCTTCTATACCCAATCGCTTTTGCAGATAGTACATTCCGTTTGGCATTCTTGCGGATACCAAAATAATCCGAACCGTATTTCGTATGCGTTTAATTTGTTGGACGGTGAATTCAGAGACATTATTTTTAGTGGTAAGCAGGGTCCCATCCAAATCGGAACAAAGTAGGTTATATTTCATTTTAGATATTTAACCAGTAGGAAAGTTTTAGGTTAATGGAACGGAACCTTGGCGCAAACGTGTCTACGAAGTAATTGTCATTATACACAAGAAAAAGATCGGATAAGGGGGCGAACCGCCATTGTAATCTGGAATTTATTCCTAAGTTATCCCTCTGGTTGCTGTATTGTATGAGTGTAGACCAGAAAATGGATTTGCTAAACGTAATATCTACGTTAGGACTAATTAACCAAATATTGGCGCTTGAGTAGGGTGCAGGTAAATCTATTTGGTCATAATTGAACTGTAAGGAAACAAAGGCTTTGGGCTGAAAACGCAATGTCATACTACCTTCTAAAGAGAATCTATTTCCGTTGAAAAACCGACCTACTGTTGACTGGACGTCATAAGAAAATAGTTTTCGCTGATCGGACTGATATCCAAATTCTATGTTGTTATAATGATAGTCTTCATTTTCAGGTAAGGGTACAGCGCCTGCTGTACCAGTCGGGTCAAAATCATCAAACAGAAAGGTATAGGAATTTGTAAATTCTACCCGTGCTTGGGACTGATTATTAAATTGCACTTCGTAGGTGGCTTGGTGATCATAATCTGTATTTAAAAAATCTCTACTAGGGCTCCAACGTATATTTGAAAAGTACCGCAGCGAATGATTTTGGGCAATTCCTGTTTTAGGCCAGAACACACGTTCGGCACTCAGCAGCGTCTTAAAGAGATCGGTCCTACGTACAAAGCCCAGATCCGAACGAAAATCTTCGTCTATAAAAGTACCTTTAGCAAATACGTTGAATTTCCTTGTATTGTATCGAATAAGTGCGCTTGATGCAAGGTTTCCTTTACTGTCGTCAGGTTGAAATGATTTGTGGGTGATAAATGAACCGTTCCAAGTATTATCTTTTGAAGCAAGATTATAATCCATACCTATAACGCGGTTATATTCATCTTCGCGTTCTACAAAGTCATAGGTTTTGAATGATTGCTTGTTGATGAAGAAAACACCAATGTTAGAGCGTGAGAAAACACGCTGTTGTAAGGCTAGCATCGTGTTATTGTTAGATGGAATCCTATTTTCCAAATCCTCTGCGGTTTGAATATTTAAAAGTCCCACCCTAAGGTCTTTTGTTAATTTACCGCTAAGGCGCGCTCCTCCAATAAGATTGTTTTCTATGGTGTTGCCAACGGTATCCCTTGCGATACCAATACGTCTTGAGAAAAATGGACTAAAATCAAAACCGTTGCCAAAACTTGCAAAAAGATCATTATTATCTATAAAAAATTGTCGTCGTTCCGGCAGCGCAATTTCAAAACGGGTAAGGTTGGTTATAAAATTATCGACCTCTACGGTAGAAAAGTCAGGGTTTAACGTGAGGTCTAGATTTAAACTGTTTCCTATGGATACTTTAGCATCCGCTCCAACTTTTAAATTGTTGAGGTTATCCCTATTTTCATAGTCACGTGCCGCTATACCATTTACGTAGGGAATCAGTGCTAAGGGTGTTCTTGATTTTCCCAAAGGTTTGTCAAATATCATATCTCCCATAAAGGCCAGATTGTATATTTGCTGATTCTGTGGAATTCTTGTCCATGTACTCCTTTCGTTAGACTGGGTTTCTATACGATAGCTATTAAAGCGCCATTTGGTAGCACCTTCTTCAAATTTTAAGGAGGTGAGCGGTATAATCATTTCCGCAGTAAAGTAATCGTCATAGATTTTGGCATCCCCTTTCCACTTCATGTCCCAAGCCAGATTAAAATCATCCTGACCTGTACCCCCATTTGCGATTAGAGCTTCACGGCGAACACCAAAAGGGTTGATACCAAATAAAAAAGCATTTGTGCCGTCATTAAATGTGTCAAAAACTAGGGAAAAACTATCACTTCCGCTACCTCTAAAATCACGCCTTAGAGATTGTGTAGCGTAATTTTCACCACTGGAATAAGCTTTAATGCCTACATATAGATTCTTGTCATCATAGAGTA
This sequence comes from Maribacter sp. MS6, assembly GCF_056839185.1. Taxonomy (NCBI): domain Bacteria; kingdom Pseudomonadati; phylum Bacteroidota; class Flavobacteriia; order Flavobacteriales; family Flavobacteriaceae; genus Maribacter; species Maribacter sp. MS6. The sequence goes on from NZ_CM166389.1 coordinate 3,569,566, forward strand.
TTTTGATTTGCGACTGCTTTTTTGCCTGAACAGAATCTAGAGGGAAATATTGCCAGAAGTCATCGGCACCTTTATCTGCCATCTCCCAAATGGGTTCATCCAGTACACCGTCTGCAGTAATAGTTTCTGAAATAAAAGCTACCGTAAAGGATTTCTGGTATTCCTGTCCTAAAACATTTAAGAAGCTAAAAAGAAGTGTTGCAAAGGTTAAAGCTCTAGTCATAGTCTATTTTGAGTTCTTTATTTTAGATAATATGATAAATCATAGATTTATATTTTAGTGTTTATTTCTTTATGATGGACGTTAGTTAAATATTCAACCAATAAGACAATTTTAGGTTAATTGACCTAAATCTAGGAGCAAATAGGTCAACCGAATAATTATCGTTGTACACGATAAAAAGGTCTGATAAAGGTGCAAAACGCCATTGTAACCTAGAGTTGACTCCCAAGTTATCTCTTTGATTGCTATATTGAACTAAAGTTGACCAAAAAATCGACTTGCTAAAGGTAATGCCTAAACGGGGACTAAGTAATATAATGTCTGCGCTAGAGAAGGGCTGGGGCAATGCTATCCTGTCATACTGTGCGTTAAACCCGATACGGACTTTTGGCTGTAAGCGTATGTCAAAACCAGTTTCCAAAGAATATCTATTACCGTTGAAGAAGCCGCCATATCCCGGTTCTATAGAGTATGAGAATACCTTACGCCTATCGGACTCAAATGACATTTGAAAGCTATTGAAGTTATAGCCTAGGTTCCCTGGTAAGGGAATGGCGCCATCATTTCCTGTAGGTTCAAAATCATCCGTCAAGAACACGTATCTTCTAGAAAACTGAGCACTGAGTTGTTCAAGACTCTTAAACTCCGCTGTAGTTTCAAGTGAAATAGCATGGTCCGTAAGATCAAAATCCAAACCAGGGCGCCATATTACTTCGTTAAAAATTTGAGCTTCGTAGTTATTTACTAGTCCTTTCTTTGGCCAAATTCGTCCTTCAAAGATATTTACAACTTTCACGATATCCTTTCTTGGAATAAACCCAAGGTCGGAGCTAAAATCTTCATCAATTTTTACCGCATCTACAAAAGCGGAAAAGTTTCTGGTATTCTTGCCTAAGAAAAACCCAAAAGAGTTGTTACCCTCGCTATCATCTGGTTGAAAGGATTTGTGGGCATAGAATTTCCCAGTCCAACTATTGTCTTCAGAAGCTAAGTTATAATCAATACCGATCACACGATTAAACTCTTCACTGGGTGGTAAAAAATCCGAAGCCCCTATTGCTTGTCTGTTGATAAAGAAAACACCTAAGTTAGATCGTGAAAACATTTTTTGCTGTAAGGAGAGCATCATGTTATTGTTGGACGGTATTCCATTTTCGCCATCCTCCTCCGTTTGCAGATTTAAGAAACCCAACCGGAGATTATTGTTAATTTTTCCGCTAAGCCTAGCCCCACCTATAATTCGGTTTTCTATGGTGTTATTTGCGGTATCTCTTGCAATACCTATTCTTCTGGAAAAAAATGGATTTGCATCCCGGCCACCTCCAAAGCCCCCGAAAAGGTCATTATTATCAATAAAAAATTGGCGCCGCTCAGGTAAGGCAATTTCAAAACGCGTAAGATTGGTGATAAAATTATCTACCTCTACAGTAGAAAAATCAGGATTTAAGGTAAGGTCAAGGTTTAAACTATTCCCCACCGCTATTTTTGCATCAGCACCAACTTTAAAATTATTTTGGTTCTGGTTATTTTCAAAGTCTTTCGAAGAGATACCGTTTACATAAGGAATCAGCGCTAATGGTGTTCTAGATTTGCCCAGGCCTTTTTCGAAAACCATATCGCCCATGAAGGCTAGGTTAAAGATAAGTTGATTTTGAGGAATGGGAAACCATGTACTTTGCTCATTGGACTGCATATCAAAACGGTAACTATTAAATCGCCATTTAGTCTCACCTTCCCTAAATTTAAATGAGGTAAGCGGAATAATAAGCTCCGCAGTATAATAATTGTCATAAATGACAGTCTCCCCTTTCCATTTAATATCCCAAGATGTGGTAAAACCCTCTGTTCCGGCCCCTCCGTTGGTAATTAAAGCTTCTCGTCTTACGCCGTACGGGTTGGTTCCGAACAAAAATGCATTGGTGCCATCATTGAACGTATCAAAGAGTAAGCTGATATTATCATTGCCTCCAGCTCTAAAATCGCGCTCTAATGAAGGGATTACATAGTCTTTTCCTATAGCGTTTATGCGGATACCTATATATAGGTTCGTATCATCATAGAGCATTTTAATGTCACTCTGCTGTTTCGCTGGAATCGAATCGGAGGGAAAGTATTGTTGAAATGTATTGGCACTTTCCGCCAAGGACCAAATAGATTCATCTAGAGCACCATCTAAGATTATTTCGTCCGAAATGTATTTGACCGTAAAGGATTTTTCTGAAGTTTGGGAGAAAGTATAAAGGGATACAAATAAAAGTGCGATCGCACTTAAAACCTTAGTCATTTTGAGTTGAATTAGCTAAGCTTCAAATTTAAGGGTTTACTGTGTTAAAACAATCCTAAAGTCAGTCCGTTTTTTTTGATTTTGGGTCACGTTTGGCTTGTGTTAAACTTTTCATAAGCATCCATTCAATTTGTCCGTTGGTGCTTCTAAACTCATCAGCTGCCCACTTTTCAATAGCTTTGAGCATATCTTCGTTTACCCGTAATGCAAATGCCTTTTTTTTACTCATTATTTTTAATAAATACTACAATGGTCTGTGCAAGCTGTCCTACAAAAACAATAATTTGATTTCGCTAATTAAAAGTTTATCTGTTCTTATCCCGTTCAAAAACAATCGACGTAAAATTTTCATATATAAAAGCCACACGCCAGCCTTGTTGGGCGTATTTGTTAAGGGTGTCTTCTAAGCGCTTATCATTTCCGGTCAGACCCATTTTCCATGTGACTACTTTATATTCCTTCATTTTTCTTAAAATATCTATTGATTACGGTTTGTGCTTGATTTTCTTTTTGAGTTCCTATGAGGAGAGAATCTCCATTTTTTAATTTTAGTTGAATGCCTTTGTTTCCTTTAACGTTCAATGCTTTACCTCCCATTCCCCATCTATAGCCCCAACCCCCGAACTCTATAAGCGGTTTGTATGTTCTGGTACCAACTTTTTCTATTTTATCCCAGTCTAGCATTTTTGGTTTTAGGTGAATAGGGAAAAATTGATAACTAATTCCTTTTTCATCAATTCCCGTAGTTAATTTAAAAAGGACAAAGAGGAGAAGTACAAGGAATATAGTGCCGAAGCCAATCCAGAAACCAGTATCAAAAGCACTATTATTTTTAAAATCGGATTGTACCCAATTAAGAATGGGTTCTGTTAGTACCGCAATGGTGGTTGTTGCTAAAATCAACCATAACCACCATTGTGTAAATCGTTGTGTTTCATTAAAAACACGCATCATCTAATGATTTAAGGTTCCCGTATTTACTATAGGAGATGCATCTTTGTCCGAACATAGCACCACCATAAGATTGCTCACCATTGCCGCTTTGCGTTCTTCGTCCAATGTAACCACTTCTTTTTTGCTCAGCTCATGTAGTGCCATTTCTACCATACTTACCGCACCCTCTACAATTTTATGACGCGCCGCTACTATGGCAGTCGCTTGTTGTCTTTTTAACATAGCGTTCGCAATTTCCTGTGCGTAGGCCAAGTATCCTATTCTAGCTTCCAGCACCTCTATACCCGCCATAGAAAGACGTTCTTGCACTTCTTTTTCCAAGGCATCACTTACTTCGTTTACGCTGGAACGTAAGGTAATATCCTCATCCAAACCTTCATCGGCAAAATTATCATAGGGATACATGCTCGCTAGTTTTCGAACTGCGGCATCGGTCTGTACACGAACAAAATTTTGGTAATCATCTACTTCAAATGCTGCTTTGTAAGTGTTCGTCACGCGCCATACCAAGATGGTGCTGATCATGACCGGATTTCCAAGTTTGTCGTTTACCTTAAGGCGCTCACTGTCAAAATTGCTAGCCCGTAAGGATATTTTCTTTTTGGTAAAAAAAGGATTTACCCAAAACAGTCCATTTTGCTTTATGGTACCTATGTACTTTCCAAAAAGAAGCAGCACCCTAGAACTATTAGGATTGACTAAAACAAAGCCTGGAATTGTAAGCACGGCTGCAAAAATCATGAAAGCCCCTACATAAATTCGAAGTAGCAAAACACCTCCAACCAATAGGATTAATAGAACAAAAAGCATAATGTAGCCGTTAATTGGGCTATGGTTTTTTTCAGTTGACATAATTTATGATATTAAATTGATATCATAAATATATCAATTAATTTTAATTAATTGTTTTTATTCTGAAATTTTTTACGCTTTGTTTTGTTCGGGTTTTTAAAAAGGCGTTTAAAAAAACCATCTCTTTTAACTGGATCACAATCCAGAGCCGTTAGCACGGATGATGACGGTTTAGGAAACTTAGCGTTGGTAATTCTCTTGAATTCGGCATCTGAATTTAATTTTTGATAAAATAATGCGAAAAGCGGTAAAGCGGCATTTGCTCCTTGTCCTAGGCTCGTATTTTTAAAGCCAATTTCATGGTTGTCCAAGCCTACCCAGGTAATATGCAAAAGCTTTGGTGTTAAGGCAACAAACCAAGCATCTTTGTTGTTTTGGGTTGTTCCCGTTTTTCCAGCGATATCATTTGTTAGGCCGTAAGTGGATCTAATTCTGGATGCTGTTCCGGAATTGATGGTCGCTTTCATCATTTCTATCATTACCTGACCATTTTCCTCTGTGAACGCAGGTTTCTCACTAAGTTTAGTTTCAAATTTAGCAAGGACATTATCTTCCTGATCTGTTACGGTCTTAATAATGATGGGTTTAATTGATTTTCCTTTATTCGAATAACTGGTGTAGGCCGTAGCCAATTCTGTCATTTTAATTGCCCCCGTTCCTAAGGCCAACGAAGGTAAGCTTGGAAGTTTTTCTTGGATACCCATTTTTTTGGCTTGGTTTAAGACATTACCAATACCCGTCTCTTCCATCACCTTAACCGCTATGGTGTTTACCGACTTGCTTAGGCCTTCCTCCATCGTGTAGTTTAAGTATGCTTCCTCTTTTGTGCCCGAATTGCTGGGAGACCAACCCTCTAAGTTATCGTAGGCTACTTCTTGTGCCGAAAAATACGTGCATGGGGCAATACCATTTTCTAAAGCTGCGGTATATACTATAGGTTTAAAAGTTGAACCTACTTGGCGTTTACTTTGAGATATATGGTCGTATTTAAAGCGTTCAAAATTGATTCCTCCGATCCATGTGTAGACTTCACCGGTTGTAGGGTCTAAGGATAAAGAACCCATATTTAAAAATTTGATATAATGTTGCAGGCTGTCAAAGGTGCTCGCCTTTCTAGTTATATCGCCTTTCCACGTCGTTAATGTCATTTGTTTTTTATCACTTTTGAGCTTTTCAATAATTTCTGTTTCGTTAAGTCCGGATTTCTTTAGCCTTCGATAGCCATCGGTTTTCCTTAGTGCGTTACGTATTAGTTTTTTGTTCTTAAGCCAAGGTGCATTGTTCCCATAACTCTGTTCAAATGCTTCTTGTAGTGTACCCATGTGTTTTACCATTGCCTCCTCAGCTATCTGCTGCATTTTATAATTAAGAGTCGTATATATTTTTAAACCTGAGGTATATAGATTAAGATTGTTTCCGGTACTATTTTCTTCTTCTATCCAACGTAAGAGTTGTTTACGTACCTCTTCCCTAAAATACGGTGCTATGCCAGAATTGTAGTCGTAATCCCTATAATCTAATTCAAGGGTTGTGGATATGGTATTATCTGTTTGTTCCTTTTCTAGAAAACCATTATCGTTCATTGCCGTAAGCACCAAGTTACGTCTTGTCGTGTTCTTTTCGGGGAATAGTCTTGGGTTATAGCTGTAGGTAGCTTTTAACATACCTACCAAGCTAGCGGCCTGCACAACGGAAAGGTCTTGCGAACGTACATTAAAGAATTTTAAAGCGGCACTTTCAATACCAAAGGTATTATCACCAAAGGATACGGTATTTAGGTAATGTGTGAGAATTTCCTCTTTTGAATAAACAGACTCCAGTCTTTTAGCTATGATCATCTCCTTTACTTTATCTATAACCAAATGGGCAGACTTTCTATCTTTTCTCGGATATAGATTTTTGGCTAGCTGTTGTGTAAGTGTACTGCCACCACCGGAAGAAGTATCTCCCATGAGTATGGTTTTAACGCCGACCCTTAGTAAGCTTGGGAAATCTACACCGGAATGCTCGTAAAACCGTTGGTCTTCAATTGCTATCAATGCCTGTAGTAAATGATCGGGAAATTGTTCAAAGGAAATCGGCTGGCGGTCGTTCAAATAGTACTTGCCTATAAGTACACTGTCTGCCGAAAAGACTTCGGAAGCTACCTGATATTTGAGATTAGCTAGTTCTTTTTCTTTGGGAATTGGCCCCCAGGCGCCAAGATATATGCTCATTACAAAAATCAGAAGTACCATACCAAAGCCTAGGACAAGCTTTAGAATAACTTTTAAATAGTTAGACCTTCCTTTTTTTTGAATCGACTTTTTCCTTTTCATTGCTGCAAGTTCTGATTATATTCTTTTCCGCCCATATATTTAACAATACCTTAAAATCGGATGTTCTATTTTTGCGCAAAATTATAAGAATGAAAACGAAATACATACTGCTACTCTTTTTAGCTGTACAAATTACATTTGCCAACGACATGGAATGGTCCAAAACGGGTCATAGGGTTACAGGAAAGGTTGCGGAACAATATTTGACCAGAAAGGCAAAAAAAGCCATAGCTAAATTACTAAACGGTCAAAGCCTTGCAGACGTTTCTACATTTGGTGATGAAATAAAGGCCGACAGAAACTATAGGGAGTTTAGCCCTTGGCATTACGTTAATTTTCCTTTGGATAAAAAATATACCGATGTTGAACCCAGCATAGAAGGCGATATTGTAGCAGGGATAAACAAGTGTATAGCCGTGGTTACGGATAAAAACAGTTCCTTGGAAGATAAACAGTTTTACTTAAAATTTCTGGTACACCTTGTTGGTGACTTGCATCAGCCTTTGCATGTGGGTAGAAAGGAAGATAAAGGAGGCAATGATATACAGGTACAATGGTTTGGCCGTGGTAGTAATCTGCATAGGGTATGGGACAGTAATATGATAGATGATTACGGTATGGGCTATACCGAACTGGCTTCAAATTTGCCCAAGCTTTCCAAGGAACAAGTAAAAAACATTGGACAGGGCGACGTCTATACTTGGGTAGAGGAGTCTCAGGAATTGGTCAAACAAGTTTATAACTCTGCCGAGGTAGGTGAAAAAATAGGATATAGATATAGCTATGATTGGTGGTCTACAGTAGAGCAGCAATTACAGAAAGGAGGCATTCGTTTGGCCGCTGTACTAAACGATATGTTCAAATAGGACCTGTTAATCATTTAAATTACCGTTTAGAGATTTTGTTTCCAGTAATCTGTTTTTGGCGAGAGCACTTGAAGCGATCAACGCCATCCATGCGCAGTTTAGCATGTTTGGTAGCTCTACCCTGAACCCTTTTGCGCCACATGCGAAAACTACTGGGTTTCATTTCGCGGCGCATTATTTCTATGGTCTCCTGTTCGGATATGCCAAATTGAAAGCTGATTGCATCGAATGTAGTGCGGTCTTCCCAGGCCATTTCTATAATACGATCTAGTTCGCGGTCTGTAAATTCTTTTTCCATAGCGCGGTAAAGATACAACCTTGGTTTTATAATCTAAAATGTTGCTTGCTTGCTGCTTTATGCATCATGTTTAAAAAAAAGATGGATTACCACCTAGTCGTTAGGTTTTAGCGGTAGGCACAAGTTGTTCGGTAAAATATTAAATATTCATCGTATTTACTTAAAACGTTAAGCATAACACTTGAACTACCTAATCACTCGAAACGTTAGGTTGATGCGTTCTCCAATTGGTTTCGCAGTTTTTGGAATTTGATGTTTCCAAAAATGTTGGGTTTCTCCCTGCATTAAAAGGAGACTGCCGTGTTCCAGTAGTAGTTTGTATTTTGCATCTGACATGCTATTGTGTTTCAGATGAAAATAACGAGGAGCGCCTAAGCTTATGGAAGCGATTACCGGGTTTTGGCCTAATTCTTTTTCATTGTCCGCATGCCAGCCATTGCTGTCCTTTCCGTCCCGGTATAAATTCAATAGACAGGTGGTAAAGTTGCATTGGGCAATGGTTTCAATCTTTTCCTTTAAGGTTTTAAGTTCTATTGAGAATTCATGGGGTTTCATGGTAATATTGGAGTAGGAGTAGGGTTTTTCGTTATTGGCATATAATGCTGTAAGTCTGGGTTGTGCGTACACTTTGCCAAAAACTTTAATGTCGTCCTGTTGCCAAGGTGTCTTGTTTTTTAATACTCTAAAATAGTCATTGGCAACTGCTGTATCCATAAAATCGGGATAATAGGAAATGTCACTATTGGGTAAATCTAACCGTTGAGGTTCTCTGTTGAACAATTGTTGCATTAGGATATTATGGCTTTGAGTTGATTTCGATATTCTGAAGGGTTTTGTCCCGTAAAGGCTTTGAACGATTTATTAAAATGGGAGAAGTTATTAAAACCACATTCAAAGCATACTTCGGTAATGCTAAGTGGCTTTTCAGCTAAAAGCTTTGAAGCATGTACTAACCGGTACTCATTCACAAACTGCACAAACGTCTTATTAGTTATTTTTTTAAAATAACGACAAAAGCTGGGAATGGTCATGCTCACCATATTCGCCATTTCGTCTAAGGTAATTTCTTCTTTAAAACTATTTTTAACATGGTTAAATACTACATTGATGCGATCATTGTCCTTTATATCCGTAGCCAACGAGAAGCCTTCAGCATTTAAAAGTTGTATTTCTTTAGATGTGGCTAGTTCGTTTAGGATGTTAAGGATAGATAGCAAACGTTGAAAATCGGTCTGATATTCCAGCACTTCAATTTTCTCTCCTATTTTCTTTTTTGTCTTTCCAGAAAATGTGATTCCGCCGTTCGCTATTTCAAATAATGCCTGAATCTTTTTCATTTCGGGAATATTAAAAAAATCGTTCCCTAAAAAATCAAGCTTCATTTGTATCACTGTTTCGCTCGTGTTTCCGGTCAGCCGGTCCGTTAGTCCGCAATGAGGTAGGTTGCTTCCTATAAGGATGAGTTCTCCGTTGGTGTAATAGGATACGTGACTTCCTATTTGCCGCTTTCCAGAACCACCGTTAACATATACCAATTCAATTTCTGGGTGGTAGTGCCATTCGTAATTTTTGTTCAATTTGGATTCATCAAATTTTTGATAGGTAAAGGAATTTCCAAAAGTAGGTGCAATTGCTTCGAACTTCGGTTTTTGAGTCATCATAGGCTTTACTAAATCTAGGATAAAATTAAACAACCTTTATAAAGGCATTATTTACAAAATTAACCAAAATATATGCAATATTACCTTAATGATATATTTTGGTTCATTCTTTGGTTAAAATAGAACATAAAATGGAAAACTATGCTGTAGTGTGTGTTCTTATTCGCTACTACATTTGCAGTGTAAAAAGTATCAATCTAAAAAAACAAATTAGTATGAAAACAATTTTGAAAGCAACAACAGTAGTAGCCTTATTATTAAATGTAGCCATGGGAACGGCCAAAGATTCAGAAATAAACTTAAAAGCGGCTAACGATACCAAAAGTTTGGTGTTGACGTTTGATAGGGCATCGGTAGATTTGACAGTTCGTTTCATGGATACCGATGATAATATATTATACGCAGAAAAAATAGAGAATGGAACGGTAACAAAGAAGTTTAATTTACAGCGTTTGGAAAACGGACGTTACTACATTACTGCAACGGATGCAACTAAAATAGTCCAATACACAGTAAGCATTGAAGGTAACACCGTAAAAATCATAGGAAAGGATGAAACCGTTGCACCAAATTTTCGTAAAACAAAAGAAAGACTCTTTGTAAATTACTTAAACTTGGATAAGTCTAAGGTAAGTATTAAGGTGTATGATGAGGAAAATAGAGTAGTATTTTCTGAAACCGTTAACGACGAGATGATCGTTACAAAAGCATTTAATTTTGAAGGAGCGTATGCTGGTAACTATAGTATCATCGTTTCCAATGCCAAAACGAGTTACACTGAAAATTTTATAGTTGATTAGATTAAGTTAATTAGATTTCAGGTGAAAGGGGACGGGAGCGTCCCCTTTTTTTCGTTAAAGACTTAAGTAACTAAATGCCCAGTACATGAGTGCAAATTGCAACGGTAAGCGAAATACCAGCACCCAAGTAGGAACACCTGCACCAGCTTTTTCGTTGCTCAACATGTAAAAATGTACCAGAAGAAAAACAACAAGCATTACTATAATACCGTAAATGGCCAGTGTTTTGGTTAAAGCAAAGCATAATCCAATACCCAAGGCAATCTCCGCAACTCCACTTAAATATACCATTGCCCTATGATTTGGAAGATATTGGGGCATAATTCGCATATATATTTTTGGCTTAACAAAGTGGAAGATACCTGCAAGAATATACATACCTGCCATCAGGTATAAGTGCCAAGGATAGTATAGACTCATTTGATATATTTTAGGAATCGGTCTTTTTTGTATTGGGGAACCGAGTCATTGCTCATAAAAAGTTCCAGCAAATCCTTGGGTTTTTCCTTTTGAAACATCAATTCATAGAATTGCTGTATGGTAAGTGTGTTTTTGGATTCTTCTAGTAACTCTATAACATCGCCAGCCAATACAGAACCTTCTTCCAGAATCTTTACATAAGTGCCCGGATGGTTATGTGCTATAAACTGTCTAATTATTTCTTGTGTTCCAAAACGGATTCCCAGTTTATAACAAGGCTCCCTTGGTTGGGTGATCTGTACTTTGGCATCGCCTATTTTATAGATATTCCCAACTTTTATTTGTGATTCATCCATTCCAGAAACGGTAAGGTTTTCGCCGAACATACCCCAATCCCACTCATGGTCTGGGTGCTGTTCTTTCCAATAGGGATAGTAGTCTGCCGAAAACAAATAACAGGCCTTGTTTGTTCCACCATGATGTACTCGATCTATGACCGTATCTCCTTTTACATCGTTTTTGGTGAGAAAAAGCCCTTCTGTAGTAGGGTATTTAAAAATACCTGTTTGTTCTTCTGCTCCGTTCCAAGTAAAGGTTCTTGGTGTGCCAATGTTTGTTGCTATTACCTTCATATGGTGAAGATAGAAAAACCACCTCAATTTTAGAGGTGGTTTGGATTGATACTTTTTTAATTCTAACGATTATTCGGTATCCAGTTTTTTCGTCAAAAAGAACCCAATTAATAATCCGGTTCCCGCCAAAAGGAAAATAGAGCCGGGAATAGCAATTTCACCTTCCACATTTAAACTACTGTTTAAAATACCGCCGGTCATAATGCCGGCACCAATTCCCATGAGTAATAATGCGAGGTTCAAAATAAGTATTTTCCAAAACGGAGCTGCTCTGCCAGTTTTAGGTCGCATAAAAATACTAGCGTCCGCTCCCTTTTCGATTAATGCCAAACGCTCTCTATTACGGGTAGAGAAAAAAAGATAAAAAATTCCGAAAACGACTAAAAATAAACTGATAAATACAAAACCTGCTTCCATACCTTGATTGTTTTTTAATTGATAAATAAAACTGTAATTACCCATAAGACGAGAGTATTATCATGGAGGTTACACTTTAATCCTAAATTTATGTAACCTTATGCAACTAAAGTGCGTCTTATAATCACTAATGAGCAAAGACAAAGACCAACCCTTTATTACCCTTGTACTAGCGGGTGACACCAACGCATACGCTAAGCTTGTCCAAAGGTATCAGCACATGGTTTACACCTTGGTATTGAAACTGGTAGGTAAACCCGAGGATGCACAAGAGATTGCACAGGATACGTTTTTAAAAGCTTACCAAGCTTTGCCTAGTTTTAAAGGAGATTCTAAGTTCTCTACTTGGTTATATAAAATAGCGTATTATAAAGGGCTTGATCAACTTAAAAAAAGAAAGCGAGTACTGGAGGAGAATACGATTGATGGGAATATTCCTACGGACATCCGATCTATTGATAATACTTGGGATTTATTAGAAGAAAAAGAACAAAAGGAAACTATTAAAAAAGCTGTGAACCAACTAAATGCAGACGATAGTATTGTTATCATGCTTTTTTATTTCGAGGAGCTTCCTTTAAAAGAGATTGCTAAAATTTTGGGATTAAAGAGTAATGCTGCCAAGGTGAAATTGTTTAGGGCAAGAAAACGTTTAGCTCAAATTTTAAGGAAAAAGTTAAAGCCAGAAACGATTCAGGCTTATGAACCTTGTAACGGTAGTCCGGTGGACTAATGGAAACGACTACCCAGAAAAATAGTAGACGATCGGTTTATTTTATAAAGATGAAAAAGAAGGATAAAAAAGAATTGAATGAATTTATTGATAAGACAAGCAAATCTTTTGAGTTAGAAGTTGCTCCCAAGGATTTTGTGGAGTCGGTTATGGCAAAGGTAGCACTACAACAAGCTCATGCCACTGATATTCGTTATGCGCCCTTGATTTCCAATACGGTTTGGGTTTGTATTTTGGCCTTGGTCATATCTCTATTTACGCTTATCGGAGTTGAAAAAAAAGATGTCCTTACGGATTGGTTTTCGGTACTAAGGCTAAATACGGTTGGTACTATAAACTTGATGGACGTTTTTCCTGACGGTGTCGCTATTTCCGATAGCACGGTTTATGCATTGGTAGGATTGTTAGTTTTTATGGGAGTTCAGGTATGGTATCTAAAACGGCTTTTTGCAAAACGGCAGGTGCTTCTATAACAGCATTTTCATAATAATACCAAAATGGTATCGTTACCCACTCTTTCGTTGCCAAACTATCGGTCTTAAATTCTTTGTGTTTTATAGTAAGAAGGTGCTTGCCTCTTTTGTAGCCCAATAGATCTAAATACATTTCCAGATTCAAACGATTTTGTTCGTCGGTAACAAGGATTAAGTCACTTGCGATTGTGGTGCTATCAATCTGAAAATGAAACATTTCGTTTATAGTTTTTAAATACGTCCCTGTTTTTATCTTCGTGGTGTCTGTATCCGGACCAAAATTTATAAAATCTATACCTGACTTATAACCCCTTACATCGGATTCCGGTTTTAACAAAGAATCATAAACCACAATATCATCCTCTAAGTATTTACGGAACGGAATGGTAATCTGTAAAAAAGGATCTATTATGGTTTTTGATTGTATTGAGGTGCTGCGCAAAAAATCCTTATTCTTTACCAACATATCCTTGTAATTTCGACGATTTCCAATTTCTATGGAGGACGATTCTTCAGTACTAAAAAAGTTACTAGGATTCATTTCCAAGGAAAAAAAGAAGAGTAAAATACCGTAAATAGGAATAAGGCTATAAATAATTTTTTTCCCGAATTTATTATCAAGTAGATTATATAAAATAGGACGGTAAATAAAGGAAAGCGTTAGTATGCTAAAGACTTTATACACCGGCATGTAGACCTTTGCGACGTCTGATGAACGTTTAACGATGCCAGGAATTACAAAATCAATAATAGTAATCAGATGTCCTATAAAAAAGGCGGGAAATAGGATAGTGCCTAAAACAGCTTTTACCTCAAATGGCAAAAAATCGTTCTCATATAAAAAAATCGTAAAAAATATGAATATTAAAAAATTGAGGGATACGGCTATGGTAATAAAGGCAATTAAGAAAGTAACCCCAAAAAGAATACTGGAATAATTTTCTAGATTTATGATATACTTGTCAAAAGAACCAATCCTCTTTTTAAGATGCGTTTTGAATATTTTGGCAATATTTAGTTGGTCAAAATCAATATCCCCTGAAACAGAACGTATGCCTACTGCACCGATCCATAGTCCCCTTAACAAGACGTGTAGAATTAGATTAAAAATGGCCAGTACACAGGTTATGTAAATGGTGCTGATAAAAAGCGACTGCAAGCTACTTCCTTCATAACGTTTTATCATTGCTAAATCCTGCAGGGGTTCTAACGCACTGAACAACCCAAAAATGGCAAAACCAGAAATTACAAGTTCCAATTGCCAACTTTGTACTTGGAGTTCATCAAGAATTTCCCTGTACTTGGCGTCACTTTTTTCGTTTTGCATGGGTTGGTGGGGTGGTTTAGAGTAGAAAAATAAGCGAAAAAGTTGATTTAAAGCGAAAGAGTAGGTATTAAAAAAGCCACTTTGATTTAATCAAAGCGGCTTTTTTTTAATTCTCGCGCCAAGGCTAACCGTCGTAGGAGTGAGCTTCATTTTAAGGCTACCCTTCAAAATCTATCCTCTACGGACTACTTCACCATCTCATAACTACGTTTAATAAACGCTGTCATCGCGGCCCCTTTCAACAAGCCTTTGGATAATTTTGCCAAATCCAAGGACTGGTTAATAAGACGTTCTTTCTTTTTGGCCGTTTTGGTGTTCAATATTTCGCCAACCAATTCGTGATTCGTATTTACCACAATATTGTACATCTCTGGCATATTTCCCATTCCGAACATACCGCCACCACCACCGGTCTGCTGCATTTCTTTCATACGGCGCATAAACTCCGGTTCTGTAATGGTAAAGGGAAGGGCATCACTATCCATTGCTTCCAGTTGTACCGTGTAGCTACTTTTTTCGCCAAATACTTTTTCCAATTCGGCTTTTAAGGTTTCCTTTTCCTCGTCCGATAGTTTGGAAATCTGTGTGTCCTCTTTTTGAATTAACTTATCAATATGGTCTGCATCAACACGGGCAAAGGAAATCTTTTCTTTGCTGGTTTCTAATTTTTGCATCAAATGGCCAATAATAGGGGAATCCATCAATAGCACTTCGTACCCCTTAGCTTTTGCAGTTTCGATATAGCTGTGTTGCGCCTCTTTGTCAGAAGCATATAGCACCACTAGCTTGTCGTCCTTATCCGTTTGGTTCGCTTTTATTTTTTCCTGTAATTCTTCAAAAGTGAAGAAAGCACCGTCCACGGTTGGGTATAATGCAAATTTATCAGCTTTTTCAAAGAATTTATCCTCTGAAAGCATACCATATTCGATAACGATTTTAATATCGTTCCATTTGGCCTCAAAATCCTCCCTGCTGTTTTTAAATAGGGAATTCAGCTTGTCCGCAACCTTTCTAGTGATGTAGGAAGATATTTTCTTTACAGCACCATCGGCCTGTAAATAGGAACGTGATACGTTCAATGGAATATCCGGCGAATCAATAACACCGCGCAGCATCGTTAAAAATTCCGGTACAATACCTTCTACATTATCGGTAACGAATACCTGGTTCTGATACAGTTGAATACGGTCTTTTTGCGCACTTAAATCATTCGTTAATTTTGGAAAATATAGTATTCCCGTTAGGTTAAACGGATAATCAACATTCAGGTGAATGTGAAACAACGGCTCTTCGAACTGCATAGGGTACATTTCCCTGTAGAAGCTCTTATAATCGGCATCCTCTAAATCTGCTGGTTGTTTTGTCCAAGCCGGATTTGGATTGTTTATGATATTATCTACCTCTTGTGTTGGTGCCGGATCTTCTTCTTTTGCATCCTCAGGTTTTGGAAGCGTCTCCGTTTTTGTTCCAAATTTTATTGGGATAGGCATAAATTTATTGTACTTACGTAACAATTCACTAATTCTATTATCCTCCAAAAACTCCAAGGAATCCTCTGCTATATGCAAAACGATTTCTGTTCCCCTAGTTTCTTTTTTAGCTTTTTTAAGCGTAAACTTAGGTGAGCCATCACAGGACCAATGGACAGCTGGTTCGTCTTTGTAACTCTTTGTGATAATCTCTACTTTCTCCGCTACCATAAAGGCAGAATAGAAACCAAGGCCAAAATGTCCTATGATTCCAGAATCTTTTGCCCCATCTTCGTATTTATTCAAAAATTCTTCGGCACCGGAGAATGCAACTTCGTTAATATATTTTTTAACTTCCTCTTCTGTCATTCCCAATCCTTGGTCTATGATGTGAAGTTTTTTTCCTTCCTTATCTATTTTTACCTCAATCATGGGATTGCCATATTCCACTTTAGCCTCACCAATCGATGTAAGGTGCTTTAGTTTTAATGTGGCATCCGTACCATTGGAAATTAGTTCTCTTAGAAAAATCTCATGATCGCTGTACAAGAATTTCTTAATTAGCGGAAATATGTTGTCTACCGAAACATTTATTTTACCTGTAGCCATTTTAGTATAATTTGTTTTTAATTGTTCACCTAACTCATGTCAAAAAAAATACCATAAGGGACCATAGTGACAAACTGACATATTGCTAAAATAAAAGTTTAACATTTTTTATGTTTAATTATTTGGAATAAACATTAAACATTATGTATCTTTGACATGTGATTAGAACGAGAAATTGCTATGAAAAAGTTTCTACAATTATAATCACGTTTTGATTATTTATTGGTTAGGTTGTTTAAGACGTGCTTTCCGCCCCCGGGAAGCACGTTTTTGCTAAATAAAACCTAAACTTTTTTAGAAATCAAAGAGGAGTTATAATTTCATATAAAAGCATAAAGACCTATGGCCACAAAAGCAAAAAAAATTACGGTAGATACAATTATTGCTAAATACATGAATTATGTGTTGGAGCATGAAAAGATGCCAAAATCTATTTACAAGTTTTGTAAAGTTGCCGGGATAAAAGAAGAGGATTTTTATCTTTTTTACGGCTCCCTAGATTCTTTGCAAAACGGCATTTGGGAACAATTTTTTGCGAACACGATGCAGGTAATGGAAAAGAATAAGGATTTTGACGGCTTTAGCAATAAGGACAAGATGTTAACTTTCTTTTTTACATTTTTTGAAGTGTTAACCTTGAATCGAAGTTATGTGCTATTTGTGTTGGAGCAGGAAAAGAACCTCATGAAGAATATGGGGCAATTAAAGGGTCTAAGGAAAAGCATAAAGCATTTTGCAAAAGACCTTATTGAAGATGGTAATGCCGATAAGAACTTAAAGATAACAAAGCATAATCCTCAACTCTTTTCGGAAGGGGCTTGGTTGCAGTTCATGTTTATTCTTCGTTTTTGGACCAAAGATGATTCTGCTCGTTTTGAAAAGACCGATATGGCCATAGAAAAATCTGTAAATACTATTTTTGATGTATTTGACAATACACCGTTGGAGAATATTTTGGATTTTGGAAAGTTCCTATATAAAGAATCGTTCGCTTAACCCTTAAAGTCCAAATCTTTTGAAAACACTAGACAGAATACCTACAGGCAAGATTGAAAGAGCGAGTAAGCTGGTAAAGACAGGAGTAAAAATTGGTGGAAATTATGCCAAATATTACGGTAAAAAACTAGTGAATTCCGAGACGACCAAAGATGAGTTGAACGAAGACAATGCTTCCGATATCTACGATGGGTTAAAAAGTTTAAAGGGAAGTGCTTTAAAAGTTGCCCAGATGTTGAGCATGGAAAAAAATCTACTTCCTAATGCTTATGTAGAAAAGTTTTCTTTATCACAGTTTTCAGTTCCACCGCTGTCGGCGCCTTTGGTTCGGAAGACATTTAAAAAGTATTTGGGAAAATATCCGGAGGAAGTGTATGATACATTCGCGAAGGATTCTATCAACGCTGCCAGTATCGGTCAGGTTCATAGGGCTTCTAAAGACGGCAAGGCATTAGCGGTAAAAATTCAGTATCCAGGGGTAGCACAAAGCATCAGTAGTGATTTGGCTTTGGTAAAACCGATTGCTCTTAGAATGTTTAACATTAAAGGTAAAGACTCTGACAAATACTTTAGAGAAGTAGAGGATAAATTGGTCGAAGAAACCAATTATTTATTGGAAATAGCCCAAAGTCAGGAAATTACAAAAGCTTGTAGTAGGGTTGAGAACTTAAAATTTCCACAATATTATCCAGAATTATCCAGTGAAAAGATCATTACGATGGACTGGATGACAGGATTGCATTTGGGAGAATTTACAAAAACATCATTTTCTAGGGAGCTGGGAAACAAGTTGGGCCAAACCCTATGGGATTTTTACATGTACCAAATCCATGGCTTGCGAAAGGTGCATGCAGACCCGCATCCGGGCAATTTTTTGATCAATGACAAAGAAGAGCTTATCGCGATTGATTTTGGTTGCATAAAGGAAGTTCCAGACTCCTTTTACACGCCTTATTTTGAGTTAGCAAAACCGGAAAATATTTCAAACGACAAAGTATTTACTAAAACCTTGTACGACCTTGAAATCTTGATACCTGCGGATAGTACTTCAGAAATTAAATTCTTTAAAGGGCTGTTTTATGAAATGCTAAGTCTATTTACATCACCTTTTCATCATGATACCTTTGATTTTGGGGATGCTGAGTTTTGGGCCAAAATCGCAGATTTAGGAGAACGCTTTTCTTCTGATAAAGAAATACGGAAAATGAACGGCAATCGAGGTTCTAAGCACTTTTTATATATGAATAGGACCTTTTTTGGACTGTATAATCTGCTTCACGACCTAAAGGCCAATGTTGATATTAATAATTTTCGAAAACATCTTAATTAATTGCTAATCGCTTATTTCTCTCTTCGTTAATCATTCTTCATGATTTCTACATCTGGAAGTATTGGTTCTTCCTCTTGTTTCACATATTTCGATAACCACTGGTCTTGCTCCCACAACAGATGCAGTACGCTCTCTTTGGCTCTATATCCGTGACTTTCTTTGGGTAACATTACAAGGCGTACGGTTGCTCCCAAACCTTTTAGCGCATTAAAATACCGCTCACTTTGCATGGGGTAAGTCCCAGAATTATTATCGGCTTCACCGTGTACCAGTAACAAGGGCGTTTTCATTTTATCCGCATGCATAAATGGTGACATGGTATTGTAAACATCAGGTGCTTCCCAGTAATTTCGTTCCTCGCTTTGAAAACCAAAAGGTGTCAACGTTCTATTGTACGCGCCGCTGCGCGCAATACCTGCTGCAAAAAGATTGGAGTGCGATAATAAATTCGCTACCATAAAAGCACCATAACTGTGTCCGCCTACAGCAACTTTTTTTGTATCTATATAGCCTAGTTTATCAACAGCTTCTATGGCCGCTTTTGCATTGGAAACTAACTGGGTTCTAAAGCTATCATTGGGTTGTTCATCTTTTTCTCCTATAATGGGAAAAGCGGCATCATCCAAAACAACATATCCTTGGGTTACCCAATAAATAGGAGAACCCCAAAACGGATAGGTGAATTCATTTGGATTTTGTGTGTTTTGGGATGCACTGTTCTTATCCTTGTATTCTCTAGGATACGCCCATAATATCATCGGTTTTTTCTCTTTTTTAGTTTTGTCATATCCTACAGGCAAATACAAGGTACCGGTTAGTTCTAAACCATCTTCACGGGTATAGGTGATTACCTCCTTATGCACGTCTTGTATACTCTTAAAAGGATTCTCAAAGGCAGTTAGTTGTTGCGGCGCCTTACGTTTTGTTAAACTTTTATAGTAATAGTTAGGATACTCACTGGGAGATTCAATACGCACTAACAGTTTATCTTTTTCTGCATCATATTCAATAAGGCTTTCCTTTTTCGCAGCTAGCTTAGAGGTGTACATTCTTGTTTTTTCCAAGGTATTTAGGTTGAATTTATCCACAAATGGAAATTGACCATCTTCTGTGTAGCCATCTCCAAGTAAATACGAATTTTGATTTTTGTCCAGGACAATTACCGATTGTCCAAATTCATTTCTTTTAGTAACCAAATTGCCTGGGTCGCTATATACGTCTTGATAATTTCTTTCAGAGATAATTTTAGCTTCCTTGGTATTATCGGAGGGGTCAAACAGGTACGTTTTTGTATTTCTGGTATTCCACCATCGATCGTAAGCAATAGCCGTATTTTCATTGCCCCATTGAATACCGGCATATCTATTTTTGAGCTTCAATAACGATTTACCGCTTTTGTTAAAAGGTGCTTCCAGTTCAAAAATTTCATCGCGGTATTCTACTTCGTTTTCCGGATCGCCACCATCCAGCGCCTGCGCATATATTATGGTGGAAGGCTTGTCATTACGCCAGCTGATATTGCGCATTCCCATGCGTACTGCCATAAATCCTTTAGGTAAATCCTCTATTAATGGCACCTCTAAAAGCTCGGAAACCAAATTGCCCTCCTTAGAATAGATATTGGTTATAGAAGGAAATCTACGATAGGGTACAAGATAGGAAAAAGGTCTGCCTATCGTTACCACCATAGCATATTCCCCATCTGGAGAAAAACTAATCGACGTATACATATCGGCATTTTTCCATTTGCTTTTAGTCCCGTCTAAATTTACTTTGTAAAGCTCCGAAAGCGCTAACTGTTCAAAATTGAACTCGTCATTAGGATTTTTTAATAAATCTTGATACGTTCTGTTCTGGGCTTTTTTTCCGTCATTGGAAGAGATGGTAGGACCCATAGGGACCGCTTCGGATACATTTATCAGCTCTTTTCTATTTGAAGGCAACATTTTAACGAGAAGGTTTTCCCCATCCTTGTACCAATTGATTACGTCTCGCATATTGGCATTTACCGTTGCCTCTGTAAGTCTTGTTACCTTAGCTTTTTGTAGATCCAACACCCAGACTTCAACTCCATTTTTAGTAGTGTTGGTTACCGCAATTTTGCTTTGATCGGGAGACCAGCTAAAATTGGATAGTCTAGGGTTGTCCGGGAGACCACTAACTTCGATGGCTATTTTATCGTTTGGCGATTTAATCTTTATATTGTTGTAATAGTTGGTCCTGCTACCAATATTCGTTTTTGGATTAATTCTCAAACCTGCCAAACGCAATTCTTTCTCTGATAGCTCTTCTATAGTTTTATAATAATCTCGATATAATAAAACCATGTAATTACCCGAATCATCTATAAGTACAGACGGTGCTAAAGGAGCTTCCACCATATCCAATATATCCTTGGTTGGTTGTTGGTATTGCAGATTATCTTGTGAAATACTTAAAAGGCAGCTGAAAACAAGGATAAAAAATAGAAGCGATTTTTTCATGATATACGATTAAATACTTTAATTGAGTTCAAAAGATACAGAAATATAAATTCGTAAAAAACCAAAATTGAAAATAGATTTGTTCCTAAACTTTTTCATGTAAATTGAATATACTCGAATCTACGTAGCAATCTTAATTAAGTGGGTATATCAATAGCGCATAATGTCCTATATTTACACCAGATTGTGTATGACCCGTTAGTGTAACATACGCAGACCAGAAATTGAAAAAATAAGGTAAAGATGTATAATTCAAAAATAACCGGTCTTGGATATTATGTGCCGGATAATGTCGTTAGCAATGACGATTTATCTAAAAAAATGGATACCAACGATGCGTGGATTCAAGAACGTACCGGTATAAAGGAAAGAAGACACGTTGTAAAGGGAGATGGGGACACTACGACCACAATGGGCGTAAAGGCTGCGAAAATAGCCATAGAGCGTGCAGGTATAGATAAAGATGATATAGATTTTATCGTTTTCGCTACCTTAAGTCCGGATTATTACTTCCCTGGTCCAGGGGTTTTGGTACAACGCGATTTGGGAATTAAAACGGTAGGTGCCCTAGACGTTCGAAACCAATGTTCTGGTTTTGTTTATGGTATTCCTGTTGCGGACCAGTACATAAAAAGCGGGATGTACAAAAATGTCTTGGTAATTGGTTCCGAGCTTCATTCCCATGGTTTGGATATGACGACAAGGGGTAGGGGAGTTTCCGTTATTTTTGGAGACGGTGCGGGAGCGGCCGTTTTAAGTAGGGAAGAGGATACCTCAAAAGGTATTTTATCCACGCACTTGCATTCAGAAGGACAACATGCCGAGGAACTCTCTTTGATTGCTCCTGGAATGGGCAAAAGATGGGTAACGGACATCATAGA
The DNA here is from genome assembly GCF_056839185.1 of Maribacter sp. MS6. Taxonomy (NCBI): domain Bacteria; kingdom Pseudomonadati; phylum Bacteroidota; class Flavobacteriia; order Flavobacteriales; family Flavobacteriaceae; genus Maribacter; species Maribacter sp. MS6. Next base: position 3,591,592 of record NZ_CM166389.1, read on the forward strand.
AGACGCCGATCCGAACGATGAATCTTACTATCCTTACATGAACGGACAATTTGTATTTAAGAATGCCGTAGTTCGCTTTAGCGAGGTAATTATGGAAGGCTTAAATAAAAACAAGCTAAGTCCCACAGATATAGACCTTTTGGTACCTCACCAAGCTAATCTTAGAATATCACAATTTATACAAAAGAAATTTGGTTTGACGGATGATCAAGTTTTTAACAATATCATGAAGTATGGAAATACCACCGCAGCCTCCATTCCTATAGCCTTAACAGAGGCTTGGGAATCAGGAAAAGTAAATTCGGGCGATCTGGTGGTTTTAGCTGCTTTTGGTAGTGGATTTACATGGGGTAGTGTCATAATAAAATGGTAATTTAAAAACCCATGGTTTGCACCACGGGTTTTCTAAATCGATATAAGCTGCACTAAAAAACCAACCAATTCTAGTGCAAAAAACAATATCAATCTTATTGGAATAGACTTATTTTAAAACGTTTTGTTACGCTAAAGCTTCGTTTTAACGTATGATTAACGAAAGTTTAGTGAGTCATACTAAAAACGAAACCCAAGCAATTGCTTGGGTTTCTACGCTGATAGGCTATACTAAACACTAACCATTAACTATAAATATATAGCGTTATCAACTTTCGTAAATATTTTTAATGTTGCTGTTTGGGCGGTTTATTTACTAAGCGGCTACTAAGAGACGAATTTTTTATTAAATAGTTACAGTCTAAATCAAAGTTTAACAACCTGGTAACATTATGAAAAACACATTAGTTTTTGGAGCTTCCTTAAAACCAAATCGTTACAGCAATATCGTTATCCATCGCCTAGTGGGAAAAGAAATTCCTACCCAGGCATTTGGTCTAAGAAATGGTACTGTTAGCGGAGTAGAGATTAAAACCAGTTTAGCCGTTTTTCAGGATATCCATACGGTAACACTCTATTTGAATCCAACAAGGCAAGTTGCTTATTACGATGATATCATATTGTTAAAACCTGTTCGTGTGCTCTTTAACCCTGGAACGGAGAATCCGGAGTTTTATGAGCTACTGAGTAAGAATGGAATAGCCGTAGAGGTTGCCTGTACCCTGGTATTGCTGGGAACTGGGCAATTTTAGGTTTAAAAATTACCTTATCTATCCGTAAAGCTATCATTACATTTATTAACTTGGTGGGAACAAAATATTTACTGTACTGATTGACCAACCTAAATAAATTTTTTAATGTTCAAAAAAGAGATTTTCGCCCTGTGTAGCTTTGTGTTATTTTGTTTTACTGGTTCAACCGATGGCCTTGCACAAACGACAACTATCGATAAGGTTAAAAAAGCCGTAAATGGTATGGAACTGCGTGGTATTGGTCCTGCTTTTATGGGAGGCCGTATTGCAGACATTGCCATTGATAAAAGCGATTTTAGTACCTGGTATGTTGCCGTAGGTTCGGGAGGGGTATGGAAAACTACCAATAGTGGCATTACCTTTAAACCAATATTCGATGATCAGGCTTCATACTCGATCGGTACGGTTTCCATAGATCCCAGTAATCCGGAAACTGTTTGGGTGGGTACTGGAGAGAATGTAAGTGGTCGCCATGTGGCATGGGGAGATGGTGTATATAAAAGTAGCGACGGTGGTACCACCTGGGAATCCATGGGACTGAAAGAATCGGAACATATTGGTAAGATTTTAATCGACCCTAGGAATAGCGATGTTATTTTTGTTGCAGCGGAAGGACCTTTATGGTCTTCGGGTGGGGAGCGAGGGCTTTACAGAAGTATAGATGGTGGAAAAACCTGGAATCTAGCACTTCAAATTGATGAAAATACCGGGGTTACCGATGTGGAATTTGACCCATCCAATCCAGATGTGCTCTATGCCGCTGCGTATCAAAGACGCCGGCAAACGTGGTCGCTATTGGCGGGTGGACCGCAATCTGGAATTTATAAATCGGTCGACAATGGGGTTAGTTGGAAACAAGTAACCACAGGTTTGCCAAAGGGAGATGTGGGTAAAATTGGCCTAGCCGTTACGCCTGCAAATCCAAAGGTAGTTTATGCCACTATTGAGGCCAATGACGATGAGAAAGGATTTTATAGGTCGATGGATAGGGGTGAAAGCTGGGAAAAACGGAACAGTTATATTTCAGGAGGTACCGGCCCACATTACTATCAAGAAATCGAAGTTTCCAATACCGATCCTGACCTTATTTATCAAATGGATGTTTTCTACCAAGTCTCTAGAGATGGTGGTAAAACCTTCAACTATCTGGGCACGGGTCGTGAAAAACATAGTGATAACCATGCCTTATGGATAGACCCCAATAATGGCAAGCACTTAATTTCCGGAACTGATGGCGGACTCTATGAATCCTTCGATGAAGGAACAACATGGCGCCATTTTCCCAATTTGCCTATTTCGCAGTTCTACAAGGTAGGGGTGGACAATACCGAGCCTTTTTACAATATCGTAGGTGGCGCTCAGGATTTAGGTACCTTGTTAGGTCCGTCACGGAGCACGAACACTGAAGGCGTTCGCAATCAAGATTGGTACGTCCCTTTAGGAGCCGATGGCTATGAATCTGCTTTTGATCCAGAGGACTCTAATACAGTGTATATGGAAATTCAGCAAGGACTGTTACATCGGCTGGATAGACGTACGGAGGAAGTTTTGAATATTCAACCACAACCGGCACCAGGCGATGCCCCGGAACGTTGGAATTGGGACAGTCCTTTGATAATAAGTCCACACAATCATAAGCGACTTTACTTTGGTTCACAACGACTTTGGCGGAGCGATGACCGTGGAAATTCATGGACAGCAATAAGTAACGATCTAACCACTAATACGAACAGGTATGAACTAGAGACTATAGACAGGGTATGGAGTATAGATGCTTTGTACGATACGGGAGCCATGTCCAAATATGCCACCTTGACCGGAATATCCGAATCTCCTTTGGTAGAAGGATTGCTGTATACTGCCTCCGATGATGGTCTGGTGCATGTGAGTGAAGACGGCGGACAGAACTGGCGAAAAACCGCTGCACTTCCCAAAGTACCTACAAGATCTTTTATTAACGATGTAGAGGCATCCAGTCATGATGCAAATGAGTTCTTTGCGGTTGCAGATGCCCACAAGTTTGGCAATTATACGCCTTACGTTTTTGTAAGTCAGGACCGTGGTCGTTCATGGAGGTCCATTGCGGGTGATTTGCCACCAGGTACCATCGTATGGGTGCTAAAGCAAGACCCCGTAGACGAAAATCTATTGTTTATAGGAACGGAGTACGGCATTTATTTTTCCTTCAATAAAGGGGTAAACTGGATAAAATTGGGAGCGGGAACGCCTACCATAGCGTTTCGTGATTTGGAACTACACCCAAGGGACAATGATTTGGTCGGGGCTACTTTTGGTCGTGGTTTTTATATTTTGGATGATTATACGCCGTTACGGCATATAGCAAAGGCGGTACAGAACAATGTTGCAAGCCTCTTCCCGGTGCGCGATGCATGGTGGTACGTGCCTAACGTACCTATGCAGGCCAAGGGAATGCCAGGGCAGGGGAGTACCAGTTTCGCGACAGAGAATCCTCCTTTTGGAGCTGTTTTTACCTACTATGTAGCCGATGTTCCAAAAACGGTAAAGGAAACTCGAAAAACTGCCGAAAAGAAAGCACGGGAAGCTAATGCCAGTATTCCGTTTCCGGGTTGGGAACGTCTACAGGAAGAATCTGCGGATGAAAAGCCACAGACCTTATTGCTGATCAGTGATAAAAACAACACCCCTATTCGTTGGATCAAAGGAGAGGCAAAAGAGGGATTACACCGCACCAATTGGGATTTAAAACTGTCCCCGCCGGACCCGATAGATTTGAGTACTCCTGACTTTGTGCCGCCTTGGGCAGGAGATGCGGAAGGACCTTTGGCCGCGCCGGGAACCTATAGCGTAAGTTTGTATATGCTGCAAAATGGAAAGTTGCAACAGGTAGGAGCCCCTCAGCAATTTAAGTTAAAACCTACACCAAATACGCCGTCTGATATCGATTTTGAAGTAGTTGCTAAATTTCAGGAAAAAACCAATGCCTTGTTGAAAGACATGTACGGCGCCAGTTCCAAGATAGGGGAAGTGGGCAATCGAATCCGGTATATGAAGGCGGCATTATTGGAAACGCCAAAGGCAAATGCAGTATTATTTTCGGGATTAAAAACCTTGGAAACCAAACTAGCGGAACTCCGGGAGCGACTATACGGACATCCCATCAAAAACAAGTTCAATGAGGCCACTGCACCGTCAATCATGTCTCGTGCAGGCTCGGTAGCCTACGGACATTGGGAAACACGGCAGCTACCAACGGAAACGCAAAAGGAGAATATGCGCATCGCCGAAACCGATTTCAATACCTTTAAAACCGATAGCAAAGCCTATTTTAAGGAGCTGATGCAGTACGAGGCCAAGTTACAAGCCGCGGGTGCACCGTATACGCCGGGGAGGGAGATGGATTAATAGTCGGTTTAGTGTGATGCTTATTTTTTTCTAATTAACCAAAGCCCAATAAAAGTCAATAAACCATTGAGGGGAAGGAGCTCGTAGCCGAATTCGTAGCCACCTAAAGCTTCTACCGGTAGTTTTCCTAGGATAACGATAACAGTTAAAGAGGCCAGTGCAACTAGCCACACATAGTTATCCTTTACTTGATGTTTGGTAAATATTCCAAAGGAGAAAAGCCCTAATAAAGGTCCGTAGGTATAGGAAGCTACGGTGAGGAGTCCGTCTATGACGTTGCGGTCTAAAATGTATTTAAAGGAAATAACCACTAGTATCAATAAGACACTCATTCCAATATGGGTGCGTTGCCGAATGGTTTTCGCTTCTTTTTCCGATTTCTTCTCCGTTCCCAAAAAATCGATACAAAAAGAAGTGGTCAATGATGTTAATGCGCTATCCGCACTACTATACGCTGCGGCAATAAGGCCGAGCATAAAGGTAATGGCAACGGTCATACCCAGTCCGCTATTGAGGGCTATTTCTGGAAATAGTAGATCGGTTTTTGGCTGCCCGTCCATAAGTGGTATTCCTATCTGATATTTGTCGGCATAAATGAACAATAGCGCACCTAAAAGCATAAAGACAAAGGTGACAACCACTAGCACCACGCTAAAGGATACCATGTTCTTTTGGGCATCTTTCAAATTTCTACAGGTGAGGTTCTTTTGCATCATATCCTGATCTAAGCCTGTCATGCAAATGGTAACGAACATCCCTCCCAAAAAGGATTTCAGTAAATGATTTTTGGTGAACAAATCATCTGTAAAAATGGTTTTACTAAAGCTGGATAGTTCTTGAGATGCAAGGAAGTCGGCAAATGTCCATTCTAACTTGTTAAGGATAAAATAAATTGATAATCCAACCGAAACCAGCATAAATAGGGTTTGAAGGGTATCGGTCCAAACAATTGTTTTGATTCCACCTTTGAAGGTATATATCCAAATCAGTAAAATGGATAATACTACCGTAATTTCATAGGGTACGTTCCATGCATCAAATACAAATTGTTGTAGCACAATAGCGACCAAAAACAATCGGAAAGCAGCACCTAATACGCGCGAAACAAAAAATGAAATAGCGCCAACCTTATAGCTTACAAATCCAAAACGGTCATCCAAAAATTGATAAATCGAAGTAACGTTTTGTTTGTAGTAAATAGGGAGGAGTACGTAGGCAGTAATCAAATAACCTACAAAATAACCAAACACCACTTGCAGGTAACTGAACTGAGAGCTGTCTACCCATCCCGGAACGGAAATAAAGGTGACACCCGAGAGCGAAGCGCCCACCATACCAAAGGCCACTAAATACCAAGGCGACTGTTTTCCAGCTTTAAAAAAATCCTCGTTAGTATCATTTTTACCGGTAAAATAGGAGATAAGTAAGAGGAGGGCAAAGTAGCCACCTATGAGCAAAAGAATATGCAGGGAGGTCATTTGAAATTATTTTAGGGCAAAGTACAAAAAGTAAAAATAGTGCGTAATTTTACCCGAAACTTGTATGCATGGAGTTTTCTTCAAAATTATTGGAAAATGCGGTCTATGAAATGTCACAATTACCAGGTATAGGTAAACGTACGGCCTTGCGGTTGGTACTGCATTTATTAAAGCAGTCTGAGCGGCAGACGGAGCAATTATCGAATGCACTTACGGTATTGCGCAGTACAGTACGTTTTTGTAGTAACTGCCACAATATTTCAGATACAGAGTTATGCGAGATTTGTGCGAACCCCAAGAGAGATGGTTCACTGGTATGTGTAGTAGAGGATATTCGCGATGTCATGGCGATTGAAAATACAGGTCAGTATAGGGGTAAATACCATGTTTTGGGCGGTAAAATATCACCTATGGAAGGTATTGGTCCCCAAGATTTGACAATTTCGTCCTTAGTTGCGAACATTAAGGAGGGCGAAATAAACGAGCTCATATTTGCGTTAAGTTCTACGATGGAAGGGGATACGACGAATTTTTATATTTTTAAACAAATAGAAGGTATGGAAATACGTACCTCTACCATTGCAAGGGGGATTGCAGTTGGCGATGAGTTGGAATATGCAGATGAGGTGACGCTGGGTAGGAGTATTTTGAATAGGGTGCCTTTTGAAGGTTCATTTAGAACTAATTAAAGGATATAAGACTGACATAAAATCAGTAAATAACTCTAATTTTTATTATTTTTGCAAAAATAACGAACAAAAGCACTTATAAATTATCGATATGTCAAAATTTGAATTGAAGCTACCGCGAATGGGAGAAAGTGTTGCAGAGGCAACATTGACGTCATGGTTGAAGGAGGTCGGGGATACTATTGAAATGGACGAAGCTATTTTTGAAATTGCTACAGATAAGGTAGATAGTGAGGTGCCAAGTGAGGTGGATGGTATCTTAGTAGAAAAGTGCTTTGATGTCGATGACGTGATTAAGGTAGGCGAAACCGTTGCCATTATAGAACTTAGTGGTGATGCACCCGAATCTGAGGTTGAAGCCGTTGAAACAGTTGAAGAAAATTCTGCAGAAGCCGAGGAAATGGTCGCCGCTGCAGAAAAAGCATTGTCCAATGCGCAGGACGCGGTTAGTGGCCCTGTACCGGACTATGCAAGTTCGGAACGTTTTTATTCTCCGCTGGTAAAGAATATCGCGAAAGAAGAAGGGGTTTCGTTTGATGAATTGGAACGTATTTCTGGAACGGGAAAAGACGGTCGTGTGACCAAGAACGATATTTTGGCATATGTGTCAACTAAAAAATCCGCACCTAGTGCTCCAGTAAAAACAACGGAAAAGGCAACAGAAACGAAAGAAGTAGCTGCTCCTGTTGTCAAAAATACGCTTGAAACAACCGAAAAAACAACTCAGGCTCCTGCAAAAGTTGCACAAGGAGACGAAGTAATTGCCATGACCCGCATGGGCAAATTGGTGTCCAAACACATGGTAGATAGCGTGGCCACATCCGCTCATGTGCAAAGTTTTATAGAAGTAGATGTGACCAATATTGTTAATTGGAGAACGAAAATGAAATCTGCCTTTGAGAAGCAAGAAGGTGAAAAACTCACGTTTACCCCTATTTTTATGGAGGCTATTGCCAAAGCCTTAAAGAAATATCCTATGATGAATATTTCGGTTAGCGGCGATTCTGTAATCAAGAAAAAGAATATCAATATAGGGATGGCTGCCGCTTTACCGGATGGCAATCTTATTGTTCCTGTAATCAAGAATGCAGACCAGTTAAACTTAGTAGGAATGGCAAAGGTGGTAAACGATTTGGCAACTCGCTCCCGTAATAATGCCCTAAAGCCAGATGAAGTGCAAGATGGCACATATACGGTGACTAACGTGGGAACTTTTGGTAGTGTTTTTGGAACACCGATCATCAATCAGCCACAGGTAGGTATAATGGCATTAGGTGCCATTCGAAAGATACCTTCTGTTATAGAAACCAGCGAAGGCGACTTTATTGGTATCAGAAGTAAAATGTACCTATCCCATAGTTACGACCATCGTGTGGTCAATGGGGCTCTTGGTAGTATGTTTGCCAAGGCCGTGGCAGACTATTTAGAGGCTTGGGACGTAAATCGCGAGGTTTGATGTTTGGCCAATCTTAAAGGTTGTTCAGCTAATAAGTTTATCGATAGGGCACCTAATATTTTATATTTAGGATTAATTTTGCGCGTAATCGTAAGTATGACAATATCTAATTCTGTGAAATGGGGATTATCCCTATTGTTTTTAATTCTTCTACCTTTTGTTTTAGTAAGCCAGCAGCCACCCTTACCTAAGAATAAGGAAGCACTCAAATTGTTCGTTGAGTGTAATTGTGATAGCAGGTACATTCAACAGGAAATAACATTTGTCCGGCATGTACGTGATCAGGCTCTGGCCAACATTCAACTATTCATCTACGACGTAACTAATGGCTCTGGTGGTAGAACCTATGTGTTGGATTTTAAGGGTACTCGGGATTACGAAGGTTTTGTTAACAAACTATCTTATGATACCAATCCCAATATGACTCCCGATGAGGTGCGGAAAGGTTTGGTAAAACAGATCAAGGTGGGACTGCTCTTGTATCTAATAGAGTCCGATTTGGCCAAGAACATAAGTTACAATATTGACAATCAAGGAGCCAAGGAAATACAGAATATCGATTTTGATGACCCTTGGAACAATTGGATTTTTGAAATCTACGGTGAGGCGCAATTGGACAAGGAAACCAGTAGGAACGAATTTGAATATGAATTTGGATTTGAAAGCGACCGTGTAACTGAAAAATGGCGTATCCGTGCAGATGGCGAATTAAACCAGTCACGGGCAGAATTTGAACAGAATAATGAAACGTTTACAAGTGAACGAATACGCTATTCTATGTATGGTAGCGTGGTACGTAGCTTATCCGATCACTGGTCTGCCGGTATTTTTGCCGGTGCACGCCATAATACCTTTACCAATATAAATGTTTCTGCTGCGATAACTCCCGCTTTGGAATACAATATCTTTCCATATAATGAAGTATTGCGCAGGGAAATTGTTTTTGCGTATCGTGTCGGATATTTTTATAATGATTACATAGACACTACAATTTTTGAAAAAGACGCCGAGGGTATTTTCAACCACTCATTGGACATTCAACTTAACTATCGCCAACCTTGGGGAAATATTTATACTCGGCTTCGAGGTTCTGCATTCTTAGAGGATTTTCAACGTAACCGGATAGAATTGTTCGGGCGCTTGTCCATCCGTATTTTCAAAGGATTGGCAGTTTCGTTCTCTGGTAGTTTTGATGTGATTAGAGATCAAATAAATCTTCCTTCAGGTGATGCTTCACTAGAAGATGTACTTTTGCAGCAAAAACAGATTGCCACAGATTTCGAATTGGGCTTTAGGGTAGGTCTTAGATATACTTTTGGTTCCGCCTTTAATAATATCATCAATCTAAGATTGTAGGCGCTGTGCTATTTATGTCAAAATACATTTAAAAGTATCGACCCAATTATCCTTCCTTTCTATTTCAGACAATTCTCTAAAACCTATATTTGTAAAAAGTCTCAAAGATGGATTTAAAGCTTACCAGACCTATTTGCTTTTTTGATTTGGAAACTACCGGAACAAATGTTGCAAAGGATCGTATTGTAGAAATTGCTATTTTAAAAGTTTTTCCAAATGGTAATAAAGAAAGCAAAACTTGGCTCGTAAACCCTGAGATGACTATACCCGAGGAAGTCATAGCTATTCACGGTATTTCAAACGAAAAAGTAGCCAATGAGCCTACGTTTAAAGAGTTGTCGAAAAAAATTTACAACATGATCAAGGATGCCGATTTGGGCGGTTTTAACTCCGACCGGTTCGATATTCCACTTTTGGCAGAGGAGCTTTTACGTGTGGGTATAGATTTTGACATGAAGAATACCGTTTCCGTAGACGTACAGACTATTTTTCACAAAATGGAAAAACGTACGTTAGCCGCTGCCTATAAATTTTACTGTGACAAGGATTTAACAGATGCACATAGTGCTGCGGCAGATACCAATGCTACTTATGAAGTATTACTTTCGCAATTAGATCGTTACCCAGAATTAGAAAACAATGTAAAAAAATTATCTGAATTTTCGCGAAGAAAACAATCCGTAGATTTTGCCGGTTTTATAGCTTTGGACGAAGAAGATGAAGAGATATTTTCCTTTGGGAAACACAAAGGTAAAAAAGTGCATGACGTTCTGGAGAAAGAACCCGGATATTTTGGTTGGATGTTAAATGCCGATTTTCCATTATACACAAAAAAAATATTGACGCAAATTAAGTTGAGCAAGTTAAATAATAAGTTAGGTTAGCTAAGTTGATTCTTTTTTTGACTATAATTGAACAGTGCGATTACGACATAGTCCATAGTAAAGATAGCGCCAAGAGGAACATAAAAACCTATAAAACGTAATAGCTATAAATGAAAATCATTTGTATAGGTAGGAATTATACCGACCATATTGAAGAACTTGAAAATGAAAAACCTAAGGAACCCGTCGTATTTATAAAGCCGGATTCCTCGGTATTACCAAAAGAGCAGGATTTTTATATTCCCGAGTTTTCCGACAACATCCATTACGAAGTGGAGGTGTTGGTAAAAATTAAAAAAGTGGGAAAGCACATAAGCGAATCTTTTGCTCATACCTATTACGATGAAATTGGTTTGGGAATTGATTTTACGGCGAGGGATTTACAAGCAATGCTAAAAGAAAAGGGATTACCGTGGGAAAAAGCTAAAGGGTTCGATGGCGCCGCAGTTATAGGAAAGTGGCTACCTAAAACTGATTTTAAGGATTTGAACAACCTTAACTTTGAGCTAAAAAAGAACGATGAGATAGTTCAATCAGGTAATACAGGTCTTATGCTCTGGAAAATCGACGAACTCATAGCCTATGTCTCCACCTTTTTTATGTTAAAGAAGGGTGATGTGCTTTTTACGGGTACGCCTGCCGGTGTTGGGAAAGTAGCTGCAAATGATTATCTTTCCGGCAGTTTGGAAAACAAGGAACTTTTTAACTTAAGAATAAAATAATGATTTACAGTCTTGATAAAATTAATGAGATGGCAGAAGGTGATCAGGATTTTATTAATTCTGTAGTTTCTGTTTTTTTAGAAGAGGTTCCAGAAGATTTGTTGGCTTTGGAAACCGCATTGGAGGAAAATAATTATCAAATGGTCTATCAGTTGGCACACAAAATAAAGCCTAATGTAGATTTATTGGGAATGGAACAGACCCGAGCTGCTGCTTTGGAGATAGAAACACTGGGTAAAAGCGAATCTAATATGGAAGAAATCAAACGGATTTTTCCTTCATTAAAGAACGATATACATCAGGTTGTTTCCGAATTAAAAAACGACTTTGACTGCTAATGACTGCAGAAATAATTACCATTGGTGATGAAATACTTATCGGTCAGATTGTAGATACCAATTCTGCTTTTATCGCTAAGGAACTCAATAAAATAGGGGTATCAGTCTACCAGATAAGTTCGGTACAAGATGAGAAAGAGCATATTCTTAGTGCCTTGGCCGAAGCAAAATTAAAAGTTGATATTGTAATTGTTACCGGAGGGCTCGGCCCTACAAAGGATGATATTACCAAGCATACCTTTTGTACTTTTTTCAATGATGTAATGGTCGAAAACAAAAGTGTGTTAGACCATGTAGAATATCTTTTTGCTAAACATATCTCCACCCCAATATCAGATTTAAACCGAAAGCAGGCACTATTGCCTAGTAAGGCAGAAGTACTTCACAATGCCCATGGTACGGCTCCTGGTATGTGGATTCATGAAGACGATACCACCTATATTTCCCTGCCTGGTGTTCCGTTTGAAATGAAGAATTTGATGAAGGCAGAAGTGTTGCCTAAATTGACGGCATTTTACGAGCGTCCTCATATTGTCCATAGAACCGTGGTTACTTATGGACTAGGGGAAAGTGCCATAGCACAGAAAATTGAAACTTGGGAAGATGAACTGCCGGTTTTTGTAAAACTTGCCTATTTGCCCAATTTAGGAAAGGTTAGGTTGCGACTTACAGCTAAGGGCCCGGACTTTAAGGTGTTGATGGCAGCTATAGAAATGGAATATAAAAAGTTGCTACCCTTGCTAGGTGATATTGTCTATGGTATCGAAGACGAGGAAACAATAGAGGAAGTGGTAGCTAAAATGCTTACGGATAAAGGTGCTTCCTTGGCTACGGCAGAGAGTTTTACAGGAGGTAAAATTGCTGCTAAACTTACTGCCATACCGGGAGCATCCGTTTATTTTAAGGGGAGCGTGGTAAGTTATGCGACAGAAACTAAAATAAGGGTGTTAAACGTTCCCGAAAAGTTAATAGCCGAATATTCTGTAGTTAGCGAACAAGTAGCGGTTATGATGGCGGTTGGCGTACAGGAATTAATGAAAACCGATTTTGCCATTGCAACAACGGGCAATGCAGGTCCCGCCAAAGGAGACTCGGATGCAGAGGTTGGAACGGTCTGTATCGCTATAGCTACTCCAGAAGATGTTTTTGTAGAAAAATTTCAAATGGGAACCCATAGAGATCGGATTGTACAAAAGTCTGTAAATAAGGCCTTTGAACTACTTCAAAAAGAAATTGCAAAAATGTGAAGTAGAATGTTGTCGGAAAGATAAAAATGATATAAATTTGCACCCTGTTTAAAAGAAAAATTCGACACAATGTCTAAAGTTTGTGAAATTACCGGAAAGAGAGCGATGTTCGGAAATAACGTTTCCTTCTCTATTAATAAGACCAGAAGAAGATTTGATGTAAATCTTTCTAAAAAGAGATTTTATATTCCGGAAGAAGACCGTTGGGTTACCTTAAAAGTATCTGCAAGAGCTTTAAAGAGTATCAACAAGAAAGGTATTTCCGCTGTGTTGAAAGAGGCTAAAGCTAAAGGATTGGTAAAATAATCCCGAAAATTATAGATTACGATGGCAAAAAAAGGCAATAGAATACAAGTAATTTTAGAATGTACCGAGCATAAAGAGTCGGGACAGGCTGGCACTTCTAGGTATATTACTACCAAGAACAAGAAAAACACTCCAGAAAGGATGGAAATTAAAAAATTCAATCCTATTCTAAAGAGAATGACAGTTCATAAAGAAATTAAATAAGTTTTCGTTAGAACGGAAACGACAACAAAATAAATAGTCATGGCAAAGAAGACCGTAGCAAGTTTACAAACAAGTTCCAAAAGATTAACAAAAGCTATCAAGATGGTAAAATCACCAAAATCTGGTGCTTATGTTTTTGTTGAGTCAGTTATGGCACCAGAATTGGTAGATGCTTGGATTGCAAAAAAGTAATACAACATTAATTAAAAGTTATTAAGCCTCTTTCTTACGGAAGGGGCTTTTTAATTTTTATATTTGAGTTATTATTACATACTACAATGAGTTTATTTAAAAAGATATTTTCTTCCCAAAAGAAGGAAAGTTTGGATAAAGGTCTAGAAAAAAGCAAAACAAGCTTCTTTTCTAAGCTAGGCAAGGCGGTTGCCGGAAAGTCCAAGGTAGATGATGATGTACTGGATAACTTGGAAGAAGTTTTAGTTTCCTCCGATGTTGGTGTGGACACCACCTTAAAGATTATTGAGCGTATTGAAGCCAGGGTGGCCAAGGATAAGTACATGGGTACTGACGAATTGAATGGAATACTACGAGAAGAAATAGCTGGCCTATTATCGGAGACCCATACAGGGGATGCTACAGAGATTCAAGTGCCAAAAGACAAAAAGCCTTATGTGATTATGGTCGTAGGTGTAAATGGTGCGGGCAAAACAACAACCATAGGTAAATTGGCTTATCAGTTAAAGAAACAAGGTTATAAAGTGGTGTTAGGAGCTGCAGATACCTTTAGGGCTGCTGCAATTGATCAGTTACAGGTCTGGGCAGACCGTGTTGGCGTACCCATAGTAAAACAGCAAATGGGAAGCGATCCGGCTTCTGTAGCGTTTGACACGCTTAGTTCTGCAGTTACCCAAGATGCAGATGTGGTGATAATTGATACCGCGGGTCGCTTACATAACAAAGTAAACTTGATGAATGAATTGACCAAGGTGAAGCGGGTAATGCAAAAAGTAGTAGAAGGAACACCGCATGAGGTATTATTGGTATTGGACGGATCCACCGGGCAAAATGCCTTTGAACAGGCCAAGCAATTTACCAAAGCTACGGAAGTAACAGCTTTAGCGGTTACAAAACTGGACGGTACCGCAAAAGGTGGTGTTGTGATAGGAATTTCCGACCAGTTTCAAATTCCTGTAAAATATATTGGGGTAGGTGAGGGTATAGAGGATTTACAGGTATTTAATAAGTATGAGTTTGTCGATTCTTTCTTTACTATAAACGATTGAAGATTTTCGTATTTTTAGCGGCCCTAAGTATCTACACCGTTTCTTGGTCTCAATTAGAACATCCAAAGGCAAGTCCTTTTTCTAAAATTGAACAACAAGTGGGTTTGGCAAAGATCGGCATAGCATATTCCAGACCGGCCGCAAGGGGAAGATTAATTTTTGGTTTTGATAGTAATGGGCTTCCAGGCTTGGTTCCTTATGGTCGTATTTGGCGCGTTGGAGCCAATGCTTCTACTAAGATTACTTTTGATACTGATGTAATGGTTATGGGAAGTCCCATTAAAAAGGGAATGTATGCCCTTTATGCTTTCCCGTCTGAAGGCGAATGGGAAATCGTTTTTCACAAGAATACCACGCATTGGGGAGACGGTAGATTGGATTACGACCCTGATGAAGATGCACTAAGAGTTACCGTTACGCCTACCAAGGTTTTAGATTTTCAAGAGAATTTTTTAATTTCATTCGATGCGCTTACACATGATTCTGTGAATATGGTTTGGCATTGGGCAACTACTAAAATCAATATTCCTATTGTAGTGAATACCCAAGAAATCATGGAGCAGCAGATTCGGCTACAACTCACTAATAGTCCAACTGCGCAGACCTACTATGAAATTGCACGTTATTATCAAGAGCAAGGAATACAAACTACCCTAGCTTTGGATTATGTAAACGAAGCATTGAAATTGGGAGGTGAAACGTATTATTTTTATCGTATTAAATCCTTGCTCCTTGCAAAACTAGGCATGTACAAGAAGGCGATTGTATCCGCGAAGAAATCTCAGGATTTGGCGCAATCGTTAGGTAAAGACGAGTTTGTGCGTATAAACCAAATAAATATTAGGGATTGGAAAAAACTGTATACTACAAATACCGATTAGTAATGAAAAATATACTGCTTCTACTCTTTTTAGTAATTCTTGGATCTTGTAAACAGGATAATGCAAAAACTAACGAAACCCTTCGTATTTGGGAGCCTTATGATGATGCTGCCGATGTGAAAGCCAATGCCGATCACGAAAAAGAGCGCATGCGATATTCTATGATTCAATCTAAAGTTTTGGATAAGAACGATGTATTTCTTCCGCTGTACGAGGAAGTATCCAAAATGACTAAAGAATCTTATGAGACACTAAAACCATTGATTTTAGAGCAAGACATTTTTTCGATTCAAAATAGTATTGAAGAGGGATCGTTGACGTATGAGGATCTGGTCTTGTTTTTTTTATATCGCATATATACGTTTGAATTGGATAATAAAACTACATTAAATACTATACTGGCATTAAATGAGAATGTCCTTGACAAAGCTAGGGCTTTGGACCTACTCGTCAAAAAGGGTATGGTACCTGAGTCCAAACATCCTATCTACGGCATGCCCATTCTTTTGAAGGACAATATTAATACTGCTGGAATGAAAACTACGGCTGGCAGTATTGCCTTGATTGATAACGAAGTGGAAGATGCCTTTATCGTAGAGCGACTGAAAAAAAATGGTGCATTGATCCTCGGAAAGGTAAACTTGAGCGAATGGGCCTATTTCCTATGCACCGGTTGCCCTGTCGGGTACAGTGCGGTTGGTGGTCAAACTATGAATCCTTATGGCCGTGGTTTGTTTGAAACAGGCGGTTCCAGTTCTGGTAGTGGTACGTCTGTAGCGGCCAATTATGCCGTTGCGGCTGTAGGCACCGAAACATCTGGGTCTATCTTATCGCCCAGTAGTCAAAATTCTGTAGTGGGTTTAAAACCTACCATCGGCTTATTGAGTCGCTCTGGAATCGTTCCTATTTCCAGTACGCTCGATACGCCTGGCCCTATGACTAAAAACAGTATCGATGCTGCCATTTTGTTGTCCGCTATGACTGGTTATGACGCGTTGGACGGAGCTTCGGTTCAAGAAAATTTTCCCGGAATTGTATCTGCCGGATTACATCCTACGGATTTCAAGGAAATGCGACTTGGAGCTTTCTCGTCTCTGCTCGAAAGCGATTCTATTTATAGGTCTACTATAGAACAATTGAGAAATCTAGGGGCTGAAGTCATTGAATTTACCCCTCCAGAGATTTCCATGGAAGGATTTCGAAGCATACTGAATATTGATATGCGAAACGATTTACCTGTATATCTTGAAACTAATACCGATCCTGAAAAGGTCAAAATCAAAAGTATTTCGGATGCAGTGGCTTTTAATTCGGCCGACTCACTCATCAGAATTCCTTACGGACAAGCCCTTTTTCACGGAATTTTAATGGATACAACAAGTAATATCGGGTTGGAGGAAATCAAGCGAAACTTACAAACAAACGGGCGTAGTTTTTTCGATACCGTAATGGATACACATAATTTAGATGCCGTACTATCTATTAACAACTATCATGCAGGTTATGCAGCTGTGGCGAAGTATCCTGCGCTCACAGTGCCAATGGGGTATAAGAATTCGGGAGAGCCTATAAGTCTTACTTTTATAGCAAACCAATTTAAAGAAGCGCAGCTGTTGCGATTGGGCGCGGCTTATGAAAAAGCTTTTCCAAAACGAAAAATGCCTGTTGGTTATGAATAGCCATGCCATCTATGTGTTTTAATAATGTGGTACAGTAGTTTTTTTTGCTAAAAAATCAGTTGATAACATTATTTATATAACCCCAAAGTTCATCATCAAAGCTGGAAGGACCTAGGGTGTCTATTCCCGTTTCTTCTCCCATTCTAACAATTACGATATCTTGATTGGGTACAATGTATAATTTTTGGTCGTTTTTACCGAGTCCGGCGTAAAGGTCGTTCGGAGCATTGGGGATTAGTGCTCTATCAAAAACAATTTGCGATTTTGGTATCATGGCACTTTCCTTTCCGTTTAGCCACCACAGGTATCCATAGGATTTGTTCAAATCTTGCGAAGTGTTTTTCATGCTTGTCAAAAAGTCTGTATCCCCCAAAATGGTTGTGCCTTCCCAAACACCATCACGTTGGTTCAAAAGTCCAAAACGCGCCATACTTCTCGCGGTGCTCCAGTAAACGTTATTGGAACCATTGGTGGAAAGCCACTGTCCCGTCATTCCAATCTTGTCCCTCAATTTTAGATTATAATAGTTTTCAAAATCGGTATTAGTGGCGTTTGTAATTACATCTTGTATCAAGGTATAGGGTGCATTGTGATACGACCAACGTGTTCCGGCATCCGAAATATAAACGAGGCAATCCGGCGTTTTACAATCGCCTCTGGTGTCATCCAAACCAGTGGTCATGGTCAACTGGTTCCAGATGCTAATTAAATCTTCTTTTTCTTTGGGAAGAGATGTCCAATTTTCACCCAAATATGCCGACGTTTTATCTGTCAATTGCAGAAAACCTTCTTCGTTAGCAATACCTGAGGTAAAGGCGGTCAATGTTTTTCCTGCCGATGCCCAATACCATGGCGAATCTTTGGTGAACTCTGGTGCATACCATTCAACCGCTATTCTACCGTTTTTTAAGATCAGAAACGCTTTGGTGTCCTTGGATGCTATATACTCCAATAGGGTCGGTAGCGCATCCGTATTCCAGTTTAGTTCGGCTATGGAAATGGTTTCCCAGTCGTCCGACCCAATTGGTGGAAAATAGGCTGAATTGTCGTCAGGGATACTCACTTCTATCTGTTCAGTTTCTGAGGAGCAGCTCACAATAGAAACAGCCAGAGTCAACAAAAATAAAATAGTTCTTCGTTTCATAGCCATAAGTTTTGTCTTGGACACCAATTTGTCCTTTTAGTTAAACGGAAAAAACAAAGAAATCTTGTGAAATAGGTTGTGTTCGGCAGTCATATTGTATTTTTGCACCTCCTTAAACGGCAATTCGTTCCCATAAAAAAAGCTATGCGTACAAAATCACTTAAAAAGAACAAAATCAACGTAGTAACTCTTGGTTGCAGTAAGAATGTTTACGATTCCGAAGTGCTTATGGGTCAGTTGAAAGCAAACAATAAACAGGTAGTTCACGAAGAGGAGGGAAACGTTGTCGTTATTAATACTTGCGGTTTTATTGCCAATGCAAAGGAAGAGAGTGTAAATACGATTTTGGAGTATGTACAAAAGAAGGAAGCTGGTACAGTGGACAAAGTTTTTGTTACTGGCTGTTTAAGTGAACGATATAAACCTGATTTACAAAAAGAGATTCCAAATGTAGATGAATACTTCGGAACCAGCGAGCTCCCCAGTCTTTTAAAAGCATTAGGTGCAGATTACAAACATGAGCTTATAGGTGAGCGTTTGACGACGACACCAAAGAATTATGCATATTTGAAAATTGCCGAAGGATGTGATAGGCCTTGTTCTTTTTGTGCTATCCCATTAATGCGCGGTAAACATAAGAGCAAACCAATGGAAGACTTGGTAACTGAAGCTGAAAAGTTGGCCGCTAAGGGAGTTAAAGAGCTGGTCTTAATCGCTCAAGATTTGACCTACTACGGCTTAGATCTGTATAAAAAGCGGAATTTGGCGGAGCTGTTGGAACATCTAGTTAAAGTAGAGGGTATAGAATGGATACGATTACATTATGCTTTCCCCACCGGTTTTCCAATGGATGTGTTAGAAGTGATGAACCGTGAGCCTAAGGTCTGTAACTACTTGGATATTCCGTTACAGCATATCTCCGATAGTATTTTAAAAAGTATGCGACGGGGCACGACACAGGCCAAAACTACAAAGTTGTTGCAAGATTTTAGGGCTGCCGTTCCAAATATGACTATCCGTACTACTTTAATCGTAGGCTACCCTGGAGAGACAGAAGAAGATTTCCAGACCCTAAAGCAATGGGTAGAAGAAATGCGTTTTGAGCGTTTGGGTTGTTTTACCTACAGTCACGAAGAAAATACCCATGCCTACAACTTGGAGGATAACGTTCCCGAAGATGTAAAACAAGAACGAGCCAATGAGATTATGGAAATTCAAAGCCAAATTTCATGGGAGCTGAACCAACAGAAAATAGGACAAACTTTTCGTTGTATCATTGATCGTAAAGAAGGAAATTATTTTGTGGGCAGAACAGAATTTGATTCGCCCGATGTAGATAACGAGGTGTTGATAGAAGCCGCAAAGCATTACGTGAAACAAGGTGAGTTTGTGGATATAAAGATTACGGAGGCGGCAGATTTTGATCTGTATGGGGAGCCGGTTGCATAACTATCGCAATAATTTATATGGCCTCAATAAAAAACAAACGAATCTAGTTTTGTTTAAGTGGCTGCATGGTATATACTTATGCTTTGCATCAGTATATGATTTTGGAATACGTTAAACGTGATTTGAACTTTTACTTTTATAATACATCTCATACTTACCCCTTCTCCTTCATCATTTTCAAGGTCGCCCCGCCTAGGACTAGAATAATGAGCCCCATAATTCCCCATAGCCACCATTTGTTTTCAAATAAGGGAGATTGGATAGCAATAGTCGGTTTATCAATAATTTCCTCTTTTCCTAACTGCAATGAGGTTATAGTTTCCGGTAGTTTGAAACCGGTCTGTTGTATATCGTATGAAGGGGCGTAAGCCATGGTATTACCAAATGCTAAAAAATAGTTGGCAGGCTGGGTAAAGCGGCCAGTAAGCTCATACGAATATCCCTTAATAGCGACGGAATCGATTATTAACGGTGGATTATCATCGTTTAAAATAGAAATACGCAATTTGCTAATTAGTCTATGTTTAAAAGAGAAAGCTCTTTTTTCTAATGCAGTTAAAGTTCCGGAAAATAGATTTCTGTAGCTGTATTTCCAGCCTTTATCTGTATTGACGCTGTCAACTGCATAAGAAACGCTAATACGTCTGTAAAAGTCATAATCGTCCGTTGTGTTCACTTTTACGTAGCTTATGGGAAAACGGTCTTTGAGATCTACATCGATTAGTGTGGTCTTGCCCTCTTGTGATATGCTAATGTTTTTGGTCTCATAATCTACATACGTAGCAGGAACGGTATTGTTCAATATAATACTGGCCGATTTTAACTTGGGCGTATCCTTTGTTTCTATATGGATTCTGTAATAGGTGTATTGGGTGTCTGGAAAAGTAAGATCTGTGAACATATAATCGGTATGCTCGTTTTTGATAGACAATATCCTGTAATCTTCAACTATGGTGAACCATTGGTTTTGATTCTGACTTCCTTCTAATGTAATGTTCCAATCAAAATTCTCATTTTCAAAAGAAAGCTCAATTTTATTTATGGGGGTATTTACTGGAATGGCGTAGGTATAAAAATAACCGCTGCGATTTGAGGTGCTGTTAATGAGTTTGAAATCCCGAATTTCTTCCGAACCCGATGGTCCTGAGGAGCCTAGAACAAAAGGTACCTCTACAGTATCTTTTTCAGTGGTACCGTAGATACGAATATCTGAGAAATCATCTTTAACCTTGGAAAAGATAGATTTTGGTAGGGTTACCGCATGCCAAGTTTCAGTAGGTTCGCTAATCGGTATCTTATAGTTGTAGTCGCGCAACTGTGCCAAAAGTGTTAGCGGACAAAGGAACAGGAGCAGTATAGTTATGTACTTCATTTTATTAACAGTGATAATGGTTAACGTATTGGTTTCAATTCCGATTGATTGTGACCGACCATCATAAGCAAGTCACCATTAGGCTTTTTCATCTGTAATTTTATGTTTGTACTTGTTGTACAAGAAAGATATGATTAAAAGTAACATCCCTAAGGAAACAAATACTATTGTTTTCGATATTGTGTTCAGCGATGCAATGTCGTAAAAGAATAGTTTTATCAAGGTTATTCCAAAAAGCACAATGGCAGCAATACGGAGATATTGCTTATTTTTCCAAATCCCCAGGACAATCAGAATTAAAGCATAGATTCCCCATAGGATACTTAGACCCAGTTTATAGGATTGATCAGATTCCCCTAGCGCCATCCAATGAATGAGTTCGCTACTTAAAATCCACAAAATAGAAGTATGTAATAGCAACTCAAACGGAATCTTGAAATTAATACGCATAAAATCTCGTTGTATCAATTTATGTACATACCATAGCAGTATTCCAAAAAAGGCAAATGCCACATAGCGTATCCAGATAGAATAATTGGTAATGTTATAATAAGCAAGAAGTTCGCCGTTGAGGTAACTCTCCCGAAGTTCGCTTAGCGTGTATAGGCCACCAGTCAAAAAGATGCTTCCTGCAAAAATTGCGAGTACCAAGGTGGTAATACCAAGGATTCTATTCTTTAACTTAGCCATATTCACCATAGCCATTAGCGTGATAAACAGTAAGGTGTAATTAATGAGCCAAACACTTTTAAAGTCGTTTAGGTCGTAATTGTAATTGGTTAGGTCGTAGCCATCGGTATCCTGAATCACTAGTTCAGATGCATGGAACAACTTTGAAAAGTAATATTCCACTTCAAGGTAAAAGGTGCAGTAAAGTACAAAAACCAGAGCGCTTGGGATGGCGAAGTTCATAACCTTGGCGATAAACGGTTTCTTTCCATTGGCCAAAATCAAATCATGCTTCTGTAGAACCCAATTCACAAATCCAAATGCAAGAAGGAGCAAGATAGATGTTAAAAATGTACTATTAAGAATGCTAGTAAGTGGTTCAGTGGCTTCATTGTAAAGGTAATTCATGCCGTAGGCGTCTCCCCAATCTTCAATAAGGCTAAAGAAGGCCAACACAAGTAAAGGGTAGGACATGTACTCGTAGGCCTTCACCTTTCTAGTCCTACCTATCCAGAACAATAATGCAGCTTCCGCAGCCCATAACAGTGTAACCCAGTTACCATCTAATTGAACCGGTATGGCTATAGTAATAAACGTGAGCACTAAACCAGCAGCCAGATAGAACAAGTTTTGATCGCCCAGTTTCTTTTTATAAATAAGTGTAGTTACACCAAAATGCACGATGCCATTGGCCAGTGTAAATAATCCTAAGAGTTGAGCACCTGTTTCATTTTCTTCTAATAAACTGTATCCCAAACCATAAAAGATAAAGGAATTTAGCAAGAGCATAAAAATATCCGATACTTTGAATTTTTCGGACTTTATTAATTTATAGCCTAGGAAAGTAGCATAGAATATTAGGAAAAATACAGTTAAGAAAACCAAGGCCATTTGATAGTCTTGATCAGCTTGGTAGGAGAACATGCGCCAGACCAAATAGCTTAACCATGTAAAGGCGAAGGATACATAATAAAGCGTCTTCCAATACTTTCTGAGAGAAATAAAGAGAATACCCAAATTAATTAAGGCAATATAGCTGAACAGAATTGTAATGTTCCCAGAATCGTTACTCAGTAAAAATGGCACGGCATAAGCGCCTACCAAACCAATATGCGCTATAATTTGTTTGTTATAGTTCAAGGATGCCACAACACCAAAAACGGTAATCAAAAGCATGAGGGCAAAGGCAAATGCTTGTGGAAAAAGTTCATAAAAGCTATAGCCGGCGAATGTAATAAAATACATGATTGCCAAGGCACCACTAACCAATACCGCGCTGTAACTAGTGTATTTTCTTTTTAGTTTTATACCGAAACCAATTAGTCCCAAACCAAGCACATAGCCCAAAATAATACGTGTTAGTGGGCTGATAAGATTATTCTCTATAGAATATTTTGCCCCAATGACCACACCGATAATGGTAATAAGAATCCCTATTTTATTGATGAGGTTCTCGCCGATGAATTTTTCCAGATTGGATTTTCCTTTTGATTTCTTTTGTGCAGCTACAAGGGGTTCGGCTACGGGTGCTTTTGGAGTTTCTTTAATCTTGGTATTTGCAAAATCAATCGTTACATCGTTTTCTTCTTTTACATTTGAAGTGGGAGAGGTTTCTGTAGGTTCTTCAAAGGCCTCTTGAATACTAATATTTTCAGTAGTATCCATAGGGCGGTTCCGAAGCTCCAGTATCTCCCTTTTTAGTTCTTTAACTTCTAAAGAAAAATTTTCTTGCTTGCGCAATAATAGCTCCAGTTTCTCTAAAAGCTTGCCTATATGTTCTTGGTCTTTGGCCATATTCGTTTGGTTTTTCAGCGTTCTCCTATCGCTTCATAAGAGGAGTTATAACGATATAAGTTCAATTATGTTGGCAAGATAATGGTGTTTTTATACTGGTATATCCCTGAATACAGTGTAATATACTGGTAACGTAACCCTTTACAGAAACGACAATCGATATATTATAACAATTTATATTTTTTTAAAGCTATGAGCAAAGGAGGTCCATGAAAACTCTAATTTAATGCTACATATGTTTAAACCAGTGAAAGTTACTTTTTTTCCAACTTTAAAGGGAGTTATCTTGGTGTCATGGTTTGCTGTATGCCACTTTACATGGGTTGCGCTAAGGATGTTTGCTAACAAGAAAAAAAGGATAGTTGTGTAGTTACCTTCGAACTTAATAGGATTTTTTGGATGTAGTGGGTTACTTATGAGAATCCATCTACTGCAGAATGCTATGGAATTAACGATTACACGATGGGCGTGTGTAAGTAAGTAGCTATAATGACCACAAAATCTTAACGCTCAAAATAGAGGTAAATGTAAACAGCGGCCCCAAAGTTGGTAGCATCTGTCGATGCTAAACGCCATCCGTCTTTGGCATATTCATCTAGTTTTTCCTGTATTTCTACTTTTGACGATTTTGCAATATGCTTGGTGTCGAGCGTAATCTTACTGTAATAAATCAATGTTTCAACCTTGTATTCTTTCATTGGAGCTGTATTTTAGTTCACCATAAATAGTGCATTGGCAAAGAACAGTTTTCCGTTTTCCCAGAACCCTCGAAACAACGGGTTGTCCACCATATAAATCACTTGACCACGACCCATATTCTGTGTTCCAAATACCAAGGTACTATCAATTTGCTTTATGGCTTCGCTACCTGCAAAACCTGAGATGGGCTCATTTTGACCTGCTGCTAAATATACAGCCGAGCCACCATCTAAATAATCATAAGCCCGGTTACCCAGTTTTAACGTAAAGTAGTTATCGTCATAGCCATAGGCCAAAGGATTTGTAGGGTCTACGGTAGTTTTAAAAATAGCACCTGTAATGGCAAATTTTATACGTTCGCGTTCCGAAACATCAAAAGAATTTAAATTTACGGTTGTGTCCTTTTCGGTTTGCTTTTTCTTTATTTTAAAACTTTTATCCGTTGCCAATGCATCAATAGAACCGCCCATGGAAATCAATTTGCCACCAGCACGTACCCAATCCGTAATTTTATCCATTAAATTTTCCTTCAGGAAACTACCGTAACCATAGCCATCCGGGAGGATTAAAACGTCATAGCTAGAAAGATTTGCCCGGTTAAAATAGCTTTCGTCCAATACTGAAATGGGATATTCTAATTGCTGCTCAAAAAAGTGCCATATTTCACCAAATCTAAGCGTGGAGGTAGGGTCACCGGCCAAAACCGCAATTTTAGCATTCGGAATCATATCTACATAGCTTGAACCAAAATCCTTCCCGCTGTCAACAAATCCGGTAGTAGCAACATTCAAATCAATTTCAGGATGATCTGTTAGAATCGATTTCATAGTGCCTACAAAATCGCTATGGTTTTTGTTATCCGCTAACGTGATGATTAAACTTCCACGTAGGTAGGAGTTCCCATCGACAGAAAAAGGTTTATGTGCCGTGCGTACCCTAATTTTGTTTTTCAGCAAGGCAGCTAAAAATTTAGCGTCAGTTATGCTATTCCAATCGTTCACATAAGCGTAGTTTGTAGCATTAATTTTGTTAACTGCGGACAATGTTGCCACCATTTTTTTATTTTGGCTTATGCTACCTTCCGAGGCCAGGGCATCCAAACCATAAGCATAAGGCAAGGACCACGCAGTGATATCATACGTTACGGAATCACTCAATTTTGCTTTCGGTTCAAAAAGAACCTTGACCAAAGTTCCTTTAGATTGGTCGGTGGATATCACCATGCTATTTTCAGAGACTTTTATACTTCCGGTTTTACCTGTATTATAGTCAAACCCTTTTGCAGCCGTATTGGTTCCAAAGCCATACTCGATTTGGTGCTGATCAAGTAAGCGTGCTAAGGTATTTAATTTATCCTGGTTACCATTTAAAACATAGCTTCTATACTTAAAGTCTTTGTTGTCATAGAATTTCTTGAATTCATCGTTTAATTTTTGTGCATTGTTGTTGGCTACCTCTACAGTTGAAAGACCCGTCGTATAATGGTGTGCGATACGGTCTTTTAGCGTAAGGGTGTCGCCAATGCTTGTAATGATTCCCAATCCGGCACGGCCGCTACCACCCTGTTCGTATGTCATCCCTATACCGCCATTGTAAGTAGGGTAGGTATCTCCATAACTTGGATACAAAAGATCAAAAACTTCTTTTGTAAAATAAAACCAACCGTTTGCGTCAAAATACTTGGCGTGGTTCTTACCGATGGTTTTTTGGAAATCGCGTTGAAAATCGGTAATAACTTCATGATATGGTTCTGCCGCTGGCGCAAAATAGTAAGGATTGTTTACACCTTGCTCATGAAAATCTACATGAACATGAGGTAACCATTTGTTAAATTCTTTTAAGCGTTGTTGACTTTCTACCTGCGTTAACCAAGCCCAATCTCTGTTTAGGTCGAACATATAATGGTTGCTCCGACCGCTCCACCACCCCTCATGGTGTTCCTTGGAATTTGGGTCTACATTATTGGGTGAATTTTTATACTGGTTGTACCAATTTACATATCGATCTCGACCATCTGGGTTTATGCAAGGATCTATTATAACAACTGTGTTTTCTAGATAATTGCTTTTTTTGGTAAGTAAATCGTAGATGGTTTGCATAGAAGCCTCCGTGCTCACGCTCTCGTTACCATGTACATTGTAGCTTAACCAAACAATGGCTTTTTCTGGTTGTCCTTCTCCGGTAGTGTTTTTTAAATGTTCTGTACGAATCGTTTCTAATTGTGACATATTGGTTGCGGATGATATGTGGGCCAGTACCAAACGTCTTCGCTCATTGGTAAGTCCGTAATCCTTTAAAACCATTCGATTGGGCTCCTGCTCAGCCAAGTATTCATAATAATCCAGTACCTGATGGTGCCGCGTGAACTGACTGCCTAGTTCATATCCCAAAAATTCTGATGGGGATTTTAGTTGTGCATTGGCTAGTAATGGTAGACTGACCAAAAGTGTAAGTAAAAATCTCTTCATGTTCACAGGTTAAAATCGATAGCTTCAAATCTAATAAATTCTTACTGAATAAGACCCTTGGGATTTCTATTTTTGTTTATCGACCTAAAAACTCGATTTCCATCTAATTAATGTATTTTTAGAATCTGTAATGAAGTGAATTTTTACCAGCACCTTTATTTTTTTTGTGACTATGGATATTGACTGTTTGCCCTTTCAAAAAACTGGCTATTTTTCTAAGCTGATATGTGATTATGTTGCCGAGGAGGTCCAACTAGCACCTTTTTATAATCATTTTCCCAATTTGGCCAATTTTGAGCTGCAGATAGCAGAGAAAAAGAAAAGCTTTCCATTGGAAAATCGTAAGGTCTTACAAACAGCCTTAAAGCATCAATATAAAAACTATGCAATATCCAAGTCAACCGAAAAGCATATTGCAGCCTTATCCGATGAAAATACGTTTACTGTGGTTACAGGGCATCAATTAAACCTGTTCACAGGTCCCTTATACTTTCTTTATAAAATTATTTCTACCATTAATCTTTGTGAGACGCTAAAAAAGCAACATCCTGAGCAGCATTTTGTTCCAATATATTGGATGGCTACGGAAGATCATGATTTTGAGGAAATCAACTATTTTAACTTTAAAGGGAAAAAAGTACAATGGAATAAAAAAGCATCGGGTGCGGTTGGGCATTTGGGCACCGACGGCTTGGAAGAGGTGCTTACTACCTTTTTAAACCTTTTGGGTACGAGCACCAATGCTCAAGAGTTAAAGGAGCTTTTTGAAAGCGCCTATCTAAAGCACGATAATTTAACGAATGCGACCCGATTTTTGGCCAATGAACTTTTTGGTGCCTACGGCTTGGTTATAGTAGATGGTGATGATGCCAATTTAAAACGTTTATTGATTCCCTATACCAAAAAAGATATTCTTGAACAGACTTCACATAAAGCTGTTACTGAGACTATTGATAAATTACAAGGATTGCCAGCCGATTATGGGGTACAGGTAAACCCAAGGGAAATTAATTTTTTTTATTTGGTTGATGGCCTACGCGAACGTATCGTGGAGAGAGAGGGCAGCTATGTTATTAACGATACGGACATCAAATTTTCCAAAGAAGGATTATTGGAAGAATTGGAAGCGCATCCAGAGCGATTTTCACCCAACGTAATCGCCAGGCCACTTTACCAAGAAGTTATATTACCTAATCTGTGTTATATAGGCGGGGGAGGAGAGCTGGCCTATTGGTTAGAGTTAAAATCGTCATTTACGGCGATGCAAGTCCCCTTTCCAATGTTATTGCTTCGTAATTCGGCCTTGATCATCACCCAAAAACAGAAGGAAAAGTTGCAAAAACTATCTATTGCAATAGAAGATATTTTCTTGAAACAAAATACGCTCATCAACAAAAAGATTAGACAAGTTTCCAATATCGATATTGATTTTACACCCCAAAAAAGCTGTTGGAAGAGCAGTTTAAAGGCCTATACGAATTGGCAGAACAAACCGATAAATCATTTTTAGGTGCCGTAAAGGCTCAGGAAGTAAAACAGAAAAAAGGACTGGACCATTTAGAGAAACGCTTGTTAAAGGCTCAGAAAAGAAAATTGGCCGACCACGTATCCCGCCTGGCAGAAATACAAAATGAACTCTTCCCAACTAAATCGTTACAAGAGCGTAATCTTAATTTCTCGGAATTATATTTGGAATATGGGGAATCACTGATACCTATGTTGTTCAAAGCTTTGAATCCGCTCAAACAGGAATTCGTTATTCTTACGGCAGAATAGTATGTTTTTGGGCCCGCTTTTCAAACAGAAAATTGGCCTAGTCTCCATGTTATCCTTTTTGGCCATTACCGGTATTACTTTTTTTAAAAGCGCCTTGGAACTGGAAGATGCAGAACAAGCCTATTATTCGCAATGGCTGCGTTGGGGCTATGACGATCAACCTCCTTTATATGCTTGGCTGCAATATTTGATAAACCAAATTTTTGGAGTGCAAAAGGGTTCTTTTTCCGTACTCAGAGGCGCTATATTTGCAAGTATTTTAGTCTCGTTAGCGCATTTTGGTAAGATAATGCGCTTAAATGAAAAAAAATCCGAACTCGCAGTTTTTACCCTAGTCTTGGTACCGGTATTTATCGATTTTACGTTTAGAAGACTTTCACATACCTCGCTTCTGTGCTTAGTTATTTTATTATCTTTTATAGTAATCCAGCGTTTATTGCAAGACAAGACTTGGATCAATTATGCACTTTTGGGATTCGTTGTCGGTATAGGGGTATTGTCCAAATATAATTATGTACTTTTTTTAGTGGCTTTTGGGTTGGTTCTGTTTTTCGATAATGGGTTAAGGCAGATTTTTTTAACAAAAAGATGCTATTGTCGATTGTTCTCGCGGGTTTGCTTTTAGCTCCTCATGCGTATTGGTTATTGGGACCGGATGGCTATTTTACGGAATTACGTGATAGTATCGCATTAAAAACCGAAAGCAAGACGAGTACTGTGTTTTATGGTAATGGGCCGCTATTTTCACTGTTATTAACCTTCCTAAAGCTGATGGCTCCCCTTTTGGTTGTGGTTGCCATAGCTTACGTCTTAAAACGGGTCAGTTTTAGTAAGCCGAAAACGGATTGGTTCATGAAATTTGGGTTGGTCCAATTGTCAGTTTTACTTTTATTCTTTATCGTTTTTAATGTGCAAAAAGTAGAGGAACGTTGGCTGTTGCCTTTGTTGTTACCCTTTGTGGTACTACTGATTCGTTGGGTTGAATTTAAGTCAATTCATAAATGGTCTTCTGGGCTATTTCAATTATTCTTATTGGTCATCGCAATCCAAGTGGTAAGGACTCCTATAGAGAAGATTTTGGATATTCGGTCTAGCGTACATACGGGTTTGAGCCGCTTTCGGAAGTTTTGAACAATCGTTATACCACCAAAAAATGGATATTGCCCAATGTAACCTATGGTGGAAATGTACGTGTCTTGAATCGGGATTCAGAGGTCTTGTCCAAAGACGATTTTTCGCTACCTGTTTCTAAATGTAAAAATATAGATGGAGTAGAAGTTCTCATCGGAAAGGAAAATCTTATGGGTAGGATTCCATTGGAACGGCTCGTTGATTTTGGTAAAGAAAAGGATACCTTGTTTATTTTGCTTCTATTAGAGGGCGTATTTTTGTATGAATAAATACATTTAAAATTTTAGTATGCACGATATAGATATCGAAATGGTGGAAATGACCTTAGATGTGGTCAAATATGCGATTAATCGTATAACAAAAACCAACCCCGAATTGGGCAAACCCAAGACGGAAGCAGAATTACGGTTGTTGGTAGGCGAAACAGTTACCAGCAATGGAATAGGAGGAGAAAAGGCTTTTGAGCTCTATAGAGATGTTTTGGTTAAGGCCACAGTCCCTATAGATCATCCCAGACATTTGGCTTTTGTGCCTGCCGCGCCTACGAGGGCAGCCATTTTGTTTGATTTGGTGACTTCGGCTTCTAGTATCCACGGGGCGTATTGGATGGAAGGTGCAGGTGGTATTTTCTGTGAGAACGAGGCTATGCAATGGCTGGTGTCTCTAACTGGAATGCCCGCACCGGCATTCGGTGTGTTCACAAGTGGTGGTACTGCGGCGAATCTTTCTGCTTTAGTAGCCGCCCGGGAGAAATGGCGAAAAGACCCTAACAACCAGAATGTAAAAGGGCTAATGGTTACTTCTATTGGAGCACATTCTTCAATTAAGGCCATGGCCAAGGTTATAGACGTAGATGTGCTTTTGGTAGAAACGGAAGACGCGATGTCCGGTAGCGCATTACAAACGGTAATCAATAGTCTGGATTCGTCTAAAAGAGAACGTGTTTTTGCGGTAGTAGCTACAGGAGGCACTACCAATGCGGGAATAATAGATGACCTAATGGGTGTAGCCGAGGTCTGTGAAAGGGAAGGGTTTTGGTTTCATGTAGATGCCGCTTACGGCGGAGGTGCTTTGGCCGCGAAATCGGTTCGGCATTTGTTCAATGGTATTGAACGGGCAGACAGTGTTACCATAGACCCTCATAAATGGCTGTTTTCACCTTATGATTGTGGCGCAGTACTTTATAAAAATCCCGAAGAGGCCAAAGAAGCACATTCACAAGAAGGTTCTTATCTAGAAATATTCAAGGATGAAGGTGCACACGGCTTTAATCCTTCTGATTATCAAATACAATTAACAAGACGTTTGCGCGGTTTACCGCTCTGGTATTCCTTGGCAACACATGGTACGGAAAAATACGCCTGGGCGGTGGAAGAGGGCATAAAGCTAGCTAAAATAGCAGGAAAGCTGATTGAAGCCCATCCATTGTTGGAATTGGTTCGGGAGCCTAGTTTGTCATGTGTTCTCTATCGCAGAAAGGGGTGGACACCGGACGATTATCGCAATTGGACCTATAATAATCACGAAGCAGGTTTTGCATTGGTAACCCCTACCAAATGGAAAACCATGGAGGGTTATGAAACGGTAAGTCGGTTTTGCTTTATAAATCCTGATACCACTGAACAAGATATTTTGGCTATTCTAAATAGTATGGAATAGAATAGAGCAAAGAAAACTGCTTTTAAGTTTAAGGCACTAAAAAATCTCCTTGCCATTTGTCACTGTCTTTGGAGAAGCGTACCCTAATGTGATTCGGGCGCTTTAGTTTGAGGTATTCTATTTTAAAGGGTTCTATTTCTACCATACAAAAATGGTTGTCTTCGTTTAGGTATTGTACTTCATCCGGATTTTTTAAGGTACTTCCTGGAGCACGTTCAGTGATGTAGTCTTTTCTGCTATTTGGTTGTATTCCATGCCAGTAGGTATTTAGTATAGCTTCATCTACAATAACATTGGCTTTTCCTTCAATTTTAAGCTGAAGCATTAATTTAGGATGATAAAATAACAGGCTTACCTTGGGGTTTTCGGTAATATGTATGACTTTTTTTGAACGCCGATCGGTATAAAAAATTAGTTTAAGGTCATCTGTAATTTTGCGAAGAACAACTGTTCTCAAACGCGCCATTGGGTCCAGGCCAACTGTGGCGAGGGTGAAATAGCGAAATGGATGCCCCTTTTTTACAAGGCTTTTCCGTAATTCTGCTTTGGCTTCCTCTAAAAATTGTTCGGTCATTATACTGCTATTTATTTAAAAGTATAAAAAAATAGGATTTAAAGTAGGGTAAAATGAAACTGAGTTGTTTTATACTAAATGCTATGAAAAAGAATTTTGAATTATTTCTAAAATAATTCGTCTTTGGTTGGTTTTTGATTTAGATAAAAAAGCTTGGGGTGGTTCCCAAGCTTTTTGCATTCCTGTTGGTTACGGCAAGAAAATAATGATTCGTTAAACATAAAAAGAAAGGGCTGTTTCCTGTCTTTTTTGTTTTAGTAAAACAACTTATTTTACCTTATAATCCAAGCGCATAGTAATGGAAGCTGTTTTGTTTTTTGACGATGTATTAAAGGAGCCTCCCCATGAATAATCTTCCCCGGAATTTTGGCCCGTGATTTGAAAAACCCCCATTTTCGCCGAAATCAATTCCCCTAAACCACTTCCTGAATTCTGAGCAATACTTTCTGCCCTAAGGCGTGCGTCTTCGGTAGCTTTTGAAATCATTTCAATTTTTAAGTCTGCCAACTTGGTGTAGTAATATCTAGGTTGGTAAGAGTTAAACTGTACTCCTTTATTTAATAATTCCGTTATTTCCCTCGCAATACCTTCGATAACGGCAACATTCTGAGATTCTATTTTTACGGTTTGCGTTAATTGATATCCCCGGAAAATACTCCCGACAAAATTTCCGTTTTCATACTTGTTATCCCGTTGCTCTGTAGTTTGCACACTATTAAAAATGATATTTCCTTCATCGATTCCTTTAGAAACCAAGTATGAACGGACTATATCTTTATCGTTGTTCAATTGCTCAAAAGCTGCTTTAAGATTACCACTATTGGTAGAGAATTGTCCCTCCCATACGATAAGGTCAGACGTAAAGTTTTCATTTCCCAATCCGGTAACGGAAATGATTTGCGGAGGATTTGCTCTATTTACGTATGCATTACCTAAAAAATAGGCGGCAATTACGATTGCCGCTCCGAAAATAATTGCTGTTATGTGTTTCATTTTAACGCTTTAAGTTTGAAACGATAAATATACCTATTTGTTGTTAGCTATAAGGTTTCAAGGTGTAGGTTGTATATGCTTAGGTTAACTAATTGGGAAAACCATACAGCGCAATTGCCCTATTATTTTTTTTGTTAAAAACCTATCACAAATATCTGTGTAGAACACTTCCTCAAATTTGCTATTTTCCTATTTTTGCACATGCAAAATAATGTCCTTATTTTAGATTTCGGTTCGCAGTATACACAACTCATCGCGAGAAGGGTGCGCGAACTCAATATTTTCTGTGAAATAAAACCATACAATAGAGTGCCTGCCGACTTGGACACCTACAAGGCGGTGATTTTATCAGGCTCGCCATTTTCGGTTAGGGCAGAAGATGCACCGCATCCGGATCTTTCTCAGATAAGAGGTGTAAAGCCATTACTGGGTGTTTGTTATGGAGCGCAATATCTAGCCCATTTTAACGGGGGTAATGTAGAGAAGTCGAATACTCGTGAATACGGAAGGGCAAATCTTTCCGCTGTTGATTCCGACCATCCTTTTTTAAGGGGAATTACTATTGGTAGCCAAGTATGGATGAGTCATGCCGATACTATTAAAAAACTTCCGGAAAATACTAGACTACTAGCTAGTACGCACGATGTAGAGAATGCAGCCTTTAAATTTGACGGGGAAGAAACCTATGGTATTCAATTTCATCCAGAGGTATATCACTCCACAGATGGTAAACAGCTGCTGGAAAATTTCTTGGTTCACATAGCAGGCGTTGCCCAAACTTGGACACCAGATGCTTTTGTGGACTCCACCGTGGCTAGTCTCAAAGAAAAAATAGGAGAAGATAAGGTGATATTAGGATTATCTGGCGGTGTAGATTCTACCGTAGCAGCGGTTTTATTGCATAAGGCCATTGGCAAGCACCTGCATTGTATTTTCGTAAACAACGGTCTTTTAAGAAAGAACGAGTTTGAAGATGTCTTAAAGCAATACGAAGGTATGGGCTTAAATGTGAAAGGCGTAGATGCTTCGGCACGTTTTTTGGATGCCTTAGCAGGAGAAAGTGACCCTGAGACTAAACGTAAAATTATTGGACGGGTTTTTATAGAGGTTTTTGATGATGAGTCCCACCTCGTGGAAGATGCCAAATGGTTGGCACAGGGCACCATTTATCCAGACGTTATAGAGTCGGTTTCTGGTACGGGAGGACCCTCGGCTACTATTAAAAGTCATCATAACGTGGGCGGATTGCCAGATTTTATGAAATTGAAAGTCGTAGAACCATTAAAAATGTTGTTCAAGGATGAAGTACGGCGTGTTGGTGCCAGTATGGATGTAGGAGAAGAGCGGTTGGGCCGTCATCCTTTTCCAGGGCCTGGATTGGCAATACGTATTTTAGGGGATATCACAAGAGAAAAAGTAGCTATTTTACAAGAAGTGGATCATATATTTATTCAAGGATTACGAGATTGGGGATTGTATGATAAAGTATGGCAGGCCGGCGCTATGCTTTTGCCTGTAAATAGCGTAGGGGTTATGGGCGATGAACGTACTTATGAAAAATGTGTAGCTTTAAGGGCCGTAGAAAGTACCGACGGAATGACAGCAGATTGGGTGAATTTACCTTATGAGTTTTTACAAAAAACATCAAATGATATCATCAATAAAGTCCCTGGAGTGAATCGTGTCGTATATGATATAAGTTCAAAACCTCCGGCAACCATAGAATGGGAATAAAATGAAAAATAGTTTAAAAACACTTTTAGCAACCTTATTGCTTTGCATTGCGTCAACCACTACAATGTTGGCACAAAAATTTACTACGCATGCCGTTAAACAGGGAGAAACTTTATTTAGCGTGGCAGCCAAGTACGGTGTCTCCACTGAAAGCATTCTCCAATATAACAAAGAAATAAAAGAAGGTGATACGTTAGCGGTAAATACCATCTTGGTGGTACCCGAGGGGAGTGTAAATAGCCCTTCTAACGCTTCGGATGTGCGGGCGTTAATGAAAAATGTGATGCAGGATTCCGTTAAGAAACGGGAACCCATTGGATTCAGTACTCATAAAGTTAGAAAAAGGGAAACACTCTACGGAATCGCCAAGCGATATAATGTTACGGAGGATGAGATTAAGAAATACAACAAACAATTATATGCTTCCCAGCTAGAAAAGAAAATGCAGATTCGTATTCCCAAATACGAGAAGGTGGTTGAAACTGAGAATACCATAGACCCTGATGCCTACGAAAAATATACTGTTAAATCAAAGGAGACTAGGTGGAGCATTGCGCATAAATATGGTATCACCATTGATAGTATGTTGGTGCTTAATCCAACACTTTCCCAAAACACAAATTATTTGGCCGAGGGTTACGAGCTTTTAATGCCTAAAATAGCCGGCAGTACGGTTGCCGAACAACAGACACAATTGTATACGTCCTATACGATTCCGGGTAAAATGAACTTTTATCGGTTAGAGAAGGAATTTGGGGTGAAATCTGATGAAATTGTCCGTTTAAATCCAGAAATAACCGAACAAGGAGGCTTAAAAGAGGGCATGGTGATACGTATTCCGGAGACCGAGGTCATTTCGGGAGAAATAAATACGGATAATTATATCTTTTATGAAGTAAAGCCTAAACAGAACGAGTTTCGGTTGACTCGAAAATTCGGAATGTCTTGGGCAGATTTGGTTAGTTTAAATCCTGATTTAAAAAACGGCTTAAAAGCGGGGATGATTTTAAAACTCCCTAAAGAACAGGTAGGTAATTTTGAAGTTAGGAATGCCCTAATTTTGGACAAGGTAAATCTGTTGGATAGTGTTAACACGGCAATGCGTCCCAAAATCCTATTTTTATTGCCCTTTAGACTGGATAAATTGGACCTTTCCGATAAAGAAAAGGTAGCTTGGACCATAGAGAACAGAAACAGTTTAAAATACAGCTTAGGGTTGTACTCAGGGGCGCTAGTAGCTATAGATTCCTTGGCTTCTTTGGGTGTATCTGTTGATGTAAAAACATTTGATAATCAATTGGACGTTGCTAAAACCAAACAGATTTTGTTGGGGGAACGACTTTCCGATTACAACGCAATATTTGGTCCCTTAGATGAATTATCCATGAAGGAGGTGGCTGTACAGGCGTCTAGTTATAATGTCCCAGTTGTAGCTCCCGTTAGGGCGAAAAGTGACATCAGCCTAAAGAACGTTTTCTTTTCTTATACCGATGATAATTTGCTCAGAAAGCATATGATAGACTATGTAAAGAAGAACTATACGGATGAAAACATAGTCATTATAGCCGATGATAAAAGTAGACTTGCTGAAGAGATGTTGGTTCAAAATTTTCCTAATGCTAAAGTTTTGAAGGTGAGGGAAGAGGAAAAAAATATAGGGATTAATCGAGACATACTTGGCAGTTTACTGAGTGAAACTCAAGAGAATTGGGTGTTTGTAGAATCCGATAATTTTAAGTTGATTTCAAGTGTTGTATCGATTTTAAATGCGTTCAACAATGCGTTATTAGATATCGAAAAGAGTAAAGAGAAGCTTAAGTTGAGGATGTTTACGACAAACTACAATAATGGTTTTGAAAATGATGTTATTTCCAGCACGCAT
The DNA here is from genome assembly GCF_056839185.1 of Maribacter sp. MS6. Lineage (NCBI taxonomy): Bacteria > Pseudomonadati > Bacteroidota > Flavobacteriia > Flavobacteriales > Flavobacteriaceae > Maribacter > Maribacter sp. MS6. The sequence goes on from NZ_CM166389.1 coordinate 3,627,925, forward strand.
TTATCTAATCTTAATTTCACCTATCCATCCGTGTATCGAGAAGTTTACAACAATTCCTTTGTGACACGGTATCGTAAAAAATTTGGGGAAGAGCCAGATAAATTTGCGATACGCGGATTTGATGTAACTTATGATATCCTATTAAAATTGGCTTATAAGAATAATTTAATGGATACTGCAAAATTCATTGGTACAACCGAGTATAACGGGAATAAGTTCGATTATGACCAAGACGTTACTTCGGGGTACTTTAATCAGGCATCCTACATCATGGCCTATGAGGACATGAGAATAAAACAAGTGGACTAACACTAAGGTTAGAGTTACTTTCAATGTAGTGTTTTTAACGTTATTGGAGCGTGAACTCACATAAACTCTGATGCCGTATCATGTTATGAAAAGTTTAGAGGCATTTAGATGAGAAGACAATTTTTAAAGATATTTCTTATTCTTGGAAACAATAAAATACGTTACGGCTTTATTTATATGTGTTGTGATAGGGTTCATATTAGAACAAGATTATGAAACTATTTCTTGGCGTTCTGATAAACGCCTTGCCTGGGAAGATTTTAAAGGAGCTATACCATCAAATTCAAGAGCCGCTGCAATTACGGCTAGTGGTATTACCTATAGCTTTTCTACTTCTGGCACCCAGGATAGTATACTGGTAGACTTTAAAATAGACACGTTTTTTTATCCAACTAAATCATGGTATAAACCGGAAATATGTAATAACGTTATTTTGGGTCACGAACAATTACACTTCGATATTTCGGAACTATATGCTAGAAAACTAAAGAAACGTTTGGAGCGTGAACGGTATACCTATGGTACAGTTAAGGCAAAGGTCAAATCCATTTATCGTAAAATAAACGAAGAGTTGAACGTATATCAGAATTTATACGATGCAGAAACGAACTTTTCCAGGAATTTGGAGAAACAAGCGGAGTGGAAGTTGAAAATAACAATGGCCTTAAAAGAAGGTTAAATATAGTTGAATAGTCTTACTGTATGCTTGGTATTTATTTATAATGATGCAGAAATTAAGCGTTCTGCTTTATTCTCGTTCATTTATTTCCTTTCTTAACTTTCGTATTTTAAATATGTTGATGAGCAACATTGGTAAAAAGAAAATGGGTAAAAACGTCATAAAATCAATACCATTTTTAAACGTTCCGTAAATACAGACAGCTAACATTACAATAAGCAGCCCTCCTAGGGCCGAAGTTACGGTTACAAGCTTTTTCTCCTCGACTTTTAATGCTGTACTACTTTTCATTTCACTTGGTTTTAGCTTGTTATTTTGCGGTATAAAAAATTTAAAAACGAAATATAGTACAAAATCCAAGCTTGAATTTTAAATCTGAATTGGCAGAATCCGGAACCAAAAGCGCCATCTTAATTAACGAAATGTATCGCAAGAACTCGGAACTACACTCTAATTACTACTATCTGCCAACCAAATTATACATCACAAATAGTAACTCCTTGTTTTAGCGCGTCTATTTTATCTGCCCAAGTGGGGATGAACTCCTGTGCAACATGACCTGTGTAGCCGGTGTCCAAGATAGCTTTCATAATAGCAGGGTAGTATAATTCTTGGGTTTCGTCTATTTCGTTACGGCCTGGGTTGCCACCCGTATGGTAATGTCCTATATAGGGATGAAATTCTCTTATATTCCTAATGATATCACCTTCCATAATCTGCATATGGTAAATATCGTAAAGCAGTTTAAAATTTTCGGAACCAATAGCATCGCAAAGGGCCGCACCCCATGAAGTATGATCGCACATATAGTCTTTATGGTCCACTTTACTATTTAGTAATTCCATTTGTATGACGACCCCATATTTTTCTGCCAAGGGTATAATCTGCTTTAACCCTTTAGCACAGTTCGCCAATCCTGTGGTATCCTCCATACCTCTTCGATTCCCACTAAAACAAATGAGGTTGGTATAACCAGCTTCTGCTACTTTTGGGATCATCTCGGTGTAATTCTTGATTAGCGTGTCATGGTGCTGAGGGTCGTTCCATCCTTCGGTAAGGCTAATTTCCGCTCCCCAACACATAGAGGCATGGATATTATATTTTTTTAACAGCGGCCAATCATCCGGTCCTACCAAATCTACGGCTCTTACATCTAATTCATTTAAGGCTTTAAGAAAATCTTCTAAGGGAATACTGTTGTAGCACCAATAACATGCGCTATGGTTTATATTGTGTTTTAATTTTGTGGCAGCCGAAATTGCCTGTTCTTTGGCATTTAGAGTGCTCGTAGCTAGGAGTCCAACGGAGGCAACCGCCGTGGTGCCTAAAAATTTACGTCTTTGCATTCTATGGTTTTTAAAAGCGATTCTAAATATAATTTTTTTAGATTTAAAAAATGGAATTAAAACCTGATAAACGTGCTTTAATTGAGTTGGCGCATTATAAAATGCCATTTGGGAAGTATAAAGGTTGGTATCTAATAGATTTGCCAGAACCATATTTAGTATGGTTCCGGCGAACAGGATTCCCAACTGGAAAATTGGGTGAAATGCTTCAATCTGTTTTGGAAATAAAGATTAACGAGTTGGAATCTTTGGTCAAACGAATTCAAAAAGATTTTCCTAAGGAAACTGAGTAAGTTCTAATGTCAATTTGTAACTTTGTGTCCCGTAACACAGAAATCAAACATGTCACAAACCAAATACATCTTCGTTACGGGAGGAGTTACTTCATCCCTGGGAAAAGGAATTATTGCGGCCTCGTTGGCTAAACTTTTACAGGCCCGCGGATACCGAACTACGATTCAGAAGTTAGATCCCTACATTAACGTAGATCCTGGGACCCTTAACCCATATGAGCATGGCGAATGTTATGTTACCGATGATGGTGCGGAAACCGATTTGGATTTAGGTCATTATGAGCGTTTTCTAAACGTAAATACGTCACAGGCCAACAATGTAACCACAGGTAGAATTTATCAAAGCGTAATAGATAAAGAAAGACGTGGTGAGTTTCTTGGTAAAACGGTGCAGGTAGTCCCTCACATTACGAACGAAATAAAGGAGCGGGTACAGCTTTTAGGTAATAGCGGTGATTATGATATTGTTATTACCGAAATTGGCGGTACTGTTGGTGATATTGAGTCACTACCCTATATAGAAGCGGTGAGACAAATGTTATGGGAAATGGGCGATAATAATGCTATCGTGATCCACTTAACACTTGTGCCTTACCTTTCTGCGGCAGGTGAATTGAAGACCAAGCCAACACAACACTCTGTAAAGACTTTGATGGAAAGCGGTATAAAGGCCGATATCTTGGTGTGTAGAACAGAGCATGAGATTTCAGATGAAATAAAGGACAAGTTAGCACTGTTTTGTAACGTAAAACGAGAAGCAGTTATTCAAAGTATAGACGCCTCCACAATTTACGATGTGCCAATTTTAATGCAAGACGAGGGCCTAGATACAGTTACCCTTAAAAAATTGAATCTTCCGGATGAAATAGAACCGGATTTAACCCAATGGAAAGAATTTTTAAAACGACATAAAAACCCAAAGGACGAAGTTACCATAGGTCTGGTTGGTAAATATGTAGAATTACAGGATTCCTATAAGTCTATTTTGGAGTCGTTTATCCATGCGGGTGCTAGTAATGAAGTGAAGGTTAAGGTTAAATCGATACATTCGGAATATATAAACGATCAAAATTACCAAGCAAAGCTAGCAGGGCTAGATGGTATCTTGGTAGCGCCAGGTTTTGGAGAACGCGGAATAGAAGGTAAGATACAGGCCGTTAGGCACGCACGCGAGGCTGGAATTCCTTTTTTAGGTATTTGTTTGGGAATGCAAATGGCGGTTATAGAATATGCCAGAAACGTGCTTAATTTAGAGGATGCCAGTTCTACGGAAATGGTGGAGAATAACAACAATCCGGTGATTAATTTAATGGAGGAGCAAAAAACAATAACCAATAAAGGCGGCACCATGCGTTTAGGGGCTTGGGACTGTAAATTGTTGAATGGGAGCCTTGTTCAGAACATATATAACGGAGCAAAAGAAATAAAGGAGCGCCACCGTCACCGATATGAGTTTAACAATAGGTATAAAGAACAATTAGAGAATGCAGGGTTGATTTCCTCAGGTATTAATAGTGAAACTAATTTAGTTGAAATTGTAGAACTAAAAGACCATCCTTGGTTTATAGGCGTTCAATATCACCCGGAATATAAGAGTACGGTTGCTAATCCACACCCGTTGTTCGTTGGATTTGTAAAGGCTGCCTTGGCGCATAAAAAGGCATAAACTAATGCCAGTATGGCATATACTCCGTATTTGGACATATATTTGTATTCGCAACGTTGATTTTGTGTTATAAACCAAAAGATTACCTTATTAACGAGATATTTTTTTAGATGGAAGAAAAGAAAATGGATGTGAATTCTATAATCGGTTTTATACTGATTTTTGGAATACTCATCTTCATGTTTTATCAAAACCGCCCAACACCGGAAGAGATAGCCGAAAAAGAAGCACAGCAGGAACAAGTTGATGCTCAAGAAGCGGCTACCGAGTTAGAAACAGTGGCACCTGTGCAGAATGAAACGCCAGTACTGGACGTGACAGATTCCACCGCGGTGGCCAATTATAAAAGTCAGATCGGGGCATTCGGATATACCGCGCCAACTGATGGAACAACGGTTCTGGAAAATGATGTATTATATTTAAAAATAAGTAATAAGGGTGGTCATGTAGTAGAGGCCAAAATGAAGAATTTTGTTACCTACGACTCTATTCCTGTTTATCTAGTCAAAGATGGTAATTCCTCTTTTGGACTTTCCTTTTCTACGACGGACAACCGTGTTTTAAATACCAAGGATTTATACTTTGAACCTTCCATTACAAGCTCTGGAAACAACCAGGTTCTTTCTTTAAAAGCGAAAACTGCCAACAATCAATACTTGGAATACCGATATGAAATTAAACCAGATGACTATTTGGTAGATTTCACAATCAGGAGCCAAGGCTTGGATAATGTAATTGCTGATGGTAAGCCCGTTACCTTGGATTGGAAGTTGAAAGCCATCCGGCATTCAAAAAGTGTGGAATATGAAAATAGATATACGCGCCTCACCTATAATTACGAAGATGATAAAATAAGTAAGCTATCGGAACGAAGTGATGATGAAGAGTTGGAAGAAGACATTAAATGGTTGTCCTACCGACAGCATTTTTTCAGTACTATTCTAGCCGCGGATGAGCCGTTCAAAACAGGAGAGCTAACATCTAAGAATCTTGTAGAAGAAGAAAGTAGAACGTTTGGGTTTCTAAAGGAATACGAATCCGTTCTTCCTTTAGAAGTTAAAGGCGGGGAGCTTACTAAAAACATGCACTGGTATTTTGGTCCTACGGATATAGAAGTACTTTCAAATTATGAAGATTTAGGTTTGGTTGATTCCATTCCTTTTGGTTGGGGAGTTTTTGGTTGGATAAATAGATATGTGTTCACCCCATTTTATTCCTTTTTAGGGGGAATGTTACCCGCTGGAATTGCAATTATTATCATGACGATTTTGGTACGTTTGGCCATGTCTCCAGTAACTTATAAGTCTTATTTGTCACAGGCCAAAATGAAGGTCTTAAAGCCTGAAATAACCGAGCTTGGCGAAAAGTTTAAGGACAATGCCATGAAAAAACAGCAAGAAACCATGAAGTTGTATGGCAAGGCCGGGGTGAGTCCTATGAGCGGTTGTGTACCTGCATTTCTGCAAATGCCTATTTTTTATGCTTTGTTCATGTTTTTCCCTACCTCTTTTGCCTTACGACAAAAACCATTTTTATGGGCGGACGATTTATCTTCTTTTGATACCATTTACCAGTTTCCAGAAGGAATTTCTATTCCGTTTTATGGAGATCACGTAAGTTTATTTCCTATTTTGGCCTCTATTGCCATATTCTTTTATATGATGATGACCACAGGACAGAACATGCCAACACAGCCAGGTATGCCCAACATGAAATTTATCATGTATTTAATGCCGTTTATGATGTTATTTTTCTTTAATAACTATGCGAGTGGCTTAAGTCTTTATTATTTTGTTTCAAACATGATTACCATTGGTATCATGTTGGTCATCAAGAACTTTATATTGGACAACGATAAGATTCACGCCCAGATACAGGAGAACAAAAAGAAACCTAAAAAGGAGAACAAGTTTCAGAAGAAAATGCGGGAGATGATGGAGCAAGCAGAGGCGCAGAAGAAAAAGTAAACATATAGCTTTTGTGTATCCCCATGTTTGTGATTCGTTTATTGCAGAAAGGTTCCATTCACTAAATTCATCAAGCTAAGAGAAACCGTTTGTCATTGCTTAAAAACATCAGTTTTGAGTAAAAAGCAGTTCTCCCAAACGCATTAGAATAAATTTTGCTATTTAAAAGGTTTTAAACCTCGCTGAATAGTCGTATCTATTTCAAAGAACCCTATCTAAATGTTCAATGGGTTTGCTTTAAGATTAAAAAGAAAAAGCCGCTACAAACTGTAGCGGCTTTTGCCATTGATTAAGGTTTGGTTTGGTAAGATTTGGGGAGGTAAATATGCTTTATATTTCTACTTAAAAAAAATAGAGTTGTAAAGAGGTGGTATTTGTATGCTAACCTGCCTACTTCTGTTGTTTAAAAAAGAACGTATAAAAAAACCTCTCAAGAAATTGAGAGGTTTTTGGATAAAATCATTATATAAATAATTGTAATTTAGTGCAGTAAGTCTACTAGTTCTTGAGGTAATAACACCTTATCCACGATATGCACAATACCATTGCTTGCCATTACGTCAGCTGTTGTAACATTAGCATCTGTACCGGATTTGTCGCGTATTTGTACTCCATGGCCTAAGATGGCAAAAAGAGCTTCATGGTTGTTTTGCGTATTCAGTCGCTGATGGTCTTTTAAATCAGTCGATGCTACCGCTGCGCCAGCTACTACGTGGTAACTGAGAACCCTGGCTAGTAATGCCTTTTCCTCTGCTGTGTCAAAATCTTCCAAGCTATGGAAGCCTAACGCGTTCAAAAGATCAGTAAAGGCTGCATTGGTCGGTGCGAATACGGTAAATGGTCCGTCTCCACTCAATACATCTACCAAACCGGCATCGGCCTGCACCAACGCGGCTACCAATAGACTTAGGTCAGGAACGCTTTGTGCAGTTTCAACGATATTTGGTACAGGTGGGTTTAGAATATCCAATACTTCCTGTGGCAATAATACTTTGTTTATTACGTGAACAACACCATTACTCGCTTCAACATCGGCAAGAACAACAGTTGCGTTATCTTCCGTAGCATCTACGATATGCACTGTACCGTTCTTAATGTTAATCCCAACATTTTCTCCCTGAAATGTTTCAATGTTCTGGCCATTATTTAAATCAGTAGAAAAAGCTGCTGTACCGGCTACCACATGGTAGGTTAGTACTTTCACTAACAAATCTTTTTCAGCTTGCGTATCAAAATCGGCTAGACTGTTAAAATCATCACCCAAGGCATTCAATAATCCCACAAATGCTTCATTGGTAGGAGCAAAGACCGTAAACGGACCTGTACCGCTAAGCGTTTCTACCAATCCTGCATCAGCTTGTCCTAATGCTCCGACCAATAAACTAAGGTCATCGGTTGCAACGGCAATCTCCACAATTGTTTTCAAGCTCATTTGAGCAAGAAGGTCTAATACTTCTTGTGGTAATAATACCTTGTTTATAATATGTACAACACCGTTAGTAGCTTCTACATCTGCCGTAGTTACTGCTGCATTCGTTTCGGTGGCATCCACAATATGTACCGTACCGTCTTTAATATTGATACCTACTTTTTCTCCTTGAAAGGTTTCTATGTTTTGGCCATTGCTCAAATCTGTTGAGAAAGCAGCTGTGCCGGCAACAACGTGGTAGGTCAATACCTTTACCAATAGTGCTTTTTCTGCTTCTGTGTCAAAATCTGAGAGGCTATTGAAATCATCTCCCAATATGGCCAATAAATCTGCGAATGCTTGATTTGTTGGGGCAAAAACTGTAAAAGGACCATTGCCATTCAAGGTTTCTACTAAACCGGCATCAGCTTGAATCAACGCATCTACCAATAGACTTAAATCATCTGTTGCAACTGCGGTATCAACAATACTCTTAAGCGAAAGGCTTGCTACAAAATCGATAGCTGATTGTGGTAATAAAACTTTATCAATGGTATGCGTTACACCATTAGAAGCCATAATGTCAGTAGCTGTGATATTTGCATCGGTTCCAGAAGCGTCTCCAATAACAAAAGTATCGCCCGAAGCTATTACTTCTATACTATTATCAGCAAGTGCTGTGCCTACTTCACCTGGTGCTAAATCTGCAGCTAGAACCTTGGCTGCTAGAACGTGGTATAACAATATGTCCTTTAATAAAGCCATTTCTGCTTCTGTATCAAAATCATCTAAGCCGTTATAATCATCACCTAAAATATCTAACAAAGCAACAAAAGCATCATCTGTGGGAGCAAAAACTGTGAAAGGACCTTCAGAAGATAAAGTCTCCGCTAATCCCGCCTTAATTACGGCTGCTTCTAAAATAGACAATGCATCGGTAGCAACTACAAGATCTACAAGGGTTCCCATTTCATTAGTCATTTCTCCATTGTTCAAAGCATCAATGATTGCTTGTGGTAATAATACTTTGTCAATAACGTGTACAACGCCGTTACTTGCCTCTATATCGGCAATAACAACCTTAGCGGCCTGAACTTCGGCTGCTTGCTTATCTTTAATGAAAACGCCGCCTTCCAGGCTAACCGTTACGTCTTCCCCTTGAACCGTGGGAATCATTTGATCTGCACTTAAGTCGGTAGATTTGGCTGCAACACCGCTTACTACGTGATATTTTAAAATAGTGGCCAGGATGTCCCTTTCTTCCTCGGTATCAAAATCTTCTAAAGAATCAAAACCTTCAAGAGATTCCAATAATGCTGTAAAGGCGGCATTGGTAGGGGCAAAAACGGTAAACGGTCCGTCTCCACTTAAAGTTCCGATAAGATCTGTTCCTTCATTGTTATCTGCACTTGTCAATGCCGCTACAAGGGAGGCAAGGGCGTCATCGCCAGCCGCTGTTTCTACAATGTTCTTTTCTGCTACTGTTCTTGCGGTAAGGTCATCATTTTCGTCATTGTCACAGGACCATGCAACGAAAACGATCGCCAAAAGCGCAAGTAAACTTTTAATGGATACTACTTTTTTCATAATGTGTGTTTTTAGGTAAATTGTTTAACTTATTAATGATAAAATAAAACTTAATTAATAAAATTGTTGCTTAGGTATTATTCAACGTTTTATGATTTTGTGGAGTCATCTTCCTTATGTTGTTGATTATTTCTAAACTTTATTTAGCAATTGTATTATTTTGTTTATTCATATTAAGAAGATGTGCTAAATCTAAAAGGGTTGCTTTTGTTTATTTAAATTTTAGAAAAGTTTAACAAAACAAACACAATAACAGTTGATTTTGAAAAATTGATAGAAAAAAAGCCGCTCCTTAGAGCGGCTTTTAAATTTATCCCAATTCAATCTTTTAATTGTTATTGGTAGTGTCTGGTATCATTACTTTGTTTAATACATGGATTACTCCGTTTCCTGCTTGTACATCTACAGCGATAATACCTATATCCATAGCTCCGGAACCATCTGTTACATCTGCGATGTTAGGGTCTGTTCCCGGGAGTGTTATAACAATGTTATCACCTTCTAAGGTCAGAGCGGTAGTATCGCCATCAGCCGTTAAATCACCGGAACGAACATTACCGTTTGCAACATGGTGCTGTAATACACTCGTTAATAAAGCTTCATCTATATCAGCTACTTCGTTCCATTCCATATTGCTATCCAATAAGGCTTGGAAAGCTGCATCGGTTGGAGCAAATACGGTAAACGGACCTGTACCTGTAAGTGTGGCTACGAAATCTGTATTTGGAGTTCCTGTAGTCAATGCTGTTACTAATGGAGCAAAAGTTGGGTCAGCAACGGCAAATGTAACCACTGTAGGAATATCGATAACTTCGCTTATCGCATGTACTACACCATTAGTAGCTACGATATCGAAGTTTCCTTCAACGACTCCACCTGAGCCATTAAATGTAACACCGTCATCCGTATTTATGTATAAACTTAACTTATCACCGTCAGTATTTTCAGCTGCTGTGTTAATGTAGGAGTTTGTTAAATCTGCAGAAAAAGCAGAAGCACCTACTACTACATGGTTAGATAATACATTAGCTATCTCATTTCCATTAGGATTTTCAAAAGCCTCGAAAGCACTATTGATCGGAGCGAAAACAGTAAAGGTTTCATCAGCAGTGGATAATAAATCTGTAAACGTTGTGTTTCCATTAGCTGTTAAAGCACCGACCAAAGATGTCAACGCGCTATTGGCAACAGCATGGTCAACTATGTTTGGTAATCCAATTACGGCATCCACTACATGAACAACACCGTTCGTGGCTTTTATATTCGCTAAGTCTAAATTCACATTTGAGACGCCATTTAAACGTACCCCATCTGTTAAGTCAACAAACATGCTTAAGTTTCTACCACCTACACCAGCAGTTGACGATGTAGGAACATATCCTGTACTCAAGTCTGTTGAGAAATTAGCGCCGGCAACTACATGGTTCAACAATACTTGCGTCAAAACGTCTGTCGGTACAGCAGCTACATCTGCAAAATTATTAGCCTCTAAAAATGCTTCGAAAGCTTCATTCGTTGGTGCAAATACGGTAAAAGGTCCATCACCGGCTAAAACTGTTGGTAAATCACCGTCGGCAGCTTCCAAGGCGGCTACCAAATTACTTAACGATGGCGTCGCAATGGCTAAATCTGTGATAGAGCTTAATAAAACTCCCTCTAAAGCGTTAATTGCCGCTTGAGGTAATAATACTCTATCGATGACATGAACAATACCATTCGTGGCCTGAACGTTGGCAGTTACTACATTGGAGGCCTTACCTTCTGCGTCTATGAATGCAGCTCCACCTTCCAAACTTACGGTCAAATTTTCTCCTTGTACCGTAGTTATGGTCATACCTTCGGTTAAGTCCGTGGAAGCTACTGCTGCGCCGGAAGCTACATGATATGTTAGTATCGTTGCCAATAAATCCTGTAGTTGCTCACTGTTAAAATCCTCTAAGGAATCAAAACCGTCTAAACGGTCCAAAAGATTGGCAAAAGCCTCGTTTGATGGTGCTAAAACGGTGAAAGTCCCTGCTTCATTTCCTAAAGTATTAATAAGTTCATTGTTGGTACTTTCATCAGCTTTCGCTAGTGCTGCCACTAAGCTAGTTAATCCGTTATTGTTCTGGGCTGTTTCTACAATATTGGCTGGCTCTGCTGGCATTATCATTGGGCCATCGTTGTCATCATCATTATCGCATGAAACTGCAAACACGAGTGCAAATGCCAATAATGTAGGTTTAAAGATTTTTACTAGATTTCTCATTGTTATTGGGTTTTAATGTTAAATTGTTTAATAATTATTGTAAAAGTATAAACACTTTTCATCAATGTGTTTAAAGGTTTTGTTAAAGTTTATTTCGTTTTTTCTTTTCATTTAATCCTTATTATAACTAGTTTAAGGCGTACAGTTCCCATGAAAATGCTATACACAAGAGTAGATGGGTTTTTATTCAAAAGGTTGCTTTTGTTGGTTTATATTTTACAAAAGTTTAACAAAAAAAAATTTTTTAAGTTCTTTTCTGATTACTTGAGCAATTAGAATTGGGATCCGTAACGGTGGTTAAGTTTCTAATAGGGTTAATAGTTCTTGTTATAGCTTGAATATCCAAGCTTCGGCATTTTAGGTCATTAACCGGTTCGTGTAATTTCGTATTTTTGTACCGACAAAAGAGGTATATGAAAAAAGTGGTAATAGGATTGTCCGGCGGTGTAGATTCAAGTGTAGCTGCTTATTTATTAAAAGAACAAGGCTACGATGTAATTGGACTCTTTATGAAGAATTGGCATGATGATTCCGTTACAATTTCGGAGGAGTGCCCTTGGTTAGAAGACAGTAACGATGCCCTTATTGTATCAGAAAAGCTAGGTATTCCGTTCCAAACAGTTGATTTAAGTTCTGAGTATAAGGAACGCATTGTTGATTATATGTTTAGGGAATACAAAATGGGACGAACCCCAAATCCTGACGTGTTGTGTAATCGTGAAATCAAATTTGATGTCTTTATGAAAATCGCACTACAACTAGGGGCGGATTTTGTAGCAACAGGACACTACTGTAGAAAAGGTATTTTAGCTGATAACGATGGAAACAAAACATATCAGCTGTTGGCTGGGAAAGATTCCAATAAAGATCAGTCCTATTTTCTGTGTCAGTTATCCCAAGAGCAATTGGCAAAGACCTTATTTCCTATTGGGGAATTAACAAAACCTGAAGTACGCTCCATAGCTGCTAAGATGGATTTGGTTACCGCGGATAAAAAAGACTCTCAAGGACTCTGTTTTATAGGTAAGGTGCGTCTACCAGAATTTTTACAACAACAATTAAAACCTAAAATTGGTAAAATAGTTCAAGTGCCACCTACAATCCCAGTTTACGGGCGGAAACTCCCAAGCTTTGCCAATAAGGTTCAAGAGTTAGCATTCCGGGCAGAAAAAGCCGAATATCAGATAACCGATGGTGTAATTGTGGGGGAGCACCAAGGAGCACATTATTTTACTAAAGGGCAGCGGAAGGGTCTTAACGTTGGAGGTACCAAGGAGCCTTTGTTCGTAATAGATACCGATGTTCAAGACAACATTATTTACACTGGGGAAGGCAAAGCACACCCTGGTTTATATAGACACACGTTGTTTGTGAAAGAGGAGGAGTTACACTGGGTGAGACCAGATTTGAGTTTGGATTGTGATGAAGAGCTTCATGTGTTGGCACGGATACGATACCGACAAGAATTGCAAAAAGCTACCTTATATAAAGTAGAGGGAGGAATGTATGTTGATTTTGAAGTGGCGCAATCCGCTATTCAAGAGGGTCAGTTCGTAGCTTGGTATTTGGCCGATGAGTTGATAGGCTCCGGGGTTATTTCTTAATTGCGATGAATCGTATATCCATTTAAAAATCATTGACCTATGAGCAATAGGATAACTGAACTTTTTGATATTGAATACCCAATCATACAAGCGGGAATGATTTGGGCCAGTGGTTGGCGATTGGCATCAGCGGTATCCAATGCAGGTGGTTTGGGTATTATTGGTGCAGGTAGTATGTATCCTGATGTATTAAGAGAGCATATTCAAAAATGTAAGCACGCAACCGATAAACCTTTTGGCGTTAATGTTCCTATGCTATATCCTGATATTGAAAAATTGATGGAAATCATTGTTGACCAAGGTGTAAAAATTGTATTTACATCTGCCGGAAATCCCAAAACATGGACATCGTATTTACAAGAAAATGGGATAACAGTTGTGCATGTTGTCAGTAGCGTAGCTTTTGCCATAAAGGCTGAAGCTGCTGGGGTAGACGCCGTGGTTGCAGAAGGTTTTGAAGCTGGTGGACATAATGGTAGGGATGAGACCACAACCTTAGTGCTGATCCCGTCCGTAAAGGAGCAAATTAAAATTCCTTTAATTGCTGCAGGGGGCATTAGTACGGGGAAAGCTATGCTTGCCGCTATAGTCTTAGGAGCAGATGCAGTGCAGATAGGAAGCAGGTTTGTGGCAAGTACTGAAGCTTCGTCGCATGCGCTTTTTAAGGAAAAAGTAGTAGCGGCGAAAGAAGGGGATACCCAGTTGACCCTAAAAGAGTTGGCACCTGTGCGCTTGCTAAAAAACAAGTTCTACGAAGATATACAAAGTGGTTATGCCAACGGTTATACGAAAGAACAGCTAAAGGACTTATTGGGTCGCGCCCGTGCCAAAAAAGGAATGTTCGAAGGCGACATGGTAGAAGGTGAATTGGAAATTGGTCAGGTTTCGGCCTTGATTCATGAAATAAAGCCAGCTGCGCTTATTATTGAGGAATTACTAGCTGATTTTAGAAAGGTTGTTGATAATGTTGGTAATTTAGGTGAGTTCTGACAGACCGTGTTGAGAGAAACTATTTTTCCATTTAATACAATCGGAAAATTTCTTTATAATTCAAGTCTTGTTCTTTAAAGATTTGAGAAAATAACTTTGCAGCACACCTAAGGATATATGCAGCTATCAAAATAATAAGGAACATTAAGATTAAATTTATTGGAAAAATATCGTTCATTTTAGCCGTTAATAACGACGCTTGAACCAGGTAGATTTCAAGACATAATCCACCAATTATCTTTATGGCCGATCCAAATATTTTATGATTATAAATATTCCTTAAAATTTCCGTGCTACCTATCTTATAAAAATATATGGTCATTCCCAACAAGGGTAGTATTGATATTATTTCTATTTCTTTTGGAATGATATTTAGTCTTGAGTAGTATAACATAGCGTAAAATATCAAGATTAATAGAATAAGGATAGCCAGGTTGCTACCAAAATTATGAGTAATCTTTTTTTGGTAAACTCCAGATATCGCCCCTAAAAGCATGAAAAGGAAATAGAAGCCCCACCTAAAAAAGGAATTATCGCCATAGAAGGACGCATTTGAATCTTTTTCAATCAAAAAGAACCAAGCAATGACGATTATAAAAGATATAATTCCGCTTAAGAGTAGCCTTTTTAACATGGTTTTATTTACGATATAAAGAAAAATATATAGAATCATAATACATGAAATAAACCATCCGCCTCCATAAAGAATTATTTCTACCATATTTTTGGAGTTAGCGAAAAAAATGGTGCTCAATAAAGCCCAAGCAAACACTGTCGGGTATATCCTATTAATCCTTTTTTTGTAGAACTGGTCGAATCGTCCCAAGGGTTTTAGAAAAATCGTGAATCCTGAGGCAAAGAAAAATAGACAATTGCCCATTGTTCCACCCGTTGCAAATGAACTAATTGGATATAATATTTCAAAACTTGAGTTTGTAATAAGAATAGCTGCGATAAACTTTATAATGTCAATACTAATGTTTCTTTCCTTCATGAGTATTTACTCTAATAGTTATAATAGTTTTGCTATTAAACGTAAAAATGGTTAAAAAAGTTGTGTTAAGTTCATTTAATATACTTTTATTCAATCATATATGGTGCCTATCTAACTCTAGTATTTGCTTTTAAATAGTAAAATGGTGTTTGTGAATAAACCATTCCCAGCCGTAAATTCAATCTGGGTTACAGGTTTATCCAATCCTCTTTTTATATCTAAAAATTCAACGAAATCCCTGAGATATCATTTAGAAATCATAAGTCTCATGGCCGTTATGGAGCTAACAGCGTTTTCTCGTATAGCAATTCGGCGTAACTGTATTTTCATATATTCTGCTTTGAAGGTTTGCGCTAAACGTTCGCTCTATA
This sequence comes from Maribacter sp. MS6, assembly GCF_056839185.1. Lineage (NCBI taxonomy): Bacteria > Pseudomonadati > Bacteroidota > Flavobacteriia > Flavobacteriales > Flavobacteriaceae > Maribacter > Maribacter sp. MS6. Next base: position 3,643,387 of record NZ_CM166389.1, read on the forward strand.
ACTACAACATATCTAGTATATAAAGGTCATTCTAAATAAAACAGTATGACCTTATAGTAATACAGAAAACCTCAAGTTTACACCATTAATTACTGGGATATTCATGAGACATATATAATTCAGACATATAACCTTTATCTTTATTCTTACTAATCTAAAATTTTAGAACTATATAGTATATTTGAACAAAATGAATATGATTATGAGAAATGTTTTCTATGTGGGTTTAAAGTGCTTAGCAGCGCTGTTCGTATTAGGTTTTGGTAATAGTTATGCCCAAGAGGTCGATCCTCTAGAAGGTACGTGGAATCTAACCGTTTCTTATGAGGATAAGGAGTTACCATCTTGGTTGGAGATTAAGCATTCCGGGACCAATACGCTTATTGGTAGATTTACCTATGCAATGGGTAGCGCGCGTCCCATTGCCGAGGTTAAAAAATTCGACGAAGTATTTTATTTTTCAATTCCGCCACAGTGGGAAGGCGGTGCTTCAGATATGCAATTTAGGGGTAAAAAAGTAGGAGAAGGTTTAAAGGGTACTATGGTTTATACAGATGGAAAAACCTATGATTGGACAGCCATTAGAGCACCCAAACTAGCAGTTACCGACAATCCTAAGTGGGGTAAAACACAAAAACTGTTTAATGGTAAAGATTTAACGGGATGGAGGTTTGAAGGTGAGAATCAGTGGACAGTAAACGATGGAATCCTTACAAGCAACAAGGCAGGAGTCAATTTAGTGTCAGAAGAAAAATTCACCGATTTTAAATTGCATGCAGAATTTAGATATCCAGAAGGTAGTAATAGTGGTCTTTATCTTAGAGGACGATATGAGGTGCAAATAGCGGATAACGCAGGAAGCGAGCCTTCCTCTATTTTGTTTGCAGGTGTATACGGCTTGCTGACGCCTAATGAAATGGTTGCCAAAGCGGCGGGAGAATGGCAAACCTATGACATCACGTTAATAGGAAGAAAAGTAACCATTGTAGCGAATGGAAAAACAGTAATTTCAGAGCAAAATATACCAGGTATGACGGGTGGAGCCTTGGATAACGATGAGGCAGCGCCTGGTCCGATTATGATACAGGGAGACCATGGCCCCATAGAATTCAGACAATTGATAATAACCCCAATTGCTAACTAATCTTTGGATTCAGCTGTTATTTTGGTAACAAGAGTTACGGCTTTTTCCTTTTCATCTTGGTTTACATGTAGTTCTACGTTACCCAACATTGACGAGGCAAAACCAGCAAGTCGTGCGGATTCTCCTTCGTCTTTGTAAATTGGTGCGATATCTTGCTCTAGTAAGGCTAACTCAATACGCTTTCCTATGATAGCGTTGCCACTATATATTTTTATGTAGTTCGATTCCATTTTTTTTACTTCGTTAAGGTGTTTAATTCTATAAGAAAATTATTGAATTCCTTTAGTGTGTTGCCTAACACCGTTATTTGTTCTTGTGCCTCTTTCCAATCTTTTTGCTCAATAGCTTCCCGAACCCCTGGTAGCGTTTTTACCCCATAACCGGTATAAAATCCGGGAGCATAGATTTGATGTTTGAACCAAGGTCTTCTTGGCAATCCTTTTTCAGAGGTAAGCATCCGTTCGGCACTCATCAGTTTTTTGTTCAATTCATCTTGTTTTGCTTTAGAAACTTGGAATCCATTGGTTAGGGAAAGCTCTTGTATGGTAGTATTCAATCCCGCTAATTCATTCTGAACGGGAGCAAAGTTGAGGTATGGAACTTCTTTCATGGCGACCGGTGCGTTAAATTCCTTCTGTGGGTCCGATGCTAACACAAATGCATTCGATTTTAAAAGCTTATTATGTTTTTCAACCGCCTTTCGCATTTGGTCGGTATTAGTTTTAATTTCCTCCCAATACCCGGATACGGTACTGTACCATTCCTTAAAATCAAATGGGAGAACATCTGCATTGGCCAATCTAAGGGTGATTCTTCCTGCAGTGTTCGCTAAAGCAACACCATAGGCAAAGGTTGGGTCTTTAAAGCGTTTGTAATGTGGATAGGTATCGTAAATGGTATGATATTCTCCTCCGCCATTTTCTCCACCAAACCCCAAATTTAAGGATGCGATGCCCGCATGTTGAATAAACGGGGTATAATCGGATCCGGAACCAAGGGCAGAGAGACTAAAGGCGTCATCGCCACCGTTCACCATTTGAGCCGCAATTCTGCGTTCTTTCACAGAAACCCCAGTTTGTGGGTCTTTCACCATGCCGGCAACTTCTTTTACCATTGCTTGAAGCGAGTGCGAACCTCCAGCTCCGAGAAACCCACGACCATTTCCATCCGTATTGATGTAGGCCACTACTTTTTGTTGCAGTTCTTTTTTATGGTCTTCTACCCATTCTGTAGAACCTATCAGACCTGGTTCTTCCGCATCCCAAGCACAATAGACCAAGGTGCGTTTCGGTTTTTGACCTTTCTTTGCCAGTTCCCCAACGGCCCTTGCTTCCTCCATCAGGGCCACCATTCCGCTAACGGGATCATTTGCGCCATGTACCCAGGCATCGTGGTGGTTTCCGCGCATGACCCATTGATCTGGGAAATCCGTACCCTTCATCGTGGCAATGACATTATGGGCCGGCACCAATTTCCAATCAAAAGCCAGTTTCAAACGTACTTTCGCCGGTCCTGGGCCAATGTGATAGGTGATGGGCAATCCTCCGCGCCAGGATGCAGGCGCTACCGGACCTTCCAAAGCTTCCAACAAAGGTTGTGCGTCTTCATAAGAAATAGGGAGTACCGGTATTTTTGTTATTGTAGGAGCATCTTTTCTGTCCAAACGTTTAGCATCTTTTGTGGCACCGTAGCCGGGAGTTAAAACATCGCCCGGATAGGTAGGCATATCCATAACCGAACCACGCTGTACTCCAGTTTTGTTCTTATAGGCTCCTTTCGGATATACATCACCTTGTCCGTACCCATCATCCTGTGGGTCGGAATAAATAATACAACCAATAGCACCATTTTCAGCAGCTAGTTTCGGTTTTATTCCACGCCAAGAACCTTGATATTTTGCGATTACGATTTTCCCTTTAACGCTAATACCTAGTTTTTCCAGTTCTTCGTAGTCTTTTGGAATACCGTAGTTGACAAATACTAGGTCTGCGGTAACATCACCATCTATCGAAAATGCATTATAACTAGGGAGTAAGGCATCGCCTTGTGCGGTAAATGGGTCGCCCTCTACCGGAACAGCGGTAAGTTTAGCCTTGTAAGGTGTAGGGCCTAAAAGTTCCAAAATGCGTTCTGTAGGATAAGGAAACAAGATATCATAGGTCTCTATCTTGGCGTCATAACCCCAAGATTTAAATTGCTTTTGAATCCATTTTGCATTCTCTTCGCCAAACTTGGTGCCGACCCAATGTGGTTCTGCCGCCATGTGTTGCATCCAATTATCCAAATTGGTTGCATTTAAACTCTTCTCGAAGGCAGATTCCAATTTTAATTGTTCGGCAGTGCTTTCGCTGTTAAATCCGATTACAGAGTTTTGCGCCGATGAAAATCCGAAGAATAATAGAAAAAGCAGTAAGCTTATAGAGGTTCGTAACATAGTAAGATAGTTTTAATGAAGGTACTAATTATTTTGATTTTCGCGCTCATTATTGTGGGTCGATATACATTGTAAAACTTTAGAGATAACCCACTTATTATTAGAAAAAATAAGGTTTCGCCAAATTAGCTAACAGCGATAATGTTAAGGGCATCAACCAGCATATCAATATCCTTTTTGGTGATGAAAATAGCAAAGGATAAGCGTACGGCATTCAATCTAAATTTGGACATTGGCCTAGAATCGATTCCATACTTATCAAAAAGTGTATTCTTAACCTCTTCCACGTTTTTACCCATTATTTCTACCACCTGTATTCCTGCTGATAATTCATCATTGGTTGGTGTTTTAAGTATGATGCTTTTGGTATTTTTTATTTGCTCTAGGAAATACTGTTTTAACTCATAGGTCCTCTTATGAATTACTTCCCCTCCAATAGTATTTCGGTAATCAATTGTTGCGCCCAGTGCTAAAAGTTCCGGAAGATTTCTGGTATTATAATTTTCTAGACGCCTTATGCTATTATCCTTATAACCACGTGCTACTATTAAAGGGGTAAGCAGGGGTTGAGCTTCCTTCTTCGCATAAAATATGCCGATACCTTTTGGTGCAAAAAGCCATTTATGTGCGCTTACCGTATAAAAATCGCAGTCCATATCCTTTAAATTGGTCTGCACCATACCAGCTCCTTGAGCACCATCAACCGCAACCAAAATTCCGTGTTCGTGGGCCATTTTTGAAATTTCGGTAACAGGAAGCATCATGCCATTGGTGTTAACGATCTGGCAAATGGAAATAACTTTTGTTTTTGATGTGATGGCATTTTTAAATACAGCAACGATTTCCTCTTTAGTTTTAGGCAGAATGGGTAGTACAGGCCGCACCAATTTTATACCTTTATCGGCCTGCCAAACGGTCCATGGCACAACTGCGCTCGAGTGCTCATGATCAGCAAGAATAACTTCGTCCCCTACATTTAATTCTAAGCTGCGGGCGATAAGATTCATGCCTTCCGTAGTATTATGGATTAGTGCGATCTCTTCTTTAGAAACAGAAAAAAGTTCCGCTACTTTCTTTCGTGTCGTTTCTTTCTCTGCATCCCATCCACCCCACATGTATTTAGAAGGAAAATCATCAAGCGTGTTTCTAAAGGTATTTGTTGCTTCTCGAATAGGAAACGGGCAGGCTCCCAAAGAGCCATTATTAAAATAATGGATTCCTTCGGCAAATCTAAATTGCGAGGCAACCGTTTCCCAAAAGGTTTCCTTGTTTTTATCCGGAAATGTTTTAAGGAGGTCTATGGTAGCTTCGACAGATTGGGCACTATTTGCCCAACTCTGGGCTGGTAAGGTCACGGTGCCAGCAACGCCAATACCTATGTTCTTTAGAAATTTTCTTCGGTTCTTGTCCATGCGAATAAAGATAACGATTTACTCCTTCATTGCCTGTACTGGCTCCTAACAGTTTAATTAGAGTCCAATTCTATACTTGTGCGGATCAAGTTTGAATTCCCTTTCGCAATGAGCTTGGTTTTGTCGCTATTCCACACCAAACATTCGGCGTTCATTATTTGCCTTCCCTTTTTTATCACATTGGTTTGGGCAATAATAACATCGCCTTCTTTTGCCGGACTAAAATAGTCTACATTTAGGTTCACTGTGGTATAGGCACGGCTATTATTAAGGGAATACACAGCGGCACCAATCGCATCGTCTATAATCGCGGCAGTTACACCACCATGGAGAATGTGCAATGGGTTGGTCATTTCTTTACGTATTACATGCGAGTATTCCAGCTTACCCTCTGCTGCGCTTATCAAGGTCGGGTTCATCCATTGCATTAACGGAGAAATAGAGTCGGATGAGTCCTTGCCAATTGTTGATTGGAATAATTCGAGTATTTTATTCATAATAGACCTTATAATTTAAAGTTGTTACTGATTCTTTTGTAGGCATTAAAAATACAATTTAACCTATCAAAGGAATTGATAACTAGTCTATTTAATTCCAGAACTATTGCTGCGTACCTACATTTCAGCATAAGTATTCTACACTTGGGTATTTCACTTTGGTTTAGCGGTTATATCTGCCTCACATTTCTTCTATCAAGTAATATAACCTTCAGATGAAAGCACCACAGATTTTATTTTTAACTCTTTTGACCACCGGTTTTTTAAATGCGCAGCAAATTATATCAGGAACAGTAACCGATAGTAAAGAGAACCCTATTACAGGAGCTAATGTATATCTGGAGGGAACTTATGATGGAGGAACAACGGACGAGAATGGTAGGTTTCGTTTTGAAACAGAGGAGACCGGAAACCAAAATTTAGTAGTTTCTATGATTTCCTACGAGTCGTATATACAGTTTGGAGATGTATCTTTTTTAAGCGATATCGCTATTGTTCTTAAGGAAGCCATCAATCAATTGACGGGAGTTACCTTGTCGGCCGGTACTTTTGAGGCAGGTGACAATTCAAAAGTTTCGGTTTTAAAACCATTGGATATCGTGACTACGGCGGGTGCGGCCGGTGATTTTGTTGGAGCTTTACAAACCCTACCAGGTACTTCTAATGTAAGTGAAGATGGGCGTCTCTTCGTGCGTGGAGGACAAGCAGGGGAGACACAGGTGTTTATTGATGGACTTCGGGTCTTTCAGCCTTTTAACGCCACGGCGAATAACATACCTACTAGAGGTCGGTTTTCTCCTTTTCTTTTTAAAGGAATAACCTTTAGTACGGGTGGATATTCCGCAGAATTTGGACAAGCACTTTCCAGTGTGCTATTATTGAACACTACTGATGAACCGAATCAAGAGAAAACGGACATTTCTGTGCTATCCGTTGGAGCAGGGCTTGGTAGAACTGAAATATGGGGAAACAAATCCTTAAGTGTAAACGCACAGTATATTAATCTAGCTCCTTACCAGTGGATTATTCCTAATGAACAGGGTGCACTTTGGAACAAGCCATATGAGTCTTTTTCAGGCGAAACGGTTTATAGAAGCAAAACGGATAAAGGTATTTTTAAATTTTATACTGGGTTCAATCAGGCGAATCTTGATGTGGATCAAGAGGACATAAATTTTGATGATTTTGTAAATTTTCGACTAACGAATAGCAATTTGTATGCGAATACAACGTACAAACATTTTTTTGATAAGGAATGGACGATGACTACAGGTGCCAGTATTTCTTCGGATAGAAATGATATTCGTTTTGAAGAAAATGATATCGCTGCGAACGAAACAGCCGGACATTTAAAAGTAAAGGTGAAGAAGAATTTCAGTAATCGCTTTCAATTGAATTTTGGAGGGGAGCACTTTATAACCGATTATCAGGAAAATTTCCAAGCTCCGGATGGGTTTCGTTTTGATGCTGGTTTCCGTGATAATCTTAGCTCAGGTTTTGCTGAGGCTGACATTTTCTTGAGCAATGATTTTGCCATGAAACTTGGGGTTAGGGGCGAGCACTCTAGTTTTTTGAATACTTCTAATATTGCCCCTAGGTTTTCTGTAGCCTATAAAAGCAGCGATAAAGGTCAATTTTCATTGGCCTATGGGGATTTTTATCAAAATCCCTTAGCGGAATCCCTTAAGTTTGACGGAAATTTGGATTTTGAGAAGGCCTCCCATTACATTTTAAATTACCAATACCTTTCGGATGGAAAGACCTTTAGAGCCGAAGCCTACTACAAAGACTATGACGGACTCGTAAAATTTGATACTGAAATACCGCAATTCAATTCAACTTTTACGAATCTAGGCAGCGGTTATGCTACTGGGCTCGATGTTTTTTGGAGAGATAACAAGAGTATCAAAAATCTTGATTATTGGGCTTCCTACTCCTATTTAAACACAGAGCGTGATTTTAGAAATTTCCCCGAAAGCGCTACACCTAACTTTGCTCCTGCGCACAGTCTTTCTTTGGTAACCAAGTATTGGGTAGAAGATTGGCGTTCGCAGATCGGACTATCATACAATTATGGCTCCGGGCGACCATATGATAATCCGAATACTCCGCAATTTTTGGCAGATAAAACAAAGGCTTTCAACAGCATAAATATGAATTGGGCCTATCTGATATCACAACAAAAAATACTTTTTTTCTCGGTTAGTAATATCACGGGATTCAAAAATGTTAACGGCTATCAATATGCAAATACGCCCAATATAGAGGGTGTTTTTGACAGACGCGCTATACGACCTACGGCAGATGCTTTTTTCGTCATTGGCTTCTTTTGGACACTAAGCCAGGATAAGCGCAGTAACCAGTTAGATAATTTGTAGCTTTCTAGAACCTTTCGTAAAATGGAAATTCAAAAATAGGTAGAAGTTGTGTGCCAACGGACGATTTAAAAATGCGTTCTCTTGTATCGGTAGTCTTGTAGAAAGGTTCACCTGTAACCAAAACTTTTGATATGTAGTCTTTATAATCTGTAAGTGAAGAATAATTTTCGGCAGCACCCTGAATTACTTCAAAAGCTTGATTTTCAAACACTTCTTTTGTTGCTGTAGGAAATAAACCTTCTGGAATTTGTGGCAGTAACACCTGTGTGCTTTCACCATTAAAAATAAACTCTATATTAACTGATGGGTTCTCTGAAGTAATAAGGCCAGTATTGGTTCCATTTAAGCGTAATCTGCCTACTTCATATCCTGGAAGCCCTTCGAACATAAACTCATTGCCCGAGTAGGTATAGTCAATACTTGTGTTTGGTATATCTACGGTGGAGGGTGGGGTTCCAGAACCTTCAAGTGTATAGTTCTTTACTTTAATAGAGTAAACCATATAATCAAAAATACTGGCGTAGGAATAAGAGTAGCCGGCCGAATTTCCTAAAAGACTAGGATTCCAGTATATCATATGTCCGCTAATCGCGTTGTATTGTGCTTCATTTTCAAAACCGTAGATACTCATAAATGGACTAAGAAAACTACCGTTTACCGCAATGGAACCATGTACAACATTTTCGCTTGTAAAATCATCTTGTTCTAATGAAAATTTAGTGTGGATGTTTTCTATGAATGCCCATTGATATTCATTTTCTTGATATCTATCATAATATTGCACAAAGGTTTTATTTGTACCAAGTGCCTCATTGGAGAAGGTTGTGGAAACGTGGCCAGAAAAGGTCTGGTTGTTATAAATCATAGATCCCCAGGGTGGAGAAGCCCTAAGGTAATGGTCGGTATCATAGAATGTAACGTCCAAATCTGGAAAAGCTGGTGTAATACCTACAGTTCTGGCTGGCATTCTTATTTCGTCACCTAACATATCTTTGGTTAGGTTCCCATACACATATAAAGAGTAGATGCTTTCATTGTTACCTGATACAAAGGACAGCATAAATTCTTTGTCGTTATTGAATTCTTGAAATGAGCAGAACTCTAAGGTTTCCATTCGTCCTGAGTGTGTTTTACTATCTAAATAGCTGCCATCTGCATCCGATAATATAATGAGGGTACTATCAACATTTGGACGATCAAAATTATCTGGAAAGCTAATCGAAATAACTTTTTTAGCAATTTTTATGTTTAAAGAATCCTTTGAAATATTACCAAGAACATCTTCCATGATAAATTTTAAATTGGAATCACCTGCAGGTAGATTTTCCGGTATTAGCGAGAATGTATAATCTGGTCCTCCTTGAGTATCTAGCACTAATTTATCATCAAGGTAAACTTCTATTTTTTTACGCTAGATACAAGGTCAGTTATGAGCGGTGTAAATGTAGTTTCATTGCATATAATTTCGTTATTGCTAATGTTATTTATGCTTAGCTGGGGACCTGTATTGTCCACTTTTACGGAAATGATTTTAAGACCTACTTTTTCACCATTAGAGTATGCATCAACTTGGAGCGTGTATATGCCGTCTTCATAAATTGTTGGATCTAAGGTGAATGTGTACGGTGCAATAGTTAAACGTTGTATTAAATTATCATCTAATAAAACCTCCAATTTGGTAATTGGCACTTCTCCATTTACGGTTATAGTGATTTCATCTGATGATATGACAACATCGTTCTCGATATCAAGCTCTATAAGTACCTGTTGAAGTATCTCTTCCATTTCTTCTCGTGTAGTTTTTTCGTCAGAACAACCGGTAAATAAAAATAAACTTAACACGATAAAAACGGATTTTTTGACCATACTTTCTTGGTTTGTTATATTCTATTGGCGATACTATTCCTGTTGTTCCGAAAGAGTATCAAACGTTAAAAATACACTATTATTGTAAAATTTAGGCCCACGATATTACAATAGGATATTAGTAAAAACACTAATTTTTGTGCGCATAATCTAACCTAGAGGGGCGAGTTATCGCTATTGAACAGGTTTAAAATTACCGCCAGTTTTTTTAGGGCATAAATGTATTGCCATTGTTCAATTTTTTGGTCTCTTTGATATCCTAACAAAAGATTCTGTTCTTCTCGGTGAGCAATAAAACCGGATTCAAAATGTAAACGGCTATCAATATGCAAATACGCCCAATATGGATGGTGTTTTTGACCGCCGCGCCATACGGCCTACGGCAGATGCTTTTTTCGTCGTTGGTTTCTTTTGGACTCTTAGCGATGATAAGCGCAGCAATCAGTTGGATAATTTGTAATGCTAAAATTTTCGATGGGCATACCAATAGTCCATTCCATATTTTCCAGACCCAAAACCAAGGTAAAACAGACCAATACAAAAGAACAAAAAGGTGGGGAGTATGCTCCAGGTTTGATCCCATTCCCTAAAATAAATCGTAATGGCCATTACAGTGGTAATAAAAAAGGCGGTTATTCGAGTATTTAGACCCAATAGAAGTAGAATACCGCCAAATGCCTCCGTGAATCCTGCTGACCAACTGAACACCTCTGGCATCATATTAAAAGGCGTACCAAATTCGGTTACTTTAATAACGAACCAATCCGCTACTTCAAAAAGTTCCAGTTTAAGTGAATTGGGCGACCAAGGGGTTCCAAATTTTACCGGAGCATAAACAAAGGCCAGGAAAAAACCTGTTATAATTCTTGGAATAAGCAGTACCATATTGGCTAGTAAACCATCGACCTCGAACGGTGTGATGATTTTTTTAATTGATAGGAAATACAAGTCATCAATCACCATAGGTTTAAATTAACATGGTTAGTGTCTATTTAAAGCTAGTAAATTCTCGTTGAAAAGTTAAACAAAACAACTAAATTTTTATATCATTTACTATTCTACAATAGGCCGTTAGTTCTGCTTTTTATTGATAATTATCTGAAAATTAAATATTTGTAATATACTTAATTCATGTCAATTTGAGTAAAATGTTTATTCTATGGAAGGCGCCTAAAAACCTAATTAGGCTTGTATGTTTTTCCAAACCCGTTCAATTAGTTTTTTTGTCGCTTTTATTCCAGTTTCCTCACTCAATCCATCGCCCTCATACTCAATTCCTATATGCGCATCAAAATCGGATTCCTTTACCATTTTCAGTAATTTAGGATAGTCTACTACAGTATCGTTACCGTTTGCATCCAAGTCATAAACCTTGGCACTCACACCCTTGGCATATGGTAACCATTCCTTGAGGCCTTGTTCCGGGGAATAGCTATTGACACAGTGCTGCGCTTCACTGGTACCTCCCCATTCTGCACTTACACACCAATTACCAAAATCGGGCAGGGTGCCTAAATACGGGTTGTTTACTTGTTTTAAAATACCGGCCATATAAATAGCATTGGAGGTATGCAGGCCATGATTTTCTAAAAGCACATGAATGTTTTCTTTTGCTGCATATTCCGTAAGTTGGCCTAGGCCATCTACAAGGGAAACTTCCAACTCATCTGGTGAGCCGTCGCCAAAAGCATTGACCCTGATAGAATGGCATCCGAGTATTTTGGCCGCGTGTATCCATTTATAGTGGTCTTCTACAGCTTTTTTACGCTTGTCGGTATTCAAATCCCCTAACTTTTCGGTTTCGTCTACCATCATCAATACACTCTTAACACCACTATCTTCTGCCTTCATTCTCATGATGGACCAAAAACTTTCATCGGTGGCCTTATCCTTGTAAAAGGAATTAACGTATTCTATGGCGTCAATATCAAACGTATTTTTTGCAATTGCAGCAAAATCCTCGGCATCTAAATCACCCGCAAAAAAGGCCTTGTTTAGTGACCACTGTGCAAGCGAAATTTTTAACTCTTTCTCTATTGGAGACTTTGCACTCGCAAAAATAAATTCATTTGAAAGTCCAAGAGCTAGTGCTCCCAAGCTCGTTTTTCTGATAAAGTTTCTTCTTGTGCTCATACTGCTAATATCTTTAATGTATGGAGATGTCTTTTCCATACCATTTTGCAATGGTGTTTTCGGCAGGTTTAAAACGCGGTGAAAAGTCCAAATCTGTTTCGGCGCTTTCTTCAGGGGTGCGATTATTCCATTCCCAGACATAGATCCCGGAAAGCCAAGGCTGTTGCCAGGTTTTTTTAAAAAGCGCTTCATAGGCCAATTGCTGGGTTCTATCTGATTTTTTTCTGGTCAATGGACTAAGAATAGAACTCCATTCCCAGGGTTTAATGGTAGCCGTAGTCTCACTTTTATAGCCAACCTCCGTAAATAGTATAGGTTTTTGGAATTTCTTGTGCAATTGTTCCATGGCTGCCAAATGTGTCTCCCAACCTTGTTCTATTGCCGTTAGATCTGGATTTTCAGTTTTGGTCAAAGGAAAATAGGCCTGTATTCCAATGTGATCCAATTCGTTCCAAAAAGGAACAAATTCATACTCATCATACCAATTAGCGGCGTAGGTAAGCTCTCCAGGATATATTTTCCTGATATCGGTAATCAACTGAAACCATTTGTTCGGTTGTTTTTTTATTGAGGTTCTAAGTTCTGTACCAACACAGAATAGTTCGGTATTTGTGAGCGTGGCCATTTTTGCATAGCGAAGCATGTTCATCCGATAGGATTCAAACCAGGTATCCCATTCTTTGGTGTTATCCAATGTGATGTTGGAACGCCATCCGCTGCTCATCCACAAATGAGGTTTTAAGTGTACTTTAAGTCCTTTTTTATGTATTTCATTGATGATACGGATAAAACTAGAATCCCTTCGGGTAAACCTTTCAGGAAATTCAGGGATATCTATAACTTTAGTTTTTTCATCTTCCTGATATAAAAATGGTACTACCGCAACCCATTCAACGTTGGCTTTTATAAGACCATTAATTGCCTCTGTATTATCTTCAGACCATCCAAAGACGCTCATTCCGCGGTGTTTGTTATCTTTTGCATGCAAATTGTTTACGATACCTTTAGTATTCATAACTGAACTATCCCACTGGTAATCGTTCCACTCGTAAGAATTGGCATAAATGAGTGTTTTGATACCAATGAAGGCAACTAGTATTGGAAGTATAAATCGATATCCAAACTGTTTTAAAAATATTGATTTTCCTTTAGAACTGTATACCTTACTAAAGTGTTGTATTGCCAATAATAGGAGATAGCAACCAATAAAAATAACATGAAAACCAATTAGAAAGTTGCGGTTTAAGGCAATATCCATAAAAAACTGACCGCTCTCCCAAAAACTCCGGTCACCACGACTTAAAAGAACAGTAATAACGAGGCCTGCAAGCAGCCAAAGTGTTGCATACAAGGTTAAGAAATATTTGGTTTTACGCATTAGTATAATTTGCCAGTTTTCATAGCTTTAGCTACAGCAATCGCTTGCGGGTCTTTTTTTTCTAGTTCTGCAATAATCCTAGGGTGATCTTGTTCCCGGCCTTGGGATAGTTTTTTAGCCGCTTGTATCTCTGTTATTTCTATATGAAAGCCTACTACTCCTTTTACTTGGCGCATGGTTTTGGTAGATAAGTTGTTTATGGAAACTGGGCACTCCGATTGCTGTTCGTATTTATCAACTAGTTTATGCATTGAAGCTATTACCGCCTCCTCATCAATGATTTTAAGTTGTCCGTAAATATGTACGGCAACATAGTTCCATGTTGGTACTTCTTCTTCCATGTACCATGAAGAGGAAACATAGCTATGAGGCCCGTTAAAGATGCAAAGTACTTCGGTATTGTCAGTGAAAAATTCCCATTGCGGATTGGCTTTCGCAATGTGACTGACTAGAATATCCTTTCCATTCTCATTTTTATCCAATTCCAATGGAATATGCGTGGCCCAAGGTTTACCGCGGACCTGACTTACTAAAATACCAAAACTATTCTGTTTTAAAAATTCGTGAACCTCCGCTAGGTTTTCGGTTTTATAGTGCGCTGGTATGTACATACTGTAAAAATAGGGAAAACATTCATTGAACAAACAAACTTTGGGATAACATCAATTTTTGACTATAAACCTATGTACCTTATACATTCACTAAAACTAATACTATGCCTTTTATTACAAACAAAACTGCAGAAGAACAAGTAGCTATTTTTTATGAAGACTATGGTAGCGGACAGCCTGTTGTCCTTATTCATGGTTGGCCTTTGAGCAGAAAATCTTGGGAGCAGCAGGTATGGAAAATTGTCGAAGATGGATTTCGCTGTATATCGTATGATCGAAGGGGATTTGGAATATCTTCCGCTCCGTGGAACGGTTATGACTATAGTAGCCTAGCGAGTGATTTAGATACTTTACTAACTACATTGGACTTAAAAGAAGTAATTCTTGTTGGATTTTCAATGGGTGGAGGTGAAGTAGTGCGCTATATGACGGACTATGGTTCTGATCGTATTGCCAAAGCGGCACTTATAAGTTCCATAGTGCCTTTGGTTAAGCAAAAGGAGGATAATCCGGACGGTGTACCCGAACAGGTCTTGGACAATATTAAGAGCGGCCTTCAAAAAGATAGAGTAGGTTTCCTTAAAAACTTTCACAAAGGATTTTACAACTATGAAGAAACCAAGAAAAGTGTAAGCGAAGGTCAGTTGGAGTATGATTTTATCGTTGCGTCACATGCCTCCCCCAGAGCTACCATACAAGCTGCATTGGCTTGGATGCACGTGGATTTTAGACCTGAACTAAAAAACGTAGATGTACCTACGCTTATAGTGCATGGAGATGCCGATAATACGGTGCCTATTAGAACTTCTGCAGAACAAGCCGCAAAAGGAATCAAGGACAATACTTATAAAATTATCAAAGATGCCCCACACGGGCTGCATATTACCCATGCCAACGAGTTAAATGAGGTGCTTTTTAATTTTTTGAATTCCTAATAGCCATGGACTTATTTCCAAGCTAGATGTGCCAAAACCGGTAAGTGGTCGGATATATGCTTGTTGTTCTCCATACGGTCGTCAATATGGATGTACTGTTCTACGGTTAGTAGGTCTGTAAAAATATAGTCAATACGCGTATTAAGGGTTTTATTGGAGTCAAAACCGCTAAAGGTACCAGTGGGCCCATAGAATGTCTTTTTTGTCATCGTACGCCCATCAGTAAAAAGCTGTTGTAAGAATTGAATAGGAGCAGATTTCGGAGGTAGATTTAAATCGCCCATAAGTACTATTGCTACATTTTCTTGCGTAAGCTCCGCGATTTTGTTAGCAATCAATGCTGCGGAATTCGCTCTGGCCTCGGTACCAATATGGTCAAAATGGGTATTGAAGACAAATACCTTTTGCTTTGAAGTCTTATGTTCAAAAAGTCCGTAGGTGCAAATTCGCTCCATGGAAGCATCCCACCCTACGGAAATGACATTTGGAGTGGTAGATAACCAAAAGGTGTCACTTGTTAACATGGTAAAATCGTTTGAGTTATAGAAAATAGGGGAGTATTCCCCTTTTTGCTTTCCATCATCCCTACCCACCCCAACATAGTTATATGAGGGTAACTGTTCATCCAAGAAAGTTAATTGATGGTGTAACACTTCTTGCATACCTACAAAACTGGCATCATAATGGGCTATAAGATTAACCATGGCTTCCTTACGGTCCTTCCAGTTGTTTACGGTATCGTTGACATTGTCGAATTTAATATTGTACGACATGGCCTTAAATTCTTGTGCGACCAAAAACGGGCAAATCGATAATAAAATAATAATCACGAAATTTTTCACTGTCTAGTTATTTTAAATAGTATTAGAACGTTGAAGTTAGCGATTATCTTAGAAATCGAGGACATGAACACCAAACCTCATCAAAGGCTATATTGTTTCGTAGTCTTTTGTCTGTACCGTTCATCGTTTACTTAAAGTGTAATCTAAATTAACTGAATCCGAATTCAGACTGCATTGGATGAGATATTTAAACCCTTCCTTTTGAAAATATCTGTGGTTGGCTAAATACCTATAAACTTGCTTGTTACATAAGTTTTTGACAAACAAGTACATCGCTAACTTTGCCCTAGATGACTCTTGTGGAAGACTCCGTAATTTTTGGCTGGCTACAGAGGCCAAAGCTACTTTTAAATTTTACTTATTACTGGTCCGTATTAAGTAAGAGTGGTTCTGGTATTGTTTTGTTCATTTTTTGAATCCTCTTCTTTTCTCATTTTAACATAGCTAGAAACCAATAGAACACTTAATCGTGCAAAAAGGATAACGGCAATTACGAGTATAATATTTAATCCGTTCATTTTGTGCTCGTTGATTTAAAAAATAGTTAAAATGCGTTACGAAAAATTGTATCAATAGAAATTTCCTTTAGGTTAATCGTTTAATCGAATTTTCTTAAGAATTTAATTATTCATCATGGTACTTGTCTGTTCCGGTACCCATTAAAACTCTTATTTTTTTTCAACAAACCACATATCTATCTCTCCTTTTCCTTTCGCGTTTATTTTGCCCCTATGGGTGAACCTGAACACTGGATTATCCTTAATCAGCTCATAGGTGTCCTGAGAGATATTTACTTTGCCTACTGCACCACTGCTTTCCATTCTGGCTGCAGTGTTTACAGTATCTCCCCAAATATCATATTGGAATTTCTTAACCCCTACGATACCTGCAACAACAGGTCCTGTATGTATGCCTAAGCGCATTTCAAACGTAAATCCGTCTGTGGTTTTCTTTTCGGCAAAACGTTGTGTCATGTAGGATTGCATCTCCATGGCTGCTAAAATAGTATTGTCAACTGATTTTTCTGATGGCACGGGTAGTCCACCAGCTGCCATGTAGGCATCTCCAATGGTCTTTATTTTTTCAATTCCATACCGTTCACAAATAAGGTCAAATTCCTTAAAGCAATTGTTTATTTCTCCTATCAACTCCTTCGCTGATAATTCTGCCGACTTTTCTGTAAATCCTTTGAAATCTGTAAACAAAATGGAAACAAGTTCAAAATCACGTGCGGCTGCCTCTCCTTTATTTTTAAGTTCTTCTGCAATTTCCGCGGGTAATATATTTAGGAGTAGGTTTTCCGAGCGATTTTTTTCTTGTTCTATGACGGCCCGGGATTTTTTCACATAGCGCCATCTCATAAAAAATCCAATAGCGAGTATAAAAAAAATAAGTCCTAATGCGATGGCAATATTCCGGTTCTTATCTTTTTCCTGCACCTCGGTTTGATGTTTCATTTTAACCTGTAAATCTTTCTCTACTTGCACTAGGCTGTCTTCCATTATCTTTTTGGAGAATTCCATTTGCTGAAGCTGAATTGTCGTTTCCTGAGTTTCGATGCTATCGGATATCATGATCATCTGTTCATGATAGCTCAAGGCAACTTTAGTGTTTCCTATATCCCTATAGGCTTCGTAAAGACATTCGCAAGCGTAATCTTGCCCGCTCAAATCCCCTAATTCCTTTGCTAAGGCTAAGCTTTTTTTACAGAACGCTATGGCTTTCGTACTATTCCCACGGTCCAGAAAGATATCCCCAAGCGTAATTAAGGTAGTGATGGTGCCTCTGATATCATTTATACTTTCGCTAATTTTTAGACTCTTTTCTAAATATTCAAGTGCCAGATCTTCCTTTTTTTGATTATAATATACATTGCCAATCCCTGATAATGCGATAGCAATGCCTAATTTGTCATTCTGTATTTCATCAATAGCCAATCCTTTTTGATAGTATTCAAGGGCTTTTACAAAATTCTGCTGATCCGAATATAAGTTTCCAATATTGATGTATTGGGACGCATTTCCCATTTCATCATCAAGCTCCTCCGTGGTCGCTAAACTTTCCAGAAAATAATTCAACGACTTTTCATAATCGCCTTGCGTATAGTAAATGCTTCCAAATTCATTGTAAATATTGCTAATACCTTCTAGATCGTCTAATTCTTCATAAATTTTTAGGCTTTCTTGATAGTATTTCAGGGCAGTTAGTATATCCGAATTATCATGAAAGATATAACCAGTTCTAAGCAAGATATCGGCCTTGCCCAATTTATAATTTATTTTCTCAGCTACTTTAAGCCCTTCTTCATACGATGATAATGCGTTAGGATAGTCCCCGATTCTAGAAAAAACATAGCCTCTTAGCATAAGCGCGTCCACGGTTCCTTTATCGTATCCCTTTTCTTGTGTAAAGGCGTACAAACGATTAGAAAGCACAATAGCACTATCAGGTTGGCTATTGAAGGATTCTTCATAGATATAATCTTTTAATGCTAGTGCACGCGTAGAGTCTGGTTTACTTTTATCTTCCCAGACACTGTATAGTGAATCCAACTTTGTCTGCGGAAAGAGCGCACCTTGGCATAACAGTAATAGCAAGAACAGTCTTTTGCTGTTCTTGCTATGTTGAACTAATGGGCTACTGAATTTTCCTAATATCAATGGGATGGGTTTAACTATGATGTTAGCTGCCCATTTTGCTTGGGCAGAAATATAAGGAACGGCTTCTCCTGTTCAGTTAATCCTTATACTTTTCAAACCAAGCCAAGATGCCTGCTATTTTGGCTATCATGTTACTAGGTCTGTTCGCAATACCATGGGATGCTCCTGGAATACGAACCATAGCGGTCTCGACACCTTCCAATTTTAAAGCGGTATAAAACTGTTCCGATTCTGCGATGGGTGTCCTGTAATCCTCTTCTCCTGTGAGTAACATGGTAGGAGTCGTTACGTTGGCTACATAATTTAAAGGAGAGCGCTTAAAATAGCTTTCCGGGTCTTCCCATGGCTTTTTACCAAACCAATATTTAGAGAAGAATGCTGCACCGTCTGCATATAATACAAAACTTGCCCAATTTATTACGGGCTTGGCTACGACAGCTGCTTTAAAACGATCCGTTTTACCCACGATCCATGCCGTTAACACGCCACCGCCGCTACCACCGGTAACAAACAGATTATCCGTATCAATATATCCTTTTTCAATAACGGCATCTACGCCGCTCATAAGGTCGTCATAATCATGGTTGGGATAATCATGATGAATTAAATTTCCAAATTCAGCACCGTAACTGGTACTTCCCCTAGGATTGGAATACAAAACCACATACCCGGCTGCCGCAAAGGCTTGAATTTCTGCCGAATATACCGAGCCATAACTAGAAAACGGTCCACCATGGATTTCTAGAATGAATGGATATTTTTTTGACGGATCAAAATTTGGTGGGGTAACTACCCAACCTTGTACATCACGTTGATCAAAGGAGGATTTCCACCAGAGTTCTTCTACATTACCTAAATGCTTAGCGGAAAAGAGGTCGTCGTTTACAAACGTAAGCCGTTTCGTTCCTTTTTTGCTATGCACACCCAAATCTGCCGGATGCGCAGTGGTTCCAAGGGTATATGCGATAGTTCCATTTTCGGACACGGTAAACGCTCCTGCGTTATAGGGTCGGCCTAAGGATAGTCCTCCTACCTTGCCAACGATATCGGTGACCTTGCCCGAAAGTGAACTATGGGCAACTTTAGTTTCGCCATTATCATCGTATTGAAAGTAAATTCCTTTCCCATCTCCAGCCCACTGGATATTTGAAATATTACGGTCAAAATCAGCTGACAGTAGGGACGTAGCTCCGCCGGAAACATCACGTACGTACAGTTGATTCTGCTGGTATCCCAACAGGTTATCATCCAGACCGGTGTAGGCCATTTTTGTTCCATCGGGCGAAATTTTTGGAGAATCGTCCGGGCCGTATCGGTCGGTGAGTGCGGTTACACTATTATCGTTGAGATTTAGCGCATAAATCTCGCTATCGTTGGGCTCAAAGGCTTCATCCGGATTAAAATTGGCAGAAAAATATAATGTTTTACCATCCTTTGACCATTCTGGTGCACCGTGGTCAACATCCGTAGCTGTCAACTGTTTTGGCGTGCCACCGTCAATGGACAAGGTGAATAATTGTGTATTCCCTCCTTTTATATAGCCCTGGCCGTCGCCTCTGTAATTTAGTTTGTCTATATAGGTGGGTGGCGTATTCCATTTAGCACCTTCGGGTTTAGCAGGCATTTTTATAATGGATTCATTGGCTTTGGGAACGAACATCGTAAAGGCCAAATAACGGTCGTCCGGAGACCAGCTTACCGCTCCCGGTGCTTTAGGTGTGTTGGTCAATGGGGCAATTTCTTTGGTGTCCATCCACATGACAAAAAGTTTCATGCGTTCATCCTGCCTGTTGGATTTGAAGATAATCTTATCGCCCTTGTTGGACCAACGAGGATAGACGTCGTTCTGATTCCCGGTGGTAATCGGTCTATTTTTGGAACCATCCGTATTTATAAGCCAAATATTGGATAAATTTTTGTCCGTCATGATATCCTTAAAATTCCGCACATAGAGAATCTGACTCCCGTCCGGTGAAATTTGAGGGTCGGAAACAAATTCCATATTAAAAATATCGGTAAGTTCAAGATTGGTTTTCGTCTGACCTAAAATGAAGGTAGAAGTGAACAGAAATAAGATTAAAAGTGGCCGCATAATGACAGTGGTTTTAGTGGTTGTTTATGTAAGCTATGAAGATAACGAATAACTGGAAATATTTTTTAATCTTTACAACATATAAGACGTTAAAAATCAGAAAATAAATGAAGGTTTTATTTATAGGAGGTACAGGAAATATTAGCACGGCATCTAGCCGATTGGCCGTTGAAAAGGGGATGCAACTTTTTTTGTTAAATCGTGGAAATTCCAAAGTAACCATTAATGGCGCAACCCCAATTATAGGTGATATCACCAAACCTGAAACTCTTTCCGAATTAAAAAAACACCAATGGGACGTGGTGGTAAATTGGATTGCCTTTACCCCGGAAGATATTGAGCGTGACTTGGCTCTTTTTACTGGAAAGATCAAGCAATATATTTTTATCAGTTCTGCGTCTTGCTACCAGACGCCGTTGAGCTATCCGGTAATTACGGAATCTACCCCTGTAAGCAATAATCTGTGGGACTATTCCCATAATAAAATCTTGTGCGAACAACGCTTACAAAAGGCCTATAACGAGGAGGGTTTTCCAATGACCATTGTGCGGCCTTCGTTGACCTATGATACCGTAATCCCGGTGGCAATAGGTGGTTTTGACAAGTATAATGTGGTTGACAGAATTAAAAAGGGAAAGGAAATTATTGTACATGGTGACGGAACTTCCCTATGGACGGTTACACATGCCGATGATTTTGCCAAGGGCTTTGTTGGTTTGTTGGGATTGACCCAAGCCATTGGTCATCCGTTTCATATTACCTCCGATGAGGTATTGAGCTGGAACATGATTTATAAAATTTTGGCCGAAACCATTGGAAAAGAGGCCAAGGTGGTCCACATTGCTTCCGATTTTATATGTAAAGTTGCACCTTCATTTACAGGAACACTGTTAGCGGATAAGGCCGAAAGTGTTTTATTTGACAATACCAAGATAAAAACTTTTGTACCTGGTTTTAAGGCAACCATACCCTTTGCCGAAGGGATACAACGAACCTTGAAATGGTTGTCTGAAAACCCCGAAAAACAAAACATTGATTCGGATACAGAGGCGGATATAGAAACTATTTTAAAGGCCTATAAAAGCTTGGGTTAGTTTCTTGGTAAAAAATAAAATAAAGATTAAAGCGTAAGATTTACCTTTTTAATTCCTCTATTAATAGGCCAAAATCATATTGTAAATCTACATGTAGGAGGGAAATTTTCTTTTCCACGAAAAGTAGTTGGCGCTCATATAAATTTAATAAAGTCGTGTTTCTAGTAATGGAGGGTGTAAATGCTTGGAGTTTCTTACAAAAGTAGAGTAGGAGCAACACCTCGGTTTCTTTATTTCCCGAGTAGCGAATGTACTTTTTTACGTTTCTTAGAATTTTTCGAATACTTTTTTTAATGTAGAAATAGCTAGTTGTGTTTATAGCTGCAAAAGTTTCATCAATTTCGTTTTGTACAGCTTCAATATAACTTGATTCATGGTCGGCCTCAAAAAGTAAATAGGTTAGCAGTTCCTTGTTTTCTTTCTTGAATTTTGAAAGGCGTAAACATAATTCCAGCAGTTCTTCTGGATTTCTTTGCTGGAGTTCTTTTTTTATCTGGACAACGGTAGCAGCTTTCATGGCTTAAAAATACTTTAAAAGTCTTGAATGCCAGCTTAAAGGGTAGTTGTGTTTTTCGTTTTTAGATATGATGCGAATTAAAGACCTCTATCATCCATTAAAAGTCCAATAAAAAGGTGTCTAGAAACCATAAGTTTCAGACACCTTTACACTATAGATTAAACACAAATTTAATTATTAGGTTCGATTAAAAGTGGTGTTTTACCATCCGTAATAATGACCTTACTGTTTGGGGACTGGGATAGGTTTTTAAATGCCTCAATGCTTTTTATTTGGATTATTTCCTGTGTTAGTCCCTCAGATAAAATAATTTGAGCATCACGCTCCGCTTCGGCCTCTATGATTTTACGCTCGGCTTCCAGTCTTGATTGTTGCAAAACAAAGACCATTCTCATGGCATCCTGTTCTGCTTGTAGTTTTTCTTCTATGGAATTAGCCAAACCACTTGGTAGTCGAATACGCTTCATTAAAACACCGATAAGTTCAATTCCATC
Source organism: Maribacter sp. MS6 (assembly GCF_056839185.1). Classification (NCBI taxonomy): domain Bacteria; kingdom Pseudomonadati; phylum Bacteroidota; class Flavobacteriia; order Flavobacteriales; family Flavobacteriaceae; genus Maribacter; species Maribacter sp. MS6. The sequence goes on from NZ_CM166389.1 coordinate 3,665,874, forward strand.
GGCTTGTTTCTTCAGGTTTTCTTCCATCTTTATTTGGATTTCCCGTTCTATATCCGCTCGCATTCCCGAGTGCATATCCTTGGCAAAAAACTTGGCACAAACATCAGATGAGGCCGACCGGAAAACACTGGTAATAACAGATTCATATCCTTGTCCTAAATTTTCTAAAACCGACGGAATCTTATTTTGCTCCAATCGATATAAAATAGAAATTTCCGAATCTACGCTCAATCCTTCCTTGCTAGGCAAACTAAGGATCAACTTTATATTGTTGGTCTGGGTAGATTCCTTGAGCACCTTGCTTATAAAGGGATTATAAACTACTGTTCCCTGTGTGATGACCTTATCTGAAAATTTACCTAAGGTTTGTTTTACCCCTGCTTCTCCAGGACGTATGACGGCACAGCTAGTAAATAGCGCTGCTACCGTAATTGTTGCTATTATCTTTTTCATAGTTTGTATTTTAAATTATCAATTTTAGTTTCTATACTAGGGGTTTCATGCGACTCAGAATTTAGATTAAAATTCTGGCGTAACTTGGTAACCTAGTAGAGGTGTGTAATTTTATTTTAATAGGGTATAGGCTGCTTCTCTCTTTTAAGGGAGCCTCATTTTAGGCTGTTTCCGGCACAAAAGTGGAACAGCTGGTTGTTTTGGTATAAGTATTATAGAATTAGGACTTACACTCAACAAGGGGAGAAGTTGGTTCCTTGTATTCGTGATGCCGAAGTTGATCATGAAGTTCTGAAAGCGTATCTATTTTCATACGAAATTTAATAGCGGTCACACTACTTGGACTATAATTAAATAATTCGCGATTTATTGATGTTTTCGATAGCTGTGTAAAATTTATCTTTTTCATACTGTAGTCACTTTACATGAATACTCACATTCTTTAATTTAAATTTAGCAACAAAAACCTATATATTATTATTTATACTTTTAATAATTTAGATAAAAATTAATTATGATTTAAATGATATAAGTAGTTCTGTGTTCTTGGGCAGGAAGTAGTCTTTAGCGTGCCTGTACATTCATGACATATATACTTAGTTAGGATTGGTTGACTCTAGTTAAAAGACCCTAGCTCATGGTCGTATGTTGTAACTATTTGTCAGAATCTAACGTAATAAAGTTGTTAGACCCTGACAGTTGTTATTCCAATACAACCGCTAGTGGTCTGCTTCCGCTAGCTTCTTTGTATCTACATATTGCTGAAAGGCGATGATTTTACCTTCAGTATTTAATGTCCATAAATGTGCAGCTTGTGCATTATAGCTCTTACCAGTTTCTTTTACCTTGGCATCGTAGCGTAGGGTGGCTAAAACCATATTGTCGCTCATGTTGTGCACCTTAATGTCTTTTAAGCCAAAATGGTCATGGTTGGCACCAAGACGTGCAAAAACACCAGTTAAGATAGCATCTGGGCCAACGTATGGATTACCATCTGCTAAAGAATTACTTTCAGCTTCGTTCCATTCTATATTCGGGTCCATGGAGCCTAGCACTGTTGGCATATCGCCTGTTGCAAATGCAGCATATAAATTGTTGATCACGTTGATGTTTTGATTGTTGTTCATATCTAATTGTATTAGGTTGTTTGATTCGTGTTGTTTATTCAAATTTTCTCTACCTATTTCTTTCAATAGCCAATTGCCGCCCCATCCGGACTCGAGGAATCCGAAGCTCCGATCAGGATGTTATTTTCTATATCTATTTGTATGCCCATCAACACTCCAATGCCATATGTGGGCACTAGGGTATGGTTCATTGCTTCAAGCGCCTTACGTGTATCTGGTGAAAGCAGTCCTTTTTCATACCTAATCTCATCCGGTAACCATTGGTGATGAATCTTCATGGCTTCTATTGCTTTGTCTACGGGCATATCGTAGGCCAGCACGTTGAGCACCGTTTGGAATACCGTATTGATAATGGTTCTCCCACCAGGACTTCCTATTATGAGATACGGGGCACCCTCTTTTGCTACAATGGTTGGTGTCATACTAGAAAGCATTCTTTTTTCAGGTTGAATAAGGTTGGGCTCTGTACCAATTTGACCGGTGTTTGTTGTTGTTCCGGGCTTTGGATTAAAGTCACCCATTTCATTGTTAAAAATGAAGCCGAGCTTTTTGGAGCCAATTCCCGAACCATAGCTGTGTTCCAGTGTATAGGTTAAAGAAACTGCGTTCCCATGCTTGTCCATAACGGAAAAGTGGGTGGTGTTTTTGCCATCGTACAGCTGTCCAAATGCAGTGGAATCACTAATAGAAGCTTGGGTCATATCAATGTTGTTAAATCTGGTTTTGGCGAAGGCTTTGGACGTTAGTTTATCCAAAGGCATGTTTAGATTAAAATCCGTATCTCCCAAATGTTCCGCTCTATCAGCAAAGGCTCTTCGCATGACCTCCGCTACCAAATGAACATATGCCGTAGAATTGAATTCGATAGCTTCTAAATCTGCCAATTCCATAAGATTCATCATTTCTATTAACGCAACGCCTCCAGAGCTTGGTGGTGGCATGGAGTAAATGTCATAACCATTAAAAGTTCCTTTAACTGGTTTTCTTTCAATCGCTGTGTAACGAAGAAGGTCTTTTTCTGTAATAATACCACCGTTCTCTTTCATAAAACGCGCTATTTCTTTCGCCACCTTTCCCTTGTAGAAACCATCTTTACCATGGTCCCGAATTTCACTAAGGGTCATAGCCAGTTCAGGTTGTTTCCAGAGTTCACCAAATTGCGTAAGTTCACCATTGTTTTTTTTGAAATAATCCCGTAAAAATGGAATAGGAGAGTTGGCATCAAAAAAATTGGCCGCATTAAAAAGGGCCCATGTAAGTGGAAAGCCATTATTAGCTAGGTCAATTGACGGTTGTACTAGTTCTGACCACGATAAACTTCCATATTTTTCATGTGCCATATATAAACCCGCTACCGTACCTGGTACTCCAACGGATTTGGCCCCGATATGATTACCGGTCGATTCCCTTCCATAAAGGTTATTTCCTTTGGTAATAGTTCCAGTATCATCTAGAAACATGGTAGGAGATGCTTTTAGCGGTGCTTTTTCCCTAAAGTCGATGGTGGTTGCTACCCCGGATGAATCCATAAACACCAGAAATCCTCCTCCGCCAATATTTCCGGCAGAAGGATGCGTTACGGCAAGGGCGAATGCCGTTGCAATGGAAGCGTCAATAGCGTTGCCACCTTTTTTTAGTATATCTACTCCCACTTGAGAGGCTATTTTACTGCTGGAAGCTACCATGCCGTTTCTACCATAAACCTGCGCGTAACTACTATTTGTATGCAGTAGCAAGATGAGGATGATAGTAGTAAATAAAGTAATGTGTTTCATCATTATTCTTTGTGATTTTAATAAGGTTCTGGTTTAATTAGATTTATGCACTTCTAGTTCAATCTCTATCATAAATTCGGGTACCGCTAACTCGGTTACGCCAAGCCAGGAGCCCGTTGGAAAATGATTTTTATAAATTTCGGTTCTGTAGCCAGCGAACTGTAAAAATTTTGCCATATCGGTCGTAAATACATTTTCTACCACAACATCGTCAAAAGTGCAACCATAGTGTTTTAATATTTTATCCAAATCTACATAGCAATTTTTCATTTGTTGTTCAAAATCACCTACCGCTGTCGGGTTGCCTTCATCGTCCATACTTACGGCTCCGGAGATTTTAATGGAATTACCAATTTTTACGGCATGCGAATACCCATAGGCTTTTTCCACTTCAGGTCGCAGTAAAAAGTAATCTGGTTTTTGGTCTACGTCAGGTTTAATAACTACAGGGTTTTCTTTTGTAGCCTCCGTTTTAGGGGCTTCATTACAACTGGTGAATAAAGTGGTAGTCGTTAAGAATACCACTAGCATAATAATTTTATCTGTTTTCATCGTTCATTGGTTTTTGTAATACGTACAAACATATGCCCGTATTTCTTGTTGTTATTTTAGTAATACACTTTTTATTTGATGAATATCTCCATCAATGGTTTTTGGAATTTCCAATCCTAAAATTTTACACATAAGTGGATAGATATGAATGTTTTTTAGCGAAGGAATTTCGTAGTCCTTTTTAAAGGCTGGGCCATTCGCATAAAAAATACCATGCATTTCCTTGTATTTGCTATCGTAGCCATGAATGCCTATGGTTGCTACATTATTTTTGATAAGTGAAGTTTTACTTTTTTGATTCAGAAAATAATAGCCAAAATTTGGTATCAATTGTATTGCTCCCCAATTCTTATTTTTAGGATTATACTCAAAACCTGGTGTGTTGGCAGTTTCATAGACTTTAAAATGGTCTTCTTTTTGTTTTAGATAGTCTAGTACTGTTTTCGTATCACTGTTTTTTTTCGGATGAATATTTACAATTGAACCATTGTCTATGGTTAAAAACAGATTATCATTCTGTATAGATTCTATTGGTATAATCTTATCGGTCGACTGATTTATCATCCCATGATCGGAGACAATGACAATATTTACCGGAAGTCCGGTTTCCGACACGCCCGCAAATAAATCGCCCAGAGTCTTATCTAATTCAGATAATGCATTTTGTAATTTCTCATCGTTATCAGTGCCATATCGGTGTCCCGTTTGATCTAGATCACCAAAATATAGGGTTATCAATTGTGGTCTTTGTTTTTCCTCTAAGTGTAACCACGCTATTGCTTGATTTACCCGTACCTCATTTTTAACGGTATTATCAAACTTATAATAATAGGTTGGTCTAATTCCTTGGATATCTGCTTCTGTTCCTACGAAAAAATAACTAGCGGTAACCATGTCTGCCTTATTTGCGGCAATCCAAATTGGTAAACCGCCATAAAAACGCCCATCTTCGGCCATTCCGGGAGTTCTTTTGTTAAAGACGGTGTCCGTTTTGTAATCATAAAAAACATTCCCTAAAATCCCATGTTTATCCGGATAAAGTCCAGTTGCAATGGTATAGTGATTTGGAAATGTTTTAGTCGGAAATGAAGGAATTAATGAGGCTGACTTAACACCTCTCTTAATGAATGTGCTCAAATTAGGGGGATTGTATTTTTCGACATAGTCCCAGCGAAAACCATCAAGCGAGATTAAGATTAAGTATGGTTTATTCTGCGAAGTTTTTGAGCTTGTCGAGGAAATAGTAGTAGACGGACCAACTATTTTTTATTACAGGAAATAAAGCATGTCAATACGAAACTTAAGGCTAGCAGTATGGAAAATATTTTAGGTTGTTTCATTTTACAAAAAGTGCTCTAGATATTCTTAAAAGGCCTAATTATTCGAAAATTGATTTTATTCTTTGCTGTTTCTCAATAAATAATATTATCCAAGATACGATCCAGATTTCGTTCGAGCATATCGTATTTTTGATCTGCGAAATAAATGATATCCATCTCCTTGCGCAGAGCTATAAGTTCCATATGACTATAGTTAAAGTGTTGTACGGTTCTATTGATTTTCTCTAGCCGAACTTCTTCACTGTCTAATGAAAATTCCGCGTAAATCTTGGAGAATGTAGTTGCATCCGTTTTTCGTTTTATCAGGTTTAACTCTTCTTCACTCTCCTTGTCATCTGCATTGGCACATAGCAATAGGATGTAGGTATGCAGTTCTTTTTTGTTCCAATTGGTTTTTTCAGTTTCCATAAGTGTTCTGTTTTTAGTTGTATTAAAATAGTATTAGATAATTACGATAAATGTGTAATAGATAACCACCAATAACAGGGTTAAAAGCCCAAAGGCTAAAAATCGTAATGATAGGTTTACATACTTGAATTTTTGTGCGGCAATTTTAGAGATGATAAATATTTGTTGTCCTAATTGGTCGAACAGTTCTTCTTCTTTTAGACTAATGTCATAGAAGGTTTTGGAAAACTCTTTGATGGTTCCAAATTTGGAAATAACGTCTCCAAAAAGAAAATATTTTTATCGTATTTTCCTTCTATCCGTGGCATAAAACATCGAATACTAAAATAGATGGATATTACGATACATAGAAACCAAACAGCCAAAAGTACGTATAGCAATATATGGGCAGCTCCAGCAAGGACGACCGTTTCAATTTGTGGAAAAATAAAATTTAGAAGAATACCGAAAAAGGAAAGAATAAGACCCGCTTTTACCTCAGAGGCTCTAATGAGACCTAGGACATAATTGATACTGCCCCAATAATGATCTACCAGCTCTTCTGCATGCCCTTTAGATTCTAACTGTTCTATTAGTTTTTCTTGTAAGGTTAAGATTCTTTGATTTTCTGGTTTTTCCATAGTTCTGTGTTATTCGGATTCGTTTATGTGGTGTAGCTTTATTTTAAAACTAAATTATGGCTACGACCAAATTATTCAATTACATTATAAATGGTAATTTCATTTTCTTTGTTTTTCATAGCTACACTGCCCAAGTTTTCACACTTAAAAGCCTCTTTTACTTGCGCATAACAACTCTCACAAATTATAATTTGGTTTTCTTCCGCAGCATCCTGTAATCTTGCCGCTGTGTTTACGCTATCGCCAATAACGGTATAGTCCAATCGCCTTAGGGTTGCCGACCCAATATTGCCCGAAATCATTTCCCCACTTTTGATACCGATCGATACCTTAGGTTTAAAATTATCCTCGCCAGCAACTTCTGGAAAGTTGTTTACTTGGTTGCGTATGGCCAAGGCGGCATCTATGGCGCGATCGAGGTGATATTCTCCCCTAAAAACAGCCATAACAGCATCGCCGATAAATTTATCGATGATACCGTCCTGTTCCATGATTTCTTTTACCATGGCGTCAAAATACGTATTTAGCATACCCACTACCATGTCTGGAGCGGTGGTTTCACTGATTTTGGTAAAGCCACAGACATCTACGAACATGACCGTGCCCACTATGCTCTCATTGGTCATGATTTTTGATTCGTATTCCTGCCCCCCCATAAAATTGAGAACGTTTTCATCCACATACATTTTTAGGATGTTGTTTTCCTTAATTGCTTTAAGTGTATTTCTAATTTCAGAGGCATATTTAATAGTTTTTTCCATGGTAATGGTCAAATCCTCAAAATTGATAGGTTTGGTAATAAAATCAAAGGCACCGCGGTTCATGGCCACCCGTATATTGTCCATATCACCGTAGGCGGAAACAATGACCGACTTGATCAAAGGTTTCGATTCATGAAGTTTTGATAATAGGGTAAGTCCGTCCATTTCTGGCATGTTAATATCACTAAGTACAATATCCACACCTGGGTTGGCGTCCAGTTTGTCAAGGGCATCCTGTCCGTTTATTGCAAATAAAAACTCGTACTCATTCTGCCGAATCTGTTTTCTGAATTTTTGTTTGATGAGTATTTCCAAATCCGTCTCATCATCTACAACCATTATTTTTGCCATTACGTTAATTCTTTAAGTTTGTTCTTCAATTCATTAAAATCCAAAGGTTTCGTCAGAAAATCATCGGCTCCAAGCTGTTTGGAGGTATTCCTATTTTCTTCATCCCCATACGCGGTCACCATCATTACCACGGGTGGTGGCGCCACATAGTTTTCTTTAATATTCTTCAAAAGTTCCAGTCCGCTCATTCCCGGCATATTTATATCGGAGAGGATAAGCACCGCTTCTTGTTCCATGGTTTCCATTTTTTGTAAGGCCTCTTCCCCTGAAAATGCGAAGACAAAATCCAGTTCTTTCTTTCTAATTTCCTTTCTAAAGCGTTGCTGGAATAACACTTTTACATCTTGTTCGTCATCTACTACTAATATTTTCATAATATGTGATTGTTTCAATATTTAATTTTTTCTTCCCACTTCCCACTTCCCACTTCTCACTTCTAATTCAATACACTTCCGGTAAGGAAATCGTAAACGTGGTTCCCTCGCCTCGCTTTGTATCCAAACGTAGCTCGCCGCCGTGTGTTTTTACGATATCATAACTGAGGGATAGCCCTAATCCTGTTCCTTCGCCCGATGGTTTTGTGGTAAAGAATGGTTGGAATATTTTATCCTTTACCCGGTCTGGGACGCCATTTCCGTTATCACGTATGGCAACTTCTACCGTATTTCCAATTCTTTTGGTACTTACCCAAACTGTTGGCTGATACTTGGTGTCGGCTTTCTTTTTTTCTTCCTTACTTCGTTCTATACAGGCATGAAAAGCATTGGTGATCAGGTTAAGTATGACCCTGCCTATGTCTTGCGGAACTATATTTATTTTACCGATAGTATCGTCCAAGTCAGTGTTCAAAGTGGCGTTGAACGACTTATCCTTTGCACGCAGGCCATGGTACGATAAACGCAGGTACTCGTCTGCGATGGCATTAATATTACTGGGTTCTTTTTCATTGCTACTACTACGACTATGTTGCAACATCCCTTTTACAATGGCATCTGCCCGCCTGCCATGGTGGTTTATTTTTTTCTGATTTTCCTTAATATCTTTTGAAAGGGCCAGAACCTCTTCATAATCTCCTTTTTTGATTTCATCTTCCATTTCATCGATAAGCTCGGTGTTTACTTCAGAAAAATTATTGACGAAGTTCAACGGATTCTGTATCTCGTGGGCAATACCTGCCGTAAGTTCCCCAAGTGATGCCATCTTCTCTGATTGAATCAATTGCGATTGGGTAGCCTTTAATTCATCCATCTTGGTCTTTAATTGCGACGTCCTATGGCTTACTCGCTCTTCCAATAACCGATTTTCTTTTTGTAGCCAACGCGAACGATAAGCTACAAAAGACCAGACCACTGCGCTAAAAATAAAGAAGAATAGGAGGTAGGCCCACCAAGTTTGCCACCAAGGCGGATTGATACTGAATGTCAAGTCATCAGGTATAGACCACTTATTGTTAAAACCCCTAACAGCGACTTTGAACGTATAATTCCCGGGTTTTAGGTTGTAATAATTTTTGGTTTTCGTTGAAACGGCGGCATAATTCCAATCTTCATCTTCCCCATCAAGTATAAACCTGTAGGTCAATTGATCTCTATTGAAAATGTCTCCACTGGCATAGCTAAAGCTCAAACTGTTTTGGTCATACGGTAGTTCTAGACCGTAAGGGTTTGCATAGGGTAAGGAAATGGAGTCCCATTGTATATTTTTTGTTTTAGCGTACGAGGCACCCTCAGTGTTTAAAGAATCCGTAGCAATTTTTAAACTAAAACCCGGATCTTCATCCATGACGAACAGATTCGTAATAAAAACAGAACTTGTTAGGCTATCTGGTTTTGGAGCGGCATCCAGTACCATTAATTTAAATATATTGGAGGGACTTCCAACACCAGCCCAAAATTGCCCGTTCTTAAGAAATCTGGCAGAACCTTCAAGATAATCCGTAGACTTAAACCCTAAACCTTCGTTGAAATTCAGATATCCGTTCTTCGAGGTTTTGGCCGTTTTTCGTTCTATGGGTATCAATCCGTCAACACTGGCCGCATACATTAAAGTGTCTAATTCTATAAGGTCATAGGTTTCCGCAGGTATCAAACCATTTTCTTCTTTTAGGTTGGTAAGTGTGTTATCCTCTAGATTTAGAATAGCAATGCCGTTCAGGGTAGCTAGCCATAACTCGCCCTCTTTGGAAGCTGAAATTACATTTGCACCATTATCGCAAAGACCTTGTTCCTCCCTTAGGTAGCTAATGGTGGTTGTCTTCAAATTAATTTTAGCCAAACCATTTGTTGTCGGTAACCAAAGAATTTTTTTTTGGTCATAGTACATGACCGACTGATTTCCGGCCTTTAGAATATCAGGGTCCGTTTTGGACGTAATTTTCTTTAGGTCGTTGTTTTCTATATCATAAATGAAAACACCTTCTTGGGTGCTCATTAAAAACGTATGATTATTCATAACTACTACGTCCCATAACCTAATCCCTTCTCCCTGAGAGGTAGCGTACTTGGTAATGATGTTCTTCTGGCGATCGAGTATAGAAAAGCCGATAACTGCATCTATGAAGAAAATATCTTCTGTAATTTCTTCAATTCTAAGCACCGTATTTTTAGCGGTACTATGGAGTAGTTCATGTGGTAAAGTTTTTATCGTATTGTTCTTGGAATCAATTATATTGATGCCGCCAACGGTGCCCAGCCAAATTTCTCCTCGTTTGCTTTCTTCAATTTCCCAAACTTGGTCATTGATCAACCCCCTGGTTGTATCAAAATACTCTGTTTTTAAAGTAAACTCATTGGGAATGACCACCCCTTTATCTATTGTGGCAATCCAAAGGGAGCCATTTTTTCTTTTTAGTGGTCGTGGTATTTTAAGGGAGGCTTGTAAGGTGCTGTTTAGGCCAATAGTCTTGGAAGCAGTCCTATTTTTATCTAAAACAAAGGCTTCATTGGCACCAAAAAACCATAGATTTCCTTGGTTGTCTTCCTCTATTTCTGTTCCAGTAATGGCATAGCCATTTTCAGAATCTAGCACCTTTACGGTTTGCTCCTTTAGCGAGAGCTTTAAAATAGTGGGCGAGGCAATATTGTTCGCGCGAGAATGATAGGGCATACTCAACCAGATATAGCCCGATTGATCTTCCGTAATATTCCAAACTCCAGAGTTTATATCTAAATCTGCCATCCGTGGAAGGGTTTTAAGCTCATTTCTATCTTTGTTTAATATCGCAAGATGATCTGTAAAACCTAACCATAGATTATCATTGCTATCCTCCATGAGTCTCCAGGGCCTGGAGCTATTGGTATTTGCTATCCTTTGTAGGCTTTTCATTTCCGAATCCATAGCGTAGAACCCTTCATTTAGTGAGGCCATATAGAGCGTGCCCGCGTGGTCGCACGAAATGTCGAAGGGTATAAAGCTATCGGTCTTGGTAATGGTATAGGCCGTGTCGTTCTTAAAATCCAATACGGTTAAAACACGGGTTGCTGGACTTACCAACCAAAGCTTGCCTTGTTGGTCAAAGGTCATTTTATAGACGCCAGGATAGTCGTAAACAAAGGCGTTCTCACCATCATAGTAGGTTAGGAGTGTGGTACTATTGGAAGACCCTATCCAAACAGATCCATCCTCTGTTTCCAGAAAGGAGGTAACATCGTTCGCTGGCAATCCCTCATTTGTGGAGAGTTGTAGAAGATTGGCATCGGTTCCCTGCATAATGCCAGGCGGTTTCATTTTAGTAACGGTCGGCTTGTTAATGGTGCTTTTAGTAATCGTAAAGGGAACCGAATCAAATGTCAATGCCTCGGTCGGATAACTGTTCCAATCCAGATTGTACTCTTTCATTGGCGTTTTTAGCGGCTTAAAGCTGTTCAGCTGAAAGGGTTTGGTTGGTAGGGCGTCTACATCCAAATCATAGGTCACCGGTGTCGTCAACGTATCCGAGGTAATGGTTTCCCATTCAAAGGCCTCTGGCTCCGTAAATACCAGCGGTATAGTTTCAGGTACTTTATAATCGCCGACCGTTGTTTCTGTTTCGGATTTACTTTCTTGGTTGCACGAAACGACTAACACACCAAACAAAATGCCTATTAAAAATAAATACGTTCTCATTACTATTGGTTTTTTCATTTGTACTTAGCTGTTTTGAATGCGTGTTGGCAATTCTATTATAAAGGTGGTTCCTTCTCCTTCTTTTGTCTCTAACTTCAATGCTCCTCCATGTCCTTTCGTCACAATATCATAACTCATGGACAATCCCAAGCCGGTACCTTGTCCTGTGGGTTTGGTGGTAAAAAAGGGTTGGAAAATTTTATCCACGATTTCTTTTGGGATGCCATTGCCATTATCCATTACCGAAATCTGTACCCTATTGTTTAACTTTTTTGTAGCAACTGTTACCGTTGGTTTAAAAGCAGGGTCTTGAGATTCTTTTTTACGTTCATTGCTCACATAAAATGCATTGGTAATCAAGTTTAAAATCACCCTTCCCATATCTTGGGGTATGATATCGATGTTGCCAATGGTCTCATCGAAATCGGTCTCTAAGGTTGCGTTAAAGCTTTTGTCCTTGGCACGCAGGCCGTGATAGGCTAGGCGTAAATATTCATCGGCAAGAGCATTGATGTCCGTTGGTTCTTTGATGCCGCTACTACTTCGGCTATGCTGTAACATCCCTTTTACAATGGCATCGGCACGTTTGCCATGGTGGTTTATTTTTTCTAGGTTTTGTTTGATGTCCTTTGCTAAGGCTTTAGCCTCTTCCAAATCACCTTTAGCCAACTCTTCGTTCATTTCATCAATAAGTTCGGTATTTACCTCAGCGAAATTATTGACAAAGTTTAAGGGATTTTGAATCTCGTGGGCAATACCAGCGGTAAGTTCTCCTAAGGAAGCCATTTTTTCGGATTGAATGAGTTGGGATTGAGTGGCTTTAAGGTCTTCATAGGCCTTCTCAATCTCTTTAGCCTGAGCCAGTTCCTTATCTTGATTCTTCGCTTTCTCCCTGGCAAGTATACTTTTAGTCTGTATTTTAACCAAGCCGTACACTATGAGACCTAAACCTAACAAATATAAAATATAGGCCCACCATGTGGCATACCACGGCGGTAGCACCACAAAAGGGTAGGCGATTTCTTCAGAAAGCGTACCGAAGGTGTTTTTGGCCTTGACCCGAAAGGTATAGGCGCCAAAGGGAAGACTGGTGAAGTCGCGGGAGGTTTTACTGCCCCATTCGCCCCAGTCTTCATCAAGCCCTTCTAAAAAGGTCTGGTACTGCATCCTATTTTCCTGGACGAAAAATGGCGATACGTAATTAAAGCTTATGTTATTATCGCTGTACAACAGTTCTGGAATATCATCTCCATGGTATTCTGGCAAGGTCAGTAGGCTGTCAGCCGATTTTACCACGCTAAAATATAGGGGGTTAACATAATCGGTTTTGTATTCCATGGTCGGGTCCAATCGCAGCAATCCCTCATCGGTACCAAACCAAAAAACACCACTGGGTTCTGTATAGATTGCGGGGCCAACGGTGGCAGTAATTAAATTAAAGGGATATTCTTGTAAGATATAGCTACCATCCGGTTGTAGTTTGGCCAATCTTTTTTCCCCTTTAAAAAGCAGCGCAACATCTCCAAATTGATTACCACTAAGCCCATTGAGGTCTAAATTGATATCGGCAATTTCGTCCGAAAAGCTGAAGATGCTATCCTTTTTAAAGGATTCTGATGCGTTATCAAAGTAAAAAAAGCCTTCGATGCCAGAAGTATATACTTGTCCTCCGATTATTCCCGCAGTTCCAGATAGCCCTTCTATACCATCTGCATCGTTGTATCCTTCAACTTCGGCATTTGAAACATCTAGATTACCGGAAGCAGTTTTTGGGATTTGAACTCTATATAAAGTACCCGACTGTGTTCCTGCCCAGATTTCACCTGAACTGTTTTCAACAACCGTGTAGACATTACGGGTTACCCCCGAAATAGGTCCGATAGATTGGTATTCATACGAACCAAATTGGTTGGGGAAACGTTTAAACACATGTAGACCAAAGCCTCCACCTAAAAAAACATAGCCCGGATACTTTTTAGAGATGAGAAGTTCAACCGTTTGAAACGATTCCGTACCTTCGATGACACTGGCTTTATTTCCTTGAATTTCAAAAAGTCCAGGCCCAGAGGATATGAGCTGGTCTCCATCCTGTTCCAAATCAAAAACTTGGGTGTTGGGAAAGTTCTGGACCTTTTTGATGATGCCATCCGCATGGTCTATGTAAAGGATTGAAGTAGAAGTGCCCATATACAGATCATCTCCATAGGCATTTATAGAAAGTACGTTCCCCACTTCATATTCCTCGGAATCAAATCTAGTGACCGGTGAAAAAAGTTCAATTTTGGAAAGTCCGGCATTGGTGCCTACCCAAAGATTCTGCGTACGGTCTAGATAAAATGCATAAACGCTTTGGTCCGGAATGGAGTTTTTGGTAGTAAATTGGGATAATACTTTACCCTCTTGATCAATGATAAAAAAGCCACTTCCCAATACACTGATGGCATATGTTTTATTGGGTAAGGCCAGAGCTTTGTATAGACTTCTAGTTTGCAATAGGGAATCAATTTCGGTTCTGAACGGTTTAAAGTCAGTTCCGTTAAAATGAAAAAGACCGCCCGCAAAGGCTCCTACAAGAAACTCCCCAGGATTTTTATAGGGTAGGAGTACTTGTACCCGATCCTTTCCAAAAAATTCACTACCGGGAATCAATTCCAAACGTTCATTTTTTTCCCGAAACAAACCCAGTTCGCTTTGGTGGGCATAAAAGGTATCGTCCAGCGAAAAGGAATACATAAAGTTAGTGTCCGGTTTCCAGATACGAATGGGTTCCTGCCCATCTTCCGCATCCGGGGAATAAATAAAAATCGCGTCTCGGGATTGGAAGTAGATTTTTCCCTTCACCTCCCTAATGGACCAGATATCATTAAATGGAATATCTTCTGGTAAAAATTCAATTAAAGATGTAAGCAAAGAAGTACCTGAGGAATCCGTGGTAACGATTCCAAAATCGTTGATCGATCCATAATAATACGTGCCATTGGTAGCGAGGTAGGTTGCTCTAATACTGGTATTAAAATCCTGTTCAGGATTGGTGAGAATTTCCCAGTTGACCCCGTCAAACTTCTGCAAGCCGCTCGATGTTCCTGCGTAAATAAAGCCCTCCTTGTCCTGGCCAATATTCCAAACCTGCTGGCCCGCGGGGTTGTCATCACCTATGACATAGTTCGTAAAGCTGGGAACGCCTTTACTAGCATTGATTTGGGCGTACGCGGGCGTACTATAACATAGTATTGAAAGTACGAAAATAAACATCCCTAGTACGTTTAAGTTCACTTGGAAACTAGTATTCAAAGCCATGTTTACTTCTTTGGTTTTTACTTCGTTTAATGATTTCATATTTGAGATTTTTTTATCATGTCAGTGTGAACTTTGTTCTGTATCGGTAGGTATATGATAAATGTAGTGCCTGCTCCCTGGTTAGTCTCTACTTTAAGCTCCCCACCATGCCCTTTGGTCACGATATCATAACTCATGGACAATCCCAAACCGGTGCCTTGCCCAGTGGGTTTCGTAGTAAAAAAAGGTTGAAATATTTTGTCTACAATATCTTTTGGGATACCATTGCCATTGTCAGAGATTGCTATTTGCACACCCTGAGACCCACCCCCGGCCCCTCCAAGGAGGGGAGTTCTTTTGGAAGAAACCGTCACAGTGGGTTGATAGCCTTTGATGCCGGATTTAACCTTTTCGTTTACTGCATAAAAGGCATTAGTGATCAAGTTTAAAATGACTCTGCCCATATCCTGAGGTATTACGTTTATCTTGCCAATGGTCTCATCATAATCAGTGACCAAAACTGCATTAAAGGATTTGTCCTTGGCGCGCAAGCCATGATAGGCCAAGCGCAAATATTCATCTGATAGGGCATTGATGTCCGTAGGTTCTTTGGTGCCGGTGCTGCTGCGGCTGTGTTGCAACATCCCTTTAACGATGCCATCCGCACGTTTGCCATGGTGGGTTATTTTTTCAAGGTTTTGAATGACATCTTCCATAATCGCCTTTACTTCTTCAAAGTCCCCGTTCTCTATTTCTTCCTGCATTTCTTCTAAAAGCTCCTTGCTCACCTCTGAGAAATTATTCACAAAGTTTAAAGGGTTTTGAATCTCGTGGGCAATGCCGGCAGTGAGTTCGCCTAAAGAAGCCATTTTTTCGGATTGGATGAGTTGGGTTTGCGTTTGTTGCAATTCTGAAAGCGCTTCTTCTGCGCGATGTTTTTGGGCTTGTAGTTTGATGAGGTTTTGTTGGGCAAGAACGGTCTGTTCTTCTGCTTTTTGGAGGTCGAGGAAACGGGTGTAGGTTTGTTCAAAGACTTTGGCGAAACGTTTAAAAATATCGTGTGCCTCCGGTACAAAATCCAATGTAATGAATAGGAGATAACCATATTTGAAAAAGGTAGCGTGGTCTATCTGTTTCTCAGGAAACGAACCGCCATTGGCTTTCAATTCCCTTAGTGCTTCTCCCATTACGGGAAGGGTGCATAAATAGTCATAATGAGCGGCACAAGCATCACCCTCAAATTCTTTGATGTACATTGATTCCCCTCGTTTCCCTGCTTCATAGTATTCCAAAAAGACGTTTTCCCTAGGGGTACGGTAAACAGGCATGGTACCTTCTTCCGAGCTAAACCATTCCGTTGCATCCTTTTGTCCGTAGATATTAAAGGCACATCCTCTAGTACTAATTCCTAAGGCTCTAACTTGCTGGTCTAACAGGAATGAAGCTTCTTGCAATTCATCACTATGTTGCATGGCCATGGTTCTGCTCCTTACTTTTTCTAGGGCTAGTTCAATTTGGGTTTCCCGAGCCTGCTTTTCTGCTTTCTGTAAATCTAAAAAACGTCTGTGTGCTAGGTCAAAGACACTGGCAAAACGTTCTAAAATATGTAAGTCTTCAATAGGTGGGTTGTGGACCACACCGGGCAAACTATAACCAATTTCACCATGACTTGTGCGAGCTATAATAAAAGTAAGTCCACCAATTTCCTCGATATCTTTTTGGGTTGGAGCATGTGGGTCGGCTTGCTGATAGTGCCCATGCGTATTCATTTGCTCTAAATAGTCCCAAGCTTCTTTGGCATTTAGAGCCAATACAAATGTTGGATCCTTGCTTTTTTCCCAATTAGCCAAGGGGGTAATCGTATCATGAACAAACTTGGGAACGGTAATTACCATGCCCACGCGACTCCCATCATGGGAGGTCATAGACATGTTGTAGGATTCTTTTTCCCAGCTCATATGCCAAAAATAATCTGCTTGATGTCCTAAGGATAAAAACTCTTTTCGCATAAGGACTACCACATCGAACAGGTCGGAAGATTTCTTCATAGCCGTTGCTTCGGCACGAACACGTTCTAATGTTCCTTCAACTTCTAATTCCCGATTCTTGGCTTCAAGTTCAACTGTTCTGCGTTTAATCGCTTCACGTAATTCTTGGTTTTCTAGATGTACCCTGTCAAAACCGATGTTTTCTCCTGCGTCCGCTTTATTATCCGTTGTAGAAAAATGTTGATAGATAAATCGCCAACCGTCATTTGTGTGGTGTAGTACTGACGACAATCTAAACCGCCCATAATAGCTCCAGTTCTCGTCATTTTTAAACCACGTGTCACACATATGAGTCAGAAAAACGTGATCTCCAAATTGTTCAAGGCTTTTACTTTCATTGCGTAAATCCATCAAACCCGAAAATTGCTCTCCTGTATCTCTAAAAAATGCCGTAGTATCTTTTCTATTAAGAAACTCTTCGTTGTTGGTAGAACCAATAAAGTGATAAGCATCATCTAAGTATTGATCATAGGTTGCCACATCACCGTTTAGGTAACCATGCAGCCATGAAGCATATACTTCTAGAACTTCTGTCTCTGTTTTTTTAGTCAATTTCATCCTATATGTATAGTGTCCAACAGCATGCTATATGCCTACAAGAAATACCTGGAGCTTTGAAAAAAGCTGTGGTTTCAATATCTCGTTTGTACTATAATTAAGGGGAATAACTAATTGGCAGTAAGATACTATTTTGTTCTCAAAAACCAATGCCTATGAGGGTTTTCGTGCATTAAATTTGGTCAAAAAAACTAAGGGTTATTTTATAAGACGGTATGGAGTTCTAGGCCAATTTATTCTTTGCATACCGTGGGCGGTACCTGCAGAAGCGGTAATGTTTTCAGGATCAGGGTTTTTGGTCAATGACATTTACATAAAAGAAAGCACTGGATGTATACTTACTCTAAGAATTGAGCCACCAAAGGGTTTTTAGGCTGCTCCATTTCACAGGTCCAGCTATCAATGAACCATCTGCCATTTTGATAATGCAATTGTATGCTATTCAATCCCCTGATATTTGTGGCAATTTTAGGGTCTGTGCGTATCTCAAAAGCACTCCATACCTGGGCAATATTCCCAAATTGGCTTACGGTTCTTTTGAGTTCCTTTTCGTGAAAATCTACTCTTGGCGTTAAGGCCAATGGAACATATTCTGCTGCTAACGTATGTGATTCTGCTACCCCATTTTCGTCCAGTCTTGTAATTACAGCACTGGGCGAATGGATATACTTGTCTCGCTCAAACTGCCAAGGGTCTTTGCTTGAACCCGATACCACATCATAATAGGCATCTATGATGGTAGCTATCGATTGTACATCTTTTCCATAGTTCTCTTCAAGCGTTTGACAAGTGATCGATGAACTCGTTAGCAGCATTAGCACAATAAATAACAGTAATTTTGTTTTCATATTTTCAGTTTTTGCTGTAAGCCTTTTAAATTGTCTTAGTTTTTATGCAATTCAGATGCAATAAGTACGATTAAGTTCTCCATTTCAGTATCTAGATTCTCTCTAAAAACCAGTACATCTTGGGTAAAGTCCAATTTCATTCCTAAGAGATTTCTTGTTCTTTTATCGCTTAGTATTTCATTATAGTTATTTATGGATTCATGTGAAATATTGATTTCTGTAACATTGGTTTTTACTATGGGTATAAAATTGATGTCGTTCTCAAAAATATCGTCGATACGTATTTGATGCACACTTAATCTATCTTCAAGGACGTTATTTAACTTATTGAATCTAAAGTCTAAATCGTTAAATTTTTCACTTATATTTTTGTTCTTAATCAGTCTTAGTTTGTTGGTGTTTTTTAAGTTGTCATAGGCATTTATGGTAGGAAGGTCGCTTTGTAAATCCCAAACTGCATTTTTGAACATGGCATCTGAAATTGTTCGCGTATCAACTTCAACCGAATTGGCTTCAATACCAAGAACGTAAATCAGTAATTTTTTTAAATCTATTTCTTCTGAAATTAATGATTCCGATTGCTGTTTGGCTAACTTTAAATTTTCTAAAAGATTTTCTAAAATAACTCTTTCCTCAATGCTGTCCTTTCTCTCCTCGTTCCACGTATTAATTTGCAATGCGATTAGAATCCCAATGACTACAAGCACAATTTCGCCAATGGCGTATTTGAAGTATTTTTTGGTTTTGCCTGTTTCCAAGAGGTTGTATCTAATTCGTCTGAAGAATTTTATCATACATTTGTTTTTATTGCCAGCGCACCGCCTGGCTCGTCACTATAAAAGGTCTTCTAGACCTTTTATATCCGTTCGGCCCTCTATAAAGAGTTGAATCATTCTGCTTGTCTTTCTAATTTCCTTGATTCCCCGTTGCAGGTGATGGGAACTTTGGCGGCACAATAGTTGTTCTTGTACCTAATTGTTTTAATAGTTCTTCTACAGCACGCTCTAATTGTGGGTCGTTTCCTTTAGTTAAGGATACCGCATCTTGCCTTACTTCTATATCTGGTGTAACCCCAACATTCTCGGCAATCCATTTGTTGTTTATGGGGTCAAAGACCGCATTATCTGGGGAGGTGAGGGCGCCGCCATCCACCAAAGGATAATGTACCGATGATTTTACCAAACCGCCCCAGGTAGTCATCCCAATAAGTTTACCCGCTTTTTGCTGCCGAAAGACCCAAGGAAAGAAATCGCCACCGGACCCGGCCATTTCGTTGATCAATAGCACTTTTGGTCCCAAAATGCCTGCAGGTAGCCGCATGGGTATACCATTGGGAACCTCGTTGGTTAAACCTGCCCGCAAACTACGCGTCATAAGGTCTACCATATAATCGTCTAAAAGTCCACCGCCGTTAAAGCGTTCATCAATCACAGCTCCTTCCTTGTCCTGTTGTGCAAAATAGTAGCGGTTAAAGGAAACATAGCCTTGGCCGGCCGTATTCGGTACCCAAACATAACCCAATCTGCCGTTGGAAAGCGAATCTACCATTCTACGATTATCCTCTACCCAAGTACGTTGCCGTAACGAATTTTCACTTCGTATGGGTTTTACAATTTCTTGCCAAGCGCCCTCAAAAGTGGGTTCACTATTAATGTGCAAGATGGTCTGTTTGTCTAAGGTTCCATCTAGGTATTTATAAAGGTTGTCCAAACCTGTTAGCTCATCGCCATTAACTCCTACCAAGTAGTAACCATCTTTAATATTAAGGCCAGGGGCATCCAAAGGTCCAGATAAACCAGGATTCCAACTCTCGGTAGTATATTTTCTTTGTATTTTCCAACGATTGTTTTCAACGGTCATATCCGCTCCCAACATGCCCATTTTGGAATCGGCAACTTTTGGATAATCCCCTCCGAACACAAAACTATGACCAACGGATAGTTCCCCGTTTACCTGATCCAGAACATAGGTTAGATCTGCCCTGTGTTTTATAAAAGGAACTAGGGGGGCATAGCGTTCGTATACAAGGTTCCAATCCCGACCATGAAGATTTGGATCATAGAAATAATCACGTTCATAGCGCCATGCCTCTTCGAACATTTGTTTCCATTCTAGGGAACGATTCAGTTTTACTTGCAAATCTACGCTCACCGTTTTTCCTTTTTCACCGCTATCTCCTTTCGTATCGACTACATTCCATTGTCCGTTTACATTTGCCAATAGATGGGCTCCGTTACCCGTGATGGAAACGTTTCTAGCTCCGGAAAGAAAGTCTTTGCTTTTTTGGTCTTCCAGCGTAAACTTTTTAAGACTAAGGCCTTTTTCATTGGGCACGTATTCTCCAATAAAGACAGACCCTTCTGGGCCAGCTACAATAAAGCTATATTCCCGTTCTGGAACCGGGAGGGCCAAAGTACGCCGGCTTAGAGTATCAAAATCTATTTTTACGAGCTTTTTTGGTGCTTCTTCATCTTTTTCTTTTTTGTTTTTCTTTTTGTCGGAATCTTTTTTCTTATCCGTTTCCTTTTCAGGAGTTTCCTCATCACTCTTTGGTTTAAAAGGGGAGGGGTCATCTTCTTGTAAATTGATAACATAAGCTGCATAGGAAGGACTGGAAGCCATGGAACTCGTATTAGCCCAACCGGAACCTAATGCTACTTCGGTGCTTGCTAGAAAATAAAATTGCTTGTGGTTTAAATCCCAAGCAGGGGAGAACGAATCTGCAAATGGGTCGGTGATGGCTCTTTTTTGACCATTGGTTGCAGACCAAATAAAAATCTGTCTGAAATTATTACTTCCAGCTTTTGCATACGCCAACCATTTGGAATCTGGTGACCAATGCATTGTAATGCTACCGCGTTCAATATTGGTGCCGCCAATGTCTATGGTCTGTATGGCCTCAGTATCCAGATTTAATACCCGTAAACGCACATCATCATCTACAAAGGCGATGTGTTTTCCATCTGGGGACCAACTAGGATCCCATGCCATTTTTGATTCCCCGATGGAAATCGAAGTAGGTGTATCCAAGCCGTCCTGTGAAGCCAACATCAATTTATATCCTTTACCATCTATATCTGAAAACCAGGCCAATTGATCGCCTTTTGGCGACCAGATCGGTGCTCTATCTGCGGCATTGGCAGTTTCCGTTATGTTTCTTGAATCGCCGAACTCCACTGGTATGGTAAAAATATCGCCTCTAGATTCCACAATAACCCTTTTACCATTAGGGGATAAAGAGGCAGCGCGTGCCGAGGAACTCACATCTTCCCACTGTGTAGCGGCCCAAGGAAAATCGCCAATAATGTCTATTGCTACTTGTTTGGACGTTGTTGTATTTAAATCTAAAAGATGCAGGTATCCTTCCCGTTCATAAGCGAGTGTATTTTCGTGGCCGGCCAGCCATTTAATGTCAGCACCTTTGAATTCCGTGACCTGCGCTAATCCCTTTGTTTTGGTATTATAAGACCAAATATTGGCTACCAAGTCACGATCTGATATAAAATATATTGTATCACCAAGCCATAGGGGTTGAATATCCGTAGTACTTTCGTTGGGTAATAATTCCTCTTCCGAAGTTGCGGTATTTAAAATTATCAAGGGTGTATTTTGACCACCCCGGTACGCGCGCCATTCACTATCCCAACGGCTCACCCTATCGATGATCAAGTGGTCGCCATCAGGTGCGAACGCACCATCATAAGCCCATTGTGAATGCACCAATGAAGGGATATTTTCCGTAACGCCTGTAGTCCATAAACGATTAAAGGGACTGGGTGCTGTATCTCGGTTACTGGCGTAGAGGATGCGTTCCCCATCATTGCTCCATCCCCTAACCAAGGATCCGCTGGGATGCCACGTCATTTGTTTTGCTTCACCACCCTCTGAAGCGACCACATAAACGGCCTCATATCCCGATCGATTAGAAGAAAATGCGATTTGTTTGCCATCTGGGGAAAAATAGGGATTGGATTCCACCGCCGGGGTACTTGTAATTCGTTTTGCTTCGCCACCAGCGATGCTGCTTACCCAAATATCGCCTCCATAGGCGAAGGTCATTTGGGTGGCACTGATGTCTGGCTGTCTCAATAATCTAGTGCCCTGCGCTTGTGCAGCAAGTATTGTTAAACAGGATATCATTAAAAGGGCACTACTAAATCTTAGCTTTTTCATTGTTAGTTGTTTGAATAAAGGTATTGCGATCTAAGTTTATTATGTTATACGTTGGTATTCTTGGTCAAAAATTGCTCCAGTATTGAGTATCTCATGCTATAGTTTACTGCGATTAAGGTTGAAGAAAACGATACCAATTACCAACTATTAACTAGGTACAAATGGATACTTTCAATGTATCTGTTTTCCAGTGATTGGTAGGCTTCCTCTTTCGTTTAAAATACCGTTCATCTTCAAATGGGTAATCACAGGTTTTTTATCCATACGTACCAGCGAAATATGGTCAAAGGCCATGGAATCTGTTTTGTTCTGGCCGCCTCCTGTGGTTCCAAGGATAATATAGTCGCGATTATTTTTTATCCTATGGGAAAACGAATGCTCGTGGCCATTAATAACGGTGTAGGGACGCGAGGCCAATAGTTCTTCCAAAGCACCTAAACCTTTTTCATCTGTACGTTTCCAAAGCGGTTTATGCATGAGCACGAACGTCCATTTTACGGTAGGATACGTTTCCAGTATTTCTTTGAAATAATTGAATTGGTCATTGCTCATACCACCTACTTTACGTTCTTCCATATGATAGTACTCGGTATCTTCATATTCGCCTTCTATTTCTCCAGCTATAATTTTAAGGGCCTTGGCACGGGCCTCATATATTTCATTCATGCGCTGTTCCTCATAATCTTCCGAATCTAGCATTAAAAAGAGTACCTCTTCATATACAAAATGATAGTACCGCCGCCCGAAACGTTGTTCCCAAAACTTGCGCATGACCGGGTTGGTCAAATCATGATTACCACCGAGGTAAAAGAAAGGCATATTAAATTTGGAAGTCCTTTGGTCAAAAGAATTCCACTCGGTAGCCAATTGTAAAGAATCTTCTGTCCCACCGTCAATCAAATCACCAACACTTACAACAAATGTTGGGTCCAACCGGTTTAGTTGGCTCACTGCTGCGCTGTAAACGCCTTCCCGTTCGCCCCCGTTTAAATCTGAGATAATGGCAAAAGTAAAATCTTCTTCTTCTAGCTCAAAGACATCACTTGTCCATGGCTTGGAACCCGTAGCTATGTTGTGTTGAAATGTTGGAACCTTTTTGGTTTCAATCTTAGTCTTACAGGAGCTCAAGCATATTAAGGCTAGGACGGCAATTGGAATATTAAGCTTCATAGTACGTTAGACGCTGGTGTTCTTTCGATTGGTTTTTTGTTTGACATTCCCAGTACAAGGTAATAAAAGCTAGAACCGTTAATTTTTAATTGGTGCCGCTGGCGTGTTTCCATATAGCACATTACCTGCAGGTTCGTATTTATCGCCGGCTACCCAAAAAGGCTTTTCAGGGTCGTTGGCTATCAACCTACCCGAGAGCACATAACCTTGATAAAATTTTAATAAATAGTCATAATCAAGACTATCCGCTTCATCACCCGGTTGGTGGTAATATTTATTGATTTCTTCATCGAAAGCGTCAAATCCTGTTGAATAGGTGGGAGCTGGTATTCCCACGCTCGCAAAACTTACATTATCGCTTCGGTCAAAAAGTCCTTGTTCCGGTGCTGGATCATCTATAGCTTTAAGTCCAAAAGCTGCTGCTCCTGCAACAATGTGTTTCTGAGCTGTGGTCCTCCCTAAGCCTATGACAGTTGCCAAGGCGGTATTGTTATACCCTCCGCCATCTGTATTGAAACCATAGACGATTTGTTTCAAAGGAAACATCGGATGCTGAACATAGTATTTACTACCCAATAATCCTTTTTCTTCGGCCGTAAAAAAGATGAATACAGCGGAGCGGTTCGTTGGATGTTTTCCAATATTTTCTGCCATACTTAAAACAGCAGTTGTTCCTATAGCGTTATCGCGGGCGCCGTTATAGATAGTATCACCTTCTGCATCTGGTGCACCAATACCTACATGATCATAGTGTGCAGAATACATGATATATTCATCCTTTAATTTTGGATCGGTTCCTTCTAAAACCCCTATGACATTTTGAGTTTCTAGTATTTCTTCTTTTTTCCCATCCGTTTCAATTTTATAGGATAGCTTAGAAGTATTTATTGCGCCTAATTTTTCAGAAGTTGTATTTACCCAAAGATGGATGAAGTCATTTTTTGCATCTTCAGTATCTGTAGCATCGGGAATTTGAACGCTTTCTCCCATGAAGTGCGAAATGCGAGACCACCAATCTTCTTCTAACATCGTCATTTCTACAAGCCCAATAGCTCCATTTTTAGTAGCTAATTCCTGCTTTTGCTTATGCGCTCCGTATACGGCTCTGGCATCAGCGGCTTCAGGAGTCCCTCCCTTTACTATAATTAGTTTGCCTGTTACATCTTTTCCTTTGTAATCTTCTTCGCCTCCAAAACCTAGGTATACGGCATCTCCGGAAAGGGTAGTTGCTTTCGCCTTAACAGCAATACTGTGTGGATGGGTCTCTCCATTAATTGCCACGTTTAGCATAGTTGGTGGTGCTGTTTGTACCAAGTTGAAATTTTGAAAATAGCTATTACTTGAAGGGTGCGGTTGTACACCATAACTGCGTAAGGTGTTGGCCAAATAACTAGCTGCTATTTTATTTTCCGGCGTTCCCGTACCGCGTCCTCTTAGCAAATCGTCCGCCAGAAAATAGATGTGCCCCTTTATGTTATTTTGGTCTACCGTTTCTGCTGCTTTTTCAGCATCTGTTTGTGCGCTTGCAATACCTATAAATGCACACATTAAAAGTGTAATGTAGTTTTTCATTTTGAAAATAGTAATTGGGTTCATGTTTTTAATTATTTGGTTACCAAGGAGCAGTATGGCTAAACAATATCCTTGGTTGAAAAGTACCTATTTAATTTTGATTAGGAAAGCATCACCTTCGATTGGTCATCTCGTTTTTGTGAATCCTTCCCCCATAAAATCAAATTCCTCTATTTTACCGTCACTGTTCATTTTAAACTGAATCATCATTTTTTCTTTAAAACGTGGGTCCTTATTTGATATAAAAGTGTCGTAATGCCAGTGTTTTGCATCATAGGTAATGAAATCATTAAAATTTACCCGTAATTCGGTATTTTGAATAGTAACAGTAGCCGTACCCAACATTTCATTGGTGTACTTGCCCGCATAGCTTTCTATGGGCAATGTTGGTTTAGTATCTTTTACACGTGCTGCTAATTTCTTTTCTGATGTCTCTATCTTCTTTTTCTTGATACCTTCATACAAATCAAAAACCTCGGTATGCCAATCGCGGTTACTATCATTAAAAGCGAACAGGTCCATGGCTTTATATAGGATGGCATGGCGTAACTCTGCATGATCCAAATTGGCAAATACATATACCGCCACATCCTTGTCATGCATAATGCCGGCAATGGCTACTAAACCAAAAAGGCTTCCTGTATGAAAATCGAGCTTATGACCTTTGTAATCTTGTTGAAACCAGCCTAGCCCATAGGAATTCCAATTGGGTTTGGTCAAGTCATTCGTAGGGTACGTACCTGTTGAACCCAAAAAAGAATGGGGCTCAAATAGTTTTTTAAAGGTTTTAGCTTGTACCAGCGTGTCCGACTTAAATACACCATCATTGGTTAAAAATGTCAGGTAATTGGATATATCATTTGCCGTTGAGCAGATCATCCCTGCCGGACCTATTTGATCTGAGAATCCATAATCTACTTGCACGATTCCATCTTCGGGGTCGTCCAAATAGGGGGTTACATAGTTGCCGACTTCAAAAATATTTTTCGCAATGGTCTGCGATCGAGTCATCTCTAAAGGATTAAAGACACGTTCTTTTACAAACTCGTTCCAAGGTTTACCGCTGGCGGCAGCAATCACTTCCCCAGCTACCGCATACATGATATTTTGATAGGTAAACCCGCCGCGCAAGGGGTAGGTTTTTTTCGCAAACTGAAACCGTTGTATTGTTTCTTTTGTAGACAGACTGTCCAAGGTCCAGAGGGCATCCGCATTACCGATCCCTAAATTGTGGGTCAACAAATCTTTTACCCGGGCATCTGCCGTGCTATAGGCATCCGATAATTTAAAGTAAGGTACATAGTCGGTTACTTTATCATCCCAATCCAATTTGCCGTCATCTACCAACATGCCCATGGCAATGGCGACTACGGCTTTAGTGGTAGATGCCATATTGAACAAGGTGTTTTCATCTACCGGTTCTTTGGTCACCAGGTTTTTGACGCCATAGGTTTTTTGAAATACCACTTCACCCTTTTTTACCACAATGGTGGCCAATCCGGGAACTTTCCAATCTTTCATGCCCTGAACAATCATGGCATCCAGTTTTTTATTGTTAGCCGTTTGTTGGGATCTTAAATAATGGTTTAATCCAATGGATAAGCTTAGCAAAAGGAATAGGGTAAGTTTTTTCATAATTGAATTACTTGACTGTTAAACAGGGAATCAAATTGTTCTTTAAGGTGTCCTAAATTTTGTATTTGGGTTGCCCCTTTACAGGAAACATACTAAGCACAAAATAGGATGATGTAGCATTGTTTCATTTCTTATTAGTTGTTTGTTTCATTTGCTATTAAAACCCTAAGCAGGTTTTCTCCCAAAATTTTATTGATATCTTCTTTACTGTACCCTTTTTCAACTAAGGCATTGGTTATGAGAGGGTAGGAAGTCACATCGTCCAAACCAATTGGTGCTGAGGTAATACCATCAAAGTCAGAACCAAGTCCAACATAATCTACACCTACTAAATCTATGATATGAATGATATGTTCCATAAGCTGCTCAAGGGTGGGCCTGAACGATTGGACTTCATCCGCATACTTTGTAAACAGCAACTCTTCTGCAACATACATATTTACACCTGCTGAAACGAGCGAATCGTTTTCGGATTGGTGTTCCAGTAAAAAAGCCTCTCGTTTTTTTTCGTAATCAGGGCTTATAAAACCCGAATAGAAATTGATTTGGACTACCCCTCCATTTTTTGCTATAGCCTTGATTTGATCATCTTTTAGATTTCTGGGAACAGGGCAAAGGGCATACACGGAACTATGTGAAGCGATAATTGGCTTGGAGGTGGTCTCTATAACATCCCAAAACGTTTGTTCGCCAACATGACTAATGTCTACCATCATACCCGAGGCGTTCATCCTTTGGACGACTTGCTTTCCAAACTCGGTCAAACCCTTTTTTCCTTCCGAGTTTAAAGTTCCTCCTTCCAAGGCGGTTTCATCGGCCGCACTTGTGGCCCAAGACGTAGAATTGTTCCAAGTTAGAGTCATATAGCGTGTGCCACGTTGGTAAAGCGAGTCAAGTTTGGCCAAATCATTTTCGATCATATGACCGCCTTCAACACCAAAGAAAGCAGCAATTTTTTGTTGGTCAACGGCATCCATCATCTCCTTAGAATTTGCCACTTCTACAATTTTATCAGGATTTCTTTTGGCGATAGCATCCATAGAATCGATTTCTACCAAGGCGTAGTTGAAAGGGTCGGGTTGGGTGCCATCACACCATACCGAAAAGAATTGCACATCTACACCACCTTTTTTTAATCGGTTCAGGTCAGAATGGGTAATGCCTATTAAATCCTGATCCAATACCGCCTCTTTTTCCATGGTCTGTAAGAGTACATCGTTATGAGTATCCACTAAAATAGCTTTCTTATGGATTTCCTGAACAGAAAGAACTTCCTCTTTTTTTTCGGTCTGGGATTTACAAGCGGCAAAAAAGGTAAGGAGTATTAGCATTTGTATTCTCATAGTGTGTTCTATTGTTTTTGTAATAAGTAATGACCACCCACTAAATCTACTTCAAGTATTCCATCATTTACGAAAATGGTATAATTGTCAAAAGTCCACCTACGGTTGCCTAAATAGGTGGTTAAGGTGTCAATTTTTCCATCGTTGTTGGATTCAACGGTAATCGTATTCGAAAGTGCTTTAATTTCAATGCTTTCCATTCTACCCCGGGTTTGACCGGTATAGATTCCTTCAATTTCTTTTGGGTCTAAGTCCAACGTAAGGGATTCTTGATGCTTCTTTTCTAACAGTTCCCATGTAATGTTATCTACAAAAAAATTACCCCCACGGGGCCCAGCTGTGTTCGTGAAACCAATAATATACAAGTCTTCTTTAGGAAAATACTTGGTTTGCGTCAAAAATCCCGGAATACCACCGCCATGACTTATTTCTTCATTGCCATAATTTTTATAATGTGATAAGCCCATGGCATAGCGTAGGGGAGTACCGTCATTTAGTGTTTTTGGTGTGATTAATTCTTGGTATTGTTCTTTGGTCAGTAGTTCTCCGTTATGTATCGCTTTCATCCAAACTAGTAGGTCTTCTGTGGTACTGCACAAAGAACCAGCAGCATAGGGCCAAGTATGGTTTAGGTATTCCTTTTGGTTAAGGTTCTCCGGGCTATAATCATAACCATATGCTTTATTTTTAACCACTTTACGCGTAGAACAGTAGTAGGTATTGTTCATGCTCAATGGCTCAAAAATAACTTCATTCAGGTACTCTTCATAGGTCTTTCCGGTTACTTTTTCGATGATGAGTCCCAAGAAAAAATAGGCGGAATTATTATAAATAAGCGCTTCTCCGGGTTCGAACAACAAGTCTTTCGTCTCCAATATCCGTAATAAGGTATCACGCGGTAATGCTTGGGGCACAAGACTTCCGAATTCTTCTATTTCCGTATAGCTGGCAATACCTGACGTGTGATTGAGCAGTTGGTCAATGGTTATTTTCCGGCCTTTGGTATCGTACTTCAAATACGTTGTAAAGTCATCATCCAGTGAAATTTTTCCAGCTTCCACCAATTTAAGAATCGCCACTGCCGTAAACTGTTTCGTAACAGATCCAATTTCAAAATTGGCATTCTCTGGCATGGGTACTTCCAATTCTAAACTGGCAAGTCCGTAAGATTTTTTCAGAAGGTTTTTTCCGTTTTGATGCACAAGAATGGCACCACCAGCTATAAATGCACTATCTAAACTAGACTGAAAAAGAGAGTCTGTATAGAATTCCAAGTCCGAAACCGCACTGGACGAACTATTTTTCTCATTCATACAGCTTGCTAATGTTAGCAGTGCAAAAAGGGTTATTAAGATTGATGCTCTCATAGTTTAAATGTTTAGTTAGTTTTCCAACCCGCTCCACGAACAACTCTACCTGGTGTTGCTCCTGTGTGTTCACCATTTTTAAGAACTTGCTCGCCATTGACAAAAACATGTATCATGCCTTCTGCAAATTGATGCGGATTATCAAAAGTGGCTTTATCGATAATTTTACTGGCATCGAAAATGGCCAAATCGGCATAATTACCAACAGCCAATTTCCCTCGTTTTTTTATTTTTAGATTGGACGATGGAAGTCCACTCAACTTGTAAACGGCCTCTTCCAGAGAAATGACTTTCTCTTCACGTACATATTTGCCTAAAAGACGTGCCACATTACCGTAAGATCTAGGGTGCGGACTAGAATTGGTGAACGGAGCAACAGGGGCAATAGAGGCCCCATCAGATCCAAAACTCATATAAGGGAGTGCTATCTGTTTTTTTACATTTTCTTCTGACATCAAAAAATAAACCGTACCCACACGACTACTATCCTGAACTACCAGGTCAATGGCTGTTTCTTCCGGACTGGTACCTCGCATTTTAGCAACTTCACCTAAGGTCTTTCCAGTCAAATAACGGAGACTATCGTTTCTAAAACTGTTTAATATCAATTTTTCAGGGCTGCCTGCGGCAAAATATAGATTCTCCCACCCATTGCCTTTAGCTTTCATTTCACTAATGACCTTTTTCCGAATGGCAGGGTCTTGTAAACGTTCCGCCCATTTTCCATATCCGCCTTCTTGTACCCAAGGGGGCATTGAAGCGTCTAAGCCGGTTGCGCCGGCAGTATAGGTGTACATGTCCGTAGTTATTTGTAGTCCGGCTGAACGGGCAGAATCAATTTTGGCAATGGCCGTTTCCCATTTGCTCCAGTTGTCCTTTCCTCCTGCTTTTAGATGGTAAATCTCTGCAGGAATATCCGCTTCGTTGGCTATTTGTAGTAATTCATCAATCGCTTCCAACCAATAATCGCCCTCACTGCGCATATGTGAGATGTACATGCCGTCATATTCAGAGGCTACCTTGCATAATTCAATCAATTCTTGGGTGTCTGCATAAAAGGCAGGTGCATAAATTAGCGATGAGCCTATACCCATAGCCCCTTCTTCCATGGCGGTTTTCGCAAGGGCTTTCATATTTTCTAACTCTTTGGGCGTAGGAGGACGATTTGCTTCGCCCATCTCATGGATTCGTAGTGTAGTGGCACCGACAAATGACGCAACGTTAGGGGCTATCCCTTTAGCTTCTAAGAATTCTAAATATTCCCCCAAGGTGGTCCATTCAATTGGGTAGGTATAATTTTTCTGAACACTCAATTCTTGTTCCCGCATTTCTTCGTTAAGCGGACCCATAGACCAACCTTCGCCCATCACTTCTAGTGTAACTCCTTGGCGAATATCACTTTCAGATTTCCCATCAATGATTAGGGATTCAGTTGCCCAGCTGAGCATATTGATAAACCCGGGTGCGACAGCCAAGCCCGTTGCATCTATTTCTTGTAATCCTTTCGCGTTTTCCAAGGTTCCGATAGCGACAATGGTATCGGCATTAATACCGATAGCTCCTATGTAGGAGGCTTCTCCGGATCCGTCCAGTATTTGTCCGTTTTTAATAAGAATGTCATAGGTTTTGGTTTCGCTACACCCAAAAAGAACCGCAATTAAGAGGAAAAGTGCTATTGCATTAATATTGTTTTTCATCGGTTATATTATTTAAACGTTTCAAGACGATTGTACTTTTTCAACACTTCTAATAAGAGGTCATGGGGCAGGGCATAGGCCTTATTTCCATTGATACCTTCCATAGTTTCCGCGGCAACCATGGCATTAATAATGGCTTCTTCCACGGCTTGCACCGTTGCTTCAAAAAAAGGGGTTATCCTATCATTGGGGAAGGTTTCCACAACAGAGATTTTGTCTCTATTAAAGGCACCCTCGTTGGCGGTTGAAAATGCCAAGAAGATATCTCCGGAACCATTGCTTCCCCTGCCACCAACAATACCGATTCCCAAAGGAATACGTTGAGCGATTCTTTTTAATTGATGTGGTAGTAATGGGGCATCCGTAGCAACAATGACGATAATAGAACCGTCTCCTTCCTTTCTTCTAGATTGTGGGGGTGCATTGAACACATGGTTTAAGGTGTCTTTTAGTTCCATCCCAACGGGAACCCCAGCTATGGTGAGGTTCTTTTTTGATCCAAAATTAGACTGTACGATGGCGCCAACAGTATAGGTGGAATCATTAATATTAACAATTCGAGACGAGGTTCCCGTACCTCCTTTGAATCCTAGACACATCATGCCCGTACCACCACCAACATTCCCTTCGGCTATTTTTCCGCTAGATGCATTACTAATCGCTTCCCGTACATGTTTTTCTTGCACGTGAAATCCGTAAATGTCATTTAAAAAGCCATCATAGGTTTCTGCTACTACGGGATAAGTGTACCACCAATCTTCTCCCTGGTACCAGTCGGTCTCTACATACCATTTTAATACGGCATCACGGACCACACCCACACTGTTGGTATTCGTAATCATGATAGGAGTTTCCAAAAAACCTGATTCCGTAACCCATGTGGTACCGGTCATTTCGCCATTGCCGTTAAGGCTGTACCAATTGGCATATACCGGGCTCATTTTTTTAGCTTTTCCTCTCGGGAATATAGCCGTAACTCCTGTTCTAACCGGTCCTTTGCCTACGATATTATCGCCTTTGCCCGAAATAATGGTGCTATAGCCTACCTCAACTCCTGCTACATCGGTAATAGTATTCAATGCTCCTGTTTTTCCATAAAAAGGAACGCCCAGATCTCTGGCACGTGGTTTTTGGGCAAAGACGCATTGGGTAAGCATCACTGCCATTGAAATAAGAAAGGCTTTTTTCATTTAAATTATAGGTGCTTAAAAGTTACCGTTATTTACGTCTTTTATAAATTTTATCAATCCAGAGAAATAGGCATCGGGGTCATCATATTGGGATATATGTCCTGACTCGGTAGTTAAACTTCGTCCGTTTTGAACTTCTGTACTCATCCATTCCATGTATTTCGGATCCATAGTGTCGTACGTACCACCAATCATTAAGGTGGGTATTTTCAATTCGCTTAATCGACCAGAAACGTCCCATCCTTTTAAACTGGCATCACCGGTAACTCCAAATTCACTATAGCCTTGCATATAGATGTAAATAGCAGGATTGAGATGTGAGAAGGCGCGATTGAGGAATTCTGGCCACTCCTCCAAGGGCTTATGCAAGACGTGTTTGGGGTAATAATGCTGTGTGACCAGTTCTGCATAACGTGGGTTGTTAAAATCTTCAGCGACCTCCATAGCTTTGATTTCTTTATAAACTTCCGGTGGTAATTGCGGGCCCAAAACTTCCGCAGCATATTTTTCGTATTCGGGAATACTTGCCATCATATTTGAAATAATGAGACCCTTTAAATTATCCTGATATTTTAGCGCATATTCCATCGCTAAGATTCCGCCCCAAGATTGTCCTAGCAGGTAAAAATTATCTTTGTTAAGGTTTAGCGCCTTTCGAACTTGTTCTACTTCCTCCACAAAGTGTTCGGTAGTCCAAAGCGTAGAATCGTTCGGTTTATCACTGTAATACGAATCCAATTGATCGTAATAGATGTATTCTATTTCTTCATTAGGGAGGTAACCGTCAAAATTTTCAAAAAACTCGTGCGTGCCTCCAGGACCGCCATGAAGCAGTAGTACCTTCATTTTTGGATTGTTGCCCATACGTTTTGTCCATACGTTAAAGGTTCCTTTAGGGGTTTCAATCGGTATCATTTTTATACCACCTGTTTTTTGATCAACGCTAGCGGAATAATCAAAATAACTACTTTTTTCAGTAATTGTGGTTTTAGCTTTTTGGGTGTCCTTGCAGCTCATTGAGAAGAACAGGATTAGCAATACTAGTAGTGTAATTCTTTTCATGTGTTTAATTCTAATTGGCTTAGGATTTAATTATAATCTTGGTAGTTGCCGCGCTAATTCATCTCTGAATTTAGTCAATAATTTGAAAGGATTTAGAAAATAACCAGGGCCCATGTCCTTTTAGATTTTTTGTTAAATAGCACAACGCGTACTATTATACTCATTTTGTTTGTTGTTGGTATTTATTTCATCGATTCTCTATTGAATTAAAGTTAACTGCCAAATTATCCGAGTCTTATGTTAAGGGCAATGCTTTAAACCATTCTGCAAAGGCTTGCCAGAATCCAATTTCGATTTCAAATACCAACACGGAATGCACAATGAGATAAAGTACAAGTGTCAATGGGAAGATCCATCTACCTACTTTTTGTTTACGTTCGGCAACAATCAGTCCTATCAGAATGAGATAGACTATGCTAAGGGTAACCAAATAACCGGTGGGGTCAAAACCAGAATCCGGAAAGAAAACATATAACACAAGTCTTACAAGAGCAGGCTCTATGAGTACAATCCCTGCTACAATCATTCCACGTGCATGCATGGCCAATCTATGGCGGTATTTGATAGCGATGCCATAACCCATAGCAAAAATTAACAGGTCTTTCATAGGTATCCACAGTTCAAGACCCACATTCTCAATTGGACCTTGACGTGTGTTATGTGCCAAAAGGATAATAGAGATAAAAATTAGGGGGACCAATAGATAGGACAACCTTCCTATTTTTCGATGCAAGACAAATTTCTTCTGCCTAATGAGTATCGGTTGGACAATAAGCATCAAAATCCATAGTACTGCGAAAAAAGCATGAAAGTGGAAGTAAAAACTAAAGTCCGCCGTACCGTCCAAGAATTTACTAAAATACGAAGGCCAAAACCCAGCTAAAGCAAGTAAAAATAAGGTAATGAAGAAATAACCAGATGTTTCAAATGCTATGGAACGTTTGGACGGTTTCATGTATTTTGTTTACTGGATTAGGCTAGGCCGAATGAGTAACTCATTCACTGATTCTTGAATAATATTAACACATTGCAAGCTTATATGTTGGAGCCTTTTCTGCTAATACGTCTAAAGCAAAAGGTCCGAAAAACATCAAGAGCTTTATAACTGTTTAAATAATTAGGCAGGCCATCCATGACAATGAGTATTGGTTTGTAAATGAAAACACTAAAATATCAACCTTGGTTTCATTGGCACGTATTCCCCCGAACGTGACGACCTACCTATATTTTATAATAAATTTCTTACTGTCTTGATTTTTGATGGTTTTCAACTCTTTTAAGAACAACTGGTTTTTGTTTTAAAGTAATCGATTAAAACGTTAGAATTCGATGAAGTAGTACGAACGGTTCATTTTATTGTCCGAACGATTCTTTTTATTGATCTAAAACGCATAATTCCATTATTTAAAAACATGGCATTGTGAAGGTTATTTTGTAGGCACTGTAGGGTTTTACTTATGTATTTATTAAGAAGACTAAGGGACTTCTTATTTTGTTTGGAGTTCTAGGGAAGTATGAGCTGATGAAATGCGATAAATCGTTGAAATTTAAATACTCTTTTTGTCAATATTTTTAGGAAATTTTGATTTTGTTTTGGCTAGCGCATTACGCCCAAAGAATCTCTTACTGCGTTCGATTATTATTTAAGAATCTCTGCGCTTAGTGGATCTTCCATTATTTTACCCTCTTTTTTATAAACGTGATAGGAATGATTTTCATTATCCAATGAGACGGAAGTATGCACAGCTCCGTTTATAAAGTGGATAGCAGATCTATCATCACAGGCATATCCGTCCGAGAGTTTTTCTAGTAGGATGTTCTCATGATAGAGCGGACGTCTGGTAGGTTCCGAATTGTAGTGTGGACAATGACTTTTATCTATGAAACCCATTCCTGATACAATGCTTAGATGTGCCGGTCGTGAATCTGTTGTACCGCCATTGAACCAGCATAAAGATCCTGCACTGCCGCCACCCATTATAGTTCCATTATCATAGGCCTTTTTAAGGGCAATATCTATGCCCTGCGCTTTCCAAATGGCGAGCATATTTAAGGTATTGCCGCCACCTACTACAACAGCATCCATGCGGGATATTTGCTCAGAAAACGTTTCTTGATGTTCATAGGAGTTTACCCATACCTCCAGTATGTGGGGTATTACGTTAATGTGCTTGCATACTTCGTAAAATCGTATGCAATAATCTTTGTCATCTCCACTCGCGGTAGGAATAAAACAGATGTTTGGTCTTGATTTTCCAGTGGCTTCCGCCATATATTTTAGAAAGGGCACCGTGTGTCTTCCACTGCCGTAAACCAATAATTGTTTCTTCATCCCTACAAATTAATTATTCTTTTCAACATATGCAGCCAAAGTGAATAGATAATACATTTTTATTCCCTATGATTACTTAAATTATTTAGAAATACGGGTGTATTAAGGCTTAAAAAACAAAAGAATAGTTGTTGTAAACCATTAGGTTTTTTGATACGAAATACTGTATATTTAAAAAAACTCATTTCCTCCGTTGAGCCTTAATTCTAAAAATGGTTGATTTCCCTCTAAAGCTTATATTTTTAGGACTTTTGTCTTGTTTTAGCTATTCGATTAGCTACGGACAGCTTATCGATAATAATAGGGTACACTCTTATTATAAGGTTTTTGTAGAAACAGACAATTTCGGGGATTCTTATTTGGAATACCTAGAACAAGGTTTTGAAACTGTTAAAAACGATTCCATACAGTTTTCAATTCTAAATGACCTTGCCTATTATTGGCATACTAGAAATCTGAATACCGCTCTCGACTTTACTAGAAAAGGACTCCAATTAACCAAGCTAAAAGAGAATGTCCTGTGGGAAGGTAGATTTCAAATGACTCAAGGGGCCATTCTTTTGCGGATGGAAAAACTAGATAGTGCCCAGACTGTACTTCAACTGGCAAAAACTAAGGTTTTACAATCTGATTTACCCTTTTTAAATACACAATTAGGATACGTTTACGAGCGTAGGGGCCAATTGGACAAGGCAGCGGATTATGCGATGTCATCACTTGCTTTGGGTGACAAGCTTAACGATGTTAAGGCCAAAGCTATGGCATATAGTGATTTAAGCAATTTATTCTGGAAACAATCCAAGTATAAATCGGGCTTGGAGTATGCGCTTAGGTCCTTAGCATTTTTTAATACTTGGGGCATAACCGATCTGGATTATGGTTTCACGTTGTATATTACCGGCAACAACTACTTGGCATTAAAAAAGTACGAAAACGCACTAGATTACTATAAAAAATCAATTGAGGTCGGTGAACGCTACGGCTTTTACAATAATTTGAGTGATGTTTATATTTCATTAGTAGACCTATATTCTTTTTTAGGTGAATTCGATAATGCGGAGGAAGCAGGCCAAAATGCCGTAAAATATGCCGAATTACTGGAAAACAATTTTATGATAATGCGATCTTGGTTGTCGGTTGGCAGGATGCATAACGCAAAAAATAATTACAAAGAAGCGGTTAAAGCGCTTGAACGATGTATTAACGTAGCGACCGATGATTTTGGGGATGCCTATTATTTAAGTCTGGCGTACAAGGAATTGGGAATGGCCTATGCAGGAATTAACCAATTTAAAAAAGCGTACGAAGCGTTTTTGGAATATGATACATTAAACGCGGAAGTGTTTACGGCAGAGGCAGATCATCGTATTTCCGAATTGCGGACAGAGTTTGACGTAGCACAGAAAGAGAGTACCATTATGGTGCAAGAAAGCCTCATTAAAAAACAGGAAACACGTCAAAAATTTGGTCTTATTATTACTATACTTCTAGTATTACTACTGTTACTTGCCTATAAAGCTATTTCTAATAATAGTAAAAAGAATAAGCTGCTTCAGAAGCAAAATACTGAAAAGGAGTTTTTGCTTAAGGAAATTCACCATCGGGTAAAGAACAATCTAGAAATAGTTTCTAGCCTACTCTCATTACAATCAGCCCAAATTAACGATCCTAATGTTTTAAACGCCATGGAACAAAGCCAGCAGCGGGTTCACAGTATGGGAATGATACATCAAAAGCTGTATTTGGGCGAAAATATGGCTACGATTGAAATGAAGGACTATTTTTCTAATTTATCGGATTATATAATTAATTCCTTTGGAAAAGACAGCCATGTAGCCATGGCTTTGGACATGCAGAAATTTGAACTGGATGTTGATATGGCCATTCCTATTGGCTTAATAGTTAACGAGTTGATTACAAATTCTTTGAAATATGCATTTCCAGATGATAGAAAAGGAAAAATCCGATTATCTTTAAAAGAAAAGGAGGACTTAATTATCTTGGAAGTAACAGATAACGGTGTAGGAATGCAATTGTCAAAAGAAGCCGTAGGAACTGGATTTGGAACGAAATTGGTTGCATTGTTGGTCAAACAGTTGGACGGGAAAATGGAATTACTAACAACGCAAGGAACTTCAGTGTTTATTGCGTTTAAAGCTTCAAAAGCGGCATAATGGAAGAGAACAAAATACGGGTACTGATAGTAGAGGACGATATGATTATTGGTGCCAATGTATCGCTATTGCTTACGAATCTTGGTTATGAGATAACCGGATTAGTGCCTAGGGGAGAAGAAGCCGTGGTGCACGTGCGTGAAAACCCACCTCATATTTTACTATTGGATATAAATTTAAAGGGGAATTTAAGTGGCATAGATACCGCTAAGGAGATACAAAAACATGCCGATATCCCTATCATATACCTAACGGCCAATAGTGATACCGCTACATTTGAGTTAGCTAAGCAAACCCGTCCTAAGGCATTCATTACCAAACCTTTTAACAAGTTGAATTTACAGCGCACCTTGGAGCTAGTGGCTCAAACCATTGAACAAGATGAAAAAGTGGTTGAAACTCCCGAATTTGAACTGCTTGAAGATCGTATCTTTATACGGCATAGAGGCAAGATGATAAAGCTCTTGTTAGATGATATCTTGTATTTGGAGGCAGACCGTAATTACTGTATAATAGTGAGCCAAAATGCAGAACATACTCTTTCTAGTAGTTTAAAAGTTGTAGCGGATAAGTTGCCGCATTCACAATTTATGCGGGTACACCGCAGCTATATGGTAAATATTTCTAAATTAGATATTGTTGCAGACGACCATTTAGAGATAAGACGAAAGTCCATACCGTTAAGCAAAACTTATAAAGATTTCCTTATGAGTCGTTTACGTACCATTTAGGTTGAATGGGAATTTCGCTCTTTTTACTCTGATCTAGAGGATTGACTGCTGCTATTTCTACCCCTGTTGTTATTCCTGTTATTTTTCCCCCTAAAATTGGAATTACCGGAGTTGTTACGGCTTCTATTGGAATTAGGTCTGCTGCTACGTTGCTGTGGTCTCCTTTGAGGTTCTGTTTGCTGCCGGTCCTCACTATCATCTACAAATTGATGCTCTGGCATACGCGGCACTTCCTGTTTTATTAATTTTTCAATATCCCTTAAGTAGGGGCGTTCCTCTCTATCACAAAAAGAAAGGGCAGTACCGCTGGCACTGGCCCGTCCTGTTCTGCCAATACGGTGAACATATGTTTCCGAAACATTGGGTAAGTCATAATTAACTACCAAAGAAAGTTCTTCCACATCGATGCCACGAGCGGCGATATCTGTCGCGACCAAAACTTTCAATTTTCCATCTTTAAAAGCTCCCAACGCTTTTTGTCTCGCTGCTTGCGATTTATTACCGTGTATGGCAGCCGAACGTATCCCGGCTTGGTCCAGTTTTTTAACTATTTTATTGGCACCGTGCTTGGTTCTTGAAAATACCAATACCGAATCGCTAGGGCGTTGTTCCAACAAATGCACCAATAGTTTTGGTTTATTTGGTTTGCTCACAAAGTAAACACCCTGTTCCACTTTTTCCGCCGTTGCTTGTTCGGGTTTAATGGTAACCCGCTCAAAATCACCTAGCATCTTTCTGGATAGTTCAACAATACTTTTTGGCATGGTGGCCGAAAAGAAGAGCGATTGTCGTTTAGGCGGCAACTTGGCAATTATTTTCTTAATATCGTGGATAAAGCCCATGTCCAACATTTGGTCTGCTTCATCTAATACCACAAATTCTAAGTCTCTAAATGTTATGAATCCTTGGTTCATAAGGTCTAGGAGTCGGCCAGGAGTTGCTATGATGATATCCACTCCTGCGCGCAGTGCATTTACTTGTTTTCCTTGTTTTACGCCTCCGAATATTACGGTGTTCTTTAGACCGGTATGTCTTCCATAAGCGGTAAAGCTCTCGCCTATTTGTATTGCAAGTTCCCGTGTAGGAGTAACTACTAAGGCCTTCACTTTTCGTTTATTCTGACTTAGACTAATGCGCTCGTATAAGTGATGTAGAATAGGAATCCCGAATGCGGCTGTTTTCCCGGTTCCAGTTTGTGCCACACCCAAAAGATCTTTTCCTTTCAGTAAAATGGGAATTGCTTGTTCTTGTATAGGGGTGGGGTGTGTATAGCCTTCGGTTTGTAGGGCTTTAAGAATAGGTTCGGCCAGGCCGAGTTCTTTAAATGTCATAATTTCAAATAAGTTGCAAAGTTACGGCTATTATAGCGACTTGCAACAAAACAATTTAAGGCCAACCACTAAACGTATTGTAAGTCAAACCATTACATAGCCTTAGTTGACCTTGAATAAAGGCACATACACAACAATTATTCAGAAAAGTAGTGTATCATCTGTACTTTTACTTAGATAACAGGGGATGCGCGAATTCATAAGCCAAAAGCGTATACCCGTTATGTTGTTTATTTTAAATGTAATCACGTTGAGTCTTTATTGAATCGACCCAGACCAAAACAACTTTTATTTGAACCTATAACCGTGATTTACACAGCTTATGCCAGCTGGGTTTAGTTACTAAATAAATGAAAAAGTCAAATTGCTATCATAGTACCATAATTATGAAAAGACTTACCCTAATACTAGGTTTGCTGTTTTCTGTTGTAATTGCAACAGGGCAAACAACCATATGGAGCGAGGATTTTTCGACCTATACAGATGGAACAATCAGTGGAATGGGTACAGGAACTTCATCGGCAGCTTGGACCTCTCAGAATGGTGCCGCGGTAAGCGCAGGATTAATTCGTGCCAATAATACCAGGAATTCAGCCTCGTCCTCTTTAGCCTCACCTCTTATTTGGCAGACCAATGCCATTGATATTCTGAATTACACAAGTGTTGAGTTTAGTATAAATACAGCGGCCTTTAATGCGAATCAATTCGAAAATTCTGGAGGAGGAGAGGATAATTTTACCTTGGACTATCGCTTGGACGGAGGCTCATGGGTTCCAGTTTTTAACTTGTCCGGTTCTACATCACAACCGGTAGCCCCATCCTATACAATAACGGGACTTACGGGAGCAACACTTACAATAAGGGCTCGGTTTCACAATACAGCCGGAAATGAAACCTATACCATAGATGATGTGTTGGTCACAGGGATACCCATTGTTACAAACCAACCTCCTGTACTAACTGCAACTGGCAATCAAAACTATTGTGTGGGGTCGTCGACACCTATAGCTCAGACCATAAACATTACCGATCCGGACGATACAAGTACTTTAGCGGTATATATACAGATATCTAACGGATATGTAAATGGTGAAGACCTTTTAACCCTAACGGGAAGCCATCCAAACATTACCGCAAGTTGGGATGTTGTTCAGGGCGAATTAACACTTTTAGGCCCTACTACCTATACCGAGTTTGAAACGGCAATTTTGGCAACGGAATTTTCTAGTAGTTCGGCGAATCCATCAGGAAGCAGACAATTTTCCATAACCGTAGGTGAGGCTAATTTTTTACCTGCCACCCAGCATTATTATGAATTTGTCTCCGATCCAGGAATTTCCTGGACCGATGCCGAGGCTGCCGCCGCTGCTCGTAACTATTTTGGATTACAGGGTTATTTGGTAACGCTGACTACACAAGAGGAAGCCGATTTTTCGGGAGCACAGGCCAGTGGATTTGGTTGGATAGGTGCTACAGATGTAGCTGTTGAAGGCGAATGGCGCTGGGTTACGGGTCCTGAGGCCGGAACACAATTTTGGCAAGGTTTGGCCAATGGAACCGAACTGACGTTTGCGAACTGGAACGGTGGTGAGC
The DNA here is from genome assembly GCF_056839185.1 of Maribacter sp. MS6. NCBI lineage: Bacteria > Pseudomonadati > Bacteroidota > Flavobacteriia > Flavobacteriales > Flavobacteriaceae > Maribacter > Maribacter sp. MS6. The sequence continues at coordinate 3,707,465 of NZ_CM166389.1, forward strand.
CCAACAATGTTGGTGGAGGTGGTGAAGATTATGCGCATATTGCAGCAGCGTCTGTTATTCGCGGTGGAGCACCCATAGGTGCTTGGAACGATTTGCCCAATAACGGTGGAGGCGGCGCCTATGCTTCCCAAGGCTATGTAGTAGAATATGGTGGCATGTCCGGTGACCCTGTTTTGAATATTACTGCCACTACAAGCTTGTCGGTTAGCAGGTGTACCGTAATAACAAACAGAAGAATCACCTATAGGGTAAAGAACAACTAACTATGCTATAACCCAGCTATGGCGGCCTCTGCACAACGCTCGCCATCCATAGCAGCGGATACAATACCCCCAGCATAGCCACCACCCTCACCACAAGGAAACAATCCTTTTATCTGCGGATGTTCCAATTGCTCGTTTCTGGGGATGGTAACGGGAGATGAAGTACGTGATTCTACACCAATAATATTAGCTTCGGACGTATAATAGCCGTGCATTTTTTTTCCAAATTCAGCAAAACCTTGACGTAGCCTACTGCCAATCAATTTTGGCAATAACGAGTGCATTGGTGCGGATTTCAGACCGGGCTGGTAACTTGTTGAATTCAGGTCGTTGGACAGTTTCCCTTCTACAAAATCAGTCATTTTTTGAGCTGGAGCGGTCTGTGTTCTTCCGCCAGAGGTAAAGGCCAAGCGTTCTAAGCTCTTTTGGTATTCCAACCCTTTTAATGCCTCAAATTTCTCAAATTTTGGAATATCTGTATCCACATTAATCTCTACCACAATACCAGAATTGGCGTATAGGTTATTCCGTTTGGAGGGCGACATTCCGTTGACCACCACTTCCCCTGGAGCTGTAGCGGCCGGAACAATGAATCCGCCAGGACACATACAAAAGGAATACACACCGCGTCCTTTCACTTGCTCCACTAGACTATAGGCCGCTGCCGGGAGTAAGGAATCACGTTCTCCTGCGCAATGGTATTGAATGGAATCGATAATGTATTGTGGATGTTCCACCCGAACACCCATGGCAAATGATTTTGCTTTTAAGGCGATGTCCTTTTTGTGCAGTAATTCAAAAATGTCGCGAGCGGAGTGTCCTGTGGCCAAAATAACCCGCTGTGTTTCCATTTCCTTGGACTCATCCAATACGATGGATTTCAACCGGTTATTTTCAATAATGAAATCTGTTACTTTGGTATTAAAATGCACTTCTCCTCCCTGTGCAATAATTGTTTCTCTAATATTCTGAACGATTTTAGGAAGTTTGTTCGTGCCTATATGTGGATGTGCATCTATTAGAATCTGTTCCGTGGCCCCGTGGTGTACCAAGCTTTCGAATATACGCCGTACGTCGCCGCGTTTTAAGCTTCGGGTATATAGTTTTCCGTCCGAATAGGTACCTGCGCCACCTTCGCCAAAACAGTAGTTGGAATCTTCGCCAACAACATGGTCCTGATTGATGGCTTTTAGGTCGCGTCTGCGTTCCTTCACATCTTTTCCTCGTTCTAAAACAATAGGCTTATAGCCCAGTTCCAAACAGCGAAGTGCCGCCCACATTCCCGCAGGCCCAAATCCGATAATATGAACAGGTTTCGCTTTGGACACGTCTTTATAATCAAAAGAATAGTTCTCTTTCGGAGCGTCTTCCCCAATATAAACCACCAATTTATAGTTGAAAACGATTTCTGGTTTTCTGGCGTCAATAGATTTCCGAAGTATTTTTAAAGTGAAGGGTTGGTCGCCCAAACCCAAAAATTGGGCAGTTCTTTTTTTAAGGCTTCCTTCTTGGGCTTCCTCTGGTAAGCTTAATCGTAACTGTAGGTTTTTAATCACGGTACAAAATTACCGCAATTCGGTCTTTAAAATCTACAACTCGGTGCATCTTTTTTCTATTTCCTGCTTCCTAACCTGAAATTTGAATCCAGAAACCCATAAATACTAAAACCATGCAAAAGATTATTCTCATTTTATTCGTAGCAATAACCGCTTCTACAATTGCTCAGGACGCCTATGAGAAAGGGATGCAAAAGGCATTTCAACTCTGGGGCGAGGGAAAAACGGTTGATGCCGCAAACATGTTCGAACGCATTGCAAATGTAGAAATGGATAATTGGCTGCCTTATTATTATGTTGCTTCTATCAACACCATTGCTTCGTTTGGAGAAAAGGATAAAGAAAAATTGACCCGAGCGCTAGAAAAAGCTCAGGAGTTTATAGACACCGCAAACCGGATTTCTCCTAATAATCCGGAGATACTGGTGCAGCAGGCCATGACACATACGGCTTGGATCGCCTTTGATGGCGCTACGTACGGAATGACCCTTTCGGGCAAGGTAGCTGCTATTTATGCGCAAGCATTGGAAATGGCGCCGGATAATCCCAGAGTCGTTTTTTCAAAGGCAGAATGGGACATGGGGTCTGCGAAGTACTTTGGAAAGGACACATCGCCCTATTGTAAAGATGTAGAACGTTCCTTGGAACTTTTTGATACCTTTAAGGCAGAATCGGCTTTTCATCCCAGTTGGGGCAAGGAAAGGGCAGAACAGGTATTTGCAGATTGCGGCCAGTAGTAGGTGAAGTTTTAGAAAGTGATCTTGCCCGCTAGTAGTGGGCGATTTCTACAATATGAATCAATTAGAAGTTGCAAATAATTTAAGGTGGAAAACAACAGTAATAAAAAACTTTTTGGCAGGGTGATCAAAGTAAGTCTGTACATCACTGCAGGCATATCACTTGTGAACATAATCATGGCTTTTAACCGGGGTATTGTTTGGATGGATGAGTTGGTGGATGTGGGGATTACTTTTGTTTATGCCTTTATCATTACCGCGACCAATATTTATTATAACGAATATCTCACTCGGAAATACGATTGGGAACAGCAGACCCAAAAGCGATTATGGTATGGTGCTATAGGTTCTATTCTCTTGACTACTATTGCTTATGGCGTAGCTAGGATGTTGCAGGAGCTATTATTGAATGGAAAAGGTTTTATAGAATTTATAAAGGACGAGAATTTTTCCAATTATGTGTTTGTGCTGTTGATTGCCGTTTTAGTATCTGCTATTTTACATGCGTTTTATTTTTATAAAGCACTCCAAGACACTAAGGTAAAGGAGCAGAAAATTATTGCAGGTACGGCATCTGCCAAATTCGATGCGCTTAAAAATCAGTTGGATCCACATTTTTTGTTCAATAGTTTAAATGTGCTTACCAGCCTTATTGAGGAAGACCCTTCACAGGCACAAAAATTTACTACGTCTTTATCTAAGGTATACCGGTATGTTTTGGAACAAAAGAATAAGGATTTGGTTACAGTGGATGAGGAGCTACAATTCGCAAGAACCTATATGAAATTATTAAAAATGCGGTTTGAGGACAGCATACATCTGGATATTCCGGATAGTTGCTCAAATCCCGAGGCTAAAATTGTGCCGTTATCCTTGCAGTTATTGTTGGAGAATGCCGTAAAACATAATATTGTGACTTCCAAAAAACCCTTACTTATTAAAGTGGAAGAGGCGAACGATATGCTGGTAATCAGTAATAATCTCCAAGAGAAACAAGTAGTAAAAAAGAGTACGGGTGTTGGCCTACAAAATATACGGCAACGCTATAATATCCTCACCAATAGAGAAGTGGCGATAGAGAAAACTACGTCCCATTTTAAGGTGTATTTGCCTATGCTTTCCAAAAAAACATCGGTTGTAGCATCACAGGAATCCTATATAGAGGACAAACGCTACGAGAAGGCCAAAGAACGTGTAGAGGCTATAAAGGGATTTTATGGAAACTTGACCGCGTACCTTATCGTAATACCCATATTAATGTATATTAATTACCGTACTACAAGTTTTGCTTGGTTTATTTTTCCGGCGTTGGGATGGGGATTTGGCCTGCTTGGTCACGGGTTGCAAGCATTTGGATACAATCCTCTTTTCGGTAGGTCTTGGGAGGAACGAAAGATAAAGGAATACATGGAAGATGATAGTTTCTAGACTTTTGAACCAATCTTATTGTTGTGTGTGGCCCTAAGCAACAACTCAGCCTTAATAAATTACAATTGGGTATTTCATTTTTTACTTCACAGGCTTTAATTCCGAGATTTGATATATCAAAAAGAATAAAACAGTAACTTAAAAACGAAAAAGATGGAAAATAAGGATGTAAGTACAAACAGCAAGTATCTCAAAGCAAAAGAAAAAGTAGAAGCTATAAAAGGGTTTTATGGAAATTTAACGGCGTATGCTATCGTTATCCCAATACTGGCGTTTATAAATTATAACACCACATCTTTTGCATGGTTTTTATTTCCGGCACTAGGTTGGGGTTTTGGCCTTCTAATGCACGGATTGGGCGTATTTGGATATAATCCTTTCTTTGGAAAAGATTGGGAAGAACGCAAAATAAAAGAGTTCATGCAAAACTCATAATGTATAACAGTAACAAAATGGAAAATACAGAGCAGGATAATAAATATTTCAGGGCACGAGAACGCGTGGCTACACTTAAAAAGTTCTATGGTAAGGTAGGCTCTGGTGTAATTGCCATTGCGATTACCGGCGGTATTAATTATTACCTCAATGAATGGGAACATCCGTGGTTTTTATGGGTCGTTTTTGGAGTAAGCATCAGTTTGTTTTTTAGGGCTATCAAAATTTTTAACCTGAATCCGTTTATGGGTAAGAATTGGGAAGAACGCAAGATTCAGGAATTCATGAAAGAAGATAAAAAGCAAGAAAAATGGAATTAAAGGAAATGAATCAAACAGATAAAATGATTCGTGCTAAAAAGCACGTAGATGAACTCAAAGGTTTTTATATTCATCTTTTGGTTTTCATTATGGTAAACATATTTATAACCGGGGTAACCGTTTATGCCAGGGTAAATGGAGGCGAAAGTTTTGGAGAGGCCTTCTTTAGTTTCGCTTCTTTCTCAACAGCAATTTTCTGGGGAATTGGTCTTGGGTTCCACGCAGCTAAAGTCTATAACTTTAGCCCACTTTTCAGCAAAAATTGGGAAGAACGGCAAATTAAAAAATATATTGAAAAGGATAGAGAGGAAGCCGAAAAATTTAGATAAATCGACACTCAACTAATAAAAGAACAAATGAAAACTACGACTTTGTCAAAATATGAAAAAGCTAAATTGAGGGTGGCTTCCATAAGGGGCTTTTATAACCACCTAACTATTTATGTAATAATAAATATCTTACTCTACGTGTTACGAAATAAATTTACGTTAATACTCTTAAATGAGGATGCATTTGGGAATCCTGATTTCTTAGAGTGGATAGATTGGGATGTATTCGGCACTACCATTATCTGGGGTATCGTACTTGTTGTTCATGGCGTAAAGGTGTTAAGCAATTTTTCAAGGTTCCAACAAGAATGGGAGGAGCGTACTATTAGAAAGTACATGAACCGAAGTGGCGATTAAAACAGAATAAGAATACACGAGATACAAGTAAAACTAAGACCAATAACCAATACATGAGGACGATAATCATAGAAGACGAAAAACCGGCGGCAAGACGTTTAAATAGAATGTTGAACGACTTAACTGTAGAAGTATCTACGATGTTGCATTCTGTTGAGGAAGCTATAGATTGGTTTCAAAATAACGAACATCCAGACCTTATTTTTCTTGATATTCAATTATCGGATGGACTTTCATTTGAAATCTTTGATGTAATTGAGGTGCACAGTGCCATTATATTTACAACTGCATTTGATGAGTATGCACTGCAGGCCTTTAAGCTAAATAGTATTGATTATTTGCTTAAACCGATAGACGATGAGGATTTGGAAAGTGCGGTTAAAAAATACAAATCACGTTTTAAACCCGATGCGCCATCTCCGAAATTGGCCCTCGACTTTGAAGATATAAAAAAGCTCTTGGTGAATCCGGTAGAGCGTGAATTTAAAAAACGATTCACGGCTAGGGTAGGGCAGCACCTCAAGATCATTAATGCCGATGAGGTGGAATGTTTTTATAGTGAAAACAAAGGCACCTATGCGGCAACTTCTGATGGGAGAAATTATTTGTTGGACACTACGTTGGAGAATTTAGAGAACGAACTGGAACCAAGGATTTTCTTTAGGGTAAGTCGCAAATTTTATGTCAACATTAATCATATAAAGGATATCATTTCCTATACCAATTCACGCCTGCAAATTAAGCTAAACAATGTAAAGGAGCAAGAAATTATTGTAAGTAGGGAACGGGTAAAAGATTTTAAGCTTTGGTTGGAGTAATATATATTAAAGCACTGATTAAAAAGCAATTGAAGTTAATAATAGATTTTATCTATGTTGAATAACTTACTACTTTTCCTTATTTTTTTCTACCCTGTTTTCGTCAAAAGAAGAGGGTAGTAACTTTGGTACTAATTTAATAAAAATCGGTAGTAAAACAGCACCACCAGGAAGAATAAAAATAGCCAAGGACGGGATACTTTTAAAGATATCTATTAATTGATTTTGTACTTTTTTCTTTTCTTCTTTTGTTAGATCTCGTAATGTAGATTTGCTCAAAAGCGTCACAAGTTCTGCACTTTCCGATAGTTCTTTTTGGAGCCTTTTACTGTTCCTTAAGATAAGCTTGTTCACTACTTTGCTCATACTATCATAGAATTGTACGGCAAGATTATTCTCTTTTAGAAAGGGAATTTTTTTTGAGTTTTTCTCAAAGAAAACAGTGACATCTTCCAGTGATTTAGCAATGGCTTGTCTGGTAAACCCAATATCCTTTCCAATGCCAAAAATGAATTTCGACTCCTTATAATCCAAAGAATGATCTTCCCAAACAGCAAGGCAGGACATGTCTAATAAATAAGCATTTTCGCAGCTAGGTCTTTCTTTTAATAGAAGTTTTTTATAGGAGCCGTCAAAGGATTGTGTGTCTGGATTAATAAACGAGAGACTGGAGCCAAAAAGTTCTGCTAGTTTTACGTCCTTCTTGTTTTTTTCTTTAGAATTTAATGCGTGATAGGTTAGGTTGATGGCTAAGTATTCCAGATTATAGGCATAACTTTTTATACCCACCGAATTGTTTAAGTAGCGCTTAAAGAGTAAACTATCTATGAATAACAGCGAGTTGGTAATGATACTATTAAAGGTTTTACTTATAACGTTATCCTCTAAATAAACACGCGAATCAATAAGCTTCTCTAGCTTAGCAGTTGTGGTATTACCACTTAATAATTTTCCTAAAAAGCTTACATGCGCTATCCTTAAAGTATCGTAGAAGGCAAAAAGGTCTTGTAGAAACGCCTGAAAACTAGCCTTACGTTCTAACCTATAGGTGTAATATAGTGCTGTGATTAGGTTTATTTTGGCCTTTTCATCTTCGGACAATGAATGTTCCGATCGTATAAACGGGAGTACTTCCGTATTTATTCCATAGACAAAACCAGTTCGTTTCAAATCGAAATACAATGCAGAAAAGTCTGTATACTTATCCTGATGTTCCTCAATGACCGATTCAAATTTCGATATCCAACCGCTTGACGACGGATTCATGCGCTTGCCTAGTTTTAATTACAGGACGAAATTACTCTAAATTCATCATATAGAGTAGCTTGAGTAAGCAAAGTCATAAAAAAGAAGAGGGACCTCTCTGGTTCCAAGGATATATTTCATTAAGATATATTTAACACTTAAAACTGAACCCCCTCTACATTACCTCGTAAATAAGGCTGAGTACTAATCTAAAATTTTAAAATGATGAAAAAATCAAAATTATTTATGGGCCTAGGGGCTATTGCAATTGTAGCTACTATATTGGTTGCTGCTGATCATATAGATGCACCAGGCGCAATGGGCACAACCGCTGATATTGCTGACTTTTATGCGTTTGAGCCTTCTTTAGGTTCCGACAATACGGTATTTGCGGTAGATTTACAATCCAATGTTTTGCCAGATTTAGCTTACGGTACGTTCGATGAAAACGTGCTTACAGAAATAAACATTGACACAGATGATGACCTAGTGGAAGATTTGGTCATACAAGCGATACCAAGGGCCGGTAGGATGTATTTCTTTGGGCCGGTTGCACCAAGTACAACTGGAACAAATGGCACTATAATGGTAGACGCAGCTTTGGGTTCCGTAGCTATTTCAGGAGCAACTGCAACTGTTGAAACTACAGCAAATGGAGTTTCTCTATTCGCAGGACCAAGACAAGATGCTTTTTATTTTGATTTCTTCCAGTTTAACGCTGTCATAGGCGGAATGGCTCCAGAAGGTTTTAAACCTGCCGGTGATCCTAGTTCAACTGCCGATGACGATACCACCGCGGTAGATACCTTTGATGGTTCCAACACGATGTCTATCGTAATCGAAATTCCAAATAGTCTTTTAGGGGAAACTAGTGCTGTAAATGTCCTGGGAATTCCAGTGTACAAGACGTGGATTACGACAAACATAAAACAATAACAACTTTATAAAAATTAGAAAACATGAAAGTATTTACAATGAAAAATATGTTAGCGCTATGCGCGCTGTTGGTTTTCGCTGCATGCAGTGATGATGATGATCAAATAATGGTAATGGATAATCCTACCTGTGCAGATGGTGTCATGAACGGGGATGAAACGGGAGTTGATTGCGGAGGTTCTTGTACTCCTTGTGAGACAGGGGTAACTCCACCGGACTTTTCTGGTACATACGCACAAGCTGATTTTATGGGTAGACCTGGAATCAATACGGTGCTGAGTGTCGATGGGGCTACAAAGGATATGCATAATATGGCTATACCCTCCGAGATGGGAGCTAGTTTTCAAGCTGCTTTTGAAGCACGTTTAGAGCAATATCACGATGTTTATGCAGGTCTATTGGGTGCTGATCCAGCAGCAGTAAACTTTGAACCGAATATTTTAGGGGATATTTTGAACGGGCCAGATAAGGATGGCTTTACGGATAACCCTGTTTCCGCCACGGTCCTGACAACCGTTTTGGCATCTGACGTATTAGAGGTTGCTCCAAATTTGCCAACTACCTATTTTAATGGTGGTTCTGGAGCTCCAAACTATGAAGGTGCAATTGGATTAACGGGTAGAACTCCGCAAGATGATGTTATAGATATCTCTTTGATACTTTTATTTGGAGGTGGTGACGGTGCCCGTTTTAGTGGCCAAGATACGGATATGGACGGTATGGCAGATTTACCAAGATTAACATCTGATGGTGTGGCATTGACCGCAACAATTTCTACAAGCTTCCCTTATTTGGGCGCTCCTGAATAAGTCTATGAAAAAGGAGCTTAAGGGAGTATGATTATCATACTCCCTTATTTTATACAGATAAAAACAAAAAACAAAAAACAAAAAACAAAAAACAAAAAACAATGAAAACAATGAAAACAATGAAAACAATCCTAATATTACTTTCGATTTCACTACTTGTTTCCTGCAATTCGAAAATGGAGAATACCATTGGAAACCAAGAAGATTATAATGATTTTTTAGTGGCAAAAGAACCAAAAACAACTTCAAAATATTTTAAACTTTGGAATACTAAAATAAGGCCAGACAGTATTCAACTTACCAGTTTTGCCATAGTAGGAGGGGAGTATACGCGATATTTTAAGGAGACAGGAGATATTACCTATTTAAAAAAAGCGGAACAAAGTTTAAAAAAAGCAGTTGCCGTCGCCGCGGTAGGAAAAGAGACCTATTTACGTGCTTTAGCAAGAAATTACATAGCGCAGCATAGATTCAGGGAAGCACTTGTACTTGCCAATGAGGCTATGGAACTTGGCGGTGGAGCTAATGAATCTAGAAGTTTACTTTTTGATGTTCATATGGAGTTGGGTAACTATAATGTTGCAGAGGCCTACTTGGAAAGCATTAAAAACTTATCTGATTTTGGGTATATCATCCGCCTATCCAAGTGGAACGATTATAAAGGTGATTTGGATACAACTATTGCCTTTATGGAAAAGGCTAAGGAAAAAGCTATGTCGGCCAAGAATAAGGAACTAATGCTATGGAGCTTCACTAATTTGGCAGATTATTACGGTCACGCAGGTAGAATTGCGGACTCTTATCAACATTACTTAAGTGCTTTAGCATTGGACCCTAGTAATGCATATGCCAAAAAGGGTATCGCGTGGATTGTGTACTCCCATGATAAAAATCCTGAAGAGGCCTTACGTATACTTGATTCGGTTACAGCTACCTACAAGGCTCCGGATTATTTTCTTTTGAAAGCGGATATTGCCAATTACATGGGTGATGACAATACTAGACTGGATAATCTTGATAGCTACTTTACTACGGTACAAAACAAAGCCTACGGTGATATGTACAATGGGTACAACGTATCCTTATTTTTAGAGGAAACCGGACAATATGAAAAAGCTGTACAGCTATCCATGAGAGAGGTTGCTAACAGGCCTACTCCTGAGTCGTACAGCATGTTGGGGTATAGTTATCTCAAAAATGGTCAGGTAGAAAAAGCAAAGAAAATAATGGATGCGCATGTGTATGGCAAAACATTTGAGCCTGCATTATGTTACCAAGCCGCAGAGGTGTATAGCGCAAGCGGTGAATTAGAGAAGGTTCAAATTTTGAAAAAGGATTTGGTGGGCGCTATTTATGAGCTAGGTCCAGGTATGGAGAAAGATATTAAGGCTTTATAAGGTATTTACAATTTCATTTTCGGTTGATTTAGGTTGGTTGTTTTTTGTTTGACATCGTAGTGTAACAGCTGCGATGTCTTTTTTTGTAGGTATTTCATCGAAAATTAAGTTTTTATTAAGACTCGCATAGATGAAAAGTATATATTTATCGACCAAATACTAATATGTTCATTTTTATAAGCTTTTTACTAGCTATATTCTAGTATTATAAATTTAACCAGAACCAAAACTATTAATCTACTGTTATGGAATATCTTCTCTTCTCCTTTTGGGTTGCTGCAATGGTTGTAATGATTGGTAAAAGTATATTCGCTTATCGCTCTTTACAGCGCACTATCAACGGAAAAAATAGAATCTTTAAGTAAACTTCCGAAGCAAGACCGGCAATAAAAGCAGGTCAAGAATAAGTGCGGCCACAAGCGTAACGCTTATAATTGTACCTATGGTTATGCTAGGTTGATGTATGGAGAATAACATCACCATAAACCCAAAGAATAGGATTAGCGTTGTAATGACCAACGCCCTACCGGTTTGCGCAAATGTTTTTTCCAGGGCTTCTTCTTTGGATAATCCTTGGGTGATACCTAATTTATATTTACCAAGAAAATGTATGGTATCATCAACGGCAATACCGAAAACAATTGCAAAAACTACTGATAAACCTGCTTCTAAGGGTATGCCTAAAAACCCAAGTATTCCACCGGCAAATAGCATTGGTAGGAGGTTTGGAACTAAGGAAATCAAAAACATTTTGATATCCCGGAAGACGAAGACCATGATTACACCAATAATAATGAGACCATAGAGAAGCCCTTCCAATAGGCTTTTCCGAATGTATTCGGAATTTTTATCCAGTAACATGCTTTTTCCGGTAACCCTTATCTGCATTTTGGTAGTATCGGTAGCAGTGTTTGCAAATCTTTCTATATGTGAGTATAACCGTTTAAGGCTATCAGTACCCACATCCTCTAGTTTGCCATTTATCCTGGCTTTGTCCCTGGCTTTGTTCACAAATTTTGCCAGTTGCTTTCTAGCTAGTTTGGTTACGTCTTTTTGATACTTGATAAATGTAGCTTTATCCTCCGGTAGACGCAGATAATCCGATTTGTTTAAATTGTTTGCTTTATTGATGATTTTATAGGGCAGGTTAGGGGATTGAATGTTTCCAATAGTTTTGATTTGTTCTAAATGAGTGGTCAGTTTTTCAATTTCTAGGGCTACCTCATAATCTGTAACCTTATATCCATTTTTAGCCGTAATTGCTATTTCCAAGGGTCTAAATCCTGCGTATTTTTCCTGAAAAAAATTAAAATCGGTAGCTATTTTGCTTCGGTTTGGTAAGGTTTGCTTAAACTCGTGATTCGTAGTAACGAGGCTTATACCCAAAATACAGAGCAGCATAAATACCAAAGTTCCAACAATTATCTTGTTGGGATTTGTTTTAGTAATGGTATTGATGCGTAATAGATTAGTTACCCATTTTTTAGAAATGCTTTTACGCCCAATTAGGCGCTTCTTTGGCATACTAATTAAGAGTGCACCCGTAAAGCAAATAACCGTAATATAAGCGACCATTACACCCATGGCTGCATTAATACCAAATTCACGAATGCTTACCAGCCTAGACGATAGTAGGGTTATAAAACCTATTGCGGTCGTTACAGAGGTTAGCAAAGTGGTAAGCCCCACTTCTTTAAGAGAAGATACAATGGCTGCGTAGCTATCTTTTCCGCTTTGGATTTTACGTATAAAGCTATCGGTCAAATGGATTACATCGGATGTTCCTACAATAAGCATTAGCACCGGATAAAATGCGGCCATTGCATTCATTTCCTTTCCGAGTATGGCCAATAATCCAAGGAAAAGTAGCAGCGATAGTCCAATAGAGGCTACAGATATGAAGACAACAGGTAAGCTCCTGTAGACCAATAATAATATAATAAACACTAAAATTGATGCGATTACGGTGGTTTTAAGAACCTCGCTCTTTTGCATATCTACAATAGCCTCGTAAAAAAAGGCCCTGCCTAGCATGTGATAGTCCGTAAGTTTGTTCTGTTGTAGTGCTAAGCGAACTTGATTTAATAACAGCGCAGATTCAGTATAATCCAGATTATCCTCTGTAGAAAGGGCAAGTACCAAGGAGTTGGCCTGTTCGTCTATGAATACGTTAGTAAACAAACTGTCTTCACGTATCTTCTTCCAGTCTTTTCTATATTGCGTGGTATCCGTTATATGAATAATGGGCAAGGTAGTGTATCCAAAAGTTGTTTTTAATGGATAAGAAAGTGTCGTTAAAGAATTACGCTCCGTAACATAACTAAAGGATTTACTTTCTTCCGATAATGATTGAAAACGGGTCAAGAAGTCTTCTTCAAAAACGCCATTTTCATTTTTGACGGCAATCAATAAAAAGTTGTCATCCGTACCAAATTCAGCTACAAACTCGTTATAGAAGGTCAAATCTGAATCCTCTTCTGGGAAAAACTGACTAAAATCAAAGGAAAATTTTAAATTTCCTACGACCGATGCAGACAGGATACCTAAGGTTAGAAATAATACAATGCTGATTATTCGTAGAAAAGAGAGGCTTTTCATACCTTAAAAAAAGCTTTTGGGATATTCGTTTTCATAGCATTGCAAAGTAACGAAACCAATTTAAATCCTAGATAAAAAACTGTTTTGTTATTTTGATAGGCTTAAATTTAATATGGGCTATAAGTCTATGAAATTATCGAGATCTAATGTCCAATCATAGTTTTTATAGGTAATCTCAATGTTCTTAGTATCGGGTATTAAATCTTCTTTTTTTAGTATGTTCTTTACACCGCTCTTACCGCCAAAATCTCCGCGAAACCAACTAAATAAAGCGGTGACCGCAACTTCCTTCTTTTCTTTTGAATATACCGTTGTGTTTTTAAGGTATGTTGAGGTACCTTTTTTAAATTGTTCCTCTAATTTGTCCCATTGATAAATAGCTACTGGCGGACAATCTTTGGCGCCACAATTTAAGGCAAAATGTATCCGGTAATCCTTGTTATCCACTCTTAATTTGCGCTCAAATTTGTTGGGAAACCATTTACGGATGTAGCCTAAACCATATTCCCATTGCGATTTTCTAATGATACCATGTTCTATTTTGGCAAAAGAAACGGTTTCTCCGGCTATGGTAATTTGTTCCTTTTTAAAAAAGGTTCCGCGGTCATCGTAGAGTTCTGGTTGTTTTTTAAGAATAACTTGGATGTAGGCATTGTATATGTTCACCCAGAAGGCTAATTTTTTTGCATCGCTATCCAAGGCTGCTTCTAGCTCTATTATAGTTGTATTCGCTAATATATTCTGAATATCCTTGGTGTCTTTGTTTAGCTTTATACGCTCTAAAAATGTTTCGGATAATTCATTAAAATCAGCTTCCTTGTTAGAAGTCATTTGCGCCTCTACCTGGTTTTTGCAAGAGATAAGAATAAAGAAGAACATCAAAATAGTGTTGGTATATTTCATAAGTATGCTTTGCTTTAATTACACATACGTAAAAGACTCGCCTGTGGTTTTATCTATAAGTCGTTAAAGCTAAAGAAACTTTCAAAAGCGACATTATCTCATAAAAAAAAACCTTTCTTTTGAATTTACGTAGATTTAACTAACATGTAAAGCTATGGTGATTTTATAAAAAAACAAGTTGTACTCTTAAGGTCGCTAAAACATATCATTTATGATAAGTATAATCATTCCTGCTCATAATGAAGAGCAAAATTTAAGTATACTTTTGTCGCACATTGCAGCGGTACAGGATAGAGACAGCGCCGAAGTGATTATTGCATTATCTCCGGAGAGTCAAACCTATGCATTGGGTCATTTTGAAGGTCAAGTGCGATTGCTTACTTGTAAAGAAAAGGGTCGGGCTGCACAAATGAACGAAGGTGCTATGCTGGCAAAAGGCGATATTTTGGTGTTTTTACATGCTGATGTAAAACCTCCATCTACATTTTTAGCAGATATAGACAAGGCACTTAATGAAGGGTACGATGCAGGTTTTTTTTCCTACAAGTTCGATAAAGAGGATTTTTGGTTAAATATCAATGCTTCTTTTACGGGGCGGGACGGCATGTTTACAGGAGGCGGAGACCAGTGTTTGTTTATACGGAAATCTATTTTTGAGAAACTAGGTAGATTTAATCAACATCAAGTATTGATGGAAGATTTTGAGTTTTTTAAACGGATGAAACAGGCGCACGTTCCTTATACCATTATTAAGACCGATCTCATTGTTTCTTCACGCAAGTATGAACGCAATTCATACCTCAGGGTCAACTTATCAAATTTACTACTGGTATTACTTTTTAATTTAGGATATCCTAGTACCAAATTAAAATCCATACACGATAGATTGATTCGTAGTTCATAGCATGGCCGAAATTATAAACGGGATACAACAAATAGGAATAGGCGTTACCGATACCAAAAAAGTTTTTAATTGGTACCGGGAATATTTAGGATTCGATATTCTTGTGTTTAAAGATGAAGCAACAGCCTCCTTAATGACAAAATATACCCAAGGAGAACCGCAAAGAAGGGATGCCTATCTGTCTTTAAACATGAAAGGTGGTGGTGGTTTAGAGATATGGCAGTTCAAAGATCGTGTGCCAAATGCACCTACAATACCATTTTTAATGGGGGATTTAGGTATAAATGCTATGATTATTAGAAGTGATGATGTTTTAAAAACACGAAAAACTTTAAGAGCTCTTTCGCTTAATTATATAACGGACATTGATAGTAGTACATGTGGAAGAACGTTTTTTTATTTTAAAGACCCTTGGGGAAATTTGGTAAAGGTTGTTCAGGATGATTATGGCTTTAGTAAGACAGAAATCCCTTCAGGTGGTGTAATGGGTGCGGTTATAGGCGTTTCCGATATGGAGAAATCAATGGATTTTTATAATTCGCTTTTGGGTTACAATCAAAAGATTGCAGATGAAGTTATAACAATGCATTGCGCATCTAAAGACGATGAGGCCAAAAAGTATAGAAGGGTTCTACTAAAACATGAACGGTTATCCTATGGAGGGTTTGGAGCGTTACTAGGACCCTCTGAAATAGAATTGTTACAGGCTTTGGATAGACAGCCTATCAAGATATTTGAAAACCGACTTTGGGGAGATTTAGGGTATATACATATTTGTTTCGATGTTCATGGTATGAAGGCCTTAAGGAAAAAAGCAGCTGATTTGGGTCATGCCTTTACTGTAGATAGTGCAAATAGTTTTGATATGGGAGATGCAGCGGGACATTTTAGTTACGTTGAAGATCCAGATGGAACGCTAATAGAATTCGTGGAAACCCACAAGGTTCCAGTGCTGAAAGTTTTAGGATTATATCTAAATCTTAAAAAACGAAATCCTAAAAAGCCATTATCAAAATGGTTGGTAAAAACCCTTAATTTACATAAGGTAAAAAGGAATCTGTAATTAGTTTTTTCTACGATAATTAGTGCTGAACAAATTTGGATAGCACCTATATATTAGGTGGCAGAAACTGTTCCTAGGGTATATAGTTGTTCTAAATTGGGAGAATCGCTACCACCGGTAGGCTCTAAGGTAATCCCAAAAGCTTCTGAATTATTGGTATTGTTAAGTACGAACACCTTATTTTTATCTTCATTAAACGTATCTAATATACCTATGCTTGTTGGGGTAAGAGTAGGAGATAGTTTAAGAGACCATACCTGGTATACAAACCCGTCTGGTGGTTCCGGCAAGCCTTTCGCATCTATAAATACTTTTTCCGTCGTTTTGTTCCAGTAAGCTTTTGCATAGGAATCTGGCGAAACCGCTTGTCCACCCAAGGTAATTACTTCAACTTCTTTATCCCTAAGGGCGTTCAAGAGCGCTTGGGTTTTTTCAAGGGAGGTATCGGAATCTGCAATTTGGTCTTCTAAACGTAGATTAGTATCGCTAACAACTTCCAATTCCGATTTTAGTTCTTGATTTTGGTTGTACGTCCAAAACAATCCTATGGCCAACAAAACAGATGCGGCCCATCCGAGGTAAGAAACCCATGGTTTTTTGTCTTTACGTATATCAACTACTTTTGTTTCTTTTTGGCCCTCTAACTGGTTTTTAAGTGTCGTAAATGGGTAGGGTTGTAGTTTTGAACTCCTTGAAGTTAATTCTAAAACAGCTGTTTCTATGGCGATAATTTCATCATGAATCTCTTGATATTCTTTAGCATAGGTAACTACTTCCAGATTTTCTTTGTCTGAAAGTGTTCCTGCAACATACAGTTCCAGTATCCCTGATGCTATGTATTTTTCAACATCCATTACTTTACAACCATATTTTCCCGTAATTGGGAAATACAACTTCGATTTCTTGTTTTTATAGTTCCTACTGGCATATCCAGTTCTTCCGCTGCTTCTTTTTGGGTATATCCCCTAAAATAGAGTAGTTCTATAAGTTGAACGCACTTTTCTTTTAAATTAAGTATTAATCTTTTCAATTTTTTAGAATCCATACGCTCAGAAACTTCCTCAGGTTGTTCTAAAATACTTACGAAGTACTCTGCAGAAAGGTTCTTTTTTTCATTTTTATACGATTTACTGCGTATTTCATCGATAGCTGCATTCCTCGCAATATTTAATATCCAAGTAAAAAAACGCCCTTTTGAGGCGTTATAGCTTTCTGCATTGTTCCATATTTTCACAAATACATCTTGACAAATTTCTTGGGCCCTATCGTCATTCTTAACGATAGTACTAATGACTCCACAGATGTTTTCAGCGTACATGGCATATAGCTTTTCAAAAGCTGCCATGTCCCTTTTCTTAAAACCTTCTACCAACTTATCTAGCGTCATGTAATACCAATTGCTTGCTAAAAATAGAAAAAGCCGCATTAAGAAACGGCTTTTTTATTAGTTAAATTTCGAATAGTTATTCTATTATCCCAGTACAGCTAACACGGGCACCGGCGGCACCACTAGGTTGCGATGTAAGATCATCTACGCCTTGGTGTACGATTATCGCCTTGCCTACTATATTTTTATTCTCATCGTCACAACCAATGCACCATTGGTCCGTTGAAAATTCTACAACAGCGTTCCCGTCTGTATCGGCCATCATGTTACCAATATCTCCTTTATGATATCCCTCTTTAGCGCCCCAAGCACCATGTGGCTCATTGGTCGGGTTCCAATGCCCACCGGTAGATTTACCATCGTCTGAAGAACAATCTGCTGTTTGGTGTATGTGAATGGCATGCTCGCCCTCGCTAAGACCATTAAACATGCCCGTCATGGTAACTGTTCCGTTAGCTTCGCTAAAGCTAACCTCTCCCATAACACTACTGCCGCTTTTCGGTTCCATCATAAACGTAATGTTTTCGGCAATAACTTCATCTTTTACTTCTTCTACAACCGCTTCTACTTCTGTTGCCGCATCCGTAGCTTCTTTCTTAACTTCTTTACAGCTAAATGCCACCAATAAGGCCAAAGCCGCTATTTGAAATTTAAATATCTTTTTCATTCTACTTGTTTTTAAGATTATGGCTTAAAATTAAGAAAATATATGGCGAATGGATGCTCATATCAAAATGATTTTAACACTATTCGGACATCACGAATACCTCGTTTAAGATTTTCGCACAATACTAACGATTTGTCAATTCTAGTCTGTGTGTTTTTAAAGCGTGTAATGGCGTAAATAATACCTCTTTTTTTACCATCTGTAAGGGACTCAAAAATCTTAAAAGCATCAAAATCACTGAGGAATACCGCCTCTAACTCCTCTGGCATCGCAACTCCATACTTGGAGGTGTCCTCAAAAAACTGAAGCTTAAAATGGTCATTGGGAAATATACCCAGTTCCTTTTGGTAGCGTTTACCAAACATCATATAGTGCTGATTTCCTCGTTTTTGAATGGCGCCGTAAAAAGTAACTTCTTTGGTATTGAACGATGCTATCGCTTTAACCCTTTTCTGATTTTTAGCTAAGAAGGGACGTATTATTTCTTCCGGTAATAATAGGGAGTAGTAACTTCCTGTAACGGTAATTTCAAAAACCGGACTTTTCATTACGCTTTCAGTTCTGTGATAATTTGCACTGTACTATGTAGGGTTTTGTGCACGGGACATTTATCCGCTATCTGCATAATGCGTGATTTCTGTTTATCATTCAAGGTCCCAGAAACCGTTATTTCTCTTTTAAAAGTATCCAACTTGGCATTATCGCTTTCACAATTCTTACAGTCTTGTGCATGTGATTTACTATAACTGGTATGTACCTGTACATTATCTAGATTCCACTCCTTTCGCTTGGCATACATTTGAATAGTCATCGCGGTACAAGCAGATAGGCCGGCGGAAACAAGCTCGTAAGGCGATGGGCCATAGTCGTTTCCTCCAAAGGATATGGGTTCGTCCGCGGTCATAAAATGATTTCCCACTTTCATTGCCGTTGTAAAACCATCAGCGGCGTCCAAACTTGCCATTACGTGATGTTCGGTCCTTAAATTCTCGGTTTCAGGTATAGGTATATAACGTTGCGACCAGCCTGCAATAACCTGTCCTACATAGGAGGAGTCTTCCTTTTTCATTAAAAGGTGGTCTGCGCCATCCAAGGATACGAAACTTTTTGGATGGTGTGCCGCATGGTAGATTTCCTCGGCATTTTTTATACCTACGGTTTCGTCTTGGGGAGAATGAAGAATCAAGACCGGTTTCCGCATATTTTTAACTACGACGGCTAAGGATTTACGCTCCAAATCATCTAAAAATTGTTTTTTTATGGTAAAATCCCTTCCGCTAAGGTTCACAACAGCCTTGCCACTTGCATTAATTTCTGGAATGGTACTTTTGAACAAATGCTTTACATGAACCGGATTAGATGGCGCTCCAATTGTGGCCACCGCTTTTATGGAAGTTATTTCGGCAGCAGCAAAAAGTGCTGCGGCACCACCAAGGGAGTGCCCCACTAATAGTGATGGCGCGTCATATGTTTTTTCTATATAATGGGCAGCGGCGACCAGATCTGAAACATTACCTGAAAAATTAGTGTCCTCAAAATCACCTTCACTTTCGCCGAGACCTGTAAAATCAAAACGTAGAACAGCGAAACCACTTGCAGTCAAGGCTCTGGATATACTTTTTACGGCCAGCAAATTCTTGTTACAGGTAAAGCAATGTGCGAAAATCGCATAATTATGTGGATGTCTGTCAGCTGGTATTTCTAGGCGACCAACTAGTGTTTCGCCTTCCTTGTTCTGAAACGTAATTTTTTGAAGATTCATTTGTGTGCTGTTAGGTGTTTCAAATTGGTCGAAAAGAATTGAAATTCCTTTCTTTGTTCTAAATTCAAGAATACCAGTAGTCGAGTGCTAATCCACATTAAAATACTGGTATCGCTTTCTTATTATGCTTTGAGCGACTGCATAGTTCTTATAAGTGCTACTAAATTTTCCATTGGTAAATTACTAAAACAAAAACAGCGTATTTCCCAACCTTCACATCCATTTACAAGAAAAACAACAGGTACTAGGTTAGGAAGTGTGTTACATGGCATTACTTATGGAGCTTTGATAGTCCCTAACGTAATGAAAACTAATTGGCATAGCTTTGTAATGACGCTGTTCTGCCTCATAAAAAAGGCGATAGTAGGCGGACGATTTTTTCCCATAGATGTACATATTTGGGTCTTGCCAGCCAGTTTTTAGCATCAATTTTTGAAGATTCCTTTAAATCGTTCAGAAAAGCGGATTCTAGCTGACCAGCAATTTCTTCACCGTAAACTAGTGCATTGATTTCAAAATTAAGATCAAAACTGCGATAATCCATATTTGCGGACCCAATGATTGATAAGTCATCATCTACAACCATCGTTTTTGCATGAACAAAGCCCTTGTTATATAAGAATATCTCTACACCGTATTTTAAAAGTTCTGTGTAGTATGAGCGAGCGGCTGCATTTACCAACTTAGAATCGGAAATTCCAGGAACTAATAACTGCACTTTTAATCCGCCTTGCGCGGCAATGATTAAACCGTCCATTAGACTTTCTCCCGGTATAAAGTAAGGCGTGGTTATTAATATTTTTTTCTTGGCGGCACCAATGGCTTCTAACAGCGAATAAAAAATAACCGGTAAGTCAGAATCTGGACCGGAAGGGACCAATTGTACGATTTCCCCGCTAATTTTTGTAACCGGAGAAGGTTCAGGAAAGTAGCTGCTATGGTATACCATTGCATGGTTGCTACAAAAATTCCAATCACACAAAAAGAGATATTGCAAGTACAACGTTGCGGCACCCGTCAGCTTTAAATGGGTGTCGCGCCAAAATCCATCGTCCTTGTTGTTACGGTCGTTTCTGTAACGCTCGCTCATATTTATTCCGCCTACAAAGCTTGTTTTACCATCTACAACTATAATTTTTCTGTGATTCCGATAATTTAACCTACTTGCTAGGGCAAGTATTTTTATTTTGTAAAAAGGTGCGGTCTGTACCCCAGCGGCCTCAAGGTTTTGGATAAAAGCCTTGCTTAGGCCATTACTGCCAAAATCATCGTACATAAAACGCACTTCTATACCCTGTTGCGCTTTGCGTATTAAAATAGCTGCTATGGCCTTTCCGGTAGCGTCATCTTCATAAATGTAATATTCAAGATGAATGTGATGCTCCGCTGCGGCTAATGCCTTCAGAACTTCTGGAAATTTCTCTTCCCCGTTTAATAATAGTTTTACCGTATTGTTCGATGTTAACGGACTACTGGCAGATTTTCTTACAAACTCTGCCAAGTTATAGTTTACTGGAGGAATCAATCCAGAATTGAGCACTTTATCAGAGTATGCGAACGTTCTATTTCTTAACTCATTACGTAATCCGTCATCTTGTACTATTTTTTTGCTGTACAACTTTCGTTTTCTATAATTAACACCAAATGAAAAGTAAAACAGCATCCCTATTATAGGAACAAAAATTACAAAGAGAATATATGCCAAGGCCTTGATGCTACTTCTGGTATCGTACAATATCCTTAAAATGAGTAACAGCAGTACAATTATGTACAAAATTTCTAAAAGTAAGATCCAATTCATTTAATGCGCCGACGAGATGATTGTTAAAGATGGTTTGCCAGCATAAGTTACGATTGTTTGTCGTATTGGTTTACAAATAACGGTTTATAGCTATACTGAATCATGCAAAAGTAAATACATAAAGTTGATTATGAGATATTTAGATGCATAGGCGTCGGTTACTTTTTTATCATACTATTCAATACAGCAAGTAGGACGTTTTAACTCAAAGTTTTTTCTACTAAGTGCAGGTAAAACCGCTGCATAATACAATTACGGGTTACCGGATAGTAATCACTTGGTTTGGGGATTGTTGGTTCGTTTTTGACTATACCGAGAATTTTGGTCTATTAAAGCGCCTAGTAGTATTCCTTGATTGATGCGAATAATTTATTTGGTTCTCCCTACAACTAACTTTTCATATTCAACATCATTTGGTTCCCACAATTCAATTTTATTACCGTCATTGTCCATTATATGGACAAATTTCCCATAATCAAATGACTCAATATTATCTAAAATAGTCACTCCGTTTTTTTTCAACTTGGTTAAAAGTTTTTCTAAATGGACAACTCTGTAATTAATCATAAACTCTTTCGAAGAAGGTTCAAAATGCCGGGTTTTTTCATTGGATGGACTCCATTGTGTAAATCCCTTTTTAGAAGAATCGGAACCTTGGTACCATTCAAAATTGGTCCCCCATTTGTCCGTGTTGAGTCCCAAATTATTTTTATACCATTCTTTAGTTTTTTCAGGATTCTTTGTTTTAAAGAATATTCCTCCTACAGCTGTTACTCTTGGCTCATTATTTTTCATAATTATTTTCTTGTTTAGTTATGATTGTCTAGGCAATTTCTTCTTTTTTACTCTTTACGACTAACCAGTTTTGGAGAAGTAAAATTAACAGGAATTGATTACTAGTCTTCTCCTTGTTTTAATAATACCGCCAATAGCGCTGTTCTAAAAGCGCAAGGGACGTATTGGTACCTAATATGTTTTTTGCTTAAATAAGTTTTTTTGGATTTTGACCATTATATGTTACTCTTTTATCCTTTTCCCTTCTATGGAGGTATGACCTAAACAAGGGCTAAGGGTCTACTATCGTGTTCCTAACGTTTCGGTACTGAAATCCCTTTGTAGTGCCGGTGGTTGTCTCAGATCAGTTCCATACTTATTAAGATTACGTTCCTTCATTATGCCGTTGAATTTCAAAGTGGAGCAAAGTGTCCTCCGAAATTCGCCTTAATATCAAGTAAATCAACTATGCAAATAGCTTATGTTTTGTAAGCAACTGATTATTTTTCTTTCATCCAAAGTGGTGCACCATCTTCCCACTTATTATGCGTTAATCTGAATTTCTCACCATCGGCAAGTCGGATAGCTGTAATTTCACCATACATTTGAGGGCTAAAAATAAAAGGCTGTATTAATGGTTGTTCATCATTAATACCAAATTCTTCGGAAGTATAAATTAACCATTCTCCATCAGGTGAGAAATGAGCGTGCCCTTTCTGACCTTCATATGTAGTAAGTTGCTTTGGCTCACTCCAACCATCGCCTAAACGTTCAGTAATAAATATATCCATCGTTTTTACCATACCCCCCTTATCTAAACCAGTAACATCTGAACAGTAAGCAATTTTATTGCCATCATATGAAATGACAGGGAAGGCTTCCTTGTCCGGACTATTTGTAATATTGGTAGTTGTACCATTCTCTTCCACATAAATATCCATATTACCGGCTCTACCGCTTCTGTAAACCATCACCATATTGTCTTCGGAATAGTCGGCAAATCCTGTATTGCTTTCCAAATCGGTCACACGTTCCAAAGACTTGTCTGTCAAATGATAGCGATACACACACCCTTTAGCTTGCGGACTTTTTCTAAAACCACCCACCGAAAATTGAAGATAATTTCCATCTGGAGTGATCTTAGAGTCAATAATATTCGAAAACTGTGGGTTGAAGTCTCCATCTGGATGAAACTCAAATAAATGTTCAATTTCATTGGCAGTATAGTCCACTGCATAAAAGTTTTTTTCTGTATTAAAAAACGAGGACAAGAACAATCCGGCATAGAGCACAACAAATGCATAAGGAATAAACATGAGTGCATAGAGTTTATATAAAGCGGCTATTGGGTTTTCTGTTTTTTTTCTTTTTTTGAACAGGAAATAGGACAAAAAGCCCAATAGCAGAAGAACGACCGCAACTCCAATCCAAAAGGGTTTTAATACATCTAGCGGCATCGCTTGTGCGAATAATTGGTCATCGGTTGTTTTAATGAAAAAAAGTGCAAACATTACGGCTACGACCGAAAAAATGAGATGTTTCCAAAACGCAATAATCTTTCTCTTTTTAATGCTATAAACAATACCCACTACCAACCAAATAATAGCCAGTATGGGAATAAATAAGAGCGCATAAGCCATCGGGGCAATACCTTGGCGAAAGCTATTTACGTCCGATACTCCATATATAATTTTTCCATTGGGTGTGGCAGGGGCAGCAAAAGCACGTCTCACACCATAGAATAGTAGTGTTTTATTGGGCAGGTCGTTTACGATTTGTGGACTATTTTTCACTAAGAGATCACCATAAAAATCATTAAGGTTGGTGGGTTCTGGTTGAGGTGTTTCGCCACCATGATAAAGCATTATCCCTGAGTCGTGGTAGTCCACGTTTAACATATTCATTGGCTGAACTAGGGTCGAGTCTATTTTTCGTGTTTTTGGATTAAGGCCAAGAGTAGAAAATCCATTAGGCCCGTCTACAAAACTTGTAAATAGAATTTCACCATTAGATTTTATTAGAGGCGATACACAAGAATAATTATCTGGAGATATTTGCTCAGGATTCTCACCAGTATTCGACATTTTAAAAAGCTTGAAGGATTTGTCTCTGCCGGCAGACAAATAATCAGTTGAATAATAGATGATTTCTTGGTCATCTTTGGACCAAACCGGACTTCCTTCCCAGTCATCAGAATTTGTAAGTCTAACGGGTTTCGAACCATTTGAATTCATCACATAAATATCACCTGTTCGTTGCATGGTGAAAACTAACCTTGAAAGTGGTTTGGTTTCATGTGCTCTGTCACTTGAAAAGGCAATATATTGCCCATCATTTGAAAATTTCGGTCTAAAGTCACCCCCTGGCTTATTCGTAAGATTAACTGCCTCCGAAATATCTAAGGTATCTGAAGGTGAAAAAGGTAGTTTATAGATATCTGAGTTGCCTTGGTGAGTTGATACAAAAATTATCCACTCACCATCAGGTGAAAAGTCAACTTGATCTTGCATAGAATTACTAGTGACCAAAAGTCTTGGATTTGACTCCTGCCGAATATTTTTAAGAAACAATTGCGGACGACCGTTTCGCTCAGAGGTAAACACCACCCATTTACCATCTGGTGAAATTTTGGCATCATAATCAAGACTTTCATGTTCTGTAAATTTTGAGAAACTTTTTCCATCATCTTTGGATAAATAAATATCCCATCCTTGTGGCCTAAAGGAAGAATAAAAGACTTTCTCCTGTGCTTGAGCGCTATTTCCGAAGAATACAAGCGTGATAAAAAGTAAAATTATTTTTTTCATTGCGTTCAATTTGTTGCTACCTGTTAGTATATAGAACGTAGCGATTAAAAAGACACCAACTTTTCGGATTATGCACAAGCCGAATTTTAAATTTTCTTTTTAGCTTTATTTATCAAAAAGCCAGATTTAAAGACTTGTCTTACTTCTTAAATATACAGAAACCTTGCGGAAAGCCTATATTAGTTATTTTGTATAGCATCGATTAAAAATAAGTACCTCGAGTATCTTTAAAATGAGCCGAAAATTAAACATTTGAATACTCATAGTACCGCATTACCCCCCACCCCCCATTCATATATAGGGATTGACATTCACGAACGAAGTTGGAAACTATAAAGTGCCACTGATTTGTTAAGAGGCTAGTCCTTTTCAATAAATTCTTTACAAGTATAACTAGGATAATAGGTGTTAAAATAATTGTAGCACGCAAGTTGCTGAGCGGAATATTACTAGGAAGTTAAACCGACAAACCATATACTTTAGGAGTTATTGAATACAAGATTTAAAGGATTGGAACATAACCAAGCTAACAAAACAGTAGTAAAATCTGTAATACTGAACAACGTGGGTAACCATCTAAAGATAGGCTCGCATTTGTATGGCAAGTGAGCAGGTTCGTTAGGACTTATAATCTTACAGGTACCTGTGCGTCCGTATAGATAGGAGTATCACCTATAGGATAGGTTGATCGCTGCTGTACTAATGTTTATTTTATCTTTCTAAAAATATATCCAGAAACACTTTTTGTATAAGCTATTCCTTTCATAGTGTTAGTCAGTTGTTCTTTTGTTGGTTTAACTCCTCTTTTTGGTATCATGTAGTTTAACAAGTTTTTTTCCGAAATAATGAATTCCTTGTCCGTTTTTCTTCGATAAACCCCTATGAGTTCATAATCCAAATCTAAAGATGCCATAGAGGCATCCCCGTGAGAATTATTACAGACTAAAAGACCACCTTTCTTCAGGTAGGTTTTTACAGATTGTCCAACAAATCCTGCATATTGGGAAAGCACCAAATCAAATTCTTCGGTCAACTCTTTAAACGGTTTGTTGTAGTCTTGCTGATAAAATCTGATTCTTGGTTTTTCCGGATATTCTTTAGTTTTCTTTAAATATTCAAGTACGTTGGCACTTTCATAAAACTTAAATGTATTATTAAAAGAATCAGCGTAAGTGACATTTGCAAATATCAATGAAGGAGTTATGTGCACGTAACTACCTGGATAAAAAACTTTATCTATATTAAATTTCTTTTTCAATTCTCTGAATAATCCAATGGAGGTGTAGTCTTTATCTACATTCCATTTCTTGTATAATTCTGGTAGTTTCATGCTGCCATATTGTAGCGACCGACTCCGTACTAGAAAAGTAGCGCTGAAAAAAAGCAAGAACTTTTCATGAGAACCCAAGCCGAGTTTATAAAGTTAGCGACTTCCTAAAAATAACCGAGCCTTAATATTAGAAGAGACTTACGTTATTTGTTATATACATTGTAACCCAAAGTACTTATTCGTTCCAATTTTGAAGTCGGTCGAGATATAAATAACTTTCTACAAACGTCCTATGTTCATTATTTGTCATTAGTTCAACCAATTCCAACGCAGCTATATAGCTTGCCAAATTTCCATTGGAAGACAAAAACTTACCGTCTCTAACAAAAGTCACTAAGCTGTCGTTTTGTACCTTTAAATTCGGATAGTCTTTTTGTAATTGTTCGCCGCCACCTATCCACGTTACGATTTTCTTCCCGTCCGCAATTCCAGATTTTCCTATTAGTTGGGCTCCCGCGCAATTACTAACCGTATATTCGGTTTCCATATTTTTCTGTTTTATGAACGTAATAATTTTTTCGTTGTGAACCTGCGCATACATATCATAGGCACTTGGCACGAACAGCGCTGTTAATTTTGGGCAGTTCTCAAATGTGTAATCAGGAATAAAGTGCATTCCTTCTTCGGTCGTGATCGGATTTTCAGTTTCTGCTATTGAAACAACATTGAACAGTTGTTTTCCATCTTCGGTCGGTTTAGCAAAAACATCTGAGGATGCAATAACTTCACTTTGTAGTACTCCGTTATACATCAAAAGTCCGATTGTAAGCAATTCCGATTTAAAAGGTTTTAGATGTTTTGTCAGCGTATCTGTTTTCTTTTCGGTTGTGCTGAATTCTGGGTTTTCAATTTTCTTTTTTGATTTATCCGTATTGCAACTCATTAAAACGCTTGTAAAAATCAATGTTATAATTCCGAACTTTCTCATTAATCTCGATTTTTTTTGTATTATCGTTTACGGTATTGTGTATGCAATGTAGCGTGTAAAAAGACGCTAATTTTTAGGATTTAGCATGAGCCGATCTTTTCTTTTTATCCTTATTTATATAAAAGCCAAATTTTTAAATTTGGCTATCTTTAAATATATACAAAACCTCTTGAAAATCCTGTAATAGCTATATTTTACATACATTCTTGTGAGCTGTATTTTTCGCTCACTTGCTCAATTTAAGTATCCTAAACGCACCTTGAATTACTAAAATAAAAACGATTGTTCCGATGATCAAATCAGGTTTACTCGAACTCAACCAATTTACCAAAATTCCTGCGATTATGACTCCTAAATTAATTATCACGTCATTGGAGGTGAAGATCATACTTGCTTTCATATGTGCCTCTTCCTTACTCTTTGACCTTTGCAAAATATAAAGACAAATTCCGTTTGCCATAAGTGCAAAAATCGAAACGATAATCATTGTCGAAAAATCGGGAAGTTTCTCATCTCCAAAAAATCTTCTTAAAACTTCTACGAATCCAATAAACGCAAGTGTTATTTGAAAATATCCAGCAAGTTTTGCAATCCGCTTTTTCTTAATCAACGTTCCCCCAACCGCAAACAAGCTAATTCCATAAACGAAACTGTCTGCGAGCATATCTAAACTGTCTGCAACAAGTCCCATAGATTTTGAGAATAGCCCTGTCGTCATCTCGATAATGAAAAAGGCAAAATTTATGGCAAGTACGGACCAAAGTAGCTTTTTTTGATTTGTATTTTCTTTAAATTCCGTTTGGTTCGTCTGTTCTGTCGAGACTTTTTTCCCGCCTAAATTCAGTTCGATAACTGACTTTTCGATTTGGTCGAGTTCTCCACTGTGAAAAACAGTCAATTTTCGCTTTGGAATATCAAAGTCCAAATTCGCAATACTTGAAATTCCGTCCAATTTCATTCGGATTAGATTTTCCTCGGAAGGGCAGTCCATTTTGGTAATTTCAAATATTGTTTTTTGCACTTGGTTTCCGGGTTTTCAACATTTCTTACAAGGGTCTCGGTTCTGGGTGGTTGCTTAGTTTGGCAATTAAGTTTGCATATACACACCAAACTGAAATTCCGCGAGGATTTTCAGAAGTAGGCAAGAACAAGCAATCACATATAGCCATTATTTGAAATAATTATTTTTCAAAAACAATTTCTCCCTCCTTAATTGTTTTTAAGACCTGTATGTTTTTAATGTTTTCAGGATTTACCTTTAATGGATTTTTATCTAAAATCACAAAATCTGCGAGTTTTCCTTTTTCAAGACTTCCTTTGTTATCTTCCTCATAGTGTTGGTAAGCCGACCAGATGGTTATGGCTTGCAATGCTTGGTAAGGTGTTAACCTCTCATCTGGACCAATGACTTTTCCTGAACGAGAGGTCCGTTCTACCGCTGTCCACAAAACGCGCATTAAATTAGGTAATGCAACTGGTGCATCTGTATGAATAGTTATGTCCATACCTTTTTTTAATGCTGAGTTTACAGGACTTATATTTTGAACCAAAGAATCACCTATTAATTGAGTATGCCAATCTCCCCAATAGAACGTGTGTAATGGAAATAATGACGCAATCATTTTCATTTCTTTAGCTTTGTCTAGTTGGTCTTCACGGATATATTGCCCATGAATTATAACATCACGTCTATTTTCATTACCATATTTTTCTTGCAATGGTTTCATGGTCCTAATAAACTGATCAATTGCAGCATCGCCATTAGTATGGGATAAAATCTGCCAATTATTTTTAAAGCCTTTTTCAAATATGGAAGTAAGTACACTATCATTTGGAATTGCTGGATAACCACTATAGTCATGAGGCATTCCTTCTGGTGGAATAAGGTAGGGTTCAGTTCTCCAAGCAGTTCTACCTTGTGGCGAACCATCTAATGTTACTTTCATTCCACCAATTCTATATTTATTAGTATAGGTTTTACTGTTCCATTTACTATCCATGTATTGGTCTACAAATGCATAGTCTATATAGCTTACCACATCAATTTTGTATTTCTCATTTTCAGCCATTGCAACTAGCATTTCATGATTTTGCATGGCTCTTCCTTCCTGAGCAGTCGTGTATCCAAAGGATAAAGCCATTTCTTGTCCTGCTTCGAAAAACCTCATTATTGCTTCCTTAGATTTGGGTGCAATAGCTTGCAACATATAAGGAATTGCAGCTAGCTCTTCTAATACACCATTTGGTTCTGTAGAGTCGTTTTCACGTCTTATGATTCCCCCTTCAGGGTTTTTACTATTCTCATCAATTCCCAATTCTTCTAATCCCTTTGAGTTTACTACGGCAAAGTGACCTGAAATATGTGTTATCATAATTGGAAACTCTGTACTTACTTTATCCAAGTCGTGTTTAGTAGGAAATCTTTTTTCCTTTAGAACAGAATCATCAAAACCAGTACCAAATATCCAGCCGGTCAATGCTCTGTTTTCAGGCGTATTCCATTCCTTTAGAACTGAAATTAAAGTATCCATATCATCAACATTGGCGTCTGGTGAAGCTAATAATTGGGCACCGATAGCTTGTGCACCAAAATTGGCAAAATGGGCATGACCATCAATTAATCCAGGAACCAGTGTTTTTCCTTCTAAATTAATCATATTGTGACCCTTTCCAGCGATTGCCATTGCTTCTTCACCAGAACCTGTAAAAATAATTTCCCCATCCTTCGCTACTATTGCCTCAACATAATGGGGTGAATCACCAACCATAGTAATAATATCACCATTGTAATAAACCGTTGATGGATTCAATTTTTCAGATTCTGTGCAGGAAAGAAAAAGAGCTATCCCTATTGGCATAAGTAAGATTTTTTTTATCATAGGTATTTGGTTTTTTATTTGGTTTTCTTGTCAGAATTAATTCGTTTAATATTTATAAAGGGGCTTTTAATCAAATAGAGGAATGATTGTTTTTCATCCGAATCAAATTCCGCTAGTCCATATTTCATATCTTCTATTGGCATCATTTTAAAGGTTCCAAATAATCTGTCCCAAATAATAAATATATCTGCATAGTTTGAATCTGTATAAATCTGGTCTTGTTGATGGTGGACTCTGTGATGGTCGGGCATTACAAATAATAATCGTAAAGACGAATTCAACCATTTTGGGTAATTAAGATTTGAATGTTCGAAAAAGAAGAATAAATAAAGAATGAAATAATACAATGCCATAGAAAAAACATCTGTTCCAAATAGCGCAGCAGTAATTATATTTCCAATTCCAAATACAAGAATTAGCTCAATGGGATGAAAGCGAAAAACCGTTGAAGAATCCATTGTTGTATCGCTGTGATGTACTCTATGAAATCTCCAGAGTAACGGAATTTTGTGAGTTCCTCTATGAATCCAATAAGCTGTAATGTCATACAACCCAACAGAAATACAAAGTTTAGCCCAAATAGGCAATTCAAGCAGATATAGAAGTCCAATGCTATTTGCATTTAACCATTCAATTGAAAAAACTTGAAACGTAACAAAAAATAGGTTCATAATCACAAGCAAAATTTGGAACAACACATTTTGAAATAGGTGATTGATTCTTTTTTTAAAACTAAAAGGTGACGTTAGTATTTGTTCTAAAGAAAAAAAGAAGGCAATTAATCCAATAACAATATAGTTTGGGTCAATTCCCAATAATTTATTTAGAAAATCCATCGTTAGTAATGTTTAAATTTCTTGTTTTAGTTCGTTTATTCAATTTGCACCTAACGGTTTGAACTTGGTGCGTTTAGCATTTCAATGCACCAGTCTTTAAGGTTACCATTATGTTTTTCAACTGCTACCAAATGCACTATATTATTTATTGTGGCTAGTTTTTCTTCTAATGATTTTTAAAATTCGGTTAATTGTTATTTCCGATAAGTTCCATTCATAACCAGCAAAATCTGTGGTATTGATAAATTGAACCACTATCGCGTCAATATCTTTGTGGTATTCTGCAAGGCTTTGATAACCAACAACCAAACCTCCATGATTATATTCATAAGGATAGATTGCCTTTTCGCCTTGATCAAATACGGAACCATCATTTAAGGCTCGCAAGAATATACCCACATCTTCTGCTGTGGCCAACATTCCATATTCACGAGCTTTAAAATCTTCTTCATGACCCACATAATAGCCACTCATAACATCATCTAAATCGACTTCGGTAATCGAAAAAAAGGTGTTTTTCAGCTTTAGGGGAATCAATATTTTCTCTTTGATATACTGATTGTGGCTATACCCTAAAACATCATCCATAATCTTACGAAGCAATAAATAATTCGTGTTTGAATATTCATATCCTCCATTAGGTTTAAAACTGGCTGGTAGGTCGAGAGCAAAATCCAAGGCATTTTTGCCATTTTCCTGTTCGTTTTCCCAGTACGCTGGATTATCTGTAAAATTTGGAATACCAGAACGGTGTTGAATCATCATCCTCAAGGTAATTTCTTCAGCATTTTCAATCCTATTTCTAAGCTCTGGAAGATAATCAGTGAGTGTTTTATCAAAAGACAAACGCTTTTCTCTGACCAATTTAGTAGCAGCTACAGCGGTATATAATTTGCTAATACTGGCAATTTTGAATAATGAATTTGGGTCCGCAGGTATTTTCTTTTGTCTATTGTTCCAACCTCCCGTGAAAAATGCCGGTGGTTTTCCTGCTTGGTCTACGTAAATTATCATTCCATCAAATCCATGCCCAATTGCCTCATCTACCTGTTCCTGAATTGTGTCGGGTAGGGGTAAAACCCATGCCTTTACCAAAATCCATGGTACGAAAAACATTGAAACAATTGTTCCAACAAGCAATAACGCTCTTACAATCCATTTGGCTTTTTTATTTCTAATCATTCTTTATTTTCGGTCTACGGGCAAGTATTGGATATTGGAGAAAGTCAACTTTTGTGTATTTAGAATTCTGCGTCATTTTTCAAATAAAGCACAACCGCCTCTGTGTAAAGCGAGCGGGGCGTTTTAGTAATCGGTTGTTTGCTTTAGGGTCTTTGTGTCGTTTATAAATATACTATGTATTTTGCAATTTGGTCGCCACGCTTTGAGCTTTTAAAATTCCCCGTTAGGTTTATACGTAGTTCATGCTGGTTGGATTCCTCATCGAGTAGCTCCCCGGGTCTTGGCTGCATGTATTCATAGTATTTTAATAGGAGCCGTTCCTTCCTCCGATAATCAAGTTACGACTGAGGGGAAGGCATACATTGAATATCGTGAGAGCGTAAAATCCCTTTTTTTATGGTCGGTATGCTTTGTAGTTGCACCGCACCTTTAAAGTGGGTGCAGATTAACGGGTTATCCAAGGACCGCTGGGACATAACACCATCAAGACTACGATGATATACACGCAGGCGTCCAATAAAAGTTTGTTAAACGTTAAAAGTCCACTCGATTTTTTAGAAATTATTTAAACAACTATAACGCACTATGGCAAATAGTTACATAGCTTCTTTATGTCCTTTTTAAAAGTCGTGAAACATAGACTATGCGTTTTCATATAGCTACTGGCCTAACATAAAGGCCGAGCCTTTGCTAGCTACAAGACACATTTCCAATACTACCCCATGCGCTATTAGGTTATGCCCCGATAGATTAAAAATGCAAACTAATAGTTATACCTGCATCGGAACTTCCATTATCAGTACCCTAGCTTTCGTCGTCGCGGTTAACGGAACCTCTGTAGTGTCCCATATACCAAAGCCATCACGTTTCCCTAATTTTTGCCCGTTAATGTTAAGTGCTCCTTCCAAAACAAATAGGTATACTCCATTTCCTTTTCGACGTACTGTATATGTGTCGCTTTTGTTGGTGTCAAACACCCCTAAATGAAACCATGCATCTTGGTGAATCCATACGCCTTGATCATCCTTGTTAGGGGATAGGATTTGATTAAAACTATTATCGGTAAGGATTGCTTTCATAGAAATCTGGTCGTAACGTGGTGTGACATTCTGAGTATTTGGAATTACCCAAATTTGAAGGAACTTTACTTCCTCATCCGCATTTTTGTTGTATTCGCTGTGTGCAATTCCAGTACCAGCACTCATCACCTGTATATCTCCTTCTTTTATCACAGTGGAATTTCCCATATCGTCCATATGTTTTAGGTCGCCTTGCAGGGGAATGGAGATGATTTCCATATTACGGTGAGGGTGGGTGCCAAAACCCCTTCCCCCTGCTACGGTATCATCGTTAAGCACGCGTAAGACCCCAAAGTTCATCCGCTCTGGGTCATGGTAATTGGCAAAACTAAAACTGTGGTAGGAGTTAAGCCAGCCATGGTTTGCATGGCCTCTGGTATCTGCTTTATGGAGGATTGTTTTCATGGCTGCTCTTTGTTTTGTTTGTAGCCGTAAAGTTCATAAAATTCGTACACCTATCAAAAGTAAAAGCATCGATAAAAAATACAAATCATCGGTCAAAATACGAATACCGATGTAAAAGTAGGGTAGTGGTGGCTTTTCGTTGTTTTACTGCCATACGAATTACCAGTGATGGTAAAATTTAGTAGCGATTATTGCGTTACTACAGTTGGCGTAAAAAGTGTCTTGAAAATGAAAAGGATTTCCTTTATTGTATTGTTGCTACTGTTCTGTATACAGGCCAAAGGCCAAGCTACCGAGAATGCCGCGAAGCATCTAGGTGCCGGCGTAGTTATAGGCGCCGCTGGCGGATATGCCGCTCACAAAGTATTCAAAGGCCGTCGTGGTTGGATGTGGGCTGGAGCTGTGGGTAGTAGCCTTGCTGCGGGCCTGGCAAAGGAAACCTATGACCAGTCTAGGGGTGCGGTATGGGAAAACGATGATATTATTTACACGGCAATAGGCGGCGTATTATCCGGTTTGGTCATGGACATGGTGTTGGACAGTAGACGTGGTAGCGGCAAGCGCTGTGGTTGTCCTCCGGTGGCCTTTAATCTAAAAAGGGTCAACACCGACTTTGTTTTCAGTGTTGAAACGGGTTCCGGTGATATTGGCGCTGCCATACAGGCCAATCATCTTATTAATTTCGCACTACAATAGACCTCTAGCCTTTACTTCCAAATATTTGTTAATTGTATTAATGGTTAATTCTTCCGGTTTGGTAAGAATCGTCTGTATGCCATAGCGCTGCAGTTCTTTTTGCATCAGTTTTTTATCTAGGGAAAACTTTTCGGCAATGGTCTTATGGTAAATAGCCTGAAGGTCCTCGGCATCTGTCGCAATTAATTTTTCCAGTTCAGAATTTTCAAAAAAGATAAGCACTAGGACATGCTTTTTTGCCAAGGCCAAAAAATAGGGGAGTTGCCGTTTTAGGGCAGATATATGCTCAAAATTAGTATAGAGCAGCAAAAGGCTTCGTTGGTTTATTTTTCGCTTTACATGGCCGTATAAGGTCCCAAAATCGGAGTCGGTGAATTCCGTATCTATATTATACAGATTTTCTAGAATGTTATTAAGATAGGTAGGTTTTTGTACCGCTGGCAAGTAGGATTCTATTTCTTTGGAAAAAGCCACTAAGCCAGTTTTATCGTGTCGTTTTAAAGCTACGTTGGCAAATGCCAGGGCACTATTTATGGCATAATCCAATAATTTAAGTCCGTTAAAGGGCATTTTCATTACCCTACCGGTATCAATAATGGAATACACGGGTTGTGATTTTTCGTCTTGGTATTGGTTTACCATCAATTGATGCTGCTTTGCCGTTGCTTTCCAGTTTAGGGTACGTATGTCGTCTCCCGGTACATATTCCTTAATTTGTTCAAACTCCTGTGTGTGGCCCAGTTTTCTTATTTTTTTAAGGCCTATGTTGGACAGCCGATTATTGATGGCCAAAAAATCGTACTGTTGCATTTGTATAATGGATGGATAAACGGGCACCATCTGGTCTTTCTGAAAAACAAACCGCCGTTTTACGATTCGCAAAGGGGAGGCCGTATACACATTTAGATTCCCAAATACATATTCGCCCCGGTCCACAGGTCTTACGTTATAGTCAAAAATCTGTTTTTCACCCTTAATTCCGGTCGCTATAATTAGAAAATCCCTTTTTTGAAACTGCTGCGGAAGTTCGTCAATTAGGCTTATGTTCGTTTTAAAGGGATAAAAAGTTTCAACGTGTAGACGGATGGGATTCAAATCACTGTTAGATAATTTTTTAGGTAGTATCCGTTTGGCATCCACTCCTTTTCCGGTGCCGTAGAGCAGAAAAACATCGAGCAAAAAAGCGGCTACCAATACCCATATCAATAGCCAAGCAATCGTATACAACCAAGTGAACCAGAACGAAAGTATAAAGCATGCGCTCAGTACGGCCAAGTACCTAAAAAATGTATTATGTATGTAGAATGATTTTAGGAATTGCATTTATCTGGGTATTTCTACACTTTCGGTAATCATCTGTACCACGCTTTCGGTGGTCATTCCCTCCATTTCGCGTTCTGGCGTTAGGATAACCCTATGATTCAGTACTGGTACCAATGCCTTTTTAACATCCTCTGGGGTAACGAAATCCCTACCGTTAATGGCCGCAAAAGCCTTTGCACTGTTCAATGCTGCGATAGAGGCCCTGGGGGATCCGCCCAAGTATAAATGTGGATGGTTTCTAGTTTTTATAATGATATCCGCAATGTACCGGAATATTTTTTCCTCTACTACAATTTCCTGAATCTGACTTTTAAAACCTAGTAGCGCTTTTGGGGTTAGTATGTTTTTTATCTCTTTTAAGGGCAGCTTCCCCTTGCGGTCGTGATGGGTCTTTAGAATCAGTACTTCTTCGTCTACGTTTGGGTAATCTACTTTTACCTTAAACAGAAAGCGGTCCAACTGTGCCTCGGGTAGGGCATAGGTGCCTTCTTGTTCTATTGGGTTCTGTGTGGCCAATACCATAAAGGGTAATGCCATGGGATAGGTGGTACCGTCCATGCTTACTTGGCGCTCTTCCATAGTCTCGAACATAGCGGCCTGTGTTTTTGCCGGTGCTCGGTTAATTTCATCGATAAGTACGATATTGGAAAATATGGGACCTTTCTTGAACTCAAATTCCGATGTTTTTACATTGAATATGGACGTTCCTAAAATATCGCTTGGCATTAGGTCCGGAGTAAACTGTATTCGGCTAAAATCGGTCTTTAGGGTTTTGGCAAATAATTTTGCAGTGATGGTTTTCGCCACACCGGGCACACCCTCTATTAATACATGGCCATCTACCAACAGGGAGACGATGAGTAGTTCTATAAAATTTTCTTGGCCAATGATTACTTTTCCCAGTTCTGCTTTTATGTCTTCAACCGCTTTAAGTAGTCCCTCTAAAGGTATCCTGCTATTAAAATCGAGATCATTCGATTGTTGTTCGTTATTTTCCATCTGTATTCGATTTAAATTTTTGTAATAGGGAATTTAGTTTTATTAGATCTTCGTCGGTTAGCCGGTCGCTATTTCTAACCTGTTCCATAAAGGAGAATATCTTGGTCACGAATTCGATTGAGTGGCCACTACGACTGGCAATACTGTTATAGAATTCGTCTTCATGGGATATGTTTCCTAAATAATAGTGCGTGCGTAGCCAATCCAGAAAGTAGTTTATCTTATGCTCGGCAATAGACTTTTGGTCGCGCTGCACAAAGTACATATCGGATATGGTGCGGGTAAAAGCCATGGTTCTATTGGGTATTGGCGAAACTACAGGGATAGCGCGCTGCTTGCGTTTACCCTCTAAAACTACGTATAACAATGCCCCGAACAAGGCAATGTAATAGGCCCACTTCAGTTCTTTTGTATTTAGGAATATATACATGGGCGAGGTGTAAAAAGACTTTCCGCTCTTGTAATGGTTGTCAAGGTAAATTGGCCTGCTATCGTCCAAATAGGAAAGCAATCCTGCCGTATACTCGTTGTTGTTATCCTTGAGCATAAAATAGTTGGTAAAGGCCTCTGGAAAGGTGGTGAGGATAATATTCCCCTCGCCAAAAGGATGTTGCATTACATTTATTTCTTTTAGGGTAGTAATGTCCTCCTGCGTTATTACCTGTCCTAAAATGGTTGTTTGCAGTGTGTCGAACATTACAAAATAAGGAGTGCTGGTATCCCGTTCAAAAGTTATGGAGTCCGAATGCCGTAAGTTAGGATTTACCAGTCTATGTCTTTGTTTTTGATTTATCTCAAATCCGCCATAGATGTTTGCCACCCCTAAATCAAGGGTATCCAATAGTTCATCTTCAAAGCTTTTGGAGGCAACAAACAGGGTATTCCCCTTACTGGTCCAGGCCAATAGTGCGTTTAACTCTTCTTTGTTGAACTGTATGTCATTATTTACAAATACATAGCTACCGCTTATACTATCATTTTGGTTTATAAATTCGAAAGGTGGGCCATAGACCTGTTGTAGTTGAGTCGGAAAAAGATTCTCCATAACCGTATTGAATACTATGGTGCCGTAGGGAATTTTATGACTGGCCACATAGGACGGAAACCAATTAATTTCCTTTGGCTTGCTATATTGCAAGAGCATAAACGCAGCCAACGTAAGTACAGCGATACCCAGATATATTGTTCCTGTTTTACCCATGGTCTAGCAGGGTCTTAAGGGTGATAAAATCGATTTCCGCTTTACGGTATTTAGATTCGTCTATAGGAAATTCCCCATACCAGAAGTAGTTGTAAAGGCGCGTACTTGCAGCAAAGGGTTGTACCAATTCCGGTTGTTGTAGCTCTTTTGTATAGTCCTCGTTCGTTTTTTGCAACTCCCATGTAATCAACTCCTTTTCGTTCATCAACTGCAGCAGATATAGGTAATAGTAGCGAACCGCCAAACGATAATCTTTGTGATCTAGCGCGTTTTGAATAAGCTGCTGTATGTCCTCGTTTTTTATAATATGCTCTTCCTCCGATAGATTAACGATGGCTTGGTTCTTTTTGGTATGGATAACGGCCCTGGCATTCACGTTTAAGAAAAACTTGATCAAGATAAATACAAGGACTGCCAAAAGTACATAGGGGAGTATTTCTAGAAAGATGCTTAATGCCCCAGCAGCTTTTTCGATACCAAATAGCCATTCAAAGAATTTGATAAGCATGTTGCCTAGCCAATTTTTAAGCGACACCCACCAATCTGGTGCAGCACTTTTTACAATTTCGTAGTCAAAATCCGGATTGTTTCTAAATTCCTCTAGTTGGTTCGCATCAATGTGTTTTGTGTCGATGGCGGATGTGTCATACTTAACCGTAGCAATACTGTCCTGTGCCCACAAAGCGGCACCTACAAGAAAACACAT
Source organism: Maribacter sp. MS6 (assembly GCF_056839185.1). NCBI lineage: Bacteria > Pseudomonadati > Bacteroidota > Flavobacteriia > Flavobacteriales > Flavobacteriaceae > Maribacter > Maribacter sp. MS6. The sequence continues at coordinate 3,746,325 of NZ_CM166389.1, forward strand.
CAATCCAAGTACGAACCTTTTCTGCATGCCTAGTTGTCTCGTATTTCGCCAAGGTTTGCTATACGCTCGTAGGTACCGGTAAAATTCTTTTTTTCGTTAAGGTTGAAATAAATAAAGGCACCGGCGATAATGCCAATTAGATTAAGTAAAAACTGGGCTACGGTACCAATGACGTTCAAAAGAATATAAATAGGATCTTTAAAGATATCCATTACACCCTCTGCATCGATCTCTCCGGAAAAAACACCCATCTTGATCCATTGGTAGATCGCTGTAGGTATGGCAAAAACATAGGTGGCGATACCGATGATAATACCAATGACGAAGATGGTTGCAAAGGTCATCCACCATTCATCCTTTACTAGATTAAAACTGTAACTGTAAGCGTCGGATGCGTTCATCCGATTAAAAACGAGAATACAAAATGTAAGGGACAGGGGAACGTACAGGTAGATACCTGGGAGAATACAGATCATTAGGCCCAAGAAAACAGAAAGTCCGACCATGATACCAAGACCTATAAAACTCCAAAAACTGTCATACACTTCTTTTCGTATGGTTTCAAAATCGGTAGTTCCTTTTCCATTCGAATAGGATTTTATATAGTGCAAAACGGTGGATTGAGACATCGTATATACAGCAACAATGGACAAAATGTATACAAAGCCAACAAGTGCAATAGTAGCAAGGTTGGTTACATCCATATTGGTATCCAACAGCAGTAGGTTTAAGGTGTTCCCGGCAAAATAGAGGTAGGCCACCAAAGAAACGACCATAACCGCCAAAAAGGGTCCTACAATCTTAAAAAATGTGTTGAAAAAAGGTTTAAACTCGTTACGGAAAAAGGCAAAGGTGTCCGACAAAATTTCACCTAGCTCACGTTGTTTTTTAAATTCAATATAATTGCTCTTCATGTTTTTTGGTTAATTTATAGTTCTCAATCTTACGTAGTCCAAGTATTTCAATCTTTATCACGTATCACTTTTATTCACAAACACCAACTGCTGTTGCCAACTAAAACGCTACCTGAGAATCAATGTCCGTTGCCTTAACCCGGTATGGGTAAATGATATAGTAATAAACAATAAGCGCTAGAGAGCTTGTAATGATCAGTATGGCAAGCCAGTCCGGCATTTCCGTATGTCTGGTGACAAAGCCTTCCAAAAATCCTGCGATAATAAAAAACGGGACGGTACTCAGCATAATTTTAAGTCCGTTTTTAACCCCTCGTTTAAAGGATTCCAATCGGGTGTACGTACCGGGAAACAGCATGCCATTGGCCAATACAAGACCGGCACATCCGGCAATGATAATCACCGATATCTCTATGGTGCCATGTATCCAAATCGTACGCATAGATTCCCATAATAGCCCTTTTTCGTAAAAGAAATACTGAAAACTACCCAACATTATACCATTCTGTAGCATTACCATAAGGGTACCAATACCTAGCAAAAATCCGTACACAAAGGCCATAAGCGCTACGCGTATGTTGTTGATGGTTATACCCATGAACATATTGAACTCGCCCATTTGTTTATAGACCGCCATAGGATCGCCCTTTTCTATATTTTCCAAGGTCATGTTCACATAACCGTCTCCAAGGATAGAACGTACAAAATCCCCTTCGTTTGCGGCGGAAAATGCCCCTACGAACGTAAAGAAGATGAATACCAAAAATGCAATAAGCAGCTCTCGGTGATGGTGTTTAAATAACAAGGGGAATTCCGTTTTCCAAAAACTGAAAATTCTATTTTTAGACTCGCGTTTGGTCCTATAGATTTTTTGATGCGCTTGTGAAGCCAAAGAATTTAAGTACCGTTCCGTATTGCTGGTAGGGTAAAAGGTCTTTGCGTAGCTGAGGTGATCGGTAATCTCAACATATAAATCGGACAATAGATCGGGAGCTATATCCGTTTTGTTAGCCAAAGCGCTTTCAAAAGTTGACCATTTGTCCTTATTTTGCTTTACAAAAGCGGCTTCGCGCATTAACTTTGAGGTTTGTATCAAAGAAACGAAAGAATGGAACAATTTCAAATAGAAACGGCTCAAAATATAAGTATAGATCAAAATACGGCACACTTGGGCGATCGTATGCTTGCTTTTATTATTGATACCCTTGTCATAGTTATCTACTATGTGCTTATGATTTGGCTTCTTTTGACCTTGGATGTGGACTCCGGAGATCAATGGGCTATTTTTATGGTGGTTGGCCTGCCTGCTTTCCTGTATTATTTGTTGTTTGAAACCTTTATGGACGGGAAGACGATAGGGAAATATTTGATGCAGATAAGGGTGGTGAAACTGGATGGCTCCAAACCGGGTTTTTCAAGTTATTTTATCCGTTGGATTTTGAGGATTGTCGATGTTTCTATAAGTTCTGGCGGGGTTGCGGTATTCACTATTCTAATGCGCGGAAAAGGGCAGCGCGTAGGTGACATCGCGGCAGGTACAACGGTAATAAGCGAAAAGAAGCGTATTTTTTTAAAGGATACCTTACTTAGGGAGTTACCGGTAGATTATGTTCCCCAATTTTCACAGGTTACCGTATTTAACGATACCGAGATGGGAACGATAAAAGACCTATATGATAAAGCCAAACGCAACGGGAACCATAATGTAATACTATCCCTTAGTACCCGTATAAAAAAGGTTACTCGGATTACCACAGAGCTACATCCAACAGATTTTGTGGATATTATCATCAAAGATTATAACTATTACACCCAACAACTATAACGTATGTTTTATCTGGTCATTGATATTTTAGGAACGGTTGCCTTTGCCATATCCGGTGTTTTAGTAGCGATGGAAAAAAAACTGGACCTTTTTGGGGTATTGATTATCGCTTTTGTCACCGCAATAGGTGGTGGCACCCTTCGAGATTTTTTAATCGGAAATACACCTGTGGGATGGATGACGACACCAGTTTATCTTATCACGATTACGGTAACTGTTATTGCTACGATTCTATTTGTAAAACAGTTGAGGTATTTTAGAAAATCGCTTTTTCTATTTGATACCATTGGTATAGGTTTGTACACGATGGTAGGGGTAGAGAAGGGTTTAAATGCTGGACTTTCTCCCGTAATGTGTATTATTTTAGGCACGATTACAGCTAGTTTTGGAGGGGTAATTCGCGATATTCTGTGTAATGAAATCCCTGTAATTTTTAGACGGGAAGTATATGCAACGATATGTATTTTGGGAGGGCTTATTTATTTTATTCTCATTCAGCTACCTTTTGATACTACTTATGCCTATGTTACCGCAATCCTATCTATTATTTTGATGCGATTGCTGGCCGTGCGCTTTAAAATTTCTTTACCCAATATTTATAAAGATTGATTTTTAGCTAAAAGAGGGCAGGTTTCAGAAGGTAGATAACGAATGAAATGACCAGTAATAAATATATAGTATTATCAATGTTTCTAGAAAACTGACACTTGAACCTTGGAGCCGGAATCTAAGTCTGAATTTGATCCCTCTTCGTATTGCATGTGGGACTAAACTTTAGTTCTTTTTTTAATTACTTGATTGACAGTTTTATATAGCTATATTTTCTTTAATTTCATAAATCATAAACAGTTATGCTAATAGCTATAAATCCTAAATTACCAATGCGTAATAAAAGTATAACCCGGGAATTTTATATCAACCAATTAGGGTTTAGGGAGTTTGGAAGTGCCGATTTTGATAGTTATCTAATGGTTGAAAAAGATACTATTCAGCTTCATTTTTTTGAGTTTAAAGCCCTGAATCCAAAAGAAAATTACGGCCAAGTGTATATTCGCACAGATGATATTGATGCGTTATACCACTCATTTATTTCAAAACAAGTTGAAATACACCCCAACGGAAAACTAGAATACAAGCCATGGGGTCAAAAAGAATTTTCAATTTTAGATCCAGACACCAATCTACTGACTTTTGGACAAGGGATATAGCCGTTTTATAGGGAGTATTATGGGTTTTAGTTCAATGTACAACCATAATTAAGCAGCAAATAGAAGCTGAAAAATCTAACTTTTGAATCTTGAACCGTAAACCCATTATTCAATCACAACAGCGTCTTGGATATAGGTATTCTGTACTGGCCAATCGCCTTTGTCAATAGGCTGTGAATTTATTTTATCTACTACATCCATTCCCTCTATAACCCTGCCAAATGGCGTAAAGTCACCATCCAAATGGTAGGCACCTGGATTTGTTACCACGATAAAAAACTCAAAAGGTGATGCTAACATGTGCGGATTATTAATTTCACTACTGGGCATAGAAATAGTTCCTCTATGGTGTTTGTGGCCTTTGCGCGTATCTGGCGGTAATAGATATCTGCCAATATCGCTCCGTTTTCTTCCTGTTTTGGTATCATCGGAATTGCCTCCTTGAATAATGAAATCTTTAACTATCCTATGAAATTGGGTATCCTTGAAATAACCTTTTCGGGTAAGGTAAATGAAATTGGCCTTATGATACGGGACGTTATCATACAGCTCTACTACAAACGACCCAAATCTGGTCGTCATCCTTACCTTGTCTACTTTTAAGTCTTGTTGGTATTCAAAAAAGAAATTAATGGCGTTTTCCTCGGTGAGTTTAAACGCTTCCTCGGTGTCAGTCTCGGTTTTGGTACTTTCTACCTCTGAAATAACGGTATCGGTAGTAGTTGGGGCAACTGTTTCTGCTGCTTTTATATTCTTAGGACTATCTTTACAGCCTAGTAATAGTATACCTGTCAAAATAAGGGGTAGCCAAATTTCTCTTAAACACATGAATTTTCACATTTTTGAACAACGGATATCAAAAATAAAGAATCTGCCACTACCCGGAGAAGCTTCGCACCATAAAATGGTTCCGGAATTTAGAATTAATGAGCTGCTAGCGGCAAAATCAACTAAAGTTGCTCCTAGAAAAGCAGCAGTGATGGCATTGTTTTATCCGAATAAGCAAGCAGAAACACATCTGTTATTCATTTTGAGAAAAACCTATAAAGGAGTACATAGCAATCAAGTTGCTTTTCCGGGTGGTAAGGCAGAAAAGGAGGATGCCAATGCCATGATTACCGCATTAAGGGAAACCCATGAAGAAGTAGGAGTACACCCAGATGATATCGATGTGCTGAAAGAATTGACAGGTATTTTTATTCCTCCTAGTAATTTTGATGTGCAACCGTTTATCGGCCTATATAAACAACCCAAGCCGTTTGTAATTCAGGAATCTGAGGTAGAAGCGCTTTTAGAGGTTTCGCTTACCCAGTTTTTGTTGGAGGATAGTGTCACCATAAAAAATATTACTACTTCGTATGCCGATAATGTTGATGTACCTGCCTTTAAATTAAACGATTACATTGTATGGGGCGCAACAGCCATGATGTTAAACGAGATTAAGGTGCTTTTAAAACAAGTGTTATAAACCATATTTCTTACTTTAGCACCTATGGGACTGTTCAAGAAAAACCCTTTTGGGCATATTTTAGTGGTAAAAAAATGGCTTATCCGTATTCTTGCGGTCATGACCCATCAGCGCTATAAGCGTTTTAATAAATTAGAGATTGAAGGTTCCGACATTATTCGTAACCTACCAGGGAATAAGGTGCTTTTTGTAAGTAACCATCAAACCTATTTTGCCGATGTTGTGGCCATGTTCCATGTTTTCAATGCTAGTTTAAGTGGGCGAGAAAACTCCATTAAGAACCTTGGTTATATTTGGCAACCAAAACTGAATATGTACTATGTTGCTGCGGCAGAAACCATGCGAAAGAGCATGTTGACAAAAATTATGGCCTACGCGGGTTCTATTAGTGTAGAACGCACATGGCGCGCTCAGGGCAAGGATGTAAACCGACAGGTGAAAATGAGTGATATCTCAAATATTGGCAAGGCGCTGAACGATGGTTGGGTGATTACATTTCCCCAGGGCACAACAACGCCTTGGAAACCTATACGCAAAGGTACCGCGCATATTATTAAAAAATACAAACCTATTGTGGTTCCTGTTGTTATTGACGGTTTTAGGCGCTCTTTTGATAAAAAAGGTCTGCAGATAAAAAAGAAAGGGATTTTACAGTCTATGGTCATCAAAGAACCATTGGATATAGATTATGAGAATGAATCTACCGAATCTATTATAGAAAAATTAGAGTACGCCATTGAGCAGCATCCCTCTTTTTTAAAGGTGATTTCCGAGAAAGATTTGTTGGCGTATGAGGAAGCCAATAAAGAGCGCAAGTGGCGTAATACCAATACTTAAAATTCAAGTTGTTTTAGTTCGGCATAGTTTTTATTCAGTTTTCGTAAGAGTAGTCCATAGAGTAAAAAGTAAACACATGCCATTACTACGGTGAGTAAAATACCGATTAAACCTATAGTTAGCATTATTGTAATTTTGAGCTTATCTGATGAGATGTTTTCAAGTTTACCCTTTAGTTCTGGAACTATATGAGCAATGTCCTCATTTAAATAGACTCCTACAAGCATAATGATAATAGTAACCAGAATCATAGAAAGCGAAAACAATACATAGTGCTTTACCGTTTTTCTGGTCCTTAGGATTTTTTTCATCAGATTTTTGGAGTTGTCCAACACTGATATTTCGGTATACCTTCGATAAAACTGAACTATAAAATAAATGGCTACGGCATAGATAACCAAAGAGAGGGCAAACAGATAATTAGAAACACCAATGTAGTCGTAAATCTGCATGGCCTCATCCATCGGCGGAGCAAATAACAATAGTTGCGGTAGCGTAAACTCTAAAATGCTTATGATTAGTATCCATTTTACGATAGAGGAAGACTTTTTCCAAATCATTTTGTGAATTTCCGCATACGATAAGGTAGGCAGTTCCGCTTCTTTTTTCTGCCAATCTCTTTTTAACAATTCCAGTTCATCCGTCATAATTCAAGGATTCAAAATGGTTCTTAATTTTGTTTTGATTCGGTTCATTTTAACTCGGGCATTTACTTCCGTTATCCCTAAAGTTTCCGATATTTCCGTATAATTTTTATCTTCCAAGTACAAAAAAACCAAGGCTTTGTCTACATCGCCCAGTTGGCGTACCGCCTTGTACATTAATTTTAGTTGCTGTTCCTCGGTCTCGTCATATTCGTCGGCCTTTATTTTAAAAATTACAGACTCATAATCTTGTGTATCAATACGTTTTTTTGATTTTCGGTATAATGTAATCGCCGTGTTCAGTGCTACCCGGTACATCCATGTACTAAATTTAGCTTCTCCCCTAAATTTTGGGTAGGCTTTCCATAATTGAATTGTTATTTCCTGGAACAGATCATTGTGAGCGTCTCGGTCGTTTGTGTATAACGTACACACTTTGTGGACAATATTTTGATTGTCCTGAAGCTCCGTCACAAATTTATGTTCCAGTTCTTTGTTCACGCTTGGTTGGTAGTTCTTATAATAAGTATACGCATCCGTTGTTTTGTTACAAAAAAAGTATCCTTTATTTCAAATGCACCATGTGTTGAAATAAAGGATACTTTTTTAGACGAAAAAAAGACTAATTTCTATAATCTAATGCAGGTGCTCGGTTTCCCAACAATGGAATATACTTAAAATCTGCACCTCTCCGTTCAACGAATTCTTTTTTGGCATCGCTGACCAATTCTTTGTTTTTAAACAGGTCTATGGCAGTAAGTGTTAATGCTTTTGCCGCTACCATCATCCCTTTATTACCTATGCTAGTGCCTCCAGCTGCAACAGCTTGCCAGCTATGTGCAGGTGTTCCCGGAACCCAAGTTGCCGCACCCATACCAACCGTTGGAACGGTAAAACTTACATCACCAACATCTGTTGAGCCATAAGCTTTTGCTTCGGTCTTATAGGGCTGTACATTTTTTGCCATTACCACGTCTGCTTTTTCTTGCCCTAAGCTTATAGCAATCTTATCTGCGAAGATTTTTTCCTCAGCAGAATATTCGATACCTCCTATTTTGGACAAGTTATCGTGCATTAATTTCTGAAGTGTTAGGTTCGGTAGTAATTCGTGTGTTCCTCCGATCATTTCATATTCCATTGTAGTGCCAGTTCCTAAAGCCGCACCTTTTGCTGCTTTTACCATACGGTCAAAAATGTCTATGACGACATCTCTGTTGTTGTGACGAGCATAATAATAAACCTCTGCAAAGTCAGGAACTACGTTGGGTGCTTTTCCTCCATCTGTAATCACATAATGAATACGAGCTTCCTGTGGTATGTGTTCACGCATCATATTTATCATGATATTCATTGCCTCTACACCATCTAGTGCAGAACGACCTTTTTCGGGAGACCCGGCAGCATGGGCCGAAACGCCATGAAATCTAAATTTGGCCGATTTATTGGCGAGTGCAGCGCCAGCACTTGCGGCATTTTGAGAGCTAGGGTGCCAATGCAACGCAATGTCTACATCGTTAAAAAGACCTTCTCGTACCATAAATACTTTTCCGGAGCCACCTTCTTCTGCCGGTGTCCCATAAAAACGAATAGTACCTTCCATTTTATTAGCTGCCAACCAATCTTTCGTGGCTATGGCCGCCGCTGTAGAAGCGGTTCCGAACAAATGATGGCCGCACGCATGTCCCGCCGCTTTTCCTGCTGATTTTTTCTCCGGTACGCTTTGTTGTGAAAGACCTGGTAATGCATCGTATTCGCCCATAATACCAATGATGGGGCTTCCACTTCCATACTCTGCAATAAAAGCCGTTGGTATGCCTGCAACTCCTGTTGTAATCTTAAAATCTGCATCGGCCAAGGTTTTCTGAAGTAGTGCCGCGCTTTGTTCTTCTTGATAGCCCATTTCTGCCAAGTTCCAGATTTCTTGGGCTATTTGGCCATAGTTTTCACTTTTGGAATCCAATTGTGTTAAAACATCGGCGGTCTTTTTTTGTGCGTTTAAGGTTAAAAAGCATATCGAAAGCATTAATGCCAGTACTGATGATTTTTGCATTTTCAGGTGAGTTTTGTTTATTGTTTAAATGTACTAAAAAGTAGGTATTCTAGTGGAATAGTATTCGGAATGTTTAATTTTGCTGCTTAGTTGTTTATAATGAATATACCGCGCTCTAGTTTTCCAAGAATTGTAATCATCGGTGGTGGCTTCGGAGGCATTGCCCTAGCCCAGAAATTAAGTAAGAAAGAAGTGCAGGTAGTGCTTTTGGACAAGAACAACTATCACTGCTTTCAACCGCTCCTATATCAAGTTTCTACAGGTGGACTTGAACCAGATTCCATTGCGTATCCTTTGCGTAAAGTATTGATCGGCTATGACAACTTCTTTTTTAGACTTGCAGAAGTGCTGGAGATAGTTGCAGAAAAAAAAGTAGTGAATACATCAATAGGTCCATTACATTATGATTATTTGGTAGTTGCAACGGGATCCGAGACTAACTTTTATGGGAATACCGAGTTGGAGAAAAATGCAATGGCCATGAAATCGATTCCGCAATCCTTAAACCTACGCAGTTTAATTTTGGAGAATTTTGAGCAGGCCTTACTTACTGATGACTACCATGAGCGGGACGCCTTAATGAATTTTGTGATCGTTGGCGGCGGACCAACTGGTGTAGAATTGGCCGGTGCCCTCGCTGAGATTAAAAAGGGTATTCTACCAAAGGACTATCCAGATTTGGATACCCGTAGAGCTACGATTAACCTTATACAGAGCGGTGACCGAATTTTGAACGCAATGAGTGAGGAAGCATCAAATAAGGCAGAGGATTTTTTAGAAAAGTTAGGCGTGCAAGTATGGAAGAACATTCGTGTAGCAGGGTATGACGGTAAAACCGTAACCACGAATTCCGATGTAAGTTTTAAGGCGGCTACATTGGTCTGGGCAGCAGGCGTTATGGGAGCAACTATAAAAGGATTGGATGCTAAAAATCTACTGGCGGGCGGTAGGCGTTTACTGGTTAATGAATACAATCAAGTACTGGAACATCCCGATATCTTTGCCGTTGGCGATATTGCCAGTATGCAAAGCAATGCATACCCGCAGGGGCATCCTATGATGGCACAACCGGCAATACAGCAAGGAAGGCAATTGGGGGAGAACCTCGTTCGCTTGATAGAGAAAAAAGAATTAGTGCCATTTGATTATACGGACAAAGGCAGTATGGCAACGGTGGGTAGAAATAAGGCCGTATGTGATTTAAAACATATAAAGTTTCAAGGTGTATTTGCCTGGTTTGTTTGGATGTTCGTGCATTTGTTTTTCCTAATCGGTTTTAGGAATAGGGTGGTTGTCTTTGTGAATTGGGTGTATAATTATATTAAATTCGACAGGGAAGCTCGGTTGATTATTCGTCCGTTTAGGAGAGATTATTCCCAGTTTAAGGATTAAGAATTGTGTGTTTGGCCAGTAGCTTCAAATTAATTATTTTCGAGGATGAAATTTATTCATAACCGAGGCTAAATGACTGCGGTCTACATGCATATACACCTCTGTTGTTGTAATGCTCTCATGACCCAACATTTGTTGAATTGCCCTAAGGTCTGCACCGTTTTCCAATAAATGGGTTGCAAAGGAGTGTCTAAAAGTATGTGGACTTATATTCTTTTTTAACCCAATTTTTTCGGCCAGATTCTTAACAATTGTAAAAATCATGGCACGGGTAAGTTGTTTTCCACGTCTGTTTAGGAACAGCGTATCCTGATAATTATCTTGGATATTCAAATGAACACGTATCTCTTTCCTATATATGTTGATATACTTTTTATTGATGGCGCTTATGGGAACAAAACGTTGTTTATTTCCCTTACCGGTTACCTTAATGAAGTCTTCTTCAAAATACAGATCGGAAAGCTTTATGCCTGTAAGTTCAGATACGCGTAAGCCACAACCATAAAGTGTTTCTAATATAGCTCTATTGCGTTCGCCCTCGGGCTTGCTCAAGTCTATGGCAGCTATTAGTTGGTTTATTTCGTTTTCCGAAAGTGTATCTGGCAGTTTTCTTCCAATTTTGGGAGCATCGATTAAATCCATTGGGTTATCGGCTCTATAATCTTCAAAGACCAAGTAATTGAAAAAACTTTTTAGTCCGGAGATGATACGAGCTTGCGACCTTGGGTTTATAACTTTTGCCACTTCATAAATAAATTGTTGTACAGTGCTTTTTTCTATTGTAGTAGGTAAGACTTTAATATTGTGGTCGTTGATAAAGCGTATTAACTTTTCAATATCTAAAACGTAATTCTTGATGGAATTGTCAGATAGTCCTCTCTCTAATTTTAGGTAATGAACATAATCTTTTTTAGCCTGCTCCCAATTCATAGGATAAAGATACGTCTTAGTAACAATACCACTTACTAGTGGCAGCCATGAAACTATTTGTTCTAATCTATTATTATTTATTTGAAACCATATCTAATCTTGAAATAAGATAGTGCGGTTCTGTTTAATTACATAAATAGTCAATCAAGTCTTAGGTGGCTCCGATGTGTTTGCTGAAAAGATTTCTCTTAAAACCGAAGTTAGGCCATATTTCTTAGTGCTATGACCTTTTATAGTTCAAGCGCAATCTAGTAAGATGTATATATTTACCTGATTTTTAAGGCTTTATTGCCAGATATCGCTGATAAAATGAGGTGAAACATCAATATTAAAGGAATGTTTACAACAAAAAACGATGTACTGCGTTAGAGACAGGTATCGTAAAAAACAGTAATTAAAACGTAATACTATGAGACTTATTCATCTTATACTAGTTTTTGTTTTTTTGGGTTTCAGTGCTCAAGCGCAATATGTAGACCGAACCAACTTCCGAGCCGGTTTAAATGGTGGTGTTGTGATTGGTGATTTCTCAGAAGCGTATAGTCTGGTCCTTGGAGTAGACCTATATCAACATTGGGGTATCTCCAAATCAATTGATTTAGGTGTAACTACTGGATTTTCTAATGCTTTTGGTGAGAAACAGGAAGTGTCGGCCGGTGGTGTACTTATAGAAACCGAATTCGATAACCTACAATTTATTCCGGTGGCGGGATCCGTTCGTATTTATCCGACAACAGGCTTTAAGTTTGGTGGTGATGTGGGTTATGCAATTGGTATAAATGAAGGAAATGACGGAGGATTCTATTATCGCCCTAGTATCGGAATAGATATCAATAGCGGAACTACCGAGTTAAATGTATCCTATTTAACTGTAAACAGCGATGTAACCTATAGTAATGTGCTATTTGGATTACTTTTTTTGTTTTAAAAACTATAATAAATTTAACATTTTTTAATAATTATATTATATTTAACTATCAATTTAAAAATCAAAAACGATGAAAAAATTAGGAGTGATTGCTTTTTTTGTTTTAGGCGTAGCCTTTTCGGTAAGTGCGCAAGAAGGATTCGCAGTAAAGGCGGGTTTTAATAATGTTAGTGCCAAGGTAGATTTGGGGTCCTTTGGAGGAAATGTTACCAATAGCGAATTTGGTTTCTACGTAGGTGGTGGTTATAATTTTGAATTAGACGATACGTGGTCTATAGAACCATCTGCATTACTAAGTATTGTTAGTGATTTAACTGCATTGTATATTCCAGTTATGGCTAAATATGAGGTTGCAGAATCATTCACTATTCAAGCTGGTCCACAAATCAATTATCTTTTAGAAGATGTTGAGGATGGTGCATTAGGACTTGATTTGGCAGTTGGTGCTGGATACCAGATAGATGATAACTGGTTTGTAGAGGCCCGATACGGATTTGAAATTAGTAGAGGTGGTGATTTTGGAGAGTTAGTCGATTATAATACATTGACTTTTGGTGCCGGTTACCGTTTTAACTAAGTAAGTACTATAAATAATTTAAAAGAGGCCGCCTAGAAACATTTAGGCGGTCTTTTTTAATGCCTTGTTTTTATACCTATTTTTACATCATGAAGCTACTAATTATCAATGGGCCAAACTTGAACCTGTTAGGAAAGCGTGAGCCAGAAGTCTATGGTAACCAAACTTTTGAGGATTACTTTATAACCCTACAGTTTAAGTTTAAGGATGTTCAGTTAGAGTACTTTCAGTCTAATGTCGAAGGTGAAATTATTTCCAAATTACAAGAAGTGGGCTTTAGTTATGACGGTATTATCCTAAATGCTGCGGCATACACCCATACCTCTGTAGGTATTGGTGATGCTGTTAAGGCAATTGAGAGCCCTGTCGTGGAAGTCCATATTTCCAACACGCACAAGCGGGAGGAGTTCAGGCACGTTTCCTATATTTCTTCGGGGGCAAAAGGCGTTATTTTGGGCTTTGGGCTACAAAGTTATTACTTGGCCGTTCAAAGCTTTTTAGCACAATAATTCAGCTAAAACAAAAAGCTAAGCATCCAACGGCTTCAAATATTTCTGCTCCACGTAAAAGGTAGCAAAAGGTAATAGCGATGCAATTCCGAAAATTATAAACCGCTTAATACCCCACTTTTGATTGTAGCACACTATTACGGCTAAAGCTATAAAGGCTATAAAAAGCGCACCATGGGCATAACCAACAAACTTATTGGGTTCGGGTATATTTGCCCAATACTTTAATGGCATGGTAATACCAAATAAGGCTAAATATGAAATCCCTTCTAAAATGGCGGTTACTCTAAATAGTTTTAGCATAGTAGTTTTTTTAAAAGCAAAACGAGTAAGGTGACAATGAGTTTTCTCTAGCTATAAGCTCGTAAAAAAGCGCTTTTCAGCGTATTTGCATAATAGCAATTTTTGAAAAGCGCTATATTTTGATAAACCTAAGAGCATGGTCAAACTTGGTTTATAGATGAATTACTTCATCATAAGCATCTGCTACCGCTTCCATTACCGCTTCACTCATAGTAGGATGGGGATGTATTGTTTTAAGTACTTCATGACCGGTTGTTTCCAGCTTGCGGCCTAAAACTGCTTCAGCAATCATGTCGGTAACTCCGGCACCAATCATATGGCATCCCAGCCATTCTCCGTATTTGGCATCAAAGATCACTTTTACAAATCCGTCCGATGCTCCAGAGGCTTGCGCTTTACCACTAGCTGAAAACGGAAATTTACCTACTTTAATATCAAAGCCTTGTTCTTTCGCTTGCTTTTCGGTAAGTCCTACGGATGCTATCTCCGGGCTACAATAAGTACAACCAGGTATGTTGCCATAATCCAATGCTTCGGTATGCATTCCTGCTATTTTTTCTACACATAAAATACCTTCGGCCGATGCAACATGAGCCAAAGCAGGCCCTGGGGTAACATCTCCAATAGCATAATAGCCTGGTATATTGGTCTGATAAAAATCGTTCACCAATATTTTGTCCCTATCTGTTGCTATTCCAACGGCTTCTAGTCCTATGTTTTCAATATTTGTTTTTATACCTACGGCAGAAAGAACGATGTCGGCTTCTAAAACTTCTTCTCCCTTAGCTGTTTTTACCGTAGCTTTTACGCCATTGCCAGAGGTATCTACACCCGTAACTTCTGCAGAAGTCATGATTTTTACACCGGCTTTTTTAAAGCTGCGTTCTAGTTGTTTAGAGATATCCTCATCTTCTACCGGAACAATATTGGGAAGGTATTCAACTACGGTCACTTCTGTTCCCATAGCGTTGTAGAAGTAGGCAAATTCGATACCTATGGCACCGCTACCTACTACAATTAATTTCTTGGGCTGTTTCTCCAAGGTCATAGCCTTTCTGTAGCCAATAATCTTTTCACCATCTTGCGGTAAGCTCGGTAATTCACGGCTACGTGCTCCTGTGGCTATGATAATATGTTGCCCACTGTATTCTGTTTCTTTTCCGTCTTCGGATTTTACCGACACCTTTTTACCAGATTTTAGCGTTCCGAAACCTTTGAGGACCTCAATCTTATTTTTCTTCATTAAGAACTGTACGCCCTTGCTCATTCCACCGGCAACATTTCTGCTCCTTTTTACAACCGCATCAAAATCCTTGTCTACTCCTTCGGCTGTTAGACCATAATCCCCTGCATGTTGCAAGTATTCAAAAACTTGAGCAGATTTTAATAAGGCTTTGGTCGGGATACATCCCCAGTTCAAACATACACCACCAAGGCTTTCTTTTTCTATAATTGCGGTTTTAAGGCCTAGTTGCGATGCTCTAATGGCAGTAACATAACCTCCTGGCCCACTACCCAAAACAATAACGTCGAAAGTGCTCATAGTTGTAAATTTTTAAATGTTAAAACCCAAGTCTTTTTGGGAGCGCTGCAAAAATACAAAACCAAGTTTGAAGGACAATGATCTCGGTGTAAATTAAAAGAAGTGTTTTCTAGCCAAAAACGCGCTATGACAGGTTAAATTTCTCATTATTAAATTCTTGTGAGCCTCCTCTAGGGATAGAGAGTGGTGTCCAGTCTGCTCCCTTTCTCATTTTTCCGATAAAGACAAGTTGTCCTACGTGATTTGCATAATGGGCTAATTGACGATTTACAGCTTCAACTAAGGTATGGTCTTCATTTCTGATTTTTATACGACTATCAAAGTTAGAGCTGTTTACTTGACTTAAGGCATTAAATAAACAGTCCCAACCGGAGTTCCAAATGGCCAGCAGTTCTGCTTTATCACTACAAGGGTTAGAAAACTCGTTCTCCCTGTCCCGCCATACCTTTTCTCCATCCTCTATTAAAAAATTCGTCCACCTGCTGCGCATATTACCAGCTAGATGTTTTACGATAATAGCGATGGAATTATCCGTATCGTTCAAATGCCAGTGTAAATCTTCATCAGATAGTTGCGCAAACGTTTTGTCTCCCAAGGTTTTGTAACGTTTAAATTCAAAGCGTGCACTGCGGATATAGTTTTCCCACATTTCCATCTTCGTACTTAACGCCTTAGTTGTTGGGAACAAATTTTAAGGCTACACCGTTTATACAATGTCTCTCGCCAGTAGGAGCTGGGCCATCTTCAAACACATGTCCTAGGTGGCCGCCACATGTAGCACAGTGCTCCTCGGTTCTTTTATACCCTATTTTATAATCTACATCATAGGCCACATTACCCTCAATTTCTTCATAGAAACTTGGCCATCCAGTACCTGAATCAAATTTTGTTTCACTTTTGAATACCGGGGTATCGCAGCCGGCGCATACATAAATACCTTCTTTTTTTATCTCTAAAAGCGGACTCGAAAAAGGGTTTTCCGTAGCGGCTTTGCGCAGGACATAAAATTCAGCATCCGTAAGCTGTTTTTTCCATTCCGCTTCCGTCTTTTGGACGGGAAAATCTTTTTCGTCTACTTGCGCAGTAGTTTCTGTTGATTTCATCTCTTTTTCTTGTGAGATGCCTTTGCAGCTTGTAGCTAAAATTAATAATGTAATCACAAGGGAATATTTCATAGCTATTTTTTTTATTTTGGTCTCATTTCTTTTTCAAACCTTTCAAAGATACTGTACTTCGAATAACATTTCTGTTAGTGTTATCTTAAACCTTGTTGGGTAGAAAATAAAAACGCCCCACTTACATATGGGGCGTTTTTCTTAGGAAATTTTGTAAAACCTAGTCTACCTTAAATCTTCGAATATTTTCTTCGGAAACGTTAAGTCTTCCCATTACGGAGTGTATATTGCTGGTGTCTAATTTACCTTGGGTCATTTCTGCGGGTAATACGGCTATTCTAAAAACTTGATTGTCTGTATCACCTGTTGGTAAGGTAGTCAGGTCAAAATCGGCCTCTAAAAATAGATTTACATCCAAGAAGGTATGGTCATAGTTATACTGTAACAATCCTTGGTCTAAAATTCGAGTCTGCGGCATCAGCCTCCAGATATCTACCGCTTCGCCATTGCCATCCTCCGTCTGATCCCATAATAAATATACCAGAACCACATCGGTCTCGAAAACTTCTATTGTTTGGGGAAATTCATATAGGATTGCAAAATCGTTTTCCGGAGTAAAGGAACCTTCTATATCAAGAACCTGCCCCAGGATATTTACCCCATCCTGTCCATCCTGTCCATCGCGACCATTTAAACCGTCTAGCCCATCGAACCCGTCAAAACCTGGAGGACCCTGTGGACCGGTACATGCCGTAAATAGTGCTACTATTAAACTTCCGAATACTAAACTAAATTTCTTCATAATTATATTGATTTTTTGGTTTCTTACGCTTTCTTGTTTCGTTATTTCAAAAAGCGTTCCATTTTTTATTATTATCCAAATTATTCTAACTTGGGTTTGGTACACAACAAGTAAAACAGCTATATTCCCTTAGTTATTGCAAAGTTGATTAGTTTTACCAAAAAAAATTAGATACGTATGTCCAAAGTTATCGTACATTCCTTGTTTACAGATTTTGATATAGACCTTTTTAAAGGAGGAAAACATTATCGTCTGTATGATAAGTTAGGTTCCCATCCTATTGAGTTAGATGGTACGAAAGGGACTTATTTCGCCGTTTGGGCGCCATCGGCAAAAGCGATTTCTGTTGTAGGAGATTTTAACGGTTGGAAGCAATCGGAGCATGTCTTAAATGTTCGCTGGGATTCTAGTGGTATTTGGGAGGGATTTATTCCTGATATAGGGCATGGTGAAAAATACAAGTACAAAATACAGTCCCATAATCATGATATCTGGACAGAGAAGGCGGATCCCTTTGCTAAATTATGTGAGCATCCTCCTAAAACGGCTTCGGTTGTCTGGAGCAGCCAATACGATTGGAAAGATACCGACTGGATGGGCTATAGAAACGAGAAGAACGGCTTGGACCGACCTTATTCTGTGTATGAGGTTCATTTAGGCTCTTGGAAAAGAGATGCGAATGGAGATTTTTTGACCTACAGACAATTAGCTGTTGATTTGGTTAATTATGCAAAGGAAATGGGCTATACCCATGTAGAGTTTATGCCTATTATGGAATACCCTTATGACCCTTCTTGGGGCTACCAGCTTACCGGTTATTTTGCGCCAACATCTAGGTTTGGTACACCGGAAGATTTTAAATTTTTGGTAGATGCGTTTCACCAAAATGATATTGGGGTTATCTTGGACTGGGTACCTTCCCATTTTCCTGAGGATGCACACGGACTAGGATTTTTTGATGGATCAAACCTTTACGAGCATCCAGATAGAAGAAAAGGATATCACCAAGACTGGAAAAGTCTCATCTTTAACTACGGAAGAAACGAAGTGCGCGCTTTTCTAATTAGTAACGCCCTGTTTTGGCTAGAACAGTTTCATGTAGATGGCTTGCGGGTAGATGCCGTTGCGTCTATGCTTTATTTAGATTATTCCCGTGAAGATGGCGAGTGGGAACCTAATATCTATGGTGGCAATGAGAATTTGGATGCTATTTCGTTTATAAAGGAACTAAATCAAGAAGTGTATTCGAGTTTCGAAGGTGTACAAACGATTGCTGAGGAATCTACGGCATTTTCAGGTGTTTCTAAGGCTGTTGAACATGGAGGTCTAGGTTTTGGTATGAAATGGATGATGGGTTGGATGCACGACACCTTGGAGTATTTTAAAAAAGAACCCATTTACCGTAAACACCATCAGAACGATCTTACGTTTAGTATGACGTATGCATTTACAGAAAATTTTATGCTACCTTTTTCTCATGACGAGGTAGTGTATGGAAAGCAGTCTTTGGTGTACAGGATGCCTGGAGATGAATGGCAGCGATTTGCGAATCTAAGATTGTTATTCGGCTATATGTTTACACATCCAGGAACAAAGCTCATGTTTATGGGAGGAGAATTTGGTCAGACGGCGGAATGGAATTTTCAACAAAGCTTAGATTGGCACTTGCTTGCCTACGATGGCCACGCAGGTGTACAACAGTTTGTGAAAGATTTAAACCATACCTATAAGAACTATCCTGCCTTGTATGAGAAACAATTTAGCCCAGAAGGGTTTCAATGGATAGACTATGGTGATCATGAAAACTCCGTATTAACCTACGTTAGAAAAGGTCACGATGAAAAGAACGATCTTATTGTCGCGTGCAATTTTACTCCAATTCTTAGAGAAAACTATAGGATTGGAAATCCTAAAAAAGGAAAGTTGAAGGAAATCCTTAACAGTGATGATGAGAAGTATGGCGGTGCTGGAAATATAAATTCTAATATTAAATCCTCTGCAAAGGCATGGCATGGATATAAGAAATCCTTAGAAATTACCATTCCGCCCCTAGGGATTGTTATTTTAAAGTAGCTTATAGTAGCTAAAACGTTATAGTATGCGATTGCTCGGATTATATTTCGTAATTCCGGGTGAAAGCACTTTTTTTGCGCTTCTATTTAAATTTTTGATTGAATGATTACAAATACAGAGTTAGAATATAAGGGGAATCTATACCCTAACCATATTGTTGATTTTAAGCAGGATACGAATAAATTATACTTTACTACCCAGAATGGCGTAGTGTTAGAGATTACCGTTTTAAGAGGCAGTCTTATTCGGTTTAGATACGCTACCAACTATGTTTTTGAACCTGATTTTTCTTATGCTATCAATCCAGAGGCCAATTTAGGTTACAGTAAACTGGAAGTGAATGAAAATGCTACGGAGTACATCATAGAAACTGCTCGTGTTCATATATTGGTAGACAAGAAGTCATCACGTACCCAAATATCAGATTTAGAAGGGAATATTATTAACGAGGATGAAATTGGATTTCACTGGGAGGAGAATTACGAGTATGGCGGGAATACCGTTAAAATGAGTAAAATTACGCAAATCGGTGAGAGCTTTTACGGAATGGGAGACAAGGCAACCCATAGTAATCTAAAGGGTAAGCGTGTAGAAAATTGGGTAACCGATCAATATGCGTTCGGCAAGGATCAAGATCCATTATACAAAGCCATTCCGTTTTATACAGGACTTCATAAAGGGAAGGCGTATGGTATTTTCTTTGACAATAGCTTTAAAACGCATTTCGACTTTGCCCATGAGCGTAGAAATACGACTAGTTTCTGGGCAGACGGTGGGGAATTGAACTACTACTTTTTCTACGGTCCGGAAATGTCTAAGGTAGTATCTGCCTATTCTAACTTAACAGGTACTCCCGAACTACCGCCAATGTGGGCCTTGGGGTATCATCAATCCAAGTGGAGTTATTATCCCGAAAGCAATGTAAAAGAAATTGCAAAAGGATTTAGAGATAAAAATATTCCTTGTGATGCCATTTATTTGGATATTGATTATATGGACGGTTTCCGTTGCTTTACGTGGGACGAAAAACTCTTTCCCGATCCTAAGCGAATGATAAAGGAATTGGAAGAAGATGGCTTTAAGACCGTTGTCATGATCGATCCGGGCATTAAGATAGATAGGGAATATTCAATTTATAAGGAAGCTTTGGAAAAAGGTTATTTCTGTAGAAGGGGAGACGGCCCGTTAATGACCGGTAAGGTATGGCCTGGGGAGTGTCATTTTCCGGATTTTACAGACCCTAAAGTTCGTGAATGGTGGGCAGAATTATACAAAGAGTTTATGTCAGACCTAGGTGTTCACGCCGTTTGGAACGATATGAATGAACCTGCGGTTATGGAAGTACCCTCTAAAACAGCGCCTTTGGATACCAGACATAATTATGACGGCCATCCCTGTACACACAGAAAGGCACACAATGTATACGGTATGCAAATGGTACGCGCTACTTATGAAGGTGTAAAAAAGTACGTGTACCCAAAGCGGCCATTTGTTATAACTAGGGCTGCTTTTGCAGGTACGCAGCGCTATTCCTCAACATGGACCGGGGATAATGTTGCCACATGGGAGCATTTGTGGATTGCTAACGTGCAAATGCAACGTATGTGCATGAGCGGCTATTCCTTCGTTGGCTCCGATATTGGAGGCTTTGCAGAGCAACCAAATGGGGAGCTTTTTACAAGATGGGTACAATTGGGCATTTTTCATCCCTTTTGTAGGGTTCATTCCAGTGGTGATCATGGTGATCAAGAGCCTTGGTCTTTTGGTACCGAGATTACGGATATTGTTCGTAAGTTCATAGAGATAAGGTATCAATTACTACCCTATTTATATACCATGTTCTACAAGTACAGCAAGGAGCAAAAACCAATGCTACAATCTTTGGTGCTTTTTGACCAAGAGGATGTACAGACTCATTTTAGAACCGATGAATTTATTTTCGGAGATCAAATACTGGTCTGCCCGATACAAGAGCCAAACGCCCAAGGTAGAAGGATGTATATTCCTAAAGGAAAATGGTATGATTTTTGGACTGATGCTGCGGTAGAAGGCGGAAAAGAATGTTGGGTTGCCGCAGATTTGGATCGTATGCCCATTTATATCAAAGAGGGTGCAATTATTCCAAAATATCCCGTACAGCAATATGTAGGAGAGTTAACGCTAACAGAACTGATATTGGATACCTATTATATATTGGGAACCGAAACCTCCGAGGTATATGAAGATGCCCAAGATGGCTACGATTATAAAAAAGGACGCTATTCCTTGCGTAACTTTAAGCTAACAGGTAAGGAGAATTCAGTTACTGTACAACAATTTAAGCAGGGTGATTTTGTTACCGGTTATGAAACTTTAAAATTCAATTTTCATGGTCTTCCGTTTAAAATTGATAAAATTACAGTTGACAATGAAGAGGTAGATGTTAAATCGGTAAAACCAAATGGTGCCCCAACCTTATTCATCAATAAAAACTTTACTGTGTTACACCTAACGGGAAAATAATAATTTTGTAATTTTCCGGTACTAAACACTATTAAAATGAAAAAAATACTATTAATATTAACTATTTTTCTTGGCGTCTCGGCCTGTAAGGTGAATCCGTTTACTGGACAAAAAACACTTAATTTTTATCCAAATAGTCAAATTTTTCCAACAGCATTTGCACAATACGATCAATTTTTAGGAGAAAACAAAGTGGTGTCCGGAACTGCCGAAGCACATATGATTACAAGAACTGGTCAGCGTATTTCTGCTGCTGCGGAACGATGGTTGGCAGCAAACGGGTATCCGGGATACCTAAGTGATTATCAATGGGAGTATAACCTGGTTGACAATGAAGCGGTAAACGCATGGTGTATGCCAGGTGGCAAGATTGTTTTCTATACAGGTATATTGCCAATTACACAAACAGAAACCGGTGTAGCGGTAGTCATGGGCCACGAAGTAGCACATGCCTTGGCCGATCATGGTGCCCAACGAATGAGTGCAGGAACCCTGCAACAAGTTGGAGCAGTTGGAGTTGCGGTCGCTACAAGTGGTAAAAGCGCAGAAACACAAAATGCATTCATGCAAGCTTATGGCATAGGTACTTCTGTGGGAGGAATGCTTCCCTTTAGCCGTAGCCATGAAACAGAAGCCGATCGAATAGGGCTACAGATTATGGCCATCGCAGGTTATGACCCTTATGAGGCAGCCAAATTATGGCAACGAATGAAGGCAAACAGTGGGGGAGAAGCTCCACCGGAATTCATGAGCACACATCCATCGAACGATACTAGAATAAACAATTTAACAGCTTGGGCGCCCGAAGCAGCTGAGGAAGCAGCGAAATTTGGAGTTACGGAGTTTAAGTAAATACAAATAGTAGTTTTATTGTATATTGAGAGCCGTTCTTCTTCAGGGAGCGGCTTTTATATTTTTTTATGACCAAAACAATACCAGCCAAGGGTAGTAAAAAGTTGTTGAATGCATGGGCCTTTTACGACTGGGCCAATTCCGTTTATGCCCTTACCATAGCTTCCTCTATTTTTCCCATTTTCTATTCCGCCTTATTTACAACAGAGGACGCGTTGGTGAACGCTTTTGGGTTTGATATGAAGCCCACCGTACTAATTGAGATAGTTACGGCATTTACATTTTTGGTGGTTGCAATTTTGTCTCCTATTCTTTCGGGAGTTGCAGATTATGTTGGGAATAAGAAGACGTTCATGAAATTTTTCTGCTATGTGGGCGGAACGGGCTGTATTGGGCTGTATTGGTTTAGTTTGGACCACATCCATCTAAGTGTGCTTTTTTATTTTATGGGGCTAATAGGGTATTGGGGCAGTTTGGTCTTTTATAATTCCTATTTGCCGGATATTGCTTATGAGGAACAACAGGATAGTATCAGCGCCAAAGGTTTCTCTATGGGCTATGTGGGTAGTGTATTCCTATTACTCGTAAATCTAGCTATGGTCATGAACCCACAATGGTTTGGATTCGACATTGGTACAACGGATGCAGCATTGAATGCTGCCAAATTTGAGGCCATGAAAATATCCTTTATTACGGTTGGATTATGGTGGATACTATTTAGCCAATATACCTTTTATGTGCTGCCCAAAGGAGCTGGGACAACGCACAAGGTAACAAAGGATGTTGTCTTTAACGGTTTTAGGGAATTACGCTCGGTTTGGCAACAATTAAAAGGTAATTTACCATTAAAACGCTACTTAAATGCATTTTTTGTATTTAGTATGGCTGTACAAACCATCATGTTGATGGCCGTTTATTTTGGCGAAAAAGAGATTGCCTGGGCTAGTGATGGTGAAAAGACTACGGGGTTAATTATTAGTATTCTTGTGATACAATTAGTAGCAGTACTAGGCGCGATACTTACCTCAAGAGCGTCCGCTAAGTTTGGGAATATCAAAACATTGATCTTTGTTAATCTGATATGGTTATGTCTTTGTTTTTATGCCTATTTCATGAAAACCCCTATGCAGTTTTATATTGCCGCAGGCTTTGTAGGACTGGTAATGGGCGGAATTCAGGCATTGGCACGTTCTACCTATTCCAAATATTTACCGGATACCGATGATACCACATCCTACTTCAGTTTTTATGATGTAGCCGAAAAGATAGGCATCGTAATTGGAATGGTTATTTTTGCCGTAGTGGACCATCTAAGTAGCATGCGCTACGCCATCCTCTTTTTATTCTTGTTCTTTTTGGTAGGGATTTTATTGTTGCTCCGGGTACCAAATAAAAAGTCCCTTTACAAAAGGGACTCTTAACGTTACTGATTGTTCGTGATTTTGATGTTAGTCTTTTGAAATATCTCCAGAACCGGACGTTTTGGTATCTAGTTTTTCCGGGTTTCCTCTGTAGGTAATATCTCCGGAACCGGAGACTCTGGCTTTAAGCATTTTATTTGCAGTTACTTTTATATCAGCTGATCCAGAAACGGTAGCATCTACATTATCGGCCTCTAGGTCAAAGGCTTTAATATCGCCGCTTCCAGAAATGGTTGCCGAGAAATCTGTAGTATTTCCGCTAAAGGTAATATCGCCAGAGCCAGACATACTTGCACTTACGGTATTGGTTTCTATATCCAAGGTAATATCTCCAGATCCAGACATTGCTGTATCCAGTGTTTCTGTTTTTAGGGTGGTTTTGCCTACAATGTCACCAGATCCAGATAATGAAATAGCGCTTATGCGTTCTACGGGTACCGTTATTCTGATACCGTTATTCCAATCCGATGGTTTTAGGTTTATATTATTTTCAGTTTTAATTTTCAGTTTGCCATTTTTTACCTCGGTAATAATGTATTCCAACAGATTGGATTCTCCTTCCAAGGTTAGCTCACCTTCTTTTCCGTCTACTAAATCTACATCAAACCATCCGGAAACTGCTATGTCATCATAATTGCCGGTAGACCGTTCTATGGTCACTTTATCTCCGTTTCCCTTAATTTTTTTACCCCATTGTGCGGAGCAAGATGCTGTGATTGCTAGTACTAATGTTACTACTATTACTTTTTTCATTTGTATTGTGTTTAGAATGATTAGATGTTACTATTTTTTGTTGAAGCTTATACCTCCATAATCGCTGTTCACAATGATTTGGTTTCCACTATTGGCACTGCCATAGTAACCCTCGTAGTGTTTGTTGTTTGATTTTTCCGTACTTACGTTTATCTCAAAATCATCCTTACCGCTAACTCCGGAATAACTTGTGGTAATATCAAAATCAAAATGATAGTTAGCATTATAACCAATTTTAATTCCGGTATAATCTGTTCGTATGGAAACATTACCTGCATCTTCGGCTAGTTCTGCTATGCGTATAGAGCCGTAATCCGAAACTAGGTCTACATTCCCATGAATAGTACCAAGTCTTATGGTGACATAATCCCCGTTTCCTTGAATATTATTTGCCTCCCCTACAGATAGGTTTCCATAGTCGCCCGTATACTCAAGATTTTCCATAGTGTCGATCGTTGCGTTAGTATAATCTGTATTTATGATTAAGTTGCCCGCTTTTTCAATGGTAAAACCAGAGTAGTCGGCGTCAATTTTACCACTATTTATATATCCTATGGTAGACTTGGAGGTATAATCAAAATTAAGCTGATTGTTTCTGCCGTGTAGTTCGCCTATTTCCAGTCTGCCGTAATCACAATTTATTTTAGCGTGGCCATCTATACGATTAAGGATAATGTTCCCGTAATCATTATCTAGGTTTACACTATTTTTAATGGGAACTTTTATGGTGTAATTAATTTGCATGTTCACATTGTTGTTTTTTCCCCAGTTCCAGCCCCAATTACTTTTTTGCTGGCCATAAGTGGTCCTAGCAGATACTAAACTGCTGCTCGCCTCAAAGTCTACCGAAATTTCATCTAGCTTTTTTTGTACCTTTTCTTGGTTGTCCCCGTTGGTTTTTATGTGCACCTCAATAACGATTCGGTTTTCGTTCCAAGAGGTAATGTTCAAATTGCCATAGTTGTTATTCACTTTTAATAGCGCATCCGCGTTTACATTAAACTCTTTTTTAATGGTTTTTTCTTTGGTGTATTTTCCTCCAAGTTTATCGTTGTTGGCTAATGTCACTACCGGAGCAAGCACTAGGAATAGTAGGGTGAATTTATAGAGTATAGTTCGCATCATTATAGTTTTTTAAATTTTTAATAGTTTCAATTTGTTCAAGTACATCTTGTAATAAGTCAATTCTTGTCTGAAAATTGGTAATCATCGCTTTTAGTAATAGTTTGTTATTTCCTCCAGATAGCATTTCTTGCTCCAATTGGCCATAATCTGTTTCCAATATTGCTAATTGGGTCATGGTATCGGCAATTATTTTTTGCGTCTCAGGAGTACTTTCAGATTGTAGTTCTTTTACTTGTTCTTCAATTAAGCTGGCAAAGTAAAACTGCGTATTGGAAACCTCTGGCGAAATATTGGCCATTTGTTCTTGCCTATCCCTAGTTTGGTTCAAAAGACCAATACTTACGGCAATAAGTACCGCTATGGATGCTGCTATGGACAAAGGTTTCCACCAGGATAATTTTTTAACTGGAGCCTTTGCAACCTCGTTACCAAGTTTCAGTTTTTCCAAAAACCGCTCTTCATGACCCTGGGCAGGCTCTTTTGTATCAAAAGAACCTTCAAGGCTTGCAAAAAGTTGTTCTATGTTGTCTTTTTCCATCAGTTTGTAATTTCTATTTTATTTCTTAAGCTTTCTTTTGCCCTAGATATCATGGTACGGCAATTCGCATAGCTAATATTCATGATTTCACTTATTTCTTCATAGTCGAACCCTTCTATTAAATGTAAGGTCAAAGAAACTCTGTAATTATCTTTTAAGCGGTTCATGGTCTCCATCACTTTTTGAGCCTTTTGATTTACAAACACATGATCCGAAGTAATTCCGTCATTATCTTCGACCTTATAAAGTATATCATCCAATGCAACTTCATTTTTTTTCCGTTGCTTTTTGTAATGATAAATACTGTTGTTTATAACAATTCGTTTTAACCAGGCTCCAAAACTTACTTCCGCTTTAAATGTGTGCAGTTTCGTAAACGCGTTCAAAAACGATTCTTGCATCACATCTTCTGCTTCTGCGCTATCCTTTACAATACGTATGGCCGTGTTGTACATGGCCTTATAATATCGGTTGTAAACTTCTAGCTGTGCGCTTTGTTTTCCACGCATGCACGATTGCAATAATGCATCAATATGTACTTCTTTTTGGCTCAAAAAAGTGATTGGTTTGTCTTATAGATGATGAAAGTTACGGATTGTTACAGTTTGCAATAATTTTTTTTAGTTATTCGTGAGGCTTGAATTTCAAAAGCCATAAGCATGTTGAAACTTGATAGTTGAGTGAAGCCTAGCTTTTTCCGGATGGATATTTTAGTACCTCTTTTGAAGTTTGGAGATGATTTCAGTTCCTTTTAATGGTATCAGTCCTAAGGGTGCTATTTATTGCCATTTCTTTCAATATTATGCAGCTTCGGTAAATTAAGCGGTAGATAGCTTACTTGGTAAGGTAAGGTTGGCATAGGAATTGAATTAAACGAGTAAAGTAGTGTCCTTATGCATAGCATATGAGGTATTTGAGGACATTGCCAGCGTATAAAACGAATTATAAAACTAAATTTTCTGTCACACACGTGACAGAATGGCTGATATATATTGAGATGGGAGATTCTAAATTTTCAAACTTTGACAACATGTCCTTACAGGGTATAGATGATGAAGCAGAATTGATTCCTTTGCTAACGGCAGAGGATGAAGAACAAATGAACGGAGAAACATTGCCCGAAACACTACCGATACTTCCCTTGCGGAACACGGTATTGTTTCCCGGTGTTGTAATACCAATTACAGCAGGTAGGGATTCTTCTATTCAACTGATAAAAGATGCGAACAGTGGAAATAAGGTCATTGGCGTTGTCTCGCAAAAAGATGAGGAAACCGAAAATCCAAAGATAAAGGACATTAATACCTTAGGAACGGTGGCCCGTATTCTAAGGGTGCTTCAAATGCCCGATGGAAATACGACCGTAATTATACAAGGTAAAAAACGTTTTGAAATTGCTGAGGTACTAACACAAAAACCTTATTTTACAGCTACAGTACGCGAAACCGCGGAAGTTAGGCCAGATAGAAATAACAGTGAGTTTTTGGCCATCATCGAATCGATTAAGGATTTGGCCTTAAAAATTATCAAAGACAACCCAAATATTCCTAGCGAGGCATCCTTTGCCATTAAAAACATTCAGAGCGACTCTTTTTTAATCAATTTTGTGTCCTCTAATCTTAATTTGGATGTAAAGGCAAAACAGGAATTGTTAGAAATAGGCGATCTTCAGGAACGCGCTTTGGCCACATTGAAATATATGAATGTGGAGATGCAGAAATTGGAGCTAAAGAACGACATACAGTCGAAAGTACGTAGCGATTTGGACCAGCAACAGCGGGAGTATTTTTTACACCAGCAAATGAAGACCATTCAAGAGGAATTAGGTGGCGTTTCAGCTGACGACGAGTTGGAAGAAATGCGCGCCAAGGCCAAGAAAAAGAAATGGGATACAAAGGTAGAAGAACATTTTATCAAAGAATTGGCCAAGATGCAGCGCATGAATCCGCAAGTAGCGGAATACTCGATTCAGCGTAATTATCTAGACCTTTTCTTGGATTTGCCTTGGAATGAATTTTCAAAAGATAAGTTCGATTTAAAAAGAGCGGAAAGAATTTTAGACCGCGACCATTATGGTTTGGAAGATGTAAAGCGTAGAATTATCGAATACTTGGCGGTATTAAAGTTGCGTAACGATATGAAATCCCCGATTCTCTGTTTATACGGCCCTCCAGGAGTTGGTAAAACCTCATTAGGGAAGTCCGTGGCGGAGGCCTTGGGTAGGGAATATGTTCGTATTTCATTAGGTGGTCTGCGCGATGAAGCAGAGATTCGTGGACATAGGAAAACTTATATTGGTGCCATGCCGGGCAGGATAATTCAAAGCCTAAAAAAAGCGGGAACATCAAACCCTGTATTTATTTTGGATGAAATTGATAAGTTATCCAGTAGTCACCAAGGCGACCCGTCCTCTGCCATGTTAGAGGTGTTAGATCCTGAACAAAACAGTGAGTTTTATGACAACTTCTTGGAAATGGGATACGATCTTTCTAAAGTAATGTTCATTGCCACGGCCAATAATTTGGGTACGATACAACCTGCGCTTCGGGATCGTATGGAAATTATTAACGTAACAGGTTATACGATTGAGGAAAAAGTGGAAATTGCCAAAAAACACTTGCTTCCCAAACAATTAAGAGAGCACGGATTGGATACGTCTCATTTAAAAATAGGGAAACCACAACTAGAAAAAATTGTGGAAGGGTACACCCGGGAATCAGGTGTGCGTTCCCTAGAAAAACAACTGGCCAAAATGGTCAGATACGCAGCAAAGTCCATTGCGATTGAGGAAGAATATGATGTTAAGGTAAGCAATGAAGTAATTATTAAAGTCTTGGGAGCCCCAAAAATGGAGCGGGACAAGTACGAGAATAATGAAGTAGCAGGTGTAGTTACGGGCTTAGCTTGGACCAGTGTGGGTGGTGATATTTTATTTATAGAATCTATTTTATCAAAAGGGAAGGGTACGTTGAGTATTACGGGTAATTTAGGTAAGGTAATGAAAGAATCTGCTACGATCGCCATGGAGTATATAAAATCCAATGCAGAGCGCTTCGGATTGGATCCCGAAATCTTTGAAAAGTATAACGTACACATTCACGTACCGGAGGGGGCTACTCCTAAAGACGGGCCAAGTGCTGGTATTACTATGCTGACCTCCCTTATTTCCTTGTTTACCCAAAGGAGGGTAAAGAAAAGCTTGGCAATGACAGGAGAAATAACGCTAAGGGGAAAAGTACTTCCTGTTGGCGGTATAAAGGAAAAGATTTTAGCTGCAAAACGCGCAAGAATAAAGGAAATTATCCTTTGTGCCGATAATGAACGAGATATTAAGGAAATTAAGGCAGATTATTTAAAAGGACTTACCTTTCATTATGTGACAGATATGCATGAGGTCATAGAAATTGCCTTGACAAATCGGAAGGTGAAGAACGCAAAAAAACTGTAACTAATTTTTGCTTATTTGTAATACAATGAAAAAAATAACCATAGCGATAGACGGATTTTCATCCACAGGTAAAAGTACCTTGGCCAAACAATTGGCAAAATCGCTAGGCTATGTTTATGTGGATACCGGAGCCATGTATCGTGCCATTACCTTATTCGCTATGGACAATGGTTTTATTGGTGCCGGTACTGAAGATATCCAGGGTTTAATTCAAGAACTAGATACAATAAAATTAAAATTTGTATTTAATGCCGAACTTGGTTTTTCTGAAATGTATCTGAACGGTAAAAATGTGGAGAGCGAAATAAGAAAGATGCGCGTTTCTCAGAATGTGAGCAGGATTGCGGAAATTGAGCAGGTTCGTATAAAATTGGTGGACTTACAAAGGGAAATGGGAGCTCAAAAAGGAATCGTTATGGATGGCCGTGATATAGGTTCCGTAGTGTTTCCGGACGCCGAACTAAAGATTTTTATGACCGCCTCTCCAGAAAAAAGAGCGTATAGAAGATATAAGGAACTGTTGGATAAAGGCGAGACGGTTACTTATAAAGATGTTTTGGAAAACGTGGAAAAACGGGATTATATAGATTCTCATCGTGAGTTTTCACCATTAATAAGAGCAAAAGATGCGATTGAGTTCGATAATAGCGATATGGGCCTTAAAGAACAGTTTGAGCGTATGTATAATTTTACGCTTCGTGTGATAGAAAAATAATAATAGTATAGGGTAAATCACATTACTTTCTAAAAATTAAAATGCCGCTGAGGGTTCAGCGGCATTTTTTAATTTACGAAATCACCTTACAAAAGGAAATCCCTACGTCTTATGGATTTGGAATTACCAAAACCTGGTCTGGATGAATAACATCTGGATTTTTAAGTACATTGGTGTTTGCTTCAAAAATTTGCTTGTATTTCATGGCATCTCCATAATAATGCTTTGCAATTTTACTTAAAGACTCACCACTAGCTACGGTGTGTCTGTGGTAAACAGAATCGTCAGCTATGGTAATATTGGCTTTGATATCCGAAGCTTGCTCGCCTCCGATCGCTTTTATTTTGTCCCAAAGCAAATCTTTTTCATAAGGTGTATTTGCTTCACCTTTTATTTTAAGTACATTCCCTTCTTCGGTAACGTTACCATTTTTAATTCCTAATTGCTCACCAAGATCTAAAACGCCTTGGTATTTTGCTTTAACACTCATAATACTTTATTTAACGGTTAATATTGTATGCGAAAGATACTAAATAATTGGAGGAATCAAACCAAATAAATGGTAATCCACACCTACTTTTTAAAGCAAGGATAAATAGTGTTTGTATTTAAGGATATAAGTTGTATTTTTGCACACCTTTTTTACGATAGTCTCAAGAGCAAAAAAAGGAATAAAACTAAAAATATAACAACTTCTACAATAGTCGTTTAGCTCTTGGATATTGTAGAATACAAATTTATAATCAGCAAATGGCTGAAGAAAAAAAACAAGCTGAAGCGGTAGAAACTGCAACAGCAACTCCAGAAACTACGGAAGTAGTTCAAGAAACAAAAGAACAGGCTCCTGTTCAAGATCCACAAGAATTTTTAGAAAACTTTAATTGGGAGAAGTACGAACAAGGAATTGAGCGTGTTGATGATTCCAAATTAAAGGAATTCGAAGAATTGGTAGCAGAGAACTTTGTTGATACTGCCGATGAGGAAGTAGTTACGGGAACGGTAGTGTACATTACGGATAGGGAAGCGATAATTGATATCAACGCCAAATCCGAGGGTGTAATTTCCTTGAACGAGTTTCGTTACAATCCAGATTTAAAAGTAGGTGACAAGGTAGAGGTACTTATTGATATCCGTGAAGACAAGAGCGGTCAATTGGTGCTTTCACACAGGAAGGCACGTACCATTATGGCGTGGGACCGTGTAAATGCGGCGCACGACAAAGAAGAAATCGTTAGTGGTTTTGTAAAATGCAGAACTAAAGGTGGTATGATCGTTGATGTTTTCGGAATCGAGGCGTTCTTGCCAGGTTCTCAAATCGATGTGAAGCCTATTCGCGATTACGACCAATATGTAAATAAAACAATGGAATTCAAGGTAGTGAAAATCAACCATGAGTTCAAAAACGTAGTAGTTTCCCATAAAGCGCTAATCGAAGCCGATATTGAGGAGCAGAAAAAAGAGATCATCAGTCAACTAGAAAAAGGACAAGTACTTGAAGGTGTTGTTAAAAACATTACTTCTTACGGTGTGTTTATTGATCTTGGCGGTGTTGATGGTTTGGTACATATTACAGACCTTTCTTGGAGTAGAATCAATCACCCGAACGAGGTGGTAGAGCTAGACCAAAAATTAAACGTTGTAATTCTTGATTTTGATGAAAACAAGTCTAGAATTCAATTAGGTCTTAAGCAATTGGAAAAGCATCCTTGGGAAGCCCTTAGTGATGAAATCAAAATTGGTGACAAGGTGAAAGGTAAAGTAGTCGTTATTGCAGATTACGGTGCATTTATCGAAGTTGTAGAAGGAGTCGAAGGTTTAATACACGTTTCTGAAATGTCTTGGTCTACGCACTTGCGTTCCGCACAGGATTTTGTAAAAGTAGGTGATGAAGTAGAAGCGGTGGTATTAACATTGGATCGTGAAGATCGTAAGATGTCCTTAGGTATCAAGCAATTGACGCCAGACCCTTGGACAGATATTACCACAAAATATCCAGTAGGTTCCAAGCACAGCGGTATCGTTAGAAACTTTACCAACTTTGGTGTGTTTGTAGAATTGGAAGAAGGTATCGATGGTTTAATTTACATTTCGGATCTTTCATGGACGAAGAAAGTGAAGCACCCATCCGAGTTTACCAACGTCGGTGATACCTTGGAAGTGGAAGTTTTAGAGTTGGATGTTGATGGTCGTAAGCTTAGCTTAGGTCACAAGCAAACTACCGAAAACCCATGGGATAAATATGAGACGGAATTTGCTTTGGGTACCGTTCACACGGCGGCTATTACAGAAATTGTCGATAAAGGTGCAACGATAGACTTTAACGAGGATATAACCGCATTTATTCCACAACGTCATTTGGAGAAAGAAGATGGTAAGAAACTAACGAAAGGCGATGAAGCCGAATTCAAGATTATTGAATTCAATAAGGACTTTAAACGTGTAGTAGCTAGTCATACCGCTATCTTTAGAGAGGAAGAGCAACGTAACGTAAAAGCAGCGGTCAAAAGACAAGCTGCCAGTGCAGACGAAGCGAAACCAACGTTAGGTGATGCGAACGATGCGTTACAAGCATTAAAAGAGAAAATGGAAGCAGATTCTAAAAAGAAGAAGTAAACTTTTAGATTTTCATTACGCAAATTAAAAACCCTTGACTACCTTAGTCAAGGGTTTTTTTAGTATTCAAATGTATTGGTTTGTTTTAATTATTATTGAGAATTACTAGAGGAGCGCACTTACTATACGGCATTTTTACAGCTTAACATCTGTTCATTTTCATTCCACCACCTCAAAATCAAAGAGGCCGTTAACGGGCCTTCCGTCATAGGTAATCCCTTCCACCCTTACCAGGAACGAACCTTCCTTGTCCCCGGTGAAGAAATCTATGTTGGATTTTCCCTCGTTGTCAAAGGCCAGTTCCGGTTGCCAGAACAGGGTGGTGCGGTAATCGGGCTTTTCCGGGTCCTCCTTGGTATAGTCCGGGGTGTAGAATTCCCGCGTCTTGTAAAACCCGGGTATTTGGAAAACGGTTATGCCCGGGGTTTCTAATTGGACGACGGCATCCTTATCGATTAGCGGATTGGTGTACACAGCGATAACACCGTTGGCACCCCTACTTCCCCAAAGAGTAGCATCAGGCCCAGTTACTAAATCAATAAAACTGACTTCCACTGCTCTTAATGTCCCAAGAAAGCCAAAATCTGCTGGAGTGCCATCTACAAGGAGTAAAGGATCTGTACCCGCCATAAAAGATTGTACATTGCTACTAATACGAATGCTTTGTCTTGGGTAAACACCTGTAACGATAACACCAGGTAACCTAGCTAGTAGGTCGATAGCGCCAAGAGCCTCACTGCCTGAAACATCCTCTTTGTAAACGCGGTTCGAGAAAAGTCCTTGGGTCAATTCAGATGTCGGATTCGCCTCTTGAGCAATTTGTCTTCTTGATTTTTTCTTTTCGGTCACCGTGACCTCCTCCAGCTGTGTCACCTTCGTTGGGTCGTACTTAAAATCGTTCACTTTTCGTACATATTCCTCCCTTAGGTATTCCTGGCCTAGCTCTATTGTTCCCCTGTCGGTACGTTCGGATTTCTTTAGCTTGGTACCTAGCTCCGGGTTCTGCCGGTCCAGGACGATCGAGATGTTCTTCTTTTTGTACTCGAACTTGGGCACGGAGTCGTAGGCCTCAACGGTCGCCTCGAGGCTATCGGTGAAGTAGAAGGGCCCGAACTCGAATTCGCCCTTGGCATTGGTCACCTTCTTTGAATTGACAAGTTCCTGTCCGAAGATGTTCAACGTAGCCACCGTTGGCCTGGGTTTATAGGGGTCCTGGAACTTGGTGGTCCTGCCGGTGACCATGATTCCCTTTTCGGGGGCATATTCGGGTAACTTGCTCACGTTCTTGGAGAGCACGTCCTTCCAGACGAACCGTCTCCATCCATGGGTGAGCATGAGTGCATCGAGCTCGAACTTGCGCTGTTTGGAATCCTCGGCGAAGAAATAATCGGGATTTTCTACCTTGCCGCCCAGATCGGAATCCAGCAACAGCCAACTCTTGATGTTCGTGGCGGTTCCCCTGGTACCGTTCCTTGAGACGACGCCCATGGAGAAATCCCCTTTTAGGGGCCGGCCCTCCGCATCGGTCAGGGCCATGTCCAGATCTACCCTGTCACGAAGGCCAAAGGTATTTTTGGGTGCGGAAATGTTCAGACGTGCATCGTTGTCCGGATCGTCCACAAATACGAGCCTTTCGCTTACGGGCTCGCCATCCCTGGTGAAGAGGGTGAACTGTGCCACCCCGTCCTGTAGCTTCTCGGTATAGATCTTTGTGGCATAGGATGCGTTGTCCTCGGAGCTTCCTATTCTCTTGAAAATAAGGTCTCCCCTTAAATGGCCCACGAGCAGGGTGCCCTGGAGTCCGTTCGGGGTGTTGCTCGCCACCTGCACCAGTACATGGTCCTCTCTGTTCTTAAGGCTCAGCACGTAACCGGATTCCTGTGCCTCTGGCAAGGGAAATTTAAGTTCGCTCCCGTTAAAGAGGACGCTCGCATAATATTCCTCTCCCTTCAAGGGAACGAAGCCCACGCTCCCCAGGCCGAACTCGAAGCTCTCGAAGGGCTCCACGATCTCGTCCCTGGAATTTTTGATATGTCCCTTCAGTGCAATTCCGTTCCCCTTGGCGTCGACTACCTCGATTCCCATGGTGCCGGGCAGTCCCTTGACCAGGTGGCCGCCTTCCGGGAAGAACCTGATGTTGGGCCTTCCGGCGATAGCATCGTCCCTGGTCCTGTCGAATCCGCGAAGGGATTTTGCCAAAGGCACCTGTTCCGCGCTAAGCCCGCTACGCACCTCCTGGACGAAGATGGGTATGCTCTTCTCGAAGATGACGGGATCCTCCTCGTTGAGCATGTACTTGGTGTAGGAGCGCAGTGTGTACTCGCCCTGTTCCATATTCCCGTCCAACTGTATATCCCCTGCGGCACCGATGTCCTCCACAAAGAGTTTGCGCTCGGCCACCACGCTGTCCCTGTCGTTTACCAGCTCCACATAGACCACCTTGCTCCTGTCGGACCGGTCGTGGGAGATACCGTCCACGAGGTAGGTCTTGAACCAGATGGTCTCCCCGTTGGTATAGAGGTCCTTGTCCGTATGCAGGTAGGTCTTCTCCGGTGCCAGGTTAAGGCCGTAATCCGTTAATATGGCCCTTATTTTCTGCAAGAGCATATATTCTTGGGCTATGCCGGAGAAGGAGAGCGTGGATAAAACGACTATTATTCCCAATACGATAGATACGCAAACTTTTTTCATAGTAGTAAATGTTTCATTCCATCACCTCAATATCAAAGAGGCCGTTAACGGGCCTTCCGTCATAGGTAATCCCTTCTACCCTTACCAGGAACGAACCTTCCTTGTCCCCGGTAAAGAAATCGATGTTGGACCTTCCGGTGCTGTCAAAGGCCAGTTCCGGTTGCCAGAACAGGGTAGTGCGGTAATCCGGCTTTTCCGGGTCCTCCTTGGTATAGTCCGGGGTATAGAATTCTTTGGTCTTGTAAAAACCTGGTATCTCGAATACCTTTATGCCCGGGGTTTCTAATTGGACTACGGCATCCTTATCGATTATCGGATTGGTATATACCGCGATAACACCGTTGGCGCCCCGACTACCCCATAGTGCGGTCTCCGGGCCAAAAACATAATCTATAAAACTTACCTCTAAGGCTCTTAAAGGTTGCAGCATTGCTATATTGGAAGCTATGCCATCTATAAGTATTAAAGGGGTATTGCCCGCCCCAAAAGAAAATGAAGTAGTCTCAACCCCCTGTTGTGGGTAATTACCGGCAATTCTAAGCCCGGGTATTCTGGCCATCAAATCCATTGCGCTCATGCCTTCGTTCCCTGTAACGTCCTCTTTGTACAATCTTCTTGAGAACAAACCGTTGGTCAACGCCGAAGTTGGATTAGCTTCAAGAGCAATTTGCTTCCTTGATTTTTTCTTTTCGGTCACCGTGACCTCGTCGAGCTGTGTCACCTTCGCTGGGTCGTACTTAAAATCGTTCACTTTTCGTACATATTCCTCCCTTAGGTATTCCTGGCCTAGCTCTATGGTTCCCCTGTCGGTACGTTCGGAATTCTTTAGTTTGGAGCCCAGCTCCGGGTTCTGCCGGTCCAGGACGATCGAGATGTTCTTCTTTTTGTACTCGAACTTGGGCACGGAGTCGTAGGCCTCAACGGTCGCCTCGAGGCTATCGGTGAAGTAGAAGGGCCCGAACTCGAATTCGCCCTTGGCATTGGTCACCTTCTTTGAATTGACAAGTTCCTGTCCGAAGATGTTCAACGTAGCCACCGTTGGCCTGGGTTTATAGGGGTCCTGGAACTTGGTGGTCCTGCC
Organism: Maribacter sp. MS6; assembly: GCF_056839185.1. NCBI lineage: Bacteria > Pseudomonadati > Bacteroidota > Flavobacteriia > Flavobacteriales > Flavobacteriaceae > Maribacter > Maribacter sp. MS6. Next base: position 3,783,182 of record NZ_CM166389.1, read on the forward strand.
GGTGACCATGATTCCCTTTTCGGGGGCATATTCGGGTAACTTGCTCACGTTCTTGGAGAGCACGTCCTTCCAGACGAACCGTCTCCATCCATGGGTGAGCATGAGTGCATCGAGCTCGAACTTGCGCTGTTTGGAATCCTCGGCGAAGAAATAATCGGGATTTTCTACCTTGCCGCCCAGATCGGAATCCAGCAACAGCCAACTCTTGATGTTCGTGGCGGTTCCCCTGGTACCGTTCCTTGAGACGACGCCCATGGAGAAATCCCCTTTTAGGGGCCGGCCCTCCGCATCGGTCAGGGCCATGTCCAGATCTACCCTGTCACGAAGGCCAAAGGTATTTTTGGGTGCGGAAATGTTCAGACGTGCATCGTTGTCCGGATCGTCCACAAATACGAGCCTTTCGCTTACGGGCTCGCCATCCCTGGTGAAGAGGGTGAACTGTGCCACCCCGTCCTGTAGCTTCTCGGTATAGATCTTTGTGGCATAGGATGCGTTGTCCTCGGAGCTTCCTATTCTCTTGAAAATAAGGTCTCCCCTTAAATGGCCCACGAGCAGGGTGCCCTGGAGTCCGTTCGGGGTGTTGCTCGCCACCTGCACCAGTACATGGTCCTCTCTGTTCTTAAGGCTCAGCACGTAACCGGATTCCTGTGCCTCTGGCAAGGGAAATTTAAGTTCGCTCCCGTTAAAGAGGACGCTCGCATAATATTCCTCTCCCTTCAAGGGAACGAAGCCCACGCTCCCCAGGCCGAACTCGAAGCTCTCGAAGGGCTCCACGATCTCGTCCCTGGAATTTTTGATATGTCCCTTCAGCGCAATTCCGTTCCCCTTGGCGTCGACTACCTCGATTCCCATGGTGCCGGGCAGTCCCTTGACCAGGTGGCCGCCTTCCGGGAAGAACCTGATGTTGGGCCTTCCGGCGATAGCATCGTCCCTGGTCCTGTCGAATCCGCGAAGGGATTTTGCCAAAGGCACCTGTTCCGCGCTAAGCCCGCTACGCACCTCCTGGACGAAGATGGGTATGCTCTTCTCGAAGATGACGGGATCCTCCTCGTTGAGCATGTACTTGGTGTAGGAGCGCAGTGTGTACTCGCCCTGTTCCATATTCCCGTCCAACTGTATATCCCCTGCGGCACCGATGTCCTCCACAAAGAGTTTGCGCTCGGCCACCACGCTGTCCCTGTCGTTTACCAGCTCCACATAGACCACCTTGCTCCTGTCGGACCGGTCGTGGGAGATACCGTCCACGAGGTAGGTCTTGAACCAGATGGTCTCCCCGTTGGTATAGAGGTCCTTGTCCGTATGCAGGTAGGTCTTCTCGGGTGCCAGGTTACGGCCGTAATCCGTTAATATAGACTTCACCTTCTGCAGCAATATGTATTCCTGCGGGAGGCTCGTGAATGAAAATATGGACAAAACGACTACTAAACCAGATACGATAGCGATACGGACTTTTTTCATAAGGTATTTTTTAAATTTATCCATTAAAGTTCAATATTCTTATTGCCCAACACGGAGATTAAATGAACACTTAGAACGATTGACTGAAACTTTAGTGTCAATACCATCAAGGTATTACAACAATTGATCGTTACCAATCTATTCCACCACCTCAATATCAAAGAGGCCGTTAACGGGCCTTCCGTCGTAGGTAATCCCTTCCACCCTTACCAGGAACGAACCTTCCTTGTCCCCGGTAAAGAAATCGATGTTGGACCTTCCGGCGTTGTCAAAGGCCAGTTCCGGTTGCCAGAACAGGGTGGTGCGGTAATCGGGCTTTTCCGGGTCCTCCTTGGTATAGTCCGGGGTATAGAATTCTTTGGTCTTGTAAAAACCTGGTATCTCGAATACCTTTATGCCAGGAGTTTCCTGTTCCACAACCAAATCGGTATCGATTATCGAATTGGTGTACACTCCTATGACACCGTTGGCGCCCCGACTTCCCCAAAAGGCAGTGTCCGAACCAAAAACTACATCTATAAAACTGACGTCTATGGCTCTTAGTTGTTGTAGAAAGAAAAAATCTGACTGCATACCATTTACAAGTACCAATGGTTCTGTACCCGCCTCAAAAGATTGGCCCATACCATTAATCCTAACTTGTTGGTTAGGATATGCACCGGTAACTATTATTCCAGGCATTCTCTGCATGAGATCCATTGCACTCAACCCATCGCTTCCTGAAATGTCCTCTGTATACACTCGTCTGGAGAATAAACTGTTGGTCAACGCCGAAGTTGGATTAGTTTCAAGAGTAATTTGTCTTCTTGATTTTTTCTTTTCGGTCACCGTGACCTCGTCGAGCTGTGTCACCTTCGCTGGGTCGTACTTAAAATCGTTCACTTTTCGTACATATTCCTCCCTTAGGTATTCCTGGCCTAGCTCTATGGTTCCCCTGTCGGTACGTTCGGAATTCTTTAGTTTGGAGCCCAGCTCCGGGTTCTGCCGGTCCAGGACGATCGAGATGTTCTTCTTTTTGTACTCGAACTTGGGCACGGAGTCGTAGGCCTCAACGGTCGCCTCGAGGCTATCGGTGAAGTAGAAGGGCCCGAACTCGAATTCGCCCTTGGCATTGGTCACCTTCTTTGAATTGACAAGTTCCTGTCCGAAGATGTTCAACGTAGCCACCGTTGGCCTGGGTTTATAGGGGTCCTGGAACTTGGTGGTCCTGCCGGTGACCATGATTCCCTTTTCGGGGGCATATTCGGGTAACTTGCTCACGTTCTTGGAGAGCACGTCCTTCCAGACGAACCGTCTCCATCCATGGGTGAGCATGAGTGCATCGAGCTCGAACTTGCGCTGTTTGGAATCCTCGGCGAAGAAATAATCGGGATTTTCTACCTTGCCGCCCAGATCGGAATCCAGCAACAGCCAACTCTTGATGTTCGTGGCGGTTCCCCTGGTACCGTTCCTTGAGACGACGCCCATGGAGAAATCCCCTTTTAGGGGCCGGCCCTCCGCATCGGTCAGGGCCATGTCCAGATCTACCCTGTCACGAAGGCCAAAGGTATTTTTGGGTGCGGAAATGTTCAGACGTGCATCGTTGTCCGGATCGTCCACAAATACGAGCCTTTCGCTTACGGGCTCGCCATCCCTGGTGAAGAGGGTGAACTGTGCCACCCCGTCCTGTAGCTTCTCGGTATAGATCTTTGTGGCATAGGATGCGTTGTCCTCGGAGCTTCCTATTCTCTTGAAAATAAGGTCTCCCCTTAAATGGCCCACGAGCAGGGTGCCCTGGAGTCCGTTCGGGGTGTTGCTCGCCACCTGCACCAGTACATGGTCCTCTCTGTTCTTAAGGCTCAGCACGTAACCGGATTCCTGTGCCTCTGGCAAGGGAAATTTAAGTTCGCTCCCGTTAAAGAGGACGCTCGCATAATATTCCTCTCCCTTCAAGGGAACGAAGCCCACGCTCCCCAGGCCGAACTCGAAGCTCTCGAAGGGCTCCACGATCTCGTCCCTGGAATTTTTGATATGTCCCTTCAGTGCAATTCCGTTCCCCTTGGCGTCGACTACCTCGATTCCCATGGTGCCGGGCAGTCCCTTGACCAGGTGGCCGCCTTCCGGGAAGAACCTGATGTTGGGCCTTCCGGCGATAGCATCGTCCCTGGTCCTGTCGAATCCGCGAAGGGATTTTGCCAAAGGCACCTGTTCCGCGCTAAGCCCGCTACGCACCTCCTGGACGAAGATGGGTATGCTCTTCTCGAAGATGACGGGATCCTCCTCGTTGAGCATGTACTTGGTGTAGGAGCGCAGTGTGTACTCGCCCTGTTCCATATTCCCGTCCAACTGTATATCCCCTGCGGCACCGATGTCCTCCACAAAGAGTTTGCGCTCGGCCACCACGCTGTCCCTGTCGTTTACCAGCTCCACATAGACCACCTTGCTCCTGTCGGACCGGTCGTGGGAGATACCGTCCACGAGGTAGGTCTTGAACCAGATGGTCTCCCCGTTGGTATAGAGGTCCTTGTCCGTATGCAGGTAGGTCTTCTCGGGTGCCAGGTTACGGCCGTAATCCGTTAGTACGGCCTTTACCTTCTGCAAGAGCATATATTCTTGGGCTATGCCGGAGAAGGAGAGCGTGGATAAAACAACTATTATTCCCAATACGATAGATACGCAAACTTTTTTCATAGTATTACTTTTAATTTATAAATTAAATTTAACAATAAAACTCTTTCAATCTATAATTTTTAACAAATGTTTAATTAAAACAGACAAAACTGAACTTTCATTAAGCAAGTTGGGTCATAAGTTCTAGAAATAGAAAGGTAATATTGGTGGAAACTCCGATACTTTTTTAAGTGAGACATTAATAGTTTCCCAATTACTCGGACAATCAACCCCATGTTCAGTGCTGAAATATGTGGGCCATGTACTAACGTAACAAAACATATTACTAGCTAACTTAAGGAAGTGAAAATGGTATTGAAGTATTCTGACCTGCTTTTTGTTTTGAGAGTACGCAACAATTTTATGCAATGATGCTTTAAATAGAATTCCCTATTTTTGTGACGCTAAATGCGTGATGGACTATTATGAGTCAAAAAGTATTACTCTCCTCAAAAGAAATCAACATCATTCTACATCGTTTGGCTTGTCAATTATTAGAGAATCATCTAGATTTTAAAAATACTGTTTTAATAGGTCTGCAGCCCAGAGGAATATACGTTGCGGAACGTTTATGTAAGATTTTACAGGAAGAATATGCCGTTAAACATATAGATGTTGGTGTTTTGGATATTACCTTTTATAGAGATGATTTTAGAAGAGGAGATAAAACATTAGAAGCTACCAAGACTAAAATTAATTTTTTGATCGAGGATAAAAATGTAGTGTTGATAGATGATGTCCTGTATACTGGGCGTAGTATTAATGCGGCTTTAACTGCTCTACAATCCTTTGGTAGGCCGTCAGAAGTAGAATTATTGGCCTTAATAGATCGCAGATTTAGCAGGCACTTACCCATACAACCAAATTATAGGGGTAGGCAGGTAGATGCCATTGATGGAGAAAAGGTAAAGGTGATGTGGAAAGAAAATGACGGAGAGGATATCATATATTTGATTAATAGATAGAAAATGAGCGAACTGAGTGTACATCACTTGTTGGGAATTAAATACCTGAAAGAGTCGGATATTCAACTCATTTTTGAAACGGCAGATCATTTTAAAGAAGTCATCAACCGCTCTATTAAAAAAGTACCTTCGTTACGAGACATTACTATTGCCAATATTTTCTTTGAAAATAGTACGCGTACCAAGTTGTCCTTTGAGCTTGCCGAAAAGCGTTTGTCCGCTGATGTTATTAATTTTTCGGCTAGTCAGTCCTCAGTCAAAAAAGGCGAAACGCTTATAGATACGGTGAACAATATTCTATCTATGAAAGTGGATATGGTGGTCATGCGACACCCTAACCCAGGTGCGGGAATTTTCCTTGCTAAACATGTAAAAGCGTCTATCGTAAATGCGGGCGACGGGGCACACGAACATCCTACGCAAGCACTTTTGGATTCGTATTCTATCCGAGAGCGCCTTGGCGATGTGGCGGGTAAAAATGTGGTCATTGTTGGGGATATCTTGCATTCACGTGTTGCCCTTTCCAATATTTTTGCCTTAAAACTACAAGGTGCCAACGTCAAGGTTTGTGGGCCTAAAACGTTACTGCCGAAGCATGTAGAATCTTTGGGGGTAGGTGTAGAGACCAATCTTCGTAAAGCCTTGGAATGGTGCGACGTTGCCAATATGTTACGCATACAGAACGAACGATTGGATATCAGTTACTTTCCTACCACTAGGGAGTATACACAACAATTTGGGGTCAATAAAATGTTGTTGGATAGTTTGGACAAGGAAATCGTAATCATGCACCCAGGCCCTATAAATAGAGGCGTGGAAATAACTAGTGATGTAGCGGATTCCAAACAATCCATTATTTTAAACCAAGTAGAAAACGGTGTCGCCATCCGTATGGCGGTTATTTATTTGTTAGCTTCCAAGATTAAACAATAACTGTATGATATTTGATAAGGACGGAAATACATCCATTGTGTACCAAGAAAATAGTTCCATTACTACTTTTTTAGACAGTTTAAACAAGTCATACAATATAATCAAGGATGATAATTTGATCCTAAATCTATTTTCCTTTGAAAAACTTACCTCCGGCGATGTGCTGGAGTTTTTGGAATTATCCAACAAACATAAAGAAAACGGAAAGTCCTTTGTAATCGTTACCAACAAGGTTGCTTATGACGAAGTGCCAGAGGAAATAATGGTAACCCCAACCCTACAAGAGGCGAAGGATATTATTGAAATGGAAGAAATAGAACGAGATCTAGGCCTGTGAAGTTGACCATACTCGGTTGCTATGCCGCTACCCCAAGAACCCTTACAAATCCTACTTCTCAAGTACTGGAAATCAAGAACAATATGTTTTTGATAGATTGTGGGGAAGGAACGCAGGTACAGCTCCGTAAGCACAAAATTAAGTTTTCCAGAATTAGCCATATTTTTATTTCGCATTTGCATGGCGACCATTTTTTCGGACTTCCCGGTCTTATTTCTACATTTAGACTACTGGGCAGAGATAAGGAATTACATGTTTATGGACCAAAAGGAATAAAGGAAGCGATAACCCTGTTATTAAAATTAGGAAATTCATGGACGAATTATCCCTTATATTTTCATGAGTTAACGGCTAATGAAAGTGAAGTTGTTTATGAGGATGAAAAGGTTAGTGTTAAAACCATTCCATTGAATCATAGAGTCTATACCAATGGTTATTTGTTTCTTGAGAAGTTAGGGGAGCGAAAATTGGATATCAACGCTGTTACCAAGTATGGAATAGACAAGGCTTATTTTCAAAATATAAAAAACGGGAAGGATGTGGTTTTGGATAACGGAAAGATAATTGCCAATAGCTTAGTTTCTTTTGATCCGCCGAAACCAAAGTCTTATGCCTTTTGTAGTGATACGGCCTATAAACCAGATATTGTTCCCTTAATAAAGGGTGTAGATGCGTTATACCATGAAGCTACCTTTTTAGCATCGGAAGCAGACTTGGCGGTAAAGACCAAACATGCGACTGCAATGCAGGCGGCGCAAATAGCAAAAGATGCCGAAGTAGGCACCTTGGTGCTTGGTCACTATTCTACTAGGTACAATGGCATCTCTCTTTTTAAAGAAGAAGCCCAACAGATTTTTGAGAATGTGCAGCTTGCGGATGATGGGAAGTGTTTTGAGTTTTAAGTCCGGTAGACGCAACCTTTTTCCAAACAATCATCTTACAATTAAATGGATAGTTATGAAAACGGTAAGGATTTTGATCATTCTAGCCATGGGCTTAGTCCTCTCTTGCAATAGCGATAACGATGAAACTATTGATTTAGCCACTATTTCTGGAACTTGGAGTAGGGTAGATGTAATTCCGAGTGGGCGCTCAGCGGAAGATTTTAGGTATTTTGATATGGAAACAATCTATGACTTTAGTCAAGATGAGACGTTTTCGTTCAAGGTTAATTTTTATGGTTTTAAAGATGCCAACCCTAATGAAATCGTTGGGCAATCTATAAATCGTGGTACGTTTAAAGTTGACGGTGATAGTTTGTTTGTTAAGGCACTAACCAAGATATCTTGGGGCAGCGAATATAGTCCAGAACCTGAGACTATTCTTTTAGATGGGCGTTCAGACGGTTTTAGATATGAAATAAAAGACAATATTTTAACCCTATATTATGTTTCCTATCCTGCGGATGCGCCTGTAGATACTCAAATAAGTTATAGCAGAGTAGACTGAATTAAAACCTTTTAAACGTCTTATTAATCTTTTACTTCTCAGTATTTTTACTGATATTTAAATCGTTATTATTTAAGACAGATGCAGAAGGATTTAGGCAATTATAGAAAATCTTACGAGAAAAGTGAACTTATAGAGGAAAATGTATCGGATAATCCCATGCAACTCTTTCAAACGTGGTTTCACGAAACAGAACAATCGGATAGCGTAGATGAACCTAACGCCATGACTGTTTCTACAATCGGTCTGGATGGCTATCCAAAAAGTAGGGTGGTGCTCTTAAAACAGTACACCTATGAAGGTTTTATCTTTTATACCAATTACGATAGTGAAAAAGGAATGGCTATAGCCAAAAATTCACACGTATGTATTTCTTTTTTTTGGCCGGCAATGGAACGCCAAGTTATTATAAAGGGTAATGCTGAGAAAATAGCGGAAAATCTGTCCGATGGATATTTTGAATCTAGACCGGACGGCAGTAAGTTGGGTGCTATAGCTTCCGATCAGAGTACGGTCATAGCGTCGAGAGAAGTTTTGGAAAACAAACTAAAGTTGCTTGAAGAGGAGTATGAAGAAAAGGAAATTGCAAGACCAAAAAATTGGGGCGGTTTCATTGTAAAACCTATTTCTATTGAATTTTGGCAGGGAAGACCTAATAGGTTGCATGATAGGATTCGGTTCAGCCTACAGGAAAATTTTGATTGGAAAATAGAACGATTAGCCCCCTAAAAATAGAGATAGCTATGAAGAATCTGTTATTAATGCGCCATGGAAAATCTTCTTGGGAGCTCAATGTAAACGATGAAGATAGAGCCTTGCTGCAGCGAGGCATAAACGATGCGAAGTTGGTGGGGCAAAAGCTTTCTACGAAGGAACTGAACATTGATTATGTTTATTCAAGTCCTGCGAACAGGGCATTTCATACGGCGATGATATGTTTACGTCAATTAAGATTTCCACTAGATAGGTTTCAAGTGGTTCCGGAGCTATATGATTTTTCTGGGGACCACGTCCTAAATTTTGTTAGAAACCTCCCAGAGGGCATACATACGGTTTTAATTTTTGGGCATAACCATACTTTTACCCATATAGCGAATTCATTTGGAAGTAAACATATAGATAACGTGCCAACTAGCGGGTTTGTTCACCTTCAATTCAATGAGAAAACCTGGGCCGTTATCGAAAAGGGAACAACAGTACAAACTATTTTTCCAAAGCATTTAAAATGATGATGAAAAGCAAGAATCAATATATAAACAGAGAAATAAGTTGGCTTAGATTTAATGAAAGGGTGCTGCAGGAAAGCGCGGACGAAAACGTGCCTTTAATAGAACGTTTGCGGTTTGCCGGAATTTTTTCTAATAATCTGGATGAATTTTTTAAGGTGCGCTATGCAACAGTAAAGCGCATTGTTGAAGCAGGCAGGAAAGGTAAAAGTGTATTGGGTGGAGAAATCGCCAAGGATCTACTTGATGAAATCACCAAAATAGTCATTAAGCAACAAGCCAAGAGCATTGATATTATTTTAAAAATTGAAAAGCAGCTCGAGGAGCAGAACGTATTTCTGATTACGGAGACCGAGCTTTCAGAGTCTCAACAAACCTTCGTTAAGAAGTATTTCTTGCAAAATGTAAGTCCACAGTTAACAACGATAATACTCAGTGATTATGCCGAGTTTCCTACTTTAAAGGATACCGCGGCATACCTCGCCATTAAAATGTTGCTTAAACGGGACGACAGAACTCGCGAGACCTCAAGAAAAATCGAAAAGAGGTTTGCCCTTATCGAAATTCCTAAGGGTATAGAGCGTTTTGTTGTATTACCTAGAGAAGGGGATAAGGATTATGTTATTATGCTAGACGATGTAATTCGTTTTTGTATGGATAGTATTTTTACAATGTTCGACTATAGCTCTATCTCTGCACACATGATAAAAATTACGAGAGATGCTGAATTGGATATTGATAACGATTTGAGTAAAAGTTTTATAGAAAAAATATATTCAAGTGTAGAAGGTCGAAAAATAAGTGACCCTGTGCGTTTCGTATATGATAAAAAGATAGGGAAAGATACGTTGCAATTTTTGAAAGAGAAAATGAACGTTGAGGATACGGATAGTATTATTCCTGGAGGTAGGTATCACAATAAAAGGGATTATTTGAGCTTTCCGAGTTTGGGTCGGCAGGACCTTTTGTATGATAAGATAACGCCCTTACCTGTTAAAGGGTTGAGTTTAGAGGGTAGTTTATTGGAAAAAATTGCCGAAAAAGACTATTTACAATATACCCCATATCATACGTTTTCCTATGTTTTAAAGTTTTTACGGGAAGCAGCCTTAGACCCTAAAGTAAAGACTATTAAAATTACGGTCTATAGATTGGCGAATGATTCGCAAGTTGCAGCGTGTTTATCCAATGCCGTTAAAAACGGAAAACAGGTAACTTTACAAATAGAACTAAGGGCACGTTTTGATGAACATGCCAATATCCGTTATGCAGAGGAGCTGCAGGCGGAAGGTGTAAAACTTATCTTTGGTGTTCCAGGCTTAAAAGTACATAGCAAAATATGTCTAATAGAGCGGGAAGAAGAAGGAAATATGAAACGTTACGGTTTTATAAGTACCGGAAACTTTAATGAGTCTACTGCTAAAATCTACACAGACTATACTCTATTTACGGCCAATGAGCCTATTTTAAAAGAGTTGAACAAAGTTTTTGATTTCTTTGAGACCACCTATAAAATCAATAAATACAAACATTTGATAGTGTCGCCACACTACACTACCAAAGTGTTTAAGGACTTAATAGATAAAGAGATAGAAAATGCGGAAGCAGGAAAAGAAGCATTTATCAAAATAAAGATGAATAGTTTTACCTCTTACGCCATGGTGGATCGTTTATACAAAGCGAGTAACGCAGGTGTAAAAATTCAATTAATCGTTAGGGGTATCTGTTGTTTAATTCCTGGTGTGAAGGGAATGAGCGAGAACATTGAAGCAATCAGTGTCATAGATAAATTCTTGGAACATACTAGATTGTTCATTTTTTGCAATGATGGAGACACTAAAGTGTATATTTCATCGGCAGATTTCATGACCCGTAATTTAGAGAATAGGGTAGAAGTGGGTTGTCCTATCTATGATGCGGATATAAAGCAAGAGCTTATAGATACTTTTGAAACTTCATGGGCGGATAATGTAAAAGCACGTCTTTTTAATGAGGCTCAGAATAACGCATATCGTAAGAACAACAAAGAAAAGGTACGTTCCCAATTTGCTATGTATGATTATTATCTAGAGAAATTGAAGGACTAAAACAATCCAACATTGAATATAAGAAAGTTTGCTGCTATCGATATAGGCTCTAATGCTATACGTCTGCTTACGCACAATGTAATCGAAGAAGCGGGGAAAACAACTCAATTTCGGAAAAGTTCCCTAATAAGAGTGCCGGTTCGTTTAGGTGAAGATTCCTTTACGGTTGGTGAAATTTCCGAGCATAACGTGCAACGAATGGTAAAAACCATGAAGGCGTTTAAACTTTTAATGGAAGTAGCGGGTGTGGAAAAATATAGGGCTTGTGCTACCTCCGCAATGCGGGAAGCGAATAATGGGAACGAGGTAATAACAACCATTTTGGCAGAGACTGGAATACACATTGAGGTAATAGACGGTAAACAGGAAGCGGCTATTATTGCATCTACCGATCTCAAGGAGATTATTAGTCCCGATCAATCTTACCTTTATATCGATGTGGGAGGCGGTAGTACAGAATTTACGCTGTTTACTAACGGGATGATTGAACGCTCTAAATCTTTTAAGCTAGGTACGGTGAGGCTATTGAACAATATGGTGGATAACGGCACTTGGAATAAATTGCAAGAGTGGATTACCAACCATATAAAGCACGTTCCAAAACTAAGTATTATAGGTTCTGGAGGTAATATTAATAAGCTTCATAAGATGTCTGGTCGTAAAGAAGGCCAACCATTATCATATATTTGGTTGAATGCCCAATATCATTTTTTGGAAAGCCTTAGTTATAAGGAGCGCATCTCTGAACTAGGATTGAATCCGGATCGGGCGGACGTTATCATACCTGCCACCCAGATTTTCCTTTCTGCCGCCAAATGGAGCGGGGTTAAAAAGATACATGTTCCTAAAATTGGACTATCGGACGGTATTATCAAAAATCTATACTACGCACAGGCAAAGGACTAACCATGAACGGTTTCCTTGTGCCCTAAGTTTTTCATTAGTTGTGCTTCGTAATGCAGCAAGTCATCCCATTTTTGGTTTACCTCTTTTAAGTCACCGTATTGGCGAGCAAATTTCAGGAACATGGTATAGTGTCCGGCTTCACTGATCATTAATTTTCGATAGAATTCTGCTAATTTTTTATCCTCTAGCTCCTCTGAAAGTAAACGGAAACGTTCGCAACTTCTGGCTTCGATTAAAGCAGCATATAACAACCTATGAACAAGCTGCGTAGTTCTGCTCCCGCCCTTAGGAAAGAATTTTATGAGTTCAAGCACATAGTCGTCCTTACGGTCTCTACCTAAGGTTTGTCCTCTTTCCAATATTAAATCGTGCACCATTTTAAAATGACCCATCTCTTCTCTAGACAACGCAATCATTTCCTCGATAAGCTCTGGATACTCTGGAAACGAAACTATTAATGATATAGCGGTGCTTGCCGCTTTCTGCTCACAGTATGCATGATCCGTTAAAATCTCATCTATATTTTTTTCTACAATATTCACCCATCTAGGGTCCGTAGGTAGTTTTAAGCCTAACATAGTTTTTAGTTTTATTTAAAAAGAATCATCGTTATCAACATAAAGCGTTCTTTACACCACAAAAATAAGGCTAAATGGCTTTTAATAATTAATTTTGAGAAAAGCAATTTTGAAGTTACACGGAATGCAGAAAAGTAAGACGATTTACGAAATCTTGAACAAGAATACAGGCCAGGAAGCAATGGACTGGTTAACTAAAAAAACAACGGCTTTAGAGCATTCGGAATCTGCGCGGGATTTATTTATGACCTATAGTCTATTGGCATCCAAGCTTGATAAAACCCAAATTGTGCATTTTGGTGATAAGTCAAATGAAACCATTTCCTACTTTAAAGCTCATGGAGCTGATGCGCTTCAGATGTCTAGAATATACCTACTTACCAAAGTTCTTGAGGTAAATCCTGAATTTTACACTAAAGAGGTCGCTAAAATTATTGAGGTTGCGGATACCACTGAACTGGAAACTTTTTTAAGATATTTAACAATATTACCAGAATCTGAAAGTTTTAAACATGCAGCCGTAGAAGCCTTGCGTACGAATATATCTATTATTTTTGATGCTATTACTTTGGATAATCCCTATCCGGCATTATACTTTAATGATCAACAATGGAATCAGATGTATCTTAAAGCTGCCTTTATGGAGCGTGATTTAGCACTGATTCAATCTGTAGAGGAAAGGGCGAATGCAGATTTAACCCGAATTATCTCGGATTATGCACATGAGCGTTGGGCGGCTTCAAGAAAAATTGACCCTATGTTCTGGAGGCCGGTTTCTAAATTCATGGATGCTACTCTGCTTTCGGATATGGAGCGTTTATTAACAAGTGAAGACAAAACTGAAAACAAAGCCGGTGCACTTTGCTGTTACTTTTCTGAAGATGAAAGGGCATTGACACTGTTGGAAAAGTATAAAGAATTAAAGGAGCAGGTTGCTTCGGACCATATAACTTGGAACACTTTAAAAAATTAGACTATGCAAGATAAAATGATGATAATAGATCCCCATGTGCACATGAGTGCTCGTACTACGGACGATTATGAAGCGATGGCAGCGGCCGGCGTTGTTGCCGTCATAGAACCCTCTTTCTGGTTGGGACAACCTAGAACTCAAGTGGGTTCTTTTCAAGATTACTTTAGCAGCTTGGTGGGTTGGGAGCCCTTTAGAGCCGCTCAGTTTGGAATAAAGCACTATTGTACCATAGGTCTAAATTCAAAAGAAGCCAATAACGAAGCCTTGGCAGAACAGGTAATTGAACTTTTACCTTTGTACCTACATAAGGAGAACGTGGTTGCCATTGGCGAAATTGGTTATGATGATCAAACTCCAGCGGAGGACAAATTCTTTAGAATGCAATTGGATATGGCCAAAGAATTGAACATGACCGTTCAAGTTCATACACCGCATAGAGATAAAAAGGCAGGGACCATAAAAAGTATGGAAGTCTGTATAGAACACGGTTTGGATCCTGCAAATGTGATTATAGACCATAATAACGAAGAAACCGTTAAGGAAGTTTTAGATCGAGGGTTTATAGCGGCATTTACCATTTATCCTAAAACTAAAATGGGCAATGAGCGCATGGTAGAAGTCGTACGTAAATTTGGTAGTGATAATATTATCGTGGACAGTTCTGCCGATTGGGGTGTTAGCGATCCTATGGCCGTTCCAAAAACTGCATCCCTGATGTTGGAAAGAGGGATTGCAAAAGCCGATGTCGTTAAAACTTGTTACCAAAACGCCTTGGATGCCTTTGGTAAGAACGGAAGAATGAGAGAAGAACACTGGTTGAATCCAAACGGAATAGATCAATCTCAATTATTCAATGATAATAGTGTGCTTCGAGGACAAGTACCAAGAATAGATGAAAACCAAATAAAATAGGATGTCCAATAAACTAATGGGATTGGCGCGCTTGTGTAGGCCAGCGAATCTCCCAACTGCCGCCGCCGATATTTTGGCGGGTATTGCCATTTCCTGTTTTTTCAGTGGAATCGCTTCGGTAGATTATTTTTTGGTAGACACAGGAACCATTACCCTCTTGGTTTTTTCTTCTGTTTTTCTATATGCGGGTGGCGTAGTGTTGAACGACGTATTCGATGCAAAGCTAGATGCTGTTGAGCGCCCGGAACGGCCTATTCCTAGCGGCGTTGTTTCTATTAAGGAAGCAGCTGCCCTTGGGGCTATTCTTATGCTTTTGGGTTGTGCCTTGGCAGTTATGGTATCCGATATATCTGGGTATATAGCCATCATCCTGGCAGCAACCATTTATATTTATGATGCCATTGCAAAGCAACATTCCTTTTTTGGACCCCTAGTCATGGGAATTTGTAGAGGTTTAAATTTGTTGTTAGGTATCTCCATTCTAGGAGAACTTCCCATAATTTGGATTACGATTATCCCTGTACTTTATATATTTGCCATAACCCTGATAAGTAGGGGAGAAGTCCATGGAGATAATAAAAAACATATTGTAATGGCTGCTTTTATTTATGCGGCCGTAATCGCCTTGATTGCAACAGGTGTTGCTATACACAGTACTAATTTATTGATTTCTATACCGTTTTTAACGCTGTTTGCGGTTATGATATACATACCATTAGTAAAAGCCTATAAAGAAAATTCGTCCAAGCATATTAAAAAAGCTGTGATGGCCGGTGTGTTGTCCTTGGTAATAATGGATGCCTGTTGGGCGGCCGGTTTCTCCAATTGGTATATCGCTATAGGCATTTTGTTGCTTTTGCCATTATCAATAATGCTCTCTAAACTTTTTGCCATTACCTAAGACTTATGCAGTTATCCGCTATAAAACAATCATTTACCGTTCACTATGAGTACCAGTTACTTTTTACGCAAGGTGTATTTCATATTGACAATCCCCTCTTCGCAGCGAGTATCGCCAAGTACAAACCCAATGAAGCTGTAAAACTGTTTTTTGTAATCGATAAGGGACTAGCCAATGCACATCCGGATATCTTAATGCAAATTGATGCCTATTGCACAGCACATCGAAAACAATTGAAGCATACCCAAAGCATCGTTTTAGATGGCGGTGAGCAATCCAAAAATAGTAAGGAAGCGATAGAAGCGGTATTGAAAGGTATAAATGACAACGCTATCTGCAGGCATTCATTTGTTATCGCCATTGGTGGTGGTGCGCTTATAGATATGGTAGGTTATGCCGCTGCAATTGCACATAGGGGCGTAAAACTTATTCGTGTTCCCACGACTGTACTGTCTCAGAACGACGCTGCGGTAGGGGTAAAGAACAGCGTGAATATTTTCAATAAAAAGAATTTCTTAGGCACCTTTGCACCGCCGTTTGCTATTATCAACGATAGCAATTTTTTAAGTACCTTGGAACAACGGGATTGGATTTCTGGAGTAGCGGAGGCCATAAAAGTAGCGCTTATCAAGGATAAGGATTTTTTTAAATACATTGCGGACCATGCAATCGATGTAAAGAATCGAGATATGGAGGTAATGCACCATGTCATCTATAGGTGTGCGGAAATGCACATGCACCATATTTCCCAAGGTGGGGATCCATTTGAATCCGGATCTTCCAGACCTTTGGATTTTGGACATTGGGCAGCACATAAAATGGAATATATGACCAACTATAGTTTGCGCCATGGTGAGGCCGTTGCGAAGGGTATAGCCTTGGATGTTACCTATGCGTATTTGGTAGGCTTGATTTCCGAATCGGATTTGGAATATATTTTAAACGTTCTATTGGCTATAGGGTTTAACCTATCCCTTCCCTTGTCAACTGAAGCTGAAACAACGGAACTATTAAAAGGAATAGAGGAATTCCGAGAGCATCTTGGAGGGGAATTGACCATTACCCTTATTTCCGGCATTGGTGTAAAACACGATGTGCATACTATAGATATGAAGTTAATGTCCCAAGCTATATCCAACTTAAATCAGTATGCTACCGTAAACCAATAATCCCATGCATATTGACAATACATACCATCTTTCTTATTGCACCAACATACATCCTGGGCAGGATTGGAAAAATACTTTTGAAAGTTTAAAGCAACACGTACCCACAATTAAAGCCGCGGTCTCAAATTCGAATGCTTTTGGTTTAGGGCTTCGATTGTCCAATACCGCCAGTGAAGAATTGGCTATGGGGAATCATATGGAGCAATTTAAGGATTGGTTGCAAGAGAACGATGTATACGTTTTTACTATGAATGGATTTCCTTATGGAAATTTTCATGACGAGCACGTAAAAGATAATGTTCATGCACCAGATTGGACTACAGAAAACCGACTAACATATACGTTTCGGCTGTTTGATCAGTTGGCGGTTTTGCTTCCAGAGGGCCAATCGGGTGGAGTTTCTACCTCTCCAATCACCTATAAACATTGGTATAAAACCGATGATGATAAAAAATCAGCTTTTGTAAAAGGAGCGGAACAGATGGTACATGTAGCGAAACATTTGTACGATATTGAAAAGAGCACAGGAAAATATCTGCATTTGGACATAGAACCGGAACCGGATGGATTACTTGAAAACAGTGATGAGGTACTTGCTTTTTATTCTGATTATTTAGTTCCGATGGGAATGAAAATGCTTCAAGAATCTTTAAGGAAGAATGCTTCCGAAATTGAAGAGCTCATTAAACGTTACCTCACCGTTTGTTATGATATCTGCCATTTTTCATTAGCCTATGAGGAGCCGGAAGACACCTTTGCTAAATTTAAAAAAGCCAATATAAAGACTGGCAAAATACAAGTTAGTGCTGCTTTGAAAATTCTGTTTAATGGTACTAATGATAATGCGGTTTGGGAACTCCTATCACAATTTAATGAGCCAACCTATCTGCATCAAGTTACAGAGAACCGAGGCGATGAAGTAATTACCTATAACGATTTACCGGTTATTCTTGAAAATAAAGGAATTTTTAAAGAATTACGAGCGCATTTTCATGTTCCCATATTTTTGAAGGAATTTGGAGCTCTTTCTTCAACCCAAGATCACATTTTAAAGACCTTGGAATTTTTAAAGAAGCAGTCTATTACTGAACATTTGGAAATAGAAACCTATACTTGGGATGTATTACCGACCGATTTAAAGGAAGACCTGACCCAATCCATTATACGGGAAATCAACTGGTTAAAAGAACGTTTGTAATATGAAAAAGACCGTTGTAATTAATGTTGTGGGACTTACAAAACGGCTAATAGGGGAACATACACCTTTTATAAAATCGTTTTTAGAAAATGGCCAATCCACCTATATAAAACCAGTGTTGCCTGCGGTAACTTGTTCGGTACAATCAACATATCTCACGGGAAAATGGCCTTCCGAGCATGGTATTGTTGGCAATGGTTGGTATTTTAAGGAGGAATGTGAAGTCAAGTTTTGGCGGCAATCGAATCACTTGGTACAGCAACCTAAAATCTGGGATGCACTTAAAGCTACGGATGCCGATTTTACATGCGCTAATCATTTTTGGTGGTACAATATGTATTCTACCGTAGATTATAGTATTACGCCTCGGCCTAATTATTTAGCGGACGGTCGCAAGATTCCCGATATCTATTCCCAACCGGCCGAGTTGCGCGATACCATGCAAGATAGCTTAGGCACCTTTCCGTTATTTGAGTTTTGGGGGCCAAAAACAACTATAAATTCCTCGCAATGGATAGCCAACGCCGCCATTCAAACCGACGAACTGCATGATCCAACCTTAACCTTAATATACTTGCCGCATCTAGATTATAACTTGCAGCGTCACGGCTTGGATTTTAATATTATTTCCAAGGATTTAAAGGAAATCGATGCGGTGGTAAAACAACTGGTGCAACATTACGAGAATAAAAGTTCAAATATCATACTACTATCGGAGTATGGAATTACAAATGTGAAGAGACCTATACACTTGAATAGGGTATTGCGAAAGAACGGTTACCTAAAAATTAGGGTAGAGCGTGGATTGGAATTATTAGATGCTGGTGTTAGCGATGCCTTTGCGGTGGCGGATCATCAAATGGCGCATGTGTATGTTAAGAATAAAGAAGATATTACCGCTGTCAAGAAACTTATCGTACAGCAGGAAGGGGTAGAACAGGTGTTGTCGGGAGATGAAATTGCTTCAGAACACTTACAACATGAAAGATGTGGAGATTTGGTGGTAGTGGCGGACAGGGATTCGTGGTTTACTTACTATTTTTGGTTAGACGATGCTAAAGCACCAGATTATGCGCGTATGGTGGATATTCATAAAAAGCCCGGATACGATCCAGTAGAAATGATGACTGATCCAAAGGATAAACTGGTTATGGCGAAAGTTATTGGCAAGCTCCTTAAAAAGAAATTAGGTTTCCGAACGGTAATGAATATTATACCTATTGATGCTACGTTAATAAAGGGTTCCCATGGACGTATTCCAGAGGATACCGACGATTATCCTATTCTTATCAGTAATAGTGCTCTAGAAGCAAAAGATACAGTTGTTAAGGCCATAGATGTGTATAAAATAATTGAAAATCAAGTACTAAAATAATGGTGTATGAATCGGATTTTTAAAGGTATTGGCTTTTTATTTTTCCTACTGTTTGGTTTAGGAGCTGCGGTGCAGTATAATGATCCGGATTCCCTCATGTGGATTGTAATCTACCTTGTAGCTGCCCTTATTTCTTTATTTTTTGCATTGAATAAACTTAATATTTTAATTCCATTTATTTGTGGAGTGGCTTGCTTTATAGGTTTTACGTTTCTTTACCCTTCTGATTTTCAAGGATTTGATTTAAATGATGGTGATATTAAGACTGTTGAACTGGGACGTGAAGCCTTTGGCTTATTAATTATTGCTATAATCTGCTCGCTCTATGCGTACCGTTTAAAAGTAGCATCAAAGGTCTAGGTCAAATTCTTTCCGCAACAGGTCTATTGCCGGATTCTTCTCTCTTAATTTTTCATATTTTTCTTCAGGTGTAAATGCGAATTTTTTAGCACTTTTTTCGTTTACGGTAATCTGTAATTGTATGAAATGATTGTTGAGTTTTGCGCGTAGGTACTCCATCAACTCATAGTTTTCGCGCTCAATTTCCTTTTTCATAGTACCGTTGGGCATTTCGATACAGATGACTGAGCCATCTTTTAGTTTCGGAATATCAACGCTCAGGTTTGATGCTAGTATTTTTTGACCTTTGGCATCAATTTGATTTACAAATTCGTTCCAATGTAGTCGTAGTGTTTCTTCTGTAAACGTATCCTTAGGTAACGCATCTTCGTCGATTATGACTTCAATTTTATTTAGTTCGTGCTGCTTTTTCGCTTTTAAACTAGATATGGATAAACCGGAAACCCTTTTTGCCGTGGTCTTTATATTAATGTTAGGGGTACTTGGTTTTTCCTTTTGTGTCGGTAAAGCTATTGCTTTTTGTTCAGGAGATTGTGTAATCTTGGATTCAGGCTCGGATGCAGATGTGGGGATGTCCTTTTGATGGCGCTCTTCATTAACTGGTATTAGGGGTTCTGATACCAAATTTTCAGTAATTTCAACCTCATGAGCTTTAGGCGTATCATTTATTTTTTGGACTTTTGCTTCTTGATTTGCTACTAACTCTTGGGCACTAACCGTTGTTTTATTTGTCTTCGGTGCAGAAGGGATATTATGGTAAAAAGCTGCAGGAGCAATAAAACTGATAGTCTTATTGTGAAGTGCTACCGATTCAGGATTTTTTTTTTCTCCATCAAAATCGATAGAGGCAAGTTTCATTAGTGTAAGTTCCACCAGCAATCGTTGATTTTTACTGGTTTTATAATTGAGATCGCATTCGTTGGCTAAATCTAAAGCTTTGAGCAGGAAAGCGGAGGACGTTCGTTGTGCTTGGTCTCGATAGCTTTTTTGTGCGGCTTCCCCGACCTCTAGGAGCGCAATTGTTTCCTGATGTTGACAGACCATTAAATCCCTAAAATGTGAAGCCAATCCGTTAATGAAGTGATGTCCGTCAAAGCCTAGTGCTAAGGTTTCGTTGAATAGAAGGAGCGCCTGTGGAATATTATGTTCTAAAATAAAATCGGTAGTTTTAAAATAGGTATCGTAATCAAGTACGTTGAGGTTTTCCGTCACCGCCTTTCTGGTCAGTTCTTTTCCAGAAAAACTGACGACCCTGTCAAAAATAGAAAGCGCATCCCGCATAGCGCCATCTGCTTTTTGCGCAATGATATGTAAGGCATCTTCATCGGCATTGATGCCTTGACTTTCTGCAATGTACTTCAAGTATTCTGCAGCATCATTGACTGTAATCCGCTTAAAATCAAATATTTGACATCGAGATAAGATAGTTGGAATAATTTTGTGTTTCTCGGTTGTTGCCAAAATAAATATAGCATGGGCGGGAGGCTCCTCCAAAGTCTTTAAGAATGCATTAAAGGCATTGGTAGACAACATGTGCACCTCATCAATAATATACACCTTGTATTTTCCTACCTGTGGTGGAATGCGGACTTGATCGGTAAGTTCCCGTATTTGATCAACACCGTTGTTGGAGGCAGCATCAAGTTCGAATATATTGAAAGCAAAATCCTCATCCGGACTTTCTGTACCATCGGAATTTATCTGTTTGGCCAATATTCTGGCACAGGTTGTTTTACCAACTCCCCTTGGTCCGCAAAACAAAAGGGCTTGAGCAAGATGATCGTTAATAATCGCATTTTGAAGGGTATTTGTAATGGCCTGTTGCCCTACAACATCCTTGAATGACTGGGGTCTATACTTTCTGGCCGATACAATAAATGGTTCCAAATCTATTTGATTTTGTCCTATTACAAATATAAAAATAGCTTCCTATTCTTTGGTCGATTTAAAGTGTAGATCATCTTTAGTTATCAACAATTGCAGTACATTTGCCAATAGCAGGCCACCTTATCGCTGCGTGTTGAGCTTATGTTCGCACGGAGAGGAAAGTCCGGACACCATAGTGCAGTATAGCGGGTAACGCCCGTCCGCCGAAAGGTGAGGACAAGTGCAACAGAAAGCAAGTACAGTTCGGCTGTAGTGAAATCAGGCAAACTCTATACGGTGAAACGTCATGTAAACCGGCGTCCCGATTTCGATCGGGAAAGGGTTGCGCGCCCGAGCCGAAGGGTAGGCGGTTAGAGCCTTTGGGTAACCACTGGCCTAGATAAATGATAAGGTATTCCTAAACCTAGTTTAGGGTATACAGAATCCGGCTTACGGCCTGCTTTTTTTAATGAAATAGTAAATCTGCTATTTACGGGATTTAACTAGACTACAAGATTTGAGTTTACCCGATTAAAGAATGTAAAAAATACTTTGTTTGGCTACTTTGATTGGTGACACCGTTTTGTTTGTTATTCAAAGCGAGCCTCTGTTTTTCTTAAAAAGAGCCTTGTAATTATTTCCAATACTATAGACTCCCTACTTTGAAAATACCAATTACCACAAGTATTTTACCTTATAATTCAGATACTACATTACTATGTTCTTATTTTTCGGCAAGTCTTTCCTTAATCTAACTCCATGCGGATTACAGTTTACCATATTAGATTAATACCATTAAAATAATTTATAATTTATATGAAAAACATAAATAAAAATATATGGTTTAAATAGTTAATCTTTGTAGTGTTAAACAAATTAATCAACTATGAACAGCAAGGTATTACACGAAACAGTACAAAACAGTTCAAACAAAACAGCGGTTAAAGTAGCTGTAGCAAAAGGTGACGGAATAGGTCCGGAAATTATGGATGCTACCCTTAAAATCCTAAACGCTGCAGGCGCAAACATAGAGCCAGAATATATAGAATTAGGAGAGCAGGTATATTTATCTGGAAATTCTGCAGGTATTGCTAAAGAGACTTGGGAGGTTATAAATAGGAATAAACTGATATTAAAAGCACCGATAACCACTCCACAAGGCAAGGGTTACAAGAGTTTGAACGTCACTTTGAGAAAATCCTTAGGCTTGTTTGCAAACGTAAGGCCTGTTACTGCCTTGCATCCATATGTACATACTCACTTCCCAAACATGGACGTGGTAGTAATCAGAGAGAATGAAGAGGATTTGTATGCAGGTATCGAGCATCAACAGACGCAAGATGTAGTACAATGTTTAAAGTTGATTACAAGACCTGGTTGTGAAAAAATTGTGCGATACGCTTTCGAATATGCACGTGTGTACGGACGCAAGAAAGTGACATGCATGGTGAAGGATAATATTATGAAGCTTACGGATGGCCTGTTTCACCAAGTATTTGATGAAATTGCAGCAGAGTATCCAGAAATAATTAGTGATGCTCAGATTATTGATATAGGTGCTGCCCGATTAGCGGCAAATCCGGAAAATTATGATGTAGTGGTTACTTCTAACCTATATGGGGATATTATTTCGGATATCGTTGCCGAAATTGCAGGTAGCGTAGGAATGGCGGGCTCTGCAAATATTGGCACCAATGTGGCCATGTTCGAGGCTATCCATGGTTCAGCACCGGATATCGCAGGTAAGAACGTCGCAAATCCTTCAGGTTTGATTAACGCAGCCATATCCATGTTAGCGCATGTAGGACAAGCCGGTATTGCGGATAAAATAAAAAATGCATGGTTGGCTGCGATAGAAGACGGATACCATACCGCTGATATTTATGACGAAAAAATCAGCAGGAAAAAGGTTTCGACTTCTGAGTTTGCAGCTGCGGTTATAGCAAAGTTGGGTCAATTTCCTGACAAACTGCCAACAAGTAATATGGCCAAAGGTACTGGGACTATAACCATCCCAGCTTATAAAAGAAGAGTAGAAAAGAAAGTACTGTTAGGTGTTGATATTTTTATAGACTGGAAAGGTTCTGATCCTGAAGAAATTGGACAAGCCTTATCACACTTGGATGCATTTAAATTGAAGCTCAAGATGATTACGAACCGTGGGGTAAAGGTTTTTCCTGGAGGAATGAAAGAGACCTATTGCACGGATCATTGGAGATGTAGGTTTGTTGCAAATGACACACAGGTAACAGGCGGACAACCAGTATATGCCCCAGTTGATTATGAGCAGGTCGTTGCCTTATTATCCAAGTTGTTCAATAAAGGTTTTGATGTTATAAAAACCGAAAACCTTTACGAGTTTGATGGTAAACGAGCCTTTTCGCTAGGTCAAGGAGAGTAACAACCTAAAAAATAAAATTGAAGTAAAGTTAAGTTTGAGTTAGTTAACGTTAGTTAAAAAAGCCACGTGGAGACGTGGCTTTTTGTTTGCAAGAGACATGGACAAAAAGTGTTGTAAATTAGGCTATAGATGTATAATATATGTTATTCTACCAGTTGTGAATTTCCTGTCATCTGTCCGCTTTTTTTTTCATAGCTATTGATTCCATATGCATCTAGGGTAAGCAGTTATGGGATAGTTTACGTCTCTGATATTCATAATAATTGGATATCCTCGCAATCTTTGATTTTTAACTTGAAGACTACTAATAACTATATTCTGGAACCTTTCCTTTTATACCTTTAAAAAAAGCTGTGTAGTTTGCAAAATCTGCTTCTTGGTCACTAGTTGGGAAATGTGGTTTCGAAACTTTTATTTGTTTGTTTCCATAATCAAAGGCTACCAATACAATGGGTACTTTTGCCGCTTTGGCGATAAAGTAAAATCCGGTTTTCCACTGGGTTACTTTTTTGCGTGTACCCTCTGGCGATAAGGAAAGCCTAAACTTTTCTTTTTCCTTAAAAACTTGTGCAATGGCAGAAACTGTATCATTAGATTTACTCCGATCGATTGGCGTACCGCCGGTCCATCTAAAAAACCATCCAAAGGGCGAATCAAAGAGGCTTTTTTTACCTATGTAATTAATTTCCTCTTGCCATACACTACGTACAAGTAAGCCCAGTAAAAAATCCCACCAACTGGTATGTGGGACTACAATGATGACACATTTTTTAATTCCTGATGGAAATTCGCCCACCAAAGACCATTTTAGTATTTTAAAATATATGAATTTAGCTACACTCTGCATTCGCTATGTTTTGATTCTAATGATGGGTCGTTTGTATTTTTATAACAAAACGGAAGCTATATTTTTTTATAGATTGATATAATCTTTTCAGGCGTAATAATTGCTTTCCATTGTTCGCCCAACGCGTTTTCCCAAAGAGGTTCCATTCCCATGGCAATTGCTGCCATTTTATCAAACTCCGCATCCGTTAAGTGCATACAGATGCCTTTAGGGAGCTTAATGTTATGTTTATGCATCATTTCATTAAAAAGTGCCACCCCTTCCGGATAAAACTCCGCTAAATGTTGGAATACCAAACAGTTGCCAATACCATGTTTTACACCTAAAAGAAAACCTAGGCCGTAGCTAAGGGCATGGGCTACGCCTACTTGTGAGTATGCGATACTCATACCGCCATGCCAAGATGCCATCATTAGTTTTTCGCGAGATTCATTTTCTGGGATATCACCAAGAAAAACTTCTTTACAAAGGTCTAGGGCTTTTTCCCCATAACTTTGACTAAAGGCATTTAAAAATGTGCCTTTTAGCGATTCTACACAATGAATGAAACAATCCATTCCCGTATAAAAGAGCTGTTCTTTGGATACACCTTTGGTAAGCTCCGGATCTAATAGTACTTGATCAAAGGTGGTAAAATCAGAATTAATACCTAGTTTTTTATCTGGCCCTAAAAGAACCGTAGTTCTGGATACTTCAGCTCCAGTTCCGCTTATGGTCGGTATACCAACATGGTAAATGGCTTTTTTCTGTACTAAATCCCATCCTTGATAGCCAACAGCACTTCCTGGGTTGGTCAAAAGAATTGCAACTGCCTTGGAGAGATCTAAAATTGTACCGCCGCCAATACCAACGATACCTGAAGGTAACTCTTGGAAATTTTGCTTTATCATCGTTACCAAAGCATCTACTTGTGCCGTACTTGGTTCTTCTTCTGCGGATACATAAATGATTTGATCACAGAATATATTAGGAATCCTGGTCACAAGTTTCGATCCTTCAAAAACAGCATCGACTAGATATATAATAGGAGCTTCAGAATGCTTTCGTTTTGCCATTAGGATATCTCCCAACTGGTCAAAACAGCCGTTGCCGAAAACTACGCGGGGGACCATTGGGAAATTACGATACTTTTCTGATGCTTTAGTAGGTATGTTCTTCAATCTTCTTTCTTTTTTTAGCTCCATTTTACTCATGATAAATAGTCCAGTACATCTGTTAGTTTCTGAACGGTAATATATCCAGATTTCTTTTGTGGGGCAGTTACTTCCTCATGTTTCCAAGTAGTGTGAAAAGGGACGTGAATTGCACTGGCGCCAATATTTACCAAAGGTAACACGTCCGATTTTAAGGAATTGCCTATCATCAAAAATTCGCTTGTAGAAATTTCAAGATGGTTTAGCAAGTCCTGATAGTTTTTTTCTTTTTTATCGCTTAATACTTCTACGTGATGGAAATAGTCTGATAAGTTGGACCTTTCAAGTTTACGTTCTTGGTCTAAGAGATCTCCTTTGGTAAGGACTATCAATCTGTAGTTTCCATTAAGTTTTTTTAATACATCTTCCACACCTTCCAAAATATCTACTGGCTTGGCTATCATTTCTTTGCCTATTTCCAATAGTTTAGAAAGCGTAGCCTGGGGAATCTCATTGTTGGAAAGCTCTAGAGCACATTCTATCATAGATAACATAAATCCCTTTATTCCGTACCCATATAAATCCAAGTTTTTCATAACCGTTATAAACAGCTCCTGATCTATCTTGTTTTTGGTTTCATAAGGTTCTAAAAAATCCGCGAAACGCTCTTCGGCTTCCCTAAAGTAGGTTTCGTTGATCCAAAGCGTGTCATCGGCATCAAAGCCTATGACTTTTATTGGTTTGAAGTCTATTTCCATGCCGCTTGTGCTTTTTCCAAATCTTCCGGCGTATCTATTTCAATTCCCGAAACCGTAGTTTCCACCATTTTTATTTTTTTCCCATATTCTAAATATCTGATAGCCTCAATTTTTTCGGTCGCCTCCAAAGGTAGCATAGGTAGTCTTTGGAAATCCATCAAGGCACTTTTCCTAAAAGCGTAAATACCTTTGTGTTTGTAATACACCGTACCTACATTTTTTGCTCTAGGATAGGGAATAGGCGCACGCGAAAAGTAGAGTGCAAAGTTTCTAGTGTCCACAATGACCTTTACCGTATTGGGGTTATTGATTTCTTCTTCGTCGGTAATTTGTACCATGAGGGATGCCAAATCGATTTCTTTGTGTGTATCGTTCTTAAAAACGGCCAAAACACTGGCAAGACTTTCGCGATCTGTAAAGGGTTCGTCTCCTTGAACGTTTACAATAATATCCACATCCATATCTGTAATTGCCTCCGCTATGCGATCGCTACCGCACTCGTGTTCTTGTTTGCTCATGAGGGCCAAACCACCTGCGCTTATAATCGTGTCATGAATGATAGTACTGTCGGTAACTACATAAACAGCATCAAAGAGTTTGGTAGTAACCGCGGCTTCATAGGTGCGTACAATGACCGGTTTCCCGGAGAGGTCTTGCATTAATTTTGCAGGAAATCTAGAAGCCGCATAACGGGCAGGTATCATGGCGATAATTTTCACTTGCTTTAAAGGTTTAGTTCTATGTTGATTTCTATCGATTAGGTATGTTTGCTTGCTTAACTCTCATGCTGTCTGTATCGATGACGTTTCTACTTATTACATTTTTTATCACCGACCACTTTTTTTAGGTCTAAAGCCTCTGTAGATTCTAAAAATAAGTACTAAAATAATAATCACTAGAACCGAGGCGAATATCGGCGCAAATATAGAGGCTGCAGTAACTACGACGGCTGTTCCTGTTTCCACTGTAGCCAATACAGGATTTGCCATTCCACCTGTAGTTGTGGTCGAAGCAAGGCGCCCAGTAGCTCCAGCTCCTTTAATCGCAGTTGCTGTTCCACCACCGGCAATGATTGCCAAGGACCATGTAACGACGGGATCTAACCCTGCAACGGTAGACACCATCACCGCGGTACCCGCTATGGCTGCCAAGGGTATGGCTATGCTGTCCAGAAGATTGTCTACCCAAGGAATAAAATAAGCGAAAATTTCAACGATGGTAGCAACTCCCAGTGTAAGTAGTGCAGCTAGACTACCAATCCATTGCCAACTATCATTAAGCTCCCAAGTACCAAAATAAGCAGCGAGACTCAAGGCAAAAAGGGGCAGGAAGACACGAAACCCAACAGAGGCAGCCAACCCAACCCCTAAAAATATACTTAACATGGTTTCCGTTGTCATACTTTAAGTTTACTGATTTCTTTTTTTAGCTGTAGCGTTTCTTGTTTGAAACATTATTAACAACATCCCATTTCTGGCTTTAACACTACATAAATACTAAAATAGCCTTTTCTTATTCAACAAAAAAATCGTTCTTAAAGCCAATGAGATATAATTTTTGTTTTGCACGGGTAACCGCTGTATACAGCCATCTTAAGTACTCTTTGTCTATTCCGTTAGGCAAGTAGGGCTGCTCCACGAATACGGTGTTCCATTGGCCACCTTGTGACTTGTGGCAGGTAATGGCATATGAGAATTTTACCTGAAGCCCATTGAAATATTTGTTATTCTTTACGCCAAGGAATTTTTTGTATTTGGAGCTTTCGTGGGCGTAGTCTTTTAGTACTTCTTGGTACAACCTATTGCCTTCTTCGTAAGAAAGTGAAGGCGATTCCGCTTTAATGGTATCCAAAAGAAGGACTGTTTCAAAAGGTGTCATATTGGGGTAATCTACCATTTGTACTTTAACCTCTGCAAATTTAAAGCCGTAGATCTCCTTAAAGTTGAATATTTCTAGAATCTCAATGATATCACCATTAGCAATAAAACCGGCCTCTGAGCTAGGCTTAAGCCAGAAATAATTGTTCTTTACCACCATCATAAAATCTCCCGCCGCTAAATCGTTCTCGAGGAATAGGATACGTTCCCGTATATTAAGATTGTAAAGATTTGCCCTTTTGTTGGAACGTACGATAAAGGCTGTTTCTTCTTTACCGTTTTGTGCGTAGGATTCGTCTATGGCTTCTTGGATCTCGTGTCCGTCAATGAGTCTAACGATGTCTGTATAGGGGAGTACATCAAATTTGAAACTTTCAAAAAAATCGCCTTGTAGTTGTTCCCGTAAAAGGGTAGCATTCAACAAAATTCCAGAATTCTCTGCTTGGCGAACTACCTCGTCTAATTCTAGCTGAATAACTTCCTTGTTGTAGTTCAGGGACAGGGTGCCCGGATCTAGTGCGGGACTTAGACTAAGGTGAACCGGTGGTAATTGTGCGGTATCGCCGATCAATAATAGCTTACAATTATGACCGGAATAAACGAACATCATTAAATCGTTTAACAAGGAGCCATTGTCAAAAAGTTTAGAATCTGCAGCTCTGTCCGGAATCATGGAAGCTTCATCCACAATAAATAAGGTATCCCTATGCTTATTAGGTGCCAATACAAATTGAACACCTCCACCTCCTTGTTTTTTTGGAAAATAAATTTTTCTGTGAATGGTAAACGCTTGGGTTTTGGAGTAATTGGACATTACCTTGGCAGCACGACCTGTAGGAGCCATTAAAACGGCTTTCATACGTGATTTCCACAAGCTGTTGACCACCGTACCGATCAAGGTGGTCTTTCCGGTTCCAGCAAAACCTTTAAGTAGAAAAACTTCATCCTTTTCCTTAGATAACACAAAAGTTGCCAGCTTTTCTAAGGCTATCTGTTGTTTTAACGTTGGTTCATGTGGAAATTTGGTTATTAACTCCTTATAATACGTCGCTGATGTAAGTTGTTTCATGCAAGGTCAAAGATAAAGATGATTTTTTCCGCAAAAACTTTTCTCATTAAAAAAAAATTGTAGATTTGTTGGAACCACTAAATTAAATTAACACTTAACGAAATGAAGACCATTATTCAAATTGTACTTTGGATTGCATGTATTGGTTTAGGATACCTTATCTACAATTCGGTTACCGGACCTATTGAATTTAAAAAAGTTAAAATTGAACGATTTGGCAAAGTCGTTGCAAAGTTAAAGGACATTAGGAACTCACAAGAGGCCTATAAAACGGTTAACGGAAATTATGCCAAGGACTTCAATAGCCTTATCAAATTTATAGATACGGGTAATTATGTTATCACGCAACAAAGAGATTCTTCTTTTATGGAATTTGATAAGTCTTATCAAATTGATATGTTGAAAGAAGTAAAAATAATAGATACTTTAGGTTTTGTGTCGGTAAAAGATTCACTTTTCAAAAAGGACACACGATATAAGAGTTTAATGGACATACCAGGAGCGCCCAACGGCGAGAAGATAAGTATGGATGCTGGTTTTGTTGAAAAAAGTGGGTATAGAGCTCCAGTCTTTGAAGCCAAAGTGGCCAAAAGTATTTTATTGAGCGATCAGCCAAAAGACTTATTAGCACGCGAAAATGCTCAAATGAGTGTTGAAGAGGTAAATGGATCCGAAATTAAGGTTGGATCTATGGACGAAGTAAGTACAAGTGGTAACTGGCCACCGATTTATGACAAAAAAGAGAAAAAACAATAGTTCGGAGATACCGGATAAAAATTTTAAGAAATTGTCCATTCAGGTTAGCTTGAATGGACTTTCTTTTTGTGCGGCCGATACGGTCACACAACAAATTATAGAATCGGACACTGTAGTTTTTGTAAAAGAGCTTAACATTATTGAAGTGCTAGCTCAACTTGATAAACTTTTTAAGAGACACGACTTACACGAAAAACAGTTCGATGAAGTTACGGTAGTGCATAGAAACCATTTGTTCGGTCTGGTGCCAAAATCTCTTTTTGATCCTAATTCACTTTCAGATTACCTCAAGTTTAATGCACGTATTTTTGCAACCGACTCATTGGCCTATGATGAGGTTGAAAACCAGGATATGGTAAACGTCTACGTTCCATACGCGAATATTAATAACTACGTGTATGATGTTTTTGGTGAGTTTACTTTTTTACATAATGGTACGATTATCATACAATCTTTATTAAATGGTTATGGGAGCCATAAAGAGGCAATTTGTTACGCACATGTCAGTAAAAATCAATTGGATATCTGCGTAATCGCACAAAAAAATCTTCTATTGTATAATAGTTTCTTATATGAGACCGACGAAGATTTTGCCTACTATCTACTGTTTGTGTTAGAGCAATTAGAACTGGATACTAATCAAGTACCCGTAAAGCTCTTTGGCGCTATCGAAGAGGATGATCCTGTTTTTGAATTATGTCATAACTACATAAAGAATATCGTTATTTTCGCTCCTGTTTTTCCACAGCATTTGCAGTTATGTGAGCAGGAGGGCCCACGGATAGACTTCACCATTTTAAACACCTTATAATGCGTATTATAGCTGGTAAACATAAAGGAAGACGTCTTACAGCACCAAATAATTTGCCGGTACGTCCTACTAAGGATATGGCGAAAGAGGCCTTATTCAATATATTGAACAACCGTTTTTATTTTCCGGATTTGAAGGTTTTGGATCTCTTTTCCGGTACGGGAAATATAAGCTTTGAGTTTGCTTCTAGAGGCGTCGTACAACTCACTGCAGTGGATATAGAGGCTGGATGTGTAAACTATATAGATAAAATATCCAACGAGTTAGAATTAGGTATAAAAACAATTAAAAGCGATGTTTTTTCATTTTGGCTAAGCATACACAGCAATATGACATTATTTTCGCTGATCCTTTTTACGATATGGAGGAAATCGATTTTGCTAAAATTTCCGAGCTCGTCTTTGCAAATAATATGCTTATAGAGGATGGCGTGTTGATTATTGAACATTCGAAACGAACCAACTTATCTGGATTACCTAATTTTTCCGAAGAACGAAAGTATGGGGGTAGTGCTTTTAGTTTTTTTAGTACTTAAGAGCTATTGACAGACCCTTTTATTCACCTTTTTTTTGATATTTCTTATTTGCTTAAAAGCTGAATGATTGCTTTATATAAGATATTCCGAGACTTCTTCTATTGATCATTGGGATTTTGGTTTTGTTATTTTTTTCACGTTATATCGGAAGTTATAGCATTCGAGGCACAATTATACTTAGGAGCAGTATTCATCATATTGATTATTTGGAAAAAAATATAGCTGATAGGTTTCTTAGTTAAAGAGGAATACTACAAAAAGTGAAAGTGTACTAGTATAAGCTAGGTCAGAAGAAAAGGTAAGACTGTTGTTTATCGATAAGGCCCCAAATAATGGGCGTTTGCGTAAGTTATCGATTAAGGATGCAACATACCGATATATCTTCTAAAGTTTATTGCTTACCCATAGATTTAGCTCAGTAACGTAGTTAGATGTTATTTTTCCCCACAAGAATAATCTAAGAACATAACCTTAAATTTTTTAAGAAAGTCGTTTAGACCTGAGTGCTTTCACTTACTGAATGTTTTATTTAATTAATGAATGCTTGGGTATTGCGTGAAATTTCTTATCGTATTAAACCCTACGAATGAACACTATTAAGGATTTGTTTTTAAATGTGCACTACATGCCACTTTTGGCCGGTTTTTCTGCCTTTGTTCTATCTACCAGATTCTATTTATATCAGGTTATTATCAATGTATCTAAGCAAAAGGGACTCATGGATACTCCGGACAACAGGAAAATGCATAAAGATTTGACCCCTACTTTGGGTGGTTTAGGTATGTTTATAGCATTTTCCCTCTCTATTATTTTTTATGGATTGTTAATTGAGCTGGAGTCTGCAGATCTTATGAAGCTTTTAGCTTTATTGGGTTCATCAATTATTCTTTTGTTTTTAGGCGTAAAGGATGATTTGGTTTCAATGGCTCCAAATAAGAAGCTACTGGGTCAGTTAATAGCCGTTCTTAATGTTGTGGTACTCACGAATGTTAGAATTATTAGTTTTGAAGGAATGCTGGGAGTAGGCGAGTTACCTTACTTCATCTCCATCATGTTTACAGTTTTTGTCTTTGTACTTATCATTAATGCTTTGAACCTCGTAGACGGAATAGATGGTTTGGCAGGATCAATTTCAATTCTTTCAAGTATAGTTTTCGGTATTTTATTCTTTATTAACGAACACTATTTAATGACCTTGATTTCTTTTGTTCTCATTGGTTCTATCCTTGGTTTTCTGAGGTATAATTTGTCAAGTAAACAAAAGATTTTTATGGGCGATTGTGGCTCTATGCTTGCTGGGTTTTTGTTGGCATACCAAGGAATAAGTCTCTTGGCGTTAAATACTACAAGTATTTCATCTTCTTTGGTGTCCAATGCTCCAGTGATTTTATTGGCAATATTGTCCTATCCATTATTTGATTTATTACGGGTGTTTTCAATTCGTATCAAACAGGGTAAAAGCCCGTTTAGTGCAGACGCCAATCATATACATCACAGATTATT
Organism: Maribacter sp. MS6; assembly: GCF_056839185.1. Lineage (NCBI taxonomy): Bacteria > Pseudomonadati > Bacteroidota > Flavobacteriia > Flavobacteriales > Flavobacteriaceae > Maribacter > Maribacter sp. MS6. The sequence continues at coordinate 3,816,214 of NZ_CM166389.1, forward strand.
GCGAATAGGTCTGGATCACAAGGAAGCAACAATTGTATTAAGTTTATTAAGTATACTGATTATGGGAATTTCCTTTTTAGCCAACGATTTAGAAATTCATACTCATTTATTCTTAACCTTGATAATTGGGCTATTTGTGTACCTAGCTCCATTTTTATCGGTGTTTGACAAAAGGACTATCGAATCACCTTCAGAAATGAAACAACAACCTGTTCCGAATAAGATACAAAGTAAGGCTGGTGGCTTAACAGGCATTAATTCAGATTCGGTAGTCTATTCTAAAAGAAACGGTTTGTTCAAAAATGAGGAAAAGACCAAAATTTCTAAAGAGCCGGAAACAATCGAAGCTAACAATACCAAATTATTGGAAAATAGTTTTAAGCATATTACCCGTGACAGATTAAAAAAGATTCAAAGGCTCAAAGGAAAATTTGCAGAAGAAAAATCTTCAAACCCGGAAAAAATTGTGGACTAGGATTACAGGTATAGTTCAGTGGTTTGCCGTGTAAAATTTAATTGATCGTATCGTTTAAATCATACGCTTTAAGTATAAACAGTGTTAGCCTATTAATATTAATTTATCTAGGGTGTCTAAAGAAGTTCAGCAAAAAAATAGCAGTAGTTACAGACAAATAATGAAGGCTACTTCCATTTTTGGGGGTGTACAGGTTTTTAATATCCTTATTTCTATTGTTAGATCAAAAGTAGTGGCCGTACTTTTGGGACCCGCTGGTATTGGAGTTTTGGGATTGTTTAATTCTACTATTTTACTGATTAGTTCATTGACAAATTTTGGACTAGGAATTAGCGCGGTTAAGGATATTGCTGCAGCTAATGAGACCAACAATAAAAAAAGAATAGAAAAAGTAATTGGTGTTGTAAAGCGGCTGGTGTGGTTTACGGGTATTTTTGGCGCGCTACTAACGTTGGTACTCTCTTCTTGGCTCAGTGAAATTGCTTTTGGTAATAACGAGTATACCATTGCCTTTATTTGGCTTTCCATAACCCTTTTACTTAAACAACTTGCCAGTGGTGAATTTGTTGTGCTACAAGGGCTTCGCAAACTAAAGGAATTGGCAAAAGCCAACGTAGTAGGGTCTGCCTTTGGTTTAGCGGTCTCTATTCCGTTATATTATCATTGGCGTCTAGAGGGTATAGTTCCTGCCCTCATTTTAACAGCCGTTTTTACATATTTGGTAGCACGCTATTATGGAGCTAAAACAAAAATTGAAAAGGCAAAGGTTACGACCGCGGAAATAATGGTAGAAGGCAAGAGCATGATGATGATGGGCTTTATGCTTAGCCTTAGTGGCATAATGGTTCTGGGTGAATCTTATGTCATACGTATTTTTATAAATAATTTTGGTGGTGTCCAACAGGTTGGATTGTACAATGCCGGTATCGCATTGATTTCTACCTATGTAGGGCTGCTTTTTACAGCTATGGAGACAGATTATTACCCAAGACTATCTGCGGTGGCGAGTGATAATGTTAACTCCAACAAACTGGTTAATCAACAGGCCGAAATTGCACTGCTTATCTTGGCACCTGTATTAATTGCTTTTTTAATCTTTATAGAATGGGTAATTATTATACTCTATTCAAGTGAATTTGTTGCCGTAGATGTTATGATCTATTGGGCTTTTCTAGGGATGTTCTTTAAAGTGCCTGCATGGGTAGTAGGTTTTATTTTTATTGCCAAAGGAGAGAGTAAACTCTTTTTTTGGAGTGAGCTTATTTCCAATCTGTATTTGCTTGGGCTTAATTTATTAGGTTACTATTTTTGGGGATTGACCGGATTGGGAGTTTCTTTTCTCGTCTCCTATATCCTATATCTTATTCAAGTTTATTTAATTGCAAGTAAAAATTACGGATTTAGCTTTCATAGCGATTTTGTAAAATTATTCTCAATTCAGTTTGGTCTTGCCTTGCTATGTTTTGGTATCATCTCTTTCTTGTCCTTTCCATGGATTTACGCGCTTGGTGTCCCGATTATACTTTTATCCGCTTGGTATTCGTTTAAAGAATTGGACAAACGTTTGCATTTAAAAGAATTGTTAAACAGTTATGTGGGCAAAAAGTAGGCCTTAGTTTTATTGATGAACTATACATGAGAATTGCAAAAACCATTTTACCGTATCTCATTATTTTTTTCCTCATTTATTTGGGACCACAACCGGTGGGTCCAACAACATTTTCTCAGGTTTGGAAGTTACCCTTATTTGGATTTTTAATATGGCAGGTCATTGTAATTAGGAATAGGGAGAAACCGGGTTTTATAAAATGGTCGTATGCAAGAGCGGCAAAAAACTTGGTTACCGGAGGTTTTTCGGTGAGTTATGTGGCTGGCATCATAGATTTTGTCAGGTATATGATGTTCCCGTTGATGTATGAATATGTATCCTTGAAAGTAAAAGACCTGAAGAAGTTGGATACTATCTTGTTGGGCTTTGCCCAATTCATAATTATTTCTGGAATCCCTTTTGTTTTTGGATTGATTCAGTCAAAGGCCAAGGACGCTATACTTTATGAGGATTTTGATAGCTATGCGGGTATGTTTCAAAACACTCATGGAGCAGCAATTACCACCACTACAGCAGTTCTTATTCTATTGGCTTTCATTAAATTAAAATCTAGTATCATAAAATACAAAAAGCTGAATTACGTGCTTTTGGTATTTGGTATTTATTTGATTTATCTCACATTTATCAGAACTGGTTATGCTATGTTTTTTATTGGGCTTGTATTTATCTTCATGCCGAACAAGTTAACGCTAAAACAAATTTTAGGAGCTGTTTTGGCGGTTGCTATTTTAGTATTTGGCTTTATATATCTTTTAGAAACGAATGAAACCTTTTACAACCGTATTTTTGATATCCGAAATGGAAGACAGACTGCTGCGGGTTCCGGTAGGCTACTGTTTTGGAAAGCTTCCTTTGACCTATGGTTCAATGGTAGCGTATTTGAAATCTTTTTTGGATTTGGCTATGAGGGATTGCTTGATAAAATAGGGGAGGTAACTGGAATAAGGGTATACGCACATAACGAATTCTTTACCCAATTGGGGCAAAATGGTCTCTTAGGCGTTTTATTTTTTATAGGTTACTTAGTATCATTACTAAGGTTTATTTGGGAGCGACGAAAAATGCCGTCCTTTAGACTTTCTATAGCAGTCTATTTTTTATATGTTTCCTTAATGCTTACCCAAGGAGGGATGTGGTTTGAATTGGATGCGTTTATGGTGCTCGTTTTTGTGAAGTTAGAGTTTGAGAGTTTGATTTATAAAAAGGCTATGAAACAGCGTATGCAGGTTAATAACGAAAAGCAATTAGCATGATAAAGAAAGTGCTTATTACAGTTCCTAAGTTAAGTACTCCAGGTGGTGTAAGTGCTTTTTGGAACGCTTTATTACCCGAACTTTATAAGTCTGATACCATTCAGGTAAACACCTTGGAAATTGGTGGGCATGGTATAAATATTTTTGGTCCATTGCTCGATCAACGTAATTTCAGTAAAGCTCTAGGTAAGGACACGGACCTATTTTTTTTAAATCCGTCTTTGGGTTTTCGAAGCTTTTTTAGGGACGGATTGTTTGCCAGGCAACTAGCAAAAAAAGGAATTCCTTTTGTGGCTTTTTTTCATGGTTGGGATTTAGCTTTTGAAGAAAGGGTAGGCCAAAAATACCTACGTTTTTTTAAGACATCTTTTGGAAAGGCAACAACCCTGTTCGTGCTGTCTCAAAAGTTTGGAGAAAAGTTGCGGGAATGGGGTTACCAAGGTAATGTTGTGGTAGAGACCACCGCTGTTGATGCAAAAATGCTTAAAGATTTTAATATCGAACAAAAATATACTTCACAAAATAGTACAGCAAAAATTAGAATCCTCTTTTTATCTAGGCTATTAAAGGAAAAAGGAGTTTATGAAACCATAGATGCTTTTGAAAACATAAGACAAAAATTTCCCAATTTAGAATTGGTAATTGCAGGAGACGGGGAAGCGTTCAAAGCGGTATCGGATTATATAAAGCAAAAGGATGCTATTAGCATGAGCGGCCATGTAGTTGGACAACAAAAGATAAACCTGTTCACTTGTAGTCATATCTATTGTTTGCCAAGTTATAGTGAAGGTTTACCAACCTCCGTTTTAGAAGCAATGGCATTTGGACTACCAATTATTACCACTCCAGTGGGAGGGTTGGAGGATTTTTTTAAAGATGGAAAGATGGGATATTTTGTAGGAGTAGGGAGCGTGTTGGAATTACAGCATAGCTTGGAGCGTTTAGTTTCGGATTCTAAATTGACCGAAGAAATAGGACGTTTTAATTACAAGTATGCTCACGGGATGTTGATGAATACCGCGGTTTCCATAAGATTAACGGACTACTTGATGCAAAGCTTGAACAAGGAACAGAATGACCAGATCATAATCTAACAATTAAATGGATGTACACAAGGATATAGCACTTATTAAAAAGTTTACATTACGAAACAATTTGGAATGTTATGATCCTTATGATGTTTGGATGATAGATTTGGGCATCTATATCAAACAGCTTTACAACACAAATAGAGTTTTAGGTATTTTACCCGCCGCGGCGCTTACGGTTTGGGATAATTTTTTAAATAATAAAACCCGTGTTGTATATAAAAGGCAAGAATATCCAGCGGTACGGGCACAAGCAACTTTAGCTTTGCTTAACCTTTATGAAATTGAAAAGGATAAAGAATTACTCTCAGGAGCTAAAACTCATATAGACTGGTTGATAGCGAATACATGTAAAGGATATTCCGGTCTTTGCTGGGGATTAGGTTTCAAGTGGGCCGCAGGAGATGAACTTGATTATGACGAGAACACGCCATTTAGTACACATACGCCTTATGCTTTGGAAGCCTTGGATAGATATATAGAGTTATCTGGGGATACAAGCTACTTGCCGCATTTAAAAAGTATTTTTAACTTTTTTGAGCAGGATATTAAAATAATGTTTGAAGATGAAAACGTAATTGCTACTTCGTATGGTCCTACTAAAGATCGTTTGGTAACCAATGCAGTTTCTTATGCAATGCTTTCCTATACTATTTTTTTGAAACACCTTCCCGAACAAGATATCTTGCTAAAGGGTAAAATTAGAAAACTCTACCATTTCATTCAGGGCAAACAACGTGCGGACGGATCTTGGTTATATGAACCAGATAGTGAAGATTCCTTTATCGATTGTTTTCACTCTTGTTTTATTTTGAAGAATATCTACAAAACTTCAAAAATGTTCCCTTTGCAGAATAGTGAGGCTGTTGTCGCAATAGGTTATAGTTATGTGAAATCTAACTTTTACAATTCTAGGACCGGACTATTTAAACGTTTCAGTATTAGCAATAAACCCTCAATTGTAAAGTATGATTTGTACGATAATGCAGAAATGCTTCACCTCGCAGTATTAGTGAATGATACAGAATTAATTTTATCCTTATCGGAAAATATTAGTAAGGCATTTGTAAAATCTGGAACCGTGTATTCCATTATTGATATTTTCAATATAAAACGAAATAAAAATACCCTACGGTGGGCAGTAATGCCTTATCTGTATGCTTTATCTACCTGTTTTAAGAAACATCAATACTAGTAATTTTCAAGATTTTAGAACTACATTAAAATACGAAACCACTTTCTGTATTGTAGGTGGTTTTTTACATTATTTTAATCCAATATACACACGATATACAACTTCTTATTTTACTCGTATCTAAGTCGAGAGATACAGCGTTTCATCGGTATTATTGAGCCTCGCGAAGCCAATTAACTAATTTTGATTCTCACATAAGTCTCAGGACTTATATGTAAGAAAAAAAGTTATGTGTGGTATTCTAGGGTCTGTGAATCAAGCTTTTGACGAGGCTATGCTAAATCAAATTAAGCATAGAGGCCCAGATGATTTTGGTATTGATTTCTTTATGGTAAATGACCATAGTATTCAATTAGCACAACGACGACTTTCAATCATTGATCTTTCTCCCGCAGGGCATCAACCTATGATTTCTAGTTGTAAAAAATATGCCTTAATATTTAATGGAGAGATTTATAATCATCAGGATTTACGGAAAAAGTTACCTAAGGATATTCTATATAATGGACATTCGGACACGGAAACCATTTTATATTATCTAATACATTTTGGTGCCAATGCCGTACAGGATTTTAACGGAATATTCGCCATAGGATTTTTAGATGTAGATAAAGCTTCACTTACGTTGGCACGTGACCCTTTTGGCGTTAAGCCATTATATTATTTTGATGATGGTTCAAAACTGATTTTTTCTTCCGAGATACGACCAATAAAGGCCATGCTGAGTGCAGATGAGCTTAACTATGATGGCCTGGCCAGTCTGTTACGATTACGCTACAATGCCGCCCCGAACACACTCTATAGGAAGATTCAAAAAGTATTGCCAGGGCATAGATATGACGTACGATTAAGTGCTAAGCAACTTGACAGTGTTTCGGATTGCTTTTCCAAAGCGTTGCCAACGGCAAGTAAGGATACAAAGGAGCAGTTGGTTCAGCAATATGGAATTGCATTGGAAGAGGCCGTACAGAGACAATTACTGGCAGATGTTGAAGTAGGAATTCTATTAAGCGGAGGGGTAGACTCAGCCGTAATAGCCGCTTTGGCGAAAAAGCATTACCAAGGAAAGCTAAAAGCGTTTACAATCGGGTTCGAAGGTGATTTTGAAGAGGATGAAATAGCGGATGCCCAAGAAACCGCAAGAATTTTAGGACTGGAGCACTATGTTAAAAAAATTTCCTTTTCAGACTTTTTAGGACTTATTAAGGAATGTTCCAGAATAGTTGAGGAACCTCTCGCCACTACCTCAATGATTCCAATGTACTATTTGGCGCAACTAGCGGCAGAGAAGGTAAAAGTAGTTCTCACGGGACAAGGTGCGGACGAGCCTTTAGGTGGGTATACCCGTTATAGGTCAGAACATATAAGAACTAAAATTCCAGCTCCATTTCGTGGTGTCTTAAATCCGATAGCACAATTGGTTGGTAGCAAAAACGAACAGGTAATAAGGGGTGCTAAATCCATAGGGATTTCCGATGAGATAGAACGTTTTTTAACTGTTTATGAAATCTTTTCTAAAGAAGAGATACAAAAATTGATTGCTGTACCAGATGATTTAAGCAAAAAGGCGGTGGCTAATTTTTATGATGTATTGGATTGTGGTTCAAGAATACATTCTGCGGAAAAAATGATGGCCATTGATACGCGAATGAACTTAGCGGATGATCTTCTGAACTATACCGATAAGATCACCATGAATTTTTCAATGGAATGTCGGGTTCCCATGTTGGATGTTGAACTAGTTGAGTTTATGGAAAGCCTTCCGTTATATCTGAGAGTAAATAGTAGACAGGGGAAAATTATTCACAAGGAGTTTGCTAAGACTGTTTTACCTGACAGCATTATAAACAGAAAGAAAAAAGGATTTGAATCGCCTACGAACAGATGGTTTAGGGAGGAAATGGATAGCGTAAAGAAAATTCTCTTAAAAACAGGTTCGCAATTTTCTGAGGTTTTCGATCAAAACTACGTAGCAGAGATTCTGGAACAACATAGCATTGGTTACAATAGAGAAAAACAGATTTTCCTGTTATTGAGTATTTATTTCTGGTTTGAGTCAAATAGTAAAATTAAACAACAATGATTTCTCAATTGCTTAATGGAGTAAAAACTTATGTGCCCAAGTCCAGAAAAGAACTTATGGAATATGTTTTAGCGCATAAAAGTATTTTGGTGGCCGTAAATGCAGAAAAAATTTATCATGCCACAGACCAGACCCGAGCCATTATCAATAGAAATGTAGGCTATGCAGATGGTGTAGGAGCCGTCTGGGCACTAAAGCGCAAAGGGCACAAGAAGGTTGCTAAAATACCAGGCTGTGAACTCTGGCTAAATCTTGTAGAAAGCTATCATGACAGTAAAACATTTTATTTGGTGGGCGGCAAAGAAGAAACTATAGAGACAACGGTAGCCAAACTAAGGAATGAATTTCCTCAAATAAAGATTGTAGGATACAGAAACGGGTACTTAACAAATAATTCCGAACGTCAAGAGTTGATTTCAGACATTTCCCAAAAGAAACCCGATATCGTTTTCGTTGCCATGGGTTCTCCCAAGCAAGAACTTTTAATGGAGGAAATGTATCAAGAACATCCCGCTGTTTATCAAGGTCTGGGAGGCAGTTTTGACGTGTATACCGGTAATGTTAAACGCGCTCCTGAGTGGTGGATAAATAACAATTTAGAAGGGATATATAGAACCTTGAACGAGCCAAAAAAGCGCGTTATGGGAGACATTAGGGTAATGCCATATTTTGTAAGATTAGTATTTAATAGGTTATGATACAACTTTCTACATGCGAACAACATACTAAGTGGAACCAATTTTTAGAAAATCAAAAAGCGGAGCAGCTTATAACCATTGCCCACAACCCATGTTTGGGAAAAATATTGGCTAAAACATTTGGATATGAGAGCAAGAATATGTGGATTAAAAAGGATGGTAACATAGTTGGAGTGCTCCCAAAGGTAAAAATCGGAAGTACTTGGGTATCTATGCCACATTTCTCCTACGGGGGACCTGTTTTAGATGCTAATGCGGATTTAGAGTTTGACCTAACTGAACTTCTAGATAACAAAAAATTTGAGGCTAGGAGCTTTTCCAAATTGACAAAGTACAGATATGCCAAAAAAATTACTTCAATTGTAAAATTGAAGGCCACGGTAGAAGAACAATTTGCAGTTCTTAAATCCGGATTTAGAAGAAAAATACGAAAAGCGGAAAAGCTGAATTTTAGAGCTGCCTGTGGCGGAGCGGAACTATTGGATGATTTCTATACCGTTTATGCCAAAAAAATGTTGGAAAAGGGTTCTCCTCCTTTTGGGAAATCCTTTTTTAGAAATCTGCTTAGGGATTACGACTTTGGCTTGGCAAAAATTTTTGCACTATACGACGGTTCCAAGCCAGTGGCTGCCGGTTTTACCTTGTGTTACTTAGGTTTTAACGAAATGTGTTGGGTAAGTACCGATAGGGACTATGACAGGCTTAATGTAAACTCCTTATTATACTGGAACATCATAAAAAATTCCATTGAAAGGGACTGTGTTTATTTTTCCATGGGACGGTCAACCAAGGATTCTGGTAATCACCACTATAAAAAGCAGTGGCAGCCTATGGAAATACCCATATTTTATAACTACTCCGAACCAGTTGGAAAACCTTTGAAAGAATTTACATTTTTAACTAAGATTTGGAAACTGCAACCCCTACGAACGTCAATATTTTTTGGAAACATTATATCTAAATATGTGTATTGATGTTTTTTGAAAAAGGAAACACTTAACCCCATCTTTTAGCAGACTGTACAAAGAGAAGAACATAAGACAAAAGAACACTATTGATGAATAACAGTTCAAAAGGAAATTACGCTTTAAAGTTGTTTTTTTTAAGGATTCGAAACTAGTTTAACATGATTGAAATTAAGTCTGGTATTGAACAGGGTGTCTGGAACATTTTTTTGGAAAAGGAAAAGGGCCATCAAATGATTACGATAGCCCACAACCCCTCCCTGGGTCCTATTTTGGAAAAAACTTTTGGTTATAACTGCCAAAACCTCGCTATAATGGACGGTAGCAAGATAATCGGTGTCTTTCCCACGGTTCTATTTAAGAACAGAATAATATCGGTACCACATTTTTCCTATGGTGGTCCCATTTTTTCCAGTGCGGAGAACCTGGCTATCACCATAAAATCGATACTAGGAGAGAAAAAGTTCGAGATTAGAAGTTTTTCGAAGCTATCGGACTATGTATATGATAAAAAGGTAAGCTGTGTTCTAGAACTAAAGGACACGAAAGAAGAGCAGATTATGACGGTTAAATCCAAATTACGGCAAAAAATCAGAAAGGCCGAGAAGAATAATTTTACCGTAAAGCATGGGGGACTAGAGCTTTTAGACGATTATTATAGACTATACGCTCAAAAAATGTTACAGTTTGGGTCGCCCCCGATTGGAAAGATATTTTTTAGGAACTTGTTGGAGGACTACAACTTTGGCAAGGCTCAAATAACCGTTGTTTATGACTCAAACAAAGTTATTGCAGTAGGTTTTAGCCTTTCCTATCTGAATTTTAACGAAGTATGCTGGTCCGCAACAGATAATGATTATGACGGTTATAACATCCATGCACTTATTTGTTGGGAGATATTAAAAACGTCTATTGCAGAAAAATACCGATACTTCTCTTTTGGTAGATCTACAATCGATAGTAATAACCATAGATTTAAAAAGCAATGGAATCCAATAGAACTCCCCATTTTTTACAATTATTCCGAACCCTTAGGTAAGTCACTAAAAGATCTTACTTATCTAACTAAGGTGTGGAAACATCAACCCTTGGCAAGTTCAGTATACTTGGGTCATGTGATTTCAAAATATTTGTATTAACAGATTATTAAACTCAGGATATGAATATACTAACGTTTGATATAGAGGAATGGTTTCATCTTTTGGATAATAGTTCGACCAAAACCGAAGCGCAATGGACTAGCTTTGAGCCACGTATTCATCAAAATATGGAGACGATTTACGATATTTTGCAAAAGACCAAAGTGGAAGCTACATTTTTTGTGGTAGGTTGGATGGCAGAGAAATTTCCTGAGGTTATCCGTGGTATTGCCGATCGGGGTTACGAAATAGGTAGTCATACTCATTTACACCAATTGGTGTATGAACAAGACAGTGCTACTTTTTTTAAGGATGTAGAAAAATCCATCAAGACCATAGAGGATTGTACAGGAAAAAAAGTTACGGCTTTCAGAGCACCGGGCTTTTCTATTACCGAACACAATAAGTGGGCCTTTGAAGTACTTTATGAATTGGGAATTAAAGCAGATTCTTCTGTTTTTCCGGCAAGCAGGGCGCATGGTGGACTTCCAGCTTATAAGGTAGCGGCTCCATCTTTGTTAGAATATAACGGGGTAAAACTTCTGGAGTTTCCTATTAACACACATTCGGTCTTTAGTAAGCCTTTGGTCTTTTCCGGTGGAGGTTACTTTAGACTGCTCCCATACGGAATTATTAAACATTGCACCAGAAGTTCTAACTATGTTATGACTTATTTTCACCCACGGGATTTTGATTTTGAACAACCCATTATAAAAGGTTTGTCCCGAGCAAGGCAATTCAAATCCTATGTGGGTTTAAGATCCTGTAAGTCAAAATTAGAGAGATGGCTTAATGATTTCAATTTTATAGACTTAAATACTGCGATAAACGAGGTAGACTGGACAACAGCTCAAACGGTAAATTTAGACGAAACCCATAAAAATGAAAAAATTAACACTTATAGCCGGAGCACGGCCTAATTTTATGAAAATCGCCCCGATTATCCATGCTATAAAAGTAGCAAAGGAGACCGGTAAGGATATTTCCTATAGATTGGTACATACAGGACAACATTATGACAATACAATGTCTGGGAATTTTTTTGATCAATTACAAATTCCTGAGCCAGATGCAAACCTTAAAGCCGGTGGGGGAACCCAAGCGGAGCAAACCGCTAATATTATGATACGGTTTGAAAAGGAACTTCTGGAGAACCCAACCGATTTAGTGCTTGTAGTAGGAGATGTAACCTCTACAATGGCCTGTGCGATAACAGCTCAAAAATTACATACAAAAGTGGCGCATGTAGAAGGCGGAATTCGTTCTAACGATTGGACCATGCCGGAGGAAATCAATAGGTTGGTAACGGACGCCATCACGAATTACTTCTTTACTACTTCAGAAATAGCAAATAACAATCTAAGGAAAGCTGGAGTGCCAGAGGAAAGTATCATGTACGTGGGCAATACCATGATAGATACGCTTTTAAAACAAAGACCAAATTTTAGGAAACCCAAAATTTGGGATGTTCTAAGTTTAAAGGAAAAAGAGTATCTGGTTATGACGCTTCATCGACCTGCCAATGTGGATGAGGAAAGCCAGTTGAAATCCTTATTGGATGAGATAATTGAACATTCAGCTGATTTGCCTTTAATTTTCCCGGTTCATCCCAGAACCGGTAAAATATTACAAAAGTTGAATATAGGTCATGAAAGACTGCATATGATCGATCCCCTAGGTTATTTGGAATTCAATTATTTGGTGCAAAATTCTAAGGCAGTGATAACGGACTCTGGCGGTATTACAGAGGAAACTACCGTTATGGGGATTCCTTGTATGACCTTGCGAGATAATACGGAAAGGCCTGAGACAATTACGGAGGGTACAAACGAGCTTTTAGGTACCGACCCTAAAGCTATTTCACCTGCCATGCAGAAATTATTTTCTGGAAATTGGAAGCAGGGTAAGGTTCCCCATTTATGGGATGGGAACACGGCAACACGTATTATCGATAAATTATTAGAATTCAACGATTTATAAAATGTACATCACTAATAACGTCTAGTTTTGAAAACTAGGGTTTGTCCAAACCGTAGCATATGATAATGGAGAGTGTAGTATACATTTTTAGGTTGGAGATAAGTAGAGTAGAAGAAGTGTAAGAGCACGGATGATAGCAAAATAATGAAAGAAACACCCTATATTTTAGATTTTAAAGAGGAAGATAAGCCTACTTCTGTTAAGGAATTGATGCTAAAGTATCTAAAATATTGGCCGTGGTTTGTAGTTAGCTGTGTACTATTTTTAGCACTTGGGTTTTTTTATGAAAAATATACACCAAGAATATACACCTCAGAAGCCAAAATCAAAATACTTGATAATAGCCAGGAAGCTAAGGTTATTCCTAAGGATGTGCCTGTTGCAAACCAAAACCTAAAGTTAAATCTAGAAAATCATATAGAGGTTTTAAGGTCCAACCAATTGCTTGGTAACGTTGTTAATGAACTAAATTTGGACGTTAACTATTTTGAATATTCAAACTTTAGTTACAGCAGAATTGCCAGCGCACCTTTTGTGATTACCAAGAGTATTAATGAAGAAAAGATAGAGAAGCCTTTAACTTTTGAGATACTAATGAGTACGGCAGGATATCATATTACCGATGAAACGGGCAGAAAATATGTAGTTCCCTACGAGGTAAGTGCAGAAAGTTTAAAAGATATTCTTCCTTTCGGTATTTCAATTCCCACATCTGTAAATGTTGGTATGTACAGGCATAATAAATATAAAGTGGTCCTATTGCCCAAAAGATACGCTACCGCCTACCTTTTAGAAGACCTGAACATAACTACATCAGAAAAACAAAGTGATGTTCTTACGTTGTCTTTAAAAGGACAGTCTAGAAATTTATCGGAAAGCATTTTAAATACCATCATTGAAAATTTTGATGACGATGGTATGGAGAATAAACAATTGGTTACCAGACGTACATTAGAAATTGTAGACGAGCGGTTCAACAGTTTGTCTCGGGAATTGGATTCCATTGAAGCTGGCAAGAAAGATTTTAAAACCGCTGAAGACCTGTCTTATATTCAAACAGATGCGGGTGCCAGTCTACAAAGAAAATCGGAAACGGAGACTGAATTATTAAAATTGGAAACTCAGATTTCATTACTGAATCTATTGGACAGAACGGTTTCTGGCGAGGAAGATTACAACCTATTACCCGCGGATATTGGTTTGGCTAACAGTGCTTTGAACGCAATGGTTGAAAAATACAATGAATTAGCTAGGGAACGGCAAAAATTAAGTGCTTCATTACAAGCTAACCATCCCAATCTGGTAAACTTATCCGACCGTCTAGAATTTTCCAAACAAAATATCCTAAATACGGTTAAGGTGTATAAATCACAACTGGCAATTTCTAGAAGTCAGCTTAATCAACAAAAGAATAAGGTAGACCTCTCGTATTCCGAGCTTCCTGAAAAGGAACGTGTTTTGCGTTCCATAGAACGGCAGCAGGCAATAAAGGAAAACCTCTATTTGCTTTTATTGAAAAAGCGAGAAGAGGCTGCCATAGACTATGCATCTACATCATCTTCCGTAAAAGTGATAGATTATGCTTTGAGTAGTATAAAACCTTTGTGGCCCAAAAAAACAATCATCTACCCAATTTCTTTGTTATTAGGGCTTATGGTGCCATTTATATTTGTTCTTGTGCGCACCTCCTTTGATACCAAACTTCATGACCGTATAGAGGTGGAAACTTTAAATCCCGAAATCCCTACATTGATTGAAATACCCTCTTTTGAAGCGGAAAAGAGCTTTGATAAAGTATCGGTTGGCTCACCTTTGGCAGAAGCCTTTAGGATATTAAGTGCCAACACCGACCACCTTTTAGGTAATAGAGAAACAAGTTTTGGTAAGGTAGTATATGTAACCTCTGCCATAAAGAAAGAAGGCAAGACCTTATTAGCAACAAATTTGTCGTTGGCCTATGCTAGTATGGGCAAGCGGGTACTGCTTGTTGGAGCGGATTTAAGAAACCCACAGTTGCATACATTTACAGAATTGGATAAAGATATACCAGGTCTTTCTAATTATTTAAAAGATCAATGGTTCAGTTTTTATGATGGTATTCACTGTGGTTTTGAAGATTTCCCGCATCACCACATATACCTAAGCGGTAAGATACCTAATAGTGCTCCAGCTTTACTGTCCAGTAAACGATATTTAGAATTTATACAAAAGGCCAAAGAAGAGTATGACTATGTTATAGTAGATACTGCGCCTACGATGCTAGTTACCGATACACTTCTAATTTCCAAAAATGCAGATGCGACCTTGTTTGTGCTAAGGGCCGGCCTTACCGATAAAAAGCTAATGCAGTTCTCCAAAGAATTATCCAAAAATAAAAAGCTCAACAAAATGGCCTATGTCCTTAACGCAGTAGGGCAAATCAAAAAAGGCAACTATAACTATGGTTATGCATATGGTTACGATAACACATAGTAGCATAGATAGTTGGTAGCCCTTGTGTGAATAATGAAGACAACGCTGCTTTTGAATAGGAAAAAAATAGGATCGTACTACGAGCATACAAGTCGTATTGTAATAGATTCTTAAATTGGTATAAATTTTATAAGCTATACATAATTTGAAATTGAGCATAGGCATACTAGTAGAGGAATTACGGTGCTTATCCAACTGGAAACTAAGGATAATACAAGACCTTTTAAATCGTAATGAAATAGAAATTGTTTTAATTTACAAACGTGAAAACGATACTGTACTTCCTATAAAAGTATGCCAATCGAACTTCTTTCAAGAATCAGAATCACGCTTTAGTTTCGGCAAATCATTACTAAGGCGACAACTTTTGTTAGAAGAAAAACATTTTTTCAAAAGGCCGAACACTATAAAAATAAAAGATGTTGTTAGTCAACTTACACATGTAACTAGGGTAGCAGTGAATTTTGTATGCCAAAATGGTATAAAAACCGTTAGTAAAAAGGGTATTCGTAAGATTGAAAACGCCAAACTTGATTTTATAATAAATTTTGATAACATCAATGGTTTAAAAGAAATTACCAAACTACCTCCTTATGGTATTTGGGATTTCGTTTTTTCCGACTCAAAATTAGTCAATAAAGGTCCTATTGGATTTTGGGAAGTATTGGATAAACATGAAGGAATTGGTTTTTCGTTACGTGCATTTACAGGTAACCATAATGAAAAAACGGTGCTGGATACGGCATTTTTTAATCGGGGTTGGTCTATAACAGAAACCCGAAACACAGTTCAAGAAGGCGCGGTTTCTGTTTTTTTTAAGACCATAACAATCCTATTAACCGGGAATTTTCATCATGTAAAACAGAAGGTTACTCCGATTAGTGTTATTGAAGACTTTTCTTTTCTACCGGTGCTCAAATATTGCATGAGCTTTTATCTGACGGTAATTCATAAGATTTTAGAAAAATTGGGAAATCGTTTATTCGCCTTGAGACCGGAGCGTTGGTCACTTTTTTTAGGTGTTGGAGAATTTATGAAAGCAGACCTTGCACTTTCAAAGCCTTTGAATATGCCAAGTGATGAATTTTGGGCAGATCCCTTTTTGTTTAAATACCAGCACCGTACGTACGTTTTTTTTGAGAATTATTCCTATCGTACTAAAAGAGGTAAGATATCTTGTGGTTTGGTAGATGGTACCGACCTTATTGATATTGTTGATGTATTGAATATGGATTATCATTTGTCCTTTCCCTATATTTTTGAGGAAGCTGGTGAGATTTTCTTAATGCCTGAAACTTCTGAAAATGAGCGTTTGGAAATTTATAAGGCAATAGAGTTCCCTATGACGTGGGAGTTGTATACTACCGCATTTGAGGGGGAAAGAGTGGCAGATGCTTTCTTTTATACGGATGAAAACCAACAAAAATGGTTGTTCCTAAACAAGCAGGTTTCGCTAACTTCTCCCATGAATAGCGAGCTATATATCTACAAAGTAGATTCTATTAAGCTAAATGCTATTGAACCTCACACCCAAAATCCAGTGCTCATAGATGCCCGTGTTGCGCGTAATGGGGGCACTATATTCGAATATGAAGGGAAACTTTACAGGCCCTCCCAAAGAAATACAGATGCCATTTACGGTCGTGCATTAAATATCAATAGAATAGAGAAGTTGACTATAAGCGAATATTCCGAAATAACGGAGCGGGTAGTACGCCCCAGTTTTGATAAAGGGCTAATGGCCATGCATCACATACATCAAATTGCCGATGAGTTTGTTTTTGATGCCGCGTATAAAAGAAAATAGCGGCAATCTTATAGTAGGCTCATCTTAGTTCTCCTGAGGAAGTCCCTGCCATATTTCAATATCATCTATCCATTGGTGCATGGGATGCGTATTCCCATAAACCTGAGTTAAAATTATGAAATTCAAATCATCAGAGTTAGTAGTGGTAGGACCGTTGTGCTCTGCAATGATTTCGTTGTTTATGCTCATGGCCGCATAGCCGTTAGAACCAGAACTCCATTTGATATAATACGATACTTTAAACCATTCGTTTCTAATAACGGGAACTGTAGTGTTTTTTACTTGCCATATTGGTTCTGTCGGATTTTTATCTCCTTGAAACAACCAATGCAGCTGACCGTTATTGTCCGTAGCCATGAACGCAATCATTCGAAAACCATTTTGGTTATTTTCATTATAGGCTTTCGTCTTATATTCCCAAATGGCCCGCCATTTATTGGGACCTTGCAAAGAAGTAGCGTCCGTCTTCATCCAATAAGACATGAACAATTCTGTTGGGTTATTTTTTATCCCATTTATTTGATAAGGTGTTTGGGTTACACCAATATCATAGTTAACACGCTGAAATAGCGCTATTGTTTCTTCTCCATCTGGCCCTATAATGTTTTCCAAGTAATTGTCAATGGCCGGGCCTTCATCATCCTGTATGCGATGGATACCCCCAAAATTAGATCCTAATATATTTATGGGCCACGTAAAATTTGTTTCTGAGTCGGTTCCCCGTATTACTTGGTAGTTATCCTGAATGTCATTGATGAAAGTTCCTGCTTCAAATCCAGATTTAAACAATAAGGCAGCAGGTAAATTTCCGGGTGTTTCTAATGAATCGGATTTTTGACAGTTTGCCAACAGTATCAATATGCAGAGTATAGGGAGTGTTTGTTTTTTCATTTTCATCATCGTTGATGTTCGTGTTCGTCAAACTCAAAAGCAATAGATGGCAATTTTTTAGTAAATATAAGCGATTTATAAAACTTATAGATGTCTTTTTTACCCATATGGAGACGGTTGATTAAATCTTAATGCTATAAACGTAAATTACAGACTGTCAATAGGATAAGTAATTTTGAAATTCATTTGGACTAATCTGGTAGGGCATCCCATATTTCAATATCATCTACCCATTGATGCATGGGGTACGTATTTCCGTAGACTTGGGTCAGCATTATAAAATCCAGGTCGTCTGAATTGGCTGTGGTAGCTCCCTTATGTTCACCGATGAGCTTTCCGTTTACTTTCATGGAAGCATAACCGTCTTTTCCGTTGCTCCATTTTATATAATATTCCACTTTAAACCATTCCCCTAAGACAAGGGGTATGCTATAGTTTTCAGTTTGCCAGATAGGATTTTGAGGACTAGTGTCGCCTTGGAATAGCCAATAGGGCTTTCCTTGGTAATCGGTTGCCATAAATGCAATCATTCTAAAACCGTCTTTGTTTGAAGCATAGTCTTTAGTTTTATACTCCCAAATGGCCCTCCATTTGTCTATTCCCTTTACCGCGGTACTGTCTGTTTTGATCCAGTAACTCATATAAAGCTCCGTTGGATTTTCTTGAATGTTGTTTATCTGTAACGGAGTTTGGGTTACGTTTATATCGTATTTTACCTTTTGGAATAGGGCAGTTGTTGCGTTTCCTTTGGGACCATTTGTCTGCACTAGTTTATTTTCTATGGCCTTGCCATCGTCGTCGTTAATTCTATGGATGCCACTAAAATCTGAACCAAGTATGTACAGTGGCCAAGAGAAACCCGTTTTTTCGTCCGTTCCTTTTAGATATTGATAATCCTCAACTGGGTTGCTAAGTTGGACACCTTCAAAACCTGAGCGGAAAAGTAGAGATGGCTCGGTTTGGATTAGGTAACCGTAAGATTTTAGAAACACTTTTCCAGAAGGGTTTTTAATTTTTGTTAAGTAATCTCTAGAGCTAGTATATGTATCCTTACTCTTGTTTAAAGTTTTGGGTATGGTTTTTTGAACCGTGTAGAATGTAATTCCAACTAAGACAGTAAAGAGAAATATTTTATTATCGGGTATTTTCATTCAATATAATCTAGCAATTGCCTTTTGTGTTCATAAAAAATGGGTTGTTTAAAATAGACAAATATACAAGCTACTGTTTTCTTTGGAAAGAAGCCTTCGTTTGGTTTTTTAAATCGGTAAACCGCTTAAATAGAAGATAATAGCAGTAATGTTTTAAATGGATTAAGCAATTAAAATAATAATGATAAGAAACTCTTAGTGTTAAGTCAAGTGTATTTGCAAAATTTATCGTGTATGTAGTTCAAATGTTTTTGATGTCAAATGGGTATACTTAGGTTATAAAATTGAATCTTTTTGGTTTGCCGTTTAGCTCTTGTTTTAACAATAAATGAGTTGGTTTTGTGCTTTTTGAACCGTTTATCGTAAAAAAAGTACTGTTCATACCCTTTATGGTATATTAGTATAATAACCGTTTAACTTGATTGTCGTCAATGGTTTTGAGTTTAAGATTTGTTGATCTTTTTCTTTAGTACCCCATATTTTATTGAGCCACTTTACTTCCTATGGTTTGGTTAACAACAAAATGCAATAGGAATATGAAAAAAAACTACCTAAGAAGGAATTTTCTTAAGAATTCCATTATGGCCACAAGTGGTCTAATTCTTTTTCCAACTATAGCGAGTGCCTCTAATTCTAATAGAAGAAAAGCAAATGCGCTATCCCACCAAACAGATATCCGAAGGAATCTTTTTGGGAAACAAATAGAAATCTCAGGACAAATTTTTGATGCATCGGGTAAAAATACCTTAAACGGAGCTCAGCTAGAGTTTTGGCACCTTTCGCCAAATTCAGAAGAATTTGGCCATAAGGGTAAGCTGGTTACCGATGAAAATGGGTATTATCGATTATTGACAGATTACCCTGATCGGGAGTTTGGTAAACATACCACGATCCATTTTAAAATCTCAGAAGGGAAACAATCAAGTGAAACACAACTTAAATTTTCAGATTTTGGCCCCCATATAACCGATAAACATTGGGAAAACAATAATAGGTTGCCCCCTGACCTCCTTTTTCCTACAATGGAAAAAGCCTCATACAGAACTAAACTCAATTTCAATTTTATAATCAACTAAAAAAATAAAGACTATGGAACCATTTATAGGACAAATCATCATGTTTGGAGGAAATTTTGCACCCAGAGGCTGGGCTTTTTGTAATGGGCAACTTTTACCCATTTCACAGAACTCAGCGTTATTCTCGATTTTAGGCACCACATATGGTGGCGATGGGAGAACAAGCTTTGGACTCCCAGACTTGCGAGGAAGGGTACCTTTGCATTCTGGTTTTTCTACTGGACCAGGTTTGACCAATAGAGCCTTGGGACAAAAAGGCGGCACAGAGACCAATACATTGAACACTACTCAAATGCCAAGCCACAACCATGGGGTGTCACTACCCGGAAAAGAAGAAGCGGATACGGAAACCCCAGCTGGAAATTTTATTGCCGGTGCTGGTTTTGATGGTTTCGGTACAACATCAGACGTTACCATGGGGGCATTGCCACAGAACAATGTGGGTGGTAATTTACCTGTAAATAATATGCAGCCATACACATCTGTTAATTTTATTATTGCATTAGTTGGCCTTTTTCCATCTAGAAGTTAGACTACCACAACGGAATCAACCATAAACCAATTCTATGAAAAAATTTTTACTTTTTTTAGTTGTTATCTTGACAGTATGCTTTTCTAATGCACAAACAGTGTTGGAACCAGGCGATATTGCCTTTTTGGGCGTTAATACAGATGGTACTACAGATGCAGATGATTCCTTCGCATTTGTATTGCTAAAAGATGTTGATGCTGCCACAACCATAATCTTTACCGATCGTGGCTGGAATGATGGCACGGGATTCGTAACGCCTTTGGCTATAGGTGATGGGGAATTCACCTGGACAGCTGGGTCGGCACGTAGTGCTGGTGAAGTTGTCATACTGGATTTTTCTAATTTGAGCCCTGGAGCGGCATCTTTCACGGTCCTTGGGGACCAATTGTTCGCCCTACAAGGTACCATAGCAAACCCCGTGTTTATAGCAGGTATGCAACTTAATATTGGCACGGGAAGCGACGATGCCAACTGGGACGGTGCTTCTACCAGCAATACCACCTCGGCCTTGCCAGATGCATTAACTACAGGCGATACTGCTGTACGATTAACACCTGAGGCCGATAATTGGCAATTTAGTTGTGCGGTAGGATGCCCATTAACGGGTACTCCTGAACAGATACGGGCAATTCTTCATAATCCTACCAATTGGGTGAGTGATAATGATAATGTGTATCCGGGAACGGTTGATACCGAATTTTCAGTAACAAAAGTTCCATTAGGCACCATACAGTTTGCGAGTGCTACGTATTCCGCGAGCGAGGGCGACGGTACGGTCACGCTCGATCTCACCCGTGAGGGCGGCAGTCAGGGTGAACTTACGGTTCAGATTCAGACGTTCGATGGTACGGCCACCATCACCGACGACTATACGGGCATTCCCACCCCGTTGACATTGACTTGGGCGGACGGTAATACGAGCAATAAGACCGTGACCCTTCCTATAGTCGCCGATGCGCTTTCCGAGGGCGACGAAACGTTTACCATGGTGATCAGTAGCAGTACCAACCCGGACTGGGTCGGTGCACCCAGTACCGCTACAGTCACTATTACAGATGATCCGCCGGGCACCATACAGTTTGCGAGTGCTACGTATTCCGCGAGCGAGGGCGACGGTACGGTCACGCTCGATCTCACCCGTGAGGGCGGCAGTCAGGGTGAACTTACGGTTCAGATTCAGACGTTCGATGGTACGGCCACCATCACCGACGACTATACGGGCATTCCCACCCCGTTGACATTGACTTGGGCGGACGGTAATACGAGCAATAAGACCGTGACCCTTCCTATAGTCGCCGATGCGCTTTCCGAGGGCGACGAAACGTTTACCATGGTGATCAGTAGCAGTACCAACCCGGACTGGGTCGGTGCACCCAGTACCGCTACAGTCACTATTAC
This sequence comes from Maribacter sp. MS6, assembly GCF_056839185.1. Lineage (NCBI taxonomy): Bacteria > Pseudomonadati > Bacteroidota > Flavobacteriia > Flavobacteriales > Flavobacteriaceae > Maribacter > Maribacter sp. MS6. The sequence continues at coordinate 3,838,026 of NZ_CM166389.1, forward strand.
AGATGATCCGCCGGGCACCATACAGTTTGCGAGTGCTACGTATTCCGCGAGCGAGGGCGACGGTACGGTCACGCTCGATCTCACCCGTGAGGGCGGCAGTCAGGGTGAACTTACGGTTCAGATTCAGACGTTCGATGGTACGGCCACCATCACCGACGACTATACGGGCATTCCCACCCCGTTGACATTGACTTGGGCGGACGGTAATACGAGCAATAAGACCGTGACCCTTCCTATAGTCGCCGATGCGCTTTCCGAGGGCGACGAAACGTTTACCATGGTGATCAGTAGCAGTACCAACCCGGACTGGGTCGGTGCACCCAGTACCGCTACAGTCACTATTACAGATGATCCGCCGGGCACCATACAGTTTGCGAGTGCTACGTATTCCGCGAGCGAGGGCGACGGTACGGTCACGCTCGATCTCACCCGTGAGGGCGGCAGTCAGGGTGAACTTACGGTTCAGATTCAGACGTTCGATGGTACGGCCACCATCACCGACGACTATACGGGCATTCCCACCCCGTTGACATTGACTTGGGCGGACGGTAATACGAGCAATAAGACCGTGACCCTTCCTATAGTCGCCGATGCGCTTTCCGAGGGCGACGAAACGTTTACCATGGTGATCAGTAGCAGTACCAACCCGGACTGGGTCGGTACCCCGTCCACGGCCACGGTCACGATATTGGAGCCATGTGAGGTTGCCATTCAAGAACAGCCCTGGGATGTTGTGGTCTGCGAAAGTGAGTCCTTTACTTTAGTTGTAGGAGCCACCGGTAACGGTGGGCTCTCGTACCAATGGCAAATTTCGAACGACAATGGGGCGAACTGGATACCCATGATGGTACCTAATTCAAACTCGGTCACCATAACCAATGTATCCATCGTCCAAAACGCCAACCAGTACAGGGTCATTGTTACATCCGATAACAGCACGCCCATTGACGCTAAGGACGACTGTTCGACGACCAGTGAAACGGCCACCTTAACGGTTAACCCAAAACCAATGGTCGCGATCACGGGAAACGATAGCTATTGTTATAACGGAAACGGTGTCGTCCTCGATGCCGGTGCAGGCTATTCTAGTTACCTCTGGTCGCCCGGAGGGGAGACCACCCAGACGATGACCGCCCTTGAAGGTAGCTATACCGTAACGGTGACCAATGGGTTTGGCTGTGCCACGACTTCAGAGGCCTTTACGGTCACCAATAACCAACAAATGGCATGTACCATTGTACAGGACGTGCTTACCACGGACCACTTGACGCAGGACGGTGTGGCCACGGTTAACCCTAGTGGTGGTAATGGTGTTTATACCTATATATGGGACAATGGCGAAACGACACAGACAGCGACCACGTTAACCTATGGCATGCACAGTGTAACGGTGACGGACGCCAACGGATGTGAGACCAGTTGCCAGATAGATATCGCGAAGGAACTCTACTGTTGGACAAATTTGATACAGAACGTAAGCTATAACGGTGGCAATGACGGTTCTGCCCGGGTAAAAGGTAATGGGGGTTATAGGCCCTATACCTTTGAATGGGAGGACGGCAGTACTGGAGAGGTCAACAGTTCTCTGAGTGCAGGCACCCATTATGTAACCATTACGGATGCCAAGGGTGCTACCTCACGGTGTAGTGTTACCATTACGGAACCCACGGGTGGTAATTGCGATTCGTTCATGGCCACAGTGGAACAGGACAAGCTTACCACGGATCACCTTACCCAGGACGGTGTGGCAACGGTGTACCCAAAAAGTGGTACGGCGCCGTTCACCTATCTCTGGGACAACGGGGAGACCACGCAAACGGCGACACGTTTAACATACGGTCTTCGCAGCGTTACGGTCACCGACGCTTCCGGTTGTGAGACGACTAGTCAAATAGACATTGCCAAGGAGCTGTACTGTTGGATCAACCTTCAGGGGAACGTTAGCGTACACGGCGGTAACAATGGTTCTGCCACGGTACATGGCAACGGCGGTTATAGACCACATACCTTTAGGTGGGACGATGGTTCCACTGCACAGTTGAACACTAACCTAGGTGTAGGAACACATTATGTGACGATAACGGATGCTACCGGTGCCACTTCACGATGTAGCATAACCATCACCCAACCCAACGAAGAGGTATGTGACGGTGTGGACAACGACGGCGATGGTATGATCGATGAGGGCTTCGATGCTGACAACGATGGTATAGCCGATTGTTTCGATACATGTGATAAAGGGGACGATACTGTTGATATGGACAATGACGGTATTCCCGATGCTTGTGATGACAATGTATGCGTAAAAGGGGAGAAGCCCCAGACGGAATGTTATCAAATGGCAGAATGGAACGAGCAGAACTGTAGTTGGGATGTTATTGGAGAAATGCCAGTGCAGCCAATAACGGAGTGCTATCAGACTGCGCAATGGAACGAAGCGACCTGTGAATGGGACATCATTGATGGGAAACCTGAGATGCCGATGACCCTATGCTACCAAACGGCGGTATGGAGCGATCAAATCTGTGGTTGGGAAATCAACGGTGAGAAGCCATTGGAGCCCATGACCGAGTGTCATCAGACTGCGCAATGGAACGAAGCGACCTGTGAATGGGACATAATTGATGGGAAACCGGAGAAGCCCATGACCCTATGCTACCAAACGGCAGTATGGAGCGATCAGATCTGCGACTGGGAGATTAACGGGGAGAAGCCTATTGAACCGGTAACGGAATGTTATCAAACGGCAGAATGGAACGAGCAGACCTGTGAATGGGACATTACCGGTGAGCAACCAACAGAACCGGTAACGGAATGTTACGAAACGGCAGAATGGAACGAAGTTAGCTGCGAATGGGACATTACCGGTGAACAGCCCAATATGCCGATGACACAATGTAATGAAACGGCGGTATGGAACGAAGCTACCTGTGAATGGGACATTATTGAAAACGATAATGACTGTGGCACGGGTACAATCGACCAATGTGAGACGGCATTCGCCAGATCGTCGGATGAGAATGTCCGGACCTGTTTCATAGGCGTTCCCGATGTCAGTGGCAACCGATGGGGATGGATAAATGAGTTCCCTTCCATCAATGGTACCTACCAAATGGAGGTATATGCGGCCGCAGGCCAGTGCGATATTTCCAAAGGTGCCTTGGTAGGAAACGTGGAGGTCATTTACACCGATGGTACTTTAGCGGTGACTGTTTCTACCCTACCTGGTTATAGGATGTCGGAGGCCCAGTTACATGTGGGCAGTCAAATCTTACCAACGCAAGGCAATGGGTTCACCACCGCACCGGGCCAGTACCCTTATGCGGATATGGTCGATGGGGATTTCATCACCTATACCTTTGAAGGCATCAGTGCTGGAGATACGGATAACTTCTATGTTGTGCTCCATGCCAACGTTTGTCCGGTAGCAGAAAATGAGAGTTTAACGGTAAAGCGACCTGTTGCCCAAGTTGAAATGAAGGCCTACCCGGTTCCGTTCAAGGAAAACTTGAACCTCAACGTAGTCTCTCCTAAGAACATGGAGGGAACCTTGTCCTTGTTCAATGGTATTGGACAAAAAGTAAAGGACTTTGGTCAACATAGTTTAACCAAGGGGGACAACGAGATTTACCTGGGTATGGACGAGTTGCCCGTTGGTACTTATTTCATACGTATGAACTCTGTTTATGGAAAAGAAACCTTACAGGTGCTACGAAAATAGGATAGAAGACGTGGAAGGGTTCTATTTTTAACAGGTAGAACCTACACTGAAAATACGGAAAAATGTGAATCTAAAATAAGTATTGATTGCATAAAAAAGCCACTCAAAAGAGTGGCTTTTTTTAGTATAACATGTATTGTTTATTCCTGCATGCTATGGTATACGTTCTGTACATCGTCATCTTCCTCTATTTTTTCCAATAGTTTTTCTACGTCCGCAGCTTCCTCTTCGGTAAGTGCCTTAGTAACTTGTGGAATTCGTTCAAAGCCAGAGGAAAGGATTTCCAATTCCCTATTTTCTAGTTCTTTTTGTATAGCACCAAAGCTTTCAAAGGGGGCGTAAATCAAAATACCATCATCATCTACAAAAACCTCTTCGGCACCAAAGTCAATCATTTCCAGTTCTAGCTCTTCTGGGTCCAAACCTTCTGCCGGAATCCTAAAATTGCACGTATGGTCAAACATAAACTCAACAGAACCGGAAGTTCCCAAGCTGCCGTTACATTTATTAAAATAGCTTCTAACGTTGGCTACGGTCCGTGTATTATTATCCGTGGCAGTTTCTACTAAAATAGCGATACCATGCGGTGCATATCCTTCAAACAGCACTTCTTTATAATCTCCTAGACTTTTGTCGCTTGCACGCTTTATGGCACGTTCTACATTGTCCTTGGGCATGTTTACCGACTTTGCGTTCTGTATAACGGCTCGTAACCTGGAGTTGGAATCTGGATCGGGTCCTCCTTCTTTTACCGCCATGACAATATCCTTTCCTATTCTAGTAAAGGCTTTGGACATGGCCGACCATCTTTTCATTTTTCGTGCTTTTCTAAACTCAAAAGCTCTTCCCATAGTTGTATTTTTAATTTAGGATTCTAAAAGTAATAAAATTTGAAACGACAGTCTTAGTCGCTTTCTACAATATCCTCAATAGCTCTTGCCAGTACAAAATCCTTTTCGGTAACACCGTTAGCATCGTGCGTATTTAATCGAATATTAACTGTTTTATATACATTGCTCCAATCTGGGTGATGCCCCTGCGCTTCGCATTCGAACGCAATGCGTGTCATAACAGAAAAAGCTTCCTTAAAATCCTTAAATTCGAAAGTCGTTTCTATGGCGCCATCTACATATTCCCATCCGTCTAATTGGCCAAGGTAATCCTGTATTTGTTTATCGGTAAATTTCTCCATGTGTATTATATTTAAAAATATATGTCAATTTAAAACGTGATCTTCTATAATATCCTGGTATGTGAACTGTAGGTTTTTTGGCAATTTATTGGTTTTTGGCAATACGGCCAAATAACGGTCTTCATTGGTCGTATATACACGTTTTAGTATTGGATTAAAGGTCCCTACGCGTTCCAAGACTTCTTTTATGAAATCTTCATGATGTACCAAATCTGTACTCCCTAAATGATAAATACCTGTTTTGTTTCTGTTTATAAGATAATGAATTTGCTGTGTTAGTTTATCATCATTCGTCACATTTAGAATTAAATTAGGGAAAACTTCCACAGGCTCATTGTTAAGAATCCGATTTTTCATTTCTTTAATTCTCGGTGATGCGTTTCCAAAAACCATAGGAATGCGCAATATGCCCGCTTTATTTGGAGGCAAGCGAAGTAGCATATTTTCAATTTTTATTTTCAGGCGTCCAAAAACACTTTCCGATAAGGTTTTGTCTGTCTCGTAAGAAGGATATTTGCTGTAGGTGTCAAACACATTTGCTGATGATAGGAAATAGAGTGTACAGGCAGTGTACGTTACATATTCAGTTAAATGTTGATGGGCGATTACTTGTGCCGCAAAATTTCCCCGTAAAGCAGAAATGATAATTTGAGGTTTTACTTTTTCTAACAGCTCAAAGATATCATCGTTCTCTATGTCATACCTAAAAAATTGTTTGTTGGAAGCAAAAGCGTTGGCCGCATGGCAATACGTCCCATAGGTGTCAAAGTAGTTGCACAGCTCCTTGTAAATGGCATTGCCAAGGAAACCACTACCACCCAATATGAGTATTTTTTTACTTTCCAAATTAGAAAATTGATAATCCGGATAGGGTGGTTAAACGTTCCAATGCGGCCATTCCACGGGCAGAATTTCCTTTTTTATTAAGTGGCGGGGACCATGTAACCACACAAAATTTATTAGGTAAAAGGGCAATAATACCACCGCCGACCCCACTTTTTCCCGGTAAACCTACCTCAAAGGCAAATTCACCTGCTTCATCATAAAAACCACAGGTAAGCATTAGCGCGTTAACCCTTTTGATTTGATTTATATTTAGGTGAGTCATATTTCTTTTGCACTTTCCTCTATTTATAAAAAGGTAAAATACGTTGCAGAGCTGGGCACAGCTCATATGTAGGGAGCACTGATGAAAGTAAAAATCCAATACCGTTTCTACATCATTGCTAAGGTTGCCATACGATTTAAGCAGATTGGCAGCTGCGTAGTTTTTAAACCCAGTTTGTTTTTCAGATTTAGCCACATCCTCATCATACGATATGGAGGTGTCGTTCGCCAATTTTCTAACAAACTCCAGAAAATCTTGTTTAGGATCTGCTAACTGGGATACCAAAATATCAGCTATTACGATTGCACCGGCATTTATTAGCGGATTTCTTGGGATACCGTTTTCTAGTTCCAACAAGGACAAATGGTTAAATGGATCCCCGGATGGCTCTACATCCACCCGTTCCCAAACAGCTTCTCCAATGCATTGCAAGGCCATGGAAAGACTTAACACTTTTGAGATACTTTGTATTGAAAATTTTTCTTTACTATCTCCTTTAGCGAATTCGTTTTGATGTATGTCCAGCAGTTGAATTCCAAATTTTGAGTCAGGTATATCAGCTAATTCAGGGATGTAAGAAGCTACTTTTCCTGTATTTGGAAGTTCTAGAACCTCCTTATAAATTTCATCGAGATAGTATTGAAAATTTTGCATTATTTTTTATAAAACGGAAGCTTAACGATGGTGGCAGGAATAGCTTTCTTGCGAATTTGAATTTGAATCTTGCTTCCAATTTCGGAAAATATGGTAGGGACGTAACCTAAACCAATACCTTTACCCATAGAAGGGGACATGGTGCCCGAAGTAACAATTCCTATCTTTTTTCCTTGTCCGTCAACAATGTCATAATCATGTCTTGGAATACCTCGCTCATCTAACTCAAAGGCCACCAGTTTGCGTTCTGGTCCGTGCGCTTTTTCTTTGGCCAATGCTTCACTGTTTACAAAGTCTTTTGTGAATTTTGTAATCCAACCAAGGCCAGCTTCAAACGGTGAAGTGGTATCGTTGATGTCATTTCCGTAAAGGCAATACCCCATTTCTAAACGTAGGGTATCCCTAGCGGCCAAACCTATTGGCTTTATGCCGAAACCAGCTCCTGCCTCAAATACCTTTTCCCAAATCTGTTTTACATCCGTGTTTTTACAATAAATCTCAAATCCACCAGAACCTGTGTATCCGGTCGCAGAAATAATAACGTGTTCTATTCCGGCAAAATCCGCTACGTTAAAATTATAGAATTTAATTTCTTCAAGATTTACAGAAGTCAAGGACTGCATGGCTTCTACCGCTTTTGGTCCCTGTATGGCCAATAAAGAATAATCTTCGGAAATATCGCGCATATCCGCTCCAATAGCTTCGTTGTACTTACTAATATGTGACCAGTCTTTCGCTATGTTCGATGCGTTCACCACCAATAAATACTGTTCTTCCTTTAGTTTGTATATAATAAGATCATCTACGATACCTCCGGTTTCGTTTGGTAAGCAGCTATACTGGGCTTTGCCAATGGTAAGTTTGGCTGCATCGTTAGAACTCACTTTTTGAATTAATTCGAGGGCTTCTGGCCCACTTATTAAAAATTCTCCCATGTGGGACACATCAAAAACACCAACACCGTTCCGAACCGTCTCATGCTCCGCGGTTACGCCCTCGTAGGAAACGGGCATGTTATAACCTGCAAACGGGACCATTTTAGCACCTAAGGACTCATGTGTTTGGGAAAGCGCTGTATTTTTCATCTTCTTTTTATATTTGAGACAAATTTATTCAATTTATTAAGTATTCCCTTCTAAGTCCTTCTTATAATTTTCAATCAGGTGGAGTGGTACAGTCAATGATATAAAAAAGCAGTAATTTACAAGTTTAAATAAATGAATATGTTAAAAAATAGCGCTTTACTTTTTCTGATTGTATCGGTTTGTTTTCATGTAAAGGCACAGGATATACCAACAGATTATTTATCTGCGGAATTTCATAAAGGTAGAAGGGATAAGGTAAGGGAACTCATGACGCCGAATAGTGTTTTGGTATTTTTTGCAAATCCAGAGCGCAATAGAGCGAACGATGTGGATTACATTTACCACCAAGATCCGGATTTTTACTATCTCACAGGTTATAAAGAACCCAATGCCGTGCTGCTCATTTTTGCGGAACCACAAAAAACTCCATCTGGAGCTGCCTATAACGAGCTGATATACGTTCAGAAACGGGATGTTAGGGCCGAACAATGGAACGGAAAACGCTTGGGAATAGCAGGAGTAAAAAATGCATTAGGGTTTGATATGGCTTTTAATGCCGAGGAATTTAAAGACCTGCCTGTGGATTTTAGTAATTTTGATACCGTGTCTTTTTTTGATTTTAAGAATGACTACAGGGATAAAAGCGGTAGCGCAGATTTGTTCGATTTGATCTATATGTTTAAGGATAAGGCAAATTATCCAAGAGATTACAGCGCAACAAAACAAGAATTATACACTAGGATTACCACTACTCCCATTGAGAATAGTGCTAATGTAGCACAAATTTTAGGCCGTTACTTGAGTAGTGATAAGACCCTTCAACAAGACCAACTTTTGCTGGCCTTTGCCAACTCTGATAATGATATTATCAGAAAAGAAATTCGCGAAAAAGTTCTTACTATTCAAAAGACAAATAATTTGGACAGCGGCATGATTAGCGAAATCATGAGGAATTTACGAGAAACAAAAACTGAGGAAGAGCTAGTATTGCTACAAAAGGCCATAGAAATTTCCGCGGTGGGTCAAATTGAGGTAATGAAGGCCATGCACCCTAACATGTCGGAAAGTGAGATTCAGGGTGTGCATGAATATGTCTATAAAAAATATGGTGCGGAATATGAAGGTTACCCTTCCATCGTAGGCGGAGGCAACAATGGATGTATACTGCACTATATCGAGAACAACAAACCCAAAGTTGGAGATGATTTGGTATTGATGGATCTTGGTGCAGAGTACCGTGGGTATACCGCAGATGTTACGCGAACCATTCCAGCGGATGGTACTTTTTCTCCGGAACAAAAGGCGATTTATGATGTGGTTTACGAAGCACAGGAAGCGGGCATAAATGCAAGTATCGTTGGTTCTTCTTTTCAATCGCCTGGGTTGGCGGCGAGCGCAGTAATCGCTGATGGTTTAGTAAGATTGGGTATTATAAGTAATGTTGGAGAAGCGCGTACCTATTTTCCGCACGGAACATCTCACTATTTAGGACTTGATGTCCATGACAAAGGAACTTACGGCCCCTTGCAGGCTAACACGGTAATCACTGTAGAACCTGGAATCTATATCCCGGAAGGTAGCGATTGCGATAAGAAATGGTGGGGCATTGCCGTACGCATAGAGGACGATATCTTAATTACGGATAATGGCCCCGTAAACTTGTCCGCTATGGCGCCTAGAACTACAGAAGCCATTGAGGCTATGATGAAACAGCCAAGCCCATTGGATGATTTTGTCCTACCGTCCTTGGATTAGCGTTTAAGCAGATAGCTTTTTAGTTCGTGATAGTTCTGAATTTTGATGGACTTTTTTTCTTTGTCCATTACTTTTTGAATTTGAGGAGGAATCGCCAATGTTTGTCCTATTGTCTGTTCCACAACATCTAAAAACTTTACAGGATGGGCGGTCTCAAGAAAGATTCCATAGGTGTTCGGATGGTGTTCCTGGTATTTTTTCAGACCCAGATATCCAACCGCACCGTGTGGATCTGCAACGTACCCAGTTTTTTGGTAAATGTCCAAAAGTGCCTTGCGTGTTTCTATGTCAGTAAAGGAGTAGGAGGTAAGCTGCTTTTTCAGTTGTGACAAATCATCTTGAAAAAGATGCCGTATTCTAATGAAATTACTTGGGTCGCCTACATCCATTGCATTTGAAATAGTCGCTTTGGATGGCTTAGGATCGTATATGCCAGTTTTCATAAACTCGGGCACGGTATCATTTACATTGGTAGCCGCTATAAACTGTTTTACTGGCATACCCAATCGTTGCGCAACCATCCCTGCACAGATGTTTCCAAAATTTCCACTTGGAACCGAAAAAGCAATATCTTTTGGGCTTACTTTTTCTTTTTCTACTTTTATACGTACTTGTTTGTAGGCAAATAAGAAGTAAAACAGTTGTGGTAGCCAACGTGCCACGTTAATCGAGTTCGCTGAGGTCAATTGCATCTTTCTTAGCAAATCCTTATCTAAAAATGCTGTTTTGACCATGGTTTGACAATCGTCAAACGTTCCGTCCACAGAAAGGGCGACGATATTTTGCCCTAAGGTAGTTAATTGTCGTTCCTGTATATCACTGACTTTACCGCTAGGATAAAGGATGACTACGTTCACACCCTTTACCCCTAAAAATCCGTTAGCAACAGCCCCACCGGTATCTCCTGAGGTTGCTACAAGGACAGTGACCTCATTGTTTTCGTCTTTTGAAAAATAGCCTAAACAATTGGCCATAAAACGTGCACCAACGTCTTTAAAAGCCATTGTAGGTCCGTGAAACAATTCCAAGGTGGCTACATTGGTTTCGATTTCAACTACAGGAAATTCAAAATCGAGCATATTGGCAAGAATCTCCTTTAATTTGTCATTAGGAATGTCTGCTGAAACAAATTGGTGTATGGCATTAAAAGCTATTTCTTGATCGGTAAGTTCTGGTATCTTATTAAAGAAAGATGCTGGTAGTGCTGTAATATGTTCTGGAAAATAGAGGCCGCGATCCGGTGCAATACCCTTAACTACGGCATCCTTAAAAGATACCACGGGAGCTTCTTGGTTTAGGCTATAAAATTTCATGTGTTAACTTCAGTTGTATGCGTTACTACCTGTATTATAATTGTCTAATGCCACTTGTATTTATCTTCGATATGTGCACATCAAAATCAATTCCTATTTTCTTGTATACTTCCTTCATTCCTGCTCCTACATTCTGTGCCGTGCGTTCTCCATTGCTAAAAGCAAAAATGGATGGGCCAGAACCAGAAATACCGCAGCCTAGGGCTCCGTTGGTCATTGCTGTAGTTTTTATCGCGTCAAAACCTGGGATTAAAATAGACCGAATAGGTTCTACGATATGATCTTCCAAAGAACGCCCGATTAAATTGTAATCCGATGTAAATAGACCGGCAACCAAGCCACCTAAATTACCCCATTGTTTAATACCATCTTCTAAGCTTATGGTAGTTTTTAATATTTTTCTAGAGTCAGAGGTCTTTACTTCAATCTGTGGATGAATAACCGTTGCATAAAGTTCTGTAGGACTTGGAATAGGAATGACATCTAAGGGCGTATAGCTACGAACCAAAGTAAAGCCTCCAAAAAGAGCTGGTGCTACATTATCTGCATGGGCTACGCCGCTAGCTAAGCGTTCACCTTCCATTGCGAATTTTACTAGTTCTACCGTAGAAAATGGTTTGCCTAATAAGAGATTCATGGCCCAAACGGCTCCAGTAGAGCTTGCGGCACTACTGCCTATACCGCTCCCTGCTTTAATTTTTTTATAGATTTCAATGTTAAAACCACCATCGTAATCGCTAACGGCTAACAAGGCTAAACCAGCTACTCCGGCTACGTTTAAGTGCGTTTCCATGGGCAGTTGTTGCCCTTCAAGTTTGGTGATTCGAATACCTTTTTCTCGGGTCTTTCGAACGACCATTTCATCCCCAATGGTGTCTAAGGCAACTCCAAGCACATCGAACCCACAGGAAATATTCGCTATGGTTGCGGGGCAGAATACTTTGATTTCGTTCATAAAAAATATTCTTTTATTTCAAGTTACGCCTATAATTTCGGTATCGATAGCTAAAGCCAAAACACTTGAAATTTGAAATTATCAATAATTACCGATTCGGATAACATCTGCAAACAGGCCAGATGCCGTTACATCTGAACCCGCGCCTGCTCCTTTTACGATTAACGGTTGCGTCGGATACCTATCAGTGAAGAACAGGACGATGTTATCACTACCTTCTAAATTATAAAAATCATGACCTTTTGGAATTTCTTGCAGTCCAACACTCGCATGTCCATTTTCAAATTGCGCTACATATTTTAACTTGGTATCCTTTTCCGCTGCTTGCCTATATATGTTTTGAAACTGCGTTTCGTATTTCTTTAAGGAAGCAAAAAAAGCTGCGTTGGATTCGGTGGCAAGACTTTCTTGTGGAAGAAAGGAGTTGTTGCCAATATCTGCTATTTCCAATGGCGTTCCACTTTCTCTGGCAAGAATCAGTATTTTACGCATGACGTCTACACCACTTAGGTCAATTTTTGGATCCGGCTCGGTATATCCTTCTTCTTGGGCTTGTTTCACAATAGCATGAAAGGTAGTTTTGTCACTAAAGTTATTAAACACAAAATTAAGACTGCCAGACAGTACGGCTTGTATTTTTTGAATCTTATCGCCAGAGGCAATAAGGTGTTTTAAGGTGTCAATAATAGGTAAGCCTGCACCTACATTTGTTTCAAACAGAAACGGAGCGTTATACGTTCGTGCCAGTTCTTTAAGCTCAAGATAATTCGAATATTGAGAGGAACACGCAATTTTATTGCAGGTGACTACAGATATGCTATTTCTTAAATAATCTTTGTATGTATTGGAAACGGCTTCACTGGCAGTATTATCCACAAAAATGCTATTACGTAAGTTTAAAACCTTGACCGTATTAAAAAACTCCTCTTTGCTCGCCTTTACTCCTGCATCTAAAAGCACTTCCCAGTTTTTTAAGGAAATTCCACCATCATCAAAAACCATTGTTCTAGAATTGGATATTCCGACTACCCTTACGTTTAGTTTCAGGGTTTCTTTTAAATACTTTTTTTGTTTTTGTATTTGACCTAGAAACTTAGAACCTACATTGCCCACGCCCATAACGAACAGGTTCAATTGCTTTACATTCTCTTCAAAAAATTCTTCGTGTAAGGCATTTAAGGCCTTTTTCACATCTTTTTCTTCAATAACGCAAGAGATATTCCGTTCAGAGGCCCCTTGCGCAATGACCCTAATATTTACATTATTCTTTCCTAACGTGCTAAACATTTTACCACTTAGCCCTTGATGATTTTTCATATTGTCACCTACGAGTGCTACAATGGCCAATGAGGTCTCTGGAACCACCTTATTTATACGTCCTCTTTCTATTTGATATGCAAAAGCCTCGTTTACAGCTGCTACGGCAACGGCAACATCCTCCACAGAAATACCAATACAAATAGAATGTTCAGAGGAGGCTTGAGTGATAAGCACCACACTAATGTTGGCCTGGGACAGCACTTCAAAGAATTGTTTAGATATTCCTGGTATTCCTACCATTCCGGGCCCTTCTAAAGATAAAAGTGCTATATTTCCTATATGGCTAATACCGCGCACCGTTTTTCCTTTCTCATTTTTAGATTTGGTAATCAAAGTGCCATGGTCATCTGGGCTAAACGTATTTTTGATACGGATAGCTATTCCCTTGGCTAATACGGGTTGTATCGTTGGTGGGTATAGGACTTTGGCTCCAAAATGTGAAAGTTCCATAGCTTCTTCGTAGGAGATATGTGCAATAGGCTTGGCCTGCTTAACCACTTTAGGATTAGCGGTATACATACCGCTAACATCGGTCCAAATCTCTAATGCTTCCGCGTCTAAAGCAGCTGCATAGAGTGCGGCCGTATAGTCAGAACCACCTCTACCTAAGGTTGTTGGGTCACCAATTTCAGATTTAGCTATAAACCCTGGGCAGATGACTACCTTATGTTTTGAAGCACTGAAATAGGCTACACAGTTGGCATTCGTTTTCTCCAAATTAACGATAGTCCTGCCATTTGCTATCCCTGTTATTATAAGGTCCCTGCTGTCTTTATGAGCACAATCGATTCCTTGGCTTTTCAAATATTCACCTATAATATAAGAGGATAGTAATTCACCGTAGGATACAATTTTATCCGATAGTTTTTTGGTTATCTCTCCAATAAAAAAGGCACCCTCTAAAAGGGTTTCCAAGGTATTCAATTCTTTTTTTACGTCACTCAATACTTTGCTTTGGTGCGTAATAGGAAGCAATGCTTTGATTGCTTCCAAATGCCGGGTTTCAATCTCTTTTAAAATCGTCTTATAAGAATCATCCTGTTTTTCTGCTCGGTTACCAGCAGTTATGAGTTCGTCCGTAACACCACCAAATGCGGAGACAACAACGATGATATTATCCGTATAGGTAGTGAGTATATTTTTTATCTTATCAATGTTTACCGGAGTGGCAACGGATGTACCACCAAACTTTAATACTTGCATATTGATTAATTATCAATTTTTATTTGGGATGATTATGTAGGGGTCTGAGATGGAAGATACTATTTTACCCCCTAGGGGTGAGCCCTAAAGGAGCAGTAACACAGCGAATAGCTTTGCTGTGACGAACAAATATTAAGTTAGAATCTATGTAACCCATGTTCTTTGATAAAGGTCAAAAGTAGTACATTTGACTTGCTAATCAAATGATTCTACAAATTTTTACCGAATCGTTATTTTTACTAAAATAAAATCACGGATGAAGCTTTTTAGTGCAGAACAAATATATACTGCTGACAAATTTACCATAGCAAAACAAAAAATTACAAGTGATGAGCTGATGGAAAGAGCTGCTGTTCAAATTTTTAATTGGATGCATTTGAGAATGCAAGGTGCTCCGGTTAAAATTCATTTGTTCTGTGGTATTGGTAATAACGGAGGTGATGGAATTGCTTTAGCAAGGCATCTTCAAGAACATGGCTATAATATTGCCGTATACGTGGTAAATTATAGCACCAAGCGTTCAAAAGATTTTTTAATCAATTTAGACCGACTTAAAGATCGAAAAATATGGCCCCATTTTATGGATTCGGATGGTGAACTCCCTGAAATTGGTGCGGATGATATTGTTGTAGATGCGATTTTCGGTATTGGATTGAATAGACCACCAGCCGCTTGGGTAGGGAAACTCATAAGTCATCTTCATGATTCTAAGGCATTTATATTGTCTGTAGACATTCCGTCTGGTTTGTATGCCAATAGTGTTCCCAAACAAAAGGATGCTGTAGTAAAGGCAAATTTTGTACTGAGTTTTCAAACCCCAAAATTGGTATTTTTTCTTCCGGAAACAGGAAGTTACATTGACCAATGGGAAGTTTTGGACATTGGCTTAGATCCTGAGTTTTTAACCACGGAAGAAGCGGACTATAAGCTGATTGGAAAAAATGAGGTACTACCAATATATATTCCTAGAACAAAGTTTTCGCACAAAGGAACGCATGGTCATGTATTGGCTATAGGTGGTAGTTACGGTAAAATTGGAGCAATTAAATTAACTAGTAGTGCTGCATTAAAAATAGGTAGTGGCCTGGTCACTGCTTATATTCCCAGTTGCGGGTATACTGCACTGCAAACTGCGCTGCCAGAGGCTATGGTGCTAACGGATGGCGATAATTATATTACAAATATAGACCTTGCCATAAAAGCTTCGGCCATTGCTATTGGAATGGGAATGGGTATAGAAACAAAAACTACTAATGCTTTTGCTAATTTTTTGAAATCCAATAGCGTACCCTTGGTTATTGATGCAGACGGTTTAAACGTTCTTGCGGCTAATAAAGAGCTGCTTAAGGATTTACCTAAATTATGTATACTTACTCCCCATCCAGGTGAATTGGAAAGGCTTGTGGGAAAATGGAAAGACGATTTTGATAAACTGGACAAGGTAAAGAAACTATCAAAGAAATTAGACTGTATAATAGTTATAAAAGGGGCCCACTCAATCACCGTTTATCATGATAAGGGATTTGTGAATACCACAGGAAATCCCGGAATGGCAACCGCTGGTAGTGGAGACGTGCTATCTGGAATAATTTCGGGATTAATAGCTCAGGGATATGAACCTTTGAAAGCAGCAATTTTTGGTGTTTATCTGCATGGAAAATCCGCAGACTTACAAATTGAAAATACCGGATATCAATCTTTGATAGCTTCCGATATTGTTGAGGGCTTGGGAGCTGCCTATCTAGACCTTTTTAAACTTCCGGAAGCAGTACAGCAACAGAATACGGATACCCAAGAAAAAAAGTAAAAACCGTAATTTTTAATTCTTTGATGGGATACTTTATTTTGACTTCAGTTTAGTTTTAATCCATTTAAGTGCATTGTCATACTCGATAAAGAATTTCATTGGCTTTTTATAAAACAACTTTTCAATTTTAAAGTTGTGCATATCTATTTCCTTAACGGATACAATTGCAAATGCCTTGAGATTCTCTAGTTCTTTTAGGTAGTTGTAGATGGTAGGGTCTACGGCATAGGAATTCTTACGAAGGCTGATAAAGCCAAAGTTTTTATCCCTAAAATGTATTTCTGAAATTCCAATAATTTGGTAAGCACGTTCAAGTGTTAACGTTGCACCTTCGTCGAAGATAGAAACCATATAATTCTCGTAAACCTGTACTTTTCCAATTTCCAATTGGTACTCTCTAACAATTACTTTTTTCTTCGTTGATCCAACGCTCATTTCGTCTGTATTATAGTGTCTGGGACGAAAGTAAATGTATACTATTACCTAGGATAAAAAAATAGATTAAAGACCTAAATATCGTTCATACTGCGTATAGCTAGAAAATGATATTTTTTAATGTTTACTCGCCTTACAAATTTGCGTAATAAAAAAGAGCCTTATTAAGGCTCTTTTTACTTAAGTTCTTATTAGTAGGATTTATTTTGTTTTAGACGATTCTTCCGCTTTCTTGATTTTAATAGTCAATTCTTCACTTTTTTTATCTAAATCCATAAGAATGCTATCTCCTTCCTCAAGTTTTGAATTTACAATTTCTTCGGCAAGGGCATCCTCTATATACTTCTGAATTGCTCTTTTTAGCGGTCTAGCACCGTATTGCTTATCAAAACCTTTTTCGGCAATGTAATCTTTTGCTTCATCAGTTAGATTTAAATCATAGCCTATGTCCTTAATTCTATTAAATAGCTTGGCTAGTTCAATATCTATAATTTGATGAATATGTTCTCTTTCTAGAGCATTAAAAACGATTACATCATCTATCCTATTTAAAAATTCAGGCGCAAATGCTTTCTTAAGCGCATTTTCAATCACACTTTTTTGGTTTGCGCTTTCCTGTTCCTTTCTGGCGCCTGTTCCAAAACCGACTCCCTGTCCAAAATCCTTTAATTGTCTTGCCCCGATATTGGAGGTCATGATAATTATCGTATTTCTAAAATCGATTTTTCTTCCCAGGCTATCCGTAAGAAAACCATCGTCCAATACTTGTAATAACATGTTAAAGACATCTGGATGCGCCTTTTCTACCTCGTCCAATAGAATTACTGAATACGGTTTTCTTCGCACTTTCTCGGTAAGTTGGCCACCTTCCTCGTATCCTACATATCCCGGAGGCGCTCCAACTAATCTAGAAATAGCAAATTTCTCCATGTACTCGCTCATGTCAATACGTATAAGCGCATCTTCGGAGTCAAAAAGCTCTTTGGCCATTACTTTGGCCAATTGTGTCTTACCTACACCGGTTTGTCCTAAGAATATAAAGGAACCAATAGGTTTGTTGGGGTCTTTAAGTCCCGCTCTATTCCGTTGTATGGCTTTGGACACTTTCGCAACCGCTTCATCTTGTCCAATAACATTAGATTTGATAAGATTAGGTAACTCTGCCAGTTTATTGCTTTCTGTTTGTGCAATTCTGTTTACGGGTATTCCGCTCATCATAGAAACTACATCTGCCACATTGTCCTCCGATACGGTTTCTTTGTTCAGTTTGCTGTCATCTTCCCAGCGTTCCTGAGCAATCGCCAGCTCTTTTTCCAGGCTTTTTTCATCATCACGTAGTTTGGCCGCTTCTTCATATTTCTGTTTTTTGACTACGGAGTTTTTTAACGTCCTTACGTCCTCCAATTTTTTTTCGAGCTCCAATATTTGCTTTGGCACATCCATATTAACGATATGAACTCTGGATCCCGCCTCATCTAAAGCATCGATAGCTTTGTCTGGAAGAAACCTATCTGTCATATAACGACTTGTTAGTTTTACACATGCTTCAATAGCCGCATCGGTATAGCTAACGTTGTGGTGTTCTTCATATTTTCCTTTAATGTTGTGGAGAATTTCTATCGTTTCCTCAATCGTGGTTGGTTCCACTATTACCTTTTGGAAACGTCGTTCAAGTGCTCCGTCTTTTTCGATATACTGTCTGTACTCATCTAAAGTAGTTGCACCTATACATTGTATCTCGCCACGAGCCAAAGCAGGTTTAAACATGTTAGAAGCATCTAAGCTGCCCGTAGCTCCTCCAGCACCCACGATGGTGTGAATTTCGTCAATAAAAAGTATTACATCATCATTCTTTTCCAGTTCGTTCATTACGGCCTTCATTCGCTCTTCGAACTGCCCTCGGTATTTTGTTCCCGCAACTAAAGAAGCAAGATCTAAGGTCACAACTCTTTTATTGTAAAGAATGCGTGACACTTTTTTATCGATAATGCGCAACGCAAGCCCTTCGGCAATTGCACTCTTACCTACTCCAGGCTCTCCTATTAAAAGGGGATTGTTCTTTTTTCTTCTGCTTAATATCTGCGATACCCTTTCTATTTCTTTTTCTCTTCCTACAACAGGATCTAACTTGTTTTCCTCTGCCATCTGGGTAAGGTCGCGACCAAAATTATCTAAAACTGGCGTTTTTGATTTCTTTGTGCCTTTTTGCCCTGAGCTATTTCCAAAAGTATTTTCCTTTCCTTCTTGGGGCTCTCCCGATTCGCTTGAGAAAGATTCCGCGGTTGGGCCATCTACCATATCATCGTCACTGGTAAGCATAAATTTAAATTGTTCTTTAACTCCGTCATAATCTACTTGCAGCTTGTGAAGCAACTTCGTTGTCGGATCGTTTTCATTTCTTAGTATACAAAGTAATAGATGCGCCGTATTAATAGAGGAGCTTTGAAAAAGCTTCGCCTCTAAAAATGTAGTTTTGAGCGCACGTTCTGCTTGTCTTGTAAGATGGAGGTTTTTTTTATCTTTCTGAACTCCACTTGCATTTGGGTTGGATGGACTTAGAATTTCGACTTTTCTTCGTAAATGGTCTAAATCAACATCCAAGGCATCCAAAATGCTGATAGCTTTCCCGTTACCATCCCGAAGAAGCCCTAGCATCAAATGCTCTGTTCCAATAAAATCGTGGCCAAGTCGTAACGCTTCCTCTTTGCTGTAGGCAATTACATCCTTTACCCTAGGTGAAAAATTATCATCCATAAAATATATTATCAGCTATAAAATTAATAAATCTCAGGCAATCCTGAGCAAATACTGTTCCTATAATCGTTAAAGTTCTTTTAATTACCGAAAAAGTAAATCTTTTTAAGCAATTTGTTTGTTAATCATGTTCATATGTTATCCATTTAAAGTGTTGATAAATTATTGAATAAATAGTTGGGCTTCTTCTTTGAAAGGCTTGATTTTGCGTATATTGCCATGCTTTTTTACTAATAAAATACAATAAGAATTTGAAATGGCTGACGGTGAAAAATTGATTCCTATTAATATTGAAGAAGAAATGAAATCTGCCTACATTGACTATTCAATGTCGGTCATAGTGTCACGAGCACTCCCAGATGTCAGGGACGGGCTAAAACCTGTTCACAGACGTGTGCTATATGGAATGCATGACTTGGGTGTTAGGAGCGGTAGTGCGCATAAAAAATCTGCTCGTATCGTGGGTGAGGTTTTAGGTAAGTATCACCCTCATGGAGACACCTCTGTATATGATGCTATGGTCCGTATGGCCCAAGAATGGAGTCTGAGGTATATGTTAATAGATGGGCAAGGTAACTTTGGCTCTATAGACGGCGATAGTCCTGCTGCAATGCGTTATACGGAAGCCCGAATGCGCAAGATGGCCGATGACATGTTGGCGGATATAGATAAAGATACCGTGGATCATCAGTTAAATTTTGATGATTCCCTAAAAGAGCCAACCGTTTTACCTGCAAGAATACCCAACCTTTTGGTTAATGGCGCTTCCGGTATTGCGGTTGGAATGGCTACTAATATGCCTCCTCACAATCTTTCAGAGGTTGTAGATGGAACGGTAGCTTACATTGAGAATAATGATATTGAAATTGATGAACTTATTACGCATATTAAAGCTCCGGATTTTCCAACAGGTGGAATTATATATGGGTATGACGGAGTAAAAGAGGCATTTCATACCGGTCGTGGCAGGGTAATGATGCGTGCTAAGGCTACTTTTGAAGAAGTACAGGGAAGAGAATGCATTGTTGTAAACGAAATTCCATATCAAGTCAACAAGGCCGACATGATCAAAAAAACGGCCGACCTCGTAAACGATAAAAAAATTGAGGGCATTTCTACCATTAGGGATGAATCCGATAGGAATGGAATGCGTATTGTCTATATTCTTAAAAGGGATGCGATACCGAATATTGTTTTAAACACTCTTTACAAGTATACAGCGCTACAAACTTCGTTCAGTGTTAACAATATAGCCTTAGTGAATGGCAGGCCAAAATTACTGAACGTTAAGGATATGATTCATTACTTTGTGGAGCACCGCCATGAAGTGGTTGTAAGACGCACTAAGTTTGAGCTTAAAAAAGCGGAAGACCGTGCGCATATTTTGGAAGGGTTAATCATTGCTTCGGATAATATTGATGAGGTTATCGCAATTATAAGAGCTTCTTCCAATGCTGATGAGGCTCGGGAAAATTTAATGGAGCGGTTTAAGCTTACAGAGATTCAGGCCAAAGCGATTGTAGAAATGCGATTACGTCAACTTACTGGTCTAGAGCAGGATAAATTAAGATCCGAGTACGAGGAGGTTATTGCTACCATAGCAGATTTAAAGGATATCCTTGAGAACAAGGACCGAAGAATGCAAATTATTAAGGACGAACTTCTAGAGGTTAAGGAGAAGTATGGCGACGAACGAAGGTCCGAAATCAATTTTGCAGGTGGCGACCTTAGTATGGAGGACATGATACCTAACGAGCAAGTTGTTATTACAATTTCTAGTGCCGGATACATAAAGCGTACTCCATTAACAGAATATAAAACACAAAATAGGGGCGGAGTCGGACAAAAGGCGTCTTCAACCAGAAACGAGGATTTCTTGGAGCACCTTTTCGTAGGTACCAATCATCAATATATGTTGTTCTTTACTCAAAAAGGAAAATGTTTTTGGATGCGGGTATTTGAAATTCCTGAAGGAAGTAGAACCTCTAAGGGCAGAGCCATTCAAAATCTTATCAATATAGAGCAGGACGATATGGTGAAAGCCTTTATCTGCACACAGGATTTGAAAGATGAGGAATATGTAAATAGTCATTATGTAATCATGGCAACTAAAAAGGGAACGGTTAAAAAAACCTCTTTAGAGCAATATTCAAGACCTAGGCAAAATGGAATAAACGCCATTACCATTAAAGATGACGATGAATTACTAGAGGCGAAGTTGACCACCGGAACGAGTCAAATTTTCCTTGGTTTAAAATCAGGAAAAGCAATTCGTTTTGAAGAAAGTAAGACCAGGCCAATGGGAAGAAATGCTTCCGGAGTCAGAGGAATTACCTTGGCTAACGATAAGGATGAAGTCATTGGAATGGTTTCTGTACATAATTTTGAAGACGAGCTTTTAGTGGTATCCGAAAATGGTTATGGGAAGCGGTCAAGTATCGATGATTACAGAATTACCAATAGAGGAGGTAAAGGGGTAAAGACCATAAGCGTAACCGAAAAGACCGGGAATCTGGTAGCGATAAAGAATGTAACGGATTCTGATGACTTGATGATTATTAACAAGTCTGGTATCGCAATCAGAATGAGTGTTGAAGATCTTAGGGTGATGGGAAGAGCTACTCAAGGTGTGAAGCTTATTAACATAAAAGGCAATGATTCTATTGCGGCTGTGGCGAAGGTGATGAAGGACGATGAAGATTTTGATGAGGCTGGAATAAAGGATATGGAAGTAAAGCCCGAAGAAGATGGCACGGCAATTGATAATACAGATACCGATGGAACCGAAGAATAATTTTTTAAACACTAATAAATAATTTAATACAGATGAAACGTAAGATTTTAATAGTAGCGGCCTTTTCTTTTGCAGTGGCAGGAATGGCTCAGAAAAACGAGATAAAAGCAGCTGAAAAAGCCTTGAAAGGTGGGGATATAGCTTCGGCTAAAACTGCTTTAGAGGCAGCTGAAGGAACAATATCCGGTGCGGATGAAAAGTTACAGGCCCAGTATTATTTTACCAAAGGTAAAATTTATAACGACTTGGCTAAAAAAGGCGATGATAGTGCTTTTCAGAAATCCGTAGATGCCTTTAAGAAGGTTATAGATATCGAAACCGCTAGTGGAAAACAAAAGTATACGAATGAAACCAATCAGTTGATGACCGCTATTGTAGCAGAACTAGTGAATGGCGCTGTATCTGATAACAATGAGAAAAAATTTAAAGAAGGAGCGGATAAACTCTATATGAGTTATCAGTTAAGTCCTCGGGATACCGTTTATCTTTATTATGCAGCAAGCAGTGCCGTAAACGGTGGTTTATATGATGACGCGTTAAAATATTACATTGAGTTACAAGATGTTGGTTATGACGGTAGCTCTGTAGTGTATAAAGCAAAAAATACTGCAACGGGTGAAATGGAACCAATGTCCAAGACGCAACGGGATTTAATGGTGAAATCCGGCACGTATACTGATCCAGTAGATGAGAAAGAACCCTCAAAAAAGGGTGAAATCGTTAAGAATATTGCTTTAATCTACACACAACTTGGTCAGGATGACAAGGCTTTAGGAGCTTATCAAGCTGCCAGAGAAAGTGATCCTGAAGATGTTAATCTTATTTTAAACGAAGCTAACCTTTATTTTAAGCAGGGGGATAAGGAAAAATTTAAGTCTTTAATGGCTGAGGCTATTGCTATCGCTCCTGATAACGCCGATTTATATTATAATGTTGGTGTGATCAATAGTGAGCAGGGCAACATAGATGAGGCTCGCGAAAATTATAAGAAAGTACTTGAGCTTAATCCTGGGTATACCAATGCCTATTTAAATCTTTCTACGACGTATGTTAACGAGGGTAATAGCTTTATTGATGAGATGAATTCTTTAGGAAACTCTAGGGCAGATATCGCTAAATACGAGGAATTAAAAACAAAAAAAGATGGCTTATTTGAAATGGGTGCTCAAACTTTAGAGGACGCCTTGAAAACAAATCCAGATAACCAAGGGATTTTAACGCAGTTGAAAAATATCTATGGTGCAATGGGTGACAATGAAAACTTTATGAGAGTTAAAAAGTTATTGGGAGAATAAATTATTCGCTCACGATTCTATAAAAAAAGGCTTCCATTGGAAGCCTTTTTCTATATTACCTTTTTAATGACCCTGAGCTTATGGGTATAGTTTCGTAGGTTGTTATTAAAAATACCTGTATGGTCTAATCTATCTATTCTTACAATGCCATTCACATGGATAATATAGTTGTTGTCCATGATGATACCTACATGATCTATTACTCCATTGGAATTATCAAAAAAAGCTAAGTCACCAGGCTCACTTTCTTCCACAAAACTTAACGGAGATCCTTGGGACGACTGGTCTAGAGCACTGCGCAAAAGACGATGCCCATTTATTCTATAGACCATTTGGGTAAACCCGGAGGCATCAATACCAAAAGGCGTTTTGCCGCCCCAGAGCTCTGGAGCATTCAAGTAAAGTAGTGCGATTTTAATTAAATTGCCCTTCTCTTTTTGGGTGGTTATCAAATTACCTTCAAAATTCCCACTACCTCCTTTGTCATTGATAGCAGACCCTAATAGCACGGGAGTTAACATAGAATTTTGTTGTTCTACATACGAAATAAGGTCAGATGCGTAATGCTTTGGTGTTTTTTCAATATCCTCATATTCCTCTTTTGTTATAAAATCGAGCTGGGTGTTAAGAATCCATCCTTCTTGCTTGTCAAAAGCCACTCTAATTTTTGACCAATGTTTTCTCGATTCTAAAATTTTGAAATGTTCGCCAAAAAGTAATTGGGTGACCATCTCGCTGGCCTCTTCCGTAATGGCTCTGACCGGGACTATACTTATGGGACAAATACCGTATTGCATTAGATCGTTTTCCGGTAATTACTTTCGTTCTATTACTATAGCTGAGGCTCCGCCACCGCCGTTACAAATTGCTGCAGCTCCTACCGTCGCATTTTTTTGCTCAAGGACATTTAATAGGGTAACTATAATTCTAGCTCCGGAACATCCCAAGGGATGTCCCAAGGAAACCGCGCCTCCGTTTACATTTACGTTTTTATCGCTTAAGCCAAGAAGTTTGATATTAGCGAGGCCTACTACTGAGAACGCTTCGTTAAATTCAAGAAAATCTACCTCCTTTAAAGTTATTCCGGCTCTATCCAAGGCTTTTGGTAGTGCCTTTGCAGGTGCCGTGGTAAACCACTCCGGTTCCTGGGCAGCATCTGCATAGCCTGTTATTTTGGCCAATGGCTTTATATTTAGTTCCTTGGCTTTATCCAAACTCATTAATACAAGTGCCGCTGCACCATCATTTATAGTAGAAGCGTTCGCTGCTGTAACTGTACCTTCTTTAGTAAATGCAGCCCTTAATTTTGGGATTTTTTCTAGCACTACATTCTTATATTCTTCGTCCTCGGATACAACAATAGGTTCGCCTCGTCGTTGAGGAACTGAAACAGGAACAATTTCATTTTTAAAATTCCCTTTTTCCCAGGCAGCCGCAGCCCTTTGGTAGGACTGAATGGCGTAGTTATCTTGATCTTCTCTTGAGAACTCATATTTTTCTGCACAGGCATCTGCACAGACACCCATAGCTTGTTCGTTATATACGTCAACTAGGCCATCTTTCTGCATGCCGTCTATCATAGTCACGGGGCCAAACTTGTTGCCGTTGCGCATCTGAACATAATGGGGAATCATGCTCATGTTTTCCATGCCACCGGCAACTACGATGGAGGTATCGCCAAGGGCAATAGACTGTGCTGCTTGCATTACTGTTTTCATGCCAGAAGCACATACTTTATTTATTGTTGTGCAGGGAACCGTATCTGGAATACCCGCAAAGATGGCTGCTTGTCTAGCTGGTGCCTGTCCGGTTCCGGCCTGAACGACATTCCCCATAAGTACTTCTTCTACCAGTTTTGGGTCTAGTCCAATTTGTTTCAAAGCTCCGGTAATAGCCGTAGCACCTAATCTCGTGGCAGGTACGGTAGACAAGGACCCCATAAAACTACCAATTGGTGTGCGTACCGCAGAAACTATAACAACCTCTTTCATTTTTAAATACTTTTATGTGTTGCGAAATTAGTAAATTCTTTGTCAACCCTATGGTAATACCTTTGATTCCTGATTATAAGGTTATTATTTTCTATTTTTGATCTAGGTTAATGAAATTTCTGCCCATTGGACAATCTTTATAAAAAACAGTCGCACATTTTTAAGCTATTGCTTTACATAGCATCTGTGGGTCTCATAGTTTTTTTCTTCCCGAAAGGAGGTAAATTTAAATACGAATTCCAAAAAGGAAAACCTTGGCAGTTTGAAAATTTATACGCACCCTTTGATTTTTCTATTCAAAAAACCGAAGATGAACTCGCCAAAGAGAAACAAGCAATTATAGATAATCAAACACTATATTACAGATACGACGAGAAAATCGTAAAAAATGTGGTTAGTTCGTTGGATACGAAGTTTGATGCTCAATGGCAAAATAGCGGATTTAAGGAGAAGCAAAAAAATAAATTAAAAGCTACCGCAACCATGATTCTTGATATCATTTATAAAAATGGTATTCTGGACCCGATGGAAACTACGCCAAAGGGGAATTCCATTTTCCTTGTAGTCAATAATGAAGCAAGAAAGGTGTCAGGTTCTGATTTCTATCGTATAAGTGATGTAAATCAATCAATAGAAGATGTCCTTGATAAACAAGGATTATCCGTATTTAACGATGAATTTAAGTCATTATTCTTTGACTTAATCACTCCAAATGTTACACTGGATAAAGAATTAACCGGCAAAACATTGGAGGATGCCCTTTCCAACTTATCCTACACAAGGGGAACCGTAGATGAAGGAACGCTCATTATTGCAAAAGGTGAGGTGGTAGAAGCGGATAATCTAAAAATGTTAGCGTCTTTAAAATCGGAATATGAGTCCGATCTTTGGACAGATTCCAATTCCTATTATATACTGGTTGGTTACACCGTATTGGTGGCACTGGTTCTCTTAATGTTATTCCTGTTTCTTAAGAAGTATCGACAAGAGGTATATGACAACAACACCAAGGTAACCTTTATTTTTTTCAATATTCTATTATTGGTATTTGTAACCACGTTGGTGGTCAACTATAATGAAGCTCTTGTCTTTGTTGTCCCTTTATGTATTCTTCCGCTTATTCTTAAAACCTTTTTTGATGCCCGTTTGGGTCTTTTTGTACACGTACTAACCGTTTTAATTCTCGGGTTTGTTGTTCCAAATAGTTTTGAATATATTTTTCTACAGATTATAACAGGTATCGTCACTATCCTTACCGTATCTGAGCTTTACAAAAGAGCAAATTTGTTTGTTTCCGTTGGTCAGATTACATTAATCTATATTGTAGCTTATTTAGCCTTTCACACCATTCACGAAGGTAATTTGGACAATATCGAATGGTTTACCCTTAGTTTGTTCCTGTTAAATGGGATGATCACACTTTTTGTACAACCGTTGATTTATATTTATGAAAAAATATTCGGTTTGGTTTCCGATGTTTCGTTGCTAGAGTTGTCCGATACGAACTCAAAATTGCTAAAAGAGCTCTCTAATAAAGCACCCGGAACGTTTAATCATTCTTTACAAGTGGCTAACTTGGCAGAAGCCGCTGCTAATGGAATTGGAGCCAATGCCATGTTGGTCAGGGTAGGAGCGTTGTACCATGATATCGGAAAAATGGATAACCCAACCTTTTTTACGGAAAACCAAATTACCAATGTGAACCCTCATGATGAAATTAGCCCTAAGGAAAGTGCACGGATAATTTTAAATCATGTAATTAAAGGAATAGAATTAGCCAGAAAAAATAATATTCCGGATAGGGTAGTGGATTTTATACGCTCGCATCATGGTACATCTTTCGTGTATTACTTTTATAAGCGACAATTAGAAATTGATAGTGAGGTGAACGAAGATGATTTTAGGTATCCTGGCCCGTTGCCCTTTTCAAAAGAAACAGCTATTCTAATGATGGCCGACTCAGTAGAGGCAGCTTCGAAGAGCTTAAAGAATCCTACCTTTCTGATGATAGATGAGTTTGTAGAAAAAATTATTACAGGTCAAATGAAATCCGATCAATATATTAACGCAGATATAACATTTAGAGAAATAGAAACAATTAAGAAAATATTTAAACTTAAACTGACGAATATTTATCATCTACGTGTAGAATACCCAGAGTAGATTATTTGGTTTAGGATATATTGATTTTCTTCCTGTATTTATGGAAATTTATTTGAATTTGCTATCCTACAATTTAGAAGATTTCTGTACCGTGTTGATTATCAATTCTATTTGTTGGTAGTTCGTAAGGTTATCTTGATCTATGAAAATTTTAATGAAAAAGTTTTTAAAATAGTTGGTTTATAGTGTTGTAAAAATGTACATTTGCAACCGCTTTAGGGCGATGTTCATATTAACAAAAGGAGAGGTGCCTGAGTGGCCGAAAGGAACGGTTTGCTAAATCGTCGTACCCCAAAAGGGTACCCAGGGTTCGAATCCCTGTCTCTCCGCAAGTATCTGTGAGAGACAGATAATTAAGATAACCATTCGGGGTGTAGCGTAGCCCGGTTATCGCGCCGCGTTTGGGACGCGGAGGTCGCAGGTTCGAATCCTGCCACCCCGACTAATTGAAAGTAAAACCCTGATAATCAATTGATTATCAGGGTTTTGTATTTTTAAGAGTACTGCCAAAACGTACCAAAACGTTACAAATTATATATCGAACGTGTCCTATTACGTGTCCTATTTTTATCAAAGATCTTCTTAAGTTCTGTGCATAAAGGGTTTTAATATTTGAGTTCTCGGGGAACTCGGACGAGAACTTTAAAATGATTTTTGGATATGAGAATATATTTATTACTAAGGTCTAGGCGTATTTAGAACAAATTATTAGTGTCCCGTAAAAGGTCAATTAAGGAAACTATTAAATGAGATCAAGAATGGGATACTCTTAATAAAGATTTTATTGTTTAGGAAAATTGTTTTGTAAAAAGGCCTAATAAAAAAACTATTAACATCCTGTAAACGAATCTTTTTATAGCCTTATAAACTAAAACTTCTGTTATCTGAAAAGTCCTAGGAAAGCATTTGGATTAGTATAAATAGCAATTTCACCTAATACCTATATAAACCCTTTTTAAAATCATTTTTGTTCATAGTAGATTTAATTGGGTTCGTATTTTAGTACCTTACGGAATAAAGCATTCAAGCTTATGAACAAAGATAATCCAGATTTTAGTCAATATCAAAAAGTGCTTCGGAACTCCGCTTTTTTTGAGGATTCCAGTACTGCTTCGATTGAGAACCTACTGGATTTAATGACCGCTGAGGAATGGAAGGTAAAAAGCTTTAAAAGCAGTTTGGAAGTTTCATCTACGTTTCATGTAATTGTTACTGGTCGACTTAAAGTATTTAAATCAAACCCTGATTCTGGTAGGGAACATACCGTTTTTGTCTTGTCCTGCGGAGATGTTTTCGATGTCTTGTCCCTGCTCGATACAAAACCACATGATGTGTATTGGGAGGCATTAGACACCCTTGAAGTCCTGAAAGTTTCTATGGAACGAATGCGTTTTTGGGTCAATCAAAATCCTGCAATGCATAAGGCTATAATTTACTATTTGGGAGACCGTATGCGACAGCTCATGGATATAGCCACTGACGTTACCCTTCATAGTACCTTAGTTAGACTGTCATCATTGCTGCTTAAAAACATAAATGGAGAAACAAGAAAACTTGAACTGATCAATAACCTGCCCAATGAAGAAATTGCAGGGCTTATTGGTACTACACGTGCAGTTGTCAGTAGGCATATTCAAGAACTAAAGCGGTGTGGCGCGATTTCTGTAAGCCGAAAACAAATAAATGTAAAGAATCTAGAGTTATTATTATCCATAGCCGAAGAAAAACATACTCCCTAATACCCTTGTTTAAGTGGCTTCCCGTTCCAATATATGAGTCTTCCATATTTTTTAAAACCACAATTTAATACAAGTGCTACCTAGGTAGCTGTTCTGACAAGCATAAAGACTTAAATTCAAATACTTGGTTAAGTTAATTCTGCTTCATTCTACCAGAATATCTAAATCGTGATACATCTGTTCCGTTTTTGAACTTAAAAAAGTTTTGGGTTGAGGCTTCAAGTCTTGCCGAAGTTCCAGTAGAATTTATATTGCACCAAATCGAATAGTAACCTTAAAACAAAACTTAACTAACATATGTCCTTATTGTTAAAGCGTTTATTAAGACGCAAGAAAACGTATACAAATCCTATTGTTTTAAACTCATTTAAGTTAAAATTTCCAACTGCAACAAATGTTTTATGGCAACAAGTGGATGTTTTTAAATGGCATGTCAATTTTACCGTGAAAAAGAAAAAATGTACGGCTTTGTTCGATAGTAATGGCACATGGATGGAAACAATAACCTTAGTGCCCTTGGATAAAATTCCAAAACGTTTAAAACTAACCTTGGATGAAAAAGATAATAAGGACGGTCTTCAGAAAATCTACCATATTCAAACTCCGGATAGTAATATATATGAGTTGAATTTAAACAATGGGCTATTTACGCTTAAACTGCTATATGATTTCTCAGGTAAAATTATAGGCAAGTTGTTACTGTAGAAGAAGGCTTCCACTTTAAAGTTTGGTAAACTTTTTAATAACCGAAAAATAATTGTAGGCCATATTATTAAGCGTGCATAATAGAAAACGAAATTAAATATTATGATTAAACAAGTAACTAAGTCACAAGAACTTTTTGAAAGGAGGAAAAGGGCTGTAGCAAATGGGGTTGGAGTGTTCAACACCGCTACTGTACAGCAAGCGAAAGGCGCTATCATCATTGACGCGGATGGCTGTGAACTCATCGATTTTGCAGGGGGTATAGGTGTCGTAAATGCAGGGCATTGTCCAGAACCCGTTGTTGCCGCTATCCGGGAACAGGCTGGAAAATATTTACATACCAGCTTCAATGTAGTGACCTATGAACCCTACATTCAACTTTGCGAAGAACTGGCTGAAATTCTTCCACATGGCGAGCAAACAAAAGTGATGTTGGTGAGCACGGGAGCAGAAGCTGTTGAAAATGCAATTAAGATTGCGCGGCAAGCTACCAAAAAGCAAGCTATCCTTTGTTTTACGGGTGCTTATCATGGGCGCAGTATGATGGCCATGAGCTTGACTAGCAAAGTGAGTTATAAATA
The DNA here is from genome assembly GCF_056839185.1 of Maribacter sp. MS6. Classification (NCBI taxonomy): domain Bacteria; kingdom Pseudomonadati; phylum Bacteroidota; class Flavobacteriia; order Flavobacteriales; family Flavobacteriaceae; genus Maribacter; species Maribacter sp. MS6. Next base: position 3,868,596 of record NZ_CM166389.1, read on the forward strand.
TGATTGTGGTCCTTTTGCCCCAGAAGTGTATCGATTGCCTTTCCCCAATTTTTATCGCTATCACGGGCAGCGTGATATGGATAAGTTTGTGGACGACGAACTCAAAAGACTTCATGAGAGTGCTTTAAACTTGGTAGACGTCAAAAGTGTTGCCGCTGTTATCATTGAGCCGATACAGGGCGAAGGCGGTTTTAATGAAGTTCCCCAAAGATATTTGGAGGGCTTGCGCGCCTTTTGTGACGAACATGGTATTATGCTGATTATTGATGAAGTTCAGAGCGGATTTTGTCGTACCGGGTATTGGGCCAGTTGGCAACACTATGGGGTAGAACCAGACATTAGTACGTATGCAAAATCTATGGGATCCGGACTGCCCATTGGTGCGGTCATAGGTAAAGCTGAAATTATGGATGCCGCGGCCATCGGATCAATAGGTGGTACCTATATTGGGAGTCCCATTTGCTGCGTTGCTGCGTCGGCTACCATAAAATACATGAAAGACATCAATTTGAACCAGCGTGCCGTTGAAGTTGGGAATACGATTTCCACCCGATTGAAAAACCTTATGCACGAATGTCCAGAAATAGGTGATGTTAGGGGCATTGGCGCCATGATCGGAATTGAATTTGTCAAAAACGGAGATCCCAGACAACCCAATACTGAAGTTTGCGGTAAAATCGTAAAAGGCTGTGCCGAAAACGGATTGGTGGTATTGAGCGCGGGCACATATAAAAATGTAATCCGTATACTTTCCCCCCTTGTGATTACAAACGAAGAGTTAGATAAAGGATTATCCATTTTGGAAAATGAAATTAAAAAGGCTTTAAGCCAAAAATTATGAGACCATTTGCAATAGCAGGAATACAGATGAAAGTATCGGCGGTAATTTCCAATGTGGAAATGATGAAGCTGAAAATCGATATTACCATGAACCTCTATCCATGGATAGAAATGATTATGTTTAGCGAGTTATGCGCCTATGGCCCATTGACACATACCGCCCAACCGATTCCCAATAATTTTGAGGCCGAAATGCAGGCCATGGCCAAAAAATATGGGATTTGGCTACTACCTGGATCTATATTCGAAAAAAGCGAAGGCAAAATTTACAACACGGCGACGGTAATCAATCCGAATGGCGAGATTGTTACCCGATATCGTAAAATGTTCCCGTTCTACCCCTATGAAGTAGGTGTTACGCCAGGAGATGATTATTGTACGTTTGATGTGCCCGGTGTTGCAAAATTCGGCGTATCGATTTGTTACGATATGTGGTTTCCAGAAACTATCCGAACATTGGTATCTATGGGTGCTGAGGTCATTATGCATCCTACAATGTCAGGAACTATTGACCGGGATATCGAATTATCCATCGTCAGAGCCATGGCATCTGTAAACCAATGTTACTTTTTTGATGTGAATGGTCTGGATACAGGAGGTTGTGGGCGCTCGATAGTTTGTGGCCCCGATGGAAGGGTGCTACATCAATCAGAAGGTACGGAAGAAATCATTCCGATTGAATTAAATATAGAGCGGGTTAAAAGAAGCCGAGAATTGGGCATCTTACGCCTAGGGCAGCCTTTGAAAAGTTTTCGTGACCATTTGAAAACCGGCAAGTTTGATATCTATCAGCCAGCCGCTGAAAGTCCATATTTAGATTCTCTTGGCCCGTTGATCAAACCAACAAGATTGGACAAACTAACTGAATTAAAAATCAAGGAAACCAGTCTTGAACAAGTTGCTTCAACGGTTCATTACAAAGGCGATAACTTAATTTAAAATAAAACTATGGGAGGTATTCGAACAAGTAAGAAGAAAAATCAACTAGCAATTAAGGATTACGTAAGTTGGTTTGAAATACCTGCCATAGATTTTCAACAGGCAGTCAATTTTTACAATCATATTTTTGATATTTCATTGGAGCAAAACCAGACAGATGTCAATGCAATGGCCTTTTTTCCTTCAACAACCGGCGTGGGTGGTGGTATTGTAGCAGGGCCTGGATATGTGCCTAGCGACTCTGGTCCATTGGTATATTTGAATGCGGGAAAAGATTTGAGCATTGTATTGAACAAGGTAGAAGAAGTAGGCGGGCGCATTATAATGCCCAAGACACTTATTAGTGAAGATATGGGGTACTTCGCCATTTTTATCGATTCCCAAGGGAACAAACTTGCCCTATATTCTAAAAACTAAATTGTGATAAAAACTAAAATTAAGAATGCACCATACTACAATATAGGTCAACTGCGTGTTGATTACTGGAACAAACTAAAAGTTATAACGGCCGAGTTGGCGAGATGTCACAAAGGTTCGAGGAATGAAAAAGAACATATTGGCGATACCAAATCGCTCTTGAAAGATTTAAAAGGGGTCGAAGTGTATTTTGCGGCTCCCGGTATGACGCGCCTTCAAAAACTTGAACGTGCACTTTCAAATCATGAACATACTTCTTTGGCCAATTTGGTGTCCGAGACTACAAAGCAATTAGTAGGCGATAGTTATAAGAGCAATCCCGATTTTATAGACTTTGATGAACACAGTATCGAATCGGTTGAGGCTCACGAACAGTTGAATACAGTCCGGAAAAACCACTTTGAGGTCTTGTTTGTCGATAATATGTCGATTGAGGAAGAAAAAGAACTGAAACATAGCTTTGGAAAACTACGTGCCCCGCACGATAAATTTACCTACGGTATCGTGGTACAACGGTCTTTTCAAGATGCCATGATAGCTTTGCTTTTTAACCATAATATTCAGGCCGTGGTAGTGCGGTACGCGCCACCGTATCATTCCAAGCTCGTTACACCTCTCATTAAGCCTTACATACAGCAGGTAACAAAGCTAGATTATGCATCGGTTTCAGAGAATGATCTGGGTCCCATAATAGGAAGCTTGATCAAACAATTCAGGCCTGAATTAGATGCGTATTACGTTACGGATACTTCGTTGGGGCGCTTAAAGGATAATACCATAAAAAGCTTCAGACGTATCTTCTATCAGACGGAAGATATTCAAGAATTACATTTAACCATTATGAGGGGGGTTGCGGAACGCTACAACACTCCTTTTTTCTCCGCTTTGGTAGAATACAGCCAAAAGCCGACAGGGGTATTCCATGCGATGCCCATTTCCCGTGGAAATTCGGTTTTCAAATCAAGATGGATCAATGATTTTGGCGATTTCTACGGAAGAAATATGTTTTTGGCGGAAACCTCGGCAACCACTGGAGGTTTAGACTCCTTGTTGCAACCTACTGGGCCAATCAAAAAAGCTCAGGAAATGGCTAGTGATGCCTATGGTTCCCAACATACCTACTTTGTTACAAACGGAACCTCCACGGCGAATAAGATTGTAATGCAAGCCTTGGTACAACCTGGTGATGTAGTACTTATCGATAGGGATTGTCATAAGTCGCACCACTATGGTCTGGTTTTATCAGGTGCCTATCCGGTGTATCTAGATTCTTATCCCATCGAAGAATATTCCATGTACGGAGCGGTACCCTTGGAGCAGATAAAAAGTAAATTAGTAAAGTTGAAAGAAGCGGGAAGGTTGAACAAGGCTAAAATGCTGTTGTTGACCAATTGCACTTTTGACGGACTGGTGTATAATGTGGAAAGAGTGATGGAAGAAGTCTTGGCCATCAAACCCGATATGATTTTTTTATGGGATGAAGCATGGTTCGCTTTTGCCGGCTTTGCTACTAATTACAAGCAACGTACGTCTATGTTCGTAGCCGGTAAGTTATATGAAAAGTATAAAAGCAGTGCCTATAAAAAAAGGTATGCGGAGTACATTAAAACGTTGAAGCCAGATAAGATATCCCTTTTACCGGATCCAGATAAAGTGCGTGTCAGGGCATATGGCACACAAAGTACACACAAAACCCTAAGCAGTTTTAGACAAGGTTCCATGATTCATATCTGGGACCAAGATTTTAGACGAAAAAGTGAAGAAACCTTTTTAGAAGCATATATGACACATACTTCTACTTCGCCCAACTATCAGATGTTAGCGTCGTTAGATGTAGGTCGACGTCAAGTACAATTGGAAGGTTTTGAGCTGGTGGAAAAAAGTATTGAAATGGCCATGGTACTGCGGGCTAAAATTAATGACAATCCTCAATTGAGCAAGTATTTTGACATCCTTACGGTGGCAGATTTTATTCCTTCCGACTATCGTCAAACGGGTTTGAAAGAATACTATTCCAAAGAAGACGGTTGGAACCGGATGGAGGAAGCTTGGGAAGAAGACGAATTTGTCTTAGACCCTACCAAAATAACCTTACATATTGGTAGAACAGGTGTGGATGGCGATACTTTTAAGAATAAGTACCTCATGGATAAATTCAACATCCAAATCAATAAAACATCTAGAAATACGGTGCTCTTTATGACCAATATAGGCACTACGCGTGGGAGCATTACCTACCTGACAAATGCGTTGTTACGAATTGCCGATGAATTAGATGAGGAGTTTAACTCTTTAAATTCCAAGGAAAAGGAAATTCTCCAAAAACGGATACATTCCCTAACGACAGAAGTCCCGCCTTTGCCTGATTTCAGTTATTTCCATCATTCGTTTCAAGCAGTTCCTGGAGTGCCGGGAGGTAATATCAGGGCCGCCTATTTCTTGGCTTACAAAGAAGAAAACTATGAATACGTGCCTCTTAAAAATTGCTTGTCCACAATGGAAAAAGGGAAGGTGCTGGTTGCATCTACCTTTGTAATCCCATATCCTCCCGGTTTTCCGGTATTGGTGCCTGGTCAGGTAGTGAGCGAAGAAATTATCAACTTCCTAACAGTTTTGGATGTTAGTGAAATACACGGGTACAGGGCAGATCTTGGATTGAGAGTGTTCAAAGAAAGTGTTCTTGACCGCCATAAAACAACAACGTCCATGGGCTCCATGCGAATGAACAAAATAAGTAAACCAACTAAAAAATAAAAGAAAAGATATGAGCGCGAAAAAAGTAATTCCAACGGTAGAAAAGACACCAGTCACTGCCAAGAAAACCAAAGCAGTAAAAAAGGCTCCCGTTAAGGTCAAAAAAGCTGCCATAGTTAAAAAGAAATCGGAACCAGAAATGCTGAACGGTGTAGCCGATATTCGAAGATTTTTTATAAGAATGAGGTGCCCTTATATTTTATAAGTGCTACCAATTTTAATATGTTGGGAGCGGATGAATGGATTAAAGGTTTTAAGTTTATCTGTCATATTGAATGTTTTGATGGGCAGCATCCCAATGTTTTTTCCCCAAAGGAAGAAATTCCACATGATGAATTTACAAGTATAGAAGATATCAACAACTACCTCTTGCAGCACCCTGAGGTGCAGGATTATTTAAAGACCCGTAAAACCGGCAAGACTACAGGGAAGGCGATGTTCTTGATGTTTGATGAAAAGACAGAGAAATTGGCTAAAAAATTGGGCTTGCAAGTCATGTTCCCTACAGCCAAGATGCGAACCTTCATGGATAATAAAGTGAACACCAACCGTATCGCTGAAAAGGCAGGTGTGCCATGTGTGCCCTATGTTTTAACTCCGGTAACGGATTATGCTCACTTGAACAAAGTATCTAAATCCCTAGGAACCGATCTGGTTATCCAAACCCCTTTCGGAGATTCTGGTCATACTACATTTTTCATTTCCAATGAAAAGGAGTTTAAAAAGCATGAAGCGGAAATTGTGAAAGAAAAAGAGGTTAAAGTAATGAAGCGTATCAATTGCAAGGGTTCTGCCATAGAAGCCTGTGTTACAAGACATGGTACCATTGTTGCCCCATTAATGACCGAACTTGTAGGTTTCAAGGAGATGACACCGTACAAAGGCGGCTGGTGTGGTAATGAGATATATCCCAACGCATTTACCCCTGAACTGAGAGCAAAAGCGACAAAATACACCCAGCTTTTTGGCGATCAATTACGAAAAGAAGGCTATAAAGGCTACTTTGAACTTGATTTCCTGATTGACCAAGACAATGGAGAAATTTACCTAGGCGAATTAAATCCAAGGGTTACCGGGGCAAGTTCCATAACTAATCATGCAGTATTCGCACTGGCTGATGCACCCCTCTTTGTATTCCATATTCTGGAATGGATGGATGTTGATTATAAGTTGGACGTGAAAGAACTGAACGCACGTTGGACCAAACAAGAGAATATTGACGGATGGAGCCAATTGATTATTAAACATACGGAAGATACCATTGAATATGTATCGGAAGCTCCAGCGTCAGGTATTTACAAGATGTTCGATAACGGCCATATTCAATTCGATAGGATGGATACCCACAGAAGAGCTGTAGAAACCGAAAGTGAAGCTTTCTTTTTACACATTTCAAAGAAAGGGGATTACCTCTATGAAGGTGCCGATCTAGGAATTTTAGTTTCAAGGGGTCGTATGATGACGGATGATTTCAAATTAAATGCTCGAGCAAAAAACTGGATAAAAGCCATTCGTTCAAAATATACCACCGAGTTGGTTGAGGACAAACGAAAGCAAGTGGTGCTTACGGGAAGTCTCACAAAATAAAAATATGAGTTTGGATGGCTAAAGGGAATACTAACGGTCATCCCATCCAATTTTACATATAGCCTTATAAAACAATGGAGTTCAAAAGTATAAATCCTTATAACAATCGTGAAGTTGCTTCTCATACAGCACTTACTAAAGAAGCAGTTACAGCTAAACTGGATAATGGATGGGAGGCGTTCCAGACTTGGCGAAAAGTACCGCTTTCAGAACGTACAAAGCTGCTAAAAAAAGCAGGTCAGATATTGCTGGATAATGTTGAAGAATACGCAAAAATGATTACCCTCGAAATGGGAAAACCCATTTCAGAGTCACAGGCAGAAGTAAATAAGTGTGCTTTGGTATGCGATTACTATGCGGAGAATGCCGCAGCCTTTTTGGCCGATGAAATCATTGCCACTGATGCAGCCCTCAGTTTTGTAAGACACGATGCCATAGGAAGTGTTCTGGCCATCATGCCATGGAACTTTCCGTTCTGGCAGGTTTTTAGGTTTGCGGCACCAACGCTAACTGCGGGTAATACGTGTTTACTGAAACATGCGCCCAATGTTTTTGGCTGTGCCAAACTGATAGCGGAAGTTTTTGTAAAAGCAGGATATCCTTCTGACGTATTTCAAAACCTGATTGTGCATCACGACCTAACGGAACATATCATCTCGCATGATAGCGTGCGGGCGGTAACCTTGACCGGAAGCGAAAGGGCAGGCGCTGCCGTTGCGGAAATTGCGGGCCGACACATCAAAAAATCGCTTTTGGAGCTTGGTGGGAACAATGCTTTTATTGTTTTAGAAGATGCAGACATAGACAAAGCTGTAAAAATAGCAATCACGGCCAGAATGCTCAATTGCGGACAGAGTTGTATTGCGGCAAAACGCTTTATTCTAGTGGAAGGTATCTACGACGAATTCGTTTCTAAATTTACTAAAGCCGTCAACGAGTTAAAATCTGGCAACCCGATGGACGAAACAACGCAAGTAGGCCCTCTGGCGCGAAAAGATTTGGCAGACCAGCTCAACCGTCAAGTTAAGGAGTCTGTAAAACAAGGAGCCAAAATATTGCTTGGAGGTAATCAACAAGGTTGCTGCCATGAGCCTACCATTTTGGGGAATGTAGTACCTGGAATGGCCGCTTTTAACGAAGAGACCTTTGGGCCTTTGGCAGCTATGATAAAAGCGAAAGATTTAGATCATGCATTCGCACTTTCAGAACAATCCAGATTGGGTCTTGGAGTAACTGTATGCACAACAAACACAGAACTAGCACTAAAATATGTGGATAGGGTCAGCGATGGCGCCTATTTTATAAACGAGTTGGTAAAGTCAGATCCAAGATTACCTTTTGGCGGAACCAAAAAGTCTGGCTATGGCCGTGAACTGGCTAAGGACGGGATGATGGAGTTTGTAAATAGAAAAACGGTGTATGTAAAATAATAACCTTGAGCAAGGAATAAAGCCTCCAAAGGTTTAAGATGATATGTCAATAGCCGTCCTAGAGAAATAATCAAGTTTTTTTTGCTTTTGGTGCGACTTGAACAATTAGCGAGCAAGGACTATTCTTTTGGCGTTTTATTCTAATCCGACAGCCTTTTTAAGATGAGCCATTTAAACCATAACCTATGAAGTTCATAACCAAGAATATTCTCATACCTACCAAAACAATGGCGAGATTTGTCCATAAGCGTAAAGAAGATATAGGTCTGTCTCCAGATGACATATCCTTCAGGGGTGAAAAAAAAATGGACAACGTAGTTCTTAGAGTTGTTGATTACGATTCGGAGAACCTTTCAGAGCAAATAATCCAGAACATCGATAATGTGCTTGAGCGCAAAAATAAACCCACAGTAACATGGTTTAATATCGATGGGCTACACGATTCTAACCTAATCGAAGAAATAAGTAAAGGGTTTGATTTTGACAAACTTATTCTTGCCGAAGTTATGGATACGCATTCAAGGCCAAAGGTTCATGATTTTGGGGATTGTATTCTATTATCCATTAAAATGCTGCAAGAAAATGAAGCGGGCAATATTATTTCTGTGGAAAATCTAAGTATCGTTTTGACCGATTCAATTGTACTTTCCTTTCAAGAAAAAAGGGGAGACGTTTTTGAACCTGTACGCGAACGTATCAGAAACCAAAAGAAACGAATCAGAACTGAAGGTACCGATTACCTAGTTTTTGCTTTGTTGGACATTGTGGTTGATAATTACATCTATCTCATAGGTATTTTGGGAGAAAAAATAGAAACCCTAGAAGAAACCCTGTTGGAAGAACCAAGAAAAAGTGTAATTGATGAGATTTATACCTACAAGCGGGAAATGAATTTTTTGAGAAAGAATATCACACCGGCAAAGGAAATGATTCTGGCCTTATCTAAACTGGAATCCGAATTAATTGAGGAAAGCTCACATATACATTTTAAGGAATTGTTGTCCAATATTAATCAAGCGGTAGATACATCGGAAACCTATCGCGAAATTCTTTCTGACCAGCTGAATATATATCATACCACTATCAGTAGTAAACTGAACGACGTAATGAAGTTCCTGACCATTTTTTCGGTCATATTCATTCCCCTGACCTTTATCGCCGGTATTTACGGTACCAATTTCGAAGTAGTACCCGAACTGAAATATCAATATAGCTATTTTATCATGTGGGGAGTAATGATAATTGTGGCGGCCGGAATGCTTCTATATTTTAAAAAACGAAAATGGTTTTAATATAATTTGTTTTGATATGAAATGAGCCATAATAACTCTTGATGTCAACCGAGATGTTTAATGGCGAATTACATCTGCACTTTAAAAAAAATAAAATTTGAACAGATGAAATCACGATTTAAAGTAGAACGACTTAGTTTTAAGACTATCCAAGAATTGCCCGATGCATGGACAAACCAAGATTATAGCAACTTGTTAGAAATCATGGATTATGGCGATACGTCTGAATTAACACCCCAAGAGTTTAAGGAACTGTGTTTAATGTCATTGACCGATTATGAACCGGAAGGTGCGGCCAAAATTGTTTTGGAATATGTTTTAAAGGATAAATTGACAAAGGGTCAAATAGAAAATCTTGCCAACGAAATGTTAGATGAAAAAATGTGGGAAGAGTATGCAGACCTTGCGCTTCATGAGGTGTTTTTCAATGTAAATCAATTGCTCTATGAAGCCTATAACGGAAAATTTCCACAGCCCGATGCGGTAAAATTTCAGGTCAAGGTTACTGCGTTTAAAAAGGATGGACTGTCGGTATTCCAACATTTTTCTGAAGCATCTTTGATAAGGTTACTTGTTGCCGGAATGCCGGATAACACCTTAATATTTAGGCTGTTCGAAGAACAAATCGATGGGGAAGAGTTTAAGGATGCCAAGGATATTATTTGGCAACTGAAATCCGAAAAGAACGGTGACCAAGAAATCGTATTTGATATTATCTCGTCAACCTATTGGTTTCATGATTTTAAATATGTTGAAGACTTTGAAGCTGAATCGCATGCTGATGAAACTGAAATCAAAACTGAATAGCACCTGCCTTTGAAATCTTAAAAGGTGCGATTTACGATGACAGCTTCCAGTATTAATGGTTTTTCTCTGGCAATTCTATTATGAACAATATACAAGAAGCTACTAAAAAGGGTGTTAGTGATTATCTTACCCGATACTTTGGTTGAAATGCAGTGGTGTCTTGCAACATCTAATGAAAAAAAGAGAATAGTATAATCGGAAAAACTATACTTGTATAGATAGAGGAAATAATTATATTACCGCTCGTAACAAACTTACCAATGGAATTATATTATACTAAAATCATAGAATCACTAGTAGTAATTACACTATTCATTCTTGTCCGGTTTATAAGCAATAAGTTAATAAACAGGACAATTACTGATAAGCATGTACAGAAATCTAGAAGCCAGCTGATTAAAAGAGCCATTAATTTTATCTCACTCACTTTATGTCTTATTATCCTCCTAGTTATCTGGGGTGTTAAGCATTCAGAATTGGCGGTTTTCGTTGGTTCTGTACTTACCGTCGTAGGTGTTGCGATGTTCGCACAATGGTCAATACTGTCCAATATTACTTCCAGTATCGTCATATTTTTTAACCACTCGGTGAAGATTGGGGATTCAATCGGTATTATGGAAACTAAGGATTACGAAATCAAGGGTGAAGTAATGAATATCGGATTATTCTTTGTAACACTTCAAATGATGGATACCCAAGAAGAAATAACATTGCCAAATAGTATATTTATTCAAAAGACGATAAAAAAGTTAAACGAAAATAGTCCGGTGATTAAAGATACCGTAGAGATTAAAAATGAGGCGGTAACCAAAGATAACGTAGTAAAAACAGAATAGTCTCTATTGTAAATTTATATAATGTATCGCTACTAATTAAGATTTCAATTCATAAATATGAAAGATATTCAGGACATTTTTCAAAATCTCAAAAGTCAATTTCTGGAACTGGTTCCAGACATCTTAGTGTCCCTCTTAGTGCTTATCATAGGATACTTCGTTGCGCGACTTGTTAAATACCTAGTCAAGAAATTCTTCGGTTATTTAGGGAATTTAGCTAGAAGAAAATTCACTAGTATCAATTTCAAACAGGCTGGTTCATTCTTGGGAACGGCCTTTTTCTGGTTGATTATGTTCTCCAGCATCCTTCTCATAACCGATATTCTTGGGCTTACCGTTCTAACCCAGTGGTTTCAAAGCATCATACACTATGTACCGAACATAGTTGCAGCCATATTGATTGTATTTGCCTCAATTGTGCTTGGTAATCTAGTTTCTGACGCACTGCTTTCCGTTGGTAAACGCACCGGTATCAGGTATAGCACTACACTAATAAGAATCATAAGATTTGTACTTCTATTCATGGCCATTGTAATAGCTTTGGATCAGATCGGGATAGAAATATCGTTACTTATTAATATTATCGACATTGTACTTGCCGCTTTGCTATTTGGTGCCGCTTTGGCCTTTGGTTTGGGCGCACGAACATCTATCAGTAATATTCTAGCGTGTTACTATCTTCGTAAACGCTACAAAATTGGCGATGAGATACAAGTAGGTAAAACCAAGGGGATTATTATAAAAATCGATGCTACCAATGTAGTGATGGACAACGAAATCGGTCAGGTTACAATTCCTGCAAAACTGTTTAATGAGACCAAGTCTTACTTAATTAAAAAAGACTAAGCAATGAACGCAAATCAGACCGTACTCAACGATTTCATAACCAAACATCCATTCGCAGCCGCACAGACTCTTGAGCTTTTGCCTAATGAAGAAATCGCATCGTATTTGGAAACCTTGACTCTGGAAAAAACTACTACCCTTTTCAGCCTTATGAATAGTAATAAGGCCGCTGGAAGCTTTTTACTACTTTCCTCCCGCAAAACCAAGGAATTATTGGAAAGAGGTGATGTATCGCTCCTGGCTTCCCTATTGAAACGTATAGATACACCAGGGCGAAATAAGTTATTAAACGTTATTTCATCCGATAGAGCTAACGACATAAACCGTCAGCTTGAAGTCCTTCCCAACACCATTGCTTCAATTATGAAAACGGCGGTTATCGTAACCAGGCGTGTGACTGTAAATGATGCGCTTCAACTTGTAAAGAGAAATACTGGAAAAGAGGAGTTTTATCTGTATGTTGTGGATTTGGAAGGTGTTTTCATAGGTATCGTAAGACCTACGGAACTCCTTAGGGCAGAACAGAATGACGCCATCGAAGATTTGATGATTACAGATATACAGAGTTTCCTAAAAGATATACCTGTTAAAAGCATTTTGGCCCATCCGGTGTGGCACGAATATCAAGAAATACCTATTCTAGATTCATCAGGTAAGTTATTAGGGAAATTACCCCATCGGGGCCTATTAAAACATGTAAACACCCCTGGTAAAAATGCAAGTAACGAAATTGCTGCAACGGGGAGCGCTATCGGCGAACTTTATCGCATAGGTCTTGCCGGATTATTACAAGGTGGCGAAAAATAATATGGATTAAATGTAACTGAAATGAAATCAAACACCGATAACCTAGAAAAGCTTTTAAGAAAAGAGTACCTCACAAAATTTCCAAAGGATGCAGCACATACCTTAGATTCACTTTCAACGGTTTCAATTTTAGAATATATAAAGGCATTACCTATTGAAAACGCTAGAACATTGTTCTTCAATTTGAATATGGAAACTATCGATGAATTGATTCTGCAGCTTGACGACGAGCTTTTCAAAGAGCTTTTCACCAAGGTGGATACACATTCGGCTGCTCGTATACTTTCACGATTCGATAAAAATTTAACTCATAAAAAACTGCAACTACTTCCCGATATCGTATCTAGGGAAATTCTGGATTTTTTGAATTACAATGAAGGTACGGCAGGTTATCTAATGGAAACTGATGTAACCACATTTTATATGGACGATTCGGTGGAAGATGTGTTAACCAGAATCAGAAAAACAGGAAATCGTAGGTTGCTGGTCATTTATATTATTGACAATGAGAGTAAATTGATAGGAAAAGTACCAGTGCATTACATCGCGATATCAAGACCCGATAAAAAGCTTAAAGACCTTATGGACAGTGCACCGTCTATCCCTGCACTCGCATCAAGGGAGGAAGTATTGGAAGCCATCGAGAAAGCAGACCTATTACAGATACCCGTAACGGATATCAACGACCATCTTCTGGGTATTATCAGAAACGATGCATTAATGTCGGCCTCAAAGGAGGAAATAACAGAAAATCTACAGGCAATGTTCGGTGCAGGTCGGGAGGAACACGCGTTGTCCAAAGTCTCATTAGCGGTCAAAAAAAGATTGCCGTGGCTTCAAGTGAACCTAGCTACCGCGTTTTTGGCATCCTTTGTCGTTGGATTATTTGAAGATACCATTGCACAGATTACCATACTAGCTATTTTTCTACCGGTTGTTGCAGGGCAATCTGGTAATACAGGTTCTCAGGCACTGGCGGTTACCATAAGAGGTCTGGCATTAAAGGAAATTAGGATTTCACAATGGTTCAGAGTGGCTAGAAAGGAAATCATGGTAGGTTTTATAAATGGTGTGGCGGTCGCCATTACCACGGGCACTATAGTTTACTTTTGGGCAGACTCTGTCGGCATTGCAATAGTAATTGGTATCTCGATGATATTATCGATGCTTATTGCAGGTTTTGCTGGTGCTATAATTCCAATAGGCTTAAAAGCAATTGGACAAGACCCGGCAACATCCTCCTCTATTATTTTAACAACGGTTACCGATATTTGTGGTTTCCTGAGTTTTCTGGGATTGGCCTCTGCACTGTCATCTGCCTTGGGTATCGTCTAACCCTAGAGTGAATCTCGATAACCAAACATTGATGATGAAAAGGATTATGTGCACACATTTTCAAGATTCATAACAAAGGAACGATTGTTGGGACTTTCTCTTTCCCTGGCAATTAGGGCTAAATGGAATAAGGCTATAAAAAATTAATTCCAACTCTGGTAAGTTAAGTTTTAAAGCAAAAAGTAAGAGTAATTAAATTTGAATCGATTAACATCGTTTTGGTATACCTTTCATATCTTTAAGGTACGAAAGCGTCAAAACGCTGAGAGACATGTCCTTAGACGTGTCCTATTTAAGAAAAAATATTGTACTAAGTTGATTATGAAAGGAATAGGGTAGGGGTTTCTAACTCTGCCACCCCGACTAATACATTTTAAAACCCTGTAAATATTTAATTTACAGGGTTTTTTGTTTTTAGACCTTACGCTAAAACAGTTCAAAACAATACAAAATTCATATCGAACGTGTCCTATTTTCATCAAAGATCTATTTAAGTTCTGTGCATAAAGGGTTTTAACATTTGAGTTATCGGGGAATTCCGATTCGAACTTAAAAGTGATTTTTAAATATCAGGATCAAGCTATTTCTTTTGGCTAAATGGATACATATCAAGTTGGCGGAACTTTTAGCAGGACATTGAACGAAACAACCGTACTATACCTTAAATAGGACATCCCGAAAGAAGATTCTACGCTTGGGGCAAACCGTCTTTAAAACGTCTTTTTTACTTGGCTATTAATTTTCTAATTTAAGCTGACCTTTATTTATAGCAGGCAGCACGTAATCGGTAATCATGTTGTAAGGCATACTATTCTGCTCCTCAATTGGTTTTTCTAAAGGTTCAACGAGAGGAAGCGTTGATTAGTTTATTAATCTTTTTTCGAGTAGTGATTTTCTCAGTTGTTTCTGATTTTCCCAAAATCTATCCTTAATTTTTTGCATAATACCGGCAAACTCTGGATGAGTTTTCAACGCTTTAATTAGTGGTTCATCTTCAATTAATAAAAACCAATACAGATAATTCTCTGTTTCGGAAAATATTCTAAGCTGTTCGATAGCCTCATTGATTTTTCCTTCATAAGCGTATTTCCAAACCAGATTCACACTTCTATAAATCGATTGATCCCTTTCGCAGTATTTAGAGAAATCGTTAAAAAATTTCTCGGCTTGGGTGTCTAAGCCCATCTTTTTATAGACCAGTGCAATTTTGGCGTTTTCCTCTAGATAAATATCCAGTCCATTCGCTTCCCTGGCTTCGACAAATTTTTTATAATGGGAATAGGCACTGTCATAATTTTCCTCGATATAATACAACTTCCCGATGTTCTGTAAAATATCAAGCCGAGTGGTATCCTTCTTCCATTCGTTTATTAGCGAATTTCTGGTCCGCCCAATGTTACCATCGCCGGCGAACAGTATAAATGCTTTCAAAAGTGGCGCATAATAATTTTCAGGGTGGTAATCCAACGACTTATTGATGTATGTTAAGGCCTCATTTATAAATCCCGATGACACAAGGGCGTTACTAAGCTGTAAATAGGTAAGGCTCTGAGTAACGGAATCATTGGCAACAGTAAGCCGAACCCCTTTCAAGGCGTACTCTAGGTATTTATTGGTATTGGGAAGCATATGAGAATAAAATTCCGCAAGCATTTGTACTGCCAGCGATGAATTAGGATTATACTCCAGCGCCTTATCAAGATGTGGCAAGGCCAATTTGTACTCCTTTGTTTGTATGTAGTAAAAGGCCTTGGCCACCAAGCTTTCAGCGGATTTTGAATCATAAAGTAAGGCCTTGTCCGCATAGCTATTGATCTTTTCGGTGTACTGTTTCTCTATTTGAAACATTTCGAGAAGATAGTATGAAATAGCGATGTTGGCATAAGCTAGGGCAAACTCCGGATCTTGCGCTATGGCCTTTTCGAATAATGAAATGGCTTTTTCCAGGCCTTCATTGGTCCTTGAATAATAGGGATCTAATGCTTGCAGGTAGTAATCATACGCCACCAGATTTTCAGTAGGCCTTTTTTCAATTTGCTCCAATTCGGCCGGTGTCACGACTGCTTCAATTGCATCGGCAATTTTCTTCGCGACATCATTTTGCAAAGTAAAGACGTCTACTACTTCTTGATTGTACTGTTCCACCCAAATGGGTGTATCCGATGAAGCTTCGATCAATTGAACATTGAGCAATACCTGATCTCCGACGCGTTGACCACTCCCTTCTACCAAATAGTTGACATTTAGTTCTTCGGCTATTTCTGGAATACCCTTGTCTGTTTTTCTGTATTTCTCTACGGAAGTTCTACTGATGACCCGCAAGGCTTCAATTTTCTGAAGGTTGTTCAGCGCAGATTCCATAAGTCCATTTACGAAATAAAGGTTGGTGGAATCCGCACTTTGGTTTTTAAAGGGCAATACTGCAATGGATTTTTCAATTTTTGGTTCATTTATAGCATCCTTTTTATTGAACAGCATTATGGCAACAGCTATCAATGCTAAGGATGTTGCAGCGATAAGCGGCCAACGGTATTGCTTCAAAAAGTTGGTTTGGACCTTTTCTGTTTCCATCACCACAGTACCTTTTCCAACTTCGCCAGGGGAATATCCGTACTGTTCCCGAAAGCATTTAATGAAATAGGAAGTGCTTCCAAAACCTACTTGATATGAAATTTCGGAAACCGTTGAAGCATCTTCCTTTAACAGATTCATTGCTTCTTTAAGACGGACTTGACGTATAAACTGGCTTGCAGAAAGCTGTGTCTGTTTCTTGATCTTGCGGAGCAGGTTGGATCGGCTCATGTTCGTAGCTTCCGCAAGTTCGGACACCCCAAATTGTTCGTTGGCCAAATTCTCTAGAATTAGGGCTTCCGCTTGTTCGATAAAGGTTGGTTTTTTGGACGCTGGATTTGACATGTTGTTTTTTTGCTGGCTCTAAATTAGGGAAAATCTAGAGAATTATGCGTTATCGCCAACGGCCATCGATTTAGTGGAAAAAGCATCTTTTGCATCATAAGTTACATCGCTGCGCCATAATTTTCATGGCCTCCTGAAACTTTACATAGTTCTCCGCATAGCTCATACGGGTTGCTTCAAGTTCTATAGCACCTTTGTAACATCAATAATTATAATAAACAATTTAAAACTTAACAGCATGAAAGCATCAGTCAACAGAACAGCAACGGAATCTAAAACAGGACGGTATTTCTCATCCTTTAGCGGAAGCAAAAGAAGCCAATGGGCACAGTATAGAAACTTTAACCGCTAATCACGGCTTGAAATAAATAGTAATCAAATAAAATCACAGTCATGAAATCGAAGATTCACGAATACCTATAAAGATTAAATAACAAAGCCATGAGTAAAACGTACATCTATCAATCGCCAACGGAATCTAAAAGGTTCACTTTCCTTACCCACTTCAAGGACAGCAAGAGAATCCGTTGGTCACATTCCAGACCTTACCTTCATTTAGAAGCCTAGTTTGTTGGTTTGGAAAAAGGGGTAGGCCCTAATCAAAGTCTATCCCTTACCACAACAAAATTATAACAATAATTAAAAATGTAATTATGAAATCAAAGATTCACGAATACCTATTAAAATTAAATAACAAAGGCATGAGTAAAACAATCAAAAAACAAATTATGTTAAAAATAGCATGTATTGCCTTTACTCTAGTATCTGCAATGGCATTTGCACAAAACAATACGAACACCCAAAACAGCTTTAACCGAGATGGTTTTATGTTCGAATTTGGTCTAGGTGGTGGTATAATCAGTATAGAAGATAGTGCTGGAACTCAAAGTTTTGATGATACCCAAGGCGGCGGCACTTTTCCTGAATTAAAGTTTGGCTATATGCTAAACAACCGTTTAGCCGTTACCGTTTCTGCACCTGGAATGATTTACACGCTTAATGATAACGACAGGCACTTTGGAGGCATTATACCTTCTGTTCAGTACTGGGTAAAAGACCGGTGGTGGATACATGGTGGTGCCGGTTTGGCCTTAGATGGCCCTGCCTTATATGATATTGAAGATAACATAAATGACGATTGGAATACAGGTTTAGCTGTTATGGCGAGCACGGGTTACGAAGTGTACAGAAAAAACAAATTTGCCTTAAACGTCCAATCCAAATTACTCCTGGGTGGTGTAAAGCTAGATAATAATAATGACAGAGAGGTGGTGCAATTTAGTTTAGGAATTGGCTTTAGCTGGTTTTAATCATTGGCACCGCCAAAGGGTATAATGCCCCAAGCCTTGCCTCGAAATTAAAAGTCAATTTCCTACGAATGCATTGCGGGCTTGCCCCGAGGTCGTTTACTAAAGAAAAAATAAAAGCAATAATCAAAAAAAATATAATCATGAAATCAAAGATTCAAGAATACCTATTAAAATTAAATAACATAATCATGAATAAACCATTTAGAATTAACACATTAAGAACCTTGGGATACATGTCATTAGGCCTTCTTTTACTTACGACCGCATGTGGTCAAACCAGCAGTAAATCAAAAACCGAAGTAACCACCAGTACCGAAACCAAGTCGGTAGTTGATGCACCAGAAATGGATATACAAGCAGCGATACTATCGGACAATCTTGAAGCCGTTAAACAGCATATTTCGGCAGGGACAGATTTGAACAAAAAAGACCCAATGACAGGGGCCACACCACTAATCACGGCAGCGAGCTTTGGTAAGCATAAAATTGCGCAAGCCCTTATTGATGCCGGTGCGGATTTAACGGCTAAAAATAACGATGGTGCAACAGCTTTGCATACCGCCGCATTCTTTTGTAGAGTCGAAGTCGTACAGTCACTTATTGATGCCAAAGCCGATAAGTCCGCTAAAAACAACTTTGGTATGACACCAAGGGAAAGTGTTATGGGGCCATTTGCAGAAATAAAACCTATTTATGAAATGCTTCAGCAACAATTAGGGCCGATAGGTTTACAAATTGAGTTGACGGAAATCGAAAAAACCCGTCCGGTCATAGCAATGATGTTGCAATAATCCATTTTAAAATTAAACACGATGAAAACTGAAAGAAGATATGATATTGATTGGTTACGAGTTATTGCAATTGGCCTGCTGCTCATCTATCATATTGCCATCATATTTCAACCATGGGCCATGTTCATAGGGTTTATCAGGAGCGATGAGTTTCTAGAAGGTCTATGGAAACCCATGACCATGCTGAATGTTTGGCGGATTCCGCTTTTGTTCTATGTCTCAGGTATGGGGCTCTATTTTGCCATGCGTAAGAGAAACTGGAAGCAATTGCTTCTGGAACGGACAAAGCGTATTCTTTTACCCTTCGTCTTTGGCTTTGTAGCCATAACCACCTTACATATGTATATTTTTCAGACGTATTATGATTTGCCGTTGGGCTATTATCCGCATGTAGGGCATTTATGGTTTCTAGGGAATATTTTTGCATACGTCCTACTGTTACTGCCCTTATTTTTCTATCTGAAAAAGAACGAGAATGGAAGATTTAAAAACGGCTTGTCCAAATTCATGGGCAATCCTGTTGGGCCTTTGTCAATTTCTTTATTCTTTGTAGTTGAGGCCTTGCTGGTAAAACCATCATTGTTCGCTTTGTATGCAGAGACCTGGCATGGCTTTTTTCTTGGATTGCTCGCCTTCTTTTTTGGTTTTCTCTTTGTGTACAGCGGTAAAACCTTCTGGCAGACCGTTTTAAAATGGAGGTATTTCTACCTCGCTATAGCAGCCGTTCTGTATAGCATAAGATATTTTGAGTACGCAACTGAGGCACCCGGTTATCTTACGGCCATAGAGGCCAATTGTTGGATTTTTGGAGTATTCGGTTTTGGTTATAAGTACTTGAACAGACCAAGTAAAATCCTAAGTTACCTAAGCCAGGCAGCATATCCCGTGTACATCATTCACATGTTCGTGCTTTATTTTGGGGCGATGCTCATATTACCTTTGCAAATGCCCACAGTGCTAAAATTCATAGCTATTACTGCCTTTACGAGTATTATTTGCTATCTTTTATACGAGTTTGTTCTTCGGAGAGTTGTTTTTTTAAGGCCTTTTTTCGGATTGAAATGGACATTTAACAGATCTAAACGCCTAGCTGCAAAAATCGTATCCGAATCAAAAACATGACGGTTTGTGCAGTTTCACGTAGTTGACACTAGACAGTTCCCCCTATAGTTAATAAAGTCAAATTTGTTGTACAAGACGAAATAAAAATGCTTGTTAAAGTTATGAAAGCAGCCATTTATAATACATACGGCCCACCCAATGTTATCAGCTTGGCAGAGGTAGAAAAGCCGCAGCCCAAGGATGATGAAATCCTTATCAAAATACATGCAGCTACCGTGACATCCGGAGACGTTCGTTTGCGTGGTTCAGATTTTCCGCCATTGTTCTGGCTCCCGGCAAGGCTGCTATTTGGTCTGTTCAAACCAAAAAAGAAGATTCTCGGGCATGAATTGGCCGGAAGTATCGAAGCAGTTGGAAAGGATGTAACCAAGTTCAGAATAGGCGATAAGGTGTTTGGAACAACCACCATGCTGAAGACAGGTTCTTATGCTGAATACATCTGCCTGCCACAAGAATGGAAACATGGGGTTGTCGAAAGGAAACCGGTAAACTTGAGTTTTAGGGAAGCTGCCGCCTTACCTGTGGGTGCGATGACTGCCCTGTTCCTCCTTGAAAAAGCGTACCAAAGTCTCGGTATAAAAGCGGGAGGGAAGGTATTGATTTACGGTGCATCTGGAAGTGTAGGAAGCTATGCCGTTCAAATCGCAACTCAGTATGGTGCAACCGTCACTGGGGTATGCAGTGGTTCTAATTTTGAAATGGTAAAATCATTGGGCGCTAAAAACGTAATAGATTATAAAGTAGAGGATTATTCACGGCGTGAAGAAAAATTCGACATAGTTTTTGACGCTGTAGGAAAGACCACAAAATCAAAGTTAAAGAAAGGATTACATGCCAAAGGCGCTTTGGTTTCTGTAAAAATGTTGACAAAAGAAAAAAGTGAACATATAGAACAGATAAAGGAATTTGCAGAAAAGGGAAAGTTAAAACCATTTATTGACAAAACCTATGCGCTAAATGACATTGTAAAGGCACATGAATATGTTGATTCAGGACGAAAAAGGGGGAACGTTGTCATTGATATCATACAATAACAAGAGTATTTCGTTCAATATTCGATTAAAAAATAATCACAATGAAAATCTTCAGAAAAATACGGTTTGAACTATTGGGTGAAAATAAGACTAAACATTATCTGCTGTATGCTGTAGGGGAAATTGTGCTGGTTGTCATCGGAATATTAATTGCTTTACAAATTGACAATTGGAACCAGTCCAGAAAAGATGACAATGCCCTAAAAGAATATTTAGTAAAAATCAAGTCCCACACTTTGGAAGATCTTCGGCAACTAGAGGAGATAACACAGGGCAGGGCACAAATAGCCGATTTATGCAAAAAGGCCCGTACAAGTATCTTGGATAAGACAGAAGATGAGAATCTCCATATCTTTAAGTTCAGTGGTCTTGCCTTTGCGGATTTCTATTTTAAACCGAATACAGGCGGATATGAAGCCCTAAAAAATTCCGAATATTTTGGAAAGATCAACAATACCCCGTTGGATTCGCTATTGACCAAATACCATAGTTTAGTAGAAGTCATTGCCGAAAACGAGAAAAGTTATAACGATTATATGGTGAATCAAGAGGCCTATCTTTCTACCCAGTTCGATGTATCGTTAATTTTTGCGTCGGCCGTTATGACACAAGATGCCTTAAGCATGAGGGCAACGCCCCAATCTGAGTACGATGAGGCCTTTAAGCAATATACGGCGTCCGCTCCTTACCGAAATGTTATTAGTTTGGCGGCCTTTCAATTTGATGAAATGATCAATCAGTATAATCAACTAGGAGCTATTGGACAAAGCGTTAGCAAAGAAATAGATGCAATTACCAATGATTAAATTTTCAAGGCCTATTTGTTAAATACTAGCACTAAAAAAATGACCAATAAAAAACCAAAACAAATAACCAAATTCTTTCAGAAAAATATTGCTGGTAAAAAAGTAGTATCACTTTTCATAATTACCAATGTAGTATATGTATTCATGCTTACTGTTACTATTCCCAAAACAATGGAATTTTCAAATGGCATGAAATTGCTTGATATGCTACCAATGGGATATGACTTCAATTATGTCGACCAACTATGCAACACACTCGGAGAAATTGGACGTAAGACTTATTTAAGCAATCAAATACCTGTGGATATGGTTTATCCACTTTTATTTGGAATAAGTTATTGCTTAGTACTTGCCTATTTTCTTAACAAACTCGACAAACTAAAAACGGTGTTGGCATATCTCTGTCTTTTGCCTTTATTAGCCGGAGCGATGGATTACGCTGAAAATATAGGAATCATTGCTATACTCAACAGCTATCCCGAAATAGACCATAGTACTGTAACAATAACGAGTAGTTTCAGTCTTCTTAAGAGTACGATCACGACACTCTATTTCGTGATTTTAATAATATCGCTGGTAGCACTAGGAATTAGAACTCTGAGAATAGGTAAAAGTACCAGGTCTAGTTAATGGAATGGGCTGTTAAGAATGATATCCAATTCATTGGGCAAAGGATAGCTATTGAACAACTATTTAGCACCATTGGCAAGAAAAACAAAGATGTAAAGACAATCAAATTAGCACTGTAAATAGACGTGTAGTCACCTAATAAACTTATTATGAGTAACGAACCAAAAAATCAGAAAAAAGTCCGGAAAACGATACTGTTGTTTTTGGGTATTTTGACCCTGCTAAGTACTATCTGTTATTACGCAATACTCAAGCTGAACCCTACAAGCATCTATGTCGGGGCTTTAATGATGAGCCCTGCATTATCCGCCTTTATTACATTAAAGCTACTGAAAAGACCGATTTCAAGTCTTCCATGGGGTCTTAAACGTTTGAAAAATTTGCGCCTATCCTATTTGATTCCGGTAGCCTATATTATGATTGCCTATGTATTGATTTGGGTTTTCGGTTTTGGAAATGTGCTCAATCAGGAAACTATCACCGAGTGGTCGCAAGAATTAGGCATGGAAGGTTTCAATAGTACTATTATACTATTGACTATGATTGTTCTCTTATCTATTGTTGGTGTTGTAAAGAACATTGGTTCGACATTGGGCGAGGAAATTGGATGGCGGGGATTCTTCATCTACGAACTTCGGAAACTATTTTCCTTTGGCACTGTTTCTATAATTAGTGGCCTAATTTGGGCGATATGGCATTGGCCAATTATCTTTTTGATATACAAGGGAAGTGGAAACCTGTTGCTACACATTACAGCTTTTACCGTAATGATAGTGGCAATTTCGGTCATTTTGGCCTACTATACTTTTAAATCCAACAGCTTGTGGCCTGCGGCCCTATTTCATTCTGTACACAATATATTCATACAGAAGATTTTCACGCCGTTGACGATAACAAATGACCGCACTACTTTTTGGATAGATGAATACGGACTCATGCTACCGATTATTACGACGCTATTTGCCATCTATTTTTGGCGAAAGGCGAAAATTGAGAATCTATAGGTTTTAAGACAATAAAATGAAAAAACAAACAACCGTATTATGGCAAAGAAACAATCAAAACGAATACTCAAAATCATATTAATTATGGCAAGCATCAGCTCACTATTCTTTGTACCATGGATTTTGCTAAGATTACTGTTAACACCATTACCAGATACGGTTCAGGAACAGGTCAATGATGCCATTGGATACGGTTTGGACGGCATGATTGTTTATGTAGACCAAGCTGGAAAGCCACCTGAGTTTTATGCCGCTGGCTGGCAGGATCGAAAAAATAAGATTCCTGCCAACCCAAAAGCTTTATTCCGGATTGCCAGCATTAGCAAGTTGTATGTTGCTGTTGCTGTAGCAAAATTAGTTAATGACAATCAGTTGTCTTTAGACAAAACGCTCGCTGATTATATGCCGGGACTGGTGGGACGAATTGAAAATGCGGATAAAATCACCTTGAGAATGATGGTGCAACATCGGTCTGGTATTCCGAACTATACGGACTTTCCGGGTTTTTGGGTAAACGATTATTCGAAAAACACCAAAGAATCGCTCGATTTGGTCCTCGATACTCCTGCCGATTTTAAACCGGATAAAAAATATAGGTACTCAAATACCAATTATCTGTTGATTGGCGAAATCTTGGATAAAACATTGGGATATAGTCATCACCAATTTATCAAAAAAGAAATTTTAATACCCCTTGGGCTCAACCATACCTACAGCTTGCTAAGTGAAGTGAATTTAGACGATGTTATGAGCGGATATGCCGTGGATTATGAGCCAGACCTTAAGCCCAATGATTTTGTAAGCCCTGCCGGCTCAATGGTGGCTACAGCACAGGATGTGGGTATATTCTTGAGGGCGTTGAACGACGGCTCCTTGCTCAATGATAAGGAACAAGCTATTTATACATCAATCTATGTATATGAACATACAGGATTATTACCAGGTTACAGCAGTATTGCCAAGTATCACAAGGATATTGATGCTGTGGTTGTTCAATTTGTAAATACTAGTGGCGGATACTCTTGGAACGTATCAGAAAAAATTAATAATAGAATTGTAAAAATCCTGAAAAGGAGAAAGTAACCAATACCTTAAAAGTAATATACGCAATGAAAAAAACAGATACTATAGTAACAAATGCATCAAACAATACCCCAAAGCGCATGAAAACTAAATCTCATCCTTTTTGGCGCTGGTTTTGGCTCACTTTCCTTGTTGTTTCTCTTTGGTATGCATGGTATTCATTCTACGTACCTTCAAATGATATGGTTTGGAATGATGACATGGTATCTGCTCAAAAGCTTGCCGACAGTTCTGACAAAAATATTATGTTATTTTTTACCGGGGAATGGTGTTCGCCTTGTCGCATTATGAAGCGTGAAATTTTTGGAGACAAAGAAGCCATGAATGCCATTAATGCGAAAGTAATACCCGTTGAGATTAATATTGATGACCCTAATGTTGAAGAACTCGTAAAGCACTATAACATTGGCGCTACCCCAACCACAGTTTTTATTGATCCTGAAGGAAACGTAATTGATTACGCTGTTGGAAAGGTTGGGAAAACAGAATTCCTTGAAATGCTTAAAAAGCAAAAATAGTTTTCAGAATAGCAATACTAAGGAACAAAAAAAATTAAATAAAAATGATCAATCAAAACCATCAAAAACGAACAATTACAAAATCAATCAATTATCAAAAAAAATGAAATCAAATTAATCAAAAGGCAAGGAAATTTAATTATAGAAATGCTTCTGGTGCTTGGTATCATGACAGGTGTAAAAGCCATTGGAGACCATTTTGATATTATAGCATCAGGCACCATAATCCGGGTTAAACTATTTTAAATGATTAAATCTATTATTTTACTTCTTTCCGTATTGTTTTCTAATATCTCGGTCGCGCAAGAGAAGAACACTTTAAAAGAAGATTTAAAAAAGGCTATTGCGAGCGAAAATTTGACTGGTGCTGTATGGTCAACTGTTAGTGATGATATAGTTACAATTGGAGCAATAGGCTTAAAGAATGCGGAAACAAATGAAATTTTAGACACTAATGATAGGGTATTAATTGGTTCAGTGACAAAAACACTGATTGCCACAGGTATTCTTTGTTTAGCAACCCAGGGAAAATTAGACATTGACTCCCCTGTTTACAAAATTTTATCCAACATAACTTTTGATAACCCCTGGAGAGAAAATAATCCCGTTACAATTAGAGATTTATTAAATCACACGGCAGGAATTGAAGATTCCAGATTTTGGCAGGTTTTCAGCACTAAATCAACTTCTACTACGCCACTAGAATATCTTTTTACTAAAAACCCTACTGTATTGAAAGTGAGAACCATACCTGGAACTCGATTTTCTTACTCAAATATGGGGTATTCCTTTTTAGGTTTAATTATTGAAAAAATCACTCAGGAACCTTACGAAAACTATTTGGATAAAAATCTTCTTGGTCCTTTAGGTATGAAGAACAGCACTTTTCAATTTACAACTCAAAAAGGAAAGAATATTGACCGGCACCTTGCTATGGGACATTTTGAAAATGGGATAACGCAAGAGAACATACCTATGTTTTTACGTCCAGCAGGTCAATTTACCACAACAGCAAAAGATATGGCTCAATATGCCAAATTCTTAATGAGTGATGGCACTATTAATGGAAAGTCGTTTATAGATAAAGCACTTTTAAATCTAATGGGGAATCCAACATCAACAGAATCTTATAAAAATGGATTAAAATCAGGCTATCAGTTTGGACTTAGTTACAGAGATAGATATGGGGTTGTAGGTAAATTCCATCGTGGAAATACAACTGGTTACAGAGCAACATTCTATCTATTTCCTGAGCAAAAAAAAGCATTTTTTATAAGTTTTAATACGGACAGTGAAACTGCTAATTATGAGAAATTTAATAGAATTTTTATAAATCACCTTGAGATTATTAAGCCTGACCAACTGAATGCAAAAGAGAACTTACCATCGAATATTGAAAAATTTGAAGGGTATTATAAAATGAACCCTGTTCGATTTAAACTCTTTGCGTATCTGGATTTACTTTTCAATTCAATAAAAGTGGAGAAGAAAAACAATAGCCTTCTTGTTAAATCTATTCAAATGGAAACTTACACTCTTGTACCTGTTGGAAGTAATTTATTCAGAAAAGAAGATAGAGTAAATTCTTCTCACGTTTTATACAAAAACGGAAGTGTACCAATAATTAGCGATGGATTAGCAACCTACGAAAAAGTTAATACAACTTATTTAGCTTTAATGTGGCTAAGTTTTATTCTGGGATTAATTGGTATAATCGTTATTTTCTTACGTGGATCCTATTTACTCTTTCAGAAAAAACTGTTTAAAAAATACCAGATAATAAGGTTGCCATTTTTATCCATTGTTGGGCTTTTGATTCCTTTTCCTTTTCTTCTAAATCAATCTTTTCTAAACTTAGGAGATTTCACATTTGCAAATATATTGTTGGCTATTGCAACAGGAGCTTTACCTCTGGCAATGATTTTTGGTAGTATAAAAATATGGAGAAACAAAACATTGACAATAGATGCACTAGGAACTTTATTTATCCTACAGTGGACCGTTATTTTAATTTACTGGGGGGTAATTCCTTTTAGATTATGGTCGTAGAAAAGGAAGATTGTAAGCCGTATACAGTTCAGTGTTTCTGATTTTACGATAGGCAAGCCTCGTATTTTACTATCTTGATTTATTACCTTGAAAACCCCATCCAATTTTCTCGCAACCAACCATAAACAAAAACGTTGGCATGTATTAGAGCAAACAATAGCTTATTTCAATAATTGAATGATATTTGTTTTATACAGTTTACCAATAGGCACAATATGATCTCCAATGTAAATTCTGTTGCCTTCTACACTACGTATATGCTTTTTTGCAACTGCAAAAGACTTATGAACTTGAAGAAAATCATTGTCTGAAAATAATTGGATCGTATCCGATATTTTTTCTCGGATGCTGATGATGCCATCAGTAGTAATAACTTTGGTATAGTTGCCAGAAGCTTCAATAAATAGTATGGAATCTATAGCTACCTGAACATGACTATTATTTTGCTTTAAAAAAATATGCTTTCCTTCAGGCTTTATATTCTGCTCCCTTCCCATACTTATTGTACTAATGGTCGAAGACGTTACTTTATTAATAGCACTCAAAAAACGTTCTAAACTAAAAGGTTTTAACAGGTAATCTACAACGTTTAATTCGTAGCCTTCAATTGCGAATTCACTATAGGCGGTCGTGACAATAACTTTAGGAGGTGATGATAAGGTTCTTAAAAATTCAAATCCTTTTAATTTGGGCATATTTATATCTAAAAAGATTAAGTCAACTTGATGTGTATTCAAATACTCAAGCGCTTCCAAAGCGCTATAACAGTTTTTCTGTAACTTCATATGCGGAAGCATTTCACAATATTCCATGATAATCTTGTGGGCTATATGTTCATCATCTATGATTAGATATCTCATTATTTTAATTTTAGAGATAGTTTAACTTTATAACTATTGGTGTTTACGTCAAAAGAAAGAGCATGCTTATTTGGATAAACTAGCTCTAATCTTCTCTTTAAGTTTTTTAAACCAATACCTTCTGTATTGGGTGTTTGTTGTAATTCAAAATTATTTTCAATTATGAAATTTACGTTATTATCCTTTTCGGTGAAGTTAATATGGATATACGCGTCTTTTTCTAAATTTTCCAAGCCATGCTTAAAAGCATTCTCTACCAGAATAATAAATAGTAAAGGCATAATTTTAGCTTGCGGATTCTCAATTTCAGAATTAAATTGAATATCAGACTTTTTATGATAGCGTATTCCTTGAAGTTCAATATAGTTTTTTAAGTAATCTAATTCTTGTTTAAGGGTAACCCAATCTTTTTGGCCCTCATAAATACTATATCGCATCATATCAGAAAGTTTAAGTACCATTTCCCTTTCCTTAGAATCTTTTTCCATTAATCCATACAAATTGTTGAGTGTATTGAAGAAGAAATGTGGGTTTACCTGACTTTTTAAATGCAGTAATTCTGTTTTTTCTTTTTCATTCTTTAATCGAATAATTGATTTGATCTGTTTAAAAACCCAGTGGGCAATTGTAATGATTAAGAGAATAAAGTACAATACAACAAACTCAGCAAACCCTTCTAATTTACCAAAAGTGTCATTAAAGATTACAATGACTATACCTATAATTACAAGGGATATCTTATAAACCCTGTTTATAATTTTCTTATTTCTATCTGATATTTTCAACTTCATAGGTCAAGATTAATTAAATAAAATTCCTCCTACAAATTAGTTGACAAACAATAGATAAGGAGGGATAAACACCTGCTTAGTAGGGATAAAGTACGTTTGCACCCTTCTTAAGGTCTTGTATCACGCTTAACATGAGATGTGTCACTTTTTGTTTTTTACAATTAAGGCCCACCATAAGTTTGCCTCAATCAATCAAAAACGAACAGTATGGAACTTAGAATTGACAATCTATCAAAAACGTATTCAAACGGGATTAAAGCTTTACAAAATATTTCACTAGATATACCAATAGGCATGTTTGGTCTATTAGGGCCAAATGGTGCAGGCAAGTCTACGTTAATGCGAACTATTGCAACACTGCAAGAAGCCGATGCTGGTTCTATTGTTCTTGGAGACATCGATGTATTAAAACAAAAAAATGAATTGCGACAGGTATTAGGTTATTTGCCGCAACAATTTGGTTTGTATCCAAAAATATCTGCCGAAGTATTACTTAATCATTTCGCAGTGCTTAAAGGCATCACTAATAAAAACGAACGCAAAGAATTAGTGAAAGCGCTTTTGTATAAAACCAATTTATATGACGTACGACAACAAAACCTTAAAGGATTTTCTGGTGGGATGAAGCAACGTTTTGGTATTGCGCAAGCCTTACTTAACAATCCGAAGTTACTTATTGTAGATGAACCAACAGCAGGATTGGATCCCGTAGAACGCAATCGATTTTACAACGTTCTAAGTGAGCTCGGAGAACATACCGTGGTTATTTTATCCACACACATTGTTGACGATGTCAAAGAACTCTGCACAAATATGGCCATTATTAATCAAGGACAAGTATGCTTAAAAGGGCAGCCGTTGCAAATACTAGAAGGTCTAAAAGATAAAGTCTATAAAAAAACAATCGAAAAATCAGAATTGAACCTATATAAAGAAAATTATCAGGTCATCAGTGAACGATTATTTCTTGGAAAACCAACCATTCATATCGTAAGTGATACGAATCCAGGAGACGGCTTTTCGCTTATTAATGCCGAATTAGAGGATGTCTATTTCTCGGAAATATTCAATAATACTAACCTTAAATCTTATTAGTTATGTGGTATACTATTTTTAAGTTCGAAATACAATACCGAATTAAACGACCGGACACCTATGTATTCTTCCTTTTTCTATTTCTATTTTCAATTGTTGGTGTTGACTTTATTTTTCAAGGTTCAGACATGGGGTTGATGAAAAATAATTCACCCATAGTGATTGCAAAAACTATGGGAGCCATTACCGGTATATTTATGATTTTAGCGTCAATGATTATGGGCGTTTCCGTACTAAGGGATTTTGAATACAATATAGAATCATTGCTATTTTCTGCACCAATCAACAAAAGAGATTATTTACTAGGTCGATTTTTAGGATCGTTTGCAGTTTTGCTATTTGCATTTGCAGGTATTTTATTTGGCATGATGCTAAGCGAATTTATGCCATGGCATCATCCAGAAGATCTATTAGGGTTTAATGCCATTGTTTATATAAAGACGTTTTTAATGGTAACGTTACCAACGTTGTTTTTTGGAGCTTCGTTATTTTTTGTTACAGGTGCTTTAAGCAGAAACCTGGTGGTAGTCTATACACAAGGTATTATTTTATTTGTGGTTTTTATGCTAACCAAAGCTATCACTAATGAATTTTGGCAAGCCATTCTAGATCCATTTTCGCTAACAACAACCACTTTTGCTACAAAGTCTTGGTCAGCGTTAGAAAAAAGTGCCCAAGAGCTTCCTTTTGTTGGAGCATTGCTGTATAACAAACTATTTTGGATGTCTCTAGGAATACTGGCGCTAATCTATGGGTATAAAAAATTCAATTTTAATGTTGTTAAAGAAAAGCGATCAAAGAGAAAGCAAGTTGAAAAATTAGTTGGTAAAAGCACTAGTGTTTTTAGTGATATAGAAATTCCTGAAGCTACAAAGCAATATGGATTACTTTCAAAATGGAATCAATTAAAACAATTTTCTTGGTTTTACTTTATCAGTATTTGCAAGCAAGCATCATTTTGGGGAATTGTTATTTGTGGGATGATTATCATTCTCATTAATTCCGTAAACCTTGGAACTGTATATGGTGTTGATAGCTATCCAGCAACCTATTTTATTGTTGAAGAACTCAAAGAAACATCCATTTATTTCTTCATAATTATTTTAGTGTTTTATTCAGGTGAATTGGTATGGAAAGAGCGAGGTGCCAAACTTAACTTAATATACGATGCAACACCGCTGTCCAGTTTTATAAAGTTAGCTGGTAAGTATATTGGATTACTCTTAGTGTATGTAGTATTAATGCTCGCATTAATTGGTTCAGGAATGCTATTTCAAACATTAAGTGGGTATTACAAATATGAATTCCAAGTCTATTTTTATGGTTTCTTCTTAGAGATTTTACCGTTTTTAGCACTGTATACATGCATTGCATTTTTTATTCAATCTGTGGTAAACCATAAGTTTGTAGGCATCATGTTGGTGATTGTATTTTTTATAGCCAATGTTGCTTTAGGTTTATTCGGGTTTGATCACGATTTATATTTTTTCGGAGGCAGTGCTTTAGGAACGTATTCTGATATGAATGGTTATGGTCATTTTTTAAAACCCTATCTGTTCATTAAATCATATTGGTTTCTCTTCGGAATACTATTACTAATTATTGGGTCTTTAGTAAACGTAAGAGGTACTGAAACCAATTTAATGCAACGCATAAGAGCTAGCAAAAACAGATTGAGCAAGCCGCTTTTTAGAGTTGCTTCTATGGTCTTTTTAGTATTTATACTAATGGGAAGTTTCATCTTTTACAATACGAATATTTTAAACACCTATTGGACCAATACTAAAGCAACTGAATTTAGAGTAGCTTATGAAAAAGAACTCAAACAGTTTGAATATATACCACAGCCCAAAATAGTAGATGTGAATTTAAAAGTGGAATTGTATCCTTCATCAAGAGATTATACTGCGGAAGGGTATTATATATTAAAAAACACCAATGCGCAACCCATTAATAAGATTCATATTCAGAAACTAATCGAAGAGAATATCACATTAGATACTGTCACTTTTGATGGAGGCGCAAGAGAAAATAATACATACGCTACCTACGATTATACCATCTATCAGTTGCATAGCCCTTTGAATCCTGGAGATTCAATTAAAATGAGTTTTAAGCAATCATTCACTACGAATGGATTTGAAGCAGGTAATTCAAATGCTAATATTGTAAAAAATGGAACATTCTTTAACAATAAAGACTTTCCAACATTAGGTTACAACAGAAAATATGAGCTAAGTGATAGGGATGAACGTTCAGAATATAATTTGCTTGAAAGAACGAATAGAGCTAATAGAAATGACCCTAAAGAATTAGTTAATGCAAGATCTGGTAGTGATTCTGACGGTATTCATTTTGAAATGGTCATAGGAACGGAAATTAACCAAACAGCTTTAGTTCCTGGGAATTTATTGAGGGAGTGGACAGAAAATAATCGCAATTATTTTCATTATAAAATGGAAATTCCAATGATTGATTTTTACTCGATTGTTTCAGCAAGGTATGACCTAAAAAAAGACAAATGGATTTCAAAATCTGATGCTATTTCGAAACAAGTAGATCTGGAAATTTACTATCATAAAGGTCATGAGTATAACATAGATAGAATGATGATGGCTATGAAAGCCTCATTGGATTACTATAGCACAAATTTCAGTCCGTATCAATATGAACAGTTACGTATCATGGAGTTTCCGCGTTATGCGCAATTTGCACAATCATTTCCGGGCACTGTTCCATTCTCAGAATCTATAGGTTTTGTTTTAGATATTGATGATGAAACCGATGTAGATATGGCATTTTATGTAACTGCACACGAAATTGCCCACCAATGGTTTGCTATGCAAGTAGAAGCCGCAAATGTAAAAGGGCAATACTTTATTTTGGAAACGCTTTCTCAATATGCAGCCATGATGGTTTTAAAAGCGCACTATCCAAAAGAAAAGGTTCAGCAATTTTTAGAGTTGCAATTAGAGAAATACGAAGAAGGCAAACTCAGAGAATCTGGAGCAGAACCAACGCTAGCATTAGTAGATAATCAAGACTATATTTATTATGCTAAAGGTGCCATAAACATGTATCAATTTCAAAAGGCAATAGGCGAGGAGCAGGTCAATAAAGCTTTAAGACGCTTTTTGGAAGATTGGAATACCACTAACGGTAAGCTTAAAATGAATACCAATCGCTATGCCACCAGTCAAGACTTGTTGGGCTATTTTAGAGCGGTTACACCAGATTCGTTACAGTATGTAATAGTTGATCTATTTGAAGAAGTTAATTAGGCCAATAATAACGTGGGGTACGGAGTATAGTTTTTATAAATAACACTTAAGCTTTATATTTCACGTTCCTGTACTTTTACTTTTCACTTTAAAAAGTATTTTGTGTCTTTGTCTAAACATGGGTAGCAACAAAAAAATAAATACTAATACTACTAGAACATCCCTTTACTGGAAGTGCCAGTTAATCGGTTGGGGGCTGGTTTCCCTTTTTTGGTTTTATATCGCCTTGTTAAGGGATGATTTTAAAATCTCTCATGCCATTATCAACTACTTCTTAGACATTTTTATATGCATAGCAATAACACATGCGTATAGGACTATGGCAGTACGGCGAAAGTGGAATGAACTAGGTATGAAAAATTTGATTTGGAAAGTAATTCCTGCATTGTTTGTTCTTTCCTTGGCATTTATGTTGTTCATGAATCTTAAAACGTCTGCCTATATTTCTTTAGTAGATAGGCAAAATGATGCTATTAGCAAGCTTTTTGTTTGGAATCCTATTTTTATATGGAATCCTGTTTTAATTACTGGCTTGAGGCATATGACCATTTGGCTACTTGCATATCATTTATATCATTTTTATCAAAGGGAGGTGCAAACTTCCAAAACTAATGCACAACTTTCTCTAATTGCAAAACAAGCGCAGTTAGATAATTTGGCAGCACAATTAAACCCACATTTCTTGTTTAACTCCTTAAATTCTATTAAATCATTAGTAATAGAAAATCCCAAAGGCGCAAGAAGAGCTATTGATTTATTATCAGATTTGCTGCGTTCTTCTTTATATGAAAAAGACAAAGATTTAATTCCTATTGAAAATGAACTTTCTTTAGTCTATGATTACATTGAATTAGAAAAAATGCGTTTTGAAGATCGGCTTCAACTTAAAACCGATATTGATGAGGAAGCACTTAATTACAAGATTCCTGCGTTAAGTATTCAGTTATTAATAGAAAATGCAATTAAACATGGAATCGATTTAAGAGTGGATGGTGGCGTTGTTTTCTTGAAAATAAAAAAGAGGGAGAATTACATTCAAATTAACGTTGAGAATCCTGGTGTAGTTCATAAAAACGAACGTGTTGGGTTAGGTCTGGAAAACTTAAATAAACGCCTGGAAATTCAATATAAGGGTAAGGCAAGTTTTAGTTTAACTCAAAATGAGAATGACTGTGTAGTTGCAGTAATAATAATTCCAATGAATATAGACGATGAAAAAATATAAAACTATAATCATTGATGATGAACGTTTAGCGAGAGAAGAAGTAAAACGCGCATTAGAAAAACATCAAGAGTTTGAAATTATAGGTGAAGCAAGTCATGTAGATGAGGCCATATCTTTAATTGAAGAACTACAACCCGATCTATTGTTTTTAGATATTCATATGCCAGGTAAATCTGGTTTTGATTTATTGGAAGAATTAACAAATGTACCGGACGTTGTTTTTACAACGGCGTACGATCAATATGCCGTAAAGGCTTTCGAGATGAATGCTTTAGATTATTTAGTAAAACCTTTACGAGATGAGCGTTTTTCTAAAACTATTCAAAAGGTAAAGGAAGAACTTTCTAACAGGGTAAAATTAGAGCCTACAACCTTACCCATGCATCAAAAGATATTTATAAAAGACGGAGAGAAATGTCATTTTATTCCGCTAACAGACATTCATTTTATAGAATCTTTAGAAAATTATGCACGGCTGTATTTTGGTTCAGATAAAGCAATGATAAAGCGTTCTTTAAATTTATTAGCAGAAAAATTGGACCCTAAAGTCTTTTTTCGCGTTAATCGAAGTCAAATGATTAACATACATTACATTAAAGAGATTCACCCTTACTTCAATAATAAATTACAAATTATATTAACTACTGGCAAAAAAGTAGAAGTGTCTAGTAGGCAATCAGTTAAGTTCAAAAATTGGAATAGTTTATAAACTCTTTTTACGCTTATTTACGTATATCTGCGTTCCTGTACTTTCCCTTTCTACATTGAAAAACTTACCATTTCTTTGCTTCATAAATGAGTATAATTTTAATGAATAAAATATTGCTATGAGGCATTTTAAAAGTAAATATCAGCTACCTATAATTCTAATTGTCTTTATAACTGGGGGACTTTATTCCTGTATAAATGACACCCTGCAAATCGCTAAGCAGCCAACGTTATCCGATTACTCCGTTGGAGAAAAATGGGTTTGGAAGTATAAGGGAGTTACAACCGAAGGCGAGGTACGTTCAGAGGGGGAGGATACAAGAGAA
This sequence comes from Maribacter sp. MS6, assembly GCF_056839185.1. Taxonomy (NCBI): domain Bacteria; kingdom Pseudomonadati; phylum Bacteroidota; class Flavobacteriia; order Flavobacteriales; family Flavobacteriaceae; genus Maribacter; species Maribacter sp. MS6. The sequence goes on from NZ_CM166389.1 coordinate 3,904,035, forward strand.
GTAGTTATTGCAGATGGTGTTTTGGGAATGATAATAGGTAATGATACGATTCCAATAACAGACATCGTAAAACCGGAAGAAAGCGAAACACCAAGATATAAATGGCCTTTAGAAGTGGGTAAAAAGTGGAAATATGAGAAAAATTGGACCAGTCAAGATGGTACCACAGGAAAGCAAAGTCAAGATGTCGAGGTTTTGTCGTTTAAGGAAGAAACAGTAGCAGCAGGAACCTTTATGGCGTTTACCATAGAATACAAGGGAACCGTTTCGAATTCTAGAGGATATAACGCACAAACCGATGAAGTTTGGTGGTATGCTCCAGAATTAAAAAACTTTATTAAAATGACACAAACTCAAGACGATTTTTTGTACAAAGAGGAGTTAAAACACTATTCAAAACCAAACAATTAAAATATATGGTTACCCATAACTTTTTAAATGAATCAACATGACTAAAGAGGTCAAATCGCAATTAACACTAAAAAGGGGAATTCTTGCCATTGTTGTCATGTATGCATGTCAGCTTTTAGCAGGAATTATAACCTCTTATAGTTTTAAGTTCTTTGTACCGTCAAAGACTGTTTCTATAGAGGTGATTGGAGTATCGTCTGCCTTGTTAAGTGGTATAATGATCTTGTTCCTATTCTGGTGGGACCTAAATAGGTCTGGCAAATCATTTTATCCACAGATAGGATTGCAAGCTAGTAAGATCAATAATAACAAAGGAGTTTTATTAGTGATAGCGGCATTGGTATCGACACATTTTTTAGCCTGGATATATAGGTCGGTTATTTTGCCAAGCTTTGACCAAGCAGGCATTATAGGCGGTGGTTCTAAAATGTTTAGTTTTATTCAGGCCAACGGAGGAGTACTTGAAATGAGTGGCTTTTTACTATTGGCACTCATTGTGGGCCCTATAATGGAGGAGGTTGTTTTTAGGGGGTATTTGCAATCGTCATTAGCAAAGCGTATACCTTCTTGGGCAGCAATCATAATTACCTCTGTTATTTTTGCTGCTGGCCATAGTCCCATGATTTTATGGCCAATGTATTTTCTCTTTAGCATTATTTGGGGTTGGATATATGTAAGAACAGGATCTTTAAAAATGGCCATTCTAATCCATGTCTTAAGCAACTTAGTTTATACCGTTATTGGTTTTGCAGGTTGGGATATTCTCGCTTGAGTGAATTTAGTTGCAATTTTGAAAAATAAGCTATGAAAAAGTCAGTCCTATTATCATTTTTAGTTGCAATTAGTATGACTTCTTTTGGTCAAGAATTGCCATTTACGAAGGTGAAACTATCGGATTCAATAGCGATTTCAAAACAGATGAAGCAATTAGCGGCATTATGTAATACTCAAAATTTATCGGATTTAGACTTGTTTAAGTTCCAGTTAATTAGAGGTGATTATGCAGATGCTTTAGTTACGTTCAAAAAAAGAATTGAAGAAACACCCATAGATCAAAGACAGTACTTAGATATATACATGCATTATGTGGAGGCAAAGCGTTCTAAGAACTTTAAAGGAGAGTTTAAAAAATCGTATAGAAAATACGTAAAGAATGCTGATGACATACAAGTTATTAATTTAGATAAAGCATTGATAATTAGAGATCCTACCGATTATTATGTGAATAATTTTAATACTACATATTCTAGTATAGAATCTGAAAATCTATCACAGGAAACCGCCAAGGATTTAGTAAAAAAATATTTTTTAAGAACTGTATTTTCATCAACTAGAGATCTTTATTTTGAAGAAATAAAACAAGACCATGAACGCAGATATAGTATAAACGATAGCATAATAGTACCAATGAAGGATGGTGCAGAAGTTTCTGTGGTAGTGATTCAACGAAAAGGAAAGGTATCGACTAAAAAGCCTGCTGTATTAATTGCTTCTGTTTACGCAGGTACCAATGAAACTGGGGCGATGTTATCTGTCTCAAAAGGTTATGTTGGAGTGATAACGAATACCAGAGGAAAACGCTTAAGTAGTGGAGAAGTAAAGCCTTTTGAATATGAAAACACAGATGTTTATGAAGTAATCGATTGGATTAGTAAACAATCGTGGTCAAATCAAAAAGTAGCCATGTTTGGTGGTAGTTACAATGGCTTTACACAATGGGCTTCTATGAAACACAAAGTGCATCCTGCATTAAAAACCATTGTTCCAATGGTTGCTATTGCTCCTGGTATTGATTATCCGATGGAAAATAATATCCTACACAATTATTCGTATTCATGGAATTTTTATGTGACTAATAATAAGTATTTAGACTTTGATGCTTCAAATGATTTTAATCGTTGGAATACTTTAAAAAACACCTGGTACAAAACAGGAGTTGCTTTTAATAAGCTAGATAGTTTAGACGGGCAAGTAAATACATTATGGAATACCTACATGGCGCATCCTAGTTTTGATGCTTATTGGAAAAAAATGATTCCATATAAACAAGAATTTGCAAAAATTGACATTCCTATTTTAACCATTACTGGTTATTATGATGACTCGCAGAGAGGAGCCCTATATTATTTTAATGAGCATTACAAATATGCAAAAAACCCAAATCATTATTTATTAGTTGGTCCTTATGATCATTGGACTGCGCAAACGAAGCCAGATGAAAGCCTTAGAAATTACAAATTAGACAAATCGGCTTTACTAAATATTGAAGAAGGTCTTCTTTATCAGTGGTTTGATTACATTTTAAAAGGAAAAGAAAAACCAAGCATTTTAAAAGATAAAGTCAACTTTCAGGTAATGGATACCAATACCTGGATGCATAAACCGAGTTTAAGTGCCATGACCAACGATACGTTGACTTTTCATTTAAGTGATGATAAAACGGATGATTTTTATGCGCTTAAATCGAAATCAAATACTTCTAAAATTGATTTAACTGTTGATTTTAAAGATAGAGAAAGCATGAATAACACAGGGTATTATCCTTGGCCTTTAGAAAAAGAAAACATCAATATAAAGGATGGATTGCTTTTTAAATCGGAACCCTTAAAGGAGGATGTGATTATAAATGGATCCTTCCTCGGAAATCTTGAATTTACTATCAATAAAAAAGATGTTGATTATTCCGTTATCCTATATCACTTAACGCCAGAAGGGAACTACTTTCATTTAAGTTATTATATAGGTAGAGCGAGCTATGCCAAAGATCGAGAACAAAGAAATTTATTGACACCGAATCAAAAAACGCAAGTGTCTTTCGACAATTCTAAACTCATTAGTAAAAAGCTACAAAAAGGAAGTCGGATGGTAGCTGTGGTCAATGTGAATAAAAACAATAATGCACAACTTAATTATGGAACGGGGAAGGATGTGAATGAAGAAAATATTAAAGATGCAGAAGTCCCGTTAAAAATTATATTTTCAGGTAATAGTAGTATTTCCTTACCGGTTTGGTATTCCCTAAAGGAATAACCAAATTCTAATAAGTATATCTTATCAATCATTCATCTAATGAAACGGATAAGGGTGAAAATCGGAAGAATCTTATGGCTACTACTCTTAGGTATTTGGAAAACTTAATCATCGAAAAAATAAACTACTGCTTAAGATGGATGTGAAATTAGAAAAATTAATACGAGATGTAATGGGAAGGCTTGTTTGCGTCATAATTTATAGTGCTGCGTCATAATTTTCAATCTATCATCAAACTTTTTATATAAGGCTACATAAGTGTTTATAGGCATATTACTTCTTGATCGATCTTTGTAGAAACGAAAATCAAGTTTTTAATTATTATGAATTTAATCATTTATGTATTTGATGAACTAAGGAAAAATAAGTACTAACAAATGATTATAACGTGCAAATTCTGTTTGTAACTAGTAAGAGGTAGTTTATCATTAACAAAGATTCGAATATCACATAAAGTTTAATTGATTAAAGACCTTTTTTAAGTTTACCCTAATAAAAAAACAAACAATCAAAAAGTGAACAATTATGAATTCAATTAAAAGTAAAAAAGGAATTAGACTTGCAATAGGCATATTTTCAGGGGTATTAGTAGGCTTATTAACCTCAAACATAGCTTTGTGGCTTCCCATTGGAATTGCCATTGGTGCCGCGTTAGAATACTCAAAAAAATCTTAATGTAACAACTGAGATTACAAAATAAATCATCAATCAAAAAACGAACAATTTTGAAATCAATTAAAATGAAAACAATCAAAAAACAAATGGTATCAAGAATTGCTTGTGTAGCCTTTGCAATGGTATCAAGTATAACCTATGCACAAAACGCAGATCCTGAAACAACAACACAAAGGGATGGTTTTATCTTTGAATTCGTTGTAGGAGGAGGTATTATAAGTACAGAAGATAGTGCTGGTATTCAAACGTTTGACACATATCAAGGAACCTTCGTTTTTCCGGATCTAAAGTTTGGTTATATGTTAAACGAAAAACTCGCACTCACAGTCTCTTTACCAGGAAACACATACGAATTTCAAGATAATGACAGGAATTTTGGAGGTTTTATTCCATCTGTACAATATTGGGTAAAAGATCGTTGGTGGATACATGGAGGAATTGGTCTAGCTATAGATTCGCCAGCACTATATGATATTAAAGATAATGTAAATGACGACTGGAACTTTGGCGTCGCTGTTATGGCAAGTACAGGTTATGAGATTTACAAAAAGAAAAATTTTGCACTCAATGTGCAGTCTAAATTAGTTTTGGGCAATGTGTCTTTAGATGGAGGTGCGGATAGAGATGCCGTAATTTTTAATATAGGATTAGGGTTTAGTTGGTTATAAAAATTTATCTATTGCATATATTCTATTGTTGGCATTAATTGTGAAAGACTGTAACATTCTTCTCCATTTATTATCTTATATGAAATTCAATCAATCAAAAAAATGAAAAAAGGACTCCTAGCATTATTCGCATTATTAATTTTTATCTCTTGTAACGATAACAAAACTGAAAAAGGAAGAATATTGGTTATAGTTTCAAATACAGAAGACATGGGCGACCCAGAAAACCATTTTGCTGGGAACAACCTTTGGGAAGTAGCTCCTCCATATCATATTTTTGTTTCTCATGGATATAAAGTTGATTTTGTTTCACCAACAGGAGGAAAAGTACCTTTCTCAATGGATCCTGTTGGAATAAGCAGTTATACTATAAAGTATGAAAATTTTAATGGCAATGTTGAAAATTCATTAACGCCTGATTTAGTAGATTATAAAAACTATAAAGCCGTTTTTATTGGTGGCGGATATGGACCATTATTTGATGTATCCAATAACAAAGACTTATTATCAATAATAGCCAAAATTTATGAAAATAGAGGAATAGTTGGAGGTTGCGGACATGGTCCTGGTGCTTTTGCAAATGTCAAACTTAGTAATGGTGATTATATGGTCAAAGGTAAAAAAGTAACTGGCTTTCCAAATTCGACTGAGATTACCAAAAGTTGGGCTAAAGAAGGTACTTTATTGCCTGTAATGCTGGAAGACCAATTGAGGGAAAATGGAGGAATATTTCAAACTAAAAGTAATTTGAATGATAAGCATGATGTTGTAATTGACAAAAGGATTGTATCAACCATGTTTCTTCCTTCTTCAGCAATAGTTGCAAAAGAAATGATTAAACAAATAGAAAACTAATGCCAACAATACCTATAGCAAATAGGACAAAAAGAGCTGATTTTAATGGCTTGGGCGTGTTTGCTAAGTCCGCCAAATCCTTTGGATTTGGCAATTAAAAAATGAAACTAATTACAAAACAAAAAGCTCTGGCTCGCAGACCAGACGGAAACGAAAAGTTTCCTTGCCTGCCCTACTTGCTATAGCCCGACCGTTGGCAACAATAAAACAAAAAAAATGAACACAAAAATATTAATGATTTCAAGCTGTATTTTTTTAGGTGCTCTGGGAGTCATTCTCACCTTTATGCCTGATGAAATCATCTCAGGTTTTAGCATAACACCAGATTCAATATCAATCTTGTTATTACAATTATTAGGTGCACTTTATCTTGGATTCGCAATTCTGAATTGGATGGCAAAAGGATCTCTAATTGGTGGCATTTACAATAGGCCTATCGCCATTGGGAATTTCATGCATTTTGCAGTTGGGGCATTGGCTTTGATTAAAATAATCACTAAAATTCATATCCATTCAGAAATAGTTATTTCGTTAACTATAGTCTATTCCATTTTTGCAATACTATTTGGTTATGTTTTTAGAACTAATCCATCCAGTATCGAAAAGAAGAATTAAAAACTATTACCAACACGGTATATAGCAAATAGGGCGTTCGGTGGTTTAAAAAAGTTCAATGCTGTTTACCAACACCGCCAAATTGTTGATTTAGCTTTTAAGAATGAATAAATTAAAAACAAAATATAATGCTTTGGCTCAGTGCAAACGTGAAAGTTTATCGCTTTCTACTGCCCTACTTACCATATACTAATCGTTACCAAACATATAAAGCAAACTATGAAAAATTTGACATTTGTAATTTTATATATTCTTCTTTCAGGAGTACAAACCACATTTGGACAGAATGCAACAGATGATATTATAGTAGGAAGTAAGTTCGTTATTAAATCTAATATTTTAGATGAAGAAAGAACCTGTTTAATAAGTCTTCCTGATTCATACAATAATTCATCTGAAGTTGATAAAAAATATCCAGTTATCATATTATTGGATGGATATACTCATTTTAAAACAGCATCTGGAATAGTACATTTTATGAGTTCTAATAGGAATCGAAACAATTTAATGCCTGAAAGTATTATTATAGCCATAGAGAATGTTGACCGAGAACGAGATTTTACAGTTACAAAAATTAAGACCAAACGACCGAATAATATGGGAGGTGGAAGGATTTTTTTGAATTTCATTGAGAAAGAACTAGTACCTTATATTGATAAAAAGTATAAGACAGAACCGTTTAGAACTCTTGTTGGGCACTCTTTAGGAGGACTACTTACACTAAATTCCTATATGGATGAAAATAGCGTATTCAATGCTTACATTTCTATAGACCCAAGTATTTGGTGGAATGAGGAGCTGATGAAAAACAAAGTTGATTCTACTTCCTCAATATCATTAGATAAAAAACTTTATATCGCTACTGCCAATCAAGGAGAGGCTAATTACGAAAGGAATAAACAAAGACACGACTCTCTCTATACTTTAATAACAAAGAAATCGGATAAACCTCTAAATATCGAAATAGAATATTTTGAAAAAGAAAACCATCGCTCTGTACCATTAGTAGCTCTATACGAAGGGTTAAAATATATTAATCAAGAGGAATGATTTCGAAGCTGGTAATATCAACAAATACGTTTGGTAACACCGTAAATAATTTATTGCTGGCTTTTTGCCTACTTGCGAAAGTCTTTGCGGACTTTCTTGGTCGGTAATTAGTTGCTTAAAACACGCAACAAACATATACAAACACGTTGTGTGCCATTAGGGCAAAATTGTAACAATTACCCTTTTACAGAGTCAGAATTAGTATAAAATAATAAAAATAAATAATCTATGATTGCAAATACAGAACAGAAAAATTTAATTAAGACCGCTAGAATAACTGGCTTATGGTATTTAGTGATGGCTATTACAGGAATTCTAGGGTTTATGGTCTTTCATTCTCAAATATTTGTGTCTGGTAATCCTGAACAAACGCTAACAAATTTAGTAGAATTAGAATCTACAGCAAGAATTAGGTTGCTATTAGAATTTGGTATAGTAATTTCTCAGGCTCTTACCGCAGTTTGGTTTTTCAAATTATTTAAAGATAATTATGAATGGGAAGCTTGGACTCTAGGTATATGGGGAATGGTAAATGCTTTAGCCATTATGATTAGTGCAATTTCAATCGCCTCAGCAATAGGTATTGCAAATTCTGAAATAAGTGCTATGGAAGACAAAGTTTTACTAATTCAGGTTTTTCAAAATATTATTTCGAATGCTTGGGGTATTGGTGGCCTATTTTTCGGGTTATGGCTATTTCCAATGGGATACATAGTTATCAAATCTAAAAGGTTGCCTGTCTGGTTAGGAAGAATAATTATTTTAGGTGGTATAGGCTATCTAATTTCTACAGTTATACACTACGCAGGAATTGATTTTAGCTTCAATAGATTTCTTACTATACCTGCAACCATTGGAGAATTTTGGATGATAGGTTATTTACTAATTTTTGGCATAAGACCTAGCTATAAGTAATTACTTTTCTCTCCTACTTCTGAAAATCCTCACGGATTTCAGTTTGGTTTGTACTTGCAACGTTAATTGCTTTTCCACGAAACTACTCATAGCCGAGATCGTTGTGGGTAATGAGAAAAATTGAACTTACTTGAGTAAAATTAAACAAAAAATGATTAATAAAAGTTTTGAAAAAGCAAAAGAGAAAAGCAAATTATTAGAAAATGATTTGTATAAGAATCCTCAAAAGTACCGCGTATTAACGGGAGATAGACCTACAGGTAATTTGCATCTTGGACACTATTTTGGCTCAATTATAAACCGATTAAAATTACAAAGCTTGGGAATTGAGACTTATATTTTAATTGCTGATTATCAAGTGTTGACAGATAGAAATGTTTTTAATGAAATTTCAAAATTCACCTATGAACTAACTTTGGACTATTTAGCCTGTGGATTAGACCCTGAAAATTATAAAACTCATATTTTTCCACATAGTCATATTCCTGAATTAAATCAACTAACTATTCCATTTCTGACATTAGTTTCCAGTTCAGAATTAAACAAAAATCCAACTGTTAAAGAAGAAATTACTGCTTCAGGACTGAGTAATATTAATGCAGGAATGTATATCTATCCAGTTCATCAAGCTGCTGACATTTTGTTTTGTAAAAGTAATGTGGTTCCTGTTGGAAAAGACCAATTACCTCATATAGAATTAACTCGGAAAATTGCAAAGCGCTTTAATACCAAATTCAATAAAAATATTTTTACGGAACCAGTTGCACTTTTTACTGATACCCCTACTATTCTTGGGTTAGACGGTATTCAAAAAATGAGTAAAAGTCGCAACAATTCAATTATGATAAAGTCAACCGATGACGAAACAGTAAAACTAATAAAATCTGCCAAAACTGATTCAAGTCGTTACATATCTTACGACCCCGAAAACAGACCAGAGGTTTCCAACTTACTTAAGTTAGCTTCCTTATGTTCAGATAAAAGTCCAACAGATATTGCTGATAAAATTGGCGACCAAGGTTCAGGAAAACTTAAACAGCTAACAGAAGAAGCCATAAACACATATTTTGAGCCTATTAGAAAAAAAAGAATAGAGCTTGAAAAAAATAAAGATTATGTCAGGGATATTTTGCTTAAAGGTATAAGTAAAGCGAGAGAAACAGCCATTGGAACGTTGAGTGAAGTCACTGAGGCACTGAATATGAAAATATAATAGCACTACATCCAGCAAAGAACTGAAATCGGACTCGATTCAATTTTTTTATTTTGAAAGAATAGAGTTGATTTTGAATGGAATCTCGAAGAACAAATAAAGCGAACGGAAGTATTTCAAAAAAACAAAATAACTAAAACCATCATTCAATTCTACTTTTTCAAGAAGGTAAACTTCATATAAATATCAATCAATAATCATCATTAATCAAAAAAACATCATCATGAAAAAAACTTTAATTACCTTGACTTTGTGCGGACTAACATTAATCGCCAAAGCTCAAAACACAAGTGTAGAAAAATCAACATTCGGATTACAAACTGGAGTTCTAGGAATCTGGGCATATAATGAAGCAAAACTATCAAATACCGTAGCACTGAGAACAGAGCTCGGTTTTGATTTTGGTATTTGGGAAACTACTTTTTACGATGATTATGATTCTCCATTTCTACTAACACCTGTTATAGTTGTTGAACCAAGATTCTATTACAACCTCGAAAAACGTTCAAAAAACTCAAAACCAATTGATGGAAATAGTGGCAATTTTATTGCGTTAAAAATGGGTTATCATCCAGATTGGTTTGTCTTATTCAATACTGACGATGCTCCTGTGGTAAGTGATTTTTCTATTATACCCACTTGGGGAATTAGAAGAAATTTAGGTAAACACTTTAATTATGAAGCAGGTCTTGGTGCAGGATTTAGTTACACATTTGCTAAACGCGCTGGTTATTTAAAGAACAAAAGTGAACTAGAATTAAATATGCACTTGCGAATAGGGTATAGGTTTTAGCAAAAACAATAATAATTTGAATATCAAAATGGAAAAGACCTTCATAACACTACTTATCGCTGGAATACTTTCTTTGCAATCTTGTGATGCAAAAAAACAAAAAACTAAAGATAATAATATACCAACCATTAAAAACCCATATCTGGGACAAAAACCACCAGGATTAATACCCATACCATTTGCCCCAGGTCTTGTATCTACAGATTTGTATGAAGTCAATAGTGCATTCACCCCAGATATGAAAGCGTTTTATTTTATTAGAAGAGGCGAAGAACATAAAAAATCAGCTTTTTACGAATACAAATACAACGAAATTAATGGGAAATGGGAAAAATCTGAAATAGCATCTCCATGGATAGGAAGACCTGTAATATCGCCAGACGGACAAACCATGCATTTAGGTGACAACTATCTAAAAAGAACAGAAACTGGATGGTCAGAATTACAAAAACTAGAACCTCCTACTGTAAGTAATGATTCTATGTATATTATGCGCCTTTCATCGTCTTCAAATGGGACGTACTATTTTGACACCTATAAAGAGAATGATTCAACTTTTCCAATTCGCTATTCGCGTTTAATAGATGGAAAGCATGAGGAACCTAGAGCTTTGCCTAAAGAAATAAACACTGGCACTTTTTTAAGCCATCCTTTTATAGCTCCAGATGAGTCGTATTTATTATTTGATGCTCAAAGGGAAAATGGTTTCGGAGACTCTGATATTTATATCAGTTTTAAAGAAAGTGATGGCACTTGGGGTGATGGGATTAATTTGGGAGATAAAATAAACACTAACGCTTGGGAAGCTTCTGCAAGTATAACGCCAGACGGTAAATACCTTTTCTTTAGCAGAAATGTAGGGTCAGAAGATTTTGAAAATGTAGATATATTTTGGGTACATGCAGAAGTTGTCTTTTCACTTAAAAATACCCATCAAAACATTAAATCAACGCATTAAAAATCATTAATCAAATCAAAACAATTTTAAAGCGAACAATTATGTATTCAGTAACAATTAACATGAGTAATTCGTCATAGTGTTCTACAATACATCAATCATAATCATCAATCAAAAAACGAACAGTTCATGTTTTTCAAATCAAAAGAAGGAAAAGAAAAAATCTTATCCCTTTACAATCAAAAGTTAAATAAGCTGAATATTGAATATTCAGAAAAATTTATAGAAACAAAGTTTGGAGTCACTAATGTTATCATTACTGGCGATACTAAAAACCCTCCATTAGTACTGATTCACGGCACAGGAGGTTGTGCACCACAAATTTTAGATTCTTTACCCAATCTAGCTTCAAAATATTGTGTCTTTGCAATTGATGTCTTAGCGCAGCCCAATAAAAGTGCAGAGAATAGGTTAGACATGAAATCTTTAGATTATGGAAAATGGCTTATTGAAGTAATCATAAAACTAAGACTGAAAGACGTAACCTTAGTAGGTTTTTCTTTTGGTGGTTTCATTAGCTTAAAAGCACTGGAGTTTAACGAGACACCATTTAGACGGATTTTCTTAATCGCTCCTGTCTATATCGTAAATGGCAATCCTCTTGTAGGTTTGTTTAAAATGTTCCTTCCATTAAAAAAGTTTATAAAAACTAACAATCAAAGGCACATTAAAAAGGTAATGAACGTACTTTTTTCTGAATACGATGATTTTGCATTAGAGTTTATGTCTACTACGTTTCAACACTGTAATATGGATTTTTCTCCTTTACCACTACTATCTAAAAATGATGCAAATAGAATAAAAACACCCATCACAATTTTCGCTGCTGAAAAAGACATCATGTTTCCGGGCAAAAAGATGATAAAAAGGGCAACAAAAATCTTTTCCTCTTTAGAACAAACTATTTTAATGGAAGGTTCTAAACATGTACCAAATTCAAAGGATTTTAAAAAAATAGAAGATTTAATTATTGATAAAAACAGGCACTGAAATGATACAAGAAATTAAATCTTTAAAATTTCCCAAATCCAATATAATTTCAATAAATGGAATTGAGTTAGAAGTATTTGAAGCAGGTAAAGAAAATATCGGTAATCCAATTGTACTTTGTCATGGCTTTCCCGAACATGCCTTTTCTTGGCGTTATCAAATACCCGCGCTTGCTAAAGCTGGTTATCATGTCATTGTTCCAAATCAAAGAGGATATGGCAATTCATCGCGCCCTAAAGAAGTAACGGCATATGATATAACCCATTTAACAGATGATTTAGTGGCTATTTGACAAATGATCACTCAAAATTCTCGCGGATTGTACTAACTACAATCAATGTTTTGATTATTTCAATCTGTTTACTAATAGCATATCAAGTAAAATATTTGAATATGGAAATGAATATTTCAAACTATTATTTTTACCCTTAAAAGGATATATTCAATAAGAAAAACTGAACCAATAATGAAATTCTTTAGAAAAATTAGACAAAAGCTTGTCGCTGAAAATAAACTTCGCAGTTATCTACTTTATGCGGTAGGAGAGATCGTACTTGTGGTTATTGGAATACTCATCGCCCTAGCAATCAATAATGGTCAAGAGAAAAAGATTCTAGAAAAAAAGGAGCAAACTTATTTAAAAGGATTACAGGGCGAGTTTGAAATCAGCAAACAGAAACTGGTTAAATTAATTGAGATTAACAGGCGTAATTACATAGGCGCCAAACAAATACTAGAATTCACTACCAATCTAGAAGTAGCGCCTACTGAAGAACAATTTTCAAACTTGTTGTACCAATCCTTCTCATTCGATATCGCGTTTAATCCAAATAACTCACTTTTAAATGAAATGATAAATTCCGGCAGCTTAAAAGACATTACAAATCCAGACCTAAGGATATATTTAACCAATTGGATTTCTACATTGGATGATATTGCTGGTCAAGAACAAGATTTGGCCAATGAAAGGGGAAAAGTACTGGATATGTTCCGAAGAGATGAAAATAGTATACGTACCGTTTTTGAATATGCAAACGCAAAACAACAAGTTAGCTTTCCTAAAAGCGATAATACCATTAGTAATTTGAATTTATTACATTCCGTAGCGTTCGAGAATAACATGTTTATGTTTTACCTAACTAGCTATTCTACAGAAGAAAGTCATTACAATCCATTGATGCAGAATCTAAATTCTATATTGAAATTATTAGAAGCAGAGATTAAGGAATAATCTTAGTTTCGAGTAAATCCGTTGGTTATGTTATCTCCAAAAACAAAGAGAAATATTTCGCGAATTATTCCTTACGCTGTAATTTGGCTCATTTTGGGGTGGGTCAACCTGTTTTCTCAGGAAGCTGTCTTAACTGCTGCACTCGAAGAAAATTCAAATCAGTCTGCCGTTATCAGGATGACTCCCACGGTTTTTCTTTTTGCCAGTATAGCAATTATTGTAGTCGGATCTCTGGTAGGTACCATCGAAGTCGTATGGCTTGGCAATCTGTTCAGCAAAAAGAGTTTTTCACGTAAAATTACCTATAAATTAATTTTTTATACCATTTTCTTATTGTTGGTCATCCTCATATCCTATCCGATAGCGGCTGCTTTGGAGTCGCAAATATCCCTATTTGATGGAATTATTCTTGACAAAATGTTGGACTTTCTAACCAGTATTGAATTTGCGAGTACTATGGTTTCTATTTCATTTAGTCTCTTTGTAAGTCTGTTCTATTCGGAGATCAGTGATAACATCGGTCATGGTGTATTGATGAACTTCTTCACGGGAAAGTATCATGAACCGATTGAGGAAAAACGAATTTTCCTATTTTCGGACATGAAGTCCTCGACCACTATAGCCGAGCAACTGGGGCACATCAAATATTTCGAATTACTAAAGGAATACTATTCCGATTTTTCGGATGCCATCATTCGCCATTCTGGGGAAGTCTATCAATATATCGGGGATGAAATTGTAGTTTCTTGGAAATATGAAGAAGGCATCAAGAACAACAACTGTATCAACTGCTTTTTCGCCATGAAAGAAGCCCTCAAAAAAAGGTCGGGATGGTATTTGTCGACTTTCGATGTAGCACCGACCTTTAAAGCAGGTATTCATGTAGGTAAAGTAACAACAGGCGAAATAGACGCACTTAAAAAAGAGATTATTTTCACTGGAGATGTGCTCAATACGACCGCTCGAATTCAAGGGCTTTGCAATACATACAATGTGGATATTTTAGTTTCTGAAGATTTGATTAAATCTTTGGAACTTGAACCTGAATTTAAAATCAATTCGGTGGGAGTGGTTGAATTAAAAGGAAAAAAAGAGCATATAGCCTTATTTACGATTCCGGAATAATTATCTGGAATTGCATAGGCGTAAATTCAATAAGTAACAAAGTATTGACCCTATCGTCTAATTACCAATCAATCAAAAATTAAAATGCAACAAAAACTCAAAAAAATGACAATACTGGTAGTAGGGGCAAGCGGAGCAACAGGGCAACATTTGGTAGCGCATCTTCTTGAGCAAGGGCATACCGTTAGGGCAGTAGTACGCTCAGCGGAAAGGTTACCGGAATCCATCAGAAATGAGGGTAATTTATTTATTATCGAAGCCAGTATCCTGGAACTCAACGATACGGAAATGGCAGAACATGTAGCCGGTTGTGATGCCGTAGCCTCGTGCTTGGGTCATAACTTGACCTTTAAGGGGATGTATGGCAAACCCCGAAGATTGGTAACCGATGCCGCGCGCAGATTATGTGCCGCGATAAAGGCAAACAAACCCGAAAAACCAATAAAATATGTATTGATGAATACAACAGGGAATAGAAATCGTGATTTGGACGAACCCATTTCTTTGGCTGAAAGAGGCGTTATCGCAGTATTACGCCTGTTGTTGCCCCCACACGTGGATAACGAAAAAGCAGCGGATTATTTACGGACTGAAATCGGCCAAAATAATCCTATCATAGAATGGACGGCAGTCCGACCAGATAGTCTGATCAATGAATCGGAGGTTACCGAATATGAAGTATATCCTTCCCCAACCAGAAGTCCAATTTTTAATGCAGGCAAGGTCAGTAGAATCAATGTGGGTCATTTTATGGCTGCTTTGGTAGACAATGATGATTTATGGCAAAAATGGAAAGGGCAGATGCCTGTGATTTACAGTAAAAAGGTATCTTAATCTTCAGCGCTGGTTTAGAACTATTGTTTCAAACAACTTTTATAGCGTGGAAAATCACTTGACCAAGATGTAACTTTTATCGTTTACATAGTTCAGTTGGTTTTGGTTAAAGAAACGTCGTAAATAAACTTTATTAAAGAATGAAAAATATTATAGTATTCAGTTTACTAGTAGCGATGAGTTGCTCTAGTAAAAACAAGTCAAAAAAAATAGCGACAGCAACGGATAAACAAGAAAGTTTGATTGCAGTTCTTGATACTATCTGGAGGACGGAACAGCGACCAATTACATTAAGAGATTCGCTTATGAATATTTATGGTGCTGAATCGGAATTAGTGAAGAAACAACAGGCAATCTATGAAAGCAATCATATCGTTAATGAACGAAAGGTAAAAAATATTCTAGATAAATACGGCTGGCCAACAAAAGAAATAGCAGGTGAACAAGGAAATTGGACCATATGCAATGTTATTCAACATTCAGATAACGAAGTTCGAATACAATACCTTCCAATGATGAGACAGGCTGTAAAAGATAAAAAATTAGAACCCCGTTTTTTAGTTAGAGCAGAAGACAGAATTGCAACTGAAAGAGGAGATTTACAAATCTATGGCGGACAAATGAAATACTACCCAGAAACTAAAAGTTTTAATCTGTGGCCAGTTTTTGAACCTGAAAATATTGATAAAAGAAGAACTGAAATAGGACTAGATTCAATCGCTATATTTCTAAAAAATAGATTTGAATTTGAATGGAATTTAGAGGAGCAAATAAAACGTACAGCGGAGTTTGAAAGAAACCGGGATACATTAAAATAATGCAATGAAAACAGTCTGGATGCTGTAATTAACTCCAGTACTTAAATATGAGAAGAGATGAATTCATGAAGTTTTAGAAAACGATGAAGTATTGAGCACTGAAAGCTTGCACCTAATGGAACCATCTAAGAATTATATCACAAAGCTCCTCGTATCGTTCAATTTTGGAATAGTGACCTGCCATCCATGAACATCTCTGATTTTAACCCTAAACGCATCCAGTGCTAAAGGTTCGCCATGGATAAGGAATACGGCTTCGGGAATATTCTTGATGTCATTTGTCCAAAGTAATAGTTCCTTCTGATCTGCGTGAGCCGATAGACTTTCTAGATGCCTAATGGTAGCTTTTACAGGATAGTACTTGCCGAACAGCTTTAGCTCATGCGCCCCTTCCAATAGCTGTCTTCCCCGGGTTCCTTCGGCCTGATAACCAACGATCAAAACTGTGGTACTGGGGATATCTATGAGCTGTTTTAGATAGGTTAATACCCTTCCTCCGGTAATCATTCCGCTTCCTGCAATTACAATTTTTGGCCTGGGGTCATCAATAGTTTTCCAAGTATCGGCATAGGAACTTATAATATTGAAATGGTTGCGCATGGCATAATATTCTTGTTTCGAAAGCTTATGCCAATCTGTAAATCGTTCAAAAACAGAAAGTACATTATTGCCCATGGGACTGTCTATGAAGATCGGGATATTAGGAATCTTGTTCTGCTTGTAGAGTTGCCAGAGTTGGTACATAAGCGATTGCAAACGTTCCACTGCGAAAGAAGGAATAATTAGATTTCCTCTTTCATTTATTGTTTTTTTAACAAGCTCCGTAAGGATATCTTCAATATCTTCTGTAGGATGCAGCTTGTTGCCATAGGTGCTTTCTATAAATAGGTAATCTGCCCATTTTGGACGTTTTGGCGGTGCTAATAATAAATCATTCGTTCTACCGATATCACCTGAGAAAACAAATAGCTTCCCAAAGATCTCCAATTCTATAAACGTAGCACCAATAATGTGTCCGTTATATTGGAATTTGAAACGTATGTTATCGGACAACCTAATCCAAACTTCCTTTTCCTCGAAACGAAATAAATCTATAGCCTTTTCTGCTTCCTTTAGGGTATAGAAAGGTAAGGCTGGATGGTGTTTGCTATACTTCTCTTTGTTAGCTCGTTCCGCTTCTTCTTCATGTATCTTGGCACTATCCATAAGAATAATCTGGCTAATGGATAGGGTAGGAGCTGTACCAAGAATGGTTCCTTTGAAGCCTTCTTTCACCAGTCTAGGAAGATACCCTGTATGATCTAAGTGACCATGTGTTAATAGTACGAAATCGATTTTTGACGCATCAATGGGTAAAGGTTGCCAGTTCAGCTGCCGAAGTTCTTTTAGCCCTTGAAACATACCACAATCTATCATAAGGGTTACTTCTGGAGTTTCCAGATAAAACTTAGAACCGGTTACGGTGTTGGAAGCGCCTAGAAAGTGAATTTTTACGGTATTCATTGTCTATTGATTACAAAGTTGTTTGATTTCTTCAAGAATTCTTTCTTTTCTTAGGTTTGAGACACCAAGGTGATCTAAGTAAAATTTATCTTTCCATAGTTGTCTACAGAGTACTACATCCCTACTTAACAAAAAGTTTTTTTCACGGTTGCTTAACAAGGTTGAAACAGTTATCGGATATAGTCCGAGCCTATCTATGCGATCTTTGAGACCATTATTCTTGGGATAGTCCCAACTTAGTAAATAGAGATCGGCGCACTTTCCATAGCGAATCGCATGTGTGGTAAACCGGGTATTGGTCACGACCCAACCACGATCCAAAGTGTTCGTTTGACTCTTTTTAGAGATCCAATGGGCTTTGACATCATTATATCGAGAATGGATATATAATGGTACTTTTACGTTGCAGTTACGTCCTTCTTCACCATGGAATTTACACTCAATAATAGTAGTACATCCCTTTTTTTCGGCTACTACATCTATCTCGTGCGTTACACAGTTACCCTCTAGAGTAACACCTACTTTGGTAGAAAATCCGGAGTATTCCAAAATGGCACTCATAAAACGTTCAAACGGAAACCCAGTTGGTCCGAGCTCATAAATTGCTTTTTTTAATTTGTATTTGGATGCAAAGACCGAGTTCTTTTCCTTTTTAAGCAGTGCAAAGGCTCTATTGTAGATTTCATGGGTAGTAATTCCTTCGTAAAGCTCATCGCGAACACTATCAACAATTTTTTCGACCAAATTATGATTGGCTCCACTATGCTTTAGAGAATTACGAAGTTTGTTCAAAGAAAATTTTACTTTCTCACCAGAGGATTTTATAATTTCAATGTCTTGATTCATATTATTTTTTTAGATTCACCTCCAATTCCGGTATTTTGAGTAATTGTATGGTTGTGGATGCTAAGGTTACCTTGCCATTCGTTTCGGAAATCCTGTTTTCTATTCGTTCGAATAATTGGTGTTTTGTACCTCTTCTTAATTTATAGTCGGTAATGTACCGTAGGTTTATCTGAATCCAATTATCTGTTAGGGTTACAGCCAGGCTAGGCTTCAAGGTTGCATCTTCTATGTAGTAGCGCGCTACCATTTCCTTCCATTTTGCTAAAGAGGTTTCGGTATATTCGGTTAGCAGTTCAGTAGCGGTTTCGAATATGATTTTCTTCGCCATTTCCACATCCGAACCATACGTAATAAGGATATTCAATTCGTCCCAAACAAACGGAAAGTCCATGGAGTAGTTCTTTATGGGGCCTTTGAACACAAAAGCATTACTGATCTTCACTATTCTCCCGGAATAATTATCACTACTGACCCATTCGCCCATTTCCATTAAAGTGGTATAAATGCTATCAATATCAATAACATCACCTTTAATCCCGTTTATTTCTATCCGGTCCCCTGGTTTATATACGCGAACAAAAAAGATATAGAAAGAACCTGCAATACTTAAGATTAGTTCTTGTAAGGTGAATGTAATACCAGCGGTAAATAGACCGATAATAATGGTATAATCAGCTAGGTTTTCTACTGTAAAACTCAAGAGTATTAAAATTACAATAAGGATATAACCTACAACTTCAACTCCTTTTTGAGCTTTGTAACGAATGGCGGCATCGTTTATTCGTCGCTTAAGGAGCTTACGTAAAAATGCAATGACTACAATTATGAAGAGTATCCATAGAATTAGTTTGGTGATCTTTAAAACAATAGGGCGATCAAAAAAAAGTAAAAGCTCATCCATACAGATTCTTTTAGTATATCAATTTGATTCAAAAACTACTCTTGCGGCCTTAGCGGTAACAAGTATTTCTATGTATACAATTCTGAGACAAAGCTTTCATAAGGTTCTTTTTTATGGCCAATTAAGCATAGCTATGGCCAATTAACGATAAACCATCATGGAAGTAACTTGCTATTCATGTTTAAATTTCGTGATGTTTGCTAAGGTGTGTTAGGTAACGTAATCTAAGTTTGCGGTCACTCTTCCATGTGAATATGACGGTTTAGAAAATGTCTTATTGACGCGTAACGGTTTAGTACCTTGACAGTAAGCTAGACAGCCTTCATTAATTGGTTTTTCCTTACCCTTCTAAATTCTCATGTATCTCTTAAACCCTAATTTTAATGTAATGCCAAGATGGGTACGGTAGCATCATACCCTAGCTCCTTTACCAATGGCCTAGAAAATACGCTGCCAAAGAAAAAATGTTTATGATTTATAAAGGCTATCATATCACTATTTCTACTTGCTACAAATAAAGTTATTCCATCTGAAACATCCTTTTCCGATAAGACGTGAAAACTGTGTTCCACGCTCATCAGTATTTCGGTTAAAAGATTTTTGTTCTTTTCCTGTAACGCACTGAGGTCGGTCTTTTTGCTTACATAAAGCACGCGGATTGCGGTCCCGTACATGAGTGCAATTTCAATAAGGTATTTTAGTTCCCTGCGCTTGAATGCAGTTTTATAATCCGTTGGAAAAACAATTTCTACCGGTGGTTTAAATTGATGGTCCGATGGGATGGCCAAAACTGGACATTCCCTGATTTTTTCCATTGCATTAACAGTATTACCACCAAAGATAACTTCTCGATTGGCCGTTGCGCCACGCGTTCCCATGACGACCAGGTCAATATCTTTTTCAGCTATGGTGCGCCTCAAGGCTTCCGATAAAAAATCAAATGTGGAAATTGTGTAATAAGTATGCTTAGGATTGTCATGATGTAACCCTACCATCTCCAATAGTTTTTTAAACTCCTCTTCAGACTTGAGTTTGGCAGTCTCGTACGCCGCGCTCCCAGGCTCCGCAATAGCTAAGTTGTTGGTAGTAAAGCTTTCTACCTTAAATACGTTCAAAAAATAGAACTCACAATTCAGTTTTTTGTATAAATCTAACGCGTACCGCACTGCTTTTAAGGCATTTTTTGAAAAATCTGTAGGTATTAAAATTCTTTTGTCCATAGTGATCTAATTCTTATTCCTACCATAAATATATTTTACTATTTGGTATTTGCCTATGATATATATCAGTCCGTTATAGTAGGTTCCTAGCATAAAATATCTGAATACGGTCTTTATTATTTTATACCTAGGTTCAAGAATAGATTATTATGGCGTCCATATTCTATTCGTGTAGTACCAAAAATGGAACAGTAGTATGATAACTTATTTTTTCAACTGTTGGTCTAAAGAGAATGCGTTCCAAAAAATTTAGATTCTTCGCAACCATTACTATCATATCCAAATTTCGACTTTCTACAAAAAGTTGAACCGCTTCGTCTAGTTTTTTTCCCTTTAGGGTATGAAAGGAATATTGGGTATTGGAGAAATAATCCTTTAAAAAATCACGATTTTTAGATTGAAGGGTGCTCAAGGTATCTCCTTGGTTGGAGAGGTGCATAAACCTCAAGGCTGCCTTATGTATGATCATCAGCTCTTTAATGTTTTCCATGACCTTTGTATCATAACCCAATTGGTAGTCCGTTGGAAACCCAATTTCCTTGGGCCTAGTATAACTTGCACCTTCTGGAACCGCCAAAACTGCACAAGGTATCTTTGTAATTACGTTCCCTGTATTGCTTCCCATAGAAACCGCTTTAAAACCGGACGCACCCTTTGTACCCATGACGATTAAGTCAATACTCTTGTCTTTGACAAACTGTTTAATATGGTCCGTAAAAAAACCATACAATAGTTTTGTTTTAAACGTATGCCTGGTGTTGACCGGTAACCGTTCTATCGATTGAAGTACCTCGTTTAATTTTTTTCTGCTTTCTTCTAAAATTTGGTCTTCAAGTATTTTGGGCGCGGTGATTACGGTTGCTTCACCACCTACATAGGTTGCCGTGGGATGCACATGAACAACATAAAAAGTACATTTCACCTTTTTGAATAAAGCAATACCATAACTAATGGCATTCCAGGCGTTGTCCGAGAAATCTGTTGGTATCAGTATATTTTTCATCTGAGACATTATTTATGCTTAAAAATAATTGGGGGGAACTTATTTTCAAATGATAATCGTCATTTGTATCTGTTTTTTGAATTGTAACGAAGCAACGTTTATTGGTGCTATAGTACTTTCAGAGCGTATTTTTGGCTATACCAATAATTTGGTTGCTTCGATAGTCGGTAAGATTCATATAAATAAAAACGCCTTTTCATCATAGTTTTTAATAACCGTAGGATTAAGGGCTTTCTATTCTGCAAGAATCAAAAGGGGTACGTTGGTATGAAAGGTCATTTTCTTAACCACTGGCTCGCCTATAATTTTTTCCCAGAAACTATGGTGGTACTTTACCAATACCATCATTTCTATCTGCGTGCTATCCATATATGTTTTGAGGGTATGTTCTACGTCGATTTCAAAATCGATATTGTTAAAGGTAACATTCAAATCGCCTAGGCGCTCTTTCAACAATTTTTTATAGATGAGCTGCTGCTCGTTAAGTTCAAATTCTACCGCTACGTGTACTATCTGTATATTGGTATTCCATAGCCTGGCCAACTCTATCATCGGTGCCAGTTGTTTCTTTTCGTATTTTTTCGAAAAATCTGTAGGAAAAGCTAGTGTTTTTAACTGTTGAAAATTAAATTCTTCCGGTACGGCTAAGATGCTACAGTCCTTAATTTTCTTTAATACTTTAACGGTATTACTTCCCATAAAAACCTTTTTTGCACCAGTAGCTCCTTTGGTACCCATACATATAAGGTCAATATCTTTTTTTAGGAGTAGGTACTCTATGGTCTCTTCTAGCGTATCCGATTTTGAGATAGTCTCAAACCTATGCTTAGGATTATGATGATTTTGGTTAAGGTAAAGCAATGTTTTACCTAACTCCCGTTTTGAATTTTCAGATAACGAATCGTAAATAACCCCTAATCTTTGCTGGCCTTTACGTCCTATCATGTTCAATGCCTGTGGTTCATAAGCGTGCACTATGTAGAACTTACATTCTGCGTTGGCATAAAGCTTTAGGGCTGTGAATATGGCGTTCCATGCGTTGTCTGAGAAATCCGTGGGAAGTATTATTTTTTTCATAATTTAAATCTTAATCATTATCGGGCTAGATTTTGCATAACTAAAAACGGAACCTTTGGCTGTAGGCCTATTTCATCTACTGTTGATCGATAAAGCATATCCTCTAAAAAGGAATGCCGTGAATTGACCATAACTAAAAGGTCAATTTCATTGTGTGAAATAAATTCCATAATGGCCTCACTTCTGTTCTTTACCGGTACATTTTCAAAAAATAGAAAGGCATCGGCCAATGATTCTTGCAGGAAACGTTTATTATCTACCTGCCTATGGCTTAAATCTTCAAAATCTGAAATGTAAAGGCAATATATTTTTGATTTAAATTCAGCTGCCAAAGTGTTCAAAAGATTTAATTCTCTTCGTTTATAGGGCAGCATATAGTTTGTAGGAAACGCTATTTTTTTTGGTTGCCGATACTGGTAATGTTCCGGAATAGCCAATACGGGACATTGTACATATTTGAATACCTGTACGGTGTGGCTACCGAAAGTAATCTCCTTGTTCGCCGTTGAGCCTTGAGTGCCCATAATTACCAAGTCTATATTTATTTGGTTCGCGAAATCATTGACCGCATCTACCAAAGACTCAAAGGCAGAAATACCCTCAAAGATATGTTTGGGATTATGGTGTTTTTGGGTTAGTTCCTCTATTATTTGCTTTAGCGATTCATCCGCTTGTTTTTGACTGCTTTTTTTTAGTTTGGCTATCGACTCGTCCGAGTTATTTTTAAAAGGACCATATACTTCATCCGCATAGGCATGCAAGAAGTAGAAGTGAGTTCGTTGACATTTGTAGAGTTGAATAGCATAATTTATGGCATGCATTGCATTCTGTGAAAAATCTGTGGGAATCAATATCGTACGCATAGTATGTCTTTTTATAACTATTCAAAAATATTTTTATTCTCACATAATTACTATGATATATATCATTTGTATACGAGGTGGCCAAAGAAGTATGACTGCGCGCTATGCTATAAATAACAAAAGCAGCATTTTTGCATCAAAACGTATCTCCTTAGCGAGTTACTTTAGAGAAAGCTAGTACGTCTTATACTCTTGTTAAATAGTTACTTGATAAAGGCGATAATAAGAACTATGATTTAGGTGAGTCACGAATTTAGAATGCTACTCATGTAGGACTAACATTGGTACTGTGGTGTGAAAACTTAACTTTTCAATGGTGGTATCAAACAAAAGCTGTTGGAAAAAATTTAGGTTTTTAGCTACCATCGCTACCATTTCTATTTGGTTATCGGCAATAAAATTAAGGATAGCCGTTTTTACATTCTTATCGGATATGTTATGAAAATTGTGGGAGCTAGGGAATAGTTCTCCCAAGTAGTCCTTTAAATATAGTTTGTGTATCTCTTGCGTATTTGTTAGAGGCGTTTTGCTTTTGGAAACATTCAAAACGTGTAAACGGGCTTTCGAAATTCGATACATTTCGGTAATTGCTTCTAAGATGCGGTGTGTATAAAAAAGATTGTAATCTGTTGGGAAGGCAATCTGCTTGGGTTTAGTGGCGGCTGCATTTTCGGGTATGACCAACACATTGCAGAGTACTTTCGTAATTACATCACCTGTATTACTTCCTATTACGGTTGCTTTAAGACCAGAGGCGCCTTTGGTTCCCATAATAATAAGTGCTATTTTTTTCACCTTTATTGTTTTGCGAATGATATCAATAAAGTTACCGTATTCCTGAAGCGCAATAAAATGATGTTTTTCATTAAAGGGTAACTCTTGGATACGTTTAAAAATCACATGTAATCGTTCTTTGGCAGACGGACTCTTTTTTTCGGAAGGTAATGTAAAAGAAGTACTCTTCGTATCCGAATCCTTTAATGAACCAATATGTAGCATATAAAAATTACAAGCTTCGTTCTTAAATAAGCATACGGCATATTTTAAGGCATTCCAGGAATTAGCTGAAAAATCTGTGGGTATTAAAATGTCTTTCATTTACAAGGCTTGGTAATCAAAAATAAGCCTATGAATGCGCGTATAAAATGATATTTGTCAGGTGAAACGGTTTTGATTTGTTAGGTGCTAACTGAGTTAATTTACGTATTGTAGTGCTTTTAGCTCCCTAATCCGAATATTTCGACCTTCGATAGCTATAAGTCCTTCTTTCTTAAAAGTGGAAAGTGTTCGGATAAGACTTTCGGGTGCAATACCTGCTACACTTGCCAAATCACTACGTGAAATTTTAATAGGCTCTTTGGAATTGGTGTTCATTACGTTAGCAAACTGCAATAGTGTTTGGGCTGTTTTTTTTCGTACAGAACTGTAGGCCATTTGTAACAATTGTGCTTTAATTAGGGTAATATTCTTAGTTAAAAGCTCCATCAATTCAAAAGATATATTTTTATTTTTCTCCAATATAGCTTTCAGGTTTTCTTTTGAAATCCCTGCTAATTTTACGGTTTCTATTGCAGTTGCGGTCTCGTTATAAGGACTCTTATTTAGAAAAGAGGTAAATCCTAAAAAGTCATCTGCCCTGTAGAGTGCGGTAATCAGTTCTTTACCATCAGTATCCATACTGTATCCCTTTACCAGCCCTTTTAATATCAAATAAATGTTAGCGGCGCGGGCTCCCTCTAGATAAATAGTTTCACCTTCCTCATAACTTGTAACTTCTCCATTGTCATCAAAAAAGTTCTTTAGTTCGTGCAAGGTGCGCATTTCATCTTCCGAAACTTCAGTATTGCTAGGGTTAGCGTCGGTCATACTGTTTAAAAGCTTAGTCCTGGCCAATCTACTCTCTATTGCGCTAATAAGGTCTTCTTCCAGGAATGGCTTGGTGAGGTAATCGTCCGCGCCCAAATCCATTCCTTTTCGTATTTCTTTGTGCTCCGTTTTAGCAGAAAGGAAGATGAAGGGAATTTGTTTGGTAGTTACATCGGCAGATAAATGCTCCAAAACCCCATAGCCATCGAGCACTGGCATCATAATATCACAAACAATAATATCGGGCAGATACTGCTTGGTTGCTGCGACACCAATTTTTCCGTTTGGGGCGGTTATCACGGAATAGCCCGAAAGCTCTAAAAGCTCCGCCGTGTTTTCGCGTAAGACGGTATCGTCTTCAATCAATAAAATTCGTTTCATTTTCTACTAGCTATTATGTTTTTTAGGAATGCTTACGGTAAAGATAGAACCTTGGTTTTCTTTACTTGAAAAGTCAAGGCTTGCACCTAAGTTTTCCAGGTGCTGTTTTGCTATGTTCAATCCAATACCGGTACCTTGGGTCAAAAGGACATTTTCTGCCCTAAAGTAGCGGTCAAAAATATGTTTTTGGTCCCCTTTAGGTATTCCTATTCCTTCATCGATAATCTTTAGAACTATTTTTTCTTTTTCAATTTCTACCTGTAAGTCGATTATCGCGTCTTCCAAAGAATATTTTATTGCATTGTGAATTAAATTGGATAAGGCCAACGCCAGTGTTTTTTCATCAAATTGTACAATAAGTTCATCTATATTATCTGGATACAGAATCTTTTGCCCATTTTTTAGTAACATATTGCAATCATATACCACTTCATTAATCACTTTGCTTAAAGGAAAACTTTCAATAGTGTAGTTTACTTTGCCAGATTCCAAACGTTCTACGGAAAGGAAGTCGTTTAAGATCGTATCCAAGTATTTTACTTTATTTTTTATCGTTTCCACATGCTTGTCACGTTTTGCTTGCTGCTCGGTCTGGGTATATTTGCCCAACAAGGTAATTGAGGTTAAAATACTGCTTAGAGGTGTTTTAAACTCATGGGAAACCAAGGACAGGAAACGTGTCTTTAGCTCGTTTAGCTCTTTTTCTATTGCCAGCGCCTCAGACAGTTGAATTGTGCGTTCTGCTACTTTTTTCTCAAGTGTTTCGGTATAGTTCTTTCGCTCTGTAATATCCAAAATAATGGCTACAAAGGACTTTTGTTCTCCTATCTCCGAAAGTTGTAGATGCACTTCTACTGGATAGGAAGTTCCGTCTTTTCTTAGGTGTGTGGTTTCGAAATCTACCTTACCCGTTTTGCCTTGTAATAAGGGTTGTATTAATTTACGAAAGGTAGGTCTATTCAATTCTGGCTTAATATCTACAGGGGTCATTGTTACTAGTTCCTCGATAGTATAACCAATGTTTCTTAACGCTTCTTTATTTGCATTTCTAAAACTAAAGGTATCGGCATCGAAAATATACATTTCGTTCAACGATTCATCAAAAATACGTGCCCAATGATGCAGTTCATTTTCTTTTCGTTTACGGTCGGTAATATCTATAATCAATGCCATAACGTATGTTGCACCGTAAACCTGAAAAGGATTGAGCCCTATTTCTACCGGAAATTCATGACTGTTTTTACGAATACCGTATAGATTTTGATCATGCTCAATTCTGCGTTTTTCGTTTTTAGCTATAAACTTCTGAACGTTCGTATTATGGGTATGATGATATTTTTTTGGAATTAGGACATTAAGTGGCTTTCCTAAAAGCTCATGTTTCTTATATCCGAACATTTCCTCGGCTGCGGTATTGGTTGCCACAATAAGCTGTTCTGTATTTACAACAACGATTCCCTCGGAAACTCCTTCCGAGAGAAGGTTGAAAATATTGCTGTTTTTCTGAAATACCCGCATAAACCAAATATAAACTTTTCAAAACGATTTTTAGGGTAGAAAATATAGCTTGTAGTTCATATTTTTTCGAAGTTAGTAACGTATCTCCTGTAATGCAAAAAGACTTATAATTTTAAAATAGGTCAACTGAAATCCATTCAAAATAGGAACATCTTTAGTACAGTAGCTTCCTATTTATTGGGCCATCTTTCATGTAATTAATACTTTAAGGTATGAGCGATTCATTGCGCTCAAAATGTGCTAAATTCTCACCAGTATCAATTAAATGGATTTTTTGTTTATATGACGCCTGTCATATTTTATTTGCCAAAGTGCGTTTATTTTTACAGTGTATCAAACGTAAAACCAAGTGTAGTCATGAAGAAAATCCGTAGCATTTTAATTCCGTTCAATTTTTCTAGAACTGCAAAACGGGCTCTTGCTTATGCGGTTGATTATATAGGCATAGATGAAAATCAAAAAATTGTTTTGGCCTATATTTCGGAGGATCAAAATTTAGAAAAACTGAGGGAGGAGTTTAAGACAACAGAGGAGAAACATCAAGCATCGCTTAAGCAGCCTATAGAATGGATCACTGCAAGCGGCAGCTTGACGGACACCATCATTGAAATCCAAAAAGCCAAAGAGATAGACCTTATCATAATGGGTACTTTTAGTTCTTTAGGCGTTTGGGACGAGGATCTAAGTAATACGTCAACATTGGTTTTAGAAGCAGAATGTCCTGTATTGGTAGTACCTTTTGTTTTGGAAGAATTTAGACTAAAGAACATTGCCCTGGTACTAGGTAAAGAGGAAATAGAAAACACTAAAGTACTGAATACATTATTACACGTAGCACGTAAATTCAATGCTAAGGTTCACGTGATTACCGTAGAAAATAAACCGGAATCTTATGGCTATTCTAAAATAGATGAAAAGAACGAAAATGCATTACAATACTATCTCGAAAATTTTTATTCAGAGCATGTTTTTATTAAAAATCCTGATATTTTGGAAGCAATCTTGACCTATACTTCCGAAAAGAATATTGATATGATTGCGATTCTTCCAAGAAACCATATGGCCAACGGTAAATCGTCAGAAGGCCAACTTACCCAAATGTTAACGTTACATTCCCCAATACCTGTTTTAGCAATTGATAAAACCATTTAATTTTTACACAGGCTATCGTTCAAATTCGTCATTACGAATATGTAGTTCGTTTTTAGAATAGTATTGCTGAATGTGGTCTCCTTTAACTAAAATAGTAGCTCTTTTCAGGTCCCCATTATTTTGGTGCCACGTTTACGAGCTTTTAATATAGTATTAATAATAAAACCTTTACGGTATGGAAATTAAATCAAAAACACCTAAAAATAGCAATCTCAGTAGGTATGGATTGCAAGATGTTACCGCCCACTGGAATTTGGATGCGGATACCCTACAAAAAATTACAATAGAAAAGGGGATGGGAACCCAAAGCGATAACGGAACACTTTGTATTACTACTGGGAAATTTACGGGAAGATCGCCAAAGGACAGATTCTTGGTAAAGGATGCCTATACCAAGGATAAGGTCTGGTGGGGGCGAATCAATAAACCGCTGGAATCCGATAAGTTTGAAATGCTATATAATGAAGTAGCGAAGTATTTATCGGGAAAAGAGGTATATGTACGTGATGCCTATGTATGCGCCCATCCAGAGTATCGGATGAACGTCCGTACGGTTACCGAATATCCATGGTCCAACTATTTTGTCAAAAATATGTTCATTGGCTTGGAAGATTATGAAATAGAGAATTTTAAGGAAGAGTGGTTGGTCTTATGCGCTCCTGGTTATGAGGCGAAAAATCCTGAAATGTACGGTCTAAGAAGCGGGAACTTTTCAATACTCGATTTTACGCGAAAGGTAGCTTTGGTTGCTGGTTCTGCTTACACTGGAGAAATGAAGAAGGGAATCTTTTCTGCTTTGAACCTTATCCTTCCCATTGAAAAAAATGTACTGCCTATGCATTGTTCCGCCAATGTAGGTGAAGCTGGGGATACTGCTATATTTTTTGGGCTCTCCGGAACGGGAAAAACGACGCTATCCGCAGATCCAGAACGAAAATTAATTGGTGATGACGAACACGGTTGGACTGCCGATAATGTCATTTTTAACTTTGAAGGTGGATGCTATGCCAAGGTCATTGACCTTACCGAGGAAAAGGAACCAGATATCTATCGCGCTATTCGTCCAGGAGCACTTTTAGAAAACATAGTGTTTAAAGAAGGTACCAAAGAAGTAGATTATTTTGATAGTTCCATAACCCAGAATACACGGGTAAGCTATCCGATAAAGCATATAGACAACATTGTAATGCCCTCTTTTGCCAAAAACCCGAAGAATGTTTTTTTTCTCACCTGCGATGCCTTTGGTGTACTGCCTCCGGTATCCAAGCTTACACCCGGGCAGGCCGCGTATCACTTTATATCTGGCTATACAGCAAAAGTCGCTGGAACAGAGGCTGGTATCAACGAGCCCGTACCGTCATTCTCGGCGTGTTTTGGTGAGCCATTTATGCCCTTACATCCCACTGTATATGCCGAAATGCTAAGTAAAAAAATGACCGAGGCAGGAGTAAATGTTTGGTTGATCAACACGGGTTGGAGCGGAGGTCCTTACGGTGTTGGTTCTAGAATTAAACTCAAATACACAAGGGCGATGATTTCATCTATTTTAGAGGGGGAATTGGAAAAGGTGGACTACGAGCAGCATCCCATTTTTGGGTTGCACATGCCTAAGTATTGCCATAACGTTCCTTCCGAAATGTTAGATCCCATGAATACTTGGTTGCAAAAAGGAGCCTATGTAAGTAAGGCCATTCAATTGGCACATTCGTTTCATCTAAATTTCGACAAATTTATTAATTTGGCATCGGAGGAAATTATGCATGGCGGTCCATTAATAGATGCGCATCAAATAATGGACAATAACTTGTAAACAATATTTTGGATGAACCGATTGGATGCTAAAATACCATCAGGACCATTAAACCAAAAATGGACGACCCATAAAAATAATCTCAATCTTATAAGTCCCGCCAACAAGCGAAAACTAGATATTATTGTTGTTGGTACCGGTCTTGCCGGTGGGTCGGTTGCGGCCACTCTGGCAGAACTCGGCTACAATGTTAAATCGTTTTGTTTTCAGGACTCTCCACGAAGGGCACATTCCGTTGCTGCGCAGGGAGGTATAAATGCAGCTAAGAATTATCAAGGCGATGGAGATTCTGTTTACCGTTTGTTCTATGACACAATTAAAGGAGGGGATTACCGGTCACGGGAAGCCAATGTATATCGGTTGGCCGAGGTTTCTTCGAACATTATAGATCAATGTGTGGCACAGGGTGTGCCCTTTGCCAGAGAATATGGTGGACTTTTGGATAACCGTTCTTTTGGAGGCGTGCAGGTTTCCCGTACATTTTATGCAAAGGGACAAACAGGACAGCAATTATTACTAGGGGTGTATTCGGCCATGAACAGACAAATTGCCCGTGGTAAAATTCAAATGTTCAACCGACATGAAATGATGGATGTTGTTTTGGTCAATGGCAAATCACGTGGTATTATTTCTAGAAATTTGGTCACTGGGAAAATAGAGCGCCATGGGGCACATGCGGTAATAATAGCGTCTGGTGGCTACGGAAATCTTTTTTATCTCTCAACCTATGCAATGGGGAGTAATGCATCTGCCGCATGGAAGGCACATAGAAGAGGTGCTTTTCTGGCGAATCCATGTTTCAATCAAATACATCCTACCGCAATACCGGTTGGCGGTCCTAACCAATCTAAACTGACCTTGATGTCCGAATCCTTGCGAAACGATGGTCGTATCTGGGTACCTAAAAGCTTAGATGATGCAAAGGCCATTAGAGAGGGGAGAAAAAAACCAGAGGATTTAGGAGAAGACGATCGCGATTATTATTTAGAACGGCAATATCCGGCATTCGGTAATCTCGTACCTAGGGATGTAGCTTCGCGAGCAGCAAAAGAACGTTGTGATGCAGGGTTTGGGGTGAACATAACTGGCCAGGCCGTGTTTTTGGATTTTGCTTCGGCCATTCAACGTTTTGGCAGAGAACAAGCGCACATCAAACGATTAGACAATACAGATGACAAAATTATAGAAGGATTGGGTAGGGAAATGATGAAACAGAAATATGGTAATCTGTTTCAGATGTATCAAAAAATTGTAGATCAAAATCCGTATGAAACCCCAATGAAAATATACCCCACTACCCATTATACCATGGGCGGGCTTTGGGTAGACTATAATTTAATGACAACCGTTCCAGGTCTTTTTGCTATAGGTGAAGCTAATTTCTCCGATCACGGTGCAAATAGGTTGGGTGCATCTGCCTTAATGCAAGGGTTGGCAGATGGATATTTTGTTTTACCTTATACAATTGCGGACTATCTTTCCGAAGAAATCGGTACCGGAAAAATTAGCACTTTGTCTGTTGAATTTGAAAAGGCCGAGATTGAGGTAAAAAATACAATAGATACGTTAATTGCCAATAAAGGATTACATCCCGTAGACTATTTTCATAAAAAGCTGGGCACTATTATGTGGAAGTATTGTGGTATTAACCGCTATAAAAAGGGGCTAGAAACTGCTATGATTGAGATTGCGTTACTTAGAAAGGAATTTTGGGAGAACGTTATTGTTCCAGGAACAGCAAACGAATTTAATGAAGAATTGGCCAAAGCAGGGCGTTTAGCCGATTTTTTGGAATTGGGTGAACTTTATTCCAAGGACGCGTTGAGCCGCAAAGAATCTTGTGGTGCGCATTATCGTGAAGAGCATCGAACCCCAGAAGGCGAGGCTATGCGCGACGATGAAAATTTTGCCCACGTAGCTGCTTGGGAATACATGGGAGAGCCGGGTAAATGGAATTTGCATAAGGAAAAATTGGTATACGAAAGCGTAACCGTACAGCAACGAAGTTATAAATAAACCAAAAAAGGAAATAGGAATGAAACTAACCTTGAAAATTTGGCGGCAAAAGAGTAGCAAGGAAAAAGGAACGTTGACCCAGTATTTATTGGATAATGTGAATCCCGATGATTCTTTTTTGGAAATGTTGGACACCCTTAATTACGACCTTATTTTAAAAGGCGAAAGTCCCATTGCTTTTGATCACGATTGTAGGGAGGGTATTTGCGGTATGTGTTCCCTTTTTATAAACGGTCAGCCGCATGGGCCGGATAGGGGTATAGCTACCTGCCAATTACATATGCGTAGATTTAACGATGGGGATACCATTTATATAGAACCATTCAGGGCCAGGGCTTTCCCGATTATAAAAGACCTTGTTATAGATCGCTCTGCTTTTGACCGCATACAACAGGCAGGTGGTTTCGTATCGGTCAATACTTCCGGCAATACACAGGATGCAAATACGATTCCAATTAAAAAGTCGATTGCAGAAGCCGCATTCGATTCCGCAACCTGTATTGGCTGTGGTGCCTGTGTGGCCGCTTGTAAAAATGCATCTGCCATGTTATTCACATCTGCCAAGATATCTCAGTTATCCCTGTTACCACAAGGAAAAGTGGAAGCAAATACCAGAGTGCAACATATGGTAAAACAAATGGATTTGGAAGGTTTTGGAAACTGCACCAATACCGGCGCATGCGAATTAGAGTGTCCCAAGGAAATAAAACTAACCAATATAGCCCGAATGAATAGCGACTATTTTGAAGCCCATATTTAAAAGTGGTATATAAAGTCTGAGATACACGCTGCTTAATTAAATGCTTTTATTTCTCTTTTCAGGGTTGTTTGGTACTAAGTGCCTCTTCAAATTAGAATCCTATACGCATCTCTATCTTAACTGGGTCGGTTACCTCTGCAGAATAATCGATTAGTAAATAAGCTGATAGCCTTCCTCATGGTTATTAGTTTATCCAGATTCATCCTCTTTTGGAAAATAAACATCGGTGACCAAACTGATATATATCATATTTACTCTTGCAAAATAAAATTAATTTTAAGGAAGTAACCCACTTAAAACCATCCTATTATGCAAGTTAAAAAGAATCCAAAGTTCGATTTGAATTTAAATAGTGGCCTATATTTTGTTATTGGGTTAACCCTTGTACTTTTCCTTACATGGCGGGCATTGGAATATAAAACCTATGATAAAGAAGATTTATTAGTAGAATCAATGAACGTTGTAGACGAAATAAAGGAAGATGTTCCAATGACAGAACAGGTAAAGACATTGCCGCCACCCCCTCCACCAGCAGCGCCGGAAATTATTCAAATCGTGGAGGATAATGATGATATAGAAGAAACCATTATAGAAAGCACCGAGACGGATCAAGAATCTGTAATAGAGGCCCCTGTTGAGGTAGATGATATTATAGTTGATGAATTAGAAGAAGAAATATCGGTGCCTTTTGCCATAATTGAGGATATTCCTATTTTCCCAGGTTGTGAGGACATAAAAATCAAGGAAGAGCAAAGAGCCTGTTTTCAAAAAAAGATTCAAGAGCATGTAGCTAAAGAATTTAAATATCCCGAGGTAGCTATCGAAATGAATATACAAGGTAAGGTATATGTGCAATTTGCCATAAATACTAAGGGATACATTTCTGATATTCGTGTGCGAGGACCTGATAAAAATTTAGAAAATGAGGCTGTTCGTATTGTTGCGGCAATACCAAAAATGACCCCTGGAATGCAGCGGGGTAGGGCCGTACGTGTTCCTTATAGTATACCTATTAACTTTAAATTAGAATAAGGACAATAGGAACAACTTATAAATTGTACGTGTAGCTTTTCTTATATAGAACCTTAATTTGAACCTTTTGATAACTGATCTTTTCGCTGAATAGATTCATTTTGACTGTTCTACTAGAAACAAAATTTAGAAGAAACAAGATTAGGTATTCTCCCGTTCTATTGGTTTTCCATTTTCCAATAAGGAATCTCTTTCTCCATAGAGAAGTTCTGCTACCGATATTAAATTTTTAATCATCTCGTTAAGGTTGTCCTTATCATTGACCAACGAAGAGGCCATGTCAGCATTAATTAGGTCTTTTCGTATTAAGATATTAATAGATTTTGTGTTTTGATATTTTGTTTCTTTTGCTTCGTTTCTAAGTTTCAATAGTTTTGAAAAATAGATTTCTTTATCCTCCTGTGTTCTGAACAAATAAATGACGCGTAGGACCCTAATGATTTTTTTTCGAAACTTATCGTATTCCTTTTCCATATGGCTATTATCCGAGTCTAAATAACGCGATACGTTTCTACCTAATTCCCTAACCGCATTGATAGTCTCCACCATTTTACGATTAGCGATTATTAGTTCAGAAATACGGTTATTCATACGCTCACTCATCTTTAGTTTACTTTGGGCTGTGGTAGCATATCTAATTATTTCTCCGTAGATCGTCTTTACCTTACTGTAGTATAAATCCCTGACATCGGTGTTAAAATTATTTTTTGATTTTTTGATGATATCCTTTGCTTTCAAATCGGATTTTATGTCTTCTCTATGAATGTTTAAAGCATGTGTAACAATTTCAAAGACTGCATTTTCGTACAAATATTTTGATTCATTTGTTAAGGCCAAAACAGCGGTACTCGGAAATTTTAAAACAGTTTCATTTAAATATTTGGGAACCTCTATTCCCTTATCTTTTTTCTCCCTAAAAAAACGAGTCAAGAATTTTTCGGTTGTTTTTATAAGCGGTAGCATTATAATTACACCTAAGACATTGAAAATTGTATGGAACATTGCGAGTTTTAGCGTAAAATCATCAGTGGAAATACCTACTAAATCTGCTAAGTAATCGACTAGGTCTGCTAGCGGAAATATGATGGCCAAGGCGACCACCCCTGTAATCAAATTGAAAATTAAATGCGCTCCTGCCAGTCGTTTTCCGGCAATATTAGAACTTATGGAGCCTAATACGGCGGTAATAGTTGTGCCAACATTTGCGCCTATGGCCAGCGCCAACGCATTTTCATATTCAATTTGCCCAGCGGCCAAAGCGGTTAAAATTAAAGCCAATGTGGCACTACTGGACTGGAGAATTGTAGTTATTACAATTCCGATTCCTGCATAAATGATAATACCTACATATCCTGGTATAGCATATTGGGTTAGATCAATGTATTCCTTGAACACATCAAAGCCTTCTTTCATGTAATGAATTCCCAAGAAGAAAAATCCCAAACCGGCAAGAATATTGCCAATGCCTTTTAGGTTAACCCTTTTCTGCAATGAGAAAACAATACCGAATACGAGCATAGGCATTGCCAAGGCCGATATTTTTATTTTCAAACCAAAAGCAGCTACTAGCCATGCGGTAGCAGTAGTTCCGATATTTGCCCCAAAAATTAAACCCATTCCACCACCAAGGGTAATCAATCCAGCACTCATAAATGAAATAGCAACTACCGATACCAAAGAACTTGATTGAATGAAGGCGGTAACCAAAGCGCCTGCGGCAATGCTTTTATATAGTTTATCGGTTGCTTTCTTTAAGATGTTTTGGAGAGGTCCTTTGGTGAAAACTTTAAAACCTTCCTCCAACATTATCATACCAAACAGTAAAATGGCAACGCCTGCTGTAATCGTTTGAAAGTTTGGGTTAATAAATAAAATAATCCCAAGCAGACTTAAAAAGATATAAAAAAAGGATTTTTTTATCATAGAACACCATAATTGGATGATTGTATTAGATTCATTTTATAAATCAATACTATGTAAATTTAAAGTAAGTATAATGTAAATTAATTACAAATTCCTTCGGAGATTTCTTATTTAAAATTAGAATTGAATTTTAATCGATTCTTTAAATTATCCAGTGCCTTTACCTTGTTCAATATACTTTCCTCTGATTTGACTTTCGTTATCATATAAAAGGGGAACAAGGCACTTACAATTAATATGACTTTAACATAATGCTCTTTTGAATAGCTCTTCGATAAGACTTTTCGGTTGTAACAAGTACTGTAACAACTGGGATGTTATATGGTCTGAATCTTTATAATTGCCGACATCCCATTCATTCCCTTTTACCTGAAAAAGAAGTGAAACAACCAGAAGTTCAATGTCATCTTAGCGTTAGTACTTTTGCCCTTATTGAAAAGAAATGCAGCGGTGGCTAAACCCCTTACTTGCACTTTTACTGGTAGCGTTATAAACGTCCAACACTAATATTTTGTATTGTTAGATTGAATGATTTAATAGGGTAAAATGAAGTGGAGTACTATTCAGGTTAGCGGTAATAAAAAATGTAACTATCAGAACAAGTGTTTCACTTTTTTAATAAACTTTAGGGGCAGCGTATAGGGCGGATAGCGCACAGGAGCCTCAAACCAATTGGCTTTTTTTACAATACTTTTATGGTGAGAAAACAGGTCAAAGGATGTTTTGCCATGGTATGCACCAATACCGCTGTTCCCAACGCCACCAAAGGGCAGATTTTTATTAGTAATCTGTATGATGGTATCGTTTATGGCGCCTCCCCCAAAACTATATTTTTTTATTATTTTTTTTTGGAATGATTTCTTATTGGAGAATACGTACGTTGCCAAAGGCTTGCCGTAGTTCATAATATGGCGCTCAATATCGCCATCGGTTTCGTATGCTATGATGGGCAGAATGGGGCCAAAAATTTCTCCTTGCATTAATTTACTATCTAATTTAGGTTCGTTGACCAAGGTAGGGGAGATAAAGTTTTCCTCATCTGTGGTATTGCCACCGAACAGGATATCCTGCCCTTCCAACATCCCTTTTAAGCCAGAATAGTGGTTCGCGCTTACCGTTCTGGCATAATCTGGTGATGCTTCTGGGTTTTCCCCATAGGAATCCGTAATACTTTGTTTTAAGGCGGCTACTAATTTATTTTTTACAGAATGATGAACCAAAACATAATCCGTGGCAATGCAAGTCTGCCCTGCGTTTAAGAATTTGCCCCATACAATACGTTTTGCCGCTTTAGATATAGATGCGGTTTCATCTACAATAGTCGGATTTTTACCTCCCAGTTCCAAGGTTACGGGCGTTAAATGTTTCGCGGCGCTTTCGTACACAATTTGCCCTACTCGGGTGCTTCCCGTAAAGAAGATGTAGTCCCATTTTTGGGCGAGTAATTCTTGAGATGTTTCCACACCACCTTGGATTACGGTAACGTGAGCTGGCTCAAAACTGGCGGCCACAATTTCCGAGATAATTTTTGCCGTATGTTGTGTCACTTCAGAAGGTTTAACAATGGCGGTGTTTCCCGCCGCTACCGCTGCAATTAATGGCGCAATGGCCAATTGAAAGGGGTAGTTCCATGGGGCAATGATTAAAACGTTTCCGTAGGGTTCTTTGTAGATCCAATCAGATGAGGGCCAATTCATAAGACTACTGGAAACCCTTTCCGGTTCTGCCCATCCGTCAATTTTCTTCAGGGTATTCTTTATATCTGCCAAAACAAACTGAGTTTCGGCTGCCAAGGTCTCGAACTTTGGTTTTTTAAAATCTGCATAGATAGCATCACAGATGTCGTCCTCCCTTGCCACGATTTCGTGTTGGAGTCGTTTCAAGGCTTTTTTTCGAAAAACGACATCCTTTGTTTGCTGGGTCTTAAAAAACTCGACTTGTTGTTGTAGCTGTTGCATCTGTCCTAACTCATTTCAAATTATGTTTCATAAAAATAAGGAAAGTCAACGGCTCTTGTAATTGTGAAAGAATCAAAAACGTGCTCTTTAAAATCCAAAATGATTCTAACTGCAAATGGAACATAAGGACAGGCTTATCAAAACCGCTGACACCGTTTTAAATCCCAATATGGTGCTCATTCTAGATTCTTCAATAATAACCACCTTCAGGATTTTTTTAAAAAAGTAATCCAATATCACATTTTGTAGTTTTTGGTTTTCAAACCAAACGCTAGTAATAAACCTTGGGCTACAAAACGTATTCGTCTTTAATCGTTTCTTTTTACCTAGCTAGTTTGTTCAACATTCACATGCTCCATTCCCATAGACTTAAACAAAAACATCCGTTTCACCTGGCGCAGGAATAGGATAGTGTCCGTTAGTGTCCGGCATTACAGGCGGTGTGGAATTCCAGTCCATATCTTTAGGTACCAAAAGCTGTGTGGATTTCATGGCCTCGTCCCATGTTACCACTTTGCCGGAATAGGTAGCCATTCTTCCCAAGATAGCGGTCATAGTACTTTTTGCTCCGTTTTCCGCATCACTGATGACTTCATTGTTTCGTATGGAAGCAAATAACCTATCGTGCTCTACTTGGTAGGGATTGGGGTCGTTTTTACCACGATGTTCAAATATGGAGTTACCTTCCAAGTCCACAATACTGGCCGTACCCGCGTCTTTCATATCGATACGTCCTTTGGTACCTTGAAAATTCTCGCCCACTTTGGACCAAGTCCCCGGTTGATGGCGGCATTGACTGGAAATTACCGCACCACTTGGGTAGGTAAATTCTACAAAATGATGATCAAATATTTCACCATGGTCAATGCCCGTTCGGATTTGACGCCCGCCCATACCTTGGGCGGCAATAGGATACTCTCCCAAGAACCAGTTGGCAACATCGATATTGTGAATGTGCTGCTCAAGAATATGATCGCCACAAAGCCAGTTGAAGTAGTACCAATTACGCATTTGATATTCCATTTCGGTTTGGCCAGCTTGTCTAGGTCGTACCCAAACGCCTGCGCTGTTCCAATACACTTGGCCGGAGGTTATTTTTCCCACGGCTCCTTCTTCGATTTTTTCGGCAATGGCTAAATAATTATCTTGATAATGTCTTTGTAGTCCGACGACCACATTCAATTTTTTTTCTTTAGCTACCTTGGCCATTTTCAATACCTTCCGTATGCCAGGTACATCTGTTGCCATTGGCTTTTCCATGAATATGTGCTTTCCAGCATTTACCGCATATTCAAAATGATGGGGGCGAAATCCGGGAGGCGTAGCAAGAATTACAACATCGGCTTGGTCTATGGCCATTTTATAAGCGTCAAAACCAACATATTTATGCTTGTCTTTTACGTTCACTTTACCCGTTCCCTCATAGGCTTTTTGGAGATTATTAAGGCTCTCGTCTAGCTGATCTTGAAAAGCATCTGCCATGGCTACCAGTTCTACATTTTCATCTGCTTTCAACGCTTGGTTGGCGGCACCTGTACCACGGCCACCGCAACCTACCACGGCTATTTTCAGTTTTTTATCGTTAAAGACATTTGCCATGGCGTTTAGTTCTATTCCCGGCAAGAGCATCCCTGCTGTTACTAATGCACTGCTTTTAACAAAACCCCGTCTGGAAGGTGTTATTAAATTGGATGTTGATTTTCCTGATTTTTCCATGCGTTTGATTTTTGTGGTTTTATACTTATTGGTTCCAATATTTTTTCATTTCTTTTGGGGCTGGTGCCGATGCTTGTCGCACGATTCTAAACCCTACAAATGGGGCATCGGTATTCCACCATTTACTTTTTGGAAATTGAGGGTCCCGCATTTTCCATTTTTCCATGGAAGGCATTCTAGCAGCACTCCGCAACCATTCTTCGTCATCGTCATATGAACCACCGCGCACTGTTCTTGGATATTCTGTAGTAGCAGTTTCCCAAGGGTTTTCAGTGGTCGATTTTCTATTTTGATATATCTTAGGCAGGTACTGGTCCAAGGTCCATTCTGCCACATTGCCGTGCATATCATATAATCCCCAGGGATTCGGTTTTTTCTGACCGACTTTGTGATAGGTGCCGTTACTGTTCGAATAGTACCAAGCATAGTCGTCCAAGTCCGAAACTTCATCTCCAAAATGATACGCAGTAGTACTTCCGGCCCGTGCCGCATATTCCCATTCGGCCTCGGTAGGCAATCTATAGAAATAGCCTGTTTTTGCGGACAGCCATTTACAAAAAGCAGATGCTGCTAGATGCGTTACATTTCCAACAGGCAATCCAGCATCCGTACCCATTCCCAGACTCATATCTACATAAGGAACGGTTGCCCCAGAGACGGCATCAACCTCCATAGTTAAATCATCACCTTTTTCATAGTTAGTCTCGTTATCTATATTTCGGTTGATGAATAGGTTGTATAATTCCCAAGTAACTTCATATTTAGACATCCAAAACCCATCGATTTCAACGCTATGTGTTGGACCTTCGTCCGTATCCCTGTTTTCTTCGGATTGCGGACTCCCCATCGTGAAACTTCCCTCCGGGATATAGACCATATCAATCGCTAGTTTTGTTCCGGGAAGTTCTTGCCGGTAATGGTGCCCATCTTTTGTTTGTGCATTACAGAAAAAGCTAGCTAACAGGACTCCAACAAGCATTGTGTTGTTACAAGT
Organism: Maribacter sp. MS6; assembly: GCF_056839185.1. Lineage (NCBI taxonomy): Bacteria > Pseudomonadati > Bacteroidota > Flavobacteriia > Flavobacteriales > Flavobacteriaceae > Maribacter > Maribacter sp. MS6. Next base: position 3,944,755 of record NZ_CM166389.1, read on the forward strand.
TATCATTTTCTAAATATAGGTTATTTTAAAAACTTGAAAAAGCCTTTTGTGGTTGATAAGGAAATGGCTATCGTAACTATTTCTTTGGGAGTCTCAAATCTAATGGAGTGGTCAAATTATTTGTAAATATCAGCTTACATCTTTCAAAACAACTATTTAGCAAAGCGCTTATGAGGATTGCACTTGATGCTAAACCGTAGTTTTGAAAAGAGGTTCTTTTAGGAGCGTCAACCATAATCAACTATTTTTAGTACCTTCTGGAAAAGTGTAGATTTTTAAAATTAATTGCATGAAAAATTGGTTGCAACAGGCTCGTGATAGCTGGAACAATACAGGAAAGGAAAGACCGCCATTCGCCATAGCTCCTAAAAAGGGGCAGCGTTCAGTCTGGGATTTTCCACGACCTCCTAAAATCGAAAAAGTACACAAAACCATAGTAGTGAGCATTAAAGGGCAGGTAATCGCAGAGACCGGTAAGGCATTGGCGGTTTTGGAGACGGCTAGTCCGCCTACATACTATATACCACAAGTGGATGTAGATATGGGTATGCTAGTAAAAATAGCAAACAGATCGTCCATGTGCGAATGGAAGGGTCATGCTGTGTATTGGGCTTTGAAAACCATGGGTGATCAACCGGTAGCATGGTCATATCCCAAGCCATTTTCCGAATTTGAAGCGGTAAAAAATTATTTTGCCTTCTATCCACAACAGTTAGAATGTTCGGTGGCCGGAGAAAGAGTGCGGGCACAACCCGGAGCATTTTATGCAGGATGGATTACCTCTGATTTGGTAGGACCGTTTAAAGGAGAAAAAGGTAGCGAACATTGGTAATTTGGAAAAGTACTATTCCATTTCGTATTATAGTTGTTTTACTAACCCCTAAACAGGAAAAATCGTTCTTTTAGCTCTTCAATAGCCGTAGCCTTATTCGTGGTGATATATTTCAATGCCTCGTCAGTAAATTCTTGACCTTTCTCGGTTAAGGAAACGACATCACTTGAAGTTTTTATCAAGTTATTTTTAGTGGCCAATTCAAGAACTGTTTTCGCACGAACTTTCTGCCAGTTAATGTGTTCCCTAAGGTGATTAACATGTCTTTCTTCTTGTTCTGTGTGGTTTTGAAGATGTAATAAGAATACAAGTAGGGAAACTTCTACACGCTGTTGTCGTTCCCTGAAAAAACCAAACAAAACCCCTTGCTTTGGTGAAAATAAATAGGCCGATAAGAATACAATTCCCAATACGGTGGTCATAGATCCAGCAATGGAGGCATCTAAAATATTTGCCATCCAATAGCCCGAAATTGCAGAAAAGACACCAAAGAGACAGCTCAAAACCAGCATTTTTCTCAAGTCGTCCGTAAGTAAGTAAGAAGTTGCAGCTGGCGCAATAATAAGCGCAACTACCAAGACAGCACCTACAGCATCAAAAGCGCCCACAATAGTGACCGAAGATACGGTCATAAGTCCATAATGAACTAATATGGGCGAAAATCCTAAAGTAGTTGCTAAACCTTTGTCAAAGGTGCTTAATTTTAGCTCTTTGAAAAATAGGAAAAGAAGCACTACGGAAACCAGTAAAATCGTGCCGATAACCCAGAGCGACTTAGGCCCAATGTCTGTTCCGGTAATCAGGAGTCGATCAAAAGGGGCAAAGGCTAGTTCTCCCAACAGTACGGCATCAATATCCAAATGCACGTCATTGGCATTCTTGGCAATCATGATAACTCCGATACTGAACAAGGCCGGAAAAACCAATCCAATGGCAGTGTCCTCCTTTACCAATCCTGTTTTTTGGATAAATTCTACCAACACCACGGTAATGACGCCTGTAAGCGCTGCCAGCAGTATTAATAGCGGTGAATTTAAATCTTGAGTGATAAAAAAGCCTAAAACAATTCCGGGAAGTATTGCGTGACTAATGGCATCGCTGATCATCGCCATTTTACGGAGCACCAAAAAAGTACCAGGTATAGCGCAGGCTACAGCAACCAACGCCGCAATGAGCTGTATTTCTAGTTGTGCGCTAGTCATTTTCTTTTCCTATTTGATTAAATATGGATTCTGCTGCTACATAGCCTTTTTCGGTCATTGCCCAATTGTTTCCTTGGAGCTGTATGAACTGTTGTTCCTCTAATTTGGTCAATGTTTTTCTGGTAAAGCCCTGAAAATTATTGAGGATGCGGATGGCATGCGGATGCGATACGTTTTCATGTGTCTTGGCAATGTGGTACATAAATGTCAATGTTTTTTTCAAGTGCAGTTCCCTTCGATTTTTGCGAAAACGGATTTCCCTGAGCAACAATCCCCGCCCAGGGGAAAAAACGAAAGAAATGACTACAAAGGCCGCGGCCACTAATACGATAACAGGGCCTGTGGAGAGGTTATTCTGACTGGCGCTGATCGCAGTACCAAAAACACCTGAAAATGCACCAAAAATTGCAGCCAAAATCACCATGATACCCAAGTTATTGGTCCATTGCCGGGCCGCAGCTGCAGGAGCCAACAACATGGCACTCATGAGTACGACGCCAACAGTCTGTAGGCCTAAAACAATGGCGAGGACTATAAATGTGGTAATCAATATGTCTAAAAAACGAGTATTAAAACCCAAGGTTCTGGTGTAGTCGGCATCAAAGAGCAGCAGTTTGAGTTCTTTCCAAAACAAAAGTAAAACGAGTAAACTAACTCCTGTAACCACGGCCATGATCCACACATCTTCTTCTACCAAAGTAGCAGCCTGACCGAAAAGATACTTATCCAACCCAGCCTGATTCGCGTTAGGCATTTTTTGGATAAAGGTGAGCAATAACATTCCAAAACCAAAAAATAGCGAAAGGATCAGCCCTAAAGCGGTATCGCTTTTTAGACGTGTTCTTTTAACGATACCTTTAATCCAAAATGTACCTACTAGTCCACTAATAAGAGCACCAATTAAAATAATATTGGCATCCTTTATTCCGGTGATCAAGAACGCAATCGCGATTCCGGGGAGTGCGGCATGGGAAATAGCATCACCTAGTAGACTCTGTTTTCGCAACACTGCAAAACTTCCCAACATGCCACAGATGCCACCTAAAATTGCCGTACCTAGTGTAATGGTACGAAGGGTGTAATCTGTGAAGAAGTCGGTTAGTTCCATTCCTATTGATTTACGGCTACTTTATAGTTTATCCCATAGGTTTTGGTGAGATTGTCGTCATTGAAAATATCCATGACGGGCCCTGAGGCTATTCCCTTGACATTTAGGAACGTAACCCAATCAAAATACTCGGGAACAGTTTGTAGATCATGATGTACCACTATTAGTGTTTTTCCTGCTTGGCGGAGTTCTTTCAGGATGTTGATTATGGCCTTTTCCGTGGTGGCATCAACGCCTTGAAAGGGTTCGTCCATCAGATATATTTCTGCATTTTGAACCAAGGCACGGGCTAAAAAAATGCGTTGCTGTTGTCCGCCGCTTAGCTGACTTATTTGCCGACTCTTAAATTCCAACATCCCCACTTTTTCCAAGGCTTCTAAGGACGCTTTTTTCTCTTTTTGTCCAGGACGCCTTATCCAACCCAAACTTCCGTAAGTCCCCATCATGACCACATCTAAAGCGGTGGTGGGAAAATCCCAGTCTACACTTCCTTTTTGCGGAACGTAAGCGACTTTATCCACTTGTTTCTTATAAGCTTCCCCAAAGACTTGAACGGTGCCAGCAATTGGTTTTATAATCCCTAGAATGGACTTTATTAACGTAGACTTTCCTGCACCATTAGGTCCTACGATGGCCATAAGAACCCCTTCAGGAATCACAAGGTCTATATCCCATAAGACCGGTTTGTAGTCGTAGGCTACGGTAAGGTCATCTATTTGTATTGCAGGAAGATTAGTATTCATATGGTCCTTTTTATCTAACTATTTTAATTCAATTACCTAGTCTAAAGCTTCAACAATGGTATTGACATTATACCTAAACATACCTAAATAGGTTCCTTCTTCCGTCCCTGCATTGCCTAAAGCATCAGAATATAAGGTACCACCAATTGCTACTTCAAAACCTTTGGATAGAACCGCTTGCTGCAACGCTTCAATGGTACGTTTTGGTACGCTGGTCTCTACGAAAATGGCTTTTACTTTTTTATCGATAATCAGTTTTGCCAGGTTTTGAACATCTTGCACTCCTGCCTCGGTTGCGGTGCTTAGGCCTTGTAATCCTACCACTTCAAAACCGTAAGCTTCACCAAAATAATTGAAGGCGTCATGAGCGGTAACCAATATGCGCTTTTCCTTGGGCAGCGTGGCGATTGTTTGCTTTATCTCATTTTCCAAGAGGTCCAATTTTTTTAAGTAGGCAGTTTTGTTCGCTTCGAAATATGTGGTGTTTTCTGAATTCAACCTGCTTAATTCTGAGGTTAAATAGTTAGTCAGTTGTTTCCAATAATCAATGTTAAACCATATGTGCGGATCATAGTTAGAAGCAAAATATTCCGAACCTATCAACTTGTTTTTATCCAATGCTTCTGCTAAGGCAATTGTATTGGTATTTCTGCCCATTTTTTCAAAAACATCTACCAGTTTGCCTTCTAAATGTAAGCCGCTGTAAAAAACGACATCGGCATTAGTAAGTTTGGTTACGTCGCCCTCGCTAGCCTTGTATAAATGCGGGTCTACCCCGCTGCCCATAAGACCTTGCACGTTAACCGAATCGCCCCCAATATGCTTAACAAGGTCCGTTATCATGGTAGTGGTGGTTACAATATTTAGTTTTCCATTTTTTGTTTTCTTTTCATCGCTACAACTTGCAAGGAGTATTATAACAAATAGTAATGGTATTATTTTTTTCATGTTTCTATTTAGAAGTGTTTTTAGTGCCTTATCGCTTAGCTTTCAATATAAATGTTATCTGTAGCGGTTTTAGACAATAATATTTCCTTTTTACCTACTAATACCGTCATACTATGGTCAAAGGATTCAATATTAACTACTTCGATAGGGGTATTTAGGCCAATGTCCTGCTTGGCAACGAATTGCAAAAAAGCTGATGAGTTATCATTGAAACCCTTGCAAACACCCTTATCGCCTTGTTTTAGGTGCGATAGTTTCTTTTTGGGGGATTTGGGAAGATTCCCATTTGCATCGGGAATGGGGTCTCCGTGGGGATCATATTCCGGTCGGCCCAAAAAGGCATCTAATTCCTCTACGAGTTTTGGGGATTTTATATGTTCCAATTGTTCCGCCACATCATGTACTTCATCCCAATTAAAATTGAGTCGCTCTACCAAAAAATATTCCCAAAGTCTGTGCTTTCTTACAATAAGCAGAGCATGCTTTCTGCCCGCATCCGTTAATTGTACGCCATAATACTTCTGATAATCTACCAATTCCTTTTCCGCCAATCGCTTTATCATCTCGGTGACCGATGCCGCTTTGGTATGCAGTTGTTCGGAAAGACTACTGGTAGAGATGCCACCATCCACTTCTTCCTGTAAATGAAATATGGCTTTTAAATAATTTTCTTCGGAAGGTGTAAACATAATTTTCAACTAGTATGTAAAGATACATTTTATCTTTTAATAATAAATTATTAGGTTTGCCTAAATATTATATTCAATAGTTTTTAAAATTACATGAAAGAGTCGGTTAAGCTGGTATTTATTATCATATTGGGGCTAGTTTCAGTTGTTCATGGGCAAAAATCAACTGCAACTATTGCGGGGCACATAACTGCGGACGGGAAACCAGTGCCATTTAGCAGCATTTATGTTCAACACATTGGTAAAGGAACCAGTGCCAATGGGGTTGGTTTTTATGAACTAAACCTGCCTGCTGGAACACATAGTATACAGGTTAGTTCACAAGGGTATAGAAGTACCGTTAAAAAGATTACCGTATCGGCTAAGGAACGAATCACAGTCGATTTTGAGCTGTTAAAGGATGCCTTAGGTTTAGATGAGGTTGTTATCAGTGCTACCCGGAACCGAGTAGAACGTAAAAATACACCTGTAGTGGTATCTACCATAAAACCTCGCTTACTTAATGCCACTCAATCGCTTTCTGTCGCAGACGGACTCAATTATGCTCCTGGTGTACGTGTAGAAACCAATTGTCAGAATTGTGGCTTTACCCAAGTACGGTTAAATGGTTTAGCGGGTGGGTATACCCAGGTTTTATTAAATAGTAGGCCTGTATTCTCCTCTTTGTTAGGTGTATATGGTCTAGAACAAATTCCCACAAATATAATTGAGCGAATAGAAGTGGTGCGCAGTGGGGGTTCTGCCTTGTACGGTTCCAATGCTATCGCAGGTACTGTAAATGTAATTACAAAAGATCCCATATTGAATACTTGGGAAATTGGTACCAACTTGGCTTTGATTAACGGGGAAGCTGCAGACCGTATGTTAACGTTTAATACGTCTGTTGTTGCAAATGATTTGAATAGTGGCGTAACGCTATTTGGAACGTATCGTAATCGTGAAGCTTGGGATGCCAATGATGATGGCTTTTCCGAAATGGTAGAGTTGCGTAATAACACAGTAGGTGGAAAAGCTTTTGTTAGACCAAATGACCAGAGTCGGTTATCCGTTAACCTAAACGCCATACGAGAGTACCGCCGAGGTGGAGATCGATTAAATTTGTCTCCGCAGTTTACAGATATCACAGAAGAACTGGATCATGACACCTTTATTGGCGGTATAGCGTATGAAATTAATAGTAAAGATTATACAAGTCAATTCCAAGTCTATTCTTCCGCTTCTTACACAAATAGGGATAGTTACTATGGCGGACTTGGTGGCGGTCGTACACGGCAAGATAGTATATTAGCTAACAATGCTTTTGGAACCACCAAAGACCTTGCTTGGGTGAATGGCGTACAGTTTACAAAAAGCTTTAAGAATAAAGACGTATTGACCATGGGTGCCGAATTTAACTATACCGAAACCGAGGACCGGATTCCTGGTTATAATCGTTTGATTGATCAACGCGTAAATTCATTGGGTGGTTATGCGCAGTATGAATGGAAACCTACCGAAAAATTTACATTACTAGCCGGAACTCGAATTGACAACGTACACGTAGATGGCGATTATTCTATTGGCGGAATTGACCGAGGAGTAGATATAAATCAAACCGCATTTTCGCCAAGGTTAACGGTCTCCTATCAAGTTTTGGAAGACTTAAAATTTAGAGGTGGCTATGCAAAGGGTTTTAGGGCACCACAGGCTTTTAATGAAGATTTGCATATTTCCAGTGTAGGGGGAGAACCTCAGTTTGTGATTTTATCCGATAATTTAGATACGGAATATTCTAATGCCTACACGGGTTCATTTAATTATTCTAAAAATATAAATCTGTTACAGTTAGATTTTCTGTTGGAAGGTTTTTATACCACCCTAGAAGACCCTTTTACCTTAGTGAGTACCGGTGCCGTACTGGAAAACGGTTCTATTCTTGAAGAAGTTCGTAACGGTGAGGGTGCAAAAGTATATGGCACTAATTTTGAGTTTGGTATATCTCCTAATCAAAAATGGCAGTTTCAGTTGGGTGGAACGGTACAGAAAGCAGAATACGATGCACCTCAACTTTTGTTTGAAACCGATGGAACACTTGGTGAAACAGATATTCTTGTAGATGAATTTGTTAGAAACCCTAATTTCTATGGCTACTTGAATACAGCTTGGATCCCTAGTGAACGTTTTAATGTAGATATTACGGGAACGTATACAGGCAGTATGACCGTTCCAAGAGTTATAAGCGATACGGGATTTTTACAATTGAACGATACCGGCTCTTTTTTCGATTTAAACCTAAAGCTGGAATCTCATGTGGATTTTAATGAAAATTTTATGATGACCTTTTCCTTAGGTGTAAAGAATATCTTCAATAGTTTTCAAGATGATTTTGATAGTGGCCCCACGCGGGATTCGGATTATGTCTATGGCCCGGGGACACCGAGAACTTTTTTCTTTGGTGTAAAAATTGGTAAGTTGCATTAAAAGTACGGTCATGGAACTGATGTTTAATAGAAAAGTTTTAGCTGTATTGGGTATGTTCTTCCTTACCTCTATATCACAGTTACTGCAGGCCCAAAACCAGGGCATTAATTGGTTAACCTTTGAGCAGTTGGAAGATTCCTTGGCGGTCAGACCAAAAAAGGTATACATCGATTTTTACGCGGAATGGTGTGCTTATTGCAAAAAAATGGATGAAGCAGCATATTCAGACCCGCAAATCATTAAAATGTTGAATACAGACTACTACGCCGTAAAAATGAATGCTGAAACTACCAATACTATTACTTTTGAGGGTCGGGTTTTTAAAAACAAACAGCTCGGTAAAACACGTAATCCAGTACACGAGCTTCCATTATTATTAGCTACTAGGGAAGCAGTTCCCTTTTCATTGCCTGCAATTGTAATTTTGGACGAATCGTTTCAGATTACAGCTCGTTACTTTGAATATCTTTCCCCAAAACGTATGGCATCTATTCTAAATACGGATTCAACCTTCGATTGAAATAGTAAACCATCGGACTATCTTTTTCAGAATATTAGCTGAATTAGTATGGTGAGGTTTAATTACCAAATTCTTTGCTATCTTTTTTAAGAGGTCCAAGGAAAATATATACCATCTTTGTTACAATACTAAACAAATGCAGATGAAAGTCTTTGAATGTGGTCATTGTAAATACCCCTTGTTTTTTGAGAACAATCATTGTGTAAATTGTGGTCACAATTGTGGTTATAGAGATTGGGACCGTACCATGCTAACGTTCAATCCTTATAGAGATTCTTTGATTTCCGATCGTGAAAATTGGAGTTATAAGTATTGTAAAAATAACCGACATGCAGTCTGTAATTGGGTCTTGGAGCAAAACGATATTCACGAATTCTGTACTGCATGCCAGCTCAACAGAACTATTCCCGATCTTTCCGATGAAGCCAATTTTCCGAAGTGGAAGAGTCTTGAAATAGCCAAACACCGCCTCATTTACCAGCTTCAAAAAATCGGTCTTTCCCTACCAAGCAAAATGGTACAGGAAGAGGGCCTATGTTTCGATTTTATTGGCGAGCAGGGTAATAGGGATGTTATGACAGGCCATGCCAACGGGGTTATTACCATTTTACTCAAGGAGGCCGATTCCGTATCAAGAGAACAGATACGTAAGCAATTAGAAGAACCATATCGAACTTTGATAGGACATTTAAGACATGAAGTAGGACACTACTTTTGGGAACGATTGGCGGCAAATAATCAAATGTTCTTAACTGACTTCAGAACTATTTTTGGCAATGAGCAGTTGAATTATGGAGACGCTCTTCAAACCTATTATGTCAACGGTGCGCCAGTTGACTGGCGCAATTCCTTTATTAGCAAATACGCAACTGCTCACCCCTGGGAAGATTGGGCAGAAACTTGGGCACATTACCTCCATGTGATGGATATGGTAGAGACGGCCCATTTCTTTGGTTTAAAGGTAAATCCGTCTAGTACGAATACAACTATGAACGCAGAGGTTTCCTTTGATCCCTATACGATTGAAAATTTTGAAACGATCGTTAATAAATGTATGCCCTTATCTTTTGCTGTTAACAGTATTAACCGGGCCATGGGCATACCGGATGTATATCCCTTTGTGATTTCGCCGCCCGTAATCAAAAAAATGACATTTATTCACGAAGTATTATGGGCAAAGCGCAGATAGGTTTAGAGCTAAAACGCCATTAGTTATGCCAGTATCTGACATTAAGGTAATTAGCTTTTTCAGCTCCAAGTCGGCATAAACCCTTGCAAAAATAGCTCATCTTAACTCGGGGATAGTGTGGTTCAAGAAACCCTTTAGTTTTCCCCTGGTAATTTTAGGATGTCGTTTGTTGGTTATTTCCGATTTGCATTAATTTCACTTCAACCCTACGAATAGAAAAATATCCGGATTAACTAAAATAGTGACTTAATTTTTACTAAAACATCAGCTTAGGTCCAATTATTTGTTCTATCTTATAAAAGAATCAGAGGATAAAGGTTGATACCCCAATTTTATTTATATTTCCATAGTTCAGATTTCCAACCACTTACTTAATTAGTATTTAAACAAGCACGGAACAATATGTCTAAAGTAGATTTTAGTGAATACCAAATTAGCGGATTTTATGATGAAATGTTCAATGATGGACATATCGTTAGGCCTAGCTACGAACTTTTTAAGAAGAGTTTGGAGGACATAAGCTCCAAAAAACTGAACATGTTGCAACATTCCACAGACCGCGCCCAGTTATCATTGGGTATGACCTTTAATGTGTATAGCGATAATGAAGGTATAGAGCGAATTTTGCATTTGGACATCATTCCCAGAATTGTGAGCGGTACGGATTGGGACAACCTATCTAAAGGACTTCAGCAGCGAATCGTTGCATTGAACTTGTTCATCGACGATATCTACAACGATCAAAAATGTTTAAAGGATAATATAATTCCTAGAGAACTTGTACTTTCCTGTGCAGGCTACCTTAAAGAATGTGTTGGTTTAAAACCGCCAGAAAATGTTTGGAGCCATATCTCTGGTACGGACCTTATTCGCGGTGGTGACGGTCAGTTTTATGTTTTGGAAGACAATTTAAGATGTCCTTCAGGCGTATCCTATATGCTGGAAAATAGGGAAATACTAAAGCGGACCTTCCCGGAAATGTTTGAAAAATTAAAGGTTAGACCTGTACATGATTATTCGCACTACTTACGGGATATGTTGGAGTCGCTTACTAAGGTAGAAAAGCCAACTTTGGTGGTGCTGACTCCTGGTATTTACAACTCTGCCTATTTTGAGCATGCCTATCTGGCGCAACAAATGGGAGCGGAACTTGCCGAAGGACGAGATTTGGTCGTAAAAGATGGCTTCGTGTACATGAAAACTACGAACGGATTGCAAAAAGTAGATGTAATCTACCGTAGGGTCGATGATGATTTTATAGATCCATTGGCATTCAATAAAGATTCTCTTTTGGGAACACCAGGCCTCTTTGGAGCCTATCTTAAAGGAAATGTAGTTTTAGTAAATGCACCAGGTGCAGGAGTTGCTGACGATAAGGCCGTTTACGCCTATATACCTCGATTGATAAAATATTATTTGGGTGAGGATGCCTTACTGCCCAATATTAAAACGTATATCTGTGCAGAAGATGAGGACTGCAAATACGTTTTGGAAAATATTGCGAAGCTTGTCGTTAAGCAGACCGATGGTTCAGGGGGCTATGGCATGTTAATAGGCCCACATGCTACAAAAGCAGAACAGGATGAATTCGTTCTTAAAATAAAGAAAAATCCAAGGAATTATATAGCGCAGCCCATGATTAATCTATCTAGGGTACCCACGCTTTGTGATGAAAGTATCGAAGGAAGGCACGTAGATCTTCGCCCTTATGTATTATACGGTAAAGATATCAAGGTAATACCCGGTGCACTCACCAGAGTCGCTTTGACAAAAGGGTCTTTGGTGGTAAACTCTTCTCAGGGTGGCGGCAGCAAGGATACTTGGGTGCTGGACAAACAATAAACTAATTCTCAAAACCAATAGTTTCCAAAATAGAATCATTTGGAGATTTTCAATTTAAAATAACACTATGCTAAGTAGAATTGCAGATACCATGTATTGGATGAACCGATACCTTGAACGAGCCGAAAATTATGCCCGTTTTATGGATGTAAATTTTAATCTTTCCCTAGAGTCAACACCAGATGCTACGCAGCAATGGCTGCCACTTGTGATGATTACCGGTGATTGGCCCTTGTACGAAAAGCTACATAAGACGGTAGACAAGCAAAACGTTATCCATTTTCTAGGCTTTGATTCTGAAAATCCAAATTCCATATACAATTCTATCTGTAATGCAAGAGAAAATGCACGTGCCATAAGGCCAGAACTGACCAAGGAGGTATGGGAACAAATCAATTACCTGTATTATTTTGTAAAAGAGGGATTAGAGAAAAAACGATGGAAAGAACAAGATCCCCGACTATTTTTTAAAACGGTAAAGGAAGGTATTCAACTCCTGTACGGTATTTTTGATATTTCCATTTCACGTAACGATGGTTGGCATTTTGGCAAAATAGGACAGTTTATAGAGCGTGCGGACAAGACCTCTAGAGTATTGGATGTTAAATATCATATTCTGCTGTCAACGCCCAAGGCGGTTGGTACTCCTTTTGATTTATCGCAATGGGCGGCGCTGTTAAAATCAGTTTCTGCCTACGATATGTATCGAAAAAAATATGGAAAACTTACGGCCGTTAAAATTTCTGAATTTTTGATTCTGGACACGGTTTTTCCAAGATCCATGAACTTTTGTTTGATAGAGGCAGAGAAATCTCTAAAGGCTATTACAGGGAATGATATAGGATTTACCAATAGCGCCGAAAAACAACTGGGAATGCTAAAGTCACAGCTAGAGTTTGCAGATATCAATGAGATTTTTGAAGGAGGCCTGCACGAATATGTAGATGGCTTTCAGAAAAAACTTAATGAGGTATCCGTTTCGGTTTTCAATTCCTTTTTTGACAATACGAACGAACGGATAAGCATACAAACGCAAAGCCAATAGAAAGCGCAACACATTGTTAGTCTATTCTATTACCATAGGATAGCTTTTTATTAGGTGAGCTATCGGATATTTTTTTGTCCAACAAAATCCTTACGTTGCTAATCATAATCAACACAAAGCTCTTATGCAGATTGAAATTATACACGTAACCGAATATGACTATGCAGCTGAGGTGTTTTTTGAACCGCATGTTTTTAGATTCAAGCCAAGGGCAACGCCCTATGCAGAATTATCCCATTTTAACCTAGAGGTGGTTCCAAAGCCCATTGGAATTTCCGAACAGACCGATGCCGAGAACAATACGGTTCATTTCGCGTGGTTTGAGGGCATGTTTCGTAAGATGAGTATTAAGGCAACATCTACACTAAGTGCCAAACCCTATAATCCTTTTAATTTTCTGGTGTCACCGGAACGTTTTAATCAACTGCCTTTTAATTATGGCGATAGTCTAAATTCATTACTAAGGTCCTATTTGGAAAAGATAGCAATTGGTATGGATTTGATAGCCTATGGAGATGCCGTAATGAAGCGCGCAAATAACGACACGTTGACTTTTTTGAGTGACTTGACCAATCGTATTCATAAGGATTTTATTTTGGAAATACGAGATATTGGGGAGCCTTACCTGCCAAATGAAACCTTCAACTTAAAAAAAGCATCCTGTAGGGACTTGGCCTGGATGCAGATTCAACTGTTACGCCATTACGGTATGGCCGCCCGTTTTGTAAGTGGCTATTTTTATGTGGATATCGCCGAACCAAAGTATGAACTCCACGGCTGGACGGAGGTCTTTATCCCCGGAGCCGGATGGATAGGATATGACCCCAGTAATGGCATACGAACTTCAAATATGCATTTTCCTATATGCACCAGCGCCAACTATCAACATACGATGCCCGTTTCGGGGACCGTACGTGGTGATGCGACTTCGGAACTTACAACAGAGTTAGAGATTAATATGGTTAAAACCTGACTTTAATTTTCAACCAGTTATCTTTTCTAAAAGTAGCTCCAGCTGTTCATATAATGTTTGAATTGTCGTACATTGAAGTAAAAATAAGGGAAAAAAGAAATGAAATATTTTAGCTTGGTTTTTGGTTTGATGGTGGCGATTTTGTTTTCCTGTAATTCCAGCCAAAAGAAAAAAGACACACAGAAAGCCTTGGTCACTATTGAAGTTCCCAAAGTAGTAACTGCCGATATTGAGGCAGGTATAAAAGCCAATATTGCCAAAAAGGTAGAAGAAGATGGTGGTTATTTTACTATGAATGCGAACGGAAAGGAGCTACGCCTGCAATTGGTTCGCGTGCATACCGAATATCTTTCCAATCTAGGGCCACGGCGCCATTTTGCTTGTGTAGACTTGGCCGATGTGAGCGGTGATGTCTACGATGTCGATTTTTTCTTGGAAGGGGACCCCGGAAGTATGACGGTGACCGAAACTACGCTTCACAAACTCAACGGAAAGCCATTTTATACCTGGAAACAGCGAGATGATAAAACATGGTATAAGATGCCCGTGCAAGATGCAACCAAGGATTTATTGGGTGTTGTGGAAGGTGAAGATCAATTTGAATTTAGCTACGAGGTTACCTTGCCAAAAATGGAAGAGACTACGAGTATGTGGATTCCCGTTCCCCAGTCCGATCGTTTTCAAACCATAGAACTTGTTTCCATAAAAACACCGGTAGATCATGATTCTCTAAAGGATAAATACAATAAAAACAAGGTCTTACATATGCGTTTTTCTCCCGAACATAGTGGAGAAATGGTAAAACTTGTTTACGATGTAAAAAGAAAGGAAAAACAAGCCTATGAAGATGACACCTCACCCAACGATTATCTGGGGGCCAGTATTTTAATGCCCATTGGAGACAGGTTTAAGATACTATCAGATTCCATTATCGGGAGCAAGCGTAAAGATGGCACAATAATGCAGGCACGAGCACTGTACGATTATATCATAGATAATATGCGCTATATGAAATCTGGAACCTACGGTACAGGAGATGCGGTCTATGCCTGTGATGCGCTAACTGGTAATTGTACGGAGTTCCATTCCCTTTTCATTTCTTTGGCGCGATCTGCTGGAATCCCATCCCGCTTTGCCGTTGGCGCTTCCATCCCGTCCGATCGTGATGAAGGCGGTATTTCCGGTTATCATTGTTGGGCAGAGTTTTATGCCGAAGGAAAATGGTGGCCGGTAGATATTAGCGAAGCAAATAAATATTCTGCCTTGGCTACCTATTATTTTGGCAGACATCCGGCAAATAGAATCGAGTTTACGAGGGGAAGGGATTTGGTTTTGGAGCCAGGGCCTAGTTCGGGACCTATAAATTTCTTGGCCTATCCCGTGATGGAGCAAGCGAACAAACCACTTTTTCCTAAAACATTTTTTTCATTTCAACGGAAAAAAGAAAATGAAGATTCAAAAGACCAAGTCAGTTTGCGCTAACTCTGGTCGTTTTAAATCTTCATTTTTTCAAGTATGTTTAATTATTTCGGATGTTCATCACCTCCAACAGAGTCTTTTTCTCCTGCAGTTGGATGCTCATCACCTCCGGTTGGATGCTCTTCTTTTGCGTCACCATCCTCCGTTGGATGTTCCTCGCTTGTTGGATGTTCTTCTTGTTGTTCCGTGGTTTCCTTCTTTTTCTCTTCCCTGCAAGAAGTTAACGATGTGGCAGCAACAAAGCTAAAAACCATCATAAACAACAATACGCGCTTTAATTCTTTCAATCGATTCATTTTATTTTAGATTTTGGGTTGATTTTATTTTGGAACTATTCCAATTGTTATATAGTAAATATAACGAAATATACCGCACGTATTGCTTTTGCCGTCAATATGGACAGGAGATTATTGTGTGCTGATAATACACTTACATTTGGTTTCTGACTTTACGTTAATATCTTTTTGAAACAGGAACCGAATCTATTTCTTTAAAAATCCATAATATTATAGATCGATACTAAAATGGACTGCCTTACATGAAAATTCTCCATACCTCGGACTGGCATATTGGTAAGCAATTACATAAATATGATTTGGCCGATGATCTAAATCTGTTTTTTGATTGGTTGATACCCTATATAAGGACCGAAGCCATAGACGTGCTCTTGGTCTCGGGCGACGTTTTTGATCAGGCCAATCCGTCACAAGCGGCTTTTAAGCAGTATTATGATGTCCTGCGGCAACTAGTGCAGCTGGATTGTAAGCTTATCATTACGGGTGGAAACCACGATTCTGCCGCTGTCCTTAACGCGCCGAAGGAATTATTGAACGCCTTTGAAATTACCGTTATCGGTGGGGCAACGGAAGAAATATCTGAAATGTTCATCGAAACAGATAAAAATGGGGAGCGACTCATAGTGGCCGCTGTTCCTTTTTTAAAAGACAGGGATATACGAAAATCGGTTGCGGGAGAAACATACGCTACCAAAATCGAGCAGATAAAAGCGGGTTTACAGACTTATTTTTCGGAGGTAAATTCCTACTATACATCAAATTATTCTAATGCATTTTTCGTAGTTATGGGACATTTATTTGTTCAGGGTAGT
Organism: Maribacter sp. MS6; assembly: GCF_056839185.1. Classification (NCBI taxonomy): domain Bacteria; kingdom Pseudomonadati; phylum Bacteroidota; class Flavobacteriia; order Flavobacteriales; family Flavobacteriaceae; genus Maribacter; species Maribacter sp. MS6. The sequence goes on from NZ_CM166389.1 coordinate 3,960,893, forward strand.
GTCGTATCCGAAAGTGAACGCGATATACAAATCGGGAACCAGGCTGGTGTTTCGGCAGGGATGTTTCAAGGAGTTCCTAATTATGTGGCCTTAGGGCATATTCATAAGCCGCAGGCTGTATCTGAAGAAGACTACATACATTATTGCGGTTCGCCGGTTTCCTTAAGTTTTTCGGAGAAGGAGGACCAAAAGCAGGTCAATGTAATCACGGTTAAGAATAATAGAATAGCCGAACTGGAAATGGTACCGGTCCCAAAGCAGCGAAACCTCTTGGCCTTTACAGGTACATTGGAAGAAGTAGAGCAACAGATTTTGGGGTACAGCGAAGTAACGCAACTCATATCCCTTGCGGAAGTGATCGTATATGAAGGAACAGAAAGTTTGGAAAGGCGCCAGGCCTTTGAAACTTTTGTAAATGAACAGCCAAATCCACTACTACAAATTGTAAAATCACGACTTACATTCAGTAATAAAGTACGCGGTGCGAGCGATGCCTTCGCTGTAGGTACTGATGTTTCTGACGTAACACCGATGCAAATGTTCGAAAAGAAATTAGAATTGCAATCCGGTCTGGACAATACCGAGGAACTCAAAGCCGCTTTTAGAGATATATTACAGGAACTTAATCTATAGGCTGATGAAAATCTTAAAAATAAGGTTCCAAAACATACACTCGCTCAAAGGAGAGCACGAAATAGATTTTTCCAACGGTATCTTGGCCGAGGCTGGTCTATTTGCCATTACAGGTCCAACTGGCTCGGGCAAATCTACCTTGTTGGATGTAATTACCTTGGCACTTTATAACCGTATTTCGCGGGTAGACCGCACCATTACCAATACCGTTTTGGAAGACGATGGCGGCATTATGACACGGAATATGAGCAGCTGTTATGCGGAAGTGGACTACGCTGTAAATGGAAAAGCATACCGCAGTCACTGGTCTATTGAACGCAACCGAAATAATAATCTGAATGCTAGAAAACAAGAATTAGTCGATGTGGGAACCGGAACCATTCTTGAAAGTGGAACCAAAACCCCGGATAAAAACGAGGAAATTATTCGCTTGAGCTATGAACAGTTTGTGAAGGCGATGGTACTTTCCCAAGGGGAGTTCAGTAAGCTGTTGCAAGCGCCCCGAAACGAACGTAACAAGTTGTTGGAAGATATTACGGGGGCAAAATCCTATCGGAATATTGGAAAGGCGGTTTTTCAGCGTTACGCCGCCGTAAAGAAAAAGGTAGAGTTAAAAGAAGCAGGTTTGGCTGTTATTGACATGCTTTCGGAAGAGGATATTAAGAATAAGCAAGCAGAACTGAAGACTTTGGAAACCGATAAACCCAAAGTGCAAAAGGCCTATGACCAGCAGCGCGAGAAAGTTGAAATTAGGAAGCAACTGGTAGAGGCGGAAAAAACGCAACAACGTTTAGCGGAAAAGGCGGTTGAACTACAAGGATTTTTTAACGATTTTGAAGCTGATAAAACACTGCTGGAACAACATGAACGCTTGGCGAAATATGCCGATTCCTTACGCAATTATGATACTTCCCAGAAAGAACTAGGAAAACTTGAACGGGAAGAAAAAAGGATTCAAAAAGCGAAAGATGAGGAGGAAGAGCAACTCAATAGACAGCTTAAAGCTATAGGAAGCTTAATCGGCGAACCGGTTACCCAGGAAAATGCCAATACCAAACTAGAAGTGTTTAGAAGTGCTATTGCAAAGCTACAGGCAGCAGAAATAGCTAAAAGGAAAGAAGTGCAATTGTATCGGACCCAGATAACAGGTTTGCTAAACAAGTTAGGCCAACTAGGCTATGCATTGCTACCGTTACAAACGCCTAGTGACTTGGAAAAGCAGCTACAGGGTTTGGAAATCGTACTTAAGGAAATAATTGAAAGTTCCGGAGCTGCCTCGCTACAACAATTGGAGACGCAATTGGACGAGTTCCGGAACTTGCAGGAAACTGCGGGACTAGTGTTGGAAAAAAAGAGCCAGCTCTTGAAGGTGGAGAAACTGCTCATGGATGCCTCTGCACAACTAAAGGCAGGGGAGGAAAAAGAGAAAGAGAACAATAATACCCTTGTTATACTTAACAAGGAATTGGTTGGGCTGGAAAGTGAGGTGGCCGGTTTACAAAAAACTTTGGAACACCAGCATAAACATCAAAGCTTGGACGCGCATCGGTTGAAGTTAATAGACGAAGAACCTTGTCCACTTTGTGGCGCCTTGCACCATCCGTATGCGACAAAAAAGCCGCATTTTGATGCCAACGAGGAAAGCTTGAAGCGAAAGGAGTCGGATTTGCACAAGCACCGAGGATTTATCATCAGCTTGGAAGAAAATAACAAGTTTAGGGTAGGGGAGATGCAACGTCTAAAAGTTGAAATCGAACTAAAAACGAAGGAAAAATCCGCTTTGAATACCCAATTGGATGCATTATTGCACCGTTTAAATTGGTCCCCAAAAGAAGATTTGGCTTCCTTGGAAACAAGGCGAAATGAACTGAATACGCAAATTCAAAATTTGTCGGGCTCCAAAAATGCATTTAGGGCAAATGAGGTGCTTCAAGAAGTAAAAGCATCCCAGCAGTTATGGCAAAAAGCACTTGCGGAATACCAAAATAAAGAGGCGGAGCGTGGCAAACGCTATGCAGGTACAAACATTGATACGGAGTCGAACAAATTGGGTACTGCCATTGCAGAAAGTAGTACCTCCAAAAGGAGTTTGGAAAAACAGCTGATGGCCGTCAAAGGGCAATTACAAAAAATTAAGCAGGAAGGAACCGAATATAGGCAGCAGCTAGATTCGATTTTGGCGAAAGAGGAAATCGATGATCTGGAACAGTTGCGGCTTGCCATTTTGCCCGAGGAAATTGCCAAAAAGCACCGCTACCGAAAAAACGAATTGGATCTTTGGAAAGCCAAACTGACAGAAAAACAGACAGCCAATATCGATGCCATCGCTTTATTGACGGCAAAGAACGACCCTAAATATTCTTTTGAGCAACTTTCTGAATTTTTCACGGAATCAAAGGAAAAATGGGAGACGCTATCCGTAAACTTGGGCAAGATTTCGCAGTTGCTGGCAGACGATCAAAAAACTAGGGAAAAGGTTAAAATCGAGCAAGCAGAACTAGGAAAGCTAAAAAAGGACCAATTACTTTGGAAGACCATGAACGACCTGATCGGTGATGCCAATGGTAATAAATTTTCAAATTTCGTTCAGGACCTTACCTTGGAGCAGCTTATTGGGTATGCAAACAAACGCCTATCCGAATTTACAGATCGCTACCTATTGGATATTCCCACAGCGGACGAGGCCGAGAAAAGCGACACCCTTAAAATCTTTGATACCTACATGGGCAATGCAAGACGATCGGTCAAAACCCTTTCGGGTGGGGAAACCTTCTTGGTGAGTCTGGCAATGGCTTTTGCACTTTCCGATATCGCTTCAAGAAACGTAAAAATAGAATCACTATTTATAGACGAGGGTTTTGGTACCTTGGATCCGGAAACGCTTGATCAAGCGATAACCATTCTAGAAAAAATGCAGAACGAGGGCGACCGCTCCGTTGGGGTCATTTCGCACGTTGGTGCATTAAAAGAACGGATTACCACGCAGATACAGTTAGAAAAGAGTAGTCTGGGGCATTCACAGATAAGGGTAGTGCAGTAGGGTAAGCTTTACATAAACTTTAACCTTATTCTAAGAGGGTTGATTTGCCTGTACTAGGCAGAAATATTTATTTTTAAGTCGTTATATATTTTAATTTTATGATTTGTACGTATCAATATTTTCATTTTAAGAATTTCTTTCTTATAACGCTATTCACTTGGTATATAGGAAGCTTAGCTGCTTTTGGGCAAGATAAAGAACCGACATATCGGGCATTTATGTTTCAGAGCGAAACTGCTAATTTTTCAGCTGAAAATTCTGGTTTGGAACTGGAAGCAAAGGCAATACACGAATCCCAGCAACAACTAAATGATAGTCTTTTGCAGGAAGTACGCTTTTGGAATGCCGCATACCCATCCTACCGATGGCACCAAATTATGGTCGCCGCGGGAGACCGTACCAAAGGCCATAAAAATGGCGGTCGTATGGCCATCCTGCATTTGGCAGTTTATGATGCAATGGTACAGGTATTGCAAATTAAGCATCGTACACCTAGGAAAGCTCCGTTTGAATTAAACAATGACATAAAAGCGCTGGCGGAATCTACTTCAGCTTCGAGCTTTATTTGTGAGTATAGTGCTGCGGCGGCGGCAAGTCATAAAATCATAGGTCATTATTTTCCGGAATATCGGTCCAAATTAGATAGTCTGTTAACCCGTTTTAAAACAGCTCGTTTACGGTCTGGGCTCCAATACGAAAGCGATATAGAAATTGGAATGGACATTGGAACTGCTATTGCTAAGAAGTACATTGCCTATGGCAAAACAGACCGTACCGATAAGGAATGGAGCGGGAAACTTCCAAATGATAAAAGGTTATGGAGCGGAACACCAAGCAAATGGGATCCTATGAAAGCGCAATGGAAAACCTTGACGCTAGAGGCCAATGATCAATTTAGGCCGGTACCTCCACCAAGTGATTGGACGGCCGATATGGAAGAACTTAGACAGTTTAACACCGAACATAAAAGCAGCGGCATTGCTTGGAAATGGCGCACAGAGCCGGTTTGGGATAGGGTGGTGGAACGTAAAATCTTGGAATATGGATTGGATTCCTTTCAATCCGCCTTTGCTAACGCCGTGTTCCATACTGCCCGTTTTGATGCAACTATTGCCGCTTGGGACGGGAAGTACCATTATTGGACTATCCGCCCGTTTCAGTATGATCCCAATTTTGAACCAATTTTGGTAGATACGCCAAATTTTCCCGGTTATCCTGCAGGTCATACCACGGTAGCGGGATCCTTGGCAAAAGTGTTATCCCATCTTTTTCCACTTGATAGCGACGAATTTGAAGCCTTAGCAAACGAATGTTCGGAATCCCGTTTTGAAGGTGGAGTCCATTTTAGAACCGATAATGAGGTGGGCCTGGAAGTAGGCAAAAAAGTCGGAGCACAGGTATGGAAGGCATTTTCGGAATTATGAAAATAGAAGAAAAGGCCTAGAGCTCTTAAGTTACTATGAAAAACATAAGATTCTTGGATGGTGCATCTAGTCATGCACCCCAAATTTCTCCGCAATAAAGTATATACCACAGAGAATTAAAATAGATAGGGATTCGGATTATTTCAGGATAGGCACTACGTGTTTGTTTTTATCGTGTTTGGATTTTTGCTAAACTTTAGGTGCTATCGCTGCCTCTATATCGGTTAGGGATTGGACCATTGAATTAACTATGATTCGCGAACCGTGCAGTTGCACCGCTATACAGGTGGGTGACGATTGGGATTCTTCTTTGTTCACCAAGAGGTTTTCATAATAGGCAATACCTTCCAAAAGGTTGGTTCCAAAGCCAATGAGTTGTTTTCTCCGTTTTTCGGTCGGCATTCTTTTGTTATCGGTAATTTGTTCTTTATAATACTGCAAATAGACCTGCAGTTCCTTAATGAACATATTGGGGCGGTCCGTACGGTTCATTATATTGGTTCTGCCGTACACATGGTCTATCATTTTTTTAAGAGAAGTAATTTTTGAGAAATAGGCCATGTTGGGTCCCGGGCAAATAGAAACCCCTTCACCTTCTTCTTTAGTATCCAAGTTATAGGCCAAAAGGGCCGCTGTTCCCAATCCTACACAGGTACAGGATTTTTCGGTAATCTTGATGTATTGGTAGTCAAATTCTGATTTTGATAACCCTTGCGATTCCAGTTCTTTAAGTTTTGCTGCCTGATACTGTCTAGATGCCGTACATAGACCCTTTTCCTTAATATCGGTGTTCAGGGCTACAAACCGCTTTGGGCAGGGGCTTCCCGGTTTGCCTTCTGCTATGCGTTTTGCCTTTTCCAAATCCTTGGTATTTCCCACAAGGCTGTGAAAAGGAATCCCTAAGGGTGATGTATTACTAAGGTAAAGGTCGTCTTCCTGCGCCGCTACCAATTTGTCCAGTGTAGCCTTGTCTACTGTCGTAGCTTCCGGTACCAAAAGAAACGCAGAACCCCAACCTACGGAATCCACGTCATATTCGTTTATCAGGAAATTATGTTCCTCTGCCGTGCCCACACCGCCTTGGGCACTAAGCTTTAAGGGGAGGGGGGTTACGGGTATGGCGCGTTCTTTATTTTTAAGTGCTCCGGATAATATTTCAAATACTGATGTGATAAGTTCCTCACGATTTTCCTTGAACTGTTGTAAGATAGGTCCCATAAGATGGCCGTCGGTGGCAAAAGCATGGCCACCGCAGTTTAAGCCAGACTCTATCCGGTACTCGGAGACCCAGATTCCTTTTTTGGCTAAAAATTTTCCTTGTATCAAGGCGGATCGGTAATCACTTACCTTAAGGATAATCTTCTTTTTTATGTTACCATTTGCATCTGGAAAAAAATCCTCAAATTGCTCTAGATAGGCATACAGTCTGGGATTCATACCAGCAGAAAGTACTACGGAAGATGCTAGGTTGCTATTCGCAAAACCTCTAAGTGCTGCATGGGCATCGTTGTACTCGGAGGGTAACTTATCCTTTTTTATGTAATTATCCTTGTCTACTTTGGTCATGATATTCACATCTATGCCACCCATAGGCATTTGTTCTTTTACCCAATTTGCGATTTCGGATACAGGAAAGGCGTCTTTAGTACGTTGTAAAAACTCCTGTTTAAAGGTTGAGGTGTCCGGCAGCATATTAAAATAGTCCTTAATATCGTTTGCCGTTTCTGTTGTAGCATGTTTGAATACCTCAAATTTTGATTGGGTTAATTCGTTGATTATATTGAGGTAGGAAGTAACCCGTTTTGCTCTAAAATCCTCCATTTTATCGGTGATTTCTTGGTAGGGAAGGTCAAACTTACCGCAGTACATCTTACGAAGTTTCTCCAATAAAATATCATCGACCAGAGAGATGACGGAATCCACCCCTAAATGCGCGACTTTTAAGGGAGAATCTATGGTAAAGCCTATGCCCATTACGGGAATGTGAAAAGAATGTGCGTATGCCATTAAAAATTATATTTTATGTTTTTTGAATAAGGTTACTCGATTGTCGAGTTTAAATTTCATGTTGGTACGCAATGCCTTTAGGGCTATCCCTCAGGTCATTGTAATACAGGTAAATACCCAACAAAAATCGTTGTTTTTGTAAAGCTTAAACATGATTTTTATCAGGTTTCAGTTTGTTTTTTAATACGTCGATATCAATAGTTTTAAAGCGCTCTGTTTCTTTTGCTATATTGTTTGTACAGGTGCGGCTCGTTCTTTTTCAAGAGTGACATTTATCATGTTCTGGGTAGTAGCAATAGTGTAATTTTATTCTATTAATTATAAAATCATCAGAATGAGAAAACGAGTTCCTGTTACCGAGATAATGACAAAGAACGTACTTACGTTAAGTACTAAAGATAATTTAGAAAAGGCTGAAGAACTTTTTAAAAAGCATAAAATCCGCCATGTACCTGTAACTGCGGGGAAAAAGATATTAGGGATGCTTAGCTATACCGATTTAATGCGAATAAGTTTCGCGGATGCCATTGGGGATGATGAATATGATGTAGATACTACGGTTTACAATATGTTCTCTATTGAGCAGGTAATGGCTAAGAACGTTGTTTCCGTTAAACCGAGTACGACCATACAGGAAGTCGCTGAATTTCTGACTAACAAGGAATTTCATGCGCTTCCCGTAGTAGATAATGAAGAGCTGGTAGGCATTGTAACCACTACGGATTTAATTAAATACCTGTTAGCGCAGTATTAAATTTTGCTTCAGGTCGATAAAAAGAATGTCTAAAAAAGTTTGGAAGGTTAACGTTACATGCGATACCGGCCACTTTCTTTTAGGCATTTTTTTTGATTTTGATTGCTGGCTTTTAAGGATGGGAGCTTACTTGGTCGTATGTAGCCTGTAAATCCAATGGATCATCCATGGTTTTTTGTAACTCCATCAAATCCTTAAAAAGTGCTTTTACTTTTTCTTTATACTGGGGATTATTAGCCAAATCGTTCATTTCGTACGGGTCATTTTTCATGTCGAACAAAAGCACCTTATCAATGGTAGGATATACCAACAATTTAAAACCATCCTTGCGGATCATGCGCTGCAAATTCATATAGGCACCATAGACTCCGTTGTAATTTCCTTTTACATTTTCTTCAAATAGCATATTCTTAAAGCTTTTGAACTGTACATAATCTGGTTTTTTAATACCGGCCAAATCCAAACTGGTCGCCATAATATCCTGAAGGTAAATGTCCTCGGTTATTCGTTTTCCTTTAGGAACACCCGGTCCCATAACCATTAGGGGAATACGAATACTGTGATCAAATAAACTTTGTTTTCCCAATAGGCCATGCTGCCCAACAGATAGTCCGTGATCCGCCGCAAAAAAGACATATGTATTAGCCATCTTGCCCGATGCTTCTAGGGCATCCAGAATTTTACCTACCTGTTCATCTAAATGTGAAATAATAGCGTAGTATTCTTGACGGTGCTTTTTAACGGCATACTCGGTTCTCGGATAGGGTGCCAAGGCCTCGTCTCGTAAAGTGGGCTCGTTTCCAATGGCGTCTTTCCATGGATATATTGGTAAAAAATTATCGGGAACGGTAACGGAATCCAATGGGTACTTATCTAAAAACCGCTGCGGTGCTTGTCTTGGATCGTGGGGTGCATTAAATGCCAAGTACATAAAAAAGGGATTTTCCTTTTTTTTAGTTTCTTGCAAGAAATCCATGGCATCGTTGCGTACCACTTCGCTCCAATGGGTGCCACCTTCCCAAAACCCTCCCTGTAGACTATCGGTGGGCGACCATTCGGCATCGTTTTTATCGGTAGGCCGTGCATATTCCATAGGTAGATAGCCGTTCCAATCGGTCATATCGCCCGATTCCGTTTCCCATTTTTTAAAAGCGGCTGACAATTCTCCTCGACGATCGCCAGGCATTCCGGGACGAATATGCTTAGTTTGTGAAAAAATAAGATTAGCAGGTGCCTGTACATGCCATTTTCCCGTCATGTAGGTGTCGTAACTAGCTTGCTCCATTAGCTTGGGCCAGGTTTGCTGTAGTGCCGTACTATCCTTTCCTCCCCACAAACTAGCCTTGTCCTTGGCATTCCATAAATACGCTCCGGAAATAATCATAGCCCGAGACGCAACGCACACGGCACCATGCCAGCCGCCCATATTGTATGCGTGGGTAAAAGTCGTTCCGGAATTGACCATCCGGTCCAAGTTAGGAGTGTAGATTTCTTTATTCCCTAGTGCATGTATTGTCGTAAAGGTCTGGTCGTCGGTAAACAGGAAAACAATGTTGGGTTTTGATGAGGGCTCATAGGCCACTAAATCTTGACTTCGTTTGCAAGCTATAAGGAAAATGGCTAGGCCAATTATTACTAATTTATGTTTAATGTAGGTTCTCATACTATTGGCATCAGAGTGATTCGTAAATTAGGCATAATTAATGGACATTCTCTGACATTAGATTCCCGAGCATAAGTTACCAATTTCAACTGGTTTCACGGCTGCGATTTTTGTAACAATCTTTTAAATACCTTATCTTTCGATACTTATTAAATACTGTTTATCTGCGTGTTGTAATCGAAGATATAAACACCCTACAATCGAAACTAATTTTAAAGATGATTCAGGACTTAAAAGAACACTACGGACATATTTTCGATGATGAACTTTTAAACGAAATAGACGCCTGTGCCGTACTAAAAGAAGTACCGGAGGGAGGGAAGCTCATGGAAATTGGAGACTACATAAAATCCATGCCCCTATTGATTTCCGGTGTTATTAAAGTGCTACGTGAAGATGACAATGGTGATGAGCTGTTGCTCTATTTTTTGGAACATGGAGACACCTGTGCCATGACCTTAAATTGTTGCATGACGCAAAGCCAGAGCGAAATACGCGCTATTGCCGAGACCGATACCAAACTCATTATGATTCCCATAAAAAAAATGGAGGAGTGGATGGCTAAATACCAACGGTGGCGCAATTTCGTATTGGAAAGTTATAATAACAGGTTAAACGAACTTTTGGAAACCTTGGACTCCATCGCTTTTCTAAATATGGACGAGCGTTTACTCAAATACCTAAAAGAAAAAGCTAGGGTAACGAACAGTGCAGCCATCAACAATACCCATCAAGAAATTGCCTATGAGCTGCATACCTCTAGAGTAGTCGTTTCGCGCTTACTCAAAAAGCTGGAAAACATGGGTAAAATTAAGTTGAATCGAAATCAGATTCAGCTATTGGACCTATAATTAAAATACAAATTCAATAAAATAAATCCGACTTTTTTTCGCTAGACGCTAGATACCCAGTCCTCGGTGTTTTATGTTTGTTTCCAATCCACTGTTATAAGGCGTTCCCCCTTCTCAAATTCCTATTGCTTTCAAATAAACTTGCAATTGCTTGGGTATCGTTGTTTTTATCAAACTATGGAAACGATTTGAACTTATGCCTCTGGCACGGAACCTCTAAACCAGAAACGTCAAAAACTTTCTTTATTTGATCCTTCATTCTGAATCATCGGAAATAAAATAAACCTACATTTCTTGAAACTTTAGCTTAATCCTTCCACTTTTAAAGTTGTCCTGACATTTATCATTTCTGAATTAATATGAAAATTAAACCTTTGTAACCTATGTTACTGTAGGTATTTAGGTGCCGTAGTACTTTTACAATATAAACATCCAAAGAAATAGAAAAATGAAAATAGAACAGATTTATACCGGATGCTTGGCACATGCTGCTTACTACTTGGAGAGTAATGGGGAGGCTGCCATTTTTGACCCCTTACGAGAGGTACAGCCTTATATTAACCGTGCCAAAAAGGATAATGCGAAAATAAAATATGTTTTTGAAACGCATTTTCATGCCGATTTTGTGAGCGGCCATCTAGACCTTCAGAAAAAAACAGGTGCAAAAATTGTTTTTGGCCCAACGGCAAAACCTAGTTATGAGGCTTTGATTGCCGAAGACGGACAACTATTTGAAGTAGGGGATTATAAGGTGCAAGTGATTCATACACCAGGTCATACCATGGAAAGTATTACGTATTTGCTCATAGATGAAAAAGGCAAAGAACATGGGATTATTACAGGAGATACATTGTTCATAGGAGATGTAGGAAGACCGGATTTGGCACAGCATGTAATTGCCGACCTTACCGAAGAGAAATTGGCCGGACATCTATTTGATTCCTTACGGAACAAAATTATGCCCCTTAGCGATGATTTGATAGTATATCCAAACCATGGCGCTGGTTCTGCATGCGGTAAAATGATGAGCAAGGAAACTACAGATACCTTGGGCAATCAGAAAAAAACGAATTATGCATTGCGGCCCGATATGACTAAGGAAGAGTTTATTAAAGAACTCCTAACAGGTCTTACAGCGCCACCAAGTTATTTTCCTCAGAATGTGCTGATGAACATCAAAGGATATGATAGTTTGGATACGGTGCTAGATCGTGGTAAAATTCCCCTTTCCCCAGAAGCTTTTGAGGCAGCGGCCAATGAAACGGGAGCACTCTTATTAGATACTAGGAGTGCGGAAGATTTTGCAAAAGGATTCATTCCTAATAGCATTAATATTGGTCTTGAAGGAAGTTTTGCGCAATGGGTAGGAGAAATGATTCCTGATGTAAAACAGGAAATTCTATTGATTACCTATCCCGATAAACAAGAGGAAGCAATTACAAGACTTTCACGAGTAGGCTATGACCATACTATTGGTTTTTTAGAGGGTGGTTTTGCTAGTTGGACCGCTGCGGATAAAGAATATGAAACCGTAGGACGCATTTCCCCTACCGAATTTGAGTCAATCTATAACGATTCCAAACCATTGGTCTTCGATGTTAGAAAGAAAAGCGAGTATGATTCCGAGCATATCGTTGGTGCTATTAATGTTCCTTTAAATGAAATAAATGAGCATTTATCCCAATTTCCTAAAGAAAAGTTTTTTGTACTACACTGTGCAGGAGGCTACCGTAGCATGATTGCGGCATCTATTTTAAAGCAACGGGGTTGGGAAGATGTAGTTGATGTGGATGGTGGTTTTGCGGAAATGAAAAATACATCCGTAGAAAAAACCGAATACGTGTGCCCTACTACCTTGCTTTAAACAAGGACTAGAGATTTTAGAGTTGAGACTAAAAAACTTCTGAAAGTTTTAGTCAGCTGGTTTTTGGTAAACTTTTACAAATACTAAAAACTAGGGATGTTAAATAGTACTTGGGGAATGAATTTAAAAGCTATACGATTAATGGAAAAAATGAAACCGCTTAAATTAAACAAATTAAGTACAGTCTAATAAGGGTTATAGACGCAAATAAGACCACATAGTGTTAAATCTAATATCTAAAATCCTAAATCTAATTTAAAAATGGAAACAACAGAATTAAAAATAACCACAATGCCCAGAATAGGAGATTTAGCTCCAGATTTTGAAGCGGTAACAACGAAAGGAAAAATTAGACTTTCGGATTTTGCGAAGGATAAATGGCTGGTCTTATTTTCCCATCCGGCAGATTTTACCCCAGTTTGTACTACAGAAATGAGCGGATTTGCGGTGCGTAAAAAGGAGTTTGATGCCTTAAACACAGAATTACTAGGTCTAAGTATAGATAGCGTTCACGCCCATTTAGGTTGGGTAAACAATGTAAGGGAGAAAACAGGGGTGTATTTTGATTTTCCCATCATAGCGGATATAGACATGAAGATTTCCAAATTATATGGAATGCTTCAGCCGAATGAGAGCGAAACCGCCGCAGTAAGAGCCGTTTTCTTTATAGATCCAGAAAAGAAAATCCGGTTGATAATGTACTATCCATTAAACGTTGGGCGTAATATGGACGAGATACTACGTGCATTGGAAGCACTCCAAATATCGGACAAATTTAAAGTGGCCATGCCTTTGGATTGGAAGAAAGGTGACCAGGTTATTGTTCCGCCACCAAAAACCTTGGCGGAAATGGATGCAAGGTTAAACGACGACTCCGTAGAGAAGGTAGATTTTTATCTTGCTAAGAAGGAGCTAAACTTAAACGAATAGTAAATTGATTTGGTTGGTTGTTTTTAAAGAAACGGTCAAAGTAAGATTTGACTGTTTCTTTTTCAAAAATCAATTCTTTAAAATATAATATATGTCATTCTTAAGTACCTTATTTGGAATTAGAAACGAAGCATCGGATAAAATCGAGATACTTGATGCAAACAGCTATAAAGAGGCGATTTCCGGTAAAAAAGTACAGCTGGTCGATGTGCGCACCGCCAACGAATTTAAAGGCGGCCATATCAAAAATGCCGTTAATATTGATTTTTTTAATGCAGCCGGATTCAAAAAATCTTTTGATAAAATGAACAGGGAACAACCAATTTACTTGTATTGTCGTTCCGGGGCGCGGAGCCAAAAAGCTGCGCGGAGATTGGTGGATATGGGTTTTTCTCAAATTTATGACCTAAAGGGAGGATATTCGCGTTGGTCGTGAAACCCCCGAACCTGCAATTGGGAAATTTAATACTCCTAGGTTGACCCTTAGGAGAAAATGAATTATTAGCGCTATGAAAACAGCAATAACAATACAGAATTTAAAATGTGGCGGTTGCGTAAAAACCATTACGTCCAAACTAGCGGAATTAGAACATATTTCGGACTTGAACGTAGATGTGGATTCGTCAACCGTAACATTTGAACATAACAACATGGAACATGCTTTAGCGGTTAAGGAGCGGCTAAAATCCTTGGGTTACCCATCCATCGATGATAAAAATTCTATAGGCACTAAGGCGATGTCCTTTGTGAGTTGTGCTACCGGAAAGATGTCCAAAGCATAATAGGAAACATGCATAGAAATAACATGGAACAAAAACCATTAAAACATGACTAATGAAACAGCTGTTATTTTTAGTATCGCTTATTTTAGTGTTCAGTTGTAAGGATGCCCCAAAATCCGGTGTTTCGGAAATAACTACTACAGCAGCGTTAGAGCGTTCTGAAAGGAACCATGAAGGTAGAAAAATCATGGAAACGGAGTTTTATATTTGTCATGATCCTAAGGTAGCGCAAGAAAGTATGATCGCACCGCCAATGATTGCCATAAAAAAGCACTATATAGGTGAAAAAACAACTAAAGAAGAGTTTACCCAAGATCTTATTAAATGGATAAATGATCCAGAAGCTATTACCAAAATGCCCGGTGCACAACGTAAGTTTGGGAAAATGCCTTATATGCCCTACCCGGATGATGTTGTGGAACAAATAGCGGACTACCTGTATGATAATGAAATAGAGAAGCCATCATGGTTCGATGCCCATTTTGAAAGTGAGCACGGCAATGGTAAGGGAATGGGAAAAGGAAAAGGAAAGGGTAAGGATAAAAAGAAAGCAGCAGAGGCACCCCAAGATGCTAATGCCAAAATTGGCATGCAATACGCCTTAGCCGCCAAAGGCGCACTGGGTAAAAACCTAATGAAGGCCATACAGGAACAGGGTACTATAGGGGCGTTGGAATTCTGTAACGTCAAAGCATTGCCATTAACCGACAGTATCGCGCAGCTTAAAAATGCAACTATCAAAAGGGTATCGGACAAACCACGAAATCAGGCAAATACTGCACGCGCAGCCGAGCTTGGCTATATCTCTTATTTCAAGGGGATTGTTGCTTCTGGAACAGAACCCAAACCCATATTAAAAGAAGAGAACAAAAAAGTAAATTTCTATTTTCCCATTACTACTAACGCGATGTGTCTTCAATGTCACGGAACACCTAACAAGGAAGTACAACCCGCAACAATGGCCAAACTTCAAGATTTATACCCTTCCGATAAAGCACTTGGTTATGACACAAATGAAGTTAGAGGTATTTGGGCGATTACTTTTGATGATAAAAAGTAAGAATAGACATGAAAACACTAGGACTAATTGGTGGTACATCATGGCATTCAACAATCGTCTATTATCGTTTGATCAATGAGTTGGTGGGAAAGCAAATTGGTACGCGGGGCAATCCGCCTATGATTATCCATAGTATAAACATTGAAGTTATGCGCGAACAAAATGTGGATAGAATAAATACTACCTATTTGGATGTCGCCCAAAAACTCCAGAAAGCAGGTGCAAAAGGAATTGTTATCTGTGCCAATACGCCGCATATGGCTTATGATTTTGTCCAGCCAAAAATCGACATTCCCATTTTACATATTGCCGATGCCACAGGAAAGGAAGCTGCAAGACTGGGACTCAAAAAATTAGGATTATTGGGTAACCGGCCAACCATGACTAAAGGATTTATTCCCAATGTTTTGATGAAAAAATATGGTATCGAAACACTAGTTCCCGAAACACATAGCATTTCAATGGCGCACGATTATGTTTCCAAGGAGTTGACACAAGGCCAGTTTACCGAAAAGGCCAAAGACTTTTTTCTTGACCAGATTAGTATGCTGATAAAACGTGGTGCCCAAGGAATCATTTTAGGCTGCACTGAGTTGCCCTTGTTGATCAAACAGGAGGACGTCGAAATCACCTTGCTATCTACCACAGATTTACACGCTCAATTGGCGGTAGATTTTATTTTAGATTGATTTTTTTCACTACTTTCAAGTAAGCTTTAACCTGATTATCGAATGTACAAGTAACCATATAATCCTCTTTTACCAATCACCCCTAACTCTTGGGTCGGTAGAAGCTAGGGAATAAAAACAAATAAAATATAATTATGAAAAAAAACATGGGCGGAACTGACCGCATAATTCGTATTATTGTAGCAATGGCCGCTGTAGGTTTGTACTATTTTAAAGTTATCGATGGCACCTTGGCATATGTACTTTTAGCATTGGCCGCCGTTTTTTTATTAACTAGTTTCGTCAGCTTTTGTCCGCTTTACACCCTTTTTGGAATAAATTCATGCAAATTGAAGAAGTAATTTCTTTGGCTTAATAAATTAATAAAGATCTATCCCATTTTTGGGATAGACCTTTTTTGATGCCTTGTTTCCAAGTTTTCAAAAGCTTTGTAACAAATGTTACTGTATTCGCAAAACCATTCGACTATTTTTAAGAAATCAACCAGAAAATAGCTAAAATGAAATCACATCATCAAATTTTGATTATTGGTGGCGGTACGGCGGGTATCATGGTCGCGGCTCAATTATTGAAAAAAGACAAGAACTACGACATTGGCCTGATAGAACCGGCCGATACACATTATTACCAGCCTGCATGGACGCTGGTCGGGGCAGGTACTTACGATTTTGACAAAACGGCCAAACCCATGGCTGAGGTCATGCCCAAGGGTGTAAAGTGGATAAAGGACTATGCCGATGGATTAAATCCTGAGAACAACGCAGTCTCAACTAAAAGCAACGGCACTATTACGTACGATTATTTAGTGGTCGCACCTGGCTTAACCTATGATTTTAGCCTAGTGCCAGGACTTGGTGATGCCATGGATAAGGGGATTGTTTGTAGCAATTATACGAACCCTAAACATACATGGGAGGTAATTAAAAATTTCAAGGGCGGCACCGCACTATTTACACAACCTACTACTCCTATAAAATGTGGCGGTGCACCACAAAAAATAATGTATTTGGCCGAAAGTCAGTTTAGAAAAAGTGGTGTTCGCGAAAAAACAGATGTGGTTTTTGCAACTGGTGGTACGGTCATTTTTGGGGTTAAGGAAATCGCAAAAACGTTGATGGAGGTGGTCGATAGAAAAGATATCAACCTTCGTTTTCACCATAAATTGGTAGAAGTTGATGCAGAAAAGCAGATTGCTTGGTACGAAATGGGCAAGGAGATTAATGCAGGAGGTTGTGTTGTCATTACCGGTGACCAAGCTGAAGAACTGGAGCTTGACGAATCTTTTCAATACAATTACAAGGATGTTAAGGTTACTAAGGATGGCGACCGGTACGGCATACATTACGACATGATACATACGGCACCCCCTTCCGTAGCCCCAAGATTTGTTCGGGAGTCTGTTTTGGTAAACGATGCTGGCTGGGTAGATGTTAATCACCAGACAATGCAGCACAATAGGTTCTCCAATATTTTTGGTCTTGGTGATGTGGCAGCTTTGCCCACGGCTAAAACTGGTGCGGCCATACGTAAACAAGTCCCGATTGTGGTAGACAATATCAACGTGTTGATAAACAAGAACCAAATGGGCACCAAGGAGTATAATGGTTATTCATCTTGTCCGCTAGTGACGGATTATGGAAAAATGGTTTTGGCAGAATTCGACTATAAAAATAACTTTACACCTGATCCAAAACTGAAACAGATGCTAGTTTTTGATTCCTCAAAGGAACATTGGCGTTTGTGGATGTTAAAGAAATATGGACTACCTTATTTGTATTGGAATAAAATGATGAAGGGAAAGAACGTATAATTCTTTTTTCAAAAGAAATTAACTAGCTCAATAAAAAAAATCTCTTTAGTATGGACTTTAGGGATTTTTTTTGATCGTAGTTTTTGGTTGGTTAGAAATTATAGTTCAAAATCAAATCTATATGTACCAGATCTGCTTTGTTAAAGAAGAAATTTGGATTATCCGGAACATCACCATTGGCAATTTTTGAGGTAATCAACAATTCTGGTTTAAGGTGTTTTAGTTTTTTAAAATTAAAGAATAGGTCCAGATTCAGATGCGTGTAGTCCGGCACGGCATATTTATTTAAAACAGCATCAAGTACCGATGGTTTCCAGTGTCGTCCAATGCTCCACGTAGAAACTATTTGAGCATTGTCCTTAATTAAGGGCAGCGTAGTATTAAAGTGAAAAACCAAGGCATGGTTGTCTGCCGTACCTTCACTACGCTCACGTTTTTGAAAACTAAAAAGGTCCTCGCGCCCCCATTCCCTTGGGGAAATAAATTGCCCATGAGGTAATATTCTATTGTAGCCCAAAGAAATTGAAGAATTCTTCCACCCAAAATCAAATTTAATACCTAGAATATCCGCTGAGTTATTATCAAAATAACGAAGGGATTCAATGGCATTGCCACCGTCGCCAATTTTATTTTGGTGTAGCCACTCCATCGCAATGCTAAAGTTTTTAGTCCAGTTAAATGTAGGTTTTAGATAGAAGTTGTTCGCTATATTGTCTACAAATTGATTCCAAAGATTGAGTTGTAGCTTATCCGTAATTTTTAGGTTCGAATTCAATAATATAATATAGTCGGAAACCGTATTGCCAAAATACTGACTAGGCTGTCCCGAGGCATTGCGTCCTACAGGGTAGGTACCAATACTTTCGCCGATTCCAAAAAATTTCCCGGTTGAGCGTGGCGCTATTTGATTTAATACGCCAAGTTGCACTATACTGCCCTTTTTTATCTCGTATTTATACCAGAAACCCTGTACCAAGGTAGGAATCATTCTACCATCTTGAGGATTGATTAGTGGCGTGTTAATTTTGATTCTTCCCAACTTAAAAGTATTTTTTTTAAAAGTGTACGAAGCATAGAGTTCCCCTAGTAAAAAAACGGATTCGTTGGCCAAATCAAGCCGATCGAACAGCCCCTCTTCATATCGGCTTATTCTTCCCGTAGTAGCGTCGGGCTCTTGTAAGTCCTGTATTCCCAAATTAGTGGTGTTGTACAATGCAGCACCCAGTTCAAACCGATTATTAAATTTATAGTGATATTTGATTTTGCCCCCAGTGGCTAAGGCGCGGAAGTCTTTTAAATCGCCTTTGTTTAAGGTATTCATATAATACGTTCTCCATTGTCCGCTAAACGTTCCCATGGCTTCAGTCTCATCGGATTCTTGAGAAACAACAAAAAGAGGAATTAGCAGCAATAAATATAATGGGTTACGCATCAGTCTTATTTGGTTTTGATGATATCGTATTTCTCTTTGTAGTATTCAAAAATCGGTAAAAAGGGACCGTATTTATGTTGTTCTGGCGAGAAATCGTCCACCCAGGGACCGTAAGGGGTAGAAACCGGCTTTAATTTTTTATCGGGATAATCCTCTTCTTTATTTTTCTTTTTGGGCCTATCAAAGCTATTAATGTACCCGGCAACATTGAATGCCTGCTCGTCGGTTAATTTCGGATTGTCCCATGTGGCTTGACCAAATGGCATATTTCCTTTTATAAATTCGGCTGAAGTGATTACCCTATTCATACCGGCACCATCATTATAGCTATCAGCTCCCCACAAGGGTGGATACTGATATCCTTTACTCGCATCAATATGGCGAATACCCTCACCATTTTCCTTGTGGCATAGCGCACACTCTTGGGTATATACAATCTTTCCTCTTTCGAGATTAACAGCGGTATTGGGAATCTTTATTGGAGCGTAGCCTTTAAATTCCTTTTTTCTTTCTTCTGGAATTCCTTCACCCAACCATTCCATGAACGCAACGATAGCTTTTATTTCTTTTGATTCCAAGGGTAGTTTTGTACCGTTCATACTTCGCTCAATACATCCGTTAATACGGTCTTCGATAGTACCTATGGTATTTGAACGCCCTCCAAATTGTGGAAATCGATCTGTAACCCCTACCCAAGATGCCGAACCAGCCTGAGTCCCAGCTTTTAAATGGCAATTGGTACAGGCGAGGTTGTTTCCTGTAAATTGCTTGGTCGTATCAATGACCATAGGCCCCATATTTTTTGATGTTTCGGTAATTAAAAAATAGCCTTGTTTTACTAAAGGGGGCATACTGGATAGCTCGGAAAGCACATTTTTAGGTTGCCAATTCGTTACCGTTTCAACCAGTTTGTCGCTCGCTGGAGGCAATAGATCCGAATTGAAGTAGGGCCCAGAGATAAATAAAAAGAGTAGCAAGGCAAATACGCTTAGTATAAGCAATACTAGTTTACGATAAAGAAGCCGAACCTCTTGCATGAATGATTGTGTGTTTGTGCTATCGGAAAATTTGACATCTAAATAAATACACTGCTAAATTAACCTTTTAGCCTTATTGATGACTGTAGCACAGATAAAACACAAATTTAAAATAACAAGGTGCTTTTTAAAAGGATAGAAAACAGTATTTTAGTACAGATTTATCTCATCTAATTTAGTTTTATAAAATCCAAATAAAACAGCACTATGACCAAATTTACAACTCTTTTTTGCTTGCTTATGGTAACAAGTCTTTTGACGGCTCAAGAATGGACAACCCCTGTAATAGAAGGGTATGGCAAAATAAAACAATTTGAAGATGTTGCCGTGCAACCTGACACAGCCTTGGAATATAAGTTAGTTTTCGATATCACGGGTGAGCGGGAAATGGATGGTGTTAACATTGGAATATGGAAAATTGCAAGGGTAATCAATATGCTAGGGGCAGCAAACGTTCCTAAGGATAACATACATATAGTTGCCGCCATTCATGGAGGTGCTACATTCATTACCTTAAACGATGAAAAGTATCAAGAGAAATACCAAAAAGCCAATCCCAATAACGAACTGCTGAAATTACTAAATGAATATGGAGTAGCGCTCTTTGTATGTGCTCAAGCGACTGCTTCACGAGGATACACTGCAGAAGATTTAAACCCCAACACGAAGTTAGCCCTATCGGCTATGACGGTCCTAGCAAATTATCAACTTCAGGGTTATGCATTAATGCCTTAATTTTTTTTGAATCAAAGATTTTTGAAATTTAAAGATATGCCGAGGATTTATTTACCTACGGAACCCTTCCTAATGTATTTTTTAAGCAGGAGCTCGATAAAATATCCCCAGGTGCTCTTTTGTTGCCTGCTAGGGTATGCTACCAGATTGTTACAGCTTGTTGATAGTTATGGTAAGGAGGAATCATCCTATGCAAGCAACGTTAATACTTAAAATTAATAGTTGTCATTAAAAAGTAGTTTCTTGTCCTTATTTCATCAGGTTGATTTCGGCAATGCTTTTTATCCTGTTTCGTTCTAAAAAGGCATCTATGGTCTCAAAATGTTCTATGACCCGTTGTTCCTTAAATTCAAATACTTTTTCAGATAACCCTTGCAAAAAATCGCGATCGTGGGATACCAGTATTAAGGTGCCATCAAAGGTAGAAAGTGCCTCTTTGAGCACATCCTTGGATTTTAGATCCAAATGGTTGGTAGGCTCATCTAAAATTAGCAGGTTAACCGGTTCCAGTAATAATTTTACCATGGCCAAACGGGTTTTTTCTCCTCCGGAAAGCATGCCTACTTTTTTGTCGATATCCTCTCCACTGAACATAAACCTGCCCAAAATATTTTTTATCTGGGTGCGGATATCGCCATAGGCAACCTCATCCACGGTCTGAAAAATAGTGAGTTCCGTATCTAATAATGCCGCTTGGTTTTGGGCAAAGTAGCCCACTTTTACATTATGCCCCAACTGGCAGGTGCCTTCTACAGGAATCTCGCCTAATATTGCCTTGAGCATGGTCGATTTTCCTTCACCGTTACGTCCTACAAAAGACACTTTCTCACCTCGCGAAATGGACATGTTCGCATTCTTGAACACCACATTATCTCCGTACGATTTGGAAACATCGGTAAC
Organism: Maribacter sp. MS6; assembly: GCF_056839185.1. Taxonomy (NCBI): domain Bacteria; kingdom Pseudomonadati; phylum Bacteroidota; class Flavobacteriia; order Flavobacteriales; family Flavobacteriaceae; genus Maribacter; species Maribacter sp. MS6. The sequence continues at coordinate 3,982,504 of NZ_CM166389.1, forward strand.
TGTTACGGGATAATCGCCAGACCTGGGTGCTGGTGGAAAACGAAGTTTTAAAGAAGATGTGTCAATCTCATCTATCTCAATAATTTCTAACTTCTCTAGCATCCGCTCACGCGATGTTACTTGATTGGTTTTGGAATACGTGCCTTTAAACCGTTCTATAAACGCCATATTGTCCGCAATAAATTTCTGTTGCTCTTGGTAGGCTTTAATTTGATGAGAACGGCGATCTTCTCGCAATTGCAGGTAATGGGTATATTTGGCCTTGTAATCGTAGATGCGGCCCATGGTCACTTCAATTGTCCTATTGGTAATATTGTCAATAAACGCCCTATCGTGCGAAATGACCATAACGGCATTCGCCTTATTGATTAAAAAATCCTCCAACCAGATTACGGATTCTATATCAATATGGTTGGTAGGTTCGTCCAATAGGATAAGATCCGGTTTTTGTAACAGAATTTTTACCAGTTCTATACGCATACGCCAGCCACCACTGAATTCCTTGGTCTGCCGGATAAAATCCTCTTGTTTAAAACCCAGTCCTTTTAAGGCTTTTTCTACCTCGGCATCGTAATTTACGTCTTCGAGGGCATAATACTTTTCGCCCAGATCGGAAACCTTTTCAATAATGCCCATGTAGGCATCGCTTTCATAATCCGTTCTGGTTTCGAGTTCTTTGTTTAATTTTTCCATTTCGTCACGCATTTCAAATACATGGCTAAAGGCCTTGGCCGCTTCCTCAAAAACGGTACAATTGTCTTCCGTTAACAAATGTTGTGGCAAGTAGGCAATAACCGCATCTTTTGGCGCGCGTACATGACCACTATTGGTCTTTTGTTCGCCCGCAATAATTTTCATCATGGTAGATTTGCCGGCACCGTTCTTACCCATTAAGGCAATTTTGTCGGTTGGATTGATCACGAAAGAAACGCCGCTAAATAGCGTAGAACCGCTGAAGGAAACCTCTAAATTATCGACTGAAATCATATTCTAAATTTTAAAGCTGCAAAACTAGGGATAACTATTGTGCGCTTACCCTTGTTTCTGAAATAATTGCGAACAGCCTAGTATGATACTTTAACGATTATTCGATTTTATTAATTTGAATTTGAATTTGAATTTGAATTTGATTTTGTAGTTGAAAGCCGGCTTTACGACCCAGCAGCCACCGAAACCTCGAAGGTCAAACCTTCCGTTTGTTGTTTGAAATAGCTACAACGGATAGTACTTATCTAATTTCTAATAGTGATAAAGCCTAAATCACACCCTTCTTAAGGATTAGCACTCTAAAATTGATAGGTTTTAATTTCTTGTGTAACAAAAGTTGCTGTAGGCACCGTTGATAAGCCTGAACTTTATCATAAGTGTAAGAATGATGTTTAAAATCTAGTGACGAATATCATTTTGCACTTCCTTAAGTTGGATTAGCTTCACATTTAAAACTAATAAAATGTCAAAAATAGTCATCCTTGGAGCCGGTATTTCTGGTCATGTTGCCGCCGCCCACCTACGCAGAAAACTAGGTAAGGAACATGAAGTGGTGGTGGTTTCTCCCAATAGCAATTACCAATGGATACCTTCCAATATTTGGGTAGGTATCGGTAGAATGAAATCTGAAGAGATTCTGTTCCCTTTGGAACCCTTGTACAAGAAAAAGGGGATAGGTTATAAACAGGCCAAGGTGACCACTTTTCATCCAGAAGGTGATGCGGAAACTGCAAAACCTTATGTGAACGTTTCGTATGTTGTGGGTGAGAAAAAAGGCAGTACTGAAAAGGTAACCTATGATTACCTGATCAATGCAACCGGTCCCAAGTTGGCTTTTGATATGACCGAGGGGCTTGATCCCGGTACCAATAAAGCATATTCGGTATGTACATATGGCCACGCGGAACACGCATGGGGCGCTTTGAACGATCTCATACAGCAAATGAAGCAAGGCAAAAAGACGAAAATCCTTATTGGGACTGGACATGGAAAATCTACCTGTCAAGGTGCTGCATTTGAGTATATTCTGAACGTGGAGCAGGAGTTGAGAAGGCATAAGGTTCGGGATATGGCAGAGCTTACATGGATTGCCAATGAGCCAGAGTTGGGAGATTTTGGTATGGATGGCATGTTGCTCAGCTATGGTAGCAACATTATGAAATCCAGTGAAATGGTTGAGATGGTCTTTGAAGACCGTGGGATTAAATGGATTATTGGAGCCGGTGTCAACAAAATAGAGGATGGGTTGGCACATTATGAAACCTTGGATGGCGAATACGATTCGGAAACCTATGATTTTGCCATGTTAATACCGGCTTTTTCAGGTCATGGTTTTAAGGCTTTTGACAAAAACAATCAGGACATAACAGAAAAATTGTTTAAAGGTTTTATGATCGTAGATGCCGATTATACGCCTAAACCTTATGAGGAGTGGAGCGTACAGGATTGGCCGGAAACCTACCAGAATCCTTCCTATCCTAACATATTTGCCCCGGGTATTGCTTTTGCGCCACCACATGCCATTTCCAAACCAAGGGTCAGTAAGAACGGCACGGTAATTTCGCCTGCACCACCGCGTACGGGAATGCCTTCGGGTATTACGGCAAAACTAGTGGCCGATAATATCATAGATACTATTAAGGGAAAGAAAGAGCTGCATCATAAAGGCTCTATGGGGAATATGGGAGCTGCCTGTATTGCATCTGCCGGTTATGGTATGACCAAGGGTAGTGGTATTAGTATTACCACATTTCCTATAGTACCTGATTTTAAGAAGTATCCTGATACACACGGGCGCCAATTGGGAAAGACCTTTGGCGAAATAGGATTGGCAGGACATTGGCTTAAACTGGCCCTGCACTATGCGTTTATGTATAAAGCAAAAATGAAACCTTTTTGGTGGTTGATACCGGAGTAGGTTTCAGTCTTAAGGTTCAAATCTGAATATTTAAACTCTGGCTTCGTAGCGGATTTGTAAACACAAAAACAGACACTAGAAACAAAATAATTTGTTATGAGAAGAATATCAAAGTCGAAACGTTTTTTTATGATGAATCCCATAGTTCAATTTTTTAAGTTCGTTTGGTTGAGCCTAAAAATTTTGGTTATCGTCGCTGGCGGACATGGTGGTACACGTAAAGTAGCTGAATAATAAGCAAAAAGGGAATATATTAAAAAAGCGCCATGTGTAATTATAGGAGCCATTGCTATATTAGGGTTATGCTGAAGCGACACATGCTTACTTGCTCAAAGCCCTAGAATAGGAAGTTTTAAGGCGGATCAATAGGAGATAGCATTTTCAATACCTTTATTGTATCTATAAAAAATTAAGTAACGTATAAAAATTTTGGTTGGTTGTTTTAAAAAGGCATCTTGGTGAAACAGGGTGCCTTTTTTGTTGCTCTGGATTTAAAAGTGAATGAGCTTCAACGCTGAGCAGTCGATGCTATTCAAATGTCTACGATGAATCAAGGATGGAAAATAAATTAGCTATTCGTATGAATTCATTGGAATGGTGTACTAAAAACCGAATTCAAGGTATTATCTATTTTAGAACTAGTATTTCCGATGCTGGGGGTGTGCCCAATATTCCGCTATTTTTTTTTGGTAAACCTCATCATCCTTTTCATATAAATACTTTCCCTTCGGTAACATTGGTTACTGTACGGCCCAAAGAGCAAGCGTAATTTTGTAGTTAAATATTGAAAACAAATGAAGCGATACTTTTTATTAATCTGTTTCTTAACCGCCTTTCAATGGGCAAAGGCACAGGAACCACAATGGATTACCAAGGATGAGGTTCTTGTAAAAATGAAGGATGGCAATACTACTCTTAAAATGGCCGAAAGCGATATAATGGCTGCACAAGGAGACTTTAGGCAGACCAACGCGGTCATTCTGCCAAATATAGGTATTAGCCATACGGGCATTGCCACAACAAATCCGTTAATGGCGTTTGGCTCTAAATTAAACCAGTCCATTTTAACCGCCAATGACTTTAATCCTACTTTGCTTAATGACCCTAGACAAATAGAGGATTATGCCACGCGAATTACAATAGAACAACCCTTGTTAAATTTTGATGGAATATATCAGCGTAAAGCTGCCAAAGCCAAATTAAGGGCAACGGAGTTACAATCTGTTCGTAAGGAGCAATATATTACGTTAGAAGTAGACAAAGCGTACATGCAATTACAGCTGGCCTATAAAACGCTGGACGTATTGCAAAAGGTAAAAGAAACAGCCCTAGAAAATCAGCGTATAGCCATGAATAGTTTTGAACAGGGGTATCTTCAAAAGTCGGATATTTTGGCCGTAAACGTTAGGGTTGCCGAAATTGAAAACCAATTGCAGTATGCGGAAAGCGGCGTGCTAAATGCAAGTAACCAGTTATCTGTGTTGATGAACGATAGTACTTATGCACTGTTGAAACCATCGGACACATTAATGATATGGCCCGTGGAAACCGAGGTGCAAGCTATGGAAACCGTTACCGACAACAGAAGTGATATCCAAGCTATGGAGGCTGCCAGCCAAGCTTACGAACAAATACACAAAGCTGATAAGATGACTTTCTTACCTCGTTTAAACGCTTTTGGAAGGTATGAACTGCACGATGACGAAATTTTTCAAGGCGCTTCGGATGGATATCTTTTTGGGGCGGAATTAAAATGGAACATTCTTGAGGGTTCCAAGCGTTTTGGGAAGGCGCAGAAAAGTAAAGCGGAGTTTGAAAAATCAAAATTAGAACTAGAACAGTATAAAACAAAAAGTCAGGTAGAGCTGAACAGGGCCATGCGCATGCTACAAGACGCCCAAAATAATTTGGAACTCACTGCTCTTTCCTTAGAGCAATCTTTGGAATCGTTACGGATACGGACAAATCGCTTTGAACAGGGCTTGGAAAAAACAACGGATCTCTTAATGGCAGAAACACAATATGCCCAAAAACAATTGGAATATTATGCCACCATTTTTCAGCATAATTATGCGCTGGCCTATGTTCAGTTTTTGACGTCGCCCTAACTACCAATAAGAGAATACTTTAGTTATGAACAAAAAACAATCACTACATACATTGCACAAGACGCTTAATACCAACAATACAATGAAGAATAGAAAACATATAATCGCACTGAGCTTAGGGATAGTCATTTTTGCTACAAGTTGTGGCGATAAAGAATCGAAAGCGACGACCAACACAAGCCCAACAGTTTCTGTTGAAGTTAGGACCACTTCGCAAAATACGGACACCAATTTTTTATCGGTCAGCGGAAAAATCGAAGCTATTAATAGCGCTAATATAAGTACCCGTATGATGGGTTACGTAGATAAAATCTATGTGGATATGGGCGACAAGGTTACCAACGGACAACTGCTACTAAGCATAAATAATACAGATGTTGCGGCAAAATTGGCACAAGTGAATGCAGGTATCACCGAAGCGCAGGCAGCTTTCAACAATGCCAAAAAAGACTTTGAACGGTTTACTGCACTTTTTAATGAAAATAGCGCCTCGCAAAAGGAGCTGGATGATATTACGGCTAGTTACGAAATGTCCAAAGCACGTTTGAACGCTGCCAAAGAAATGAAAAACGAGGTAAACGCCCAATTGTCCTATGCCAATATTCGCGCCCCTTTTAGTGGTGTTGTAACGAATAAATTCATAAAAGCTGGAGATATGGCAAACCCGGGAATGCCTTTATTGGAGGTAGAAGCTCCTGGAAATTTTCAGGTTATGGCTATGGTTCCGGAATCTGAGATATTGGGTATTTCAAATAATAGTAAAGTAGCTATTTTAATTAAAGCATTGGACAAAGTAGTTAAGGGTACGGTTACAGAAATTAGTACTTCGGCAAAGAATACGGGCGGACAGTATATGGTTAAGGTGGTCTTGGAAGAAACCGATGCGAATGTACTTTCCGGGATGTATGCTACAGTGCAGTTCCCGATAGAAAGAAAAGAAGGTTCAAGTGCTATACTAATTCCCTTGGAAGCTGTAGTCGAAAATGGCCAATTGAGCGGCGTTTATACCGTAAGCCAAAGTAACACCGCCTTGTTGCGCTGGTTGCGTTTGGGCAGAACCATTGGAGATGAGGTAGAAGTGCTCTCGGGCCTATCTGCTGATGAGCAGTATATCATTAAATCCGAGGGTAAACTCTATAACGGCGCAAACATTTCAATTCAATAAAAAGCTTGCGTTAGGGATTGCAACGGTTACCCCACAGACAACGATAGTTGCCGAGGAGTAAGAGTGTAAAGCCCGCCCGAACGCCCAACTAATACTATAAAAAACATGAAGGAAGGAATAGCAGGCAAGATTGCCAAGATGTTCATAAGCAGTAAATTAACGGTGCTTTTAATGATCGTTTTCATGGTCATTGGGGTATACAGTTCATTTCTGATACCACGTGAGGAGGAACCACAGATAGATGTGCCTATGGCAGATATTTTTGTTGGTTATCCCGGTGCGAGTCCGACCGAGGTGGAGTCGCGTGTCATAAAGCCATTAGAGCAATTGATCAGTAATATTAAAGGGGTCGAATATGTGTATTCGACATCCATGAAGGAACAGGGGATGGTCATTGTACAGTTTTATGTTGGCGAAGATATTGAGCGCTCTTTTGTGAAGTTGTACAACGAGATCAACAAGCACATGGACCAAATGCCGAAAGGGGTAACTTTTCCTTTGGTGAAAACGCGTGCCATTGATGATGTGCCTATGTTAGGTTTGACACTTTGGAGCGAAAACTACGATAGTTACCAGTTGGGCCAGATGGCACAGGAGTTGGAGAGCGAGATCAAGAAGGTGAACGATGTGGCCGTAACCCATAAAATAGGGGGGCAGGACCGCCAGTTGAGCGTGGTGATGGATAAGGAAAAGTTAGCGGCCAGCGGACTGGACTTTTTAACGGTGGCCGAAATGATACAGGCGAACAATGCGCAATTAAGTTCGGGCAGTTTTGATAAGAACGATACCGAATTCCTGGTAACCACGGGGAACTTTCTGGCAACGGTTACTGACGTAGAGAATCTTGTAGTAGGCGTACAGCAAAATAGACCTATTTACCTAAAACAGGTTGCACAGATTATAGATGGTCCAGAGGTTCCAAAGGATTATGTGAGCCTAGGTTTTGGACAGGCAAGTGAAAAGGCTGCCGAGTACAAGTCGGAATATCCGGCGGTGACGATTTCCGTGGCCAAAAGAAAGGGTGCGGATGCCATGAATATTGCAGAAGTAATTATAGATAAGGTAGACCATCTGCGTACCACCTTGATTCCGGACGATGTACATGTGGAGGTCACCCGTAATTACGGGGAAACTGCTTCCCATAAGGTATCGGAACTATTATTGCACCTTATAGGGTCCATCATGGCAGTGACTTTTGTGGTGATGTTGGCCATGGGATGGCGTGGCGGACTTGTGGTATTTTTATCTGTACCCATTACGTTTGCATTGACCTTGCTGAGTTACTACATGCTAGATTATACCTTAAACAGAATAACACTTTTTGCTTTGGTATTTGTTACAGGTATTGTGGTGGATGACTCCATTATTATAGCAGAGAACATGCACCGGCATTTTAAGATGAAACGGCTGCCTTTTAAGCAAGCGGCACTTTATGCCATTAATGAAGTGGGTAACCCTACTATCTTAGCTACGTTCACGGTAATTGCATCGGTACTGCCTATGGCTTTCGTGTCTGGCTTAATGGGCCCCTATATGGCACCTATGCCTATAGGAGCATCTATCGCTATGATTTTATCTTTATTTGTTGCACTGACCATAACTCCCTATTTAGGTTATATCTTTTTACGTGAAAAGGATAAAAAAGGACAACCGGAAAAAGTGGAAAAGCCTTTGGAAGATACCCTTATCTATAGAATGTACGATAGATTTGAGCGCCCCTTGATCGAGAATTCTAAAAAACGATGGTTATTCTTGGGAGGTACGTTCCTTTTATTGATGGGATCCATGGTGTTGTTCTTCACAAAATCGGTAGCGGTGAAAATGTTGCCGTTTGATAATAAAAACGAATTTCAAGTGGTAATCGATATGCCCGAAGGCACTACATTGGAACGCACGGGAGTTGTGGCAAAGGAAATTGCTCAATATCTAGCTACCCGACCGGAAGTGGTCAACTATCAGAATTATGTGGGCACTTCTGCACCGATTACCTTTAATGGTCTGGTTAGGCATTATGATTTGCGTGGTGGTAGCAATATGGCCGATATTCAAGTGAATTTGGTAGATAAGGGAGAGCGTAGCGCCCAAAGCCATGATATAGCAAAACTATTGCGTCCGGAAATACAGCGTATTGCCGAGAAGTACAATGCCAATGTGAAATTGGTGGAAGTTCCGCCAGGACCACCTGTGTTGTCTACCATTGTAGCTGAGGTGTATGGGCCGGATTATGAAGAGCAAATGCGGATTGCAGATGAAATTCAAGGTATTCTAAAAAATACCGATGATGTGGTGGATATCGATTGGATGGTGGAAGCTGATCAAAAGGAGTATCAGTTTACCATTGATAAGGAAAAGGCTATGCTGTACGGAGTAGCACCAATGCAGATCGCCCATACTATGAATATGGCATTGAGCAACCGTCCTATTACTACCTTATATGATGCCGATGCCACCCAGCAAATAGGGTTGATCTTGGCATTGGATGAAAAGGAGAAATCTACGATTAACGATATTAGTCAGTTAAAAATAGCTTCTAAAATGGGTTCTATGGTTCCTATTGCAGATTTAGTAGCTATACAAGAAACCACCAGCGCAAAGAGCATTTACAGAAAAAATCAAAAGCGCGTAGTGTATGTCTTGGCAGATATGGCAGGTGAATTGGAGAGTCCGGCATACGCTATATTGGGTATGGAGGAGAAGTTGAAAGAGATTTCTTTACCTAAGGGCTACGAAATTCAAGAGTTATATTTAGGTCAGCCTGATTTTGAAGACAATTTTACGGTTAAATGGGATGGTGAGTGGCAGATAACTTTAGAGGTATTCCGAGATCTCGGAATTGCATTTTTGGGAGCCATTATCCTAATCTATATTTTAATAGTAGGATGGTTCCAGAACTTTAAGGCCCCCATTGTGATGATGGTGGCGATTCCTCTGTCATTGATCGGTATCGTTCTGGGACACTGGATCATGGGCGCCTTTTTTACGGCAACATCCTTTATAGGTATGATTGCCTTGGCCGGTATCATGGTGCGGAACTCCGTATTGTTGATCGACTTTATCAATTTACGATTGGCAGATGGTATACCGCTGAAGCAAGCTGCCATTGAAGCAGGTGCCGTGCGAACAACTCCAATTCTGTTAACCGCAGGAACCGTAGTAATTGGTGCTTTTGTCATCCTTTTTGATCCTATTTTCCAAGGTTTGGCCATATCACTCATGGGAGGTACCATAGTATCAACGGTGTTGACCCTCTTGGTGGTACCATTGGTCTATTATATGATTGAAAGGAAGAAGTATCCGGAGAAAGAAGTACAAAGAGAAGCGGAATAAACAATTTGCAGTTGAAAAACGAGTAAATAAAAAATGTGAGTATTATTTGTTTGGGTAGTGAGCATAGGAGCTGATGGATTTTATACGAGTTGTTGAATCCATGTTTTGAGCCTGACAATTGAAACCTTGAAAAATAAAAAAATAATAATGAAACTACTGATTGTAACCGTTGTAGAAGAGTTCCAGAAAGATCTCCTACGACTTTTTAAAGAGGCGAATATTGAGAGCTTTAGTGGTTCGGATATTGATGGTTATAAAAACCCGACCTCCATGGTGCGAACATCCAGCTGGTTCCCTAGCCAAAAAAGCGGGGTGGAATCTAGCTTGTTCTTTTCCTTTACGCAGGATGAAAATATTGATGCCATTTTTAAGGGTATTGAGGAGTTTAATGGTAATCTGGAAACCAACAATCCTATAAAGGCGGTCGTGGTACCAATAGAAAAATCAATTTAATTTTAAATAAATAGAAAACATGTTAAATACATATTTTAGAGTAATCGTAGGTACTATGGTGTTGATTAGCGTTGTATTATCTGCATACGTTAGTATAAACTGGTTATGGTTTACCGTATTTATAGGGGTTAATTTAATACAATCTGCCTTTACAAAATGGTGCTTGTTAGAAACCATTCTTTTGAAATTGGGAGTAAAAAAGGCGAAGTAAAGCGTTTAGGTAAGTATTTGGAGTACTGGTGACTTGAATCACCTAAGCCATTTCTTTTGCTTTATGGTTTAGGTGGTTTGAACGAATTTCCAATTTATTTGTCTCACATGTAAACTCCTGTTAAAAACAGTTGGTGCTTTTCGATTTCTATTTTGACTGTGTTTTTGCATTTTATCGCAAAATTGTTACCACTTGTCCATAAAAGCACAATTAATAGTATTGGTTTCCGTTGATTGCAATTATCAAAGGGTATTATCTGTCTTTTCATTACCTCCCCTGTTTTTTTTATTTTCTTCATCATTAGGTATCTAAAAATCCTGAATTCTCATCGATAATCGGTAAAAACACCAAAAACCTATGAATTTTTGTTAAGTATTGGGTAAAAATCTTTGTTCAACTTTGAAGTCTAAACCCAAAATCTTAATATCATGAGAAATCTTTTACATCAAAAAGTCTCGGTTGGATGCTTTACAGTATTATGCTGTATGGCCTTGAATGCACAAAGAACTGCTTATGCATCTATTGACAAACACAAAATGGATGCTACGGTAAAGCGAATGGAAAATTTCAAACAGTTGAAATCCATGGGCTACTCGGAAAAGGAAGTTTACCAAGACTTAGGAAACGCACATTTTTTATCTGAAAACTATGAACAAGCACTTTTTTGGTATGATCGGTTAATCGATTTAAGCGAGGATGGAATATTGGAAAGCTCCTATCAAAAGCGATACGATCATGCCGTATCTAAGCTGGGCAGCATCAATACTGCCGAAGAAGAAGTAGATGAGAACTGGACGGAGTTGGTTCGTGCCGATTACCAAATGACCCAAGCTTCTCCAAAAAAGAGTAGTGTTTCTTTCAGGGACAGGTTCAAGCCGTTGAATTTGGTGCTGGAGAAAGAAGAACTTGCCGCAAAGGATAAAAATGTAGATCCTGACTTTCTCAAAGAGGTTGCGGACGGTAAAAACAAGTTGGACTATGAAGCTCCCATATCATTAACCAGAGACGGTCAAACAGCCTATTATAGTAAAACTGTTTTCGTAAAGCCATCAACTGGAATCTTTTCAAAAAAAGAACCAGTTCATAAGGTGTATAGAGCGGATAAAGTAAAGGGCAAATGGAAAACTGTACGGGAACTTGCTTTATGTCCAAAGGAGTTTTCTGCGGTGCATCCTGCCATATCCCCTGATGGAAAACGCCTTTTCTTTGCATCGAACATGCCAGGTACCTTCGGAGAATTTGATATTTATGTAACCTCTATTCGTAGTAATGGAGGAATAGGAACCGCTAAAAACCTAGGAGAAAAAGTAAATACAGAGCGTAACGACATGTATCCAAAGGTTATGGAAGATAATACTTTGGTCTTTGCCTCCGAGGGTCATAAAGGTTATGGAGGTTTGGATGTGTATTCTGTACAAGTATCGCAAAGAAGTGTTGGTCTGGCCATTAATATGGGAGGTTCGGTGAATAGTTCAGAAGATGATTTTGCCCTGCAATTGGCTCCGCAAAAAGGAATGGCCTATGTGGTCTCCAACCGTGGAGGTAAAAGCAAATCGGCCCACAAGATTGCTTATACTTATGTAGGGAAAGAGGACATTCCCGAAGGTGATTTTCGATTGTTGGAAGCTATGAATTCTAGTGGACAAGAGAAGTATTCTTCATCCATATTCGAAGACGAATAGCGTTACACACTACATATTTGCGCAAGGAATACCCAACCTTTTAAATGCGCTTTTGATTGACCTTTTAACATCAGTTTATAATTCCAGGTTAATGGGATGGCAACTGTTGTAGGACAACATTTCATCTAAAACATAAAAAATATTCAAATGGACTTTACAAATAAAATAGCCGTACGAATAGTTCTTTTTTCCATACTAACCACAATAGCCAGTAGTTTATCCGTGTATGGTCAAGAGGCGAAAACAGAGATTGCTACTTCCGGTGCATACCATAATCAACTTTTTTTTAATCGATTTTTGATTAACCCAACCTTTTCTTTGGTTCGGGAAAACAAATCCTATCTGAACATACTGCACCGAAACCAATACGCCACGTTCGACGATAACAGTCAAAATTATTTTTTGGGCTTTAGCAACAAACTAAATGACCGAACCGCTTTAGGAATTGGGGTTTATAGTCAGTCGTCTGGTGTGATTCAGGAGTTCGGATTTAATGCAAACTATGCTACATCGGTAAACTTAGGTGCGAATAGTACCCTAGCATTTGGCACGAATATTACCTACGTTAGTAAAGGTGTAGATAAGAATAGAGTGGTCATATCGGAACAGGATCCAACGATTTCAGATGCTCGAAACGAAAGTAGGATTGCCATACAACCAGGGATGAATCTGTCTCTAGGTAATTTTGATTTCGGGGTATATGCTGAAGATTTATTTCGGTACAATCAGACTACAGAGGAGTTTATAATGAATTTGTCACTAAACAGTATCAAGGCATCTGTTCAATATACCCATGAGTTCAAAGCGACCAGAGGACTTTTTAAAAATGCACGATTAATGCCTTTGGCGCAGGTAGGTCAGAACTTGGATGGTAGTCTTTATTATTTAGGTTCTATGGTGTTAGATATGCCAAGTTATGGCTGGTTGCAGGCTACGGTTGATCAGGAGTATGGAATGTCTGCCGGTGTAGGATTTAATTTAAGTAAAACTATGTCGCTTGGGTATCTAATGGAGAAAGACCTGTCAAAGCAGGAAGCTAATTTAGGATGGAACCATGAGTTATCCTTGGCCTATACGTTTAAGAACGAAAATAGCATGGCCAATAGTTATGTAGACAGTTCCAACGATGCTAAGATAGACAGAATCGTACGCAATTACGAGGCACAGATTTCTGATTTATTGGCCGAAAAGGATAAAAAGCAAAAGGAAGCTAAGTTCAATGAAAAAATGGCCAATGGGACTATGGATGAAAACACCTTGGCCTATCAGAACAAGCTTATTTTAGATGAACTTATGATGCGCCAAGATTCTATTGAGACATCTCGTATTGCCGCTTTCGAGGAGCGTTTTGAAACTATTGTCCGACTTTTACGTAATGATATCAAAGACAATATAAAATCTAGCTTACAGGACTATAGCAAGGAAGAGGACACATATTTGGCCAGTACCAATGTAAATACTGCGAAGGAGAACAAATACAACGATTTTGATAGAACGGAATATGCTGAATTACCTGTGAAAGTGCTGGGTGACGCAGATGCCATCGGCATTAAATCGGGATACTACGTAATTGCTAACGTGTACAAGAATAAAAAATATTTGAATGCCTTCGTGGAGAGCCTAAAGAAAAAGGGGCTACAGCCAAAGCAGTTTTACAATAAAGAAAATGGTTTGCATTATGTCTATTTGGCTGATTATGATGTGAAACAAGAAGCACAATTTGCGTCAGTATCTGATTTGGGAGGCAAGTATAGAGACGAAAAATGGATTATGCAGGTAGACCGTTCCACAGCAACTGCTTCTAACGTATACGAAGATGATGAGGGGTACTATAGCAGGGAAGAATAGTGCAAGACAAAAAGAATGTATTTGGTTGTTTAATATATATGTTTTAGTGGATTGTCGATAAGAGGAGGGAAGGTATCCGGGGGGATGGCCAAACCCTCCTTTTTCATTAAAGTGTTTTTGTCTTTTACTAGAATTAAATCAACTATTTCATCCATTTGCATCGATAAACGGTAATCAATTCTTGTATTTGAACGAAAATAAGCACAAATTGAACTAACATATTTTGATATTACATATATTTCAGTTGTAAAAAGCTATTTAGCTAGTTGTTTAACCCCAAATCCCCCCAAGAATATGGATAATTTTTACCTACTATTCCGCTTAAAAAAAAGCTCTGGATTATTCCTGATTAGAGCTACACTTTTAAAGTTCTTAGAAAAACAGACTGCTGTTTTTAATTGGTATCGCTGCGAGTATCTTCTCAAGCATCAAATACCAATAAGATAAGACCATCACATTTTTTATTTTAGGAACGTACTCTTATATCAGTATATAATACATGAGTACGTTGTTATATGTCTTGGTATCCGTTTGATACTAAGCGTGGTATTCGTATGCTTTTTTCTCTAAACCGCTGAGGCTTAGGGAGTGTACTTACTGTTGCTATTTTATTGTAAAACAGAATTAGATACACCTAAACTAAAGACACCGTTAAACTTTGTTACCCTGCTATTTGTAAGCAGGTTATCATGCTAACCCTCTATTATGAAAACTCAAAATTCAAGAATTATTGTTATAGAAAAAGATGAACTTTTAAGTGCTGCATATCAATCCTATGTTGAACCTTTTAGCGAGTTTGTTTTAGCTAAAACCTACACAAATTTAACTAAGGCGTTAAAGGAGTTCAAGAAAACAAAACCGGATATTATTATTTGTGAAGTAGCTTTGGAAAACGGGAATGGCATAGACGCTATAAGCTTGTTTAAAAAGAAAGATAGGAACGTCCAAGTCATTATGATAAGTACAAATAATGATTTTGATGTTATTAAAAAAGCTTTCAAAGAGGGCGCCAACGGCTATCTTACAAAACCTATGAGCTCGGAAAAATTGCATTATGCATTGGTTAGTGTACAACGCGAAGGAGCTGCAATGAGCAATGATATTATTAAGAAAGTAGTGGCGAACTTCCATAAAAAGTCATTTAACTTCTTTTCGGAAAGAGAGAATCAAATTGTAGATTACTTGTTTAAGGGTGCTACCTACAAAATGATTGCAGACAAACTGTTTGTGACAACAAGTACTGTCAATTTTCATATTCAGAATATTTACTTGAAACTGGATGTAAACTCAAAGTCGGAAGCCTTGACCAAGTTGGAACAAATGTAAAAATTACATTTTAATGAAAAAGAAACATATATCTTCTTGTACCATACGGATGCCTTTCGGTTTCATGTTTAGGATTTTTTAATCTCTTATTTTGTTGCAAATCAACAATTTGTAATATTCTTGTAGATTATAGTTTTAACTGGATACCAGAAATATGGGAGCCATAGTTTCATCTGTGCATTTTTGTGCCTATTTTTAACGAGCCGATTTTTTTGGTGATTTTATAAATGAAGCTGATGTATTATTTAGGTCTCGACATAGGAAGTTCTTCGGTTAAGGTAGCCCTAGTGGATGCAGAAACAGGTAAGAGTCTGAGCGTAGTTCAGGAACCGGAAACCGAAATGTCCATTATTGCTGTAAAAAATGGTTGGGCAGAGCAAAACCCGGAAGATTGGTGGAAACATGCATGCGCTGGAATTGCTAAGGTTACCACTGAGAATAAAATTACAAATGCCGAAATAGGAGGTATCGGTATTTCCTACCAAATGCACGGTTTGGTTTTGTTGGATGTGGATGGTAACGTGTTGCGAAATTCCATTATTTGGTGCGATAGCAGAGCGGTAGAAATTGGACAAAAAGCTTTTGAGTCTATTGGAGAAGATAAATGTGCGGCACACTTGCTCAATTCACCATCCAATTTTACGGCTTCCAAGCTTAAATGGGTAAAGGAAAACGAGCCGGAGATTTATGCGCGCGTATATAAATTTATGCTGCCGGGCGATTATATTGCGTACCGTTTATCTGGAACTATGAATACAACGGTATCTGGACTTTCCGAAGGTGTATTTTGGGATTTTAAGAAAGACGACCTTGCAGCTGTACTCATGGACTATTATGGTTTTGATGGCAGTAAGGTTCCGGAGATTGTACCAACGTTTTCAGAACAGAGCACTGTGAACAAAAAAGGAGCTTCTGAAAGTGGATTACATATAGGAACGCCAATTTTATATAGGGCCGGGGACCAACCTAATAATGCCTTGTCGCTCAATGTCTTTAATCCAGGAGAGGTAGCCGCCACAGGTGGTACTTCTGGAGTTGTTTATGCAGTAACGGATAGCCTTTCGGTAAAAGAATATGCAAGAATAAATAATTTTGCCCATGTCAATTATGAATCGGGCAGGAAACTTCGAATTGGTAAGTTGCTCTGTATCAATGGGGCCGGAATTCAATTTCGATGGTTGCTGAACAATTTGGATGTTGCTTCCTACGAAGAAATGAACGAATTGGCAGCTTCGGTTCCTGTAGGCTCGGATGGGGTTTGTGTTATTCCCTTTGGTAACGGGGCGGAACGGATGCTAAATAATAAGGACATAGGTACCCGAACTCTTAACGTCAATCTGAACAATCATACGAAAGCACATTTGTGTAGGGCTGCTTTGGAGGGGATAGCATTTTCTTTTGTTTACGGAATGGATATCTTACGATCGGACGGAAGCCAGATAAATGTAATACGTGCAGGGAATGATAATCTCTTTCGTTCCAAAATATTTTCGAGCACGGTATCCACCCTTATTTCGCATGATATTGAAATATACAATACAACCGGTGCCATTGGCGCGGCAAGGGCTGCGGACCTTCACAAAGGTGATTTTGAGGTGTTCGGCAAACGAATCATGGAAAACGATTATGTAATGACCTACAAACCTTCCAAGGAAGTGGAAGCATACACAAAAGCATACGTAATATGGAAAAACGAACTAGAATTGGTATTAAATAAAAAATAATATGGCAGTAGCAGGAAATAAGGAATATTTTAAGGGCATTGGAAGCATTAAGTTCGAAGGAAGGGATTCTGATAATCCTTTGGCGTTTAAATATTACAACCCTGAGCAGGTTGTCGCAGGAAAAAAGATGCGGGACCATTTTAAATTCGCTGTCGCGTATTGGCATACCTTCTGTGGACAAGGTGCAGATCCTTTTGGGCCTGGAACACAAAACTTTGAATGGGATAAATCCACCGACCCTGTGCAAGCTGCCAAGGATAAGGCCGATGCCGCATTTGAGTTTATTGGTAAAATGGGGTTTGATTATTTCTGTTTTCATGATTTTGACTTGATTCAAGAAGGACCAAGCTTTGCAGAATCCGAAAAACGTTTGGCTACGATTACCGAGTACATCAAAGAAAAGAAAGATGCTACTGGAATCAAATTACTATGGGGAACAGCGAACTGTTTTTCCAACCCAAGGTATATGAACGGTGCGGCTACCAATCCAGACTTTAATGTAGTAGCGAGAGCTGGTGGCCAAATAAAATTAGCCTTGGATGCAACCATCGCCTTAGATGGAGAGAACTATGTGTTTTGGGGTGGTCGCGAAGGATATATGTCGCTTTTAAATACGGATATGGGTAGGGAATTAGACCATATGGGTCAGTTCCTAAGTATGGCGCGTGATTATGCAAGGGCACAGGGATTTCAAGGAAACTTCTTTATTGAACCCAAGCCGATGGAGCCTATGAAGCACCAGTATGACTTTGATACTGCTACGGCTATAGGTTTTTTAAAAGAATACGGACTGGATAAAGATTTTAAAATCAACATTGAAGTAAACCACGCCACTTTGGCGCAACATACGTTCCAGCACGAGATGGCCGTTGCCGCAAAAGCAGGCATGCTAGGAAGCCTAGATGCCAACCGTGGAGATTACCAAAACGGATGGGATACGGATCAGTTCCCGAATAATATTCTAGAAACGACCGAGGCGATGTTGGTTTTTTTAGAGGCCGGCGGACTTCAGGGTGGCGGCGTTAACTTTGACGCAAAAATTAGAAGAAATTCGACCGATTTGGACGATGTTTTCCATGCCCACATTGGTGGTGCGGATAATTTTGCCAGAGCATTATTGACAGCTGATAAAATAATTTCGTCTTCAGCCTATAACAGTCTTAGGGAAAAACGGTATAGCTCTTTTGATTCCGGAAAGGGAAAAGCCTTTGCCGATGGGAAACTAGATTTAAATGACCTGTATACAATTGCGAAAGAAAGTAGTGAGCTAAAATTGCAAAGTGGCAAGCAGGAGTTGTTCGAGAATATTGTGAATCAGCATATTTAGTCGCGGAACTATCCAATAGGCTATGGCTCGATAGCTTGATATATATCTAAAGTCTATATTTCATACCATTATATTTAAAGACAGTGGTTATAACTTAAAACCGTATTCAATCGTTAACAGGTTAGCTACACCTTATCCGGATGCGGATGCTGCCAGGGCGCCCTGTATTCCCGAGTCAATAATTGGGTAGCTTCGGCATCGTCTATAACCGTTCTTGTTTTTGGGTCGTAAACGAGGGGCCGACCAAGATCCATAGCTAAATTTGCTAAAATACAGCTTGCTGAGGAAATGTGCCCCTCTTCAATATCGGCAACGGGGCGAGTGCCATTTTGTATCGCTTCAAGAAAATTAATCATGTGGCCTCTTGTGGCAGGTGCGGCATGGAGTTCGTTATCTTTTTCGACGAGATCTTCTGGATATTTTTCCCTTTCGTACAAAACGTCAAAATGCTTGGGCGTTCCTTCTCCTCTCGGGATAAAATCGGCTTGCATTGGGCTTCCTTTTAGCACTCCCTTGTCACCATAAATGATAAATGCCCACGGATATTCCTTGTCTACCGGATTCCCCCATGATCGATGTTGCCATACGCAGTTAAGTTCAGGATACTCAAAAACGGCCGACTGGGTATCTGGCGTATTCGATTTCCCTTCTTTTTGTACAAAGATTCCACCTTGAGAGCTGACTTTTTGAGGCCAACCCAAGTCCAGCATCCATCGCACTGTATCTAGCATGTGAACGCACATATCGCCCATTATACCGTTGCCGTATTCCCTAAAGGTACGCCACCATCTTTTATGCGGAATCCCATCATAGGGTCTAAGCGGTGCAGGACCGGTCCACATCTCATAATCCAGAAAATCCGGTAACGATTGCTCTGGTGGATTCCCATTTGCACGCATGTGGTAATAACAGCACATTTCTACATGGGCTATGGTACCTAGAAGACCTGCATCAACTATTTCTTTTTTTACATCAATTAAATGTGGTGTGCTTTTTCGTTGTGTCCCTACCTGAACCACACGATTATATTTTCTTGCTGCGGCTACCATGGCCTCACCCTCCATTACGTCTACACTGGTAGGTTTTTGAACATATACATGAGCTCCTGCCTTTAAAGCAGCTATGCAGTGTAGCGCATGCCAGTGGTCTGGAGAACCGATTAGTACGATATCCAGTTTACTATGTTCAAGCATTTCTCTATAATCAGAATACAACTTAGGTTTTTTGCCAGATCTTTGACGTTTTGATATCAGTTCGGAAGCTTCATTTAAATGATTTTGATCTACATCACAGATTGCAATAACGTTTATATTGGCCACCTGTATTAGTTTAAAAAGGTCACTGGTGCCATACCATCCGGCACCAATTAGTCCAACGCGTTTGGGAATTTCATTTTTAAAATATTCAAAACCATAATTGCTTACTGAGGTAAGTAGGAGCGATGCTGAGGTACCTTTTATAAAGTGTCTTCGATTCATGATTGTGTTATTGTAGCGTTCTATACTTGGAATAATAGCAGAATTAATTGATTAAGATACATAATAGTTCAAAAGTAACGGCTTCGTTATTAAGGATTAGTTGATACAACCGTTTATAGAATATAGCCCAGTTCAGTCCAAAATTTAGATTTATATGCTTTTTATAAAATTGATAAAATGAGTAATCTATTTATGTCATTCCCTATGCTTTTGGTGTAACTGGACACTACATGTTTGGTCGTTCGTATAAAAAATATTTAATGTTTAAACCAAAAGCCTTAACTTAACTTCCAAAATTACTATACATGCAAATAAAAGAATCTTCAGAAATTTTTGATGTTATAATCGTTGGCTCCGGAGCTGGTGGTGGTATGGCTACCAAACAATTGGCAGATGCAGGCCTTAACGTTGCAGTAGTGGAGGCTGGGCCATTTTTTGACCCTGCAGATCCCAAAACAATGACCCAATTAAAATGGCCTTATGACTCGCCTCGAAGAGGAGCGGGTACCGATCGGGCTTTTGGGGAATGGGATATGTCCTATGGTGACTGGGAGGTAAAAGGAGAACCGTATACGGTTGAATCCGGAACTACTTTTAAATGGTGGCGCGCGAGAATGTTGGGCGGTAGAACCAACCATTGGGGTCGTATTTCCTTACGTTTTGGCCCGAAGGATTTTAAGGGCAAGACTAGAGATGGATATGGCGAGGACTGGCCTATAGGCTATGATGATGTAAAACCGTATTACGATAAGGTAGATAAATTGATTGGTGTTTTTGGTACTAACGAAGGTTTGGAAGATGATCCAGATGGCTTCTTTCTTCCGCCCCCTAAACCAAGATTACACGAGCTTTTTTATATAAAGGGAGCAAAAAAATCGGGTATTCCAGTAATACCTAGTCGTATGTCCATGTTGACAAAACGAATCAATAATGATCGTGGTATCTGTTTTTATTGCGGACAATGTGGACGTTCCTGTTCTGTGTATGCAGATTTTTCTGCGGGTAGCTGTTTGATATTTCCGGCGCAGAAAAGTGGCGGACAAGTAAAGCTATTCGTCAACGCAATGGTACGCGAGGTAACTACCAACGATGAAGGAAAAGCAACAGGGGTATCTTACATCAGTAAGGAAGATCGAAAAGAATATAAATTAAAGGCAAAGGTAGTAGTTCTAGCGGCTTCGGCCTGTAGTTCTGCACGTATCTTGTTGAATAGCAAAAGTAAGCAGCATCCAAACGGATTGGGCAATAGCAGTAACCTTATCGGTAAATACTTGCATGATTCTACGGGAAGCAGTGGTATGGCTTTTATACCAGATCTTATGAACCGTGATGTTTCCTACAATGAAGATGGCGTGGGAGGTATGCATGTGTATAGTCCTTGGTGGGGAGATACCAAGAAATTGGATTTTCCAAGAGGATATCATATCGAAGTCTGGGGTGGTATGGGGCAACCCAACTATGGTTTTGGCTTTGATCAAGGTGCTTTTAACAAGTTAGTGGGACTTCCTACTGGTGGCTATGGAGATAAGCTTCGTGATGAAGTAAAGTCTTATTATGGTGCAATTGTCGGTTTTGGTGGTAGAGGTGAAGGTTTGGCGGTAAAAGATAATTACTGTGAAATAGACCCTACGACCGTAGATGATTATGGTATACCAGTACTTAAGTTTAATTACAAGTGGTCTGATATTGAAGTGCGGCAGGCCAAACACATGCAAGACACGTTCGAAGAAATTTCACATAACATGGGCGGTATTTATTTGAATAAGCCCGGCAAAGATAGGGATTATGGCCTTCATGCCCCTGGAGAAATTATTCATGAAGTAGGTACGACTCGGATGGGTGATGACCCTACTACGTCGGTAACCAATAAATTTAATCAGTTGCATGATGTGGATAATGTATTCATTGTAGATGCAGGGCCATTTGTTTCTCAAGCCGATAAGAACTGTACTTGGACAATTTTAGCGCTGTCTTGGAGAGCAAGTGATTATATTATCGAACAATTAAAACAGCAAAATATCTAAAGTATGGCAATGGATAGAAGAAAAAGTATACAAACGATGATTTTAGGGGCGGGAGCTTCCGCTTTGGCTTTTCATGGTTGTAAAACAGAAGATAAAACTGCGGATGAGGCATTAACGATTCCAGAGGATACTAAATATTTTGGTAGGACACCGGATGAGTTGGAGCGAATCGAGAAATTGAAAGCAGAACAGCTTTTTAATGAACATGAAATGGAAACCATAGCGGTATTAAGCACTGTGATCCTTCCACCAAAAGAACCACACGGCGGACCGCTAGAAGCGGATGTGCCTGAATTTATAGAATTCATAGGTAAGGATATGCCCGATATGAAAAACACATTGCTTGGAGGCTTAATGTGGATGGATCATAAGAGCAATACCGACTTTGGAATTGAATTCAAGTCGGCTACCTTGGAACAACAAAAACAGATTTGCGATCAAATTTGTTTTCATGATGATGATATACCGCTAGATGAACAGCCTTTAGAAATACAATTTTTTGCTTTGATGCGTAATCTCGTAGTAACTGGGTATTATACGTCTAAAGTAGGTATTGCCGATTTGGGATATAAAGGAAACCAGCCAAACGTTTGGGATGGGGTACCACAGGATGTTTTGGATAAACATGGCGTAGCATACGATCCACAGTGGCTTGCCAAATGTATTGATCAAAGCACTAGGAATACGGTGGCCACATGGGATGATAAAGGGAACTTATTAACCTAATTTATTAGTTTACACTTGTAAATTTAACTTGCTCATAATGAAAAAGTTGTTAATACTTTGCATTTTTCTTAGCTCTAGTGCTGTTACCGTTGGACAGGAATTAGGTTTGCAGTTATACAGTCTTAGAAATCAGTTTAAAACAGACGTTCCGGGTACATTAGATCTTATTGAATCTTGGGGTATTACCAATATTGAAGGAGGTGATAGCTATGGCGTTCCATTGGCAGAGTTTAAAAAAATGTTGAAAGAACGTGGTTTAACCATGCGTAGTATTCAAGGTGGTTATATGGACCTTAAGAACGACGTAGAAAAGGTCATAAAAAATGCTAAGGATTATGATGTTACTTATGTGATGTGTGCCTGGATTGATCATAAAGGCGGTACCTTCGATTTCGCAAAGGCAAAGGAGGCTACAGAAGTTTTTAATAAGGCAGGAAAACGGTTAAAGGAGGAAGGTATTACGCTAGTGTACCATGCACATGGGTATGAGTTTCGAAATTATAAGGACGGCTCTCTTTTTGATTACATGGCTAAAAATGCAGAACATTTTGGCTTTGAAATGGATGTATATTGGGTACAACATGGCGGGGGAAACCCTATGATATTATTGAATAAATATCCAGATAAGTTTAAATTGATGCACTTAAAGGATATGGAACATGGTATGGTAGGCGATGTTTCAGGACATTCGGACGTAGAAACCAATGTTACTTTAGGTACCGGTCAAATAGACATGGACGGGCTTATTAAAAGAGGAAAAGAATTAGGCGTTGACTATTTTTTTATTGAAGATGAATCTTCAAGAGTAGTAGAACAGATGCCGGGAAATGTGAAATTCTTTAGAAGTTTGGAGTAACAAAATTTGATTAAAGAATAAAACCTCTGTTACCACGGTAACAGAGGTTTTTATTTGGATTTATTTCAAATGGGAATGGTGGCACCAATAAAAATCATGCTACTCAGACCTGGCTTCATTCAATTGTTCTTACTCTTTTACCGCTAATCCAACCATAGAGTCCGCCGTACCATAATACAAAAACCATTTATCCTTAAAATATACGAGCCCTTCTATAAATGTTGTGCCGGCTTTATACTGTCCACTAATTTCATGTGGGAGGCTAGGGCATATAAAAGGAGTTTCCAGTCTTTCAATCATCTTTGTAGGGTCATTTTTATCAAACAATACTTGTCCTCCACAGTATGTTCCTTCTGGATACTTGGAAGTCGCACCTTCCCCGCTAAGATTTTTTCCGTTATATAATAGCAGTATGCCGGCATCAGTGTATAGTGCAGGAGGCCCAGGTTCTGTTAAATGGCTGTCAAATTCATTTATGGTGGGGGTAAAGGAGTATAACAATTCGCCATCTTGGTTGAGGGTAGGCTCCCAATCAACTCCATTGGAGGAAACGGCAAGATTAACAAATAGTTCACCCCAGTACATAAGGTACTTACCATCAATTTTTTTAGCAATTAATCTTCCATCCACCAATTCTGTCACCATAGAGCCGGACTTGCTCCATACATCTAGAAATTTACTCTTATGGGCATCTTCAAAAACGGGGCCTTGCTTTGTCCAACTAATAAGATTATCAGAAGTGGCACTAGACAAACGGGCAACATCCTTGTTCCAACTTGTATACATCATAATGTAAGTGCCTTCCGGTGTTTCCACGACTCTGGGGTCTTCGATACCTCCAGGCTGATCCCATTCTGAGAATTCATCATTATCAGGATATAAGATAGGTTGTGGATGCTTTGTAAAATTAATACCATCTGTACTATAAGCTAGTCCAATTCGGGAAGTTCTTCCGCCAAGAATAGCTTCAGGATTATCTTCTGCCCTAAAAAGCACAAATACAGTATCATTACGCACGACCGCTCCTGGATTAAAGACATCGGCCTTTTGCCATTGAACGGCTTTGTTACTTACCGGATCATTGAATACGTACATAGAATCGGCGGTCATGATAGGGTTTACCTTCGTTTTTTTAAAATCTAACATCCATTTTTCATTTGAACTAGTTTGGCTAGTTACAGGGACTTCCTTTGCTTCTTTACAAGAGCTTAAAATAAGGAGTAATGGGAGCGCCACAGCTAAAATGTTTTTCATCTAAATTCGGTTTTGACGTTCAAGGTAAGAATAAAATTATCGGTAATTATATGTAATGGAACTTAAATGTTTACAAAGGGGTTTATGAATACATCTGTATAAAAAATGTACGCACACATAAAGGGTTTTAACTGTTTTAGCTAAGTTTTACACGAGTTTTAATGCATACATTCAAATACTACTCAACGCGCTTAAATAGCAGTAGACGCACATCCATAGCTTTATTTCCTGGAATTTTTACCGCTTCTAAAACCAGCGGGCTTCTTCCCTTAGCAAGAGAAATGTTTCCTAGTATTTTGGATTTAAAGTCCTTTACATAGGATTCCATTCTTGGGCTGCGGTCATGTTCCATACCTGTTAAGGGCGAATCATGAGATTCTGTAAGGGTGGTAATTAATTTATGCTTATCATGCTTTAGCTGAATAGCCACGCCTTCATCGCCCTTTGCCAAGGTATACATTAGAGTTACTTCATAAGTTCCACTTTCTAATACGCTAACATCCCAGGTTATAGCGTCGCTAATACTAGTCCAATTGGTAAAGAAAGTATCGTTTGGAAATCGATTACTTCGTTTGATGTTTCCATATGGTTTACCATCACGTGCCGGCAACTGCGTATACTTATGTTCTGGATGGCCTAAGGTAAAAGGTCTTTGATCTTGTAAGGGCTGCTTTGCTCCGGTGTCTTTTAACCACTTGGATTTAGCTCGCTCTAGCGAATACTTGATTAAAGGCAGGTTTTTGGAAATATCCGATGTTTGTCCTACATCATTTTTCATGTCGTATAAACGCCCTGTTTCATCTAGTCTATAGTGTTGGTTTCTAACACTTGTTCTTCCATTCCAGTGATTGAAGATGAATCTATCTTGTATGGGAAACGTTTCGTTCAAAAGTAGTTTTGACAAATCTATTCCATCTATGGGTTTCTCAATAGAAGTAGAAATTTGGAACAAACCTGCGAGTGTGGGCAGTATGTCAATCGCACTCGCTATCTGTGTTATGCGTTTTCCAGCTTTAAGGGTGCCTTTCCATTGCATGTGTAGCGGAGACCGCACACCCCCTTCATCCGTAGAACCTTTCTTGCCGCGCATGCCAGCGTTCCATCGCCATCCGTTGGGACCATTATCGGACATGAAAATAATCACTGTATTTTCTTCTAGGCCTAATTTGTTTAACCTACTTACGACTCGCCCCACGTTGTAATCTATATTTTCTACCATAGCCAGTGCGGCTTTAGTAAAAGTTAGATCTTCCTCCTCGTTCCCCGTGTATCGCTTTTCCAAGGTCGCATCCTTAAATTTGTTCCAATAGGCATCGGGTACTTGCATGGGACTATGTGGTGTATTGTAAGGTAGATATAGAAAAAACGGACCTTCTTTTTCTTTTTGAATAAATTGTAGCCCTTTGTTTGTAAGGTCATCTACCAGAAAGCCATTGCCTTTTACAATAGTTCCGTTGTACTCTAGCATGGGATCAAAGTAGCTGCCCCAGTGACCTGATGCGAATCCATAGAAATCATCAAAACCTCTGGAATTTGGATGATAAGGAGGTTGCATGCCATTATGCCATTTTCCGTAGGCTGCTGTCGCATATCCCTCTTTCTTTAAAACATCCGCTAACGTGGTTTCATCAAGGTTCATTCGCTCGCCTCCCTCGGATGTTGCGTATACTCCTAAACGTGTAAAGTGCCTCCCCGTAAGTAATTCTGCCCTCGTAGGTGAGCAAACGGGCTGCACGTAGAAATTATTAAAAGAAATACCATTTATGGCTAAACTATCTATATTTGGGGTCTGGATATTTGTATTTCCGTTATAGCTTAAGTCCCCCCAGCCTTGGTCATCTGCAACAATAAGCACTAGATTGGGCGGCGTTTTCTTTTTAGTTTTTAATGCTGAAGCGGTTGGATATTTTTCATTCTCAGATGGCTTTTCTTTTTTATGTTCACTACATGAAACAGCCATCAGAACGACCATTGTTAAAAGAGAAATATAGTGTTTCATAGTTTTTAGTTAAATTGCCTTTAGGTATTTTGTTTGTACAAGTTGGTAGAGAATACAAGCCATAAATGGTATTAGTTAAAACATATAATAGGTGTTAAATTTTCATAGATTTTTTTTCTTAAAAATAGGCATTAAAAAACCGATTGGTACTTCTACTGTCTTTTGTATAATTCTGTTAGGCGTACTTCTCGTCGCTTGCAATGGAGAAAAGAAGAGAGATGAAAAGAAAGACATAGGAATTCCAGAACAGGTAACAAAAGATACAATTAAGGTAATAGCCATTGAAGTTGCGGAACTAAACAAAAAAACGGGTCCAATACCCTTAACATCACTTGCGGATTCTACCTTTATCCGCTTGGCAGATTATAGTGATGGTTTCGCATATGATATGCGTTATGCTACGGAAAATAATTTTCTAAAAGAAAAAGTTTATGATTGCGCGGAGTGCTATACGCGTGTGAAGACTGCCAAGGCCCTTCTAGCCGCCAATGCTGATTTTGAAAAAAGTGGGGTACGAATAAAGTTTTTTGATTGCTACCGACCAAACTCTGTGCAATACAAGATGTGGAAAATTGTTCCAAATCCACAGTATGTGGCGAACCCCAAAAAAGGAAGTATTCATAATAAAGGAGGTGCAGTGGACATCACCTTAGAAACCCTAGATGGGGAAGAATTGGATATGGGAACAGATTTTGATTTCTTTGGAAAGCGCGCTTATCATGATATGACCGATTTACCACAGCAAATTCTAGACAATAGAATACTATTGAAAGAAACAATGGAATCCCATGGTTTTTGGTCTATTCGGACCGAATGGTGGCATTACAATCTTTCGTCCGCTTCAAATGATCGTGTGGCCAATTTTAAATGGGAGTGCAACTAAAATTAATACTGGATGAGAACTTTATTTTTTAGCCTTTTCGTTCTTCTATCGGGAACAATGTTCGCACAAGATGCTATTATTCCGCTTTGGCCTCAGGACCGCATACCAAACAGAGTAGACAGTAACGAAAAAGAAGCACAAGAACAAAATGGAATTTTACGTATTAGTAACGTACAAGTACCTTCTATAGAAATTTACCTACCCGCGGCACAGAACGCTACAGGAGAGGCTATGCTTATTTTTCCAGGCGGAGGATATCAAATACTTGCCTATGATTGGGAGGGTACGGATATTGCTAAATTTTTGAATGGTAAGGGTATCGCTGGGATTGTGGTCAAATATAGATTGCCATCGTCAGCATCGCAGAAGGATAAGCAAAACGTACCACTTATCGATGCTCAGCGCGCATTGCGAATGGTTAGGAGCAAAGCTGCTGAATTTAATATTCAAGCTTCTAAAATTGGAGTATTGGGATTTTCGGCCGGTGGTCACTTAGCCGCAACGTTGGGAACGCGTTTTGATGAAAAAGTGTATGACCCTGTTGACCAAATTGATGTGCTAAGTGCTAAACCTGATTTTATGGCGTTGGGTTATCCCGTGATTACTTTTGGAGAAATGACCCATAGGGGTTCTAAGGGGAATCTGATAGGGGAGAACCCGATAGCTGAAATGACAACATATTTTTCTAATGAGAAACATGTCACTAAAGATACCCCACCCACTTTTTTAGTTCACGCAAGTGATGATCAGGGCGTACCGGTTGAAAACAGTCTCATGTTTTATAAGGCATTGAAGGATGCCGGTGTTTCGGCTACCATGCATATTTATCCCAAAGGGGGGCATGGATTTTCTTTGGCTCGAAATGATGCTCATCTTAGGGGTTGGACGGAACGTATGTTTGAGTGGCTGGAGAGTCTAGAATAGTTTCTATTATTTTTCCAAGAAACATAGCACTACATCTATTCAACTTTTATATTTTTGCAAACTTCTACAAGGGGTGATTCCTTTGTAAAACTCAGGTTAAATGACACTGTGTTTAATTTTGAGTTTTTGAGATATAAAAATGTTGCATCTTATTTTAAGGTGCCTAACTAATTTCGGGATGTAGCGCAGTCCGGTAGCGCACTCGGCTGGGGGTCGAGTGGTCGCAGGTTCAAATCCTGTCATCCCGACCAGTTAAGAAAGTGAGCCATGTAAATGGTTCACTTTTTTGTTTAAAAAAAGTGGCACTTGATTTTCAGCGAATTTTT
The DNA here is from genome assembly GCF_056839185.1 of Maribacter sp. MS6. NCBI lineage: Bacteria > Pseudomonadati > Bacteroidota > Flavobacteriia > Flavobacteriales > Flavobacteriaceae > Maribacter > Maribacter sp. MS6. The sequence goes on from NZ_CM166389.1 coordinate 4,011,050, forward strand.
ATACAAGAAAGAGGATATACTATTAATCTGAAGCTTTCTGCTACGACTAATTTTGGAAACAAAACAATTCGTTTTTTAATTTGAAATACCCAACCGTCAAATTCGATTTAAATTTTTGATAGCATTATAAATCGGGTATCTTTGATTTTTAAATTCATATTATATATTTAATCATACCGCGAAACGTAACCATAAGATAAAATGAACAAGGAATTAGATCAAGTAGCCGCAGATAACATTAGAGCTTTGGCGGTAGCCATGGTAGAAAAGGCACAATCCGGACACCCAGGAGGGCCCATGGGAGGAGCCGATTATATGCATATTCTATATTCAGAGTTTTTTAATTATGACCCTACCGATATGCACTGGCCATCTCGTGATCGTTTTTTTATGGATGCCGGACATCTATCTTCCCTTATGTATGCGCAGTATTATTTGTTAGGAAACTATAAAAAAGATGATGTTGCGAATTTTAGACAATGGGGTTCCGTTACTCCCGGTCACCCAGAAGTAGATGTGGAAAGAGGAATTGAAAATACCTCTGGACCACTGGGCCAAGGACATACCATGGGCGTGGGCGCTGCGATTGCCGCTAAATTTCTACAAGCACGCTTTGGAGATTGGATGAATCATAAGGTGTACGGTTTTATTTCCGATGGAGGTGTACAGGAAGAAATTTCGCAAGGTGCCGGAAGGATTGCGGGTCACTTGGGATTGAATAATTTCATCATGTTCTATGATTCTAACGATGTACAGTTATCCTCAAAAACAGATGAGGTAACCTCAGAGGATACGGCCAAAAAATATGAAGCTTGGGGATGGAAGGTAGTTACGATAGATGGTCATGACCATACGCAGATACGAAAGGCACTTACCGATGCGAACGCAGAAACGGAAAAGCCCACTTTGATCATAGGAGAAACCATTATGGGTAAGGGCTGTGTTACCGCAGATGGTTCCATGTATGAAGGATATACGGAACTTCATGGAAAGCCAATTGGTGATACGGGTGCGGATTACGCCAAGACGATGGAGAACCTTGGTGCTGATGTTTCCAATCCTTTTGACATTTTTGAAAAGGTGGCAACGTTTTATGCAGATATTATTGAGCGTAAAACAAAGGCAGCGGCAAGAAAAAAGGAAGAAATAAATAATTGGCGTGAAGCGAATACGGCACTAGCCAACAAACTGGATAAATTCCTTTCAGGGGATTTACCTAATCTGGATTTTGGCTCAATTACACACAAAGAGGGTCTGGCCACAAGAGCGGCTTCTTCTGGAGTCTTGGGCTACTTGGCAGAAAATGTGGAAAATATGATTGTTTCTTCTGCAGATTTATCCAATAGCGATAAAACAGACGGCTTTTTAAAGAAGACCACTATTCTTAAAAAGGGCGACTTTTCAGGGGCCTTTTTGCAAGCAGGGGTAGCAGAATTGACCATGGCGACTATAGCAAACGGAATTGCACTGCATGGGGGTATTATTCCTGTGGTGGCGACATTCTTTGTCTTTTCGGATTATATGAAACCCGCCATCCGTTTGAGCTGTATCCAAGAGCTTCCCGTAAAATTTGTGTGGACCCACGATGCGTTTAGGGTAGGTGAGGATGGTCCAACGCATCAGCCAGTAGAACAAGAAGCACAAATACGATTACTAGAAAAATTAAAGAACCATAGTCACGAGCAAAGTTTCGTTGCCATACGGCCAGCGGATTCAGCGGAAACCAATATTGCTTGGAAAATGGCGATGGAGAATTCAAAATCTCCTACCGGTCTTATTCTGTCCAGACAAGGGATTAAAGACGTACCGGCACAAACAGGGGATAGATATCAAGTAGCAAGAGGTGCCGAAAAAGGAGGTTATTTGGTAAAAAAAGTGGCCGATGCAGATGTGGTGCTTATTGCCAATGGTTCAGAAGTTTCTACCTTGGTGGAAGCTGCGGAACTATTGGAAAGCAAAGAGGGTCTAAAAGTGAATATTGCCTCCATCCCTTCAGAAGGAATTTTTAGACAACAATCTAAGGAATACCAAGAATCTGTAATTCCAGCCGACAAACCTATTTTTGGACTTACGGCAGGTTTGCCTGTTAATTTAGAAGGATTGGCGGGACCAAACGGAAAAGTATTCGGTTTGGAACACTTTGGATACTCGGCACCAGCAAAAGTGTTGGACGAGAAATTTGGATTTACCGGAGCACAGGTATTCACGCAAGTAGTGGACTTTTTAAAATAACGAATCAATTTAAAATACTAAAGATGAAATTTTTTATAGATACAGCAAATTTAAAGGAAATAGAGGAAGCTCAGGATATGGGTGTTTTGGACGGTGTTACCACTAATCCGTCATTAATGGCCAAAGAGGGAATTACTGGAACGGAGAATATCTTGGAACATTACAAGAAAATCTGTAGTGTAGTTCCAGGTCATGTAAGTGCCGAGGTTATTTCCACGGATTTTGAAGGCATGGTTACCGAAGGGGAAAAGCTAGCGGCATTGAACCCTCAGATTGTAGTAAAACTCCCTATGATTGCCGACGGTGTTAAAGCGTGTAAGTATTTTTCCGATAAAGGTATTAAGACGAATGTAACCTTGGTATTCTCTGCAGGTCAGGCACTATTGGCCGCAAAAGCTGGAGCAACTTACGTTTCACCGTTTATTGGAAGGTTGGATGATATCTCAACAGACGGTTTAGGTCTAATTGCCGATATCAGAATGATCTATGACAACTATGGTTATGAAACCGAAATACTAGCAGCATCCGTACGCCACGTAATGCATATTATCGATTGCGCAAAAATTGGCGCCGACGTAATGACCGGACCGTTGTCCGCTATAAAAGGTCTGTTGAAGCATCCATTGACCGACAGTGGCTTAGCTAAGTTTTTGGCGGATTACGAAAAAGGAAACTAGAAAAGTAATTTTTTAAGATATTTATGAAAGTGCAGTTATCTTAATATCAGCATGACTGCACTTCTGTATTAAAGTAAAAATTTAATCTATTATACATCTTTGGTAGCGCTCGTAAAGCTAGTCCTTTGTAGTGGGTATAGCCTCTAATTAACACTGATACGTAACAGCCAAGAATAAAAAATGCATGGGTATTTGGGGTGATGATGAAAACGTTCATTAGACGAATAAAGAAATACAAAAAACGACAAAGGCGGCAAAAACTCCAATAACTAGTGCGCCTCTAGTGTATAATTTATAGCCCGTTTTTACATTCATTCCTGTAAGTTGTGTCACTACCCAAAAGGAACTATCGTTCGCATGCGGAACAACCAAGCCACCCGCACCAATGGCAATAACTACCAAGGCCTTTAGCATTTCAGAATCAAAACCCATAGTGGTCATTAACGGAGCCATTATGGAGGCCGTGGTTATCAAAGCTACAGTGGAAGAACCTTGAGCGGTTTTAATCGCTGCACTTAAAAGAAATGGAAGCCAGATGCCTATCATGATTCCTTCAAATAATTGGGCCATATTGTCACCGATTCCTGAGTTTTGAAGGATTTTCCCAAATATTCCGCCAGCTCCAGTAATCAAAAGTATGGTAGATGCGCTTTGCAAGGCCTTCCCTGTCCAGCCCGCTTCGGACAGCATGGCTATATCAAACTTTTTAGGTAGGGTGAAAGCCAGTAGTAGCCCAAAGAGCAAGGCTATGAGCGGGGAACCTAAAAAAGAAATCAGTTGGAATAAAAAATCATCTTTAGCATCATCCGCGATATTGAATAAAATGATGGACTTGCTTATAATTAGTAGGATGGGGACAACAATAGGTAAAAATGATTTGAAGGTACTGGGTGCTGATTTGGTTTTTTCGATGATGTCTTCCTCTGTAAGGTCAGGATTGGGGTCTATGTAGGTTTTACTGGCAACTCTTTTGGCATATAGTATAGCAACGAAAAGGGAAAGGAGACTTACCACAATACCCAACACCATAACCAGTCCTATATCGGCGTCTAAAATACCAGCTGCGGCAATAGGTCCTGGCGTTGGCGGCACCATTACATGGGTAAGCATAAGGCCAAGAATTAATGCAATACTTGTCCCCGCAATTGATAATTTAGCCTTTTTAGACAAGGATTTGTTTAGTGGGTTTAGGATAATGAAACCACTATCGGCGAAAACAGGTATAGAAACGATATAACCAAGAATACCCATAGCAGCATGGACGTTCTTTTTTCCTATGATGCGCAGTACAAATTCCGCCATCTTGTATGCTGCACCGGTCTGTTCTAAAAAAGCACCTATCAGGACACCAAGCAAAATTACGAGACCTATTTTACCGAGTGTATCCCCAAAACCAGATTCAATGGAAGTGATGAGCACATCTAAAGGCATTCCGGTGCTTATCCCATAAAAGAGGGAAGCGACGAGAAGTGCCAAAAAGGGATGAACATTTAGTTTGGCCGTTAACACTACAATTATTAGGACACTGACAATCAATAAAAATAATAGCATAGGACTGATTTTGAAACTTTAGCTAAATCTAAGGAATTGGAGTTGAAAAAAACGAATGACCCATTTTTAAAAGTAAGCTTTTTTAGTAAAACCAAAGTCAGTCCGATGAAGCGTTCGATGGTCTTTTTAGCTGATTTTAGATTTTGTGCTTATGATATTCAAATATCTTGTAAGCTCCTGTTTTACTTTTGGGAATAAAAAGAACAGCCCTATCATATTAGGAAAAACCAGTGCTAGGAGCATGGCTTCCGAAAATTTGATTACCGCCTCTAAGGTTACTGCTGCGCCCAAGACGGTAAATAGTAAAAATAAGAGCTTAAAGGTCAAATCACTTTGTTTACTTCTTCCGAATAAAAACTTCCAAGCCTGTAATCCATAAAAGGACCAAGAAAGTATTGTGGAGAAAGCAAATAGGATGACAGCGACTACTAAAGCATATGAGGAGCCTGGTATGGCGGTATCAAAAGCTCTAGAAGTGATGTTTACACCACCAAGGCGCGATCCATCCTTCATCAACGCTAGTCCGTCTACAACATCACCATAAACAAAAGCTCCGTTTTCATTGAACATGATGATTACCAAGGCCGTCATAGTGCATATGACTACGGTATCTATAAATGGTTCCAATAGTCCCACCAAGCCTTCGGATGCTGCAAAACGTGTGTTTACTGCTGAATGTGCTATGGCAGCAGAGCCAACACCTGCCTCGTTTGAGAAGGCGGCCCTTCTAAATCCTTGAATCATAACGCCTATGAAACCACCTGTTATCGTTGCCCTTGGTGTAAATGCTTCTTTAAAAATAAGAGTGAAGGCATCATCGATATAGCTGTAGTTAGATAAGATTATGAATAAGGCAGCGCTAATGTAAAGTACCGCCATAAAAGGCACTACTTTTTCCGTGACTTTGGCAATTCTTTTGATACCCCCAATAATGACAATGCCTACGAATACTGCGAAAATAACCCCTATGATACTACCCATCCCTGAACCCCCTAAGGAAAAACGTTCTATAATTTGGGCGGCTGCTTGGTTGGTCTGAAATGCATTTCCTCCACCAAAGGAGGCGCCCACACATAATATGGCGAAAACCGTTGCCAGTACTTTTCCAAAATGTGTATATCCCATTTCGCTTAAACCACGGGATAAATAATACATGGGGCCTCCATATACATTCCCTTGTGCATCTATATCACGGTATTTTACCCCAAGTGTGCATTCTACAAATTTGGAGGACATACCCAAGAGTCCGGCAACGATCATCCAAAAGGTAGCCCCTGGTCCGCCAAAGGATATGGCCACGGCCACCATGGCGATGTTACCAAGGCCAACCGTTCCCGAAACGGCCGTTGTAAGGGCTTGAAAGTGATTGACTTCCCCAAAGTGGCCTTCATCCTTTATGGTGCCTTTTATGTCTTTTGTTGCTTTTAATTTTTGGTCATGAGTAACTTCTCCCGTTTTTTCCAGTTCATCATAGGTTCCACGTACTACCTGTATGGCGGTAGAAAAATGTCTTAGGTTAATAAAGCCAAAATAGATAGTAAAGAACAACGCACCCGATAAAAGAAAAATGAGCACAATAGGAATTCCAATGCCGGCAATGGGTATTTCTGTAAAGATTAAATCTTCCCACCACGTGGCAAGGGGCATAAACGCATCGTTGACCTGTTGGTCTAGTCCTTTGGATTGTCCTGCGGAGAGGCTTGGCAATAGAAATAAAAATAGGTTGGCTAAAGGATACTTCGTTTTGGTAGTCATATATCGGTTTTGACCGCAAAATGGGGTTCCTATTGAAAACAAAATGTGAACGTCAGAAAAAATATTCAAATGTCAGTAATTGCTATACTGACAAATCTTATGAATCGACCGTGTTTAAAGGAAAATATTCTCTGGCGGAATAGCCAAGCGAATTTTGCGCTCTCTTTTTTCGGACACTTCAAATAGTAGACCTTTTAGTGGTTTGAAGTGTTGCTCTCGGGTCCAATTTCCTTTTCCAAAAAGTCCATCTAGAATACCTGTTAAAAGTCGCTTGATCTGGTTATAGTCATTAATGTCGTATTGCTTGTTGCCTACATTAAAATTCTTAGGTCTAATTTCCAACCAGCTATCTTTGTCTTCTTTTTTGTGTTTGGCAAAGGCCAAAAATAAGTCATGAACATTGGGTGTAAGGTTTATTTCTCTTTCTGGCTTACCGGGAATGCCTAGAATGTAAACGCAGTTTGTAGCTTTACCAGCTGTAATTTTCTTATCAAAACGTATTTTAAAATTCACCACATCGGGCAAAATGTTTTCTGAAAGTTCCTTGACCCAACTTAAGGCTAAGGCGAAGAACAACATGATAAGACAGCTTTTGAAGATGGCTGAAAAGAGATTTAGATTTACGGGAGCATCGCTCAGTTTATAAAACTGTGCCACTAGCGTAATCCCGATACATACCAGTGAAAGCCAAGCCAGCAGTCGTAGTCTTCGTTTTGCAAAGGACTCCCATAACACGAGGCCTAAAAATCCTAATGTAAGCAACGCATAGTACACATCCAGTTCGCTTATGATGGCAATGGGCTTACCAGAATACATTTTACTAATGGTCGGAAGCAGTGAAAAAAGAAAAGGCAAGCCAACGATAACCCGCCAGTATTTTGATTTGATCAGCGGTGCAATTGATTTTGGTAGAAATCGAAACCACGGCAAGGCCAACAATATAAACAAGCTATTAAGCAGTGAGAGAACGCTGCGCCAACCTTCTAGCAATAATACATTTGGTACTGCTTGTTGATAGTGGTACACTTGTAGTACACCGGAAATACTCCAACAGAGCACTGACAGCGCAAGCCATACCTGACCAAAATCGTTTTGTTTTTTTCCAATATGCCACCAGATGGCGTATAGGGAGAGAAAGGCAAACAAACAAACCCCAAACTGCCACCAACCATAAAACGTTAGTATTTCTGTGTTTTGTATTAGGGTTGTTACTATGAAAGAAGTCATAAATAAAGAATGATTTAGCCAAATATAGCTAAATGACCTTAGGTTTTTGGCTCCCTAAAAATATTTGAGATGATACGAACACCCAGTCTACTATTAAAAATTTAAGGCAGGTACTGCGGATGTATTTTTTTTATCATCTAAAAGGTTCAACGCCTCATGTACCGTTTTTACAGGAAGCTTACAGGTATGGTCCCGGCAGACATAAATAAAGGTATCTTCATCGTTAAATCTACCTTCAAACAGCGCAAGCTCGCTTTCTACGGCACTACCTACCAATAAGGTGTTCGGTATATGTTCTGTATTCATTGACGCTATTAGGGATTTGGCTTCTCTTCCCACTATGGCTACCTCATAAAACGGATAGGTGCTTTGTAGTAAAATACTATTCCATTTTGCATACGAATACGGCTTTTCAGTAGCAAATGGTACCATTGAGGACAACATGGTCTTCGCTTTTTTTATGGCTTCTTTGTCATAATAAATGTGTCCTAATAATAATAGGTTTTGAGCCATCATAGCATTGGGCGAGGGGAGCACACCATCATCTGTTTTTATGATTTGGGCTATTAATTCATTGCCTTGATTGTAGCTGTACATGCCAGATGCCGTGTCATTGAATTTTTCCTGTGCTGTTTTCGTTAGGTTCTCAGCCAATTTTAGGTAGTCTGGATTTAGGGATACGCCGTACAGGTTTAGTGCCGCATTGGCCAAGAGACTATAATCTTCTAAAAAAGCAGGAATATGTTTGCTATCCTTTTTATAAGAATGCCCCAATTCGCCATCGGTATATCCATTTGTCTGCAGGCTATGAAGGATACCCAGTGCCGTTTCCAAATAGGATTCTGTTCCTAAAGCTTTGTAGGCGTCTACATAACCATTAATAAGTAGGGCGTTCCATGATATCAATATTTTATCATCGGTACGTGGACGTACTCTATTATCCCTTGCTTTTAAGAGTTTTTCGTGCCAAGTTGTTTTTAATTTTGCCAGTTGCGCTAGGGTTAACTTATGCTCGGTAGTAAATTGTGAATCGGCCAAGGTTGTATACAGCACATAGGTATCGTCCTCCCAAACACGTTCTTTTTGAATCGTATAATAGGCGGAAAATAACTCAAAATCTTGCTGAATTATATTCTTTAATTCGGCTTCTGTCCAAACGTAAAACTTGCCTTCCTTACCATCACTTTGTGCATCTAGGGCAGCATAATAGGCTCCATCAGGATTTTTCATTTCCCGTTCCAAAAACGAAATCGTACCCTGTACGACGTTTTTATATTTTTCCTTACGAAATACTTTATAGGCTTTCGCGTATAGACTTAGCGCCTGAGCGTTATCGTAGAGCATTTTCTCAAAATGGGGGATTCTCCATTCAGAATCTGTGCTATATCTGTAAAAACCTCCTGCCACATGGTCGTAAACGCCACCCATAGCCATCTTGTCTAGCGAGTGTTCCACATGTTGCAATGCTTCCGAATCATTGGCAAGTAGTGCATAATCAAGTAAAAAATTCAAGTTAACGGGGAGCATAAATTTCTCTTCGCTCTTTTCGCCACCCCATACGGTGTCCCAATTCGGTTTCCAGTTGTTTAAACTTTCGGTCAGTACTTCTTTATTTAGAATTTCAAAATCTGTGGAGGGAGAGATAAGGTTCATTTCATGAATCCCTTCTGCGACCATATCGGAATATTTTTCTGCTTTTTCCGGGTCTTCCTTGTATAGTTTACTTATTTCTGAAAGTACTTTTTCCCATTGCGACGTGGTGTGATAGGTTCCGCCGTATAATGGTTTTCCATTAGGCAGGGTAATTACGTTCAAGGGCCACCCTCCGTTTCCTTGCATCAATTGTACTGCGGTCATGTACACTTGGTCCACATCTGGGCGTTCTTCACGATCTACCTTTATATTAATGAAATTTTCGTTCATTAATTTAGCGATTGAGTCATTCTCAAAGGTTTCCTCCTCCATCACATGACACCAATGGCAAGAAGAATAGCCTATACTGACTAATACGAGTTTATTCGTTTTCTTAGCCTCGTCCAATGCATCTTGACTCCACGGTCGCCAATCTACCGGATTGTGGGCGTGTTGAAGCAGATAGGGACTGGTTTCGTTAATCAAAGCATTCGTGTATTGATGTTCCTTGGAGGCATTTTGTGTAGGCTCCTTACACGAGGAAATTGCCAATAACGCACTCATCAAAAAGATGAATGACCGAAGTGATTTTTTAGTTGACCAAAAGTTCATAGAAAAGGAGTTCCGTTCGTATATCGATTATTTGTGCAAGTCTACTTTATCAATTCGCTTAAAGGAGGCAGACAAAAGTCAGGAAACTAAAGTACACATTTTAGAAAATAGCATCCTAGTTTTTCTTGATTATTGGTATCTTTTGAATCTAAATTTTTACATTATGCGTCTACCGACATATTATCTGGTTGTAGTCATACTATTTAGTATTTCCTGTGAAGAAAAGAAAACTAATATAGCCACTGCAGAAGCTACTAAACCTAATATCATTTATATTCTAGCAGACGACCTTGGGTATGGCGAGTTAGGTGTCTTTGGACAGGAGAAGATTGAAACGCCACATATTGATGCACTTGCTAGACAGGGGATGTTGTTTACCCAACATTACACCAGTGCTCCGGTGTGTGCTCCAGCGCGTTATATGTTTTTAACGGGAAAACACTCTGGAAAAGCGTACATAAGGGGTAATCACGAATGGCGTGAACGTGGCAATGTTTGGGATTACAGGGAAATGGCAAAAGACTCTACCTTGGAAGGGCAGCACCCTATGCCTAAAGGGACTATAACCCTTGCACACCGTTTACAACAGGTGGGCTACACCACAGGAATGGTTGGTAAATGGGGCTTGGGTGCACCACATACCCATTCTATTCCAAATGAAATGGGTTTCGACTTTTTCTATGGATATAATTGTCAGCGGCAGGCACACACATACTACCCTTTACACTTGTACAAAAATAGGAACCGCATACACTTAAAAAATGATACCATTGCTCCACACACTTCTTTTTCGATGCAATTGGATTCGTTAGACCCTAAGAGTTATGCGAAATTCACACAACCGGAGTATGCCCCAGATCTCATGTTCAAAGAGATTTCTGCCTTTGTATCGGACCAGAATAAAAACCCATTTTTCCTGTATTGGGCAACCCCAATTCCGCATGTGGCTATACAAGCGCCACAAAGATGGGTAGATTATTACATTGAAAAATTTGGGGATGAATCGCCTTACTTGGCGAATAAAGGAAACGGGTATTTTCCACATAGAAACCCAAGGGCTGGTTATGCGGCTATGATTTCTTACTTAGATGAAAATGTTGGTAAATTAGTACAACAGCTTAAGGATCAAGGAATTTACGAGAATACCTTGATTGTTTTTACTTCGGATAACGGACCTACATTTGCTGGTGGTGTAGACCCCGATTGGTTCAATAGCGCAGGGCAGTTTCAAGAAGGGTATGGCAAGGGAAAGGGCTTTGTGTATGAAGGTGGAATTCGTGTTCCAAGTTTTTTTACTTGGCCGGCAAAAATAAAACCAGGTTCAGAAAGTGATCATGCTTCAACACATTATGATATGCTCGCCACCTTCGGAGAAATTACAGGCTACGATGTACCCGAAGAGACAGATGGTATAAGTTTGCTGCCTACCTTATTTGGACAAAAGAATCAAAAAAAGCATGCATTTCTATATTGGGAATTTCCCGAATACGGCGGACAAGTGGCTATACGCATGGGCGATTGGAAAGTGGTTCGCCAGCATTTAAAAGATAAAGAAAAACCTACTTTGGAACTCTACAATCTGGCCACGGACCCTACAGAAACGGTTAATGTAGCCAAGCAACATCCCGAGATTCTTGAAAAAGCCGCTTTGATTTTTAAACAAGAGCATACCAAATCGGAGTTTGAACGGTTTCAGATTCCACTGCTTGAACAGGGATTATTGAGTGAAAGGGATTAAATTTGAGCCATAAGTATTCAAAACCATGAAGTTGAATTTCAGTTCGAAAGTAGTATATAGTATTGGTGTTCTTATCATCTTGTCCTCTTGTAAGAATGAGGTAAAGACGACGGAAAAGATAATAGAAAAACCTGTACAGGTAGAAAAAGTGAGTACGCCGCTAGTGGTCAGTCCACCAGAAGATAGCACAACTCCAGAAGGTATGGTATGGATAGCCGGAGGTACATTTTTGCAAGGTGCGGTAGCACATGATAAGATGGCCATGGAGCATGAGAAACCTGCTTTTGAAGTAACGGTAGACGGATTTTATATGGATGTAACAGAGGTGACCAATGCACAGTTTGCCAAATTTGTAAAGGAAACAGGCTATATCACTACCGCAGAACGGGAAATTGACTGGGAGGAAATGAAAAGGCAAGTACCTGAAGGTACTCCAAAACCTCATGATTCTATTTTACAGCCGGGGTCATTGACCTTTAAAAAGGCTAAGGTATCAGTGCCCAATCTATATGATTTTTCACAATGGTGGAGATGGACCATAGGTGCGAGCTGGCAACACCCGAATGGACCGGATAGTGATATTGAAGGCAAGGATAACTACCCAGTGGTACAAGTGTCTTTTGAAGATGCGATGGCGTATTGTGAATGGTCGGGAAAACGTTTGCCAACCGAAGCTGAATGGGAACTGGCAGCCCGAGGAGGTTCTAATGGTACCATCTATTTTTGGGGCGATAACGCCTCCGTTCTTGGTAAAAAGGCGAATACTTGGGAAGGTGAATTTCCTGTTGATAATACAAAAGAAGATGGTTTTGAACTTCGTGCTCCGGTAAAATCCTATCCTGCCAATGCGTATGGACTTTACGATATGGCCGGTAATGTTTGGGAATGGACGAGTGACTGGTACAATACCAACTACTATAAGGAAATTGCGGCAACAAAAATAACCTTGCGTAATCCACAAGGAGCAGCGCGGCCTTTTACGGCCAACAACCCCTATGCAAAAGAAAAAGTAATTAAAGGCGGGTCTTTTTTATGTAGCGCTTCATATTGCGCTAGCTATAGGGTCTCGGCGAAAATGGGCTCAAGTACCGATTCTTCTTTGGAACATACTGGTTTTAGAACGGTAGTAACCGTGGATATGCTGAAACAACCCTAGCTGTCGGGTTTTTAATAATCGAGCTAAAAACTTTTAATAACTTCGCTGTAAGTTTTTCGACCAAAAACCTACTTTTGTATAAATAAATCGATTGAAAATCAAAGCATATGTCTGATACGATAGAACGATTAAAAACCTTGATTATAGGTTCTGGACCTGCGGGATACACCGCTGCCATTTACGCTGCACGAGCAGATTTAAAACCAGTGATGTACACAGGAATGGAGCCAGGAGGTCAACTAACGACCACTACCGAAGTGGATAATTTCCCAGGATATCCTGATGGCATCGATGGTCCAACAATGATGGTACAATTGCAACAGCAAGCGGAACGGTTTGGAACTGAAGTGCGAATAGGAATGGTTACCGCTTGTGAATTAAGTACTGAGGTTGGTGGTATTCATAAAGTTACCGTAGACAACGGAACCGTTATTGAGGCCGAAACGATAATTATTTCTACAGGAGCCAGTGCAAAATACTTGGGTATTCCTAGTGAACAGCGATTGCGAGGTGGTGGGGTATCTGCTTGTGCCGTATGTGATGGATTCTTTTACAAGGGGCAAGATGTGGCAATCGTTGGTGCAGGTGATACGGCGGCAGAAGAGGCTTCTTACCTAGCTAAAATTTGTAATAAAGTTACGATGTTGGTGCGTAAGGATCACATGAGGGCATCAAAGGCGATGCAGCACCGTGTGAATAGTCTAAAAAATATAGAAGTACGCTACAACACTGAAATAGATGAGGTATTAGGAGAGCAAGTTGTAGAAGGTTTACGCATGGTTAATAACCAAACAGGTAAAAAAGAGGAAATTGAGATTACCGGACTTTTCATAGCAATAGGCCATAAACCGAATACCGATATTTTTAAAGGTCAATTGGATATGGATGAAACTGGCTATTTGATAACCAAGGGAAAATCCACAAAAACAAATCTTCCGGGTGTTTTTGCTTCTGGTGACGCACAGGATAAAGAATATAGACAAGCCGTAACGGCAGCAGGTACAGGCTGTATGGCGGCCCTTGACGCAGAGCGCTACTTAGCGGATATTGGTTCTGTTGAAGAAGCGGTTGCAGATAGTTATAATTTGTAATTATTGAACTACTTAAGAGATAAAAAAAAGCGGCCATAGGGGCCGCTTTTTATTTGGTTGATGGTTGTTAAATTTTGTTCTAAGTTATTTTATTTTTCTAAAAATCGATACCCTATGACCAAAATACTACTGTTTGATACATATCATACGAATTAAGTTAATTGTAGTTATTTTGTTTGATGTATGCCTAATCTATTCTACGATAATTCTCTGAAAATGAACGGTTTCCTTCCGCGTCAGTTGTAATCTGGCTATAGGTGTCTTCATCTAAAATAAGATCAAATTCGAATATTTTAACAGTATCTCTTATGCCCATCATAACAGCGGAACCAAATTCCAGTCGTTCTGTTAATCGGGTTTCCGTATTCGAATAAGAGCCATAACCAAACCATTCTGCCGGGTCATCCGGTGAGTATCGTGTCCACATCACTTTTCCCTTACTATAAATTTTAATTTGTCGATACCCGTTTACGTTCTGTAAGGTATCCGATATACCACTATCATCATAGTTGTATCGGTTTACAAGTTCCCAAGTTCCTTCTAAGGAATTCGTAGCTGTCTGTAGCTTTGCCGAGGTCATACTGGTTACACAAACCAGTAATAACATCAAAAAAGCCAATCCAAGTAATTTTTTCATGGCTCAGTGTTTTAGTGATTATTATTAACATAAAAATTACAAAATATATGGGTATATTCATAATTTTTATGTTAATATTTAATTTATAATCAATCGAATTAACTTAATCGAAATGAATTTGCTAGTTGAGAAAGATTTGAAATATCCTTTTCCGTATGTGTTGCAGATAGTACAATTCTACTCATTACACTTGCATTCTCGTTTGGATATTTAAAATTTGTGACAATAATTTTATGTTGAAATAGAAAATCGGTCAGTTTTTGGTTTTGATATGAAAAGGTCGGATGTCCAGGCATATGGGTAAAACCGGCTAGTTGTTTTGTTTCTGCTAAGAACAAGGTTAGGTTTTTGTTTAAAATGCCTCTTTGTGCTTGATATATCGCTTTAGCTTCAATAAAAGTAGCTAGGGCTGCAGGACTGGCGGGACTGGCTCCTCCAAAAAAAGCGGTATTCTCCATTGTCGCTATTTCCATTGTACTTCCAAAGACAGCACCAGCTTGTATGCCAAATCCTTTACCTAAAGAAGAACATAAAAAAAGTTTTTTTGCGCCTAGTTTTTGAAGATTGTTAAAAACTCCCTCGCCATTTTCTCCTACAACACCTATACCATGGGAATCATCTACCACCAAAATAAGCTGAGATAGGGGTAAGACTTTAAGGTATTCAAAATGAGGGTAATTTAACCCTGAAAAGTCGATACTATCCAAAAATAAAACGGGTTCAGCTGAATTGGCCGAGGCTAAATGTTTGGTAAGCGCTGCACTAAGGTCTTCGTAGTTATCGTAATTCTTATTTTTTTTTGTGAATAGAGCCGAATGGGTGTTGGGAGCATAAAACAATTTATGCTTTTTGTTTTTTAAATAGCTTACCAAGAATTGACCTGCCAAGTACCCAGAAGACATGGTGAGACACCTTTCGCTTCCTACCAGTTCGGATAAATGCTGTTCCGCTTCCTCGAAAACTGTAAAACGGACATTGGATTTTCTTGATGCACCATAATTGGTGCCATATCGTTTCGTTTTTTCAATGAAAATCTCTTGAAACGGTTTGTGATTCTGGAGTCCTAAATAGGCGGTTCCTCCAAAATAGGTAAAGCTTATGTCATCAATTTTTATAATACGACCAGGAAAGGAATCTGTAAAATGTACCATTAGGAGAGGGTTATACCACTACCGGAAAGTTCAGGAAATAGTACTTTTCCATCTCTTAGAATGCGAACCCCATTGGCAATATCTTCTTTAAGGAGTAGGGCGCCATCCATATCTACATAATCCAATTGTGGTAGTAATTGTGCAATAGCGGAAATGCCAACTGTAGATTCCGTCATACAGCCCACCATGACTTTCAGTCCCATTTCCTTTCCTTTTTTGATCATTCGAAGTGCAGGGGTAAGTCCACCACATTTGGTCAATTTAATGTTGATACCGCTAAAATGTAATGCGCATTTTTCCACATCGCTTTCTACGATACAACTTTCATCAGCTATTATAGGCAATACACTTTGGTGCATTACTACTTCCATCCCTTCCCAATCATCTGCCTTTAAAGGCTGCTCCAAGAATTCTACACCTAAATCTTTTAAAAGTGGCGCATTTTTAATGGTTTCGGAAGCTGTCCAAGCGCAGTTGGCATCAATACGAAAAACGGCATCGGTATGTTTCCGTAATTCCCGTACTATGGCAACATCATCATCCGTACCTAGTTTAATTTTGTATATGGGCCAAGGGGTTTCTTTCATTTTCTCCACCATTTTTTCAATAGGAGCAATACCTATAGTATAATTAGTAATAGGGTAGTGGTCTGTTGTGGTTCCCCAGAGTTTGTGTAAAGGTTGCTTTTGTAGTTTTCCATATAGATCATGGGCTGCTAAATCCAAGGCACAAATGGCAAAATTGCTTAGTCCCTTTGAAACCAAAAAGGAATGAAAATTGGTCGGTAAGGAAAAATCATAATTTTCAATTTCAGACTTTAACGCTTTAATCTCCATGATCATGCTTTCCACGGTAATTTTATAGTACGGATTTGAAGTTGCTTCCCCATAACCCGTTTGTCCGTCTAGGGTAAGACCAACAATCATGGTGTTTTGAAAATCATGAGATTCTCTGCTGATACTAAAGGTATGTTTTAATGGAAGTGTGTGTTTGGAAAGACTGATTTTCATTTAAATTGTAATTCGCGAACCTTAGGATATACTATTATTAATATCGGTAGGTTTTAATATTAAGTAGTTAACCGCCCATTATGGGCTTTCATACCCTAAATATAGAGATTAGCAACATATTTTAACCGTAAAACCCAACGAAAAATACGTTGGGCTTTTTTATTAGTGTTGATTGATGAATAAATAGGTCTAGTACTTGTTTACATTACCGGAAACCGATTTGTTTTTGGTTACTTCGGCATCGCCGGAGTAGGAAATATTGCCACCGCTACTTGCATCTGCCGTTAGCGACTTGGATACGTGTATATTAACATTGGCACCGCTGCTAGCTTCTGCCTTACATTCGGTTGTCATAAGGTTTTTACCTCTTATGTTGGCTCCGCTACTTCCATCCACATAGACTTCCAAAGCAGTACCGGAAACATCGATGTTGGCACCACTACTGGCATCTATTTCCAGTTTATCCGCTGTTGTCTCTGCATTAAGATGCGCACCACTGCTGGCATCAAGTACTAAATTACTTGCGGTAATTTTATTTTGTGCTGTTAAATGCGCACCACTAGAGCTAAGTAGACCGGTTACCTCAGGTAGTGAAACAAAAACTTTTTTTGTGGCACGGCCAATATTCTCTATCGCATGTATCTTTAGTTTACCATTTTTTATTTCCGTTCCAATAAGATCAACAATATTTTCGTCCGCTTCTACGGATATACTAAAGTCGTTGGCTTGGGTCACATAAACATCAATACCTTCAGATGCATGTACCTCGGTAAAATCTGAAGTTACTTCTCTGTTTTCTTCTACTACAGTTCCATTCCCTGTTTTACCAGATCCAAAGTTTCCTATGTTGAGGTCAAATCCGCAGGAGGATAAAAATAATGCTAAGGCCAATGCGATACTAATTCTTACTAGTGTTGTCATGATCGTTGTTTTGTTGACCTCGATAGGTTGAGGTCTGATTAATGATTGTTTAGGTTTCTATTGTGTTGTTGTTTCAACACTGTAAATCTCTCTTTTTTTGAATGATTTTACCACTTAAAGTAACCCAACTGTTAGATTAAGGTCTTGAGTTGTTGTTACTGTTGTTGTCGTCTGCCTTTATCTTTATCCCGTTTTCATCTAACTTCATTTTAAAGGACTCCCCATTATCTTTCACATCGATATCGATACCATCTTCATTTATAATGATTTTGCCGTTTTCTCCATTATCATTGATATTGATATCGATACCATTTTCATTTATTCGAATGCGATTGTCCTCGGATTCCTCATCATCCTTTTCAAGTGGGCAATCCAAGCAAACAAGGGTTCCATCTGAAGTCATTTTCCAGATATGGTTATCCAGTTCGTCGGAGGAACGGTCGGTATCGGCACGCATCACCCAACTTCTTCCATTTCCATGATTGTATTTTAAAATCGTACCTACGGGTAACAAAAGATTTATACGTACCTCTTGGTCATTAAACTTACTAGCTCCATCTACGGTTAAGTAATTTTTAAGGTTCACAGTGTTACCCTCTATGGCATAATCATAAGCAATTCCCTCTGCGGTTTCCTTGGCTTCCTTAAACGAGCCACCGTTTGCTTCTTTCCGAACTTCCATTCGAAAAATAGAATCCTTTGATTTCGTCAGTCTAAAGCGAACATCTTCCGATACCAATAGTTTATCCCCATTCTCATCATGTGTAATAATCATATTGCCCATGTGCATAACATTGTTTCTGTCATAATCTGCGGTCACTAGATTAATTTGCAAGGTATCTTTTGGGTTTTCAATATAAAGTTCGCTTTCACTAGTTGTGCTTCCGGAATAGGCTCTTGATGCCGCCTCTCGGATACCAAAAACAATAAGCATGATAATCGACAATAACCAAAGACCTAACAAACTGAATTTTGCAATACTACCAATGGATTTTAAATTACCTACCAGTATTTTTAGACCTAAGTACAAAAGGAAGAAAAAAGGTATTCCAACAGCAAAGAAGGCCAATAAAGAAACTGCCCAGATGGGAAGGTTACTAGAGTTTACCAAGTGGTAGAAATCTATACCTGGTACATGAAACATATCTAATACTCCAACGGATAAAAGTCCAATAAACAAACCTATTAAGGTAGATCCACCGATGATGATCAGTAGGATACCTATGAACTTGGCAAATATTTTGAAAAAGAAAAGAATAATATCTCCAAGGGTATCAAAAAATGTTTTACCTCCTTTTTTGACGGTATCGCCCATTTTTTCATAGTCGACACTTTTTACACGATCCGCAACGTCATCAAAACCCTCTTTTACTTTACGCTCTATGTTACTGATGTTCACATCTTCTCCTCGCATATCAAGCTTTTGGGCTGTTGTAGTTGCTTCTGGGATAAGAATCCAAAGAAGTCCGTAAATAAGGATAAAACCACCGGTAGACCCTATGGTCAAAAGAATCCAAAGAACCCGTACCCATACTGGGTCTATACCAATGTAATGTGCCAAGCCAGAGGAAACACCTGCGACGTATTTACGTTCGGTATCGCGATATAATTTTTTTGATTTCTTGCTAGTGGTGTTCGTTCTCGAGGCTTTTGGTTCATCTTCGAAAATATCCTCATCTACCATATAATCCTCGGGCTGCCCCATGATGGCAATTACGGCATCTACTTCCTTTTCTGTAACCACTTGTCTTTCATTATCCAATTTTTCATTGAACAGTTCTGCGATTCGTGCTTCAATATCGGCAAGTATTTCATCGCTTCCCGGTGTATTGGCAAAGGACCGTTTTACCGATTCCAAGTACCTGCGCATTTTATTATACGCGTTTTCATCTATATGAAAGAGCGTATTTGCTAGATTTATATTAACTGTCTTGTTCATTATTTGATGTTTTATTATTCCGGTCCAAAATCTAAGTAGCGTAGTGGTCCAAGAGCTGTTGATTGATTGTTATTTGTTCTGTGTTACCAAATTAGTTGCCTTTCGTAATTCGTCCCATGTTGTATCCAACTCTTTTAAAAACAGTTTTCCTGTTTCCGTAAGGGTATAGTATTTACGTGGCGGTCCTGAGGTAGATTCCTCCCAACGATAATTCAAAAGGCCTGCATTTTTTAATCGCGTCAATAGCGGATAGATGGTGCCTTCTACCACCAACATTTTTGCGTCTTTTAGCGTTGAAAGTATCTCAGAGGCATATTTGTCCTGCCCGTTAAGGATAGACAAAATGCAATATTCCAAAACACCTTTTCGCATTTGCGCTTTTGTATTTTCTACATTCATAATTTCTTTTTGCTTTGTATGCAGCCCCTTTTGGTTGGGGGATTCTTTAAAATTTTTGGTAAACGTCTGCATGATTAACTATTCGTTTAGTTTTCTGAACTTGTCTACCAAAACAAGTTCTGACTTTAGTGATTGATGAATAAACTCCTAAGGGTGTGATGAGTACCCTGCTTAACTATGGTTCATATTGATGGTCGTAACTCAATTCCCGCTTTACTTTCCAAAACGCGTTTTCCTTGATCCAAACGTGTGTAAACTTTGCGATATCTCCTTTTTGGTATGTGTTGCTTTTATCCAAAGATTCAAACCAATGTATGCCGTGTTGAATGGCGCCGTAAAGTTCGCCGTTCTTATAAAGCGGATACACTGCTAAACTATTTTCTACCAATATCCTTTTAGAAGGCTGCAAATCCGCAGTATTACGTTTCGCGCAATTTGCTTTCATGGGATTTAAAAAGGCCTCCCTACCTTGAGTAAGACCACCTTTGTCGTGGTAAAATTCAAAGTCTTCGGTAAATATTTCTTCTAATACGTCTGTATCACAAGTATTAAAAGCGGCATTGAATAATATACTATCCTTTTTTGCCAATAGGAGGTGTAGCTCAGAATTTGCCTCTAACTGTCCAAAGCATAGGCTGGTGCAGAGCGCAATTATAAAATTTATAATGAGTTTTAGTATCGGTATCATTACTTAATAAATTTTATGGTTAAAGGATATTGAAAGACCTCGCCTTCATTAGTCTTTATCGTAGCAAGAATGGTGTATACAATATTTACCACGAACAAAGCTCCTTGTAATAAACTAGATATGCCCAACGGAAGTAGCCAAGAACCAAAATTGAAATTATCGCTATCAAAATGAATATTAAGATTGTTGTAGTTGCTAAGGCTGTGAAGTCCAAAAAAATCAAAATCAAAAATGTTTGGAAAAAAACCGATGAAGAAAGGGACGCTAATAATACCTGCAACAATAGAGTATAGTAATAGACTAATTTGAAAGTTAAGGGCCTGCTTGCCATTATAGTCTACAAATTCATATTCTTTTTTGTTCGCAGTCCATAATACCAATGGAATAATGAAATTTCCGAAAGGGAAAATGAATTTAGAGAACGTACTCGCATGGATGATCGCGGATAGGTTTCGTTCGTGTTTGGTAAGTGTTTCTGTCATGGCTCGTTTTCTATTGATGATTGATTTTGGGTTACTAGGTTTAGGCTATTTACATGGATTACCTAATAACTTACTATGCAAATATATGGCTAAAAGAAGGTACTATGCAAAACAAAGTACTAAATATTAACAATTAATTAACAATTTACATATCGAATATTTTGAATACTTTTGGGCAAAAAACACCGTGTAATGGCAGTAACTCCTAGCAAATTAAACCTATTTAGCTTCTTTAAATTACCATCTGCGTGGTGGTGCGGAGTTCGGTTAAAGTCCATTGATAAAACGAGGGCGGTTGTCACCGTAACCCACGGCTGGAGAAACCAAAATCCGTTTAAATCAATGTTCTGGGCAGTGCAAGGTATGGCTGCGGAACTGGCTACGGGTGCCATGATGATAGATCAAATTGAGGAGTCAGGACATAAAATATCTATGCTCGTACAAAATAATACTGCAAATTTCTCAAAAAAGGCAACCGGGAAGATTACGTTTACCTGTGAAGACGGTGACCTAATAAAGCAAGCTTTGGATAAAACAATAGCTTCTGGCGAAGGCCAGACTATTTGGATGAAATCTATTGGAGTAAATGAAGATGGGGTAGTGGTATCCACGTTTAATTTTGAGTGGACCGTAAGGTTAAAAGTTTAGGTTATTGTTTGGAATACGTAGTTAAAAGACTGTTTGCCTTAATTATATAGTGTTAGGATATTGTAACAAAAGCGATATTCTTGCAACTAACAAATGTCAATCATTACTTAAACTAAAATCATCAATTATGAACGCACACGAAATAGATTATCAAATTTTTGGAGAAGAGATGCAATATGTGGAGATAGAGCTGGATCCTCAAGAAGCCGTTGTGGCGGAAGCGGGTAGCTTTATGATGATGGACTCCGATATTCAAATGAATACTATTTTTGGCGATGGATCCAATCAAGATACCAGTGTTTTGGGTAAGATTTTTTCAGCTGGGAAGCGTATGTTAACAGGAGAAAGTCTTTTTATGACCGCTTTTTTGAATATCGGTCAAGGCAAAAAGCAGGTCAGTTTTGCTTCTCCATATCCAGGTAAAATACTACCTATAGACCTATCGGAAAAGAATGGAAAATTTATTTGTCAGAAAGATGCATTTTTATGTGCCGCAAAAGGTGTTTCTGTAGGTATAGAGTTTTCTAAAAAATTAGGTCGTGGACTTTTTGGCGGAGAAGGTTTTATTATGCAAAAATTAGAAGGGGATGGAATGGCATTTGTGCATGCCGGTGGAACATTGGCCAGGAAAGAACTCGCTTCTGGTGAAGTCCTAAAAGTGGATACTGGTTGTATCGTAGGTTTTTCGCAAACAGTTGATTATGATATAGAATTCGTCGGAGGTATAAAAAACACCATTTTTGGCGGGGAAGGTCTATTCTTTGCTACACTTCGCGGGCCTGGAACGGTGTATATCCAGTCCTTACCGTTCAGTAGATTGGCTGGGCGTGTCCTTGCATCCATACCAAGAGGGGGTAAGGATAAAGGTGAAGGAAGTTTACTTGGGGGTCTAGGGGATATTCTTGGCGGAGATAGAGGGTTTTAAAAACTTCCGTCATCCCTTTAATCAACGGAAAAGGTAGCTAAAAGCTCTTGGACTTCGTTCAGACTGACAACCTGCTAGTTTTCGGTATTTATGTTTTTTTCAACAAGCTACTTTGTTACGAAAAGCTCGTCATAAACACGATGCGAATTAAAAATTTTATTAGTTATTTTCGTAATTCTAAATTTTAAACTTTGTTTTTTAGACTTTATGGATTTTAAAAATCAGATTAACTTCTTAAAAGAGCTCCAAAAGAATAACAACAAGGAATGGATGGACGCAAACCGAAAATGGTATACCGAAGTTCGAAATGATTTTATACTGTGGTTGGATGGAATGAATACCCAACTTGCCGCAATAGACGATGCCTATTATGATACACCAGGTAAAAAGGGTATCAACCGCATCAATAACAATCTGATGTTCCACCCCGATAAACCCATCTACAAAGACCATTTTGGAGCGGGACTGGACAAGCGGCCCAATACAGGCGACTTTTATATAGAAATCGGTATCGAGCGTTGCATGTATGCAGGCGGACTTTGGCGACCAGACCCCAAGCGTTTGAGAAGTATCAGGGACGCTATTGATTACAATGGAGAAGAACTCCAGAAAATTTTAAATAAAAAGTCATTTAAACAAACCTTTGGAGGACTATGGGAAGATGTGAAACTCACCAATGCTCCTAAAGGGTTTTCAAAAGACCACACGCATATAGATTTACTTCGCAACAAAACCTTTGCAGTAGCCAAGGAATTCTCCAGTAAAGAGCTCTTTACCGGAGATTTTGAGAAAAAAGTCACCAAAGTCTACAAAGAAATGCTTCCGTTTAGACGTTATTTAAATCAGGCGGTTACGGTTTAAGTGTAGTGCTACTTATCCGAAATAAGACGGTGTTGCAACGGAGCTTTTTTACTCGGTAATACTAGGTATACCTGTCATTTCATTTGCTTCTTGATTATAATCCACAGTAGGCACCCTAAAGCCGAAAAGGTTAAAAAATTCGGTCGTGTAACCCTCTAAATCTCCTATTTTAGGAAGGGTTTCGGTTGTGGCTTCCTCCCACAACTTTGCTACCTCTTGTTGAACACTAGCTTTCATTTCCCAATCGTCTATACGTATTCTTCCTTCCTCGTCTGTTGGAATTTCGTCCAAATAGAGTCTTTCCTTAAAGAGCCTGTAAATTTGTTCAATACAACCTTCTTGTAATCCTTTGGCTTTCATCACTTTGTATAATAAAGAAATATATAACGGAATCACTGGAATAGCGGAGCTAGACTGCGTAACCAAGGCTTTATTTACGGATACATACGCTTTTCCACCATTAGTTTTAAGGGTGTCTGTAATAGTAAATGCAGTTTTTTCAAGATCGTCTTTCGCCTTGCCAATCGTTCCTTTACGATAAACAGGTTCTGTTAATTCAGGGCCAATATAAGAATAGGCAACTGTCTTAAAATCTGAAGAAAGTAAATCGGCGGCAAGTAAGGCGTTGATCCAACGTTCCCAATCATCACCTCCCATTACGGTTACGGTATTCTCAATATCTTCCTCCGTACCAGGTTCAATGGTGATTTCATTAACTTCCCCTGTATGAAAATCTACCGTTTTGTTGGTATAGGAATCTCCAATGGGTTTCAACGTAGATCTGTATCGCTTACCGTTATCTGGATGCGTTCTAACCGGGGAAGCTAAGCTATAAATTAGCAAGTCTATCTTTCCAAGGTCTTTTTTGATCAATTCGATTGTTTGTTCCTTAATTTCGTTTGAAAAAGCATCTCCATTAATACTTTTGGCATAAATACCCTCCTTGTTTGCCTCTGTTTCAAAGGCAGCAGTATTGTACCAGCCAGAGGAGGCTGTTTTGCCTTCTGCTGGCGGTTTTTCGAAAAACACACCAATGGTG
This sequence comes from Maribacter sp. MS6, assembly GCF_056839185.1. Classification (NCBI taxonomy): domain Bacteria; kingdom Pseudomonadati; phylum Bacteroidota; class Flavobacteriia; order Flavobacteriales; family Flavobacteriaceae; genus Maribacter; species Maribacter sp. MS6. The sequence goes on from NZ_CM166389.1 coordinate 4,035,421, forward strand.
GCTGCACTACTCCCAAAAGCACTGGTGATTCTAGAAGCTAATCCAAAACCCGTAGATGCGCCAATGACCAATACTTTTTTAGGGCCATCAACAGCTCCTTTTGATTTTATGTAAGCGATTTGATTTTTTACATTTTCCGCGCAGCCAACAGGATGAGCAGTCGTACATATAAATCCGCGAGTTCTAGGTTCAATAATCATATGATAAACAGTTTTATTTTGGATTAGTTATTGTTATCGTGAGGTTTTAAAGATAGTTCGAATTTTATTTATGTATTTGAAAATCGTCTCCAACTTAATTTTTAGGATAAGCTAAGTACTTATTTACCTTAGTTTACCTCTTTTTTTTATTTAGGTAAATGTAGTTTGGATTCATAAGAATCAAGCGTTTTGAAAATACTAATGAATTCCTGAACTCCTTCCTTTGTTAGTTCCGTATTTGCTAGTAGCAGTTTTCCTACTCCAGTTTGGGAATCAAAAAACATGAGCGTTGTTACGGCAGGGTCCCCGCCAGAATGACCAATTTTTCCTTGTGCCGATATTCCCATAAAAATACCCATATTATACTCGTCATTGTAAGTACTTACATTGCGGTCTTTATGATTTTCATCGTTTAGGTTTGGCGAGAAAAATTCGGCATAACTTTTCTTATTTAACAATGTGCCCTTTCCTTGGTATCCGGATATTAGTTCGCGAAGGTATGCTCCTAAATCCTTTGCTGAGGTAATTAACCCTCCATCCGGATAATTGACCAGTTGATAGGGTGCAAGTTCTGTTTCTTTGTCTGCATATAACTTTGTCTGTTTCGATGTATCAACATCATTTGACGACCAACCTGTATTTGACAAGTTCAAGGGTGTAAAAATTTGGGCCTTGGTAAACTGATGAAAAGGTTCATCAACTGCATTTTCTAGTACTAAGGCTGCCAAACCGGCACCAATATTTGAATACTCAAAAATTTCCCCTGGTTTCTTTTTGATAAAATTTTTCTTCTTGTACCATTCTCCTTTTTCACTTAACATATTTTTCAAAAAAAGGGAATAGTCCATTAGTTCGGTTGGTGGCCTGAAATTTTTATTCACCTTGACCCCCTTGTTTTCCTTTTCTTTCAAAACATAGCCTTTTCTTTCATATTCCCTCGCGTCTTTTATCGTTGAGGTATGAGACGCCAATTGTCTGATAGTTATAGATTCCTCTGGGAAATAAGGATTGATAACCTTAAACGGCAAGTATTTGTTTATTGGGTCGTCGAGCTTTAGTTTACCTAATTCCTGCGCTTTTAACAAAGATATACCGATCACTGTTTTGGAGATTGAAGCTATGGTTTGAATGGTATTTGCAGTATATTCCTTTTTTTGTGTGATATCTGAATACCCAAACCCTTGGGTATACACTATAGAATCTGAATTAACAATAGCAACTGAAAATCCGTTGATATGCCCTAGCGTATGAATTTCTTCTAATTCTTCGGTTAACTGCTTTAATGTCGCCTTTGTCGTTTGCGAATAGGCTATAAAAAAAACGGTATTACAAATCACCAGAAACACTAGTTTTTTCATCTGTTTTATCCTTAAAAACTAAAGCTTAATTTTTATTCGTCAGACGCCTTGATTAGTCTCGCACTTAAATCTGGGTCTTTCATTTCCCTATCCAGAGGGAACATTGGTCGTTTGATACGCTCGTATCCTAAACGTTCTAAATCTTGGTCTACACCACCAGGTGTTAATGCCATAACCCAATCGCCACGCATCTCATACAGTTCAGGAACCAGATAGCCTATTTTCACGACAACAATGTCCGAATCCCTTGGGTTTAAGTCTAAATCGGTAAAATCTGATTCTTGGTGGTAGGGTTTACGCTGGTCGGTGACGATTACACTTATGCTTCCAATTTTGACAACAACTTCTACCTTGGCATCTCGGTCGCCCTCCCTTATTGCGGTAACCGTTCCTTCTAACTTTAATGGTGGGGCAAAGCGGTCATCTACCTGTGCACCTGCCATAGCAGATACCGTACCGCCCACACCTACTTCCATTGCTGCTTCAACAAGCGCCGGCCCGGGAATGGAAGCGTAAATTAAGGAAGGTCCGTTTTCAGATTTAAATTCGGGTCGCTGCAATAGTTCCCTGAGCGTCCAAGTAACATCACCGGCACCACCAGCTGTAGGATTATCTCCCATGTCGCTAATCATATATGGTCTTTTGTCGCTCTGCAAAGCCATTTTCAGACTTTCGTCCAGCGTGGCAACTGGAGCTACAAATTCAAATTCATTGCGGACATCCCAAAAGGCATTGGCTAATTTTTCCGCCCCAGCGGAAACCTGTTCTTTGTCATCTCCGGTAACCATGACCACGGCATGATTACGGGGCTCATCGGCCCAAGCATAACCAATCCAAATGGCGGCATCGATAACACCGTCTTGTTTAGTAACCGAAGGTATTTTGGCATACAGGCTTTTACCGGGCTCTATGCGCGTACTGGTCTTTTCGCCCGGTAAGAGAATCGGAACAGGAATCCAAGCCTTGTAGGCGGGCTTACCTTTTCCGTTCTCCAATCGCTCCAGCATCAGATCTATGGAACGCTTTTTTGATTCCAGCGCATCTTCATGGGGTGCCATACGGTAACAAGTAATTAAATCGGAATGTTCCGCTAATCGCTCGGAAACATTACCATGTAAATCCATTGAAGTAGAAATTAATACATCTGTACCAACAATGTCACGAATACGTTTGATCAAATCTCCTTCGGCATCCTCTAAACCTACCACGCTCATGGCACCATGGATATCAAACCAAAGTCCGTCGTATGGGCCATCTGCCTTAAGCATGTTCAACGTTTTTTCAACCATAGATTCGTAGGCTTCTCGAGTTACGATTCCTCCGGGCAGAGATTTGCCCAATAACGTAGGTACCCATTCCGCACGTTTTCTTAGGTCCGAACCTTGATCGAAAAACGAATAGCGCCCAAAAATGGAATCCCCAATTCTGGCATGAAAAGCTTCTTCGTGGGTTTGGGCGGGGGAGAAGGTACTGGATTCTATTCCAATACCGGCAATAGCTACTCTGGGTAGTTTGGTTTCTTCTGAATTTTCAGTTTTGGACTTGCATCCAATTAAAATAAGTGTAATAAGGGCAAGGGTAGTACTGATTTTTCTCATCGCGTATTAGAATTATTTGTTGTTACTTTTTTTTGATTCCCACTTTACAGGACTTACATCATCGTGATTTAGCGTACGGAGACCATCACGATCTATACGCATAACTAATTTGCATTCCGGATCCGGACATACAACCCGAGCATCGGTTTCCATCCAGTCCGCAGGGTGGTTTTTGCGCTGCTTTGTTGGTAATAGGGGAATAGTAGATTGTAGCGCATACAAACAAAAATCGGAATTATCGGGCATAGATAGTTTGCCTCCTTTTAATTGAAAGTTATCACCAATCGTCATTTTACAAGTGCAATTACCGTCAATTTTTTCAACTACTATTGTTAAATCATAGAGTTCGAACTGGTCATCTCTTAAGGCTTTATCTTTTTTCATTTGTTTTTAATTTTGTTCTTCCCCAGCCAAAAATCAAGGTAATCAATGCCATAAGCAACAATCCCCAAGACATAAAATTATGAAGCCCTACATCTAAAGGACTTACTTGTGCGATGCCAAATTCAGTACCTGTGTTCGTCATATTCGCCATTAATATCACAGGAATAAAATAGGGGAGAACGAATGGAAAGATACAGGCGATCAAACTTAATAAATTTGCTCGTCTAATTTTGGATACGCCCATTTGTTCTCCTGTTTTTTTAGTAAAATCGGTCACCATTAATATTGCCACAATACTGTGTGTCGTTAAAAGAACAGCAAAACTCATCACAACAGCAATCCAGCTCTCGGCATGTTTTTCGGTTTTGGCCCGGACGGCGGCAAAGTCTACCAGTCTGTCCATGAGTCCGCTTGCTTTTAAGGTAGCAACCAACCCCATTAACAGGATAGTGAAAATACTCAATCCTACGGCTCTATTAATGCCATCAATTACAAAACTGCGTGCAGCGTAATTTTCTAAATCTAACGAAAGAACTTGTGATACGGGTAATAGTTCCAAAGATAGACCTAATGCGGTTCCGAACAACAATCCAAAAAGAAGGCCGTGTAGGAGGTGTTTTCCCTTTAGGAAAAGATAAATAATTAAAGCGGGCACTAACAGCATGGGCAGTCCGTTTGGATTTCCTAGATTTTCTGAAATGCTCATAGTGGTCAAACTAACATTTGAGTAGGCAGCAATGAAGTATCCGGTTAGGGCAATTAGCGCTGCAGCAATCAAATATTTTAGTCTACTTTTTATCGTAGTACCTATTTCTGCACCTTGGCTCAAGGAGCTAGCAATGGTAGTATCCGATATGGGCGCTATAAAATCCCCAAATGTAGCCCCACCGATTATGGCTCCCGCCAAAGCTGGTAAGTGTGCTCCTAAAAGTCCACCCGAGGGATATAGTAGGGGACTACAAATTAGAATGGTAGCAAAACTTGAACCTGTAGAAAGCGAAACGATACAACAGATAATAAAGGATGCTATCACAAAGCCGGATCCGGATAGGTTTACTTGGTCAGAAAGCCAAATAAGTGCTTCAACAAATCCCGTGAGCGTCATCAATACTCCGATAATGGAAGCTAGAATCCAAGCGGTTATCATAATCATGACAATCTTTTGTGACATTCCCGAAATAACGGCTTCAGAAAATGCCGTTCGATCTTTGCACAAAATAAGTCCCAAACCAAGAGAAAGAATCAATACGGGCCAAAACCCTCTTTCATCCGGTGCTCCTGAAAGAGCAATAGTTATGACACCTGTTACGAAAACTAAAAAAGGTAACAAGGCGCCAATTACACCACCGTAGAATTCGAGTATAGGAAGTTGTTCAGATGTTTCGTTGAGTTGCAAGTTTAGTCTTCGTTGAGGTTATATTTCATGATAGAACCATGTTTTCCCGTTTTGTCGCGTTCTAGTTCGTAAAATGGTCCCTTGGGCCCTTCACTTTGAGAAACGATAGCATTTATTTTAGCGATATCTTCAGTTTTTAACTGAAATGTGTTCAATTTTTGTAGGCTTTTCAAGTGAGTACGGTTACGCGCACCAACAATTACAGCACCTACCATAGGCTTTTGTAATATGTATTTACAGGCAACCTCCGTAATTCCAACCTCATAAATATTGGCGATTTCGCGCAGCGTTTGTAGTGCTTTTTGAAATAAATCATACCCACCAAATTCATCGATAATCAATCGGTATTTGGTAAGGGAACGATTTTCATATGGTGGTGTAGGGTCGGGAGCGTTCAAGTAGCGGTCACTTAGAAAGCCTCCTGCAACTGTACCATAGCAGAGGTACGGTATATTGTGCTGTTCTGCCAAGGCGGTAATGTTCGTTTCCACCCGCTGATCTAATACCGAATATTGAACTTGGTTTGATGCAATGATAACACCCGCATCCAGCATTTCTTGGATACGTTGGGCATCAAAATTTGTAACCCCTAGAAATCTGATTTTTCCGCTTTTTTGTAGTTCGGATAGATGTACCGCGGTTTCGAGATATTTTGGAAATTGATAATCCCACCAGGCAAATTGAACAAGGTCTAATTGTTCCACGCCTAAACGTCTTAACGACCGGTCGATTATTGCCGTAGTTTGTTCCTTTGTTAAACTTGCCAAAGCACTATAGTCAGGAACATATTTCGTATGCACTTGAATAGGGGCCAAATCTCCGTTACTGAACTGGGACTTGTATTTTTTTCTGAATTTACCGATCAGTTCTTCCACACCTGTATAAATATCGGCACAGTCAAAGGTGGTGATACCTGCTTCTACAAAATGCCGCATATCGGATAAGGCCTTATCTTCGGATACAGATCCGTGACCTCCCGCCAAGTGCCAGCCTCCCTTAATTACTCTAGAAACCGAGTAGCCTGGTCGTAGTTCTATTCTTTCCATGGGTTAATTAGGGTTGGTGTTTTTAAATAGCATATAAAACTCATTAATGGGTATAGGTCCTGCTTTCATAACCGTATCCATAAATAGTTTTAAGTTAAATTGATTTCCTAGGCGTTCTTTTTCAGTTTGCAGTAGTTCGGTGAACTGTGCTCCTCCCAAAAAGTAAGAGGTGAGCTGCATTGGAGAACTCTTGATTCGCCCCCACAGACTTTTGGCAAATTGGGGCGCCAACAATGAAGTTTCTGTTGAGAATTTTAGAACCCGCTGCTTGTCCCATCCGTTGCAATGCACCTGAACAGATGTATATGCTCTATTTGCGTTTTCCAAACGTTTGCGTAGGTGGGCAAGCAATGTCAAATGATTACCTGATTCCCAACCAGCATCTAAAAGTACTTTTTCCGTAAAGGTTGCCCAGCCCTCGATGTAAATTCCGTATGGAAATAACAAGCGGATTGGATGCGGCGTTTCCCTACTTATTTTCAATTGCATGTAATGCCCCGGGTACAATTCATGTATTACAATCATGCGATTAAAAGGTTTATTGAACGAAGCCCAAAAATCGATTTGTTCTTGTTTTGGTAGCGTTTCTGGAATAGAAGGTAAATTTAGCGTGGTCATAGGGTTGGGGTCAAAAGGCGGAGCGCTGGCAACCCAGCCTATTCGTGCAGCGGCACCTGCACTTTCAGGTGCGGTTTGTATGTGTAAGGTGTTGTTTTTGGGTAAGGTAGCGATGTCCTTTTCTTGTATAAACGTTATTGCGGAGTCTGCTAACTGTTGCCAAAATTGAAGATAGTCTGTAGCATTTATAGGAGCATCTTTTTCCATATCGGCTAAGGCCAAATTGATAATTTCCAAGTCGCTTTTCGGTATTGTCCTATCCGGATAGGTTTTTCTAAGGTATTTTCTGGAAACATCGGTCATCAAAGCTTTTACGGTCTGTATTTCTTCCAATGCTATTTCTGCCAATTTAGTCGAAGTAAGATTGCTATCGGTATACAATGCCAATCTACGGTCATATTCTTGTGTACCAAGAATAGAAAGCGCGTCACTTGTATTTTTTTGAAGTGTACCTTCAGCAAAGTCTATAAGGTCCGTAACGCTTTGTATGGCACTTGATAGATGTTTGTTGAAGCTGTCACAGGTTTTTAAAACTCCGTTTGAGTGTAGTTGGGTTTCTGCGTCTGTTTGAAGATACTGTTGTGTTTCGTTCAATTCTTCTAGGCCTTTTTTTAATTCGTTCTCTGATACATGTTTTAGATTTTTTTGTGCAGCTTCAGCCAGGCTCGTTATAGCTTGAAGCCGTTCACATAGTAATAATGATTTTTCGGAGCACAGTAGATAATCGGCTTTATTTATAGTGGGAATCGCTTTTGAAATTAATCTAGAGTATAACCGTAATGATGTCGTATGTTCCGAGAGCATTTTCCATTTGTCAACTTCTGACTGTGCCTGTACCCGTAAAAGTCGTCCGTCAATAGCATCAATATCGGAACTTGAATCTACTAACTTTTTTAATATCTCTTCGTTGTAGTCCAACCAATCTTTAACCGTATCTTCAAAGCGTTCTTCATAGTCAAAGATGGATGGTCTCATTCCGGCATTCAAAGCTTTTGAAGGGTAAAATTTCTTCCATTTCAAAATATAGTTTTCTCCCAAGTCTTGTGAAAATAGCGTGAATGGAATCAATAGCAGAATTAGCCAAATGCCGTTAAAGAATTTCATTTTAAAGTTGGTTTTGCTCTTAAACGAGAAAGATACTAATTAATGTGAAAAGATAACTTAAGAGTTTTTAATTTCACCCTGTGAAGAACAAACGTGTAAAGAATATCAAAAAAGAAGTGTTGTCCGATAACTGGTACAGCTTGAACAACTATACTTTTGATTATGAACGAGAAGACGGCAGCTGGGAAACACAACGCAGGGAGTCTTATGATTGTGGAGATGGTGCTGCCATTTTACTGTATAATCGTGAAAGAAAAACAGTAATACTTACTAGGCAATTTCGAATGCCCACCTATGTCAATGGTAACGACGACGGGATGATGGTGGAAGTATGCGCCGGACTTTTAGATGGACTATCACCAGAGGAGTGCATTAAAAAGGAAGCGTTGGAGGAGACCGGGTATAAGATTAGTGAGGTTCAGCAAGTGATGGTTACTTTTATGTGTCCCGGTTCCGTGACTCAGAAACTGTATCTTTTTATAGCTGAATATGACAGTGCCATGAAGACCGAAGAAGGTGGTGGCGCTTTAGATGAAACGGAGAATATCGAAGTCCTGGAATACCCCTTTACAGAAGCTTTGGAAATGATTTCTAATGGTCAAATAAAAGATGCCAAAAGTATTATGCTCTTGCAATATGCTGCATTAATGGGTATTTTTGAAGATTAATCTTGGTGTAATCGACACCAGTTTTTTACGACCAATAGGCCATGCAACAGCTACAGAAAATTGGATTAGGTGGTGGATGTCATTGGTGCACCGAAGCCGTATTTCAATCCCTGAAAGGCGTTTTTGAAGTAGCCCAAGGTTTCATTTCATCTACAGGAGAACATGAATCGTATTCCGAGGCGGTTATTGTTCATTATTCGGAAGATAGTATCCCTCTTAAGGATATTATCGCTATCCATTTACATACTCACAATAGTACCTCCCAACATTCCATGCGCAACAAGTACCGCTCCGCTATCTATGTATTTTCAGATAAAGAGGTGAATTCTATATCAATTATTTTAGAATCTTTACAGAGTGATTTTGACAAAAAATTGATTACGCAAGTCCTTCCGTTTGGTTCGTTTAAAGCCTCTGATAGTCAATTTCATGACTATTATTTCACCGATCCAGAGCGGCCCTTTTGTAAGACACATATTGCTCCTAAATTAAAAGTCTTAAAATCTAAATTCTCCAAAGAATATCGCTGGGACAAAAAGCTTAGCAGTAAATAGAATAAGCCCTCGTTATTTTCTAACATCTTTCACAGAGCAGCTATTCAATAGGTATCCCTAATTTTCTCAAATACCTGTTCCATTCTAGTCTTTACCTGTGATGACGGATGTCTAAAATGATTATTCATAAAACTAAAAATAACCGTCTTGCCAGAATTGGTTAATAGGTATCCACTGAGGCAGTAGTTATTACCTAGACTTCCGGACTTCGCATAAATGTATGGCATTGAGTTGCCTTTATACCAGTCACCCAATGTTCCCGAAATACCTCCTGATGGGAATATTGTAAAAAGGCGTTCTCTTGGAAGATCTTGGTATAAACGTTCCAAGACATGTACTATAGATTGCGGTGTAAACAGGTTATAACGCGAAAGTCCGGACCCATCTACCCACCTAGGTTCCTGTGGCAGGTTTGGCAGTAACTTATCCAAGGTATTGGTTATTGCGAGCTTACTATGTAACGTATCCGTAATTTGGGCAGCCGATAACAACAACAATTGTTCGGCGATAAAATTATCGCTTTCATGCATTAGTCTTACGTACAGGGAATCTGCTGGGATTCCGTATAGTGTTTCTTTAAAGCCTAGGGGCATTTCCTTGGCTATCGTAATTTTCGTTTTCAATTCCTTTTCTAGGATACTTTTTAGAGTACTGTCGCCTGTTTTAAATGGGATTTCCAAGATGTCTGTTCTAGCGGCATCAAAATAGAATAGGTTGCGATGTTCTTCACGGTTGGTCTTATTTGAAATTCGAATTACGCTGTCCTTAAAATATTCGGGAAATACTTTTGTTTCCGGTACATTCCAAATTGTAACAACATTTCCATAAGTTGGAAAACCACTACGCTCCGGTGAGTAGTAATATCCATAATCCTCCCAAGACCATCCAGGGCCAAACCTCGAATCTTGAAAGTTACCTGTGTATAGTGCAATATTTTTCTCCTGTTTAAGGAAATGAAATGCGGTACTATCCTTGAGATAGGGATGCAAAAAGGAGGGATCTCCGGTACCTTTAATAAACAAGGTGTCGTTTTGCCGCATGTATCGCAACGCCGGAATGGTATCTGGTACAGTGTTGAGTGCAGCAAATAAGGTGAAAATTTTGGTATTACTTGCCGGAGTAAAATATTTAGTGCTGTTTTGGTTAAATAGGGTGTCTTTGCTAGCCGCGTCTATAAATAAAACCCCAGTAAACTGACTGTCATAGAAGGAGGCTGTTAAGCGCTTGTTTAAGTTTTTGGAAACTATTTTTTTCGTCGATTTACAAGCAATCAAACCGGTTAGGAGGCAACAGCTTAGAAGTAGGTTTTTCATTTGGTGGGTAAAGATGGTTGTATTAGCAAGTGTATGTGAAGTTGATATGACGATTCTAAGATTTATTTAACGTGTTCATCGCAATATTATGTCCTATTTTTTGTTTAAATTTACGTAACAACTAATTAATAAACAAAGTACTACAATGGCAAAAACAATGCTTGAGTACAGTAAAACAGTACTTAAAAAAGTTAGTTTTGATGTAAAGTTATTTTGCAAGGAACTAAAGAAAGCCCTTCAACTTTTACTGCCAGAAGAGGTAGATGAATTGAGACTCTGGTTACAACAGTTCATAACGGACAAGCCAGAATTACAATCTAGTTTAATGTATTTAAAACCATAATAAAAAGCCACTGTAAAGTGGCTTTTATTATTTGTTCAACGGGCTTATTATTTTTACATCCTGAAACGTAATGGCTCCTTTTACGATACTGGTGATTACATCACGAAGTGCTTCTGTAATCTGAATTTTCAGTTCGTTTTTATGAAATATGATGCTTACCTCACGAGCAGGTGAAGGTTCTTTAAAGTATTTGATATTCTTCTTGTTCTCATGACTAAGTTCCATGCTGTTCAAATAAGGAAGAAGGGTCATCCCAAGACCCTCATTGGAAAGATTTACCAAAGTTTCAAAACTACCACTTTGTAACTTAAAGTGTTCCTCACCTAGCTTTTTTGGTGTTTTACATAAATTTAGAACGCCATCCCTAAAGCAATGACCATCTTGCAACAATAGAATATCCGAAACATCCAAATCTTCTACTGTTAATTCCTTCACATCTCGTAAACGATGATCTGGCGTTATGTAGCCGACAAAAGGTTCGTAATATAGAGGTCTTTCCTTTATGAACTCGATCTCTAACGGTGTAGCTGCAATAGCAGCGTCCAAATGACCATCTTGAAGGTTTTTTATAATACTTTCCGTGCTTTGTTCCTTGATAATCAGGTTAACCTTTGGGTATTTGGTTATAAAAGTTTTCAAAAACATGGGTAACAGGGTAGGCATAATTGTTGGAATGATACCTAAAATGAAGTCGCCGCCAATAAAGCCTTTATCCTGATCTACAATATCTTTTATGCGTCCCGCTTCGTTTACAATTACTTTTGCCTGTGCAACTATTTTTTTACCCACATCGGTAACGGAGATGGGTTTTTTACTTCTATCGAATATGAGCACATCCATTTCGTCTTCTAGCTTTTGCACCTGCATGCTCAGCGTAGGTTGGGTTACGAAGCTTTTTTCAGCCGCCAAAGTGAAATTTTGATACTCTGCTACCGCCAGTACATATTGTAACTGTGTGATTGTCATTAGTTATATTTTACATATCAAAGTTATACAAAAACTATCAATTATACTTATGATGGCAGGCGTGTTTATACGATTTTGTTATGATAAAAATCAGCTTTAATATATTAATTCCCAACTCAGCTAAATAAGAAATCATCGGTAAAGCACATTTATTTTTTAGTCATGAAGAGCTTCTTTTAGAACCGAATTCCAAAACTCTATATTTAAGGTATTACGTAGTTCCTTTGGTTGTTCGGCTCTTTATCTTGTAGATAATGGATTGTGATTAGTTAGGCATACTAAGTTGTTGACAACTCGTATTTAATAGGCTATTGTTTATCTTTATGTTTAATAAATAAGTGTATGAAACGTAGTATGACAAAGGGCTGGTTTTTTCTATTTCTGGTGTGGTCCACGACGGTTTTTTCACAAGGAGATGCTGGCTTTATCAATGGTGTTTTGTTGGACTCGATTACCAATGAACCCATCGTTTTTGCAACGGTAAAGGTAAAGGGTCTGTCCCTCGGGGTGATTTCCAATACAGACGGGAGCTTTCAGGTACCTACTAGTTTTCAATCTAAAGGCGATACATTGGTAGTCTCAAGCATGGGCTATGAAACAGGACAACTTGTCTTTTCTGTGTTGAAAAAAGGCGTTATCAACCAGGTATTCCTAAAACCATCCGTTCTTGAATTACAAGAAACTATTGTAACCGCCAATAAAAAGAGAGGACGGCTTACCAAGGTCAAGATTAACCTTACGGCAGAACAAATCATAAAGTATGCTATTGAACGTATTCCGGATAATTATGATATGAATCCATTTGAACTGGTAGGTTATTACAGGGATTATCAGTTACGAAAACAAAAGTATACCAATTTAAACGAGGCATTAATAAAGGTTTTTGATAAAGGTTTTGATGTAAAAGATCATCAAAGTTCGCAATTTGGTCTGTATAACTATAAAAGCAATTTAGATTTTGAGGTAGATTCCTTTGCGACCAAAGCCTATGATTACCAAAGTAAAGACAAGTACATACCCGATGCGGTATTTAGGCAACACCACATTCCGAATGAATTGGCATTGTTGTTCAATCATGACGCGATAAGAAACAACGATGAACGGACTTATTCCTACGTAAATACGTTTGTAGAAGATTTTATTAAGTCACACGATTTCATAACCTATTTTCTTACCAATTATGGCGATAAGAAGGTATATAAAATAAAATTCAACAAGAACAACGTTCCTTTCCAAGTAAAAGGGGATATATACATTGATAAGGATACTTACGCGATACGAAGATTGGATTATGCAGTTTTCAAGCAAAAACCGGATAAGAATTCCTCTACGAATTATAACGAATCGGAAATGGATTTACTTTATGAGATTTTGCTTGAATATCAAGACTCTAATGGCTACATGTACCTAAATTATATTTCTTTCCATAATAAGTTCAAGTTGATTCGCCCTCCTGAGTTCTTTATTAAGGATGCCGTGTTTGACCGACTTACAAAACAGGTAATAATAGTTTTAAACAAACCTGCTGTAAATTGGTTAGCATTGATTCCTAGCGATTTTAAGGTTTTTTACAAAAAATATCGGCTAAGAGTAAAGAAGGTCGTTCGAGTAGGAAATGTTGGCGACACTTATGCACTGTCGTTTCCCAGAAAGAAGAGGGCACAGCGTAAACGACTAAGACTACTTGAATCCGAAGAAAAGGATAAGCAAAAGGCTTCATTTAAAATTAGTGTTAATAAAATGCTGGACGCAGATGGCAACTATTTAGCGGAAAGAAAATCAGAATTGATAGATCAGTTCCGAGAATTTTTTACCCAGAAAATCATTTCTAGTGAAAATAGTGGTGTTAGCAGTATGTCATTTATGGACAAAACACTGTCATTGGGCAACGAGGAACAATTAAAAATAAAAATGAAAGTCGATGAAGAATTTTGGATGAATACCCCGTTGAAAAGCGTCACCAAAAAAAAGGACTAATTTTAAATTACAATAGATACTGTCTTTTTTGTTAATATCCCAATTGTCTACAGGGTTATCCGATCCAGTTGAAGAACTGTTCGTAAAGGGTGTCCCCTTAGATACTCAGAAAAACGACCCTATAATTTTTGCAACATTTCAAAAAATATGATAAGGCTATTGGGTTTGAGCTATTCAAGATTTGACTTTATAATCTCTAATTATATTCATAGCATAAGGACTACATTTATTTGAGCGAGCTTATTGGGAAGTTACATGCTGAAGATTTTTCAAAGCACTGGACTTATCATACATACCTGCTTTGTATTTAAATATCAGAGCCATTGAGAAATATACATAGCTCCTTCATGAGGAGCTATGTTTTAATTAATGAATTATTTCTTTAAAACCGAATCCTAAACTCTAAGTCTTCTCCGCCTACTTCAAATTTAGAATTAGCGAAACTCGGTGGGCCATAGGTGGTTTCACCGGAAGTGGCATAGTTCTCTTTTGGCATACCATTGGCTTCAAAATCCATTCTGTTGTTTTTGTTTTTGTCATGTAGTAACATTAAAGCGAAAGTGCCCTTTTGTACGTTTTCAAAGGTAAGTGTGAGTTCACCTTTGGTGGCATCCATTTCTTGGTTGACTATGCCGGGGCCTTTCATAAAGGTTTGTTCCGTATGTAATGCTCCCATTACTTTTCCTTCATCCGACATCACGTTTTCGATGGTTACCGTTACCGTTACTCCTTCGCTTTCTTGTGCGTTACTTGTTAACGTACTCAATACTACTGCTAAAATAAGTCCAATTGTTTTCATGTGATTTGTTATTTAAGTGTTTATCGTTGGGTCAAATCTCCAATAAAGCAAGAGGATTTTAAAAACGGAACTACCCAATTGTAGAATGATACCGACGAATTGTACCGAGCGGGTTTTTAAATGGAATTGGAATGTGCTAGGAAGCTTTGAGCGCTGGGTAAACTACTTCATCGGAAACACTAGCCACATTCCCTTGATATTCTTTTCCGCGGAGCCGTGCTACAGGATGTGCAGTAAGTTCCTCATCTGACAAGGGTGCAATGAGTTTTTGAATATCTTCTTTGTCCGTAGCAGTCACAATAGGTGCAAGCCATGCATCTTCCAACGCTTGTGGAAGAATTAAGGGCATCCGTGGTGCTTTTAGTTTGGGATTATTATGAATGTGCTGCATAAGGGCGTTGGCTTCTGTGGTAACAATGGTGAAGCTGCGTAATAAACCCTTGGTCTCTGGATTGCGCCATTCGCTCCATAGTCCTGCGAGGGCTAGGGGCTGGTTTTCTTTATGATGTATAAAAAAGGGGTAGGCTTTTCCTGCTTGGTGATGATGCTCATAGAAGCCATCTACATAAATTATGCAGCGTTGGAGCAGCGCGGCATCCTTAAACGCAGGTTTCTCAAATAAGGTTTCACCTCTGGCATTTAGGGTAGCGTTCCATAATGTTTTCTGTTGTATTTCGTCCTTTGTCCAATGTGGTACAAGTCCCCATGTAGCGACTTCTGGAAAATTGGATGAACGGTCCGTATAAATAAGTAGCTCTGGATGGCTAAACCCAGAAGCATGGTGCAATGGTAAATCGGTTAGAGGTGCTAAACGTTCACGGATTTCTGCAATGGCCTGCAGGTCCTGGTCTTTCTCCGCTCTTTTAAGCTGGGTTTCTAAACTGGTTTTAATGTCGTAGCACATAGGGGGTCGGTCATTATGCAAAAGCTAATTTGTAATAAGGTAGAAAGATATATAATTTGGGTTTTCATCTATTGTTCGTTTTTCTAGATAGAATTGATTATTTTTTTAAAACTGCTATAGACTCCAACAACAACTCAAACTTTTGCGGCTTTTTGTTCCCTATCAAAAACCTCATTTCTTCAATCGTATCTTGATCAAAGTTGGGCAGGTCTACTTTTCTCCCACGAAAGGTAGGGTGGAGGTCGGCCAAGGTAAATTCTAGGGTTTGCCAATCTCCCGTAGTCTCAAAGGTAGTGATGTAGCTGTAACTGTGGCGTCGTTTGTCCTTTATGCGAAATTGGTAGGAGTTTCCATCCCCTTTAAGGCGAATTCGCATGGTACTGTTACTTTTTACCGTTACAGTCCCTACATCGTACTTAACAGAAGAAAAGCCACCGTTATTTTCTAGAGAGACTTCTCCAAAGAATTTTCCATAGCCTTCATCAGAGAGTATAAAGTTGCCAGAAGAGCGGCCACCCATGACCACATCGTCCACCACGGTCCAATTTTTAGTTGTTGGATTTTCTTTAAAATCTATTAAGGTTTGTGCAGTCATACATAAGGATGTTAGAAAGAAGAATATAAGTTGTTTAATTTGAAAAATTTTTGTGCTATACATATTTTCTTGAACTACTAGGATGTCACTTTTGAGACGCCACTTCATCTGATATGATTGCTAATCCTAACCACCGGAAATAACATAAAGCTAACTTTTCACAAACACCATACAGTGCTGCCAGGGAAGGTTATCGTGATTATCTTCCAATTCTAGGTCTAGGGCTTTCATCTCCTTAATGGCTTGGGCTTCGGTCATTTTATGTAAGTCTTTAATGGGAACTGTCGGATCCTCGCCTCGGTATTCAATGAGATACAGCTTGGCATTGGCTCGCATGGCTTTCTTTATCGAGGCCATCATCTCAAAGGGGAAATTCATTTCGTGGTATACATCAACAATCAGTACCTTATCCACGGAATTGGGTTTTAGGTTCGCGCTTTTTTCGCTTCCTTTTACTAGGGCGACGTTCTCAATTTTACCTTCTAGTTTTTTACTCCGCATGGCGGCCAACATTTCATCTTGGATATCAACGGCATAGATGGTACCGGCTGTTGCCATGTCCGCCATTTTAAACACATGGTAGCCAGAACCCGCACCAATATCCGCAATATCGTCCGTTTTGGAGATATTCATATTTTCCAATAGGGTAGAGGTATTTTCCTCTTTTTCGCGCTCGTCTCGTTCTAGCCAAGACATGCCTTGGTAACCCATAACGTGTGAAATTTCACGCTCCATATACCACTTACCAATACCGTCGTAGGCACCCTTCTTAAATTCGTATCTACTTTCTTGGGCGTATAGGAAACTGGTGGTCAAAACTAGGAACAGACCAAGGAATAGCATTATTCTCTTTTTCATAGTCGTGATTTTTCTTTATTCATAGCGGCTTAAAGTTAAGAATTATGTGAATTTATACTCCTAAAGAAAAGCTTAAAGTTGCAGTTTTTTATGGCACTTATGACTCCTCGGTTTATTATAAACCTATAAAATGAATCTTGTACCGACTCAAACTTCTATTTAGGACTCCTTAGCATTGTAATTTCTCAAAAACATAGCCATTTTCAAAAATTGAACTAGTTTTTATGTATCTTTTTCCTGCTTAATTCAAATAACCAACCATGAAACAAAAAATTATACTAGTCGTACTTGCGCTAGGTGCTGTTACAACTACTTATTCACAAAAGAAACTATCCAAAAAGCAAATCGAAAAATTAAAATTAGAGGCCGCTGCCATTGTTGAAGCCAACAAAAAGCAGTCCCAAGTAATGGTAGACAAGATATTTAGTTTCGCCGAACTTGGATTTCAAGAGGTAGAATCCTCCAAATACCTAACTGGAATATTGGAAGAAAACGGTTTTGAAATTGAAAATTCAATTTCGGGTATTCCTACCGCTTGGTTCGCTACATGGAGCAATGGAAAAGGACCCACCATTGCACTGGGAAGCGACGTCGATTGTATACCAAAAGCATCACAATATCCGGGTGTGGCCTACCATAAACCGATTGTAGAAGGTGCGCCCGGACATGGAGAAGGACATAATGCGGGAATTCCAATGAACATCTCCGCTGCCTTAGCGGCCAAGGAGGTGATGGAACGCGAGAACATTGGAGGTACACTGCTTGTCTGGCCGGGAATCGCAGAAGAACTGGTTGCTGCCAAAGCCTGGTACGTAAGAGACGGATTGTTCGATGCTATAGACATGTGCATTTTTACTCATGTGAGTAACAATTTTAGTGTTTCTTATGGTCCTACAAGGGGTACCGGACTAATCTCGGTCGAATACTCTTTTGATGGTGAATCTGCCCACTCCGCTGGGTCTCCTTGGCGGGGTAAAAGTGCGCTCGATGCAGCCGAATTAATGAATATTGCATGGAACTATAAACGAGAGCATTTGCATCCGCTACGTCGTTCTCATTCTATTTTTACGGATGCAGGTGATCAGCCTAACGTGGTGCCCTCTAAAGCATCGATATGGTTTTATTTTAGAGACATTAAGTATGAAGGTATAATGGAGATGTACAAAGAGGCAAATCAAATTGCCGAAGGTGCCGCTATGATGACGGGCACAACCGTGAAACATAAAGTACTTGGCGCTGCTTGGCCCAGACATTACAACAAGGTGATAGCAGAAACGATGTACGAGAACATCAAAAATGTTGGCTTGCCTACTTGGTCCGAAGACGACCAAGCCTTGGCCGAAGCCGTACAGACAGAGGTAAATTCGGAAAAAATTGAAGGCTTAAGCACCGAGCTTGCTCCCCTAGGATTACCGGTAATTGAACCGATTAGTGGTGGTTCGGACGATATTGGTGATATTTCTTGGAAAGTACCTACGGTTACGATGCGTTTCCCGTCCAACATTCCTGGGCTGCAAGGACACCATTGGAGCAATGCGATTTCAATGGCTACGCCTATTGCACACAAAGGGGTAGTGGCAGGAGCCAAGGCAGAAGCAATGACGATTCTCGATTTCCTTTTAAATCCAGAGCTATTGACGGGAGCATGGGATTATTTTAACAATGAACAAACCAAGGAAACCAAGTTTATTCCTATGATTTCGGAAAGTGATATGCCGCCCATCTATTTAAATGCAGACAAACAAGGTCAATTTAGGTCCGATTTAGAGAAATTCTATTTTGACGAAACTAAGTTCGATACCTATTTGGAACAGTTGGGGGTGGAGTATCCTACTTTGAAAAAATAGAATCATAGTTTTATTCTTACAACCCGTTGTGCATTTTGATTGTATTTCTAGGAATAGATGTCATTTCGAGTGAATTTTGTGACCTTTTCGAGAACAAAATTTGTATCGAGAAACTTTTTAGCCTAAAAGGTTCTCGATACACTCGATTTTACCATTAAATAATTGTAAAATCCAGCACTCGAACTGACATGGTCTACAAGTTTATCCATAATGCACAACGAGTTCTTACAATATAATTCATGAAGGTGTTTCTTAATAGCATCTCCATGAATTCCGTTTTAGTTTAACAATCATACCATAAATCTTAAGCACTCTATTTTTGATTTAAGGTGATTGGTGAATTCATTTAAAACTATAGAATTCTGACGGTACTAATGTTATGATGGTAACTGGTATTCTAGTATTTTAGCCATCTTAAAGTTACATTCCTAAAATCGATTTGAAACCAAAATAGCGTATGGCCACGAAAGAAACGAAACAAGCAACTACCTGTGGAGTTACAACGTGTATGAAAACGTTGGATAGCAAATGGAAACCCATTATCCTATTTAAAATCGCAAAAGGAGCAAACCGATTTACGAAGCTGCTCACCGCCGTAGAAGGTATAAACAAACAAATGTTGAGTAAGCAACTGCGTTCGTTGGAGAAATCTGGGGTATTGGAGCGCAAAACTTTTCCAGAAATTCCACCGCGGGTAGAGTATTCAATAACACCTTTTGGGAAATCATTACTGCCTGTTGTGCAGTCCATGCAACGCTGGGGAGCTAAGCAAACAGGAGCTACAAAAGAGAAAACAAAAGTAGACACGAAAGCTGTATCGCAACAAACCGCCCTATTTTAAATTCAGTGCTAAAATCTGGGATTTGGCTACTTAAAACTATACCAACTTCTTTTCCAATAATGCCATATAGAAACCGTCAAACCCACTTTTAGAGGCATAGATTTTCTTTTCGCTGATAAGGGTGAAATCTGCACCTTCTTCACTGGATAAAAAAGACTTTACCTGATCGTTGTTTTCCTGTGGTAGAATTGAGCAGGTGGCGTACACCATTTTACCGCCGGGTTTTAAGATTTTACTGTAGCTTCCTAAAATTTCACGTTGTGTCTTTGCGATTTTCTCCAGGAACTCTGGTTGTAGCTTCCATTTGGTATCGGGGTTTCTTCTAATAACTCCCAAACCAGTGCAGGGTGCATCTATAAGCACCCTATCCGCACTTCCGTATAGCTTTTTGAATACCTTGGTAGAATCGATTTCCCTTGGCTCAATATTGTGCGCTCCGTTTCTTCTAGCGCGTCTTTTAAGTTCTTTTAGTTTACTGCCATAGATATCCATGGCAATCAACTGCCCTTTGTTTTCCATTAAGGCGGCAAGATGCAGGGATTTACCACCAGCTCCCGCACAGGTATCTACGACGCGTTGTCCGGGTTTAACATCTAACATAGCGGCTACCAACTGAGAAGAGGCATCCTGTACCTCAAAAAAACCATTTTTAAAAGATTGGGTTACGAACACGTTCGCTCGTTCCGGTAAGCGCAATGCCAGCGGATAACCTTTAATCGGTTCCGTAACAATACCTTCGTCCAAAAGGGCTTTCCGCAATGCCTCTCTGCTGGTCTTTAGCGTATTTGTTCTAAGGATAACTTCTGCAGGTTCATTCAGTTTTGCTATTTCGGCCGTCCATAGCTTTTCACCAAGCGATTTCTCGCATAGTTCATCTATCCAATCCGGTACCGCTTCACGGTATTTTCTAATTTTGGAAAGCTCATCGAACTTGCCTTTGATACGGCGTTCCGGTGTTGGTTCTATCTGTTTCCAATCTGGTAGGGCAATCCCTTTAAGTACGGCCCAAACAGCCCACATACGGAATAAATCGGGCCTACTAAACGGTTCCTTTACATCGGCGATTTCTGCATAGAGACGCTTGTACCGTACCATTTCGTAGGTAGTTTCGGCAATAAAACCTCTATCTCTGGCTCCCCAGCGCTTATCAAAACGCAATACTTTCTGAACTACCTTGTCGGCATATTCATTCTCATTGAATATTAAATTCAAGGCATCTATTACGGCAAATACGAGGTTTCTGTGCAGTTTCATTCTTAAAAATTAAGGGTGCAAAGGTATTGTTTTAGAAGCGATTCCCTTTATTTTTGAGAAACTTTAATGAAGATGAGAAACTTTGGCCTTTTACTAGTATTTGCTTTATTTTTTTCCTGTACGGAGGTGGTAAAGAAAGCTCCGTTTACGGAAGTGGAAGTAGATACGCTTTATACAGACTCTTTGAGTATACGCGCTATAGAAATTATGGGCAATAGCCTTGCTTTTGCGGCCAACAAAGGAACTTTTGGAACTATTGACCTAAACAACGGGAAAGTGAGAGCTAATGTTCAAAGGTACGACACTATACTACCCGAGTTTCGTGCCGTGGCGCATACGGCTACCGATTTTTTTATGTTGTCTGTTGCAAACCCTGCGCTACTTTACAAGACTGGTGATCAAGGAAGCATGGAGCTTGTATATAAAGAAGAAGATGATGCCGTTTTTTATGATGCGTTGACGTTCTGGAATGATAAGGAAGGTATAGCGGTAGGTGATAGCATGGATGGTTGTATGAGCATTCTCATTACCCGTGACGGAGGTAAGACATGGAAGAAACTGCCCTGTAATGAATTGCCTGAAGAAATTGAAGGCGAAGGTGCTTTTGCTGCGAGTAACACTAATATTGCTGTTGTTGGAGACAAAACGTGGGTTGCCACAACCAAGCGCATACTATTCTCTCCTGACAAAGGTCGAAGCTGGAAGGTTCAACATACGCCTATTAGTACTAAAGAACCTACCGAGGGTATCTACTCTATCCATTTTTATGATGAAAATGTAGGTGTAGCGATGGGTGGGGATTACACCGATCCGGAACGAAATACTTTGAACAAGGCCAAAACGACGGATGGAGGTTTGACTTGGAAGTTGATAGCAGACGACACTTTACCTAATTATAGGAGTTGTATTCAATTCGTACCAGGAACCGAGGGAAAAGAAATTGTAGCACTAGGGTTTACGGGCATTGTCCATTCTGCAAATCAAGGTGAATCGTGGACACAGCTATCGGACGAATCTTTTTTTACACTTCGCTTTCAAAATGATTCCATTGCGTACGCGGCCGGTAGAAATAGAATTGCCAAGTTGACCTTTAAATAAGCAGCATGATAATTATTGTTGATTGATTGTCATTTAGTTATGAGGATGAATGAAATGATTTCATGAAATCTTAATACGCTTCGGAAGGATACCAGTCCAGTTGAACAACTTCTATTTCCGAGCTTCCTTTTTGGACCATTTCCTTAAATTTTGATACATCGCTCACATCGGGGTTTCCTCTGTAGTGATAAGGATACACTTGTTTTGGGCTAAATTCCAACACGGCGCTGGCAGCGCTTTCGGGTGTCATGGTATAGGGCAGATTCATACAAACAAAAGCTTTATCTATGTTCTCTAAGGCCCTCATTTCAGGAATATCCTCGGTGTCCCCGGAGAAATAAAGCCTATTTCCGCCCATATTTAATACGTATCCGTTCCCTCTACCTTTCTCGTGAAATTTAAGTGATTCCTCGCGCAGATTGTACATAGGGATAGCTTCGACCGTGATACCGAAACGCTCTTTGGAATCTCCATTGTCCAATACATCTAATTGTGGTGTATAAGGTTCAGGAATCAAATCGGCTACGGCTTGCGGAACAATTATTTTTGCTTTGGAGGTGTCGAAAGCTTCAAGCGTTTCCAAGCTAAAATGGTCTCCATGAATATCGGTAATCAATATTAAATCAGGTTGTTTTTGTCCTTCGAATACAGATGCGCCACCAACCGGGTCAATATAAATGGTAAGGTCGTTCCACTCCAAAACCACCGTCGCGTGTTGGATAGGATTTATACTAATGTCTGTGGTTTGAACCTTATTTTCTTCTTTAGGCGCTACCTCCGACGCTAACTCAGCTTCGGCATCGATTATCGGTTTTTTATTTTGTTTTTCTTTACACCCGGTAAACAGTATGCAAGCAATAATTACGTAGCCAATTAGTTTCATGATAACCGTGGTTTAATTTTATTTGAAGTTAAAGATAGCTACAATTTTTAAAATCATTTATTAGGGTTTTGTATTTCTCATCCCATCCAAGTACCATTTTGAAGAAGCGATGTTCGGCGTTTTTATTCGAGACCACACTTTAACATTGGGGAGGATTTTTAAGAATATTTAAGATAAAATGGTATTTCATCTATGAAGTTGGTCCTTTAGACGAATAAAGGGCTAATCATGCATACATTTTTTTCAAGAAAAAATCTAAAAATAGATTCAGTACGTATATAGTCCGATAGAAAAACTAATTTTATCAAAACCAAAAAAAAACAATTTAATAGTTCATTATGACTGAAACGAAAAATAACAATGGGTTAAAGGTATTGGCAGCGCTACTAGGTGTTGTGCTAATAGCTACAATTATCTACACCGTAAGTCTTTATCAAGACAAGCAAAAAACTGAAAAAGACCTTACCACTGAAAAAGAATTGGTTGTTGAGGATTTAAATAGTCTAAAATCCGAGTACGACAAGGCAATTTTAGAGAGTAACGCAACCAATGAAGAATTGGTTTCTGCAAGGGATAACATTGCACGATATATCGATTCTGTAAAAACCATGAAAGCTGACATCTCTTCTTTAAGTAGATACAGAAGGCAAGTTGGTGTATTAAAGGCAGAAAGAGCAAAATTGATTAAGCAAGTAGATTCCTTACAAAGGTCTAATACTGCTATCGCCATGCAAAGGGATAGTACCTATGTAGAATTAGAGAAGCAAACAGTTTTTAACGATTCTTTAGTGGTACAGAATACCAGCTTGGCGCAGGCTGTGGAAAGAGGATCGGCATTGAATCTTTCTAAAATAAACGTAGATGCCGTTAGGGAAAGAAATAGTGGTAAGTTATCCTCTACGACAAGGGCCAGATCTACTGATAAATTTAAAATTTGCTTCACAATAGCGGATAACGTAATTGCAGATGCCGGCGATCGTGAGTTTTATTTAGAAGCCTTAGATCCACAAGGTAACGTTGTAGGTCAGAGTATGTCCAAGACTAATGATAATGGTGCATCTATTACCTATAGTCAAAGCACGAGTTTCTACTATGAAAACAAATCCTTGGATATTTGTGACTACTTGAACAAACCTGCGGGAGATTTCCAAAAAGGCCAGTATATGGTAAACGTATACGATGATAAGCTAAAATTATTGGGAACTTCACAGTTCACTTTAAAATAGAAAACACTAATCATATCTATAAAAAAGGGAGGTTCCAACTGGAACCTCCCTTTTTGCTTTTATAAACATATTGGCTAAATCCCTTTTTACTCTAAGCTGCCCACCATCTGTTCTGGCTTAACCCACTCATCGTACTGCTCTGCTGTCACATAACCTAAGTTTACGGCTTCCTCTTTCAGGGTAGTGCCATTTTCATGCGCCGTATTGGCTATCTCTGCAGCCTTGTAATACCCAATTTTGGTATTTAAAGCAGTTACGAGCATTAAGGAATTATTTAATAATTGTTTGATTACTTGATGATTTGGGGCAATGCCGGCAGCACAATTGATATCGAAACTTGTACATGCATCCCCAAGCAACTGAGCCGATTGCAAGATGTTCGCCGCCATCATCGGCTTAAATACATTAAGTTCATAATGGCCCTGTGTTCCTCCTACGGTTACTGCAACATCATTACCCATAACCTGGGCACATACCATGGTTAGGGCCTCACATTGAGTGGGATTCACTTTTCCTGGCATAATAGAGCTTCCCGGTTCATTTGCCGGGATAGTGATCTCTCCAATACCAGAGCGTGGTCCGGAGGCCATCATACGAATATCATTAGCAATTTTATTTAAGGAAACTGCTAATTGCTTTAGCGCACCATGACTTTCTACAATCGCATCATGCGCCGCCAAAGCTTCGAACTTGTTTTCAGCTGTTATAAACGGGAGGCCAGAAAAATCTGCGATATATTTTGCGACCAACACGTCATAACCTTTTGGCGTGTTTAAACCTGTGCCAACGGCGGTGCCACCTAGTGCAAGCTCCTGCAAGTGTGGTAAGGTATTCTGTAACGCCTTAAGCCCATGGTCCAATTGTGAGACATAACCGGAAAATTCCTGACCCAAGGTTAGGGGAGTGGCATCCATTAAATGGGTACGCCCTATTTTAACAACTTTACTAAATTCTTGAGCTTTACTATGTAAGGTGTTTCGCAATTGAGTAATGCCCGGAATAGTAACATCTGTAATCTTTTTATATGCAGCAATATGCATTCCGGTCGGAAACGTGTCATTGGAGGACTGCGATTTGTTAACATCATCGTTGGGCTGTATCGTCTTTTCGCCTTCTCCAATTTTATGTCCTGCAATTTCATGAGCACGGTTGGCGACCACCTCGTTAACATTCATGTTACTCTGTGTACCAGATCCTGTTTGCCAGATAACCAACGGGAATTGATTATCGTGCTTTCCTTCTAGAATTTCATCACAGACTTGTGCAATCAAATCTCTTTTTGTTTTGGAAAGTACACCTAGCTCGCAATTTGTGTACGCTGCAGCTTTTTTGAGGTAAGCGAAGCCGTAGACAATATCCAAGGGCATAGATCCAGAAGGTCCTATCTTAAAATTATTTCTAGAACGTTCGGTCTGTGCACCCCAATACTTATCGCTGGGTACCTTAACCTCGCCCATCGTGTCCTTTTCTATTCTGTATTCCATATGTTAATTACTTATAGTGGTTATAAAAACTGATAATACAATAGCACTAAACAAGCTTATGACTTTAGTATAGTAGTGTAAAGTCTAACTATTGCAAATTTAATACTTAGTGATTAAGCTAAAAATAAAGGTTCAAAATATATTTATAGCGTATAACGGAGTAAAATCTTGAATTAATTTTATTTTTTGCTTGCAAAAAATAATACGATTATGGTATCTTTGTTTTAGATAAGTAAGATACTATGTTTGAATTTGACCAATATTTAGGATTTTTAGCTTTTTTGACCATTTTAACAATAGGTTTTTGGTTAATGATTTTTTTGTTGCTGTTCGTTGTGCCTTACTGGTTGGGCGGTAACATAATAGAACTTTTGAAAGAAAAACGACAGGCAAAGAAAGCCGAAAGAGAAGCATAAAAAAAGAAGCCACTTTGGCTTCTTTTTTACTTTAACAATTATGCGATTGCCATTTCTTATCTAATATTCTATTGGCTAAAAAGCCTATACTTTACTAATGATTCAATAATTACTTACGGCTCCATTGAAATTACTCGTACGCAAATCATGTGGACCCTTTAATCATTATAATCTTTTACAGTCTTTAAGTTAGTGCAGAATGGTTTTAGTGCTCCACCTATTACTTTGAATATACTCAATGTAAATAGCTACCGTAGCAATTAATTTTGAAGGCTGGCCTAATTTTTGTCTTTCTTCCTTTTTTTCTTTTTATTTTTTTAATGGTTTTGTTTATCCCATCCTTCATTAAATCTAAAAAAGCTTCATATTTTTCTGGTGGTAAGCTCATTTTTAACTCTTCGTCTTGTCTTTCGGATATATCGGTAAAGGTCTCCGTCATCTTTTCTGGCGGAAGTTTTAGAATTTGGGCCTCAATCCTTTCTTGAACATATTTCTTTAGAATAGAGCTCATTACTGCAGCTTCAAAATCGTTTAAAACAAGTGCTTCTGTTATTGATGGCATTTGGTCTTCTACAATTTCCTCCGATGTTTTTGGTTTTGGTGGTTCTGGCGCATGCTGCGCCTGAGGGATGGCACTGCGTTGTCTTCCCATACCATTTCTTCCCATACCTCTTCCCATGCCTTGATTGAATTGGGCATAACATTCTGACCCCACCATTATAAGAGCCAAGACTAAAATACCTTTGAAAAAGCTAAGTCTATTCTGTGATTTCATACTGTAAAGTTAAATATTTTGGTTGGCCTTTGGAAATTGGAGCTTCTCGATACCATTTCCCAAGCAGTGTTTTATTTTAAAAGTACATCTATATTTTCTAATGGTCTGCCTATTACTGCCTTTTTATTGTATACCACTATGGGGCGTTCGATTAGTTTGGGATACGCAAGCATAGCATCCACTATCTCTTCGTCCGAAAGCAATTTACCTTTGAATTTTTCCTTCCAGATAGCTTCATTTTTTCGAATCAGATGTTCGGGAGCTATACCTAAACAGGCAACCACTTCTCTTAACTCTTCCTTGGTCGGTATATCTTCTAAATATTTTATTACCTCAAATTCCTTGCCAGATTTTTCAAGAATAGCTAAGCCCTCTCTTGACTTTCTGCATCTGGGATTATGATAAATCTTAATCATAGTTTTTAAAGTTTAAGTTTCAAGGTTGATTGGCTGGGCTACTGCAAACAATTCTATTTTGCTATTAAAGGGTTTCCTTTTTGGGGTAATGGATTTATTCCTCTTCCCGCTGTCCCATCATCATTAAAAATGCTTTCAAAAAACGGTCTATATCCCCATCCATAACGGCATCTACATTGCCTGTTTCTTCGGCAGTGCGAA
The DNA here is from genome assembly GCF_056839185.1 of Maribacter sp. MS6. Taxonomy (NCBI): domain Bacteria; kingdom Pseudomonadati; phylum Bacteroidota; class Flavobacteriia; order Flavobacteriales; family Flavobacteriaceae; genus Maribacter; species Maribacter sp. MS6. The sequence continues at coordinate 4,062,543 of NZ_CM166389.1, forward strand.
CATCTTTTACCAATTTATAGGGATGCATTACATAATTACGGATTTGAGAGCCCCATTCTATTTTCATCTTGGAGGATTCTATCTCTTGCCGAGCTTCCATTTTTTTACGCAACTCTATTTCATATAATTGAGACTTTAGCATTTTCATTGCTGTAGCCCTGTTATCATGCTGGCTACGGGAATCGGAACAGGAAATCTGTATCCCACTAGGATGGTGAACTAACTGTACTTTTGTTTCTACCTTATTTACATTTTGTCCACCAGCTCCACTTGATCTTGCTGTGGTTATTGTAATGTCTGCGGGGTTTACATCTACTTCAATACTGTCGTCTACCAATGGATATACATACACGGATACAAATGATGTATGCCGTTTGGCATTACTATCAAAAGGCGAAATACGCACCAGTCTATGCACTCCGTTTTCTCCTTTAAGCCAGCCAAACGCAAATTCACCATCAATCTCTAACGTAACGGTTTTTATACCGGCAACATCACCTTCTTGATAATTTAGTTCTTTTACTTTATAGCCATTTTTTTCTGCCCACATCATATACATGCGCATAAGCATGGCGGCCCAATCACAGCTTTCTGTACCGCCAGCTCCAGCTGTTATTTGCAGTACGGCAGGGAGTTTATCACCTTCTTCGGAAAGCATGTTTTTAAACTCCATTTTTTCTAGGACAGTTGAAGCTTTATCATGCTGCTTTTCAACCTCAGCTTCAGAAACGTCTCCCTCTTGAAAAAACTCTAGTAAGACCTCAAGGTCGTTTACGAGTACACTGGCCTCATTGTAGTCGTCTACCCACTGTTTCTTGGATTGGATAAATTTCATGTGTGCCTGAGCTTCTTGTGGATTATCCCAGAAGTCTGGAGCTAAGGTCTTCTCCTGTTCGTTCTCTATCTCTATAAGTTTGGCATCAATGTCAAAGATACCTCCTTAACGCACCAAGGCGATCTATAAGACCTTTATAGTGGTCTGTAGTAATTATCATTACGTTCAATTTAGAGGTAAAAATAATATTCTTTTAGGCAATTGAGACCGCTCTTGCCTTCTTTTATCATCTAATTCTATTTTAAAAATGGTATTTCCTTTATTTTATATAATTTTAGAAGCTAAACCACTTACAAATGAAAAACTATATCTTGTTATTGATAGGTTTACTTACCTATCAATTAACATCGGCGCAATTCTCTGAAAACAAATCCGATTATAAAAAGTACGAAGGTCTGTTTGACTTTTATTATGATGAGAAGAACGATAAAATTTTCTTAGAGGTCGATAAGTTAGACCATGAATTTTTATACGTGTACTCTTTAAGTAGTGGTATAGGCAGTAACGATATAGGTTTGGATAGGGGACAGTTGGGTAACGAACAGGTCGTTTATTTTAAAAAAGCAGGAAACAAATTACTTTTGGTGCAACCGAATTTAAAGTTTAGGGCATTAACCGATAACACTTTGGAGAAGAAATCTATAGAACAGGCATTTGCCAAATCTATTTTAGGAGGTTTTAAAATCGAAGAAGAAAAAAACGGTACTTATGTAATCGATATTACCGATTTCCTCATGCAAGATACCCATGGAGTTTCGAAAAGGTTAAAACGTGCAAAACAAGGTTCTTACAGCATGGATAGAACAAAAAGCGCATTCGCTCTTGAACGAACGAAAGCGTTCCCTAAAAATATTGAATTCGATATGACCATGACTTTTAAGGGAGAAGCATCCGGTGCCTACATTAGATCCGTGACTCCAAATGCTGATTTGATAACTGTTGCGCAACATGCTTCCTTTATAGAACTTCCGGATGATGGTTATAAAAAAAGAGAGTTTGATCCAAGAAGTGGTTCCTACCCTTTTTCTTACTACGATTATGCCACGCCGGTAGAAGATCCTATTTTAAAACGATTCATTACCCGGCACCGTTTAGAGAAAAAGAATCCTTCGGCAGCTGTAAGCGAAGCTGTTGAGCCAATTGTTTATTATTTGGATAATGGTACTCCTGAACCCGTAAGAACGGCTCTTTTGGAAGGCGGCCTTTGGTGGAACGAAGCTTTTGAGGCCATTGGATACAAAGACGCTTTTCAATTAAAAATGCTTCCCGATGATGCTGATCCGTTGGATGTTCGTTACAATGTAATACAATGGGTGCACAGGTCAACCAGGGGATGGAGTTATGGCAGTAGTATTACGGACCCTAGAACAGGAGAAATTATTAAAGGACATGTAAGTTTGGGAAGTTTAAGAATTAGACAGGATTTTTTAATCGCACAAGCGCTTATGGATAAACCTTTTGCGAACAGTGATGATAATAATCAACCTATGTTGGACATGGCCATTGCAAGGATACGACAGCTTTCTGCCCATGAAATTGGACATACCATAGGTTTTGCGCATAATTACGCGGCGAGCACCAATAATAGGGCATCGGTTATGGATTATCCACATCCTCAGTTCTCCGTTAAAAAGGGGGCTGTTGACTTTTCGAATGTGTATGCAACGGGAATAGGAGATTGGGATAAGGTCACCGTAGCGTATTCCTATGCCGACTTTGAAAACGGGACCAATGAACGAGAGGAATTGAACAAGATTTTAAAGTCCGCCCAAGATAAAGGACTACGCTATATTACGGACCAAGATGCAAGACCCCAAGGCAGCGCACATGTACTTGCCCATTTGTGGGACAATGGAACCGATGTAAGCAAAGAGTTGGAAGAAATGATGAAGGTTCGTAAAACTGCAATAGCTAATTTTTCTATTGACAATATTAGAACTAATGAACCAAATTCGGTTTTGGAAGATGTGTTTGTGCCGCTTTATTTCTTTCATAGATATCAAACCGAAGGGGTTGCTAAAATCATTGGTGGCTTGGAGTATAATTATGCGGTAAAAGGCGATGGACAGAATGTAGTGGCTATAGTAGATAGAAAAACCCAGGAAGATGCGTTAGATGCCGTTTTACAAACCTTGGATGCCGGAGAAATAGCTATTCCAAAAGAAAAACTGAGCTTATTTCCGCCCAGGGCGTTCGGATATGGTAGGACTAGAGAATCTATCAATGGAAAAACAGGAGTGTCTTTTGATGCACTTTCTGCGGCAGAAACAGCTGCAGATATGACATTAGGTTTTTTGCTTCACCCAGAACGCGCTTCTAGACTCATACAACAAAAATACCTTGACCCAGATAATCTTGGATTACAAGAACTTTTGAATACAGTGGTTACCAATACGTTGAATAAAAACCATAAGGATGATTACTTAAGCGGTGTTCAACAGAATATTAATTTTAGGGTTTTGTTTCATATTATGAACCTAGCGGCAAGTGATAAAGTTCATCCTCAGGTAAATGCCATAGCAAATCAACAACTAAGCAAATTGGCGTCTAGTTTGGGCTCATCCAGTAATGCGATGAACTTGGAAATGACAAGACGAATTAAGGAGTTCTATGCACATCCTGATAAATTTGAGGTAATACCCGCGCCAGTATTACCCGATGGCTCGCCCATAGGTATGGATTGTTTTCATTAAAAATTTGTAGCGACTGACGGAGTTTAACTTGTTTTGAAATTTACAAATGAAAATAAACCTGATTAGCGATACGGTTACCAAACCAACTCCTGGCATGTTGGATGCCATGATGCATGCAGAAGTGGGTGATGATGTCTTCAAGGCAGATCCTTCTGTTAATGCTTTGGAAAAAAAGGTAGCGAATATGTTTGGGATGGAAGACGCCTTGTTTTTTCCAAGCGGCACTATGACCAATCAAACGGCTATAAAATTGCATACCCAACCAGGAGAACAATTAATATGCGATAAATATGCGCATGTATTTAATTACGAGGGTGGTGGCGTCAGTTTTAACAGCGGTGTCTCTTGCAGATTGGTAGATGGGAATAGGGGAATGATGACGGCAGATCAAGTAGTTGCAGCCATTAATCCACCCGATTTCTATCACAGTCCGTTGTCTACGCTGGTATGCATTGAAAATACGACGAACAAAGGAGGAGGTGCCTGTTGGGAATTTAAGGAACTACAGAAGATAAAAACCGTTTGCCAAAATCATAATTTGGGGTATCATTTGGACGGAGCACGATTATGGAACGCCCTTGTGGCAAAAAACGAAGATGCTATGCAATACGGTCAGCTCTTCGATACCATAAGTGTCTGCCTTAGCAAGGGCTTAGGCTGTCCCGTAGGCTCTGTTCTTGTTGGTAGCAAGGAAATGATAGCTAAGGCCATACGCGTGCGCAAAGTACTTGGAGGTGGAATGCGTCAAGCAGGTTTTTTAGCGGCAGCAGCTATTTACGCATTGGACCATCATGTGGACAGACTTTCTGATGATCATGCAAGAGCAAAGGAAATCGGTACTACACTGTCAGGCTTAAGTTATGTCAAAAAAGTAGAACCGATTGAGACTAATATTATCATTTTTGAAATTGACGAAAATTCTCAATCCAGTGAAGAATTTACTAAGAAATTACAGGAAAAGGATATCCAAATCATCTCTATGGGTCAAGGGAAATTGCGCATGGTGACTCATTTAGATTATACTGATAAGATGCACGACCGTCTATTAAGCACATTGCCCAATTTATGATTGAATCTTGTGCGTAATAGATTGGCTCTTTAATTGGGCGTTCAAGTTTTTAATTCCGTTTTCCATTCCTGCTTCGGAACTATAAAGTCCACTGCTTCCTATTATTTTACCATCTTTATTTTTAAGTTCAAATAAAAACTGACCACTGAAATTCGTTCTCCGTTCAAAACTTTTCATAGGTGAAACCATTTTGGTTAAGATATCTACAGTCCTGCTTACTGACTTTTCATCTGTAAATGGGACACTTTTTAAGAGGACTTTTCCAGTTTCAGATTTCACAAAAAACTCAAATTTCTCTGATGCTGTTTTCTTTATTTCAATCATTGCAAAAGCTTTTTACTAAAGGTAAGCATTCTTTTTTGTATTGGAATTCACAAGATTTGCCATCAATTCGGCAACGAAACCAGGAATTAACACTTTACAGGATTCACATATGTCTTAAACGAAGTGGAGTTTAAAAGGATCCTACCAATAATCGAATTCAAAAAATTCAACAATGGGTTATTTTGCCTTATCGTATTTGCTAAGAAGCCTAAGATGTTGCCTTATATCACCGTTCATGGAATAACCGGAATATTCTCCCAATGATTTACCTTTATTATCTAAAACAACAAGTAGCGGGTATACTCCCTTTTTGTTATATGCGGTGGACACTTCTTTATTATGATATAATTGTTCGGTGGACACCATGTTCTTGTTTCTAGGCATATCTATATAAAGGAGAATATAATTTTGGGATGCTTCACTAAATTCCGGGGTATCAAAAAAATCCTTTTTCAACATTTTACAAGGCGGGCACCAATCGCTGCCCGTAAAATAGATAAGAATATGCTTATTCTGTTTTACAGCAATCTTTCTTGCGGCTTCAATATCAAAATGCCATTGGTTCTCTAAATTTGACTTACTGTACATTTGTGAGGATACCAAAAAAGGTAGTATGACTACTATAAACAAATGCTTCATAAAGATAAATTAAGTTCCTGTTTATTTTAAGAACGAATCCATTCCCGGAATATTGGGCATACCTTCTTTGGCTACCGCTGCAAGTTCTGTTTCATTCACCGTAGTTGCTTTTTTGATAGCCTTGTTCAAGGTTAGAATCAAATAATCTTCTAGTTGTTCTTTATCTTCCAATAAGCTATCGTCAATGATGATTTTCTTTACTTCACGATTAGCGGTTAGCGTTATTTCCAATAATCCGTCTTGGGATTTTTCATCTACCAATACCGTATCCAGTCTTTTTTGGTAGCTTCTACTTTTTGTTGGGTTTCTTTTAATTTACCCATCATGCCCATCATATCTCCAAACATAGCTTTCTATTTAAAATTTTATAATGTAAAAGTAATAAATCCGTAATAGTTCATCATTCCATTAAATCAAGATTAGTGTCAAAACCAGAAGGGATTTAGCGTTATTTTTGCATCCGTGACCAAAATAGAAAAGAGAAAATGATTAAGATAAATCCTCCATTGGCAAAAAAAATAACCGCAAGACTAGAAAAGCATGGAGACGTTCGCTTGGATAATTATTACTGGCTAAAGGATAGGGAAAACGCTGAGGTACTAGATTATTTACATCAAGAGAAAGCATATTACGATACACTTACGGCACATACCAAAACGTTTCAGGAAGAACTCTTTAAAGAGATGAAGGGTAGAATTAAGGAGGACGACGCTTCGGTGCCCTATAAATCCAACGGATACTGGTATAAAACACGATATGAGATAGGAATGGAATATCCTGTGTATTCTAGATGTAAGGAAACTTTGGAAGCCACCGAAGAAATTATTTTCAACGGTAACGAAATGGCCAAAGGACACGATTACTTTAAACTGGGAGGAATAGCTGTGAGCCCCAATAACGAATTGGCGGCTTATGGCGTGGATACTGTTTCTAGAAGGCAATATACCTTGCGCATCAAAAACTTAAAATCCGGAAAAGTATATGCAGAAGAAATTGAAAATACCACAGGTGGTGGTGTCTGGGCCAATGACAACAGCACTTTGTTTTATACAAAAAAGGACCCGGTTACGCTACGTTCGGACAAAATATACAAACATATATTAGGAACACCGCCAGATGAGGATGTTTTGGTGTTTGAGGAAAAGGACGACACTTTTAGCACATTTGTGTATCGAACCAAATCAAAAAAATATTTGGTCATTGGCAGTTTCAGTACCCTAACTTCCGAATTTCAGATTTTATCTACGGATGAGCCTGATGGACAATTTAAAATGTTTGCGCCTCGGGAGCGCGGTTTAGAATATACCATCTTTCATTATGAAGAGGATTTTTACATTTTAACCAACAAGGACGGAGCCACTAATTTTAAATTGATGAAAGTAGGTGAGGAGAACACCGCTGCCTCTAATTGGAAAGAATTTATTCCGCATAGAGAAATGGTGTTGCTAGAGGATATTGATATTTTCAAGGAGTATTATGTGTTATCTGAAAGGGAAAATGGACTCAACCGCATAAAAATAACAAGGTGGGACGGTGCGGATTCGTATTACCTCCCTTTCGAAAGTGAAACTTATACTTCCTACGTCGACGCAAATCCCGATTTTAATACTGAAATACTTAGATACGGTTATAATTCTCTTACTACCCCGAGTTCGGTTATTGATTTTAACATGCGTACCAAGGAAAAGGATGTAAAGAAAGAACAAGAAGTTTTGGGAGGACTTTTTATTAAGGAAAATTATAAGGAGGAGCGTGTTTGGGCCACGGCCAGGGATGGTGCAAAGATTCCTATTTCACTAGTATACCATAAAGATACTGCTTTAGGCGAGGATACACCCTTGTTACAATATGCCTATGGTTCTTACGGCGCTACGATAGACCCTTATTTTTCTACGGTTCGTTTGAGTTTGTTGGACCGTGGTTTTGTTTATGCGATAGCGCATATTCGTGGTGGCGAATATTTGGGAAGGCCTTGGTACGAAGACGGTAAGTTGTTCAACAAGAAAAATACGTTTACAGATTTTATAGATTGCTCTACCTTTTTAATAGAAAAAAAAATGACGAGTAACCGGCATTTATATGCCAGCGGCGGTTCAGCAGGTGGGTTGTTGATGGGAGTTATTGTTAATATGGAACCCTTGCTATACCATGGTGTCATTGCGGCCGTTCCGTTTGTAGATGTCGTAACGACGATGTTAGACGATTCAATCCCATTAACAACTGGCGAGTATGATGAATGGGGTAATCCGAACTTAAAAGACTATTACGAGTATATGAAGTCCTATTCACCCTACGATAATGTGGTTGAACAGTCTTATCCAAATATGTTGGTTACTTCGGGATTACACGATTCTCAAGTACAATATTTTGAGCCCGCTAAATGGGTAGCTAAACTACGAGAACGGAAGACTAGTGACAATTTACTTTTACTTGATATAAATATGGAGGCAGGGCACGGTGGAGCCTCTGGGAGGTTTGAAGCCCTTAAGGAGGTTGCCAAAGAGTTTGCTTTTCTGTTAGATTTGGAAGGTAAAATATCATAATAGAAAAAATATAGTAACTTTGTCCCTTAGGATTTATCAATATAAAAGAATTGCTAGGCCTATAAAACATCAGGATTTCCCTTATGAAAAAAGAGATAAAGGCATATAATAATATCTTGGAACTGGTAGGAAATACACCGCTGGTTAAATTAAAAAAAGTGACCAAAGGTTTTGATGGTGATTTTTATGCAAAAGTAGAAGCTTTTAATCCAGGACACTCTGCAAAGGATCGTATCGCGTTACATATTATCGAAGAGGCCGAGCGTAAAGGCATCCTAACCGAGGGCAGTACGATTATAGAAACTACTTCTGGCAATACGGGCTTCAGTATAGCGATGGCTAGTATTATTAAAGGATACGATTGTATTTTGGCCGTTAGCTCAAAGTCATCCAAGGATAAAATAGATATGCTGCGTTCTATGGGGGCAAAAGTATATGTTTGTCCGGCTCATGTGAGTGCAGATGATCCACGTTCCTATTATGAGGTTGCCAAACGGCTGCACAACGAGACGAAAGGTTCTATTTATATCAACCAATATTTTAACGAACTTAACATTGCCGCACACTACAAGTCTACAGGACCGGAGATTTGGGAGCAAACCGGTGGCCAGATTACGCATTTGGTGGCGTGTAGCGGAACTGGGGGAACCATTTCTGGAACAGCACGTTTCTTAAAAGAACAAAATCCGGATATCAAGGTTATAGGAGTAGATGCTTTTGGTTCTGTATTGAAAAAATATCATGAAACCGGAAAGCTGGATGAAAAGGAAATTTATCCCTATCGTATCGAAGGTCTAGGAAAAAACTTGATTCCTGGTGCAACAGATTTTCAGATAATAGATAAGTTTATCAAGGTTACAGATGCGGAAAGCGCCCACACAGCAAGGGAAGTCTCCAGAACGGAAGGGATGTTCGTAGGTTATACAAGTGGTGCCGCCATGCAAGCTTTAAAACAATTGAATGAAAGGGGCGAGTTTACTAAAGATAGTATTGTCGTTGTTATTTTTCCAGATCACGGGTCTAGATATATGAGTAAGATTTATAGTGATCAATGGATGGAGGACCAGGGCTTTATGAATACAACCCCGGTTGAGGAAACCCAAGAAATACAGTTTATAAAGTAACAGTATTTTAATAAGATTTTAAAGTGGGTCAATAGCCCACTTTTTTTGTATCTCGTAATTAAGTTATGAATGCTTCTTAAAAATATTTACTTTTGCCGGTAGAACCAAATTTAGGCGATGAGAGACTTATTTGATAGAATTATAGAAAATAAAGGCCCTTTAGGAAAATGGGCTTCACAAGCAGAAGGTTATTTTGTGTTTCCAAAATTAGAAGGACCGATTTCTAATAGGATGAAATTCCAAGGAAAAGAGGTAATTACATGGAGCATCAACGACTATTTAGGATTGGCGAATTTGCCAGAAGTCAAAAAAGTTGATGGTGATACTGCTGCGGAATATGGTTCTGCGTATCCTATGGGTGCCAGAATGATGAGTGGCCATACAGAATTCCATGAGCAGTTGGAGCAGGAGTGTGCAGAGTTTGTAAACAAGGAATCTGCTTATTTGTTGAATTTCGGGTATCAAGGAATTATGTCCGCAATCGATGCGTTAGTTTCTAAGGACGATATTATTGTATATGATGTAGACTGCCACGCCTGTATTATAGATGGTGTACGTTTGCACATGGGCAAACGTTTTACCTTCAAACATAACGATATTGAGAGCTTGGAGGTGAACCTGGAGCGTGCCGCTAAGATGGCAGAGCAAACAGGCGGTGGAATCCTAGTGATTTCCGAAGGAGTTTTTGGAATGCGAGGACAGCAAGGAAAACTAAAAGAAATAGTTGCGTTAAAGAAAAAGTATAATTTTAGATTTTTGGTCGATGATGCTCATGGTTTTGGAACCTTAGGGGAAACAGGCGCTGGAGCTGGTCAGGAGCAAGGCATACAGGATGACATTGACGTTTATTTTGCAACATTTGCCAAATCCATGGCAAGTATCGGTGCTTTTTTGGCGGCTGATAAGGAAATTATCGATTATTTAAAATACAATCTTCGTTCGCAAATGTTCGCGAAGTCATTACCTATGGTTTATGTTAAGGGAGCCTTAAAGCGTTTAGATATGCTTCGTACTCAGCCAGAGCTAAAAGCAAAACTTTGGGAAAATGTAAATGCATTGCAAAACGGACTTAAAGAAAAAGGATTTGACATTGGCACAACGACAAGTTGTGTCACTCCCGTTTATTTGAACGGTAGCATTCCCGAAGCCATGGCGTTGGTAAAGGACCTACGTGAGAATTACGGTATATTCTGTTCCATAGTTGTATATCCGGTTATTCCCAAGGGATTAATACTCTTACGTATGATTCCAACGGCAACCCACACTATGGAAGATATTACCGAGACATTAACTGCTTTTTCTGCTATTAGAGAACGATTGGAAAACGGCACGTATAAAAGACTTTCTGCTGCAGTTGCGGCGGCAATGGGAGAGTAACATACTATGAAAAATTAAAAAATGTCCGATCAGTTTTCATTGTTCGGGCATTTTTTATGAATTATAGCGGTTTTCGGTAGGTACGCCTTCTTTTGTAAACAACAGGACCAAAATGTTTCCATATTTGTTGGATAGCCGTATTATCGGCCAACTCTGGGGTACGGTAGCACATTTCTATTTTCTTTTCTTTAAAAGTTTTGCTGTATTCATTGAAAATTATGGCTGTAACCCCTTTGTTTTGGTACGCTGGTTGTATGCCGATTAGGTAAAAAATAACATCCTTACTATGCTTTCTGGCTTGTAGCAAATGAAAAATACCAAAAGGGAATAGTTTTCCTTTAGCTTTTTGTAACGCCTCTGAAAAAGAAGGCATTACAATAGCAAAGGCCACGAGAGCATCTTCCTTGTCAACCACGAATTTGATGTATTCCGGGTTGATAAAACTGATGTATTTCTTTTTAAAATAAGCTTTTTGAATGTCTGTAATAGGCACGAACGAGGAAAGTGAAGCGTATGACTCATTAAAAAGGTCAAACATCTTATCAGCCCAAGGCATTACATCTTTCGTTTTGTTAAAGTTTAAAGGGCGAAGTTCGTATCTTTTTTTTATGAGTTCATTGACGCGGACAAAATGCTTGGGATCTGCATTTTTTTCGGGAAACTTATGTTCTAAGTATTCTTTTTCCGGAGTAAAGCCAAATTGTTCTAAGTGATCTTTATAGTACGAGTGATTATACCAGGTGATCATGGTGCCAATATGATCAAAACCATCTACAAGGACACCTACCTTGTCTAAATTGGAAAAACCCACAGGACCTTCCATAAACTCCAGGTTATTTTTCGAACCAATTTCTGCGACTTTTTGGAGCAATGCTTCCGATATGGTTAAATCGTCTTCAAAATCGAACCATCCAAATCGCATCTTTTTTACGTTTTGTTGGTTAACCTCTAAATGATTCACGATTGCTGCAACTCTGCCTACTATTCGATTATTTTTGAAGGCCAAGAAAAATTGTGCATCCGCATCTTTGAAAACTGGATTTTTAGTTTTGTCAAAACTTTCTAACTCATCATTAATAATAGGAGGGACCCAGTATTTATTGTCCTTGTAAAGTGAAAAAGGAAAGGTTACGAATTTTTTAAGGTCTTTTTGTGAGGTAGCCTCTTTAATTACAATCATCTATCGGTTTTAGAATCACCAATATTAGGAATATAAATTTAATTTAAAAGAATAAAAAGTACCCAGCCCGTACAAAGGTAAAACCTAAAATTCTATTTCCCCGTTACCGTCTTTTTTCTTTTTTTGTGCTTTTTTTAGTTTTCGCAGCTGCTTTTTAGAAGGGCCTAAGTCTATATCCTCAGCACCGCTACCTCTATTTTTTTTCTTTTTTCCATTCTTTTCCATCTTCATGGCGTCCTTTTTAATCTCTCCGCCATTTTCGTCCGCTGCTTGGTCTTCAATAGCTACTAATTTGTCTTGGTGAAAATCAAACCGGTAAGAGCCACCTAGACTCATAAAAACACGGGAAGGCGTATTTTTAAAGCTTGCTCCTAGGTTCATGTCTACTTGTAAGCCTTCGTTTATAAGGTAGGCAATACCACTTCTCAACAATAGGTCGGAATAGCGATCGCTTTGTATGCCTTGGTGTTCTACAAAAACACTCCATTTGGGATTTCTAAACGCATGCGAAATGGAGATAAGATAATTCAGCTCTGGAAATTCCGTTCCAATACGGTCATAGGCAGTATTGGTAATCAATACCATTCTAGGTGTTAATTTGCTCTGTGTGGCTATCATGGCACGCGGAGAAATCTGTGCCTCTCCAGGATAAAAAGGATTGTCCCCTAAAACAAAATTCGCCCCTGCATAAAGAGATACGGCTGGCAATAAGTTTTTAAACTGAAACTTATTGTTGGCTCGCCAGCTGTACAAATTAGGTTTGTTTCGCTCTGGATTTTTAAAGGGATCGTAGATTAAAAATTTAAGGCCTAGTCTGTTTCTCTGAAAATCGGTTCGGGTTTCATTGATGTCAAAATTGTTGAAAAGGATATCTTGATGTTGAAAGGTGCCTTCGTAGTTTAGTTCTAATCGTTCAAAAAGGAGACCGTATCGCAATGAAATATCCGTTCCCCAGATGTCCGATTGTGTGTTTAAAAGTCCGTGATCTTGTTGTTCGTAGAAAACACCCATTTCCATTTGGACCACATTTTTACCTACGGCATAGGCACTTACGGAGAGCCCTGGACGGTTGGAATTTATTACATCGGTATACTGACCTGTGACAGTCGCCGTTGTAAATAGAAACAAAAAAGAAAGCTGTCCAATAATACTTTTGATGTATGTAGCAATACCCATGAATAGGACTTTATAATTATTTTAATACTTTACAATCTAGTATTACAACGTGATAATTGTATTTTTGATATATAAGGAATTAATTAAATGGCATTTTTAAAAACAATTTTATTTATCCTCTTGGGCTACTATTTGCTTAAAATCTTGGCCAAGATGTTTGCGCCCAAAATAATAAACTACGCAGCAAAGAAAACTGAATCCCATTTTAAACAGGCTTTTGAGGGTTTTAGTGAAGCACAAAGTTCAAAAGATGAGCAGGTAGGTGATGTAATTATCAAGAAAAAATCTACCAAACGAAAGATGGATAGCGAAAAAGTAGGCGAGTATATAGATTTTGAAGAAGTAGACTAGTTATCTTTACGTAACCAACCACCATCCGGCACATGAAGAAAGGTTTAAGATTCTTTTTCACCCATTTTTTTGTAACCGTTTTTTTTATTTTAGTAGCGCTGGTGTATTTCCACCCTGTGCTGCAGGGAAAGGTTATTTACCAGCACGATATAGCCCAATATACGGGCATGGCCAAAGAGCAGAATGATTTTCGAAAGAAGAACGATGCCGAACCCTATTGGACCAATAGTGCCTTTGGAGGCATGCCTACCTATCAATTAGGAGCCAACTACCCGCACAATTATATTAAGCAATTAGATCGTTTAATACGGACACTACCAAGGCCTGCAGATTACTTGTTTCTTTATTTTATAGGATTTTATATTCTCTTGTGTTGTTTAAGGATAGATTATAAACTGGCGATAGTTGGTGCCCTCGCTTTTGGTTTTTCTACGTATATGATAATCATCATTGGTGCAGGTCATAACGCAAAGGCGCATGCAATGGGCTATTTACCCATATTGCTAGCGGGTATAATTTTAGTATTTCGCAAAAAATATTTATGGGGCTTTCTGCTTACTGCACTAGCCATGGCCTTGGAAATTGTTGCCAACCACTATCAAATGACCTATTATTTTGGCTTGCTGGTATTGGTTTTGGGTGTTGTATACCTAATAGACGCCATAAAACGGAAAGAATTAAAACATTATTTCCTTTCCGTAGGCTTGTTATTGTTTGCCGTAGGTCTCGGGATTGCAGCTAACGCAACCGGGTTAATGGCTACTAAAGAATATGCAGATTGGAGTACCAGGGGTAAAAGTGAACTTACCATTAATCCGGACGGCACGGTAAAGGAAAATATCGGAGGATTAAGTAAGGAGTATATTACCCAATGGAGTTACGGTATTTCAGAATCCCTGAACTTGTTCGTACCACGACTGTTTGGTGGTGCGAGCCAGGAAAACTTAGGGGAAGATTCTAAATCTTTTAAGTATTTGATAGATAAAGGATTGCCTAGGAGTAGTGCCTTGGATTTCGTTTCCGGCATTCCACTGTATTGGGGAGATCAGCCCATAGTCTCCGGCCCCGCTTACATAGGTGCGGTGGTATTTTTCTTATTCGTTCTGGGCCTATTTTTGGTTCGTGGCAAGCATAAATGGTGGCTTCTTTTTGGGTCATTGTTATCACTTGTGTTGTCTTGGGGAAAGAATTTTAGTATCGTAACCGATTTTATGATCGATTACTTTCCGCTCTATGATAAGTTTAGAGCCGTATCTTCTATACAAGTTATCTTGGAATTGTGTATGCCTATTTTAGCCATCATTGCCTTAAAGAAAATATTATCTAGTAAGGTTGATGTAAAAGATAAGTTGAGCTCCTTAAAACTCGCCTCTGCGGTTGTTCTTGGATTGGGAGTTCTGCTTTTTGTATTCAAAGGGATGTTCGACTTTATTGGTCTGGCAGACGATAACTTGCGAATGACCGGTCTGGAAGAACTGCCCGAAATGCTACGATTAGATCGGAAAGCGGTTTACACCAGTGATTTATTACGTTCTTTAGGATATGTGCTTTTTGCAGCGGTTTTGCTCTGGTTCCTGATCAAAGAGAAATTGAAACCAAACTTGGCCATAATTGCGATCGGTGCTCTAATCGTTTTCGATTTGGTAGGCGTAAATCTCAGGTATGTAAACAGCGATAATTTTGTTTCTAAACGACAAATGTTACAGCCATTTCAAACCACTTCAGCGGATAAGGAGATTTTAAAAGACGATGGAATTTTTCGGGTCTTTGATCAAACGGATGGTTTCAATTCTGCAAAAACGGCCTATTTTCATAATACGATAACAGGTTACCATGCAGCCAAACCTGCAGGAATGCAGGATTTGTTCGATTATCATGTATACAACGGCAACTTATCCATTTTAAACATGTTAAACGTAAAATACGTGGTGCAACAAGATGAAGAGGGTAATACCTTTCCCATCGAAAACCCCAATGCCAATGGTAATGCTTGGTTTGTTAAAGAATTAAGGCAGGTATCCTCAGCAGATGCCGAAATTAGGGCATTAGATAGTTTGGATACCCGTAACATTGCCGTTGTTAATTCAGAAGTATTTAAAAATATAAATAGATTCGATTATCAAGTGGATTCCACTGCTCGTATTTCTCTTATAGATTATGAGCCCAATCATCTTACGTATGAATCAAAAAATTCCAATGCTGGGGTAGCAGTTTTTTCAGAGATGTATTACGCCAATGGATGGAACGCTTATATTGATGGTAAACTATTAGACCATTTTAAAGTGAATTATGTATTACGCGCTTTAAAAATACCAGAGGGCAGCCACACGATAGAATTTAAGTTTGAGCCTAAAGTAGTGCAGCTTGGGAGTCAGATAACTTTGGCAAGTACTATTATTTTATGTCTTGTTTTATTGGGAGGTATAGGCTTTACGTTTTGGAAAGCTAGGAAGGAGGGTGAATAGTAATGAAAAAAGTACTCATTATAGCTTATTATTGGCCACCTGCGGGAGGTCCTGGAGTACAGCGGTGGTTAAAATTTGTTAAATATCTTAGGGAGTTTAATTTGGAGCCCGTGGTTTATGTACCCGAGAACCCACATTACCCAATGACCGACAACACTTTTTTAAACGAAGTCCCAGATAATATTACCATTTATAAGCAGCCTATTTTTGAACCTTACAGGTTTGCCAATGTGCTTGCGAGTAAAAAAACCAAACGTATAAGCTCTGGAATTATTCAATCAACAAACCAGTCTTTTACAGAAAAACTATTGTTGTGGATTCGAGGCAATTTTTTTATCCCAGATGCGCGTAAATATTGGGTACGCCCATCGGTAGAATTTCTTCACAGTATTTTACAAAAAGAGGCTATTGATACTATTATCACCACAGGTCCGCCGCATAGCGTGCACTTAATAGGACATTTTTTAAAACAACATAATAAAGTACAATGGATGGCCGACTTTAGAGATCCTTGGACTTCCATTGGGTATCATAAAAAACTAAAATTGACCCCTTGGGCAAAAAGCAGACACAAAGAACTTGAAGCCTTGGTGTTAACAACGGCCGATAAAATAATGGTTACCAGCCAAACAACGAAGAAGGAGTTTCGTAAGCTCACCAATAAACCCATTAAAGTAATAACGAACGGTTACGATATCGTAAAACCGATAAAGTTAGCTTTAAATAAAAAATTTACTATTTCTCATATTGGTTCTATGCTCAGTGGCAGAAATCCCGAAAATTTGTGGCAAGTATTATCAGAACTGATAAAAGAGAACGAAGCATTCCGGAAAGCACTTTGTTTGCAATTTATAGGTGTTATCAGTAAAGATGTTCTGGAACATATAAAGGCACATGGTTTAGAATTACATTTGGATGTGATAGGTTACGTAAGCCATGAGGAAGCCCTAAGGTATCAACAAAGATCGCAAGTCTTACTATTGGCAGAAATAGATTCTCCAGAAACAAGAGGAATCATTCCCGGTAAATTATTTGAATATATGGCATCAGGTCGCCCTATTTTAGGGGTTGGACCCAAGGATTGGGAGGTTGCAAGTATAGTGTCGCATACCAAAACGGGTGCTATTTTTGAATATACTTCTCATGCTGATCTTAAAAATGTACTTTTAAATTGGTTTCATCAATACGAAAAGCAAGATTTAAAGGTGTCTTCCGTACATGTGGATAAATACAGTAGGCGCGAACTTACACGACAACTAGCGGAGTTTATCTAATGGGCATTATACTAAAACAATCTTTAAATAACACCATAATCACCTACATCGGCTTTGCTATTGGAGCGGTAAATACGTTGTTCTTATATACCAATTTTATGCAGGCAGACCACTATGGTCTGGTACAGGTAGTCTTATCCATAGCAACTGTTTTAATGCCCATTCTTGCGTTTGGAGTTCCAAATGCTTTAGTAAAGTTTTATAGTAGTTTTAATTCGGAAAAGGAACAAGAAGGTTTTTTGACTATGATGCTTTTGCTGCCCATGCTCTTTATACTTCCCATTGCGCTATTAAGTTATTTTGCAAATGAGGCCATAGGAAACCTAGTGTCCAATAAAAATCCTATAGTCCGTGAGTATGTATGGCATATATTCTTTGCAGGTATGGCAATGGCGTACTTTGAGGTGTTTTATGCATGGGCCCGCATACGAATGAAGTCTGTTTTCGGTAATTTTTTAAAGGAGGTTTTCTGTAGGTTGGGTCAGTCGGTTTTGTTACTGCTGTTGTATTTTGATCATATAGATATCGAAGGCTTTATAAATATGTTAGTGGGCTTTTATCTGTTGCGGATGCTTATTATGAAACTTTATGCCTACAAGCTTCGAATGCCTAAAATACAGTTTTCGTTTCCTGCTAATTGGAAAGGTATTATAGCGTATAGCGGACTTATTATTTTAGGAGGTTCTACGGCTATTGTACTCATGGAGGTAGATAAGGTAATGTTGAACAATTTTTTAAAGTTGGAAAATGTGGCGTATTACGGTGTAGCCGGGTTTATAGCCTCAACGATAGCAGTCCCTGCACGTGCCATGCATCAGATTACATATCCTATGACGGCCGAGCTTTTGAATAAAAACGATACGGTTTCTCTCAAACAATTATACCAAAAAAGTTCCTTGACCTTGTTTATAATAGCCGGTCTATTGTTTTTATTAATTTTATTGAATCTGGAGGATTTATACGAACTCCTGCCCGACGGTTATACAGGCGGATTTATGATTGTATTCTGGATCGGTCTCGTTAAGGTGTTCGATGCCCTTTTGGGAAATAATAATTCTATACTTTACAATTCGGACTACTACCGTTCTATTCTGTTTTTTGGCGTCTTACTTGCGGTGATGGCCGTTGGTTTTAATATATGGTTAATACCAACGTACGGTATTAATGGAGCAGCAATAGCTAGTTTTTCGGCATTTTTTATTTATAACTCCTTAAAGTTGTATTACGTAAAGTCCAAGTATCAAATATCGCCCTTTACGACGGAAACGGTAAAAGTATTGGCATTGTTACTTGTGGTAGGGGTGCTTTTTTTTTCGTTTCAATTCGAATTTCATCCGATTATTAATATACTCTTAAAAAGTATGCTTATTACCGCAATGTACACAGGGATACTCTACCGCTTCAAAATCTCCGAGGATGTATATGGTGTACTTTCCAAGTTCTTAAAGAAGTAATCTGAGGGTTATAGCATCGCATATCGCCGTGGAACAGAAAACACCTATTCGTTTACAAGAATATGGAGTTGGTATTTTTCATTTGATTTCGACAAAATCGGCCTTAAAAAAAGTATTAAAAAAACAGTTGCTTTTAGTGGATGGCAAAATTGGTACAACTGCTACATATATTACAGGAGGAGAACACATCCAGCTAAAACAGACTGTAACGGCAAAGAAAACAAGAGAAGTTCGGCTAGTTTTAAAAGTGCTTTACGAAGACGATTATTTGGCCGTTATTCAAAAACCAGCGGGAATAACTGTAAGCGGCAATCGCTTTTTGACCGTAGGGAAGGGCTTGGAACAAAACCTGAAAAAAAGTTCTGCTTTTGACGCTGTTGTTCCTCAACCCGTGCATCGATTGGATTACCCTACTACCGGGACACTTTTGATTGGTAAGACGAGTTCCGCTATTATAAAACTCAGTCAGTTATTTGAAGCCAAACAGATACAAAAAATCTATTACGCAATTGCCATAGGTAAGATGCAACCAAACGGAAGGGTAGAAGCTACTATAGATGGTAAAGGGTCCGTATCCTACTATGAAGTATTGCAAACCGTTAGCTCTAATCGTTTTGGATGCTTGAACTTGGTAAAACTACAACCCAAAACAGGCAGAAGACATCAACTTAGAAAGCATTTGGCATTTATTGGAAATCCAATCCTAGGAGATGTGGACTACGGAAAAGAAGGTTTAATCTTAAAAGGGAAGGGACTGTATCTTCATGCTTACGCATTGGAATTCATTCATCCTATAACTGAAGCTATTGTGCTTGTGCAGAGTGAGTTGCCCAAAAAGTTTTTGAAATTGTTTCCACTGCTCTAGTTTACCGATATTTCATTACTGGCATTACCGAAAATTGATTTGATTTAAAAGGTACAAATGTTGTGCTAAAGAATAAAAAATGACCTTCCTTAATCCCTCTCAAGTAGGGAGATTATGTCCGAATATTAATAAAATTTATGCCAAAAATAGAACCTTGTTATATTCATTCTCAAACGTACTTTTTGTCGAAAATTAAATTATTAGAATTCTGCGATGCTCTGCATTAGATGTATTTGAGGAAATTTTGACAACAGATGGTTTGCTAAATTGTTAATTTTTCCTGTTTTATACCTCGATTGTTCTGCATTGGGATAGTTCATAAGTAGTTAAGGGATATATGGTAAGGAGAAAGATAAAAATATACATAAGTCGTCCCCTCTCCTCTGGAGAGGATTTGGGAGAGGACTAAAAAAAGCCCCGAAATGGATTTATCCATTTCGGGGCTAAACAACTAACCAACCTAAAAACTATCGTTATACTGAACTCGTTTCAGCGTCTGTCTTATTACTGTCTTCTACTATTACTACTTCTACTTTTAGTCGCAGTAGACCTAGAAGAACTTCTAGCAGGAGCCTTGTTCACTGATCTAGAACTTTTACTTCTATTCACCGTACTTCTTGTTCTAGAAGGTGCTTTATTAACCGATCTAGACGTTGCACTTCTGTTGGAGCTCCGTGAAGTGGTGCTTCTCGAAGCGGGCTTGTTATACGTTTTCGTAGTTCTAGAAACGGTTTTACTCCTAGGGGTTCTGGTAACCGATGTTTTGGTAACCGTTCTCCCTTGGTTGTTTCTTACAGAACTGTTGTTACTGCGAGTTGTAGCCTTGCTTCTTTTTACCGCAGTAGCCCTATTGTTTCCACGATTTACAGTAGTTGTACTTCGTTTTACCGTAGCTGTTCTGTTCCCTACGTTCGAATTTCTGTTAGAACGCGTCGTGCTGTTTGAAGCTACGGTTCTGCTGTTACGCAATCCAGTACTTCGCTTAGCTACCGTTCTACGGCTATTGGTATTATTTCTATTTACAACATTTCTGTTTGCTCTTGTACCATTGTTTCTAACAGCTACTCGTCTATCATTTCTGTAGATAGTAGATCTTTCACGTCTTACCCTGTTATATCTATGTTCTCTACCAATCTGTGCATAGGCCCTTCTTACATTATGTCTGTAAGGTCTGTACCAAGTATATCTAATTGGGCTATAAAATTGTCTGTATGGTGTATGCCATACGTTAAAGAATCCAATTGCGGGTCTGGCAAACCATCTATGAAAAGGACGGTAGATATAGCGCCTGTTATGTATATTGATAAAACCATTGAAGTGGCTAAAAGCACCTCGGTTGTAAAATATGTTCATCCCACCAATTCTATTCACAAAACCATTGTTAAAGTTTAAATTAACTGAACCGATTTGATTTACACGACCATAAAAGTCATAAAATATAGGTACATTTTCAACTTGGATTACAGCTCCAAAATCATCGAACTGTACATAAGGGTTGTAATCAAATCCTGAATTAAAGGTGACGCCAACATTTCCAATTTGTCCTCCTACACCAACGTTCAATCTGTTATCTACATAAAAATCGAATTCGCCATCCGGGAATACGGAAAAGGTTACTCCATTTTCTACAAAAATGAATGAATTTCCAGCATTAAGGTTGACGTTAGCAACCTTATTCTCAGCTGTTGCGGCTTTGGCCATTGCTGTTCCAAAAAGTACCGCTGCGATAATAAGTACGAACTTTTTCATAATATAAGGTTTTAATGACCTACTACTTGGTAGGTGTATTCTGGAAGTAACTATTTACTTTCCGATTACCTTAGTGCAAACCGCGTGCCAAAAATTTAAATATATATTTATAGTACTGTAAATCAATTAATTATAAATTTGAAAAATATGGTATTTGGTAAGGTGAAACGGTTGATTTTTAAAATAGCTCCTTTTTTATCCTTCTATGGGATAGGTGTCGCCCTCTCCCCATTCCGACCAAGATCCGTCGTAGAGAAAAAGTTCATTTTTTAAAACCAAGGTAGCGGCAAATAAAAGGATGCATGCCGTAATGCCCGAACCGCATGAAAAAACTAAAGGGTTATTGGTTAAGGATACATTCTCGAAAATTTCTTTAAGTTCCTTTAGAGGTCTAAATTTGCCGTTCTTTAGTAGGTCCGTAAAGGGCAGATTGATAGATTTGGGTATATGGCCTCTTTTTAGGTGTGCTCTTGGTTCGGAAACATTGCCTAAAAAGCGTTCCTTACTACGAGCATCTATCACAAGATAAGCCCCCGTTTCAATATTCTCCAAAACGGCTTGGGCATCTTTTAATCGAGTGGGGTCAAAATTCGCTGTAAAATTTCCTTGTAAATAGTCTTTCTTGTATATTGCTGTGCACTTTCCCCCATGTTTTATCCATTCTGGAAGTCCGCCGTCCAATACGGCTACGGTATCATGTCCCATTGCTTTAAACAGAAACCATGCCCTTGGGCTAGAGTAAATTCCTTTGGCATCATAAACAACAACGAAGGAATTTGAGTTAATGCCTACCTTGCGACAGCCTTCTTCAAACTGTTTTGGGGAAGGGATGGTATTAGGAAAAAGCGCATCCGTAGCTGAGAATATGGTTTTCAAATCGAAGAAGCGAGAACCGGCAATAACAGGGTTAGTGGCAGAAACAATGTTTTCTGTTACTTCAGGTATTGTAGCATCCAATAGTACCAGTTTTGGATTGTTGCTATTCTCTTTTAACCAAGAAACCGATACTAGTTGTTTTTGCATTATAATTTCTCTTTCAAATATTTCGCAGTAAAGGACTTTTTGTTTTTAACTACTTCCTCGGGCGTTCCTTCGGCCAACAACTCGCCACCATTTTCACCACCACCAGGACCAAGGTCAATAATATAGTCGGCGCATTTTATTAATTCAACATTGTGTTCAATGACGATAACGGAATGTCCTTTTTTGATAAGGGCGTTAAAAGATTTTAATAGTTTTTGAATATCGTGAAAATGCAATCCGGTTGTAGGTTCGTCAAAAATGAACAGTGCTTTGTCTTTTGTAGTTCCTTTTACAAGAAAGGATGCCAATTTAATTCGCTGCGCTTCTCCACCGGATAGCGTAGAGGATGACTGGCCCAAGGTTACATAACCTAATCCAACATCTTGTAGCGGTTTTAACTTCGAAACGATTTTAGTTTGTGCTCCTGTCTCAAAGAACGCAATGGCATTATCAATGGTCATACTAAGTATATCATCGATATTCGCATTGTTGAAGGTTACTTCCAGCACCTCTTTTTTAAAGCGTTTGCCACCGCAAGTATCACATTCTAAATGCACATCTGCCATGAATTGCATTTCTACGGTAATTTCACCTTCGCCTTTGCATTTTTCGCATCTTCCGCCATCTACATTAAAGGAAAAATGCTTGGGCTGGTAGTTTCTAATTTTACTTAGTTTTTGATTAGCGAATAGGTTACGAATGTCGTCATAGGCCTTTATATAGGTAACCGGGTTGGAACGCGACGATCTCCCGATAGGATTTTGATCTACAAACTCTACATGTTTAATGTGCTTGTATTTGCCAGTTATGGAGCTATACTGTCCCGCTTTTTCGCCATAACCACCTACCTCCTTTAGTATAATTGGATATAATAACTTTTTAACCAAGGTACTTTTTCCGCTACCTGAAACTCCGGTAACAACCGTAAGCATATCCAAAGGAAAGGTTACATTAATATTTCTTAAGTTGTTTTCTCTACAGCCTATAATTTGAATATGGTTTTTTGAGGTACGTCTTTCTTTTGGGATTTTAATTTCCATGGTACCATTAAGATAGCTTGCCGTCAGCGAATTGGATTTCAGTATTTCGCTTAGTGTTCCTTGTGCTACTACTTCTCCGCCGTGTGTTCCTGCTTCAGGTCCAATATCTATAACGGTATCCGCAGCTTTCATAATATCTTCGTCATGTTCAACCACAATCACCGTATTTCCTAGATTTCGTAATGAAATTAACACGTCTATGAGGTTTTCGGTATCCTTGGGATGAAGTCCGATACTTGGCTCGTCCAAAATGTACATAGATCCTACTAAGCTGCTGCCCAATGAGGTAGCAAGGTTTATACGCTGACTCTCACCACCGGATAAGGTATTGGATTTTCGGTTCAATGTGAGGTAATTAAGTCCTACTTTATCTAAAAATCCAAGTCTGGTATTTATTTCTGTTAGTAACCGTTTTGCTATAATAGTGTCGTTATCGCTTAACGCTAGTTCTCCAAAATAGATTATCAATTTTTCGATGGATAGGCCTACCAGCTCAGAAATAGATTTGTCACCTACTTTTACGTAGTCTGTTTCTGGGCGTAATCGTCTACCGTTACAGGTGTTGCATTTGGTCTTGCCTCTATATCTTGAGAGCATCACCCTATTCTGGATTTTATAGCTCTTTTCCTCTAGGGTAGCAAAGAACTTATGTAATCCAATAAAATGGGAATTACCGTCCCAAACCTGTTTTTGTTGTGTCTCGGTTAGTTCAAACCAAGGTTTATGAATTGGAAAATCGAATTTATAGGCCGAGTTTACGAGTTGGTCTCTGTACCAGCCCATACTATCTCCCCGCCACGGGAAAACCGCGTTTTCATAAATGGATAATGCAGTGTTGGGAATCACCAAATCCTCATCAATGCCGATTACGTCGCCATATCCTTCGCATTTTGGACAAGCGCCGTAAGGATTGTTGAAACTGAACAAGTGCACATTGGGTTCCAAGAAGAGCATACCGTCCAGTTCAAACGTATTACTGAAGTACGTTTGTTGGGTATCATCTAGAGTTTCGATAATACACTTTCCCTTTCCTTCAAAAAAAGCAGTATCCACAGCATTTGCCAGTCTGTTATAGAAATCTTCGTCATCTTTGGTTATGATTCTATCTATGACCAAGTAGAACTCTTTGCCTATAGTTTCCGGTGCCTGATCTATTCTAATTACCTTGTCATCATATTTGATACGTGCATATCCCTGTTTGGAAAACAACTCCAGGGATTTTTTTGTGTCGCGATCTTCCCGGATGGTAATGGGTGCCAAAAGAAGGAGCTTGGTGTTTTCGGTAAAGGTTTTTACATGTTCAATAACATCGCTAACCGTGTCCTTTTTTACTTGCTTGCCAGAAACAGGGGAAAATGTTTTACCGATTCGGGCATACAGTAATTTTATATAATCATATATTTCGGTGGTTGTGCCTACCGTAGACCTTGGGTTGGTAGAATTTACCTTTTGCTCAATTGCAATGGCAGGAGCTATACCTTTTATATAATCTACCTTAGGTTTATCCAACTTTCCCAAAAATTGCCGTGCGTAGGAAGAAAGACTTTCGACATAGCGCCGTTGTCCTTCAGCATAAAGGGTGTCAAAAGCCAAGCTGGATTTTCCAGAACCCGAAAGACCTGTAATCACTACCAGTTTGTTTCTGGGAATAACCACATCAATGTTCTTTAGATTGTGCAGTTTTGCACCCTTGATTATAATATTCTCCTTGGGGTTTACTTCTATTAGATTGGGCATATTTTTAAATAAGGTTACAAAGATACACTAAGCTCTTTTTAATAGGAACTCAATAGATATAGATGTTGCAGTTCATCGATTATTTTCACATAATTTTTAGAATATCAATTTTTTAGTATCTTTGACTTTCAATAAACATTCGATACGCCTATAGCGCACTTTTACTTTTTAACGTAAGAATTTAACCTCAAACTACTCATTTTATAGAAATGGGATACGTTTAATACGCAAAAGTAAAGTTATGGAAGTGCAAATCGAAGATTCCCAACTAGTAAGTCATTATATACAAGGAGACGAAAGAGCTATGGCAGTTCTTATCAATCGGCATAATTCCCGCCTTACCGGTTTTATTTATTCCAAGGTAAGCGATCGGGAATTAACTGAGGATATTTTTCAGGATACCTTTATTAAAGTAATACGTACCTTAAAACGAGGTGCCTACAACGAAGAAGGTAAGTTTTTGCCTTGGGTTATGCGTATAGCCCACAACCTAATTATAGATCATTTTAGGAAAAACAATAGAATGCCCATGTTCAATGCTACGGAAAGCTATAATATTTTTGCAATGATGAACGATGATGGCTTGAATGCAGAAAAGCAATTGATAAAAAACCAGATTGATTCCGATTTGTTGAATTTGATAAAGGAACTTCCAGAGGATCAACAGGAGGTATTGCACATGCGCCTATATAAGGATATGAGTTTTAAGGAAATATCTGATAATACAGGTGTAAGCATAAATACGGCATTGGGTAGAATGAGATACGCATTGATCAACTTAAGAAAGCTAGTAGAGGCCAATAATATAGTTTTAACGAATTAATTTACCACAGGTCGAGTGGATCTACTATTTTTAACTGATTGCCGTTCTACTATTGAACCAAAACGAAAAGCATCATGGAGAAAATTTACTCTAAGAAAAAAGATAAGTGTACCCTGCTAAAGGCAAAACCTGAAACAGTAGATTTTTTGTTAGCGTACTCCAAATCTTTAAAAATTACCGAAGCAAAGGGTATAGAATTCGAAAGTAACTTAAACTAAATTTCAAGCTTAATCATATAAGACAGCCCCAAGGAGTATATCCCTGGGGCTTTTTTTTACCCTATTTTGTTATTCCCAATTACTAAACTGTAATTATTTACAATGGAGACAACCCTTGTCTCAGGTTTCCCACACAACTATCTATATATCCATTTATTGTATAAAAATTAAATATTCGTTGTTTCACATCATAAAAGGAGGGTTTGACAACATACTTTTTTGCACAGGGTAGGTTTTCTCTAGTTTTACTTCAGAATTAAATAACTAACTATTAACAGATTCCCAAATCGTTAAACCTAAAAAGAAAGTAACTCGTATGGAACTACAAATTGATGATTCAGAATTAGTAAGAGATTATATCAGCGGTGACGAAAAAGCACTTTCTGTATTAATTAACAGACACAACCAAAGAATTACAAGTTTTATCTATTCTAAGGTGTTGGATAGGGATATTACAGAAGATATCTTTCAAGATACGTTTATTAAGGTCATTAGGACCCTTAAAAAAGGTCGCTATAGTGAAGAAGGTAAATTTCTTCCTTGGGTTATGCGTATCTCACATAACTTGATTATTGATCATTTTAGAAAGAACAAGAGAATGCCCATGTTCGAAGGTAATGATGACTTCAATATCTTTTCCGTTATTGGTGACGATAAGTTAAATGCCGAGAAACAATTGATCAAAGATCAAATAGATTCAGATTTGCGTCACTTGATAGAGGAACTTCCGGATGATCAAAAAGAAGTACTATTAATGCGGATTTATAAGGATATGAGTTTTAAGGAAATATCTGAAAATACGGGCGTTAGTATAAATACTGCGCTAGGTAGAATGCGATATGCGTTAATTAACATGAGAAAAATAATAGAAAAAAATAATATCGTTCTCACCAATTAAATTGGACAAAGGTTAGCTAAAACAATATTTCTTTTTTTGTTGCGTTATTTAAATGTAACAATACTAGAAATATGGAAAAAATTTACTCTGATTACCAAGAACAAATTGGTTTCGACAAAGTCTGTACTAAAACCATCAATTTTTTGTTGAGTTATTCACAGGCGTTGTACGAATTTGAGCACAAAGATTTAAGGTTCGAGACTTTCTTAAACTAATAAAAAGACCCGTTAATTACGGGTCTTTTTATTTTTATAATAGGCATTCAACACTTTCTTTCGGCCTATTGTTTTGGTAATGAGGTCTTTTTCTAAATCCCAACCCCTTGCTGGGGAATATTCTCGTCCATACCAAATTATTTGCAAGTGTAGGTCATTCCATATTTCTTTAGGAAAAAGTCGCTTTGCATCCTTTTCTGTCTGTACCACATTTTTGCCATTCGTAAATCCCCACCGGTACATAAGCCTATGAATATGGGTGTCTACCGGAAAAGCAGGTATTCCAAATGCCTGAGAGACCACTACGCTTGCCGTTTTGTGTCCTACAGCAGGAAACTCTTCTAATAATTCAAGTTCCTGAGGTACTATACCATCATATTTTTCTATCAGTATTTTAGATAATCCATAAATACCTTTAGATTTCATGGGAGAAAGGCCAACAGGCCTAATAATATCTCGAATTTCTTCTACCGAAAGTTTTACCATATCATAAGGATTGTCTGCTTTCGCAAATAGTAGGGGCGTAATTTGGTTTACGCGAATATCTGTACTTTGCGCGGATAAAAGTACTGCGATGAGCAGGGTGTAGGGGTCTTTATGGTCTAAAGGAACGGGAATTTCTGGGTATAGCTCTTGTAGCGTTGAAATTGTAAAGGCAACTTTTTCAGCTTTCGTCATTTATTGTTTAATTTTACAAAATAAAGGTTAAACGTAATTAAACTATAAATATACTATGAATACATTAAAAGTAGGGGATACTGTCCCTTCGTTTTCTGCACCAGATCAAGATGGCAATACTATTGCCTTATCCGATTATTCAGGAAAGAATCTTATTGTTTTTTTCTATCCTCGCGCAAATACGCCAGGGTGTACGGCGGAAGCCTGTAATCTAAGGGATAACTATAAAGCCCTACAAGATCAGGGATACGAATTGCTAGGTGTTAGTGAGGATAGCCAGAAAAAGCAATCGAATTTTAAAAACAAATACGAATTCCCATTTCCGCTAGTAGCGGATGAAGAACATGCGGTTATTAATGCCTTTGGTGTTTGGGGCCCAAAGAAATTTATGGGTAAGGAATTCGATGGTATTCACAGAAAAACCTTTGTAGTTAATGGAGAAGGTAAGGTTTCAAAAGTTATCGACAAGGTAAAAACAAAAGACCACGCAGCGCAATTATTGGAAGAGTAAACTATAAAGAGCCTCTTCAAATGGAGGGGCTTTTTAATTTTAGTTTGTAGCTATTATTATTTTTCTAAAAGCTCTTTTTTAGAAAAAAGCTTCTTTTCTTTTATGATTTCCGCAATTCCTTCCGGAAGCATTTCTTCCCAGCCGTCCTCATCATTGGTAATCCTTTTAAGTACCTCCCTAGAGAAAATATGCATAATCTCCGGGTCGTAATCTATTATGTCCATCACTTTACCGTTGTACTTAA
Source organism: Maribacter sp. MS6 (assembly GCF_056839185.1). NCBI lineage: Bacteria > Pseudomonadati > Bacteroidota > Flavobacteriia > Flavobacteriales > Flavobacteriaceae > Maribacter > Maribacter sp. MS6. The sequence goes on from NZ_CM166389.1 coordinate 4,091,048, forward strand.
AGAACTTGTAAAGCTCTTTCATTCTTGGATGCACCTTTACATTGTTACTAGTCATTACCTGCCCGGTATCCGGATTTTTCATTGGATACAGGTATACCTGTAAATCTTTAAAGAACAATTTTCCAAAGGCCTCTAGAATACCGCCACTTAGATGGCGATAGTACTTTTCATCAAAAATATCTATAAGATTGTTCACGCCCATAGTAAGGCCAATTCTATTTTTGGTATAATTGTTAAAATACTCTACCAACTTGTAATACTCCTGGAATTTTGAAATCATTACCGAGTGGCCAAGCGAACACAATAGTTCTGCTCTACCCATAAAATCCTGTTCGTCTATCTCACCAGACGCCTTAAGGTTAGACAATGTAATTTCAAATATTACGATGGTATTATCTTGTTCTACCTGAGGATCGCGTACAAAAATGTCATACGATTTTTGAAACATGTCCAGGTTGACCTTGGTAACCGGTCTAAAACTACCACGCAAAGCAAGAATATTTTTCTTGTAAAGTACTGCCGCGGGTAATAGATTATTACCATCTGGACCAAACATGACGGCATCCGTCATATCATTTCTTATCAGCTGCAAACTCATCAACCTATTATCTACATCCTTAAAGTTAGGTCCCGAGAAATTTATCATGTCTATTTCTAAGGTATCTTTATCAATATGGTCATAAAGATATTTTAGCATTTTCCTAGGTTTATGATACTTGTAAAAAGCACCATAAATGAGGTTTACCCCAAGTATGCCCAGTGTTTCTTGTTGTAATCTCGCTTCGTTCTGTTTAAATCGAATATGGAGGACAATTTCATCAAATTCCTTTTGCTTGGGGTCTAATTGATATCGTATCCCTATCCATCCGTGCCCTTTATACCTTTTGGAAAAATCAATGGTAGCTACAGTGTTGGAATAAGAGAAGAACAATCTTTCTGGATGTTTTTTCCTGCTAATACGCTCTTCCATCAGCGACATTTCGTAGGAAAGCATGGTTTTAAGTCGTGCTTGGGTCACGTATCTACCGTCCCTTTCGGTACCGTAAATGGCATCACTAAAATCTTTATCGTAGGCACTCATTGCCTTTGCAATAGTTCCAGATGCACCGCCAGAGCGGAAGAAGTGACGTGCTGTTTCCTGTCCTGCACCAATTTCGGCAAAAGTGCCGTAGATATCGGGGTTTAGATTAATTCTTAAAGTTTTAGCCTTAATGGAAGGAATATTCTCGAAGGCCGATTCTCTTTTAACAATTGATGACATGTGGTTTGTTTTGCTTTAACAAAGTTATAAAGATCGTACTATCTAACGGTTAAACCATTCAAAAATTTGAAATTACTTTCAGGTAATCAATTTTTGTGATATTTAAAACAATCAAGTTCGCCTAAATAGTAGTAAATGCTTCTTGGTTTTGAGTTGTGAGTTGTACTATTAAAGCCCTAAATTTGTATACTGGAATATGGCGTTAAAAATTACTTTCTTAGGAACGGGAACTTCTCAGGGAGTGCCGGTGATCGGTAGTAAACATCCTGTTTGTTTAAGTGAAGACCCGAGGGATAAAAGACTACGGGTATCCGTGCTTGTATCTTGGGATTCCCATAACTGCGTTATTGATTGTGGCCCTGATTTTAGACAACAAATGCTTACTAACAAGGTTGATTCGTTGGGTGCTATTTTGTTTACGCATGAACATTCAGATCATACTGCCGGTATAGATGATATCCGACCGTTTTTTTTTAAGCAAGGCGATATTCCTATTTTCGCCCATAAAAAGGTAGTAAAAGCTTTGAAAAAAAGGTTTAGTTACATTTTTGATGAAAAGGATAGGTATCCGGGTGCTCCTGCTGTCGAAATCAATTATGTGAAAAAGAATGATGATTTTATGTTTGGGGGAAAAAAAATAATTCCGATACAGGCCTTGCATAACAGATTAAAGGTTTTTGGTTATCGCATAGATGATTTTACCTACCTCACGGATGTAAAATCGATTAAAGATAAAGAGCTTAAGAAAATTTTAGGCACTAAAATATTGGTGGTAAACGCGCTGCGAAACGAACCGCACCACTCTCATTTTAATGTAAAGGAAGCGTTGGATTTTGTTGCCATGGTAAAACCGGAAAAAGCATATTTCACCCATATTAGTCACCTAATGGGCTTCCATGCGGAAGTGGAAAAGAGCCTTCCTAAAAATGTTCATTTGGCCTATGACAATCTTACAATAGAAATTTGATAGATATAGGGTTGGCACAAACTGGTGTCAGATTAAAATGTAGAAACTTTAGAATCAAGAGTGTAAATATTGAATTATAGCTATTATGAAAAATCAAATCTTTCTTTATCTGTTTCTTTTTACGGCGTTAGTATGTCTCTATCTTTTTGTGAGCAGTGGGAACATGGCCGAAGCAAACATGGGTTCTATTTTAAAATTAAAAGAAGAAGTAAGTACGTTGGAAGATTCCTTGCAACAATCCAAGTTAAAGGTTTTAGAAATGCAGTATTTTTCATTGGAGAATAATGACGATGCCTTGGCCTATTATGAGCATCTTAATTTGGAAAACCCAACGCGATACATAGCAGATAAGCTACTAGAGACCAATGAATCCAAGGGAGACAATCCTTTGATACCTTATGAAGGTATGGAGAACGATTTTAAAATCAATAAAATTAAAATTTTGAATCATAAATGGATACTGGCCGATTTTTCAGATGGCAAGTATTGGGGCGAAGTGCTCATTGGTTATGAACTTAAGGATGACATGGGGGTTGATTTCACACTTAAAGATCATTTACTTTATACGAGAAGTAATTAAGGATAGACCGATATTAAGACGGATTGCTGAGTACTTTTTAGGTCTACGTATTTCGCTTTATCAAAAAACCAAGCCTAACGGTTCAATTAGTGATGGTTTCTAGTATTGTAATCAATACTAATGGTTTCAATTTTGCTGCTGTTATACATTAAAGATGTCTAAACTATTATATTCTAGTAGACAACCACTCTTTGAGTGCATAGAAGTTTTGTGGTGCGACTCCGTGTCCGACGGGGAATTCTTCAAAAACATGACGTATTTTTAGCCTTTTCAGTAGTTCTGGAGCTCGTTGTGCCCATTCCAAAGGAATCACCTGATCTACCTGACCATGGGAAGCATAGATATCCAGATTCGTGTAGTTTCCGTCCTCAAAGCCATCTAGCAAGATTCCTTCATTTATATATCCGCTAAGGGCGATAACATTTTTTATTTTGCTAGGGTAGGAGAGTGCAACACTGTAGCTTAATATGGTGCCTTGGCTAAACCCTAATAAGCTTATATTTTGTTTGTCCAGATAATACGCAGTACAGGCTTCTTCTATAAACTGCACTATTTTTTCGCGGGATACTATCGCTTGTTCGTCATCGCTCCATTTTCCTTTATCCGCATCAAAATTAATGGCATACCAAGCATATCCGTAAGGCTGTAATGAATAAGGCGCCCTAACAGAAACAATACAAAGTTCCTCTGGTAGCTCGGAAGCGAAAGAAAAGAGGTCGTCCTCATTACTGCCATAACCATGCAGCATAAACAAAACAGGTGCTTTTTTGTCTGTAATGGAAGAAGGTCTAACAATATGTTCTAAGGAAAGGGGGGCTGTAGTCATCGGATTAAGAAATAAAAGTGAACCATTTTTGAAAGTAGGAACCTAAAACGGGCACAGACTGTTCTTTGTTGCTAATAGCGCCTATAAACCCGTAGAACCAAAGTACAAGGTAAAAGATATAAAGGCCATAAAACCCATATATACTGCCCCATTGGTTATTTAAAAGGCCAAATGCAATAAATATTACATGTAAGCCAAAAGCTTGTCTGGTATGGAACCTAGCGAATCTATGTTTTGGTTCCGCATTCATACTAAGTGCAATTAACGAACCTATAATGGTTAGATAGGCAACGATTGCCGTGGTTTTACCAGCTACTTTATCGTTATTCATGGTCATAGCTTAAAAGTTTAAAAGCAGTTTATGTTGTGCAATTGTACCCAATACGGTTCCCTTTAACTTTTTACCTAAAAACATACTATTTTTAGAGGAACTCAAAATATCCGAATCCGAGAACTCATATTCCCTTTCCGGTTCAAACAAAGTTAATGATGCCTTCATTCCCTCTTTTAGCTTTGGTGTTTCCAAGCCAAATGTTTCTCTTCCTTTCGTTAAAAGTTCAATGGTCGTCTCTAAATCCAATATCATTTGTAGTGCACCAAAAGCAGTTTCGAGTCCAATAGTTCCATTTGCTGCATTATCAAATTCAATTTGCTTTAATTCAATATTCAATGGTGTATGGTCACTTGTCACAAAGTCGATAGTGCCATTTTTAACTCCTTTAATTAGTTCTTTACTGTCTTTTTCTGTTCTAAGCGGGGGAAGTGTTTTGAAATTAGTATCAAATTCACGTAATGCGGTATGGTTAAAAATTAGATTGTGTACGGCTACGCTGCAGGTAACATTGAGTCCCTTCTTTTTGGCGGCAGCGATAAGGATGACCGAATTTTTACTGCTTATGGTGGGGATATGCAATTTACCTCCTGTATATTCCAAAATATAAAGATCACGAGCCAATTGTAGTTCTTCTGCCAGTGCCGGAATTCCTTTTAACCCTAATTGCGTACTTTCTGTTCCTTCGCTCACGACACCCTTACCGGCTATTTTGGCATCCAAGGGAAAGGAACAAACGGATGCATCAAAACCCTGTGCGTATTGCAAGGCTATTTTTAACAGGTTGGAATTGGAAACAGCTTGTTTATAGTCATAAAACCCTACCGCACCAGCTTTCTGCATATCGTACAGTTCGGCCAAGGATTCGCCTTCGCCTTTCATCGTAAGATTCCCTAAGGGATGCAATCCTGTAAGATGGTCTTTAGCAGCGTTCTTCAAAAACACAATATCCGAACTGCTATCGGGAACGGGATGGCTACTTGGGTTCAATATTACATCCGTAAATCCGCTTTTTGCGGCACATAGGAGTCCGTTCGTAATCGTTTCCCTTTCCTCATACCCAGGCTCTCCAAAACTTACACCAGTATCGAACCAACCGATACTCACATGCAGATTATTGTGCGAAACCACCTTTGTTTTAGTAGGTGGGTCTATGGTAACAGCAATTTTTTCAATGATGCCATTGTTTATTAGGATATCCCTCTTTTTTAAGTGTAGCTCCGTGTTCTTGGAATCTATTATTTTGGCGGATTTTAAGAGTATTTTCATTTGCCTAATGCATTATTTTCGAACTGCTTTATTTCAATAATCGTTGGAATAGGGTTTCTAAAAAGACGAACAGCAACGCTAAAATAGCGAACCATTTCCAAAACTCGTTTATACTGTTTTTCTTTTTACCTTCCTCAAAAAAGCTTGGAACGTTTTGGTGTCTTTGCTCTGCTGAAATGCCATCAAGGTTTAGGTAGGATAGTACACTCTCTGTCCTACTGTAATTAAAACTAATGTTTCGTAACGGAACTCCATTATTTTCTATGTAGAATATGCCGTCCGTTGTAGGGTTTTCATCAAATGAAAGTACGACCTTCTTGGGCAACAGTCTTTGTTGTGGAATAATTGTTTCTGTTTCTTTTGTTAAGGTAAGGATATTATCCTTTGATAAGGAGATGGGAATTTCAACGGTTGTGCCTTCCCCTAAAGTGCTATACAATTGTGGTAATTTAAGACTGTTTCTGCCCATATTATAAAAGGTAGGAACGATCAATGGGGAATTCTTAAAGTTTGAATTGTCCTGTGATAAACTGGCCGTGAAAAAATATACATTACCGCTACCTGTAAGAAAGGGTGCGCCGTTCTGCAAACTTAGTGCCGTTGGACTGGAAGTAGTAATAGTGTAGGAAGTATTTACCTTTGGATATTGAAAATTAGTAACTCTTTTTTCAAAAACATTCTTGTAAATCGGGTGGTCGAATAGTACATTGGCAATTGCAATTTCCTGATTTATTTTACGGTCGTATCGAGTGTTAAAATAGTATCTTGAGAGTTGATTATAAGTTGGGATATCTATATCCTCACCGGGTATGATGATAATGTTCCCTCCGTTATCCGTATAGGATAGTATGGCAGTCGTTAGCGCCGTAGGAATCGATTTCAGTTCATTTAACACGATAAGATTATAGTTCTCTAAAGCAGCGTAATTCAATTGGGCCAAACTACTAGTGGTAAAGGAAAAATTGGGATTTGTAAATATTCTGGAAAGATAGTCCGTATCTGCCGGGCCCAGTGAGAGTACTTTTAGTTCTTCTGGGGTGTCTATGTTAAAGTAAAATTGGTTATCGTAGGTAAGGCCGTTATCCATTAGCACCACCTTCCCAATAATCGACAGATTTGCCGAAATCGAAAAACGGACCGTTGCCTTTTTGTTCGTGTTAAATTTGGCTGCTGTTTTTGCGATTAGGGTATCATTATTATACAAGGAAACCGCTGTAGTTTCCGCTTCATGAGTTGCAGAAAGTTTAGCGGTGAGCTCCACATTATCATTATCTGCCGTGCTAAGATAAAGGGAGTCAATTGAAATATTTGTAACTGATTCTAAACTTGGTTGAATATAGTGAAGGGTCGAATTCGAAAGGCTATCGAGAGGAACAGGACCCATACTCTTCTGAAAATCAGAGATTAATACTGTATTTTTTACAGTCCCAGCTTCGGGTTTAAAATAGGTTTCGGCTGCTAAGAGAATTTCTTCAATCGTCAATTGATTAGTGCTTATTGGTAGCTGTAACAAGTCATTTTGAATATCCTGTATCGTAACGGCTGTGTAAACGTTGCTGTTTGTAAACAGCGTAAACCGTTCTTCTTTTGGTACGTTTTTAATAAAATCCTGCACTACACTTTGTAGCAGTGTACTACCTTCTTTTTTGGCCTGCATGCTAAAAGAATTATCCAAAAAAAAGACGAACTCTTTTTCTTGTAGTGCATTGTTTTCTGCTTTAAAAGGTTGCGCAAAGGCTATAACTAGCATGGCTATAAGACCAAGCCTTGTGAACAGGATAATCCATTTTTTTATAGAACTACTCTTTCTGGACTCCGAAACAACCCTCTTAAGAAGTTTTACGTTGGTAAATGGTGTTTTCTTAAATTTTCTAAGCTGAAAAAGATGAATAATAATAGGAATGACTAGAAGTAGTAGCGCCCAAAGAAGTTCTGGATATTTAAACTGCATTCCTTATTTTGATTATGCAAAGATACTTATTTTGGGTGTACCAACTTAGGCCTGTTGGGGTTAATATTTGGCTAATTTTTAAAATTTGCAGTAGCGCCGTCTAACAGAAAAAAAAGTAGTCGGTCATTGGTTTTTTGTCCAGTTGATGTAAATGGGTGCGTATGTTTTGTTGTTCGCCCTCGTTGGCCACTGTAATGATACTTTGAGAATCGCCCATCTTTTCCAAATCCGAAAATGTTTGTAAGCGTATACCGTAAATATCCCTTCCTATTTTTTTGGGATTATCACAGACCCAAAGAAAAACTATGTTGGCAGCTAGTAGCATTTGTGCAATCTGTTTTCCTTTTTTTCCTGCTCCCCAAACGACCAACTGTTTGTTTTTGTCCCAGTGGAGTTTTAGAAAATAGTGCAGCTTAATATCTAGAAAATAATTTTGAGCGAAGTGCTCACTAGTGCGTGATGTACGGGAATCGTAATCTCGCCATAAGAGCAAAACTTCTTGACAGGGAATAATTTGGAGTCCGCCTTCATAAAACCGGAATGCCAGGTCGTAATCCTCGGGATAGCGATCACCATCAAAACCGTTACAGGCATCAAAGTCGCTGCGGTGCGCCATCCAGCAAGGTGAGGGGACTACGCATTCCTTATAAATTTCCGTAAAGTTAGAACCTCGACCTGTCAATCCATTGAGCCATTGTTCATATCGGGCGTAGCCATTGCTTATCCCTCGTCCAGAAAAATAACGTACCTGACCAACAGACAAGTATCCGCTTCCTTTTTCGGTTAGATGGGATACCATTAGACTAATTCTATTTGTCGTCATAAGGTCATCTGAATCCATACGGGTAATAAATTCCCCTTGGCTATGCTTGTACGCCATTTGTAAGGCTGAGATAATCCCTTTTTCAATATTGGCATAGGTGCATATCCGTGCATCTTTTTTGGAATATTCGGTTACCAACGCAAAACTATCATCCGTAGAGTTGTCGTCTATGGCAATAAGCTGCCAGTTGATATAACTTTGTGCAAGTATGGAGTCCAAACACTCTTTTAGATAGGTGGCGGTATTTTTATACGGCATAAGGATACTTACTAAAGGTTGCGGCATTATTTCAGTATTGAATTTAAAAATGGGAAACTAATACGGATAGTTAAGCTATCCAATAGAAAGAGGTGTTTAGTTTAGTAAATTTGTACAAATAATTTACCAAAAAGGCTTTACTAGGTAGAAAAATGGTTCTATATTTGCACCCGCATTCAGGCAATACCTGATGAGACACTTGGAGAAATGGCAGAGTGGTCGAATGCGGCAGTCTTGAAAACTGTTGAGGGTCACACCTCCGGGGGTTCGAATCCCTCTTTCTCCGCATAAAGAAACCCATCGCTTTTTAGTAATGGGTTTTTTGTTTGTTGGAATTGCTTAAGCATTTTTTACTTAAAAAAACCAAACAGCTCACCTAGCTTTTTGAGTGTGTGGTGTTTCTTGCAATGCTTTCCAAGGATTTCCTGTTTTTGGTTATCAAATCCCTATATCTCCTCGAATAGTCGTTTAACACGAAATAAAATCCTGTAACTATTTGAATTGTAGAGGTTTTCATTCACAAAGAAATAATAGCCACTTCGAGTTAAATAATGTGGGCTCAATTCCTTGTAAGAAATAAGTTTTGTATTTTAAAATGTACAGAGATAAAGGCGGGTAAGTTGTTTTGATAAAAGATATCGCTCACAAAACGGAAGAAGAACAGTTGCAACGCTTATTAGTAAGGAAATATTTACCAATAAGGATTTCACAGGATTGGAGTCCAAAATACGGTAGACTCTAGGGAAAATTAAAAATCTAATTGAATGAAGTTTTACAAGCGGGTAGTTGAATTCCTAGGAGAATACTAATTTTCGTGTTTGTATTTGAATAGGTAGTTTTGCTCGGGTGTGCCATAGGAATAGAAATGGAAATGGAAAGTGGGGCTTTCTTCTATAAGGAACAACCGCTAACCAAAATACTGGATGATCCAAATATCCTGAAGTCTGTAAAGGAAAAATTTGCCCGTGAATATTTATTCTTTGCAATACTAAATAATCCACTTCCCACTATTTTGTGTGCTTGTAAATAGCTCTAGGATCGCTAGATCATCGGCCCGGTTGAAAAGTAAATAGTTGTGTTTAACTCTATATTAAAGAGGAACTTCCCTAGACAGGACTTTCATGATGAAGAATACTGTTAACGATATAATCAAACAAACTATTGCTGCAGATGTGTCTTGACGCTCTACACTATTTTTTACTTTTAAATATATTGCTTTCATATAAACTAATTTTCTTCAAAACTATTTTATATACCAGTGGAACCATTAGAAAATCGGTAAAGCAGTACAATTTTGGATGTAGCGTAGCTAAAGTAAAGTTTGTCTGATTTGGGTGCATTGTAACGAATTTATTTTCTTGTGTTCCCAGACCCAATACTATCACTTTACAATGGGCCACTGTAAAAAGTAGTAGTGTGCAGAGTACTTTAATATCGATATGTTTTCATTACCAATTTAATCGCGCCAAATAGGAATGCTAATGAAACTACTAGTGAACCACTTGATATGCAGCGCTTCCTTTGCATCGGCAATAGTTTCGAGGCTTACATCGCTTCCCGTACCGTAGTTTAATTGTGAAAACGGATTTTTATTTACATCTAGCACTACGACTATCCGACTATCTTTTTCCAATAACTTGCTTACGAGGTGAGTGTTTTTTATTGGGATTGCTTCCTTTGTATCTGGTGTCAATAACTGTCTAGTTGTATTGTCCTTGGCATAACTAGCACGAAAAATAGTATAGGATAAATGAAAATACTGCCCGTTTGGCATCAACTCGTACAGGGTGACACCGATATCCATATCTTTCTTGTTGATACTTGCGACTATCTCACCCTCAAACGAACCATTAATCAAAAACGATTTTTGTATCGGTTCACTCATAAATATATACCCACTATTGGTGTTCAGTTCATTCAATACAATAGGATCGGGATAGTAGCCAGTGTTATTCCATTCATCCCTATCGTAAAAGTCAACAATTTGACTTAAATACGTTTCCTTTTCTGGTCTTTCCGATTTTAGGGAATAAAAGGCTTCGGTTTTTTCATCAATCAAATGCAGTTTTAGATAATCGGTGCTCATTTTTGGAACCGAGGAGGCACTTCGCCATTCATTCGTTCCCATTACCTGATAATTTATTTTATCCTTGAGAATATTGGGTTTAGCCCCAGCCTTAAAGATATAATCAAACCATTGATACGTAATTTTATGCGTATTTATAAGCGCGGCTTTATCTACTTCGTAACCATTTACTTCGGGGTAGCCTCCCCTTTGTGCACCAAAATGGGTATAGGGTCCAATAATCAAATAATGTTCAGCACAAGGATTGTACTTATAATGTTCTCTCAGATAGTATAAACTAGAATTTTGAGAGTCGTTATAATAACCATCGATAGTAAGAACGGGGATATCAATTTGAGCAAAATCCTGTTGATAAGGTGCCATCCTTTGCCAATACGAATCAAAGGACGGATGGCTGATCCATCTTTGAAACCATTTATTGGGTCTACCATCTATACTATCTAGCTTTTGATATGCGACACCGCTTTCCCACCAATCATTTTGCATTTTTCTGGTTCGCTGTCTGTCGTTACCAGCCAACGTATCCAAATATCTATTGTTCCCAACATAGAAGGCCCATTCGTAATTGGGATTTATGAAAATATTATTCTCCATTGGTAATCCCATCCCCGGCCTGTTTGCAACATATGGCACTATAGTTTTTAGTGCTGGATGTAGCTTTTTCGCTGCTGCCCATTGAGTAAATCCATTATAGCTACCTCCAAACATTCCAACCTTCCCATCAGACCACTTTTGTTTGCTAATCCAGTCTATTACCTCGTAGGCATCATTAGCATCGTTTTCATAGGGCCATATTTCGTCCGGACTGTTATATTTTCCGCGAGAATATGCCATTACACCTATATAGCCCTTATCTACGGACCCTTTTAGTGACTCGATATCGTTTTTCTGGCATATATTGTATACTGAAGAATTACAGGTAGGGCTTTGGTTACTCCTTTTTCCTTTACCACAATGGCAGAAATTGTTGCACCGTCCTTTGCTTCAATTAGAACTTCTTCAATATCATATTCAACTTTTGATGCAACTAAAGTGTTTTGTAGTTGATGATTAGTCATGCTGGTATCCGCAATGAGCAACCAGATAATCGTACTAAAAACAGTTTTCATAATGGTATCAAGATTAGTTATTAATAACTCGTCACTATAATCTCTATTCTAGGTTAATAGAAATCATAAGGCTACCTAAACTTGTTTATCTACAACCAGGCTAGCTATTTAGAACGGATAATAATATCTCCATTAAATGTCTTGAAGAGCATTTCAGGTCCACCACCATTGATTTTTCCGTACACCCATTGTTCTATCTTGACCTTATATTTTCCATTAGATGTATTTTCATCGACCACTGGTTTTTGCTTATCAATCGTCATATCAAAATCCGTATAGATATCACCTTGTTCAGACTTTAATTTCAGGTTCCCCTTTACCGATTTTGGAAAAGTGACTTCAAGATCACCGTTCATACTACTAAATGCCATACTGGCCCCATTTATTACTGTTAGGAAGTTTATTTTAATATCTCCGTTAACGGTATCGGCAGATGCAGACCCATTTACATTGGTCAACGTTATTTCCCCGTTTACGTTGCTAATTTCCATTTCTCCGTTTACACCAGTGACCGTTATATTTCCTTGGTTTACAGTCCCTAATTTCAACGAGAAGTTAGACGGCACTTTTATTTCAAGATTAGTGGCCTTGTTCCATTGTTCATTTATAATTTGAACAATGTTATTATTTTCTTCTGCACTAATTTTTAAGGAGCTATTTTCGATTTTCTTAAGTCCGTCTTTCTCATTTTTATCGTTGTAATGTGCTTTCTTATTTCCAAATGAGGCTTTTACGATTACGTCCTTCCCTTCATAGGCAATGACATCTATAGAACCCGTCAACTGTTCCACGATTAATTTCCCTGATGCGTCTGGATTACTTAAAGGTACAGTGAAGAGTTCAACGCTTTCTGTTTGCGCGTTTGCCAATAATGGTACCGTAAATAAGGCTACTACTAATACGACTAGTTTTATAAGTTTCATCTTTAATTGTTTTAAGGTTTCCATACCCTTGCTTAGAAATGTTTAGGGTAAGAAAATGTGTGTAACTGATTATACTATGATTATATTTTTTTAATGATCACATCTCCGTTCAGGGTTTCAAAATCGAACTCGATACCTCCATTGCCTATTTGAACAACAGGTTTTGTCTCGAACCTATATTTTGTACTTTTCTTGCCGGGCTCATCCTTTGTAGTTCTCGTAAACTGTTTGGCAATATCAAAATCGGTAAACAGTTCGCCATTCATGCTTTTGAATGCAATATTTGCAGATAAATTTTTCTGATAGGTAATAGTGATATCCCCGTTTAAGGAATAGTAGGTAGAGGGTTCATTGGGGTTTTTAGCGTACGATATCTTTACTTCCCCATTAATACAATGCACTTGGGTTTGCCCGGTAATATTTTCAAGTATAATGCCTCCGTTTATATTTCGAGCTTCGATATAGTTCCCTTCCGTATTTTTAATTAAAACTTCACCTTGGTTAACAGCGCCAACTTCTAATTTGATATTACTTGGTAGCTTAATCTTGAAATTTAGATTGTGTTCATAATCCAAGGCTTGCCAACGTTTGCGGTCTATATTGGTAAATTCTCCATCCCGGTATTCCATGTTGGGAACTTCAGGGTAAACGACAATGGTATTTCCTTCTTGAATGATATTTATCCCGATTTCACGTTGCCCAAGCTCCAAGTTAGCCTTGTTATCGGCAGAAATTGTTTTTACTACCTCAACTAAAATTACGTCCCCAGTATAGCCTTCTACCGTAATGGAGCCATTCAGATTCTGCACTTCAAACATTCGGTCTAAACTTCCTGTTTTATAGGTAAGTTCCTTTTTGATCAGTTCTCGAAAGGTCTCTTTTTGTGCCGTGGCGTGCTGCAGATTTAAGGTGGCCGCCAATAGGGCCATGATAGTAATTTTTTTCATTGTTTTTGATTTTATCCAGCACATGACTGGAATTGATGAATAAACTCGCCCGAAGGCCGTTAAGGATGATTTATATAATTGATTTAATAGTTATTTCTAGTTTCTCCTTTACGGAGGTATTCAAGTCTTTGTTTTGCATCAAGGTCTTAAACGGTTCAATGGACTCTTTCTCCTGTAATGCCATCATAAGGTTGGCTAACGTAACTTGTACGATAGGGGAATCCTGTTTTACTATTGATTGCACCAAGCCTTGACGTACCATTGGATTATCAATGTAGTTGGTCAAGGATTCTATGGCGGCCAACCGTACGTTTACGTTTGTATCGTTGTTCAATGTTTTTAAGAGGGCGCTAATTACAGTTTGGTCTGTTTTTTGAATCTTGTTAGCTTCGTTGATGCCTTTTAATCTTTGGTTTGCAGATGGCTGTTCCAAAAGGGTAAGTACCAATTGTTGTCGTACAACTTCTGTATAGGGTTCGCTAACTTTCACTACCGAGCTTTTTATTGGTTCGGGATTGCTTGAAGGTCTCAGAAAATAGCCTAAAACTAGACCTGTGCAAAGAATGAGGGTAGCATATGCCAACTGCGGCTTAAGCATACGTTCTATGATAATCCGAAAGCTAGATAACTGTTTATGGTTGGCATTTGTCGCCATTTCGGCTTTCTCGCTTAGCATATCATAGAACCGTTCATCCATTTTTCCGGACGGGGTAGGGATATTAATCGCATCTATATCTTGCCAGGTATCTTTAAGACCATCAAAAATGTTTTGGTATGCTGGATGATTGTTCAGAAATTCTTCGAAATCGTTTTGTTCGCTAGTTTCCAAATTCCCCGATAGGTAGTCAATTGCCTGTATTTCAAATTTTTCGAAATCCATAGTTTTATCGTTCTTGCATTTGTAAAAAAATCACTCTCAACTCTTTTAACGCTCTATGTGCCCGTACTTTAGCTGTACTCTCGGAACACCCAAGTAGTTCTCCGATTTCAGTGAACTTCAATTGTTTCTGTTTACTAAGAACCAATAGTTCTCTTTTATCTTTCGGTAGTCTTTGCATGGCCATGGTCAGTTGACTGAAATTATCCTTTTGATCCATTAGTTCGTTTAAGTCTTCATCATCTGCCAAGTTGTATTCTATGTCGTCAAGAGAACTGTTATTTTTTTCGTTTTTATTTTTTTTGAAATGGTCGTAGTTCACGTTGCGTGCCATACGATACATCCATGCCGAAAAGGACCCCTCTCCTGTAAACGTGTGCCTATATTTTAGTACTCTTTCGAAAACGTTCTGAACCAGATCTTCGCTAAGTGCTGCATTAGTATTCATATTGTAAAAGAATCCGAATAATCTCTTTTTATGACACTCGTATAGCAGGCCAAGTTTGTTTAGGTCTCCTTGTTTCACTTTAAGCATCAAGGCATTATCGGTCAGTGCTTGCATTCTCGGTTTTAGGTCTTCAATAGGGTAAACTGAAGTTTCATGAAAAGGTTACAGAAAAATTCTTTTTTTTAAATGTAGGGGAAAACATACCGTTTTATCTAATAGTCTTTCGGCTGGCCAACTTTACCACACTATTTTTTGAAGCAATTATATCATATTCACTAAAAGCTTTTTAATAGGTCATCTGGTATGAATTTTAAGTATATCGATTTAAGTGGGTTTTTTTAATTGATCTGAGGTATGCTTTCTTACTTTTTCAATGTACGATACCGATAGGTTGGTTAGAAATAATTTTATAACAAATAGTCAATCATAATCTAAAATTAGTTTTTATCTTCCTAATCAAATGAAAAGGTTGTATTAAGAACGTTTATAATTTTACTCGATAGCAATTTAATCTGCACGATTTAATTTTAGTAAACTAACAAGACAAAAAATAGAATGGACTATAAAAACACAATAATTGCTCATCTTTTAATCCTGGTATGTACAATTGGTTGTTCCCCAAAAACAAAGAAACAGACCGAACAGCCCAAGCAATCTAAAGCCGCTCAAGAGATTGTAATTATGGCGTATTATGTGCCGGAAGCTGATTATGAGCCAGAGAAGATACCCGTAGAAAAACTTACCCATATTATTTATTCGTTTACCAATGTAATAGATGGTGAAATGAAATTTAGAAAACCCGAAGATGCGGGGCTAAAACTGGAGGCGTTAGTAAGGCAAAAACAACGTAATCCGGATTTAAAGGTGATGATAGCTTGCGGAGGTTGGGGGGCAGATGGTTTTTCTGATATGGCACTCAGTTCTGAGGGTAGAGCAAAATTTATAGCTAGTGCATCGGATTTCATTAAAAAATATGAGTTGGATGGTTTGGACATGGATTGGGAATACCCGGGTATTTCTGGTGCCGGAACCATGGCGCGTGAAGAAGATACCAAAAATTTTACAGCTTTGATGAAAGGTTTACGTGAGATGCTAGATGAGTTTGATACCCCAAAAGTACTAACTTTTGCATCTGCTGGTTGGAAACGGTATTATGATTTTATAGAAATTAATGAAGTGATGAAGTATGCCGATTACACCAATGTAATGACCTATGATTTGGTGTCGGGTGTGTCTGAGTATACAGGCCATCATACGGCACTTGGAGATGTTACCATACAGGATATTGAGGGGACACCGTTTTATACACATTTGGATAGTTTGTATCAAAATGGCAGAAATTCAGACCCTAATCCACGTTCAACGCAAAAAATTGTAGACTATCTCATTAAAGAGTCTGTAGAGCCGAAACAAATCGTTATTGGTGGAGCTTTTTACGGTAGGGTATGGAAAGGAGTTGTGCCAGAAAATAATGGATTATACCAACGTAGTGGAGGTATGCATATTGGTTGGTTGGCCTATCATCAAATTAGAAAAGGGTATGAGGCCGATACAAATTTTAAACGGTATTGGGATGAAAATGCGGAAGCGCCTTACATGTATAATGCCATAGATAGCTTAATGCTTTCTTACGACGATACCGTTTCTGTGGCAAAAAAAACAAAGTATGCCATCGATAAAGGTCTGGGGGGTATTATGTTTTGGGAATTAGGCAATGATACTAAAGAAGAGGGAAGCCTTTTGGATGCCATTTATAAAGCAGCGCAAGAATAGTAAATATCTTGACAG
Source organism: Maribacter sp. MS6 (assembly GCF_056839185.1). NCBI lineage: Bacteria > Pseudomonadati > Bacteroidota > Flavobacteriia > Flavobacteriales > Flavobacteriaceae > Maribacter > Maribacter sp. MS6. The sequence goes on from NZ_CM166389.1 coordinate 4,107,492, forward strand.
AATCTCTTAATCTAATCTTAACTCCATTTCCGGACGGGCTGATTTGCCTACAATAGCTTCATAGTCTTCTATCATTTCCTTTAGTATTTCCGGGTTGGATGAGCCAAGGTTGTTTTGTTGCTCAAGGTCTACTTTAAGATTATAGAGTTGGTATATAGTGTCATTGCCAAGTTCAATATTTACCCATGTGTTTACCCGTCTACCCCTGTACGGAGGAATCATGGCCCAATCACCTTTTCTAAATGCAGTTCTAGAGGTCGCTTCAACTATTACTTCCTCCCTTCCAATTTTGTTAGTACCTAAAAAGGTGGACATGAGGTCTTCACTATCTTTTCCTCTTTCATCACTTCCGGTTAGAGATGCTATAGAGCTAAGTAGATCTAATTGGGACACCAGGGCATTGGATACACCGGGCTTTATTGTTCCTTTCCAATAGGTTATAAAGGGTACCCGAGTTCCTGCCTCAAAGAGACTATATTTACCTCCCCGTAATGGTCCGGCAGGTTTGTGACTGCCTAATTTTTCTACGGAATCGTCATGGTAGCCATCATCAACTACTGGGCCATTGTCACTGCTGAATACTATAAGCGTATTTTCTAAAAGACCCTCTTGCTCCAAAGTTTTAATGAATTCGCCCACACACCAATCCGCTTCGATGATAACATCTCCTCGAGGTCCCATTCCGGAGGCACCTACAAATCGTGGATGTGGAGTTCTTGGAACGTGTGGTTGTTGCAAGGCATAATACAGGAAAAATGGCTTTTCTTTATGTGTTTTTACATACTCCTGGGCTTTTTTTAAAAAATGGTCGGCCATATCCTCATCTATCCATTTTGCGCTTTCACCACCTTTCATAAAGCCAATACGGGAAATTCCGTTTACAATGCTATTATCATGTCCATGGGAGGGTTTCATTTTCAGCAGTTCCGGATTTTTCTTTCCGGTTACTTCTCCTTCGAAATTCTCTTGATAGTTAATTTCTATAGGATCGTTGGGATCTAAATTATCCACTTTTCCATTTTCTATATATACGGTAGGCACACGATCTTGTGTCGCCGCCATAATATAACTCTCATCAAAACCTACCTCGTTAGGTCCTGGGCCTATGTTTTGGTTCCAATCTACATTTCCGGTACCCAAGCCTAAATGCCACTTGCCAACAATTCCCGTATGGTAGCCTTTTGCGCTAAGCACTTTCGGAATCGTTATTTGCGAGGTATCTATAATTAAAGCCGCAGTACCTGGTAGTATTTTCGCGTTTTTGTTCCTCCATGGATAAGTACCTGTAAGTAAGGCATACCGACTAGGCGTGCAGGTTGCCGAAGATGCATAACCATTAGTAAAACGAATACCACCGTTGGCCAGCTTATCCAGATTTGGAGTTTTGAGTTGAGTGGCACCATAAGCACCCAGTTCTCCGTATCCTAAATCATCGGCATATATGATTATAATATTTGGTGGTGGAGAAACGTTTTCTTCTGTTTTAGGCAATCGCTTGCATGCCGCTAGTAATACCAAACAAGTGACACCGAGGCATATTGCTGGGTTTGAAACTTTCATAACTTATGGTTAGGTTTAATTTTGAACCTCTAATATAGACAAATTTTAAGGTTTGTTTTTTCTCAATTATTCTACTTGTTCTTAGGTTAAACTTAGAAAAAACGTAGGCCTGCCTTTTCTTTTTTTGTTGATAACAATTTTATAGGATGCTTGTTTGTAAGTTGATGAAGCTACTATTTTTGATCACTTTACAAGCTTATGAGAAAATTGGAAATAGGAGATAAAGTGTACAACGCAAAGCAAAATGGATTTGCCGATTTTATACGGTATTCCTTTTCTGAAGTGGTCTCGCTCACGAAAACATTGGCCATACTTAAAAATGGAGTTAAACTGTATAATGAGCCAAGAATCTCTTATATAACAGAAGAAGTGGGGTATTCTGTATCTAGGCAACGAGGCTTACATTGGCATTTAGTATCACTAGAAGCAATCAGAAAAGCACAGATAGAAAATGAAAAAATTGCTGCTTACGACTGGTTCGAAGGAAAGGAGTTTAGCTTGGAAGAAAAGAAATTTATTTACAAACAGTTTAAAAAAGTAGCAGCTAAAGATGTTTAGCTCCTGTACTATATATATTTTGTATGTATTAAAAATCAATCTTTAAAGGAATTTTTAGTATTAATAATACGAAAATAGTTCTAAGCTCGTTATACTTAGAGTTTTGAAATAATGGAGGAATGGCAGAGTGGTCTAATGTAGCAAATCCCCGGATTTGTGAAGTGTAAGCTTCCGAGGGTTCGAATCCCTTCTTCCTCCGCAATAGTAAGCCTCACGTAAATCGTGAGGCTTTTTTATTTTGAATATCAATATTTCTTGGATATAAAGTAATTATTTCATAATTATATTTTAAAATATTGTTTATCAATCTAATGTAAATTTAATAAACGGTATTATAAGTTTATTTTAGCGTAACATTACCAGTAGCTTGTTACCTTAAATTCTTCTCCATAGCGTATGTTTGTAGTATGGAAGAATGGTACCATTATCCGCTACTTATTTTGGTGGGTTTTATTGTGGGCTTTATAAATACAGTCGCAGGCGGCGGGTCGTTACTTTCACTTCCATTTTTGATTTTTATAGGCCTGCCGTCCAATATTGCGAATGGTACCAACCGAGTTGCCATTGTTGTGCAGACAGCTATGGCTACCGTAGGCTTTAAGAGTAAGGGTGTTACTACGTTTCCGTTCAATATCTATTTAGGTTCCGCAGCCTTTCTGGGTTCTATTATTGGGGCCTATATCGCTATAGATGTGAGCGGGGCGCTATTTAACCGCATTTTGGCCATTGTAATGATTGCCGTAGTCTTGATCATTGTGTTTAGCCCTAAAATTAGTTTTGTTCATTTAGAGGAACGTCTTATTGGAAAATACCTCTGGTTCGGAATGTTTGCGTTTTTCTTTTTTGGTATTTATGGAGGATTTATCAATGCGGGGCTCGGTTTTCTAATGATGCTTTTTTTACATTATGTAAACCGAATGTCCTTGGTACGATCTAATGCCACCAAAGTTGCCGTTGTTTTCTTCTATATGATTTCTGCATTAGCCGTTTTTGCATATAACGATAAAGTGAATTGGAAAATAGGTCTCATTCTAGCTATTGGTAATGGCAGTGGGGCCTGGTTGGCAAGTCGGTTTTCAGTAAAAAAAGGTGATGGATTTATAAAAATATTTTTGGTTAGTATGGTCGTGATTTTGGCTGTAAAACTATGGTTCTTTGATTAATTGTTTCTGTAGCCTAAGCGTAATTTTAATTTTTCAAAACTGCTCCGGTTTAAAGCCGTAATAAAACAATAGTAAAGTGAAATCTTAAAAGTTCAGATGCAATTTAAATGTTACTCATATCGGTCTTTTTAAGTATTTCTATTTTTTGAACTTGAACTTAATTATGTATTTGCCTTTAATAAGATGTATTGTAACTTTGAAACTTAGCTGCTTAAGGCTTTTTTTTAAAAAAAATAGATAAATGCCAGGATTTGAATTATTTGGAGAAGCAGAAAAGTCACAGGTACAAGATGTATTAGATTCTGGTGTATTAATGCGCTACGGATTCGATGGTATGCGAAACGGTCATTGGAAAGCAAAGGAATTAGAATATGCGGTAGCAGAGCGCATGCAGACCAAGTATGCACAATTAGTAAGTAGTGGTACAGCTGCACTTACGGTAGCTTTGCAAGCGGCAGGCGTTGGAGCTGGAGATGAAGTGATTATGCCTACGTTTACTTTTGTAGCAAGTTTCGAATCTATACTCGCTATTGGAGCAATTCCGGTTTTGGTAGATATAGATGATACCTTGACTCTTGATCCTCTAGCAGTCGAACAAGCAATTACCCCACAAACCAAGGTGGTAATGCCGGTACATATGTGTGGTTCTATGGCAAATTTAGCAGCATTGAAAGCTATTTGTACAAGCCATAAGTTGCTATTGTTGGAAGATGCCTGTCAAGCGATAGGCGGCACTTATGAGGGTAAGCCTTTGGGTAGTTATGGAGATCTGGGCTGTTTTTCGTTTGATTTTGTAAAAACAATTACTTGTGGTGAAGGTGGAGCGTTAATTACCAATGATGAAGCCTATTACAAAAATGCGGACCATTACTCAGATCATGGTCATGACCATGTGGGAACTGATAGAGGAGCGGAGACCCATCCCTTTTTAGGATATAATTTTAGGATTTCTGAATTGAATGCAGCAGTGGGTTGTGCCCAAGTACAACGATTGGATGAATTTATAGCGATTCAAAAAAATCATTATTCCATTTTGCGTAATGCGTTGACTGGAATAAAAGGCGTTACATTTAGACGTGTTCCGGAGGGCGGCGTGGAGAATTATTCATTTCTCAATTTCTTTTTGCCTACGGAACATCTGGCGCGAAAAGTACATAAGGGATTAAGCGAAGCTGGCGTGGATGTTTGCTTTTACTGGTATGATAATAATTGGCATTATTACAGGAAATGGCAACACTTAGTTAAACTGAAGACCCTTGGAAAGTTTCCTCAAGAAGTAATCAATGGCCTACCAGACTACAGCACATCGGATTTTTCAAGGTCTGATGCCTGGATGGGAAGAACGATATCCTCATTAGTGAAATTAAGCTGGACCAAAGAAGAAGTAGCGAAAAGAGCTCAACAAATGGCACAGGTTATTTCCGATGTGCTAAAAGGGTAATTTAATAGGATACATAATCAACTATTTCCAATCCGTAGCCTACAATACCAACGCGTTTGGATTGTTGACTATTGGTAAGCAGTTTCATTTTAGTAATACCTAAATCATGAAGTATCTGTGCGCCAATGCCAAAGTCACGCGTGTCCATCTCTATTTTAGGTGCTTTATAGGTTCCCTGTTTTTGTAGCTCCTTAAGTTCTTTTAAACGCGATAATAGGTTTAAGGATTCGTAATCTTGGTTGATGAACACAATGGCTCCTCTTCCTTCATTATTTATGGCCTTGAACATATTTTCCAATTTCTCATCGGGACTATTGGTCAATGTGCCTAAAATATCATTGTTAATTAAGGTGGAGTTGATACGGGTAAGCACTTCATCATCTTTGCTCCATAGCCCTTTCGTTAACGCTATATGAACATGGTTATTTGTCGTCTGTTTGTAGGCACGTAGTCTAAAATCGCCAAAACGGGTGGTAATATCGAAATCCGTTTCTTTATCGATCAAGCTATCGTGTTCCATTCTATAGGCCACCAAGTCTTCAATAGAAACGATTTTTAAATCAAACTTTTCTGCGACTTTCACCAGTTGTGGCAAACGCGCCATGGATCCGTCTTCGTTCATTATTTCTACAATAATCCCTGCGGGCTGTAGTCCTGCCAAACGCGCAAAATCTATCGCAGCTTCCGTGTGCCCAGTTCTTCTTAAAACACCTCCTTCTTTGGCTACAAGCGGAAAAATATGGCCTGGTCTTGCCAAATCGTGCGGTTTGGTCTCATCATCTGTAAGTGCCAAAACTGTTTTATACCTATCCGAAGCAGAAATTCCGGTAGTAACTCCTTTTCCTCTAAGATCTACTGAAACGGTAAATGCGGTTTCCATAGGGTCCGTGTTATTGGTAACCATCATATGAAGTCCCAATTCCTTGCACCTACCTTCGGTTAAGGGAGCGCAAATAAGGCCTCTGCCGTGTGTTGCCATAAAGTTTATGGTCTCAGGTGTTGCTAGTTGGGCAGCAGCTAAAAAGTCACCCTCGTTCTCTCTATTTTCATCATCAACTACAATAATTACCTTGCCTTCTTGAATATCTGCTATGGCATCACTTATGCTATTGAGCTGTATCTTATGCTGTGTTTTTGTTGTCATCAACTTTCTTTTTCTTCAGTTTTCTGAATATCATTTGGAAAAAATCTGTAATAGCACCAAAGTTCACCATTCCTTTATCCGCTGTTGCTCTTTTTGTAAAGAAAATACCCAAGGGCAACATGATTAGGGTAGATAACCAAGCCCCTAAAATAGGATTAATATTACCCTCCTTAGCATAATTGCCGGCGAATACCCCAATAAAATAGTAGATTAAGAACAATACGATAGCTATGACCATCGGTAGTCCTAATCCTCCTTTTCTAATGATTGCACCTAAGGGAGCACCTACAAAAAAGAGAATGATACAGGAGAATGCCAAGGCATACTTGTTATGAAGCGATAGGATGTGAAGGTTGTAATTCTTGTACCTATTACCCATCTCTTCTTTCTTGCCTCGTATTGACCCTAAGATTCCCGAGGTGGCGTTTTTTGCATTATTCACAACCTGAATTTGTTGCCATTCCGGAAACAAATGTAAAATATCTTTCTTTATGGAATCTTGTTTTATAGGGTCTTCTTTGACTGCTTTTATCTTCGCTGCTAATATGGAGTCTTTTTGAAGTCTCGCTTCATCTTTAACACGGGTAGTATCCTTGGGCTCTAATTCGACAAAAACCCCAACTCTGGAAGTTATATTTTTGGAAAACGCCCGTACAATTCTAAAATTATCATTTTTAATAGAATCTATATCCAAGGTCAACCTGGAGATATTCTTCATTTTTGCCGTGCTGATATCGCGCTCTTCATCTAAATCTACATTATTAAAGTCGGAGAGATCAATATTTATGATATATGTGTCAAAATCTCCTTGAGCGAACGGAAATTTAAGCTTGTTTTTGTTTGATTTGCTAACTACGTCCTTATAGTAGTGACCGTCCTTTAGTATGAGTTGAAGAATATCGGAACTTTCAGTGCTTTTTAGTTCTCCGGTTTTCGCCTTTATTACGGTATTATTGACATTCATATTAGATTTCTCATGAATGATCACGTTGCGAAGAAAACGATCATTCTCACCATATTTTTCATCGACCTTAATATTCATTCCAGTACCTTCAAAATCACTGAAAACACCTTCTGCTACAGCTACGGCAGGTTTAACTTTGGCAATATTACGTCTAAGATTAAATATTTTTCGTTGTGAAAGTGGAATTACATCATTAGCAAAAAAGAACGTGACTCCACCCAGAACAGTTACAAAAATAATTATGCTTAGCATTGCCCGTTGTAAGGAAATACCGGAGGCTTTCATAGCGGCGAATTCGTAGTTTTCCGCAAGATTTCCAAAGGTAAGAATAGAGGAGAGCAGTACGGTCAGTGGCAGTACCTTTTCCGTAAGGTCTGGTAAAAGGTAAAATAGGAACTTTCCAATAATGATAATGTCCAGCCCTTTGCCAGCTAAATCATCTATAAAAAGCCAAATCGTTTGAAATATGAAGATGAACATCAATATAACAAACGAGCTGATAAAATTAAAAACGAACCTTGATAGTATATACCGATCTAAAATTCTCAAATGTTCTAATTTCTTATGATATAGTACCCTTTGTCCTCATACTTAGACGTATCAAAAGTAAATAAGGTTTGCGATAAAGGTTGATTCGTTTTAAAAGAATTAACAGTAATGGTGGTTTTTGTACCATTTTTACCGGTTTCAATAAGTTTGTAAATATGCTTCGTTTCCTGATCGATACCCAATAGCCGGGATTTTATTTCAGTTTCTGAATCTATCGGCGTAAGTTTTACATACTGTATTTTACGACCCTGTACGTTTTGTAGGATATCCATTTCATAATTGTGTCCAGACCTGTAAAACGTTAGCATTTTAGATGGTGTCATGGCATTTTCATCCTCGGACTGGTCTTCTATGGTTACTTCTTCATTTTCTGGCACAACTGTATATACTTTGTTGCCGTCGTATAACTGTTGGGCGCCTAAATAATTAAAAATATACTTTTCTCCCGATAAGGTAACATCGCCACGCGTTTCCTGTTTTATTCCTGCTTCCGTGTTGTTTAGGTCAAATTTGAAATCTACAAATATATTGTCGTAGCTTTTTACTTTAGCATACACCTCGTCAAGCAGGGCTTTAGCCTTTGCCGAGCTTTGAGCATGAGAAACACTTGTTGCTAATAAAAACACGAATAATACAATTACTTTTTTCATTGATACGAATTTACTTCTTCTATTTATATTTTGTTTAAACGAATTATCCTAAGGTTTTTCTATACTAATTATGATCGTTTTATTCATTATCCAATAATAATTGTAAGGCTACGAGATCGGGAATTAGCACTTGCCTGGCTTTACTACCTTCAAAAGGACCAACAATACCTGCCGCTTCTAGTTGGTCAACAATTCGCCCTGCTCGATTATAACCAAGCTTTAACTTTCTTTGTATTAAAGATGCGGAGCCTTGTTGCGCAATTACAATAACTTCTGCTGCCTCCCGAAATTTGCCGTCTCTTTCGGATATAATATTATCAACACTCGTGCCAGAATCTTCGCCTACATACTCGGGTAATTCATGGGCTTCTGGGTAAGCGCGTTGGCTACCGATGTATTCTGTGATTTTAGCTACCTCTGGTGTATCTACGAAGGCACATTGTATACGTGTAACATCATTGCCTTGGGTAAATAACATATCTCCACGACCTATAAGTTGGTCCGCTCCTTGAGCATCTAAAATAGTTCTGGAATCTATTTTTGAAGTCACCCTAAAGGCTAATCTTGCCGGGAAGTTGGCCTTAATGATTCCAGTAATTACATTGACTGATGGACGCTGGGTGGCGATAATCAAGTGTATCCCAATTGCTCTGGCCAATTGTGCCAGTCTGGCAACCGGTGTTTCTACTTCTTTCCCGGCGGTCATGATCAAATCTGCAAATTCATCAATAACTAAAACTATATAGGGTAGAAATTTATGCCCGTCGTTAGGGTTTAGTTTCCTAGCCTTAAATTTGGTGTTATATTCCTTAATGTTTCGTACCATAGCTAGTTTAAGTAGCTCATATCGATTGTCCATCTCTATACAAAGCGAATTCAAAGTATGTATTACCTTGGTATTATCGGTGATAATAGCCTCTTCTGAATCCGGTAGTTTAGCCAAGAAATGGCGTTCTATTTTATTGTAGAGTGTAAGTTCCACTTTCTTTGGGTCTACAAGAATAAATTTAACCTCAGCAGGATGTTTCTTATAGAGTAATGAGGTCAATACCGCATTAAGTCCCACCGATTTTCCTTGTCCCGTAGCTCCTGCCATGAGCAAGTGAGGCATTTTTGCCAAATCTACCACAAAGGTTTCATTACTGATTGTTTTGCCAAACGCGATAGGTAGTTCCATTTCCGCGTTTTGAAATTTCTTGGATGCAATTACAGACCGCATGGAAACGATGCTTGCGTTTTTGTTCGGAACTTCTATACCAATAGTGCCTTTACCGGGTATCGGAGCAATAATTCGTATGCCCAATGCGGCCAAGGATAGGGCAATATCATCTTCTAAGTTCTTAATCTTAGAAATACGAACACCTGCTTCTGGTACAATTTCATATAAGGTAACCGTAGGTCCTATGGTTGCTTTTATTTGTGCAATCCCTATTTTGTAGTTCTTTAAGGTGTCTACAATACGGTCCTTGTTTTCCTCTAGCTCTTGCTGATTAATCGTGATACCACCGGTGACACCATGCGGATCCAGAAGTTCTATTGTGGGGAATTTGTAGTTGCCCAGTTCTAGGGTAGGGTCAAACTCACCAAAATCATCTACGAGCTTATTGGCAAGCAAATCCGACTCTTCTTGTTCTTCTATAATTTCCTCTACTTCCATATTCAGTGAAGGTTCTTCCTCTTCCGGTTCTTTAGGAACGGTAATTTCAAAATCGTTGGATTCCGGTTCTTTTTCTATATATGGAATTTCAGCTTTATGGGTGTAGGTATCAATAACAATTGGTTCTTCGTCCAGACTAGATGTCAGCGTTTCTTCCGTTTCTGAACGAGGTTTCTTAGCAGACTTGAATTCTGATGACAATGCTTCCTTCCTAGATTTGAAAAAAGAGGCAACTCCTTCTGGTGTAAGCTTAAATAAGCGGACGGTAATAAAAACAAGACCAAATAGCAGTAGTAGTAATACACCGATTTTTCCTGCATAGTCCTGTAGAAAGTCGTTGATTTCATAGCCTATCAAACCACCTAAAAGCGGACTTTCTGTAGCGAAAAATCCAAGGGTAACAGAAATCCAGATGATAAATATGAGTCCCCATATCCATTTTTTAAGGAGTCCTTTTTTCTCTAGCCCCAAAAACATATATATACCGCTTAAACAAAGTAAAAGTGGAAAAATCAGGGCCGATATGCCAAAACCTCGATACACAAAAAAGTGACTTACACTGGCGCCAAATTTGTTCAAAAGATTTTTTGCCTGTTCGTTACGGTCATTAAATTCCGTTAACAAGCTTTGGTCTTCTTGCCATGTAAAATAAAAGGAGATAAAGGAGAAAAATAGGGCAATACTAAACAGCGCAAGTAGACTACCCAAGATAATCTTATTCTGCTTGGACAAGATAAACGGTGTTTTCTTTTGAGTAGGTTTGGGCTTTCTTTTGGTTGCCTTCTTTGCCATGAATCGATTTGTTCTAGGGGCTAAATTACAAATTTACGACCTAAGCCGTCCAGTTTGTCTATTTAAAAAATCTTAGGGAAATATATAATACAGCCAATGATACTGGCTGCTATGGAAACTAACATTACGGCACCTGCAGAAACATCCTTTATTAGACCAATTTTTTTATCAAATTCTGGCTGTATGTAATCGGATAGTTTTTCTACTGCCGTGTTCATACCTTCCGTTCCTAATACAAGGGCAATTGCAAAAATTTGAATCATCCATTCCGAAGCGCTGATATCAAAATAAAAACCGGCCGCAGTCATAATCAGACCTAAACAAACCTGAATTTTTATACTGGCCTCTGTGCGTATTAAAAGTATGGCTCCGCGAATTGCGAAGCCAATACTCTTTATTCTATTTACTAGAAAGGATTCTTTAGGCATACTGTTTGGCTGTTTTCTATGCCATTAATGCTTCTAATGCAGCTTTATAATTTGGTTCGTCTACTATTTCCGGCACCTGTTCTGCGTATACTACGCTTCCTTTTTCGTCTATAACTACAACAGCTCTAGAGTGTAAAGGTGCTAAGGGGCCATCTGTAAAAGAAACATTGTAGGCCTTTCCAAAATTACCATCTTTAAAATCTGAAAGCATTTCAACGTTTTCTATGCCTTCCGCACCGCAAAAACGAGCTTGGGCAAAGGGTAGGTCTTTAGATACGCAGAGTACAATAGTGTTATCCAGTTCTGCTGCCTCTGTATTAAATTGTCTTACGGATTGCGCGCAGGTTCCTGTATCTACACTTGGAAAGATATTCAAGACTACTCGAGAGCCTGCATAATCCGAAAGTTTTACCGTAGCCAAATCATTGGTAGTCAATTGAAATTCAGGAGCCTTACTCCCGGCTGAGGGCAATGTTCCCAATGTATTTATAGTATTTCCTTTTAATGTAACTGTAGCCATTGTGTTGTCTTTAAAATTATAACGTGAAATTAAAAAATATAAGTAGAAAATGTAAGTGTTTAGTAAAGTAAATAATGAAAGCAGTTTATATTTAAACTTTGATTGTCCTAAGAACCTTTAATACGCCTTATATAGCAATTATTTTATACACTATAGATTACTCGTAAATTGATATCGTACAATTTAATGGGTTGTTTATGAAGTACCCAAAGATGCTAAATTGGACCATTTCTTATAAACGGAGTTTGGTGATACGCCTAGTAAACTATGCAGTTACTTTCGTTGCCAATTGTTTAATTTTAATTCCTAAACCTGCAAAAATCAATGTCATAATAGGGCTTAACCAATTAAAAATGGCAAACATAAAATAGTCTGCTACACTAACGCCCAAGACTCCACTGTGATAGGCGCCACATGTATTCCAAGGGATTAAAACCGATGTAACCGTACCAGAATCTTCTAGGGTACGGCTTAGGTTTTCCGGTGCAAGACCTCTGTCCGCATAGGCTTTTGCAAACATTTTACCAGGGACAACTATAGCTAGATACTGGTCAGAAGCAGTAACATTCAAGGCCAAACAGCTTGCTACGGTGCTGGAAAAGAGTCCAAACGTAGTTTTTGCCATACTCAAGAGGGATGCGCTAATGCGTGACAGTGCTCCAATACCATCCATAATACCCCCAAAAACCATAGCGCAAACTATAAGCCAAATTGTGCCTAACATACCTGCCATGCCTTTTGCAGCAAAAAGGTCGCTTAGTGCTTCATTCTCCGTGGGTATGGTCGTATTCACTGTTATTGCCTTAAGAATACCCTTGTAGCCAGATTCAAAAGTCAACTCTTTTGCATTGGTGATGCCCGCTACAATATCTGGTTGAAACAACAGGGCGAATACACCGCCTAGAAGCGTTCCGATAAGTAATGCCGCCAGAGGAGGTGTTTTTTTCACGATTAAAAGGATAACCACAAGCGGAACTATAAATAACCATCCATTGATGTTGAAACTTACCTCTATGGATTTTAATATACCATCTATATCTGCGGTTCCTGAAGTATCTAAATTTAATCCTATAATAATAAAAACGGTTAACGTAACTAAAATGGTTGGTATGGTAGTGATGGTCATATACTTGATATGACTAAAAAGTTCACCTCCCGCCATTGCCGGAGCGAGGTTTGTGGTATCGCTTAACGGTGATAGTTTGTCTCCAAAATAGGCGCCTGAAAGAGCAGCACCTGCAGTCATTCCCAATGAGATTCCCAAGGCATCACCGATACCTATTAGCGCAATTCCTACAGTAGCGGATGTGGTCCAGCTGCTTCCAGTCGCAATTGATATTATGGCACAGATGATTACACAAGCTGCAAGAAAAATAGTAGGGTTCAATATTTGAAGCCCATAATAAATCATAGCAGGGATAATTCCACTAATCAGCTATGTTCCTGCGAGCGCACCCACCATCAACAGTATGAGTAGGGCACCGGTTGTAGACTTCACATTTTCCGCTACCTCTGCAATCATTCTTTTGTAGGAAACTTTATTCAAGAAACCTACAATGGCAGCTACCGCTCCTCCTAATAATAATACAAACTGATTGGAACCACTTAAAGCGTCATCTCCAAAAACATATACATTGTAGGCTAACATTCCTACCAAAACAATCACGGGAATCAATGCTTCCCAGATACTTAGTTCGTTGTTTTCGACAATATTTTCGTTCTGTCTATGTTTATTTGGGTTTTGCTTGGCCATTAATAATCGGTTTGGTTATCCTGTAATATTACAACTTATGGCACGGATGTGCAAGCTGAGCGCGAAAGCGCTATTAGCGTGCCGCAGTCCTAGTTTCTAGAATTCCCAACGCTGCCATACATTCTTTCATTTGTTCGTAGGTGCGTTGAATATCGTGGTCCAATCCTATCGAAAAACGAATTAATCCATCGCCAAGTCCCATTTCTTTTTGTTCCTCCTCTGGAATTTCGGAGGAAGTTGAACTACCAGGAGCACTGAACAATGTTTTGTAGAATCCTAAGCTTACAGCCAAGTAGCCCAATTTCTTTTCTTGCATCAATTCCATTAGTGTGTTTGCACGTTCCAAGGAACCCACATCTATGGTCATTAGACCACCAAAGCCATATTGTGGATTCATTTGCCCTTTCATTTTTAAATGTCCGGGATGGGAGGGAAGCCCTGGGTATACCACACGTAACCCGTCGGCTACGAATTTTTCCGCAAGAAATAGGGCGTTTTCGCTGTGCTTCTGCATTCTGATGTGCAGGGTGCGCATATTTTTTAATATGGATGCTGCCCTTTGACTATCTAGCGTACTGCCCAGAAGCATTCCTGCACCGTTATTTACATCTTTCAGGCTTAGGCAAAAATCGGTAGTGCCGCAAACCACGCCTGCAACGCAGTCGCTAGTTCCGTTGATGAATTTAGTGAGGCTATGGATTACGATATCCGCTCCCAAAGTTGCCGGACGAATCGTTAAAGGTGAAAAAGTGTTGTCGACTACTAAAGGCATGTTATTTTTATGTGAAATCTTGGCCAAAGCAGCGATATCTGCAACTTCCAACAAGGGGTTGCTAACACTTTCGCAATATATCATTTTGGTATTCGGTGTCATGGCGTTTTTAACAGCTTCCATATCGGTGATGTCCACAAAAGAGGTTTCGATATTAAACTTCTTTAGGAAATTTTTCATGAAGGCATAAGTACCACCATATATGGTTCTGCTACTAATAATGTGATCTCCTGCGTTACATAGTTGTAGAATGACAGCGGTTATGGCACCCATGCCACTGGCGGTGACGTTCGCGCTTTCCGTACCTTCCAATGCCGCCAACGCTTCGCCCAAGTAAAGGTTGGAGGGAGAGGAATGTCGACTGTAAAGATAGCAGCCTTCCGTATTGCCTTCAAAAGTATCGAACATCGTTTTGGCCGATAAAAAGGTGTACGTAGATGAATCGGATATAGACGGGTTAACGCCACCATACTCTCCAAAATATTGCAAATCCTGTAAATCGTTTGCTGCTTTTTTACTCATAATAGTGTATTTTATAGGTAAATATATATTTTATAAGATTAATTGTCAATCGGAATGTATTTTACCAGAATATAAAACTATAATTTTAATATATTTAGATGATATAACTGATATGAAGGCTGCACAATACGTATAATAGAAAACGTTTCATCATGAAATTAGATAGTACCGATTTAAAGCTGTTGAACCTGTTACAGGAAAACTGTAAAAAGACAACCAAGGAATATGCCCACCAATTGGGACTTTCTACTACCGCAGTGTACGAGCGCATTAAGAGATTAGAAAAATCGAAAACAATAAAAAGCTATGTAGCTTTAGTCGATTCAACCCAAGTAGATAAAAATTTCACGGTATTCTGCCATATAAAACTGGTACAGCACACTAGGGATTACATCAAACAATTTGAACGGGAAGTTTTGCAATTGGAAGAGGTGGTAGAATGCCACCATTTAAGCGGCGATTATGATTATTTGGTAAAAATAGTGGTAAAGGATATGCAGGACTTTCGCGACTTCATGGTTTCTAAGCTTACGGCTATAAACCACATTGGGAGCACCCAGAGTTCCTTTACAATTAAAGAGGTAAAGCATTCTACCGTAATCCCGCTTTAAAAACAGAAAATAGTATTAATTTTACAATAATTTGAAAAATACAATTTATGAATCAATATGATGTAGCCATAATAGGCTCGGGACCTGGAGGATATGTTGCCGCAATCCGTTGTGCCCAACTGGGAATGAAAACCGCAATAATTGAAAAATATCCAACGTTAGGAGGCACTTGTTTGAATGTTGGCTGTATACCTTCGAAAGCGTTGTTGGATTCTTCGCATCATTATGAAGATAGCGTAAAGCACTTTGAAGAGCATGGAATTGAAATTTCTGGGGAAATCAAAGTCAATCTAGAAAAAATGATCGGCAGAAAGCAAGCTGTTGTAGATCAGACCACAAAGGGTATTGAATTTTTAATGGATAAAAATAAAATTGATGTACTGCAAGGTCTGGGTAGTTTTAAGGATGCTACCCACGTGAACATAACGAAAGACGACGGTAGTACAGATACGATAGAAGCCAAACATGTTATTATTGCAACAGGTTCAAAGCCTTCGACATTGCCTTTTATAAAAGTAGATAAGGAACGAATCATTACCTCCACAGAGGCTTTGAAGTTAAAGGAAATACCAAAGCACATGATCGTTATCGGTGGCGGGGTTATTGGATTGGAACTCGGTCAGGTATACAAAAGGCTCGGGGCAGAAGTCACGGTCGTAGAATATATGGATCGCATTATTCCAACAATGGATGCCGCACTTTCCAAGGAACTCATGAAAGTGCTGAAAAAGCAAAAAGTGAAATTTGCCCTTTCGCATAAAGTCAAATCCGTTGAACGAAAAGGGGCTAAAATTACGGTGAAGGCAGACGATAAAAAAGGGAATGAAGTGGTATTCGAAGGTGATTACTGTTTGGTATCCGTAGGAAGAAGCCCGTTTACCAAAGGATTAAACCTAGAGGCGGCAGGTGTTGCACTAGATGAGCGTGGTAGAGTAGCGGTAGATGGTCATCTTAAAACAAATGTGGATAACATCTATGCTATAGGAGATGTGGTAAAAGGAGCTATGCTAGCACATAAGGCAGAAGAGGAAGGTACCTTGGTAGCTGAGCAGTTGGCGGGTCAAAAACCACATATCGATTATAATCTTATTCCAGGTGTTGTTTATACTTGGCCAGAGGTTGCTGCCGTTGGCAAAACCGAAGAAGAATTAAAAGAAGCCGGAGTGGCCTATAAAGTAGGTCAGTTTCCGATGAGGGCTTTAGGTCGTTCTAGGGCAAGCGGCGATATAGACGGATTCGTAAAAATATTGGCCGATAAATCAACCGATGAAGTATTAGGCGTACACATGATCGGTGCACGATGTGCAGATTTGATTACAGAAGCGGTTACCGCAATGGAGTTTCGAGCATCTGCAGAGGATATGGCGCGTATGAGCCATGCCCACCCGACCTATGCAGAAGCCGTTAAGGAAGCGGCATTGGCCGCAACGGAAGACCGTGCCTTGCATATTTAAAAGTAACTATTTATGTAAATTAATAACGAAAAAGCAGCCCGAAAAGGCTGCTTTTTTATTTTTTAAACTCCATTAATTTTAACCTGGCTAAATGCTAATTCTTATGACTCCCATCACAATAAGGAGGATTACTAGTTTTTTTACAAGTGCATAAAAAGGACGATTTGTCCTCTTCAACGCTAAATCCTAAGGAAGGTGGTTTGTTGTGTGCTCTATGGGCTCCATCACAAAATGGTTGGTTCGCGCTATGGCTGCATGTACACCATGCGTATTTCTTGTCTTTCTCTAAGTCT
Organism: Maribacter sp. MS6; assembly: GCF_056839185.1. Lineage (NCBI taxonomy): Bacteria > Pseudomonadati > Bacteroidota > Flavobacteriia > Flavobacteriales > Flavobacteriaceae > Maribacter > Maribacter sp. MS6. The sequence continues at coordinate 4,124,323 of NZ_CM166389.1, forward strand.
ACTTGAATGGGTGCGTATGTATTATCGCTCATGATTCTAATTTTTTTACAAATTAAGCCAAAGAAGCGACAACTAAAATAGCGGGACTCAATTCTTAATCAGTCCAAATAATTTTGCCAATTTCAGGGAAAAGTTCCGTATCAGGCTAAAACCAAACAAAAGTGAATATTCTAGTCGTTTTCGTACTACATTTAAATAATTGTGTAACGATAGCTTAATGCTTGCTTTGTGGTCTTCATATCGCAGTGCCAAATAGGAGCAAACCACCACAAACACGAGTACTCCTGGAATAAGAATGACGGGGCTTACAGCGTGATGAAAGAAGCCATACAGTCCTAGTCCAGTGAAGCTGCCATAGAGAATAATAAAATGAATAATATAGATGGATAAGGTACTTTGACCCAGTCGCAAGAGTGTTCTGTTCGTCAAAAAGTGTCTAAACAGCATAAATACGCTGAAAACCAACAAAACATCCCCAAGCCTAATGAAGAGATAATTATTATAAAAAATAGCTTTAAATAGGGATATACCCGTTGCCCCTGAAAATGCTAAGAAAGCATCGGAAGAATAAAAAATCAGCACAAAACCCAATAGTGCAGATATGCCAATGGCCATCGGATATAAGCGCTTACTGTTGCGGTAGCGATAAAATAGCACCGAGGCAAAACTGCCAAAGGTGGCGTATCCAAACCATGGTATAATGGTGAATACGGAACCGTTTGCTTTGGTAAGGTAATTCGCTAACCATTGTGGTAAAACTTGAAAATCAACTGGTTTGTACCAAGGTTCAAAGATGAACAAGACCATTGTGGTAGTTACTAAAATAATAGGAAGCAACCACTTCTGTCGCTTGGCTGTCAACAAATAGATGGTAATGATGCAAAGTATGGAAAGCCCTATACAATGTAGCACATCTACCAGATAAAAAGAGCTGTAAATTTCCCCTTTAAACAAGCCAAATAGATTTAGGCGAAGTAGATAACCAATTAGTAGTAGTTCCAAACCACGTTTAATTCCTTTTTTTACTCTTGGGTTGTCCCAGCCTTGTTCAGGTACTTTTATTAAAAGGTAGGTGAAGATAAATCCAGAAACAGTAAAGAATACCGGTGCGGTTATTCCTCTGAAATATTTCCAAATACCAAAAAACATGTTGGAATCATCACGAAAGGCATTGTCTAGCAGTCCGTCTATAAAATGACCTTGTAGCATCATCAGGATGGCCCATGCACGAATGGCATCAACAAAATATAGTCGTGTATTTTTAGCGTTAATTTTGTTCATTCTAAAGCTATATACTTCATTGCGAGCACCTTTGGACGTTTCGCGCTGCGAAATTAGACAAAATACTGGCAACTCAATGGTATTTGGGCTATTTTCGTAATCGAAAAAATGAGCCAGATGTCATATATATTAGGATTTGCAGGTAGTAATTCATCAACTTCTATCAATTATAAATTGGTACGCTACACGGCCTCTTTGATAAACGGGCGGGAACTGCGATTATTGGATATGGCCAAATATCCCTTTCCCATGTATAGCGAGGACTACGAAAAGGAACATGGTTTTTCCAATTCGTTGGTGGAGTATAAAGAAGATATTAAAAAAGCTTCTGGAATTATTTTATCCGTAAACGAGCACAACAGTAATCCTTCGGCTTATTTTAAAAACCTCATCGATTGGCTGTCTAGAGTAGATAAGGATTTTATTAGGGAGCAAAAGGTATTTTTAATGGCAACATCTGGAGGAAAAAGAGGTGCTCAGAGCTCTTTGGAAGTATGTGAAAAAGTTCTTTCACGTTTTGGTGCTGAGATTACCGATACTTTTTCGCTTCCAAGCTTTACGGATAATTTTGATGTAGACAAAGGAATTTTGGACACAGCGTTGGCATCTGAACATTCAGAAAAGTTAGAAACGTTCTTAGCTTCAATTCGCTAGTTCTTGAGAAAGACCCTTCGTTTCACGGTTGCTAATATCTCAAATTTCAAAGAGAATCTTTTGGAATGGTCACGTCATTTTAATGAGGTAGTTTGGTTGGATAGCAACTGTCATGAAAATCTATACACTTCTTTTGACTCCCTTATGGCCGTAGATGGATTAACTGCAATTTCTACCGATGCACATAACGGATTTAAAGATCTAGCGGAATATCAGGCGCAAGTAAAAGATTGGATTTTTGGCTACTTAAGTTATGACCTTAAAAATGATATAGAAGACTTATCTTCTACAAATTTTGATGGCTTGGAATTTCCCGAGCTTTATTTTTTTCAACCCAAAAAAATTATTAGTATTCAAGGGAATGAAGTTCAGTTCAGGTATTTGAATATGGTGGCAGAAGAAATATCGTCTGATTTTGAAATATTATCTTATGGAACGTTTCAAGAGACTGATGTTAAAGCCCCTGATGCCGATGTTCATATAAAAATGCGAATTTTTAAGGATGAGTATTTCACTAAGGTCAACCAAATGTTGGCGCATATTCATAAAGGTGATATTTATGAGGCAAATTTCTGTCAAGAATTCTATGCCGAAGATTTGCAGCTAGATGCATTGCACACGTACAAAAAACTAAATGCTATATCCTCCTCACCTTTTGCCACATACCTGAAACTGTTCGACAACTATTTGATGTGCGCCAGTCCAGAACGTTATTTAAAAAAAACGGGTACAAAAGTAGTTTCCCAACCTATAAAAGGGACTGCACCTCGTTCTAAAAATGTGGACAATGATGAGCAAAATAGCAAGGATTTGCAAGCCGATGAAAAGGAACGCTCAGAAAACATAATGATTGTAGATTTGGTTCGCAACGACCTGTCCAAAAGCGCATTAAAGGGAAGCGTTGTAGTAGAAGAATTATGCAAGGTGTATTCATTTAAGCAAGTACATCAAATGATTTCAACGGTTTCAGCCTTGGTTCCAGATGATATAGACCCGATTCAAGTACTCAGGGAAACCTTTCCTATGGGTAGCATGACAGGCGCACCAAAAGTATCTGCCATGAAAATAATAGAAGAGCTGGAATCCTTTAAACGAGGACTGTATAGCGGCGCTGTCGGCTATATTACTCCCTATGGTAATTTTGATTTTAATGTGGTCATACGCAGTATATTGTACAACGAAAGCAAGAATTATGTGTCCTATGCTGTTGGTAGCGCAATAACGGCCAAGTCGGTTCCCGAAAAGGAATATCAAGAATGTTTGTTAAAGGCCAAAGCCATGCGAGAGGTGTTGGAGGGGTAGGGTTCACGGGCCAAGTTCAAGTATCAAATATAATAGATTGTTACGCTACAATGATCGTCGTTCAGTACTTCAATCTTAATTTAGCGACTAACAAAACGAAGGATATCCTACTCATTATTAGTTTAGTCATTACTCATTGTTGCCCTCTTATAACTGAATCTGCACAATAAAGGAGTTCAAGTCTCATATTTCAAATCTAACAGCGGACGTCTATTAAAAATCCTACCTTTGCCCAATGCTCACCGAGTTTAAAGCACATATAGACCAACATTTCCCTTTTATGTTGAAGGACAGACTATTAGTAGCCTGTAGTGGTGGTTTGGACAGCGTAGTTTTAAGTCATCTTTGTCATAAGGCTGGACTAAATATAACACTGGCACATTGTAATTTTAGATTGCGTGGGTCGCAAAGTGATGCCGACGAGACCTTTGTTAAGGAATTGGCCCAACAACTGGATGTCGATTTTTTTGTAACCCGTTTTGATACCCTTGGCTATGTGAACCAACATAGGGTTTCCGTTCAGATGGCCGCACGTGAATTGCGATATACCTGGTTCGATGGATTATTGAAAACCAAGGGGTTTACCAAAGTGCTTACAGCGCATCATTTGGACGATGCTGTAGAGACCTTTTTAATTAACTTATCTAGAGGAACGGGGATAGACGGACTCACTGGAATACCACATCAAACAGAAACAATCGCACGCCCTCTCTTAAAGTTTTCAAGAGAAGAATTGTTGAACTATGCAAAAGCAAACAAACTCACGTGGCGAGAAGACGCTAGCAATTCAGATACCAAATATTTGCGGAACAAAATTCGTGCTGAGGTAGTTCCACTATTAAAGGAGCTGCATCCCAGCTTTTTAGAGAATTTTAAGTTGACCACTAGATATTTATCCCAAACTTCTTCGATTGCGAAAATGCAATTAGCCCAACAAAAGGCTAAGTTGTTTGAGCATGAAAACGGCGATTTTAAAATAGCCATAGAAGAATTAAGAAAGTTAGTTCCTCTAGAAGGATATTTGTTTGCACTATTTCAAGAATACGGTTTTTCCGAATTTGAAAATTTACGGGATTTGTTAGATGCTATGAGCGGCAAATATATCGAATCTAAAACCCACAGGTTATTGAAAGATAGGGATTACTTATGGCTTTCGTCCTTGGAGTCGGACAGGAACGATATCGATAATTTTTCTATTTCCAAAGAGGATAAAAAGATTGATACCCCTATTCCCTTAACATTTTTGGATGTAGTCGAAAGAAATGAGAACACTTCTACTATAATTTATGTTGATAAAAATGCGTTAAAGTATCCGTTACAGGTAAGGAAATGGAAGAAAGGCGACTATTTTTATCCCTTGGGGCTTAAAGGGAAAAAGAAGTTGTCAAAGTTCTTTAAGGATGAGAAAGTTCCTGTTCCCCTTAAAGGCAAGCAGTGGTTACTATGCTCAGGAGACGATATCGTTTGGATTATTGGTAAACGAGCCGATGAACGATTTAAAGTGCGAGCAGACACAACCGCGATTTTAAGAATAGAAGTACAATTATGAGAGTAGCAATTTTAAGTTTTTTCTTTTTTGTTTTGCCGTTTTTAGGGCAGTCTCAGGACGATGAAAATCCAGTAATCTGGGAAACCGAGGTAAATCAAATTTCTGAAACTGAGTTTGAACTCATCGTCAAGGGTAAAATCTTTGAAGGATGGCATGTGTATTCGCAGTTTACACCAGAAGGTGGTTCTAGACCGAGTGAATTCTATTATGAAAAGGATAGTGTTGATTATATTTTATTGGGGCCAACTTTGGAAAGTGAAACAGAATCGGAATACGTAGAGGTTTTTGATTTAGAAGAAGTTTTTTTTAAGGAAGAAGTTACTTTCAAACAGAGTATAAAGCTCATAAATTCAGAGATAAATCAAGTAAAAGTTAACTTATATTATCAAGTTTGTAAGGAGGTCTGTATTCCTGTCGAAATAGATTTTGTTTTTTCTTTGAATGGCGAAGCTGTAGTGAAGGAAATAGTTGACGTAGATGATCGTAGCAAAGCACTTTCCGAAAGTTTAAAATTAGACCTTAAGAATAAAGATCTGCTTACCCAGGGTCAAGAAAATATTGGAACGAGCACAAGTTTATGGGTCATATTTGCGCTCGGGTTTTTAGGGGGACTTATTGCTCTATTGACGCCATGTGTATTTCCGATGATTCCGTTAACGGTGTCGTTTTTCACCAAACATTCTCAAAAGAAATCCAAGGGAATCGCGAACGCCCTGTTATATGGTTTTTTCATTGTACTGATTTACTTTTTATTAAGTCTGCCCTTTCATTTGTTCGATTCGGTAGATTCACAAATACTCAATACCATAGCGACCAATGTATGGCTCAATCTGGCCTTTTTTGCCATTTTCGTCTTTTTTGCCTTTTCCTTTTTTGGATATTATGAACTAACGCTACCTAGTTCGTGGGCCAATAAAATGGATGCTGCCTCCTCAAAAGTAGGTGGCGCTTTGGGTATCTTTTTTATGGCGGTTACCTTGGCTATTGTTTCGTTTTCGTGTACCGGACCTATCTTAGGTGGACTATTGGGAGGTACTACCTTGGCAGAAGGTGATGTTGCCATTAATCTTACCGCAGGTATGACAGGTTTTGGTGTCGCGCTAGCCTTACCGTTTGCATTGTTCGCCTTGTTTCCTGCGTGGTTAAATTCCTTGCCTAAATCCGGTGGATGGATGACCACCGTAAAAGTGGTACTTGGTTTCTTAGAGCTTGGACTTGCCTTAAAATTCCTTTCCAATGCCGATTTGGTGGGCCATTGGGGTATTCTAAAACGCGAGGTATTTTTAGGTATTTGGATTCTATTAGGTTTGTTGATGACGCTTTATCTATTTGGTATTTTTCGTTTTCCCCATGATGGGCCGAAACAAAAATTATCCTTAGGAAGAAAGGCAACAGGCTTTTTAAGTGCTGTTTTCACGGTTTATCTTATTCTTGGCGTGAGCAACCTTACGAATTTAAAATTGTTGAGCGGATTCCCGCCACCAGAATTTTACAGTGTTTTTGAGCAGGAAAGCGATTGCCCCTTGGGTATCGATTGTTTTAAAGATTTTGATGAAGGCTTGGCGTTTGCCAAGGAAAATAATAAACCTATTCTGTTAGACTTTACCGGATGGGCCTGTGTCAATTGCAGAAAAATGGAGGAGAATGTCTGGAGCGAACCGGATATCTTTCCGATTCTAAAAAATGACTACGTGCTTATTTCGCTATATGTGGATGATCGAAAGGAATTATCTGAAGCCCAGCAATTCGATTTTCAGTATGATTCCGGTCGTGTAAAACGCATCGAGAACATTGCCCAGAAATGGGGAACGTTTCAAGACATTAACTTCAATGCAGTCTCTCAACCGTTTTATGTCTTGCTTTCCCCAGATTTAGAAGTGCTTAATAGTTCTATTCAGAATAGCGATGCGGATACGTATAGGTCATGGCTTTTAGAGGGACTTGAAAACTTTGAGAAGTAATCCACAGAATAGGGCTATTGTGAGCTTTTGTCAATAAAATACAGAGCTAAACGGTTTTTTTTCGAAAATTTAATCATACCTTGGAGGCAAACTTCCCCTAATAACTGATATGAAAATTCTAAAAAAAATCGGACTCATTGTATTGGTCTTGGTCATTGTTGTGATGATTGCCGGTGCTATTTTTATGCAAACTTTAAAACCGGATTATTCTGGCACAAAATCCCTGCCCCAACTACAAAACGAAGTACAGGTGTACTATGATACCTATGGCATTCCACACATATACGGAGAAAGCGAGGAGGACGCGTTTAGAACTTTGGGTTATGTTCATGCGCAAGATAGACTCTGGCAAATGGAGCTGCTGAGAAGAATTGGTAGTGGCGGACTTTCAGAGGTTTTCGGTGTCGATTTATTGGGAACGGATAAGTTTTTTCTCGCTTTAGGCATAGACGATGCTTCTGCGGTAACTGTTTCCAAATTGGATTTGAGCAAAGATGCGGTGAAAGTGGCTCAGGTGTATTTAGATGGCGTAAACCAATTTATAGCCGAGGGACCCACGCCGGTAGAATTTTACTTGACCGGAATCGATAAAGCTGATTTCACTTTAAAGGACATGTATAATACCATGGGCTATATGGCCTTCAGTTTTGCCATGGCCCATAAGACAGACCCTTTACTTACCAATATCAAGGATAAACTGGGACCGGCTTATTTGGAGGATTTGGAAATAGATTCTTCTACAGATTTAGAGTGGATCAAGAATTATCCTCCAACAGAGTCGGATTCCGTCCAGAATTCCATTACCGCAATGGTTTCGGATGCGCTCGGCAAGCTCAATCTCCCCATGTTCGAGGGTAGCAACAGTTGGGTGTTGGCACCTGAAAAAACAAAAAACGGAAAAGTAATCTTTACGAACGATCCCCATATTGGCTTTGCACAACCATCTGTATGGTATGAGGCACATATAGAAACGCCTACGTATTCCAAATACGGTTATCATATGGCAGGTATACCTTTTCCTGTTTTGGGGCATAATCGAAAGTTGGCCTACGGGATGACCATGTTCGAAAATGATGATGTTGATTTTTATTACGAGGAAAATAATCCGGAAAATGATAACGAATATAAAACCGCGACCGGATGGAAAGCTTATGAGACGACCAACAAAACGATAAAAGTAAAAGATGCGGATGACGTTTCTTTCTCTTATAAAAAATCGGTTCACGGACCTATTTTAAACGGAATTGCCGATCAGGTTACCGGAGAACGCCCTATTGCAATGTCTTGGGTATACACCGAAATGAAAAATGAGGTTATCGATGCGTTTTATGGTATTAGTCAGGCGAACAATTTAGAAGAATTTTATAAATCCTTACCTAAAATTCATGCTCCAGGGCTCAATATTATGTATGGTGATGCTATAGGGAACGTGGGTTGGTTTGGCAGTGCCCAATTGTATGAAATACCGGACAGTGTGAATTCCAAATTAGTTTTTGAGCCGAATCAGGGTTTGCCATTGGATAAAAAATTACTTGATTTTTCTCAAAATCCACAAGCCGTTAATCCGCCTTGGAACTACGTGTATTCTGCCAATAACCAACCCGATTCTATTGCCGGCATGTTATATCCAGGGTATTATTTGCCCGAGAATAGGGGTAAGCGTATCGTTACACTACTGGATTCAAAGGATGACTGGGATATGTCAAGTGTAAGTGAAATGATGCTCGATGTTACTTCTTCTGTAAATCCTTCAATAGTCAGTAATTTGATTAAGATGATTGATGTATCGGCGCTAACCCCTGAGCAGCTTAAAATGTTGGATACGCTTAATTTATGGCAGGGGGATTATCCAATCGAAAGCATAGCGGCTACCATTTATTCACGATGGGAATATTTTCTTTTGGAGAATATCTTTAAGGACGAATTGGGCAAGGCAATGTTCACGCAATTTTTAAGTACCCATTTCCACAAAAGAGTGATAGCCCCCATGGCAGGCAAAGAAAATTCTGTTTGGTGGGATAATGTCGATACGCCTGATACCAAGGAAACAGCTGAAAACATCATACAGGATGCATTTTTAAAGGCAGTAACCTCGTTGGAAACCGATTTTGGCCCCAATATGGAAAGTTGGACATGGGAGAAAGTGCATACCTTGGAACATCCACATCCGATAGGACAGGTAGAAGCGCTAAAATCCTTTTTTAATGTAGGACCTTTTCCAGCACATGGAACACGAGAGGTGATTAACAACATGTATTTCAATTACGATGGAACAGGTAGGTATAAAATTAGCTCGGGTCCATCTACACGAAGGGTAATAGATTTTTCTGATGTAGAAAATAGTGTAAGCATTTTACCTACGGGACAATCCGGAAATCCATTTAGTGACCATTATAAAGATCAAGCAGACCTATTCATCAACGGGGAATTCCGTAAAATGATGATGAATAAGGAAGAAATTCAAAGATCGACGGAAATCCTTATTTTTAGTCCAAAGGAATAAAAATGCTAACAAAGGTTTACGGGAGTGCTGTATTTGGAGTCGAAGCTACCACGATAACAGTAGAGGTCAATATAGATAAAGGAATCGGTTACCATCTCGTAGGCCTACCGGATAATGCCATTAAGGAAAGCAACTACAGGATTGCTGCCGCATTACAGAATAACGGTTACAAAATTCCTGGAAAGAAGATTACCATAAACATGGCACCGGCAGACCTTCGTAAGGAGGGTTCCGCTTACGACCTTACCTTAGCTTTAGGCATTTTAGCGGCATCTGGTCAGATACAGTCGGAGGAAATAGAGAAGTATATTATAATGGGCGAACTGTCCCTTGACGGTAGTTTACAACCCATAAAAGGCGCCTTGCCTATTGCGATAAAGGCTCAAGAAGAGGGATACACCGGATTTATTCTACCTAACGAAAATGCCAAGGAAGCTGCCATTGTAAGCGACCTAAAAGTGTACGGTGTAGATAATATCAAACAAGTCTTGGAGTTTTTTGACCAAGGAACGCCTTTAGAGCAGACCATTATTGACACCCGAGCAGAGTTTTACAAAAGCCTAGATTTTCCTGAGTTCGATTTCTCGGATGTAAAAGGACAGGAGAGCATCAAACGCTGTATGGAAATCGCAGCCGCCGGAGGTCATAATATTATATTGATTGGTCCGCCTGGTGCCGGTAAAACGATGCTAGCGAAACGATTACCCTCCATTTTACCACCCATGACACTACATGAGGCCTTGGAAACCACAAAAATTCATAGCGTGGTAGGGAAGATAAAGAATATGGGCTTGATGAATCAGCGGCCGTTTCGCAGTCCTCACCATACGATTTCCGATGTTGCACTCGTTGGTGGCGGTTCTTATCCGCAACCAGGGGAAATTTCGCTTTCCCATAACGGAGTTTTGTTTTTGGATGAACTACCGGAATTCAAACGAGGGGTGTTGGAGGTATTGCGCCAACCACTGGAAGACCGTGAGGTCACCATTTCTAGGGCACGCTTTACCGTTACCTATCCCAGTAGTTTTATGTTGGTGGCGAGTATGAATCCAAGTCCTGGAGGCTACTTTAATGACCCGGATGCTCCCGTAACCTCTTCACCAGCAGAAATGCAACGCTATTTGAGCAAGATTTCCGGTCCCTTGTTAGATCGTATTGATATACATATCGAAGTCATCCCAGTACCTTTTGAAAAGCTTTCCGAAGACCGAAAAGGTGAGGGTAGTGTAGAAATACGTAAAAGAGTTACAACAGCTAGGGAAGTACAGACCAAACGTTTTGAAGGACTGGAAAATGTCCATTACAATGCCCAAATGAACACCAAACAGATACGGGAGTTTTGTGTATTGGACGATGCTTCAAAAGCCCTTCTGAAAAATGCCATGGAGCGACTCAACCTCTCGGCCCGTGCCTATGACCGTATTTTAAAAGTTGCCAGGACCATTGCCGATTTGGCCAATGAGCCGGAGTTGAACGGGAATCATATTGGGGAGGCAATACAGTATCGGAGTCTAGATAGAGAAGGGTGGTTGGGGTAATAACACTATATATAGAACTGTTGGTAAGCTTACAACTGTGGGCAAGCACGGTGAACATAACATTAAATTTATAACGACAATGAGTATTCCGGACCTTAGTAATGATGCTTCCCGTGCCGCTAACCTATGTGAGAAATGGATGCTACAACATATAGCGCAATCAAACCTGTATAACAGTAGTCATCCTGATCCGGTTTCCTACTATAAATGGCCGCTAGCATTTATTGCTTGTGGTCAAAAGAGCGAAGCGGCCCGTCTACTAAATTGGATAAATGAGCAGTGCCTTCAATTCAATGGGGACTATTTATCACAGCGTTCCGGTTTTCATAAGGAATTTCACCTATATGCCAACTTGTGGCTTGTATTGGCTGCTATAGAACTTCGGGATACTACCCTTACCAATAAGTTACTAGGCTATGTATTGAAATATCATAACAGCGAAAGTGGGGGACTGGCAACATTCCCTTCGGAATTGGAAACGAGAACAGAGGACTTGTGTACAAGCGCATTTTTAGGCATGGCCGCCTGCGGTTTAAACGACAAAATACTAGCGGACAAAGTTCTTACTTATTTCGAAAAGATGTTACAGTTACAGGATGAAGAGGGTAGATTCTGGATTCGCTTAACCGCGGACGGAGTATTGGATAAAACCATACCTGTGAATGCAGATTCCAAAACCTACGTTATCACCATAGGTAATGAAAACGAATGTTATTACTTTTTGGGTGCTGCCTGCTATTTCTTCGCTCGGTATGCAGAAACGTTCGGTACTGTGGCATTACCCCTTGCGCATCTATATGCAGATGTAATTGAGCAGGTCGGAAATAAAGCGCTTCAAACTATATGGGCGGCAAAGGTTTCTCCCGGCTGTGCATCGCTTTATACCGTAACGCAAGACGAGCGCTTTTTGAGGCTTGCGCATCCTGTGCTAAACACGGTTCTCCAATTGCAAGCGCCCGGTGGGTATTGGCTAAAAGAGGGAAAGCCATGGATTACCGTGTCGGCTGAACAATGCTTTTGGCTTACCGAGATTTCAAAACGATTTAATGCCATGGACTAAGCGGGAGGCGGCCATCATTTTTAACGAAGCTATTTTTTAAACAAAACTGTTATCCAAAAAAGTGGTTTTTATCTTTCTCACTTGCTAGGTGGTGTGCCCTTTGCTAATCCCTCGGCGCATGCCCCATGGAATCGGGTGCTCCTTGGTAGTATCTAAACCGTTCGACCGATTTTCCGTCTAGTACCTTAATCCGCTTTCTAATGTTAGTAAACAGTTTTTCCTTTTCGGCGGCGGGATAGTTTTCAATATCATGTCCAAGATAATTGTTCCATCCTGATGTCCACTGACTTACATATTTGGAGCCTGCGTTGACGCGCTGTTCTACGAAATCAGTTATGTTTACAATGGTATTTTTGTCCGACACATTGCCGCCATAGAAAAGAAATTCAGGAATCACATGCGCCTCTAATTTATCCTGTATAATATGTCCCTCATACATCAACGGCCATTCTGCCGCCCGTACCGCATCAGCAGCTAAATAGGCTGCAGCGCGATGATCACTTTTGTGCCAAACCTGATAGTTGTACCCAGGATCAAAAGCCATTAAAACATCGGGTTGTAGCTTTCTAATGTAATAGACCAGTTTACCAATGGCTTCTTCCTTGTTTGCAAATTCCAGTCTACCATCGTCATACCCTAAATTAATGTATCTGTCTTCCGATAAACCAATTTGTTTCATCGCGTCCAATTGTTCGATTCGTCTGATTTTGGCCAAGTCATCTTTTCCCAGTTTTGGGTCTTTTGTCCCTACATTACCCGTACTCATGGTCAGGATATAGATATCATTACCATTTTTGTTTAGCATCGCCAATGTGCCATGGGACTGGTGGTCATCGTCTGGATGCGCACCAATTAACAGTACCGTCTTGCCTTTCCAGTTTTCAACAGTTTCCTTTGGTTGTGCAAACCCAGGTAGTGAGGTAAAAATCAAAAAGCCAAATAATAATGCTCTCGTAGTCTTCATCAGGATAAGGTTTAAGTCGTACATAAATATAAGAATTTTACACATTCAAATTCTTCTGTGTAAAATTGATCATCAATTCGTTGCCGTTTTTGGTGGGAAGAGCTTGGCTATCACATATTCGTTTTTCAATTGGAGTATTTTTAATAATCATATTACACATAGCTTGGTTCGCGCTCGTTTGCAACGAGTGCCCACAACCGTAGGACACTCCAACATAGTCTTAAGGCATCTAGTTACAAACTAGCGGGTGCGGTACGGGCATTGTAATGATAGGTATTGTTTTGTTGAATCAAAAAGCTACTTTTTCGAAATTTTAAAAGCGTATTGTTGGTAAAGTATATAATTAAATTTTAAACCCTGTAATCATCTGCCCTCCAATTTTTTATGAGCATTTTTATTTCTTTGTTCGTCAGGTTTTCTTGTAAAGCTCTTTCTACTAAGGGTGCCAACTCGGCATCACTCGCAAAACGTAGTGCTATAATTTGGGCTACCGTTAGGTCTTTAGGAAATAATTTACCTGTTAGTACATAATACCTCAAATTTTCTTCAGCTTTTATGGCCCTATCCTGTGCTTTTAAGGGAAAACTGCGTACATACCACGCCATAATTAAAAATATAACAGCGATCAGGACTACTAAAGAGGCCAAATAGAGGTTATCACTACTAGAACGTAAAAGATTGTTTATAGCACCGATCAATAAAGCTACTATGGCAATAAACAAGAGTCCATGGAAGCCTTTAACAAGTTTACCATGATTTTTAAAATTCTGTTCTTTCATTTTTTTAGTTTGATTTAAAGTTTGATTGTATATAGTAAATCCGCCCTCGCTCTGTGCTAATTAGCGGTTCTATGCTCAAGGAGCGGTTAGTTGAAATAAGTGCCATCCCGAGTATTATTCCAATAGGTTCCATTCCTCTTCGGAGGCCTTGGATTTTTGATACTCCATAACCAGCAGCCAAGAATTGTCTTTTTTCACGAGTAAGGCATCAAAATGCACGAATTGTTTTGGAGTTTCTTTAGCACTGCCATCGAGGGTCTGGAAGGCAAAAATTCCAGTTTCATGTGCCGTGTTTTCATCACCCAAACGCTGTGAAAAACGGAATTCCACACTATTTTGTGTTTTACCTGCTTTGGTATCTATAAAATCTTGCGCCCAGTTTTCCAGTGCCTTGGCAATGGATACTGATGTTTTGTTTTCTCCCGTAGTGAATACCACCACGGCATCTTCATGATACGTTGCTTTATACCCTTCAAAATCACCATCGCGAACAGTTCTCGAAACCTCGGCCCAGAAGGTATCCAGTTCAGCTAGTCGCAGGGAATCGTTGGAAATTTTCATTTTGTCCTCAATAGCATTAGTAGTAGTATTTGCGTTGATGGTCGCGAAGCTTAGCGTGAGCACGAGGCTTAGAAATAGTTGAATTTTTTTCATGTGTATGGTTGAATATGAATGGATATGGCTTTTCGGTTGTAGAAGGCGGATTCTAGTTCCTCTTTTAAAAATCGGTTTCGGCTTTTTTGAGATCTAGTTCTTTTATCCAAATATTTCGATATAGGACTTCATGGCCTTCGGCCTGTAATTTTATACCGCCTGGGATGTCTGTAAGTGCGCCTCCGCCATCCAGACCGGAATTTTCACCGCCCCACACTTTATCGATAGCGAAATTTTCATGTACTTTCTGGCCGTTGAAATATAGGGTGACCCTAGCTTTTTCGGTTCGGACACCATTTTCAAAGCGCGCTGCTCTAAATGTTACATCAAAGGCGTTCCATTTTCCAATGCCGTTGTAGGCATGGTAAGGAGATTCGGACTCATTGATTATGGCTCCCATTCCATGCTTGGTTTTATCCCCGTCCAATATTTGAATTTCGTATCGGTTTTGCAGGTAGACGCCACTATTACCTCCTTCTTTCACTATTAAAAATTCAACATGAAGTCTAAAATCACGGTATTTGGTTTTCGTTACGATATCCGCTGCTCCGTATTTTCCGCCAGCGGCAGATGGGTCATTGCTATTGACCACGGTACCATTATCTACCGGGTCTTTTTCTATTTGCCATCTTAACGGCAATCTAGCGGCCAATCTTGGACCTTCCCAATAGGTCCAGTTTTTATCTAGTAGCGCTTTGGAGCCATCAAATAGGACTTTTGCATCATTGGGTGCTGCTGCACCAACACCTACCTTTTTACTGTCTTGAGCTGTTAGGCTAACTAATATAAGTAACGTGATCATGATGCCTGTTGTGCGTAGCGCTTTTTTCAAATAATTTTTCATTTACCCTCTTTTCATAATTCGTTCAATGACTTTTCTCCTACGTTTCTAAAACATAGTGCAATGGAATCCTATTGCTTGTGCTTCCCTAGCCAAGTTACTGAATTATCTTTTACGGATTCGTATGACGTAATGAAGAGCTCCTAGCATACAGGCCAACGTTGTAGCTTTGACAACTGAGGGAAAATCTGTTACATCATTGAAAACCTATCAAAAACATGTCTAAACTTAAATGATTTTTTTATTTTGTAGGACACAACCCTACGCTTATGATTACCAAAAACTCCCAAGTATGGCAATACATATCTCATTTGTTCATATCCATAGACCAATTTGGAAATGCCCTAGCAGGTGGAAATCCCGACAATACGATCTCGGCACGGGTAGGATATTATAGCCATCATTACTACGAAACAAACAAAGTGCCTTGGTACTGGCTGCTCTTTGAACGAATCATTGACACGGCTTTCTATCCCGTTGATGGCCCAGCGCACTGTCATGAGGCGTACCACAACGACGCGGGAGAAGTTTTCGATAATCGGGTGACGAATTTTATGATTGCTATCGCGGCCGCCTTTGTGATTATCCCCAGCTGTGTGATTATTGCGCTAGTTTTCTATCTTTTGTCCGCCCTTCGTATTGTAAAGCGAAAGACTATTGAGCGCGATAAAAATTTGGTAAAACGTTTAAAATCGGCTACAATTTTACTAGAAAGTGCTTATCAGGAAATTCAGGAACATGGACTTGATTTTGAACTAGACGATGCTAAGAAACAATGTAAAGAACTTGTGGCAATATCAGTGGTGATTGATTCTTCAATCGATAGCAATACAGCTCAATAAATTAACGAAATTACTGCTGTACCTTGATTTTGTTTTGAACTTAGCTGAACCGAAAACCATACCGTGGCTTTGGTTGTAAACAATTATAACTTGGGTGCAAATCTGATTTAGAGCCCTTAAAGGAATAAAGATATTGATGACTTTTAACCAATTATGCTACGGTATTGAAATGCTTTCATTATCTTGAAAGGCTTAAAAAAGTTAGCAATATAGAGCATACCATCAAAACGGTTTTGCTCATTCTGTAAAATTCAAAAATTATTTTATATGAAGAACCGCGCCTTATTCGTTATTCTGTTTACGATTTCCTGTACCCTTTTTGCTCAAAGTAAGGTCTTGGAGAGTATTAGTATGAAAAGCGAATTATTGAATACGGAAGTGAATTATTCAATTTATCTGCCAGATGGCTATGATTTTTCCAAACGTCATTACCCAGTCGTTTATCTACTAAACGGATATACGGGCAACGAAACGGACTGGATTGAATCTGGGAGTATGAAGTATATTGTAGACCATGAAATTGCCGAAGGAAATATCCAAAAAATGGTTATCGTAATGCCTGATGGGGACGATAGACTTTATATGAACAGAACCGATGGCACCTATCCGTATGAAGATATGTTCATAAAAGAATTACTACCTCATATTGAAAGTGAATACCGCATACGAAAGGGTAAGAGATATACGGGAATCAGCGGTTTATCCATGGGAGGAGCCGGTTCCTTAAAATTAGCCTTAAAGTATGATAAAACGTTTGGAGTATGCGCAGCATTTAGTTCTGCTGTGTTTACGGAAGAAGAGGTAACTTCTTCGGAGCAAAACGGCATGGACGGGTATGTATCTAAAGCAATGCCAGATATGGTTGGTAAGAAAGGCAAAAGCAGGTTAAACAAGAGCTATGAGGATTACGATGTCCTCCATCTGGTTAAAACCAAGAACCCGGATCTTTTAAAAACAGTAAAAATCTATTTTGATTGTGGAGACGATGATTTTCTTACCTTGGGAAATGCCGAATTACACAAAGAGCTTATTACGCGTAAAATACCCCATGAGTACCGTGTTAGAGACGGTGCGCATACTTGGCCTTTTTGGCGGGAGTCTTTACCCATCGGACTACAATTTATAAGCGATTCTTTTTGGAAATAGATCAAGCGTTTTTACAAATTCGAGAAAGGGCTTTTACACGATAGTTGCCCGACACTTTAGTAAGTTATAGTACCTTTAAATTACCAAGAATTTTAGCGCTATAAACAATTTATGTGCAAGCCTTGGGCAACTAAAACGTAAAGCACCCTATTTTTTTATTCACTTTCTGCATTGCTATAACGTTTGAGTTCATCATTTCAATCAAAAATGAGGCGGGAACTGCAAAATTCCCATTAAAACAGAAGTATTTTCATTATTTTGCTAAAAAACCAACTAAAAACAAACAATTTTGGGAATACTTACCATTGCTTCTTTTTTAGGATTTACACTTTTTGTTGCTGTTGTTGCATGGTACGCCACGCGTAAAACAGATGAAAAATCGGCAGATGGTTATTATTTGGGAGGCCGTAGTCTTGGAGCGGTCACTATTGCAGGTTCTTTATTGTTGACCAACCTTTCTGCGGAACAAATTGTTGGATTGAATGGTCAGGCTTTTACCGAGGGACTCATGGTTATGGCATGGGAAACACTGGCGGCCATTGCGATGATCTTTACGGCAATTTATCTATTGCCAAAATACATGAAAAAGGGAATTACCACCATTCCAGAATTCATTGAAAAAAGATTCGATCAAGAAACCAAGGCGCTACTATCCTTATTGTTTTTGTTTGCCTACGGTATTGTGTTGTTGCCCACCATCTTATACTCGGGTTCCTTGGCGTTTAGCACCATGTTCGATTTACCAGAATTAATGGGGGTTGAACCATGGACCGTTATTTGGATCTGCGTGCTCACCATAGGAAGTATTGGAATGGTTTATGCGATTTTTGGAGGATTAAAAGCGGTAGCGGTCTCTGATTTAATTAATGCAATAGGACTTTTAATTGGGGGGCTCTTGATACCGGTTTTTGGATTGATGCTCATTGGTGATGGGGATTTGGGGGTTGGACTTGGAATATTATGGGATACCAATCCTGAAAAATTCCAAATGAAGGGTGCCGTTGATTCCTCCATTCCTTTTGGAACGGTATTCACAGGAATGATGTTGGCTCAAATCTATTACTGGGGTACCAACCAATCTATCTTACAGCGCGTTTTTGGGGCAAAAAGTCTTAAAGAAGGGCAAAAAGGAATGTTACTCGCTGCGTTTATAAAAGTGGTTATTCCCATTATAGTCGTGTTACCTGGTATTATTTCATGGCATGTTTTTGGTGGCGAATTGGATAATCCGGATCAAGCATATCCTGCTTTGGTGGCAAAGGTATTGCCCGGTGCGTTTACAGGTTTCTTTGCAGCCGTTCTCTTTGGTGCGGTACTTAGTTCTTTCAATAGTCTATTGAACAGTAGTGCAACCCTCTTTGGGTTTGATTTGTATCGCATGTATTTTAACAAAGAGGCTTCCGATTTACAAACCGTTAAAGCGGGTAAAACATTTGGTTTTGTCTTGGGGGTTATTTCTATGATTATAGCTCCATTTATTGCTTTTGCACCTGACGGATTGTTTAGTTACATACAGCAATCCCTGGGTAGTCTAAGTGTACCTATTTTGGCAGTGGTAATGACGGGCATCCTAACGAAAAGAGTACCTGCGCTGGGTGCAAAGGTGGTGATGATCGGCGGTGTGTTACTGTATTTATCCAGCTTGTTGTTTTTTGAACCCTACTTTAGGGAGACTGCCCTTGAGCTTGCCCAGTCACAAGGAATCACGAATGCAAAACAACTTAGTGTCATCGCAGCCGAAGCCTATCCGCATTATTTACATGTGATGGGTATTCTATTCGTGTTCAATATCATAGTGATGCTTATTTTTGGCAAATTGAAACCAAAAACCGAAATAAGCGAAGAGACTACTACAGATGCTATAGATATTAGACCTTGGAAATATGCTTTTCTAATCGGTGGCATTATTACGGTCATGGTATTCAGCACGTATTTTATTTTCTCCTAAATAATTAAAACAGTTTAGTGTACATGAATAAAACATGGTGGAAAGAGAGTGTAGTCTATCAAATATATCCTCGTTCCTTTAAGGATACTACAGGAAATGGAGTAGGGGATATTTATGGGATTATTGAAAAATTGGACCATATAAAATCACTGGGTGTTGATGTTATCTGGTTATGCCCCGTTTATGAGTCTCCCAATGATGATAATGGCTATGACATTAGCGACTACAGAACCATTTCGGATGATTTTGGAGGAAATGCGGCTTTTGACGAACTGTTGTTAAAAGTTCATGAAAAAGGATTGAAATTGGTTATGGACTTGGTCGCGAACCATACTTCGGACGAACATTACTGGTTTACCGAATCCAAAAAATCAAAAAACAATCCATACCGGGATTATTATATTTGGAAGGATGGAAAAGATGGGGGACCACCGAATAATTGGGAATCTTTTTTCAATGGCAGTACCTGGGAGTTTGACCAAAAAACGGAACAGTATTACCTTCATTACTTTACTAAAAAACAACCCGACCTTAACTGGGAGAACCCTAAGGTGCGCAAGGAGATTTACGATGTAATCAACTACTGGTTCCAAAAAGGGATAGATGGTTTTCGCATGGATGTGATATCCTTGATTTCAAAAAACCAGACCTACCCGAATTCGGAATTTGAGAAATTTCAAGATACCATTAACAACTACTATGCAAATGGGCCTAAAATCCATCAGTACCTTCATGAAATGAATCAAGAAGTACTTGATAAGTATGATATAATGACTGTTGGTGAGGGTCCTGGAATCGATTTAAAGAACGGGCCACTTTATGTGGAAAGTGCTAGGCAGGAATTAGATATGGTGTTTCATTTTGACCATATGTTTATTGATTGTGGCCTTGGTGGAAAATATGATCCTGTGCCGTTTGATTTCCAGACCTTTAAAGCGGTTTTTAACAACTGGGATACAGCTCTCAAAAACGGAGGTTGGGGAAGTATCTTTCTGGGTAATCATGACTTTAGTAGAATGGTATCGCGTTTTGGTAATGATACCGAATATATAGAGGCCTCGGCAAAATTGTTGGCAGCACTGTTGTTAACCCTCAGAGGAACGGTATACATCTATCAAGGCGATGAAATAGGCATGACCAATGTTGCTTATGAAAGTATTGAGGATTACAATGATGTAGAAACCTTAAATGCTTGGAAAGCAGCGGAGGAAGCCGGTCAGGATATGGACTTATTTTTTGATATCGTCCATTCACAAAGCAGGGACAATGCCAGAACACCTATGCAATGGAATGCAGAATTGCATGCAGGCTTTTCAAGAGAACAACCGTGGCTTGCCGTAAATCCCAATTACAAAAAAGTGAATGTAGCGGATCAAGAAACCAATTCAAATTCCATACTTAATTTTTACAGGGATATGATTGCATTTAGAAAGGCCCATAAAACCTTTGTCTATGGAGATTATGAATGCTTTGATGTGGAGCATCCTAGCATATATGCTTACAAACGATGGGATGATGCCCATGAGTTTTTAGTGCTCCATAATTTAGCGGATACCCCCGTTTTATGGAACATCGATTTTGAGCCTAACGACTACAGCTTACTTAAATCCAATAGTATTGAAAACCAAGACGAACATTTTTTATTGGCACCTTGGCAAACAAAAATTTTAAAACGTACTTAGTTCAATTGTTTGATTAGCTGATAGGTGAATTCAATAATCTCTTTGTAGTTTTCCTTGCTTATTTTTTCATCGATACCATGAAAACGAGTCATGGAATCCGGCGCCAAACGAATGGGGTAAAACCGATACACATCGTCCGATACCTCATAGAAATAACGCGCATCGGTACCACCACCAACCAGTCCGGGTACTACAACGGATTCTGGGAAAACGGAGCGTATGGTTTTTTCCAAAGCCCTGTAAGCATCCGAATCAATTTTGGAAACAGGGGAGGGGTTGGTCAGAAAACCTACAGGCTCAACCTTTATTTTGGGGTTAATCGTACTTTCAATATGTGCTTTCACGGATTCAATAGTCTCGCCAGGTAGGATTCTAAAGTTAATGGTAGCTTCGGCAACGGTGGGTATCACATTGTTTTTAACACCACCATCAATAATCGTGGCCGCCGTGGTTGTATGAGCGTTCAACCCTTCGAGAATTGGTTTTTTGAACAACCATGGATTAGCAAAAGCTACTTTTTTTATAAAAGGCAGTTCTGCACCCATATACTCCAATTGATGATTTATAGGTTCCACCAGTTTATAGGGCAATTGATTTGCTTCCAAATCAACTATCGCCTGCGCAAGCATCCCTATGGTATTCTCCTTTGGGGGCGCGGAACTATGGCCACCATTAGTTTCAACAATCAATCTAAAAGAGGCAAATCCCTTTTCGGCAAGGTTTACGATAGCTACTGTTTTATCTATTCCCGGGACTAATCCATCGGCTAGAAAACCGCCTTCATCCAAGGTCATGGAAGCTTTAATTCCTCTTTCTTTTAACACTTTGGCGATTTCAGAGGCACCATTTGCACCTCCAACTTCCTCATCATGTCCAAAGGCCAAGTAAATAGTTTGGGACGGTACAAAAGACTCCTTGAGCAATTGCTCTACCGATTCTAATAATGCAATCAAAGAACCTTTATCGTCCAAGGTTCCCCTACCAATGATATGTGTATCGGTAATTTTCCCTTCAAAAGGTCCGGCTTCCCAATCGGCTAGGGTAGGCTGATCAATAGGCACCACGTCTTGATGGGATAGTAAGATGATTGATTTCTTGTTGGTATCGGCACCTTTCCAGGTATAGAGCAAACTGTATTCGTTTATTTTTTCTAAGGATAGATTTGCATGAACCAACGGAAAAGTTTCCTCCAAATAGCGATGAAAACCATTAAACGCAGTAGAATCCGGTATCGCATCCTCACTATATGATATTGTTGGGTATTGAATGGCTTTAGATAAATTGGTGTAGACGGAATCTGAAACAGTTATCTTTTTAAAGGGTAAAGAGACTACTTGTTTGGAACTAAGCGATAGTGTGTTAAACAAAAGAATGGCGACAATTATGCCGACAATGACCAAAAAGGTATAAAAGATTTTTTTCATTGGTGGTTTGGTTAGAAGCTAAAGTCTAAGTAATATAGCTTTAAAGGAAAGGTGTATAGAATTAGTATTAGGAATTTTGAATGGAAATACATCTTTCAGCTTGCCATTACCTTTTTAAGTGCACTGTCAAACAATTTCATATCATCCATAGTCCCCGTACTTATTCTGGCCCATTCGTAGAATGGGGGAAATGGTCTCCCTATAAGGACGTTTTCTTTTTCCATGGCAGTCATCATTTCGTCAATATGTCTCCCTGTTTTAAAGAACACAAAATTAGTATGTGATTCAATGTATTCCAGTCCCAAATCATTTAAGGTTTTATAAATCGCATTTTTGGCTTCAACATTTTTAGCAATACTGAATTTATAAAATTCATCGTCTACCAAAGCTTCTTTTGCTGCTTCGATGGCAAGGACGTTAGTAAAGGCCATAATGTTTTGTTGTAATCTCGAGGCTATATCTGGCCGAGCTAGCAAGTACCCTATTCGGAGTCCGGCCATGCCATACACCTTGGAAAAGGTTTTTGAAACGATGACGTTCCTATTCTCCTTCACTAGTTCTACCATTGATGGATAATCGGGCTCGGTAATAAAATCGTAATATGCTTCATCGCTAAAAACCATAGCTTTCTTGCTTGCCGAAATACAAAAATCCCGTAGCTTATTTTTGTCCAACAGTGTACCCGTGGGATTATTTGGATTACAAATGAATATTAATCTGGTCTTGGAATTGATTCTTTTTTCCATTTCTTCCAAGTCATGACCCATCTTGGTATCGACGGGAACCCGATGCACATAAGCCCCAAAATTTTCACCATAGGTCATCATGGATTGGAAAGTAGGGTCGGCAGCTATAATTTCTCCCCCATCAAGACCGTATGTTAATCCGGTAGCTTTTAGGCCTTCCGTAGAGCCTCCCGTGACTACGATATGCTTCGTAGAAACCCCTTCTTTCTCGGCAATCTGCTCTAATAAGGGTTTGAATACCATAGAAGGATACCTACATGCATTATCAAAGGCCTCTGTAATCTTTTTACGAACAGCTTTTGAGGGACCAAACGGATTTTCGTTGGAATTTAGTTTTGCTACCGGATTAAGGGGGCTTTGGTTTATGTGTGGCAGGTCCTTGGCCATCGTACTTAATCCCCCTAAAAGCGTAAAACTACTGGAGAGTCCTGCAGTTTTTAACCATTGTCTTCGGTCTATGTTTTTCATGTGTTTCCCAATTTTGGTTTAAGATACAAAAATGTAGAGAAGTTGACGCACACTAATTATTGATTTAAAACCTCACAGATACCAGACACAAACCTTGCGGTATTAAAATAAAAAAAAGCTGCTGGAATTTCCAACAGCTTCTCGCCATTCTCTTTGCTCTAAATCCTTTGTCTAGTGAGTACTTAAGTCACTTTAAAAGAACTAGAAAAGTAGGTAATTAAAGATTCTGGGATTATTTTTATATGTGTAATTCTTTGTTATTTTCATTGTTAACGTTCTCCTTGCTGGGACTAAAAACATCTTTTAAAATATATGCAGTTACAATCGTAAGGCCTGTGGTCAATGTGGTTATGGAATATTCCCATTCTAGTAAGTGCATTAGTCCACCGCCAATGATGATCAGCACACCAACGACCATGGCAAAGTTCCAAAAAATCTCTACAATGCTATTTCTAGCTTTTCGGTCTTCATCCATAAAATAAGCGGTGCCCTCCATGGCAAACCAGGTGACAAAAGTAATTGCTGTTCCAATTTGAAAGACTAACGTATAGGGAAAATCCATTATACGCAATAAACCATTTGTGGTCCAAAAAAGTACTAAAATCACTTTTACAAAGGCTACCGGTTTTTTATTATCCTTTTTTAAAAATCGGATGGCATATAAAACCCCTATTGCTAAAAAGGCTGTAAAAAGCACACCGGCGGCGTAAGGCCAATCTAGCATACGCATTGCCATACCTATTAGAAGTGTAACAATAGAGATGCGCAACGGTGTTTTTAGAACTTTTTTGTTGGTTACCATAATTCTGTTTTTAAATCATCTTTATGTTGGCTTTAAGACCTTCCATAATTCCTATGATATTCTTTACGGTCTCATTTAAATAATACCGTACCACAATGTGGGGAATTCGAATCGTGGTAAATCCGTTTTTAAAGGAATGCATGGCTTGCTCTAAGTTATTTATGGCCTGCTCCTCGGTCAGTTTTTCATATTCCGAGTCTATTTCTATATTTAGTTTTACTCTAGAAATAGCAATGTCCACGGACTTGTGTCCGTCCCACCATTCTAGCATAGCATTTACTCCGGCTTCTTTAAGTCCGTAATAAAGCTGAATCGCTTCTAATGGGGTATCGTTTTTTACGATTAAGGCTTTCATGCGTTTATGGTGTTCAAAACAAAGTTCTACACCAAGGCTGTCCATTGCATTTTTATGGTCTACGTAGCCTAATTCTTTTTTACATTCTAAACAAATCATTAAGTAGGTTAATTTTAGGTTTGGGGAATAGTATAACCATGGATTTTTAGGATTAGTATGATTGATCGATGTATGGCACCCAACTTTTAGACGAACTGCAATTTTTTAGATGAACGGTACTTTAAAATGTTAAAATTGTGGTGAAAATGACCTTAGCTGTTTTCTTTATTTTTCACTTTTTGCATCTATATTTACAGAAATCCAATCATCTATGTTCAAAAATAGTGGGCCCGGAGTTTTAATTGCAGCGGCATTCATTGGTCCGGGTACCGTAACCGCCTGTATTCTGGCCGGTGTTGGTTTCGGGTATGCACTCCTATGGGCTATGGTGCTATCTATCGTGGCGACAATTGTGCTGCAAGGTATGGCGGCTAGACTAGGAATAGTTACCCAGCAAGGTCTTGCAGATGTGATTAAACAAGAATTACGAACAAAATGGTTGCGTTTTGCAGTAGTTGGGGTCATCCTTGCAGCTATTGTAATTGGAAATGCCGCTTATGAAGCAGGAAATCTTGGTGGCGCGGTTTTAGGAATGCAAGCCTTGTTAGGAAGTAAGTACAGTTTGGTGTATCCATATATCATAGGTTCCATAGCATTCGTTTTGTTGTATCTCGGTAGTTATAAGGTTTTGGAAAAGGTATTTGTTGCTTTGGTTTTGGTGATGAGTTTTTCCTTTATTTTAACGGCTTTATTAACGGGGCCTGCAGTGCTAGACGTGTTAAAAGGTCTCTTTATTCCTAATATTCCGCAAGACAGTATACTTACCATTATTGCGTTGGTGGGTACTACGGTAGTGCCCTATAATTTGTTTTTACATGCCTCTTTGGTCAGTGAAAAATGGAAAACAATAAAAGGCTTGCCGGCGGCAAGAAGAGATACTGTGGTTGCAGTGGTGCTTGGTGGCTTTGTATCTATATGTATTATTGTATCGGCTTCGGCCATAACCAACTCTGAAGTTTCCAATGTGATGGATATGGCTCAGGCCTTGGAGCCTTTATATGGAGCAAGTTCCAGATATTTTATGGGAGCGGGACTTTTTGCTGCAGGGATTACCTCTGCAATTACCGCACCCTTGGCGGCGGCGTACGTAGCTAATAGTTGTTTTGGTTGGAGGGCAGGCCTAAAAGACATCAGGTTTAGATTCGTTTGGATGCTAATTTTAGGATTGGGTTTATTCTTTTTGTCATTTAATATAAAACCAATAGAAATTATAAAATTTGCTCAAATTGCTAATGGTATTTTACTACCGGTTATTGCTGTGTTTTTGCTTTGGGTAGTAAACAGAAAATCGGTCATGGGTATATATAAGAACACAAGATTTCAAAATATTCTAGGAATTCTAATCATTGCTTTATCTATAGTTTTGGGAGCTAAGAGTATATTTAAAGTGATTGGAATTAGTTTATAGTGTATGATTTGCTCTAGTTAGTCGTTTCTATTGTTTGGATTATAAAGTGTATTTATCCATTTTAGATATGGTAGAAACAAGTTGTATTACAGTGAGTTAAAGTGCTTGATTAAAGAGGTCATTCCGACACTGAAAATGTGCCTAACGAAGACTGGTTATAGTAATCCTGAAACCTCATGTATTGAACCATAAATTGAAAAAATATATCGATATTAATTGTGATCTAGGGGAGGGTGTTGGCAATGAAGCCGAACTACTCCCACTGGTATCGTCTTGTAATATAGCTTGCGGAGGACATGCGGGAGATGAAGCTACCATGAAGTGGGTAGTTTCGCTCGCCAAGAAACACGAGGTTAAAATTGGAGCGCACCCCTCGTATCCGGATAAAGCAAATTTTGGAAGGGTTTCAATGTTTTTAAGCCCTAACGAATTAATAACAACCGTTCGCGAGCAAATAGCGCGATTAATTTCGATTTGTATTCAAGACGGCGTAAAATTACATCATATTAAGGCTCATGGAGCTCTATATAATGATATCGCCAAGGGAGGTGACTTGGCCCAGGTGTTTTTAGAAGCCATTGCACCTTATAAGGCATATCAATTCTTATATGTTCCTAGCGGATCTGGATTGGAACAACTGGCAATACTGCAAGGGTTTAAAATAAAAAAGGAAGCATTTGGAGATAGAAATTATAATGCCGACCTCAGTCTTGTATCTAGAAAAAAAGATAATGCACTTATTCACACACCCCAATCTGTTTTGGAGCATATGCTTAGAATGGTTATCGAAAGTAAGGTACTAACAGTTTCGGGGATGTTGAAAGATATAGGTGCAGATACGTATTGTATTCATGGTGATACAGTCAATGCTTTGCAAATATTGACGTATCTTTCGAAAGCTTTACCAAAACAAAATATCTTTCTACAAAATTGAAATCATCCCCTATACATATTAAACCTTTTGGAGTTCATGCCGTATTAATTGAATGGCCAAATGAGGTTAGCGAGGATATATTAAACAAAATTTTACAGTTCGAAACCATATTAAAAAATAAGCACTTAGACGGACCATATTGGGAATACGTGCCAGCCTATAACTCTCTTTTGGTTGTGAACAAAGAAGTAGCACTTGAGTATTTACCCTTTAGTAAACAGCTTCAAGATTGGTATCTAAACATGGGTGATATGGTACCTTATCAACGCCATTTATGGAGACTTCCGGTATCGTACGATAAAGAATTTGGAATAGATCTAGAAGAGATTTCTAATCAATTACACCTTGAGGAAACCGAGGTCATAGCGTTGCATACGAGTCATACATACACGGTTTACGGTATAGGGTTTTTACCTGGTTTCATGTATTTAGGAGGGTTGCCAAGAGCCTTGGAAACAGCACGTAAGGATACACCCCGCATGCTTGTGAAAAAGGGAGCTGTAGGTATTGCCGGGAAACAGACCGGTGTGTATCCGCAGGAGTCGCCAGGTGGGTGGAATATTATTGGTAACTGTCCGGTTCCTATTTTCGATGCAAGTAAAAAAGAACCCTGTTTTGTAGCTGTGGGTGATCAAATACAGTTTTACGAAGTTTCTAAAGCGAAATATAATCTTCATACAATAGAGGTTGAGGTAGGTATATATCAACCAGAAAAAATAGAAATCGATGCTTAAAGTATTAAAATCAGGTTTTTATACCTCGGTACAGGACTTGGGTCGGTTTCATTATCGGAACAAAGGAGTGCCGGTTTCAGGAGCAATGGATGATTTATCTGTTTTTAAGGCCAATACCTTATTGGAAAACGATCGCACGGATGCCGTACTAGAAATCACCATGACGGGACCTACACTGTTGTTTGAAGAGGAAACGTATATCGTTATGGCGGGTGCAGAAATGTCTGTTACGCTAAATAATCAACCCGTAAAAAATTATAAGGTATACCAAATAGATGCTGGCGATATCTTGTCCTATGGTAACTTGGAAGCCGGATTTAGAGGGTATTTGGCTGTCAAGGGCGGTTTTAGATCAAAATCCATATATGGTAGCCGATCATTTTATAAACCGTTATCATACACCAATAGATTGATGGACGGAGATGTGGTCCCCTTTGAGTACAATAACCTATTTAGACCAAAAATTTCTGAAATAAAAGTCGATTCCTTTTTAGGCGATACAGTTTTAGAGGTACATAGGGCACCTGAATTTCACATGTTAACGGAGAAGCAGTTAGAAGTGCTATTTAATACTGAATTTACAGTTGCTAAGGAAAACAATAGGATGGCATATCAACTTGATGAAAAACTGGGCAGTCATACGGTTAGTATGTTAACTTCAGCCACCTTGCCTGGCACCGTTCAGTTAACTCCAGCTGGCAAATTGATTATTCTCATGAAAGACGGACAAACAACGGGAGGTTATCCTAGAATTTTACAGTTGTCGGATAAGGCCATAGCTGTTTTGGCTCAAAAAAGAGCAGGTGCCATAGTTACATTCAACCTGGGTTAATCCAACTTTTTATACACTTCGTCAAATGGTACTCTAAAACGTGGACCATATACACCATTTTCCTCTCTAATTCCGCACGCAATCACCATATTTATTTCAGCTCCTCGGGGTAGTGTCAAGATCGACTTAATCATCTTGGTGTCACTTCCTTCCATAGGGCAGGTATCATAACCTATAGCTGCCATACTGGTCATAAAGTTTTGTGCGGCCAGTCCGGCGCTTTTGTGTGCTACAATTCGCATGTCCGAATTACGTACTTGGCGGTAAATAGGCTTAAAGAGACCAATAGCTTGAAAGATGAGATATTTTAACCCGCCAAGGATGCCTAAAAAATCAGTATAAATAGACGGTATCAGATTTTCGTAATAATTCAGTGCAAATTTTTCTCTCTTGGTATAGTCGGCCTTTTCTTTAGTCCCATATTGTGATTTTAAAAAAGCTATATTGGCTTTGGATCGTTTTCGCCACAAATCCTTTCTAGCAACGATTACGACTAGTTGTTGTGCAGTTTTGGCTGCATTTTGACCCAAACAGGCCTCGGTCATTTTCTTTAAAAGTTCAGGATTTGTTATGTGATAGAATTCCCATAGCTGTAGGTTACTACTGGTAGGTGCCAATACGGCGTTGGCGATACAATCCGTTACTTTACTATCCTCAAGCGGACTGTCAGATTTAAATACGCGAACAGATCTTCTATAGGTTATGGCTTCTGTTACTGTTCTCTCCATGGGTATACTGGTTTTTTATAACCGTGAAATTAGTGAATATGTAATTATCGGCTTTGTTTGCTAGCTAATTTTGTCTAGTAATATCCCATGCAAGAAAATACAATCAAAATTAGTAGCGTCATTATTATTCCGGTGAAGGAATGATATAGCCTTTCTTGTGCAAAAAATGAAATTGTAACGCTATGTGTTTTTATTGAATATGATATAAATATATATGTATATGTCTGATTAACAGTTGTTTGAATTGATTTTGATAAAATTGAATTTGAACTAGCGTTTTATGTTATCCAAAGAAGGGATTTTAAACTTTTATCTTTGATAGACATAGAAAATACAAGCTATAAACCCAGCATACCAGATTAAAGAAATGGAATTGAATAAATACAGTAAGAATGTAACACAAGACCCAACGCAACCGGCGGCACAAGCCATGCTTTATGCTATTGGTTTAACAGAGGAAGATTTAAAAAAACCATTGATCGGGGTGGCCAGTACTGGTTATGAAGGAAATCCCTGTAATATGCATTTGAACAATTTGGCTCAAGAGGTCAAAAAAGGAATAAATGAATCAGGTTCCGTGGGGTTAGTGTTCAACACTATTGGAGTAAGTGACGGAATTTCTATGGGAACTTACGGAATGCGGTACTCGCTTCCGTCCAGGGATATCATTGCAGACTCTATGGAAACTGTGGTTCAGGCCATGAATTACGATGGTTTGGCAACAATTGTTGGATGTGACAAAAATATGCCAGGTGCATTGATTGCCATGATTCGGTTAAACAGACCCTCTGTTTTGGTCTATGGAGGCACCATTGCTTCCGGATGTTTTAAAGATAAAAAATTAGATGTCGTTTCTGCTTTTGAAGCATGGGGAGAAAAAGTTGCCGGCACCATGAACGATGAGGATTATAAGGGTGTGATACAAAATGCCTGTCCGGGTGCTGGTGCATGTGGGGGTATGTACACAGCTAATACTATGGCATCGGCTATTGAGGCTTTAGGTATGGCCATGCCCTACAATTCATCAAATCCTGCAGTAGGTCCAGAAAAACAGAACGATGCCATTATTTCAGGTAAGGCTTTGCGCCACTTGCTGGAAAAGGATATTAAGCCTAGTGATATAATCACAAGGAAATCAATGGAAAACGCTGTCCGATTATTAACCTTGTTAGGTGGGTCTACCAATGCAGTACTTCACTTCTTGGCCATTGCAAAAGCAGCCGATGTGGAATTTACTTTGGACGATTTCCAACGCATAAGCGATACTACGCCATTTTTGGCCGATTTAAAGCCGAGTGGAAAGTATCTTATGGAAGATTTGCATAGGGCAGGTGGTATTCCGGCGGTAATGAAATTTATGTTGGAGAACGGAATGTTGCATGGCGACTGTTTAACCGTAACGGGAAAAACTATAGCCGAAAACTTAGCTGAATTACCTGGATTAAAAGAAGGGCAAAAGATAATGAAACCTTTAAGTACGCCGATAAAGGCCACAGGACATTTACGGATTTTATATGGTAATCTGGCCGAAAAGGGTTCTGTAGCCAAAATTACAGGTAAGGAAGGAACCTACTTTTCAGGCCCTGCCAAGGTCTATGAAGATGAATTTTATGCGAATGCAGGAATAGGCAAAGGGGAAGTTAAAAAAGGAAACGTGGTGGTCATTCGATACGAAGGGCCAAAAGGCGGACCTGGAATGCCAGAAATGTTGAAGCCCACTGCGGCAATCATGGGTGCTGGACTAGGTAAAGAAGTCGCCTTGATTACAGACGGTCGCTTTTCGGGTGGTACGCATGGCTTCGTGGTAGGTCACGTATGCCCTGAGGCGCAGGAAGGTGGTTTGATAGGACTTGTAAAAGATGGGGATATCATTACCATAGACGCGGAGAAAAATCAGATTTCTGTAGATTTAACCAATGAAGAAATTGCAGAACGAAAAGCGAATTGGGTGCAGCCGGACTTAAAAGTGAAACGAGGAAGTTTGTACAAATACGCAAGAACAGTATCGGAGGCATCCAATGGATGTGTGACCGACGAATTTTAAATCAATAGTCAATACCGGTGGCTTTTCGCTGCTGTGTTATAATAAAGGGATCGGGCTTTTTTCTGCTTGAAAACTATTAGATGTGTACGTATGGAAACAGTTAAAGAGAAAAAAACGGCAACCAAAACTAAAGAGACGATAACGATTTCAGGTGCTGAGGCTATTATCCATTGCCTTCTGGCAGAAGGGGTAGATTTGTTGTTTGGCTACCCGGGCGGTGCCATTATGCCGGTGTATGATGAACTGTACAAGTTTCAGGATAAGCTAACCCATATTCTTACTCGTCATGAGCAAGGAGCAACCCATGCAGCGCAAGGTTATGCACGTGTTTCCGGTAAAGTAGGTGTAGCTATGGCAACTTCGGGTCCAGGAGCTACGAACTTGGTCACAGGTTTGGCAGATGCACAAATAGATTCTACACCAATGGTCTGTATCACGGGTCAGGTACCAAGACATTTATTGGGTTCCGATGCCTTTCAGGAGACCGATATCATTGGAATATCTACCCCGGTTACGAAATGGAACTGTCAGATTACAAAAGCTTCAGAGATACCTGAGGCTCTGGCAAAAGCATTTTATATTGCTAAATCGGGTCGTCCAGGACCTGTTTTGGTTGATATTACCAAAAATGCCCAGTTTGAGGAATTTGAATTCTATTATGAAAAATGCATAGGTGTACGAAGTTATAACCCTAGGCCAAAACCGAGTATGGATGCCATCACCGCAGCCGCAGAGTTAATAAATTCGGCTAAAAAACCGTTTATCGTTTGGGGACAAGGTGTGATTTTAGGTAAAGCGGAAGAACAACTTAAAGCCCTTGTTGAAAAAGCTGGAATACCAGCGGCATGGACCATTATGGGAGCTTCCGCATTAGATACGGCACATCCTCTAAATGTAGGTATGGTAGGAATGCACGGAAATTACGGTCCTAATTTATTAACCAACGAATGCGACGTTCTCATTGCCATAGGCATGCGATTTGATGATCGGGTTACAGGTAGATTAGAGGATTATGCCACCCAAGCAAAAGTGATTCACTTTGAAATTGATCCAGCGGAAATAAATAAGAACGTTCATGCAGATGTTGCGGTACTAGGTGATGCCAAAGAATCTTTAGAACTCATACTTCCTTTGATTAATGCCAATTCACACGAAGCTTGGCATACGATATTCAAAGAAAAATATGCAATTGAATTTGATACAGTAATCAAGAACGATATCCATCCGACCAAAGCCGGATTAACGATGGGCGAGGTAATCGAAGAAATTAATATTGCCTCGGGGAATAAAGCAGTTATTGTTACCGATGTTGGGCAGCATCAAATGATCGGATGTAGGTATGCTAAATTTAAGGAATCCAAAAGCAATATTACCTCTGGCGGATTAGGCACTATGGGCTTTGCCCTTCCCGCTGCTATTGGAGCCAAGATGGGGGCAATGGACCGTGAGGTAGTTGCAATAATTGGAGATGGGGGTTACCAAATGACCATACAGGAACTGGGTGTTATTTTTCAACATAATGTGCCAGTGAAAATAGTAGTATTGAACAATGACCACTTGGGAATGGTGCGCCAATGGCAGGAATTATTTTTTGATAAACGCTATGCATCGACCGTAATGGTGAATCCCGATTTTGTAAAAATTGCGGAGGGCTACCATATTGAGGCTAAGTGTGTAAGTGAACGCAAGGACTTGAAA
The DNA here is from genome assembly GCF_056839185.1 of Maribacter sp. MS6. NCBI lineage: Bacteria > Pseudomonadati > Bacteroidota > Flavobacteriia > Flavobacteriales > Flavobacteriaceae > Maribacter > Maribacter sp. MS6. The sequence continues at coordinate 4,157,299 of NZ_CM166389.1, forward strand.
GCTACAGTACAGCACATGATGGCATCGGACAAACCCTTTTTTTTAGAAGTAAAGGTAGAACAGGAGGACAATGTGTTTCCTATGATTCCATCGGGAGCGTCGGTATCTGAGATACGATTGAAGTAGCAAATAGGTTTGTACAAGAGTTATATTATAACATGAACGATACCAACATAAAAGATATTCCAAGCATATACCCTAAGATTCAAAGTAAGTCCAAGGAAATCGGGTTTACCATGCCTTCGGATATATACATTGGTACGCTTTTAAAAACCTTGATTTCCAGTAAACCTGGAGGTCGGTTTTTGGAATTGGGAACGGGCATTGGCCTATCGCTTTCTTGGATGATTGATGGGATGGATGTTGATTCCAGTTTAGTAACTGTGGATAATGACAAGGAACTTATCCAAATAGCGCAGCAGTATTTTGGAACGGATACCAGATTAACTATAATCTGTGTAGATGGTTCAAAATGGATAAAATCTTATAAGGGGAAGCAGTTCGATTTAATTTTTGCGGATGCCTGGCCTGGAAAGTATAGCGAAATAGATGAAGTACTGGAATTGGTAAATCTTGGAGGGTTCTATGTAATAGATGATATGAAAGCGCAACCCAATTGGCCAGAGGGTCATAATCAAAACGTAAATAGATTGGTCTCTTATTTAGAAAATAGAAAAGATTTTAACCTTACTAAGATGAATTGGTCAACTGGATTGATAGTGGCGGTTAGGGTTTTACAGTAGTATATGATTAGCAACAGGAGCCGTAAACGGTATGAAAGAAAAGTAAATGCAAAAATAATGTTCTCCTGAGTGCAGCCGAGGGACTATAGATCAAAAAAGGTCTTTGACTGCGCTCCGATAGACAACTGGAACAATACAATATGGAAAAAAAATGGTTCACCATGTCGGTGTATTCCGAAAACAACGTGGGATTACTGAATAGAATATCTGGGATATTCTTAAAGCGACATATTAATATAGAGAGTTTAAATGTTTCCAAATCAGAAATAGAAAATGTTTCTAAGTTTACCATTGTGGTTCATACTACCGATAAATGGATACAAAATATTGTAGGACAGATAGAGAAACAAATAGAGGTGATAAAAGCCTTTTATCATACCGATGATGAGACTATTTATCAAGAATCTGCGCTATTCAAGATTGCGTCGGACCTACTTTTTGATGAACGTCAAATTCAGAATATCATTAAAGAAAGTAATTCTCAAATCGTAACGGTTGCCAGAGACTTTTTTGTTTTGGCAAAAAGTGGTAGAAGACATGAAATTGATGAAATGTACGATGAACTAAAGCCTTTTGGTATCATGCAATTCGTTCGATCTGGTCGTATAGCTGTGACTAAAGAAGAGATGCAGATATCGGCCTTATTAAAAGAGTTTCAACAGTAATAACCATAAATTTATCAGTAAAACTAGTACCGAATCTATTCGGTAAATAAACTAAAAACAGAACAGAAAAATGGCAAATTATTTTAATACACTATCGTTAAGAGACAAATTGAAGCAATTGGGAAAATGCAGATTTATGGAGTCTTCGGAATTCTCCGATGGTGTAACTGCCTTAAAAGGAAAGAAAATAGTTATCATTGGTTGCGGTGCGCAGGGTTTAAATCAGGGATTGAATATGAGGGATTCAGGTCTTGATATTTCATATACCTTAAGAGAAGCTGCAATTAAAGAGAAACGGCAATCGTTTTTGAATGCAACGGAAAACGGATTTGCGGTGGGTACCTATAAAGAACTCATTCCAAGTGCAGATTTAGTAATCAACCTTACACCCGATAAACAGCATACAGCCGTGGTAAGTGCTGTCATACCTTTGATGAAGAAAGGTGCTACCTTGTCTTATTCTCATGGATTTAATATTGTTGAAGAAGGAACACAAGTCCGTAAAGATTTAACGGTAATCATGGTGGCGCCCAAGAGTCCCGGTTCCGAGGTAAGGGAAGAATACAAACGCGGCTTTGGGGTGCCTACACTTATCGCGGTACACCCGGAGAATGACCCGGAAGGAAAGGGACTTGCCCAAGCTAAGGCTTATGCGGCCGGTACCGGAGGGCACAAGGCGGGCGTTCTGGAATCGTCTTTTGTTGCAGAGGTGAAATCGGATTTAATGGGAGAACAGACCATTCTTTGTGGCTTGTTACAAACGGGTTCTATCCTTTGCTTTGATAAAATGGTAGAAAAAGGAATTGATGCAGGCTATGCCTCTAAATTGATACAGTACGGTTGGGAAACCATAACCGAAGGGATGAAGTACGGTGGTATTACCAACATGATGGACCGTTTATCGAACCCTGCAAAAATAAGGGCATTTGAACTTTCTGAGGAATTAAAGGATATTATGCGACCCTTGTTCCAGAAACACATGGACGATATCATGACAGGTCATTTTTCTAAGACGATGATGGAAGACTGGGCCAATGACGATAAAAACCTATTAACATGGCGTGCGGCAACAGGGGAAACTGCTTTTGAGAAAACTCCGGCCGGTGACCAAGAGATTACTGAGCAAGAGTTTTACGATAATGGCGTTTTAATGGTAGCCATGGTAAGAGCTGGTGTAGAATTGGCATTCGAGGCAATGACTGAATCAGGGATAATTGCAGAATCTGCATATTATGAGTCCTTACATGAAACGCCACTTATTGCAAATACCATTGCAAGGAAAAAATTATTTGAAATGAACCGTGTAATTTCTGATACTGCAGAATACGGTTGTTATCTCTTTGATCATGCTTGCAAGCCTTTGTTGACAGATTTTATGAAAAATATAGATACGGATGTAATAGGCAAAAAGTATGGGGCAGAAGGGGACAACGATGCTGATAATGCGACGCTAATTGCTGTGAACGCTGCATTGCGCGAGCATCCGGTGGAAATCGTTGGCGCAAGATTACGTGCCTCAATGACCGCAATGAAACCTATTGTATAACGAACTTTTAAATTTAGGTTGAAGGGCTCTTCAACCGTACTGGATGGAATATTTTCCCAACGTAGCAGATATTAAAAAAGCGGCGTTAACCATAAGGCAAGTAGCCGAGGTAACGCCCCTTATGCATAGCATTCGGCTTTCCAAACAATACAATGCCGATATTCTACTAAAACGTGAGGACCTACATCGGGTGCGTTCATATAAGATACGTGGTGCTTTCAATAAAATAAGTTCATTAACTACTGCGGAACGTGAGAAAGGTGTGGTCTGTGCAAGTGCAGGAAACCATGCCCAAGGTGTTGCGTTTGCTTGTAATCACCTCGGAATCCAGGCAACTATTTTCATGCCTGCCGTAACACCTAAGCAAAAAGTAGAACAAACCAAAATGTTCGGAGATGCCTGGGTAACTATTGTTTTAGAAGGAGATACTTTCGATGACTCGTTTAGCGCGGCAATGACCTATTGTAAGGAAGAGGAGAAATCCTTCATTCACCCCTTTGACGACCCTAAGGTAATTGAAGGTCAGGCTACGGTTGGTTTAGAGCTTTTGGACCAGGTAAAAAAACCTTTGGACTATATCTTCGTTGCAGTGGGTGGAGGCGGATTGGCATCTGGCCTGATTGGTGTATTTAATGAACTATCGCCCAAAACCAAAATAATAGGGGTAGAACCGGAAGGAGCACCCTCTATGAAAAATTCAATTACGCTAGGAGTAAATACCGCGCTAGCGACAATTGACAAATTCATAGACGGAGCAGCGGTCAAAAAGGTAGGTGATTTAACCTTTTCTATTTGTAAGGATAGGCTTTACAAAATGATAACGGTACCTGAAGGTAAAGTATGCCAAACTATCTTAGATTTGTACAACCGGGACGCCATTGTAGTAGAACCGGCGGGTGCCCTAAGTATTGCGGCATTGGATATGTTTACCGATGAATTGGTAGGAAAGCATGTTGCCTGTATCATTGGAGGTAGTAATAACGATATTACACGTACTGCCGAAATAAAGGAAAGGGCACTGTTGTACGGACAGTTAAAGCACTACTTTATTGTTCGGTTTCCGCAACGTCCAGGAGCTTTAAAGCAATTTGTAGCTGAAATCTTAGGCCCTATGGACGACATTACGCATTTTGAATATTCTAAAAAATCAAGTAAGGAAAATGCACCGGCTGTGGTGGGCATTGAATTAAAGCATCCATCCGACTTAGCACCCTTAATGCAACGCATGAAACAAAATAATTTTTTCGGAGATTATTTAAACGATAAACCCGACCTATTTCAATATTTGGTCTAAAACTATATATCATGAGCAAAGCAGATACGTCAATACCGGCAGAATATGTAATAAACGAAACCATACATCAAAAAAAGTATTTGGTGGATGGGGAGTTAAAGCTGTGGGAGGGCGAAAACACCGAAGTGTATTCAACAATTTCTTCTACAGAAACCTATCGGCCTACCTTATTGGGTAGTATACCAGATATGCAGGAAACGGCTGCATTGGATGCTCTAGATGCAGCAGTAAAATCATTTGGCAAAGGTCAGGGTATTTGGCCTACTATGCATGTTAAGGACCGTATTGAATGTATGGAGGCGTTTGTAGCTAAAATGAAAACGAAAAGAGCAGAAGTGGTAAAGCTGCTTATGTGGGAAATTGGGAAGACCTTACCTGATTCACAGAAAGAATTTGACAGAACGGTTGATTATATTGTAGATACAATCGAAGATTACAAGCAGTTGGATAGGGACGCAGCTAAGTTTCATAAGCACGATGGCGTTTATGCGCACATCAAAAGAGGACCGTTGGGTGTTGTTTTATGTTTAGGACCTTATAACTATCCTTTGAACGAAACCTTTGCGTTGTTGATTCCTGCTATTATTATGGGAAATACCACCATATTTAAACCTGCTAAACACGGTGTGTTGTTGATAACCCCGTTATTAGAGGCTTTTCAGTCCAGCTTTCCAAAAGGCGTAGTAAATATCATTTTTGGAAGGGGTAGGGCCGTGGCCGCACCGATTATGAAAACCGGAAAGGTAGATGTGCTTGCCTTAATAGGAAATAGTAAATCTGCAAATGCTTTACAGGAACAACATCCAAAAAGCAATCGGTTACGCTTGGTATTGGGCTTGGAAGCCAATAATCCTGCAATTATTTTACCGGATGCCGATATGGATTTGACTATTAACGAATGTATTGCAGGGACGCTTTCCTTTAATGGACAGCGTTGTACCGCTTTAAAAGTAGTCTATGTACATGAAGATATTCGGGAGAAGTTTAATACCCGTTTTGCAACTGCTGTTGATGGTTTAGAATTTGGTAACCCGTGGGACGAGGGCGTAAAACTTACTCCATTGCCCGAGCCTCAAAAACCAGCATATATTCAAGAACTCATAGATGATGCACTTGCTAAGGGAGCAAAAATTCTAAACAAAAAGGGAGGACAGCATTTTGACAACTATATCTGGCCGGCAGTATTATATCCTGTAACAAAAGATATGCGCGTCTATCAAGAAGAGCAGTTTGGTCCTATTATACCTATTGTACCTTTTACAGATATTGAAGAGCCTTTAGATGATATGGCGGAAAGTAATTATGGGCAACAAGTAAGTCTCTTTGGAAAGGATGTTTATGCTTTGGCCCCATTAATTGATACCCTGGTTAATTTGGTATGTAGGGTGAACTTAAATAGCTCCTGTCAAAGAGGACCGGATGTCTATCCGTTCACAGGGCGAAAGGATTCCGCACAGGCTACCTTAAGTGTTCATGATGCTTTGCGTTCTTTTTCTATTCGAACCTTTGTGGCTTTTAAGGATAATGACCTTAATAATCAAACCATACAACAGCTTTTGGAAACGAAGCTTTCTAATTTTGTAAGTACGGATTATATACTGTAAAGCTTTGTATATTCATGGTAGGTAAACAATTCGTAGGCATATCATCGTTGCTTTTGCCATTTTCCTAATTACTTAGAGTACCTAAAAAGAAGGAATTTACAAGTAAATTCTTGTAGGTAAAATGGAATATGTATTTTAGGGGAGGTTTCAACTGAAACAATCCTGCATTACTGTCAAGAGATAAAACATTTTAAAAATTGAAACGTTAGAGTAACGTACAAACGTCAATTAAAAGTCATAATACGAACCAAAAGCCAAATCGAATTCCGTGAAGTATTTTAAGTTTTTATCAGTAATTACATTTTCTGTTATCGTTTTTGCTGTAACTACTGCATTTATTGAAGCCTCAAACAAAGAAGCCGAAACTGTATTAGTTCAAGATTTAGCGACGCACTTCATTGAAAAGGAAAAAACAAAAATCTACTTGGAACGGAAGACAGCGCTTAAAGAGGCGTTGGATATTTATTTTAAGACTGCAATTTCAGCTGGCGATATAGTTGGTGCGGGAGTAAGTATTGTACAAGGGGATTCTATTGTGATTTCGGATGGATTTGGAAAGCGAAATATTGAACAAAATACTAGTGTTGATGGAGAAACCATATTTAGACTGGGTTCATTGTCCAAAGGTTTTGGGGGAGTTTTAGCAGCTAGTTTGCACTCTCAAGGTATCTTAAGTTTTGACGATAAGATAGTAACCTACCTTCCGGAGTTTACCTTTGGTGACGAAAATAATACCAAAAGCATAAAATTAGCCCATATCCTTTCTCATACTTCAGGCACACCCTACCATAGCTTTACCAACTTGGTAGAGGCCGGAATATCGGTAGCTAAAATTGCGAATCGTTTTGGTGAGGTAAAGCCAATTAGTGCTCCAGGAGTACAGTATAGCTATCAGAATGCTATGTTTTCCTTAGGTCAAGAAGTGATGCGTAAAGCTACTGGTAAAGATGTAAAGACACTATTGACCGATATATTTTTTAAACCATTGGATATGTCACATATTTCCATGAACCATAAAGATTTGCTTAAAGAGAAGAATGTAGCCATGCCCCATAGAAGAAGTGGTAAAAGTTGGCACACTACACCGTTAACCGATAAGTATTATAATGCGGTCTTGGCCGGTGGTATAAACGCGAGTTCACTGGATATGGCCAAATGGATGCGATTTCTACTCGGCCACAACCCGGATGTTTTGGCATTGGGAGCTATAAAACAAGCTTTTGAACCCTTTATTGAACTTGGAAACAATAACAAATACTACCAACGATGGGACGGTCATATACAGTCTTCCTATGGTTTTGGATGGCGTATTCATGACTACAAGAAAACAAATTCTGATGCCATAGAAACAATTTTTCATCACGGGGGAAGTGTTAATAACTACAGAAATGAGATTGCTCTTTATCCGGAATCCGATTTAGGAATCTGTGTTTTAATCAACGGTAACTCCAAATTAGCAAGAAATGTAATTCCAGATTTGTATGCTATAGTGAAACAAGTCTACCGAGAGAAAGAAGCTGTTGGCGTTGCTGAAAAGGGATAATTTTTTGGATACAAAATTATAGGCACCAGTAGATTTAACAAACAAATAGCTACGGTCTTATGGTAGCTTGCGTCAAATATAAATGAAACGGATTCTAGTAACAGGAGCAACAGGAAACGTTGGGAAGGAAGTAATTAACTACCTTTATAAGTCGGACAATGCGTCTGTAATCATTGTTGCTGCCCGGAATATTAAAACTGCAAAAAATACATTTTCCAATTTCCCGAAATTATTCTTTAGAAACTTTGATTTTGAATCGCCGTATTCTTTTGATAGTGCATTTAGGGATGTTGATATACTTTTTCTACTTCGCCCACCTCAGATTTCGGAAATTGACAAATTTTTCCGACCGCTTTTAGAATCGGCCAAGAGAAATAGAATAAAAAAAGTGGTCTTTCTTTCGGTACAAGGAGCAGCAAAAAGTAAGGTGATTCCCCATAACAAAATTGAACGTTTAATTAAATTAAATAAATTCAAATATATCTTTATACGTCCAAGTTATTTTATGCAAAACCTGACCACGACGTTACTTCCCGAAATAGTAGAAAACCAAACAATAACACTACCCTCTGGAAGAGCAAAATTCAATTGGATTGATGTAAAAAATATTGGAGAGGTTTTGGCCATTCTAATCAATTCATTTGAGGAATTCCAAGATAGAGCATATGATATTACGGGAACAGAAAATAGGAGTTTTAAAGAAGTTACTGAGCTAATGACCCAAATCACAGGAACAAAATTTCGGTTTAATAACATCAACCCAATTAGCTTTTATTTCAAAAAGAGGAAAAGTGGAGTACCACATGGATTTGCCATGGTTATGACAATACTTCACTTCTTGCCAAGACTTCAAAAAGACCCAGAGATTTCAAACCACTATTTTAAACTTACGGGAAATAAAACAACTACCTTGAAAGATTTTATCCATAGAAAAAAAGGGAAACTCATGTCACTTTAACATTGTACTCTATAAGAAATATGAGGAACCAAAATTCAAGGATTAATAATGGTTGCTTGTATCATGTATTTAGTTTTGCCAACAGTTAAGTGTTCGGTGATTCCTCCTTTAATATATCCAACGATTGTGTTCATTATCCGGTAATTTTTAAAAACCGATTCGATAATAGGCTTTTAATAAATTGCAGCAGTGCGGAAGGGCTTATGGGTGGTCTTTAGCTCCAGATTAATACTGTTGGTACAAACTCTTACTGAAACAGCTCTAATATATAGCTGAACTATATACTAGAGCCGTCTCATAAAGAATCTATTAAGAATATCCGCAGTAATTCTATTTTCTGCTGGACTGTAGTTTATTCGCTACTTAAAAGAAAAGGTTTTCGTTTCCTTGAAAGGAGAACTATCTAGTTTCTCTATTGTTTCCCTATACGTTTTCCAATCATTGGTAAAAAACGAATTGGTTTTATCTAAGGCACTTTTAAGATCCGCCTCCGCATATTTTATAAGGTCGCGTTCTGTTTTGGTGATACCTGTTTTTCTGGTATTGGTGTAATAGCGGGCACTCCCAATGCGTTGCATAACGGTAATTTCAGGATTACGGGTTATGCCTTGTCGTTTATCCACAGTACCCAAGTACAAGGCAATCACAGAATCTACCTGTTTTACCATATCCTTAGACGCCTTAATTTGTTCTTTGTATTTCTTCTCGTCCAGTGTTTTTAGGTCCTTGCTATATTTCTCGGCAACCATTTTACTCTCCACAAGCTGTTTTACGGCATCTGCTGCCGTCTGGCTCATTTTTTCGATGCTTTTGCCAGTTTCATAGACTTCGGTTATAGCAACCAGATTCACAGGTAGTCTAGGGTCGGTTTTTACCGTAATCGTAGTCTCGTCCGTTACGTCTCCAAAACTCATTTTTATCGTATAGGTTCCTGGCTTTACATCCATACCACCAGATTCTCTTTTGTTTTTCTGGATTGTTCTTGAAGGCCTATCCGGACCTTTTTCATCCATTCTCCAATAGATTCGATGAAAACCTGCTTTTTCTGGTGTCTTGAATTTTAAAGTGCGTATTAAACGATCTCCGTCATAAAAATCGAATTGTACGGAATCCTTTTTCTGTACTCCGGTCAGCTTTTCCTTGGTTTCATTCATTGATTCTTTTGGGTCGCTGTCGTTTTCTTCCTCACCTTTTTCTGCTGCCGGACTTGTATCAGAATCCGATTTTTCTTTTTTCTTTTTTCCTTCTTTTAAAAAGTAGGTGATCATGGCGCCTTCTTTTTTGTTTTCGGCATTATACATCGCATCTGCACCAAACCGACTCCCTGTAGGTTGCTGATAAGCTGCTTGATACGCGGTAGGCGGCGAGAATAGTTTGGCATCCTTTTGAAGTAATGTATTGTCTGCTGCCAGTGACCTAAGCGGACGAATATCATCCAATACCCAAGCGGCGCGGCCAAAGGTACCAATCACTAAATCGTATTCTCTAGGGTGTATGACCAAATCTTTGGTAGAAACAGTAGGGAAACCTTCTGTCCATTTTTGCCAGTTAGCTGCACCATCCAATGAAACATAAAGTCCGTCATCCGTTCCTAAGAATAGTAGATTCGGATTTTCTAAATCTTCCACAATACTTAATGTATAGCTTTGGACATCATTTGAATCTACAATCCGTTCCCAAGTTTTACCGTAGTTTTTGGTGCGGTACGCATAAGGGGTATAGTTGAATCTTCTATAGTCGTTGGCAATCAAAAGTGCTTCCCCTTTGTTTTTGTTGGAAGCTTTTATTTGTGGAATCCAGCTGCCTACAGGAAGTCCTTTTATGTTTTGGGTCACCTCTGTCCAGTTGGCTCCTCCGTTTTGTGTATAGTGCACTTTTCCATCATCCGTACCTACCCAAAGCATATCTTTTTCCACTGGTGAAGGTTCTATCACCAAAATAGTAGTATGATTTTCAGCTCCGGTGGCATCCATACTTAATCCGCCACTTTCACTTTGTTTTTGTTTTTCAGGGTCGTTCGTGGTCAAATCTGGAGAAATAATATCCCAAGTAAGGCCTTTGTCCGTTGTTTTGTGCACAAACTGACTCCCAAAATAAGCGGTACTATTGTCAAATGGGTCTTGACCAATAGCCGAGTTCCAATTAAACCGAAGTTTGGTTTCGGCGTCCGGTGGCGTAGGGCGTACGGTGTAATTATTACCTGTAATATGGTCATAGCGCGACACACTTCCTTGCTGACTCATCGTATATCCAAATTGTGAATTGTCTAAATCCGGTACAACATCAAAACCATCACCAAAACTTATTTCCTGCCAGTAACTGTTACGAATTCCTTGATCTCGCCAAACATAGGCGGGACCTCTCCAGGAACCATTATCCTGCATTCCGCCATATACGTTATACGGAAATTCATTGTCTACGTTAATATGATAGAACTGTGCAACCGGAATGTTACCCACAAAACGCCATGATTTACCACCATCCCTTGTAATGTTCATTCCTCCATCGTTACCGTCCATCATAAACTTTCCGTTCTCCGGATGTATCCACCAGGCATGATGGTCTGGATGCACGCCATTGTTCGCTCTGTAGGCTGGCATAAGTTCTGTGAAGTTCTTACCACCGTCTTCTGAAACGTTTACATAGGTAAATACAGAGTAGACTCGATTTTCATTTTGAGGGTCTACATAGATTTCTGAATAATAAAAAGGTCTATTTCCAATATCGGCTTTGTTGTTGATCATCTTCCAATTAAATCCACCATCTTCAGATTTGTACAAGGCGTTCTTTTTAGCTTCTACTAAAGCGTAGACCACCTCTGGTTTACCAGGAGCAATGGCAATACCAATACGGCCAAGGTCACCTTTGGGAAGTCCGTCTTCCTCCGTTAGTTGTTTCCAATTTTTTCCACCATCATGGGTCATGTACATACCGCTACCTTTTCCACCTGAATTAAAGAACCAAGGTTCGCGTTTGTGTTCCCACATTGCTACGATTAATTTATTAGGATTGTTTGGATCCATAACCATATCTGCAACTCCGGTTTTGTTATTCACAAACAGAATGTTCTCCCAAGTTTCACCGCCGTCGGTTGTTTTGTAAACACCACGTTCTGGATGTTCGCCCCATGGTGAACCAATGGCACCCACATAAATGGTATTTGGGTCAGTGGGGTCAATTTTTATACGATGGATATGCCTTGTTTTTTCCAAGCCCATGGATTTCCAACTTTTACCACCATCTAAGGAGCGGTAAACGCCATAACCACCATTTAGGCTGTTTCTCGGATTTCCTTCACCCGTCCCCACCCATATAACCGATGGGTTGGATTGTTGAATGGCCACTGCACCAATTGATGCGGTAAGCTCCTTATCAAATATGGGCTCCCATTTTACACCTCCAGAGGTAGACTTCCAGAGTCCGCCCGAGGCTGTTCCCACATAAATGATATCCGGATTCGAGTGCACGGCATCTATAGCCGTAACCCTGCCGCTCATGCCACCCGGACCAATATTTCTTGGTTTCAGGTCTTGCATCAATTTCATATCGAAATTCTGTGCTAGTGCGGCACTAATGCTAAAAAGAAAAACTAAGGATCGTAAAATGTACTTCATTTAATTAATGTATTAGTTGTTGGTATTTAAATTGTTGATTTTTAATTATTTGTTTTTTAATTGAACTCCAGGTTCGGAGCTGTTTTATTTCTTGTACGCTACCTCATTAGGTTTGTGAGCAGTAGATTTTTGAAAAAAAACTATAGGAAGAATTAGTTCCATTATCATTGTTTGGTAGGTTTATTAGGCGCCTAATATAGGAAAAAGCAAGGGGTGTATTTCTTAAAAGGGTGTTAACAATACCATAGGTATTTATTCATTCGCTAGTAGTAATTGCAGATTAACGAAACATGTTTTTTTATTGGTCGTTGGAAAGTGTAACAAATAGTCAATCTTGACGTCCTAAGAGTACATCAATCAAATCAAAACCAATGAAAAATCTATTGACCCAAAAAGGAAGAATTTTAATAACTACCGTAGTCACTCTTTTGATATGGGGTCATGTTTTATGGGATTATACACATGAAGGGATACCTGTACATTTTATTTTACAAAGTAAAGATATGCCCGGTATACCAAATTGGTGGGGTGCTATTGTGTTGCCCTTCTTTACTTATTTTTTATTGTTTCGTATTTCTGAAAGGCTTAATCAATCAGAAAATAAAGAATCGCTACAACGCATTGGTCTACGTTTTTTAGGTGGAATCCTATTTGCCGTTAGCATTTCGGTCAGTTTTATGAATGGCAATGCCATTACCGATTACATTATGGGTCTAATTTTCATACTGGCTTTTGTATTTCCTATATATAAGTCAGAATACTTTTTGGGCTGGGTTTTTGGCAGTGCATTTTCTTTTGGGGCTATGATTCCCATACTGTTTGGAAGTATGTTATGTTTGATTTTCTTTTTAATCTACCAATTGGTTGCAGTTGTTAAGAGGGTACTGACGCCGAAAATTGACTAGAAATTATTTTTTGGTAAATAGCCCAAACAGTTCTTTTCCCTGCCTTGGCGTAATAGAATTATAGCAGGGTTCAAAAATTACGGTTTTAAAATAGGGTTCTAGATACTTTAAATAAAGTGTTTTATCCCCTCCAAAAGGTCGTTTTTCCATATCGTTTGTTAGTGGAAAATTGAACCAAAGGCCTACTAATTTTCCAAAAGGTTTTAAGAGTGATGCCATTTGTTTTGCATAAGCTGAACGGTTTTCATCGGTTGGAACAAAGGAACAAAAGAAGGTCTGTTCTATAATAACATCGTAATTGCCCTTATGTTCGAAAAAATTTCCGTGTACCAGTTGATTTTCAGGAAAATCGGGATTTCTTTTTTTAAAATTATTCAAAGGAAATTCCGAAATATCGATAACAACTACATTTTTAAAGCCTTTACGCCATAGATACTCCGCCTCATAGGCGTTTCCGGCACCCGGTATTAATAGTTGAAGGGATGTGTCTGTAAGTTGGTCTATATATTCTTTAATAGGAGTAGAGGGATACCCTATATCCCAACCGGTACTTAGATTGATATAGCGTTCTGTCCAATAGTTTTGTTCGTTTTTCATCTTATATGTAGCTTTTTTGCTAAAAGCCAGGTTAAGTTGGATTCAAATGTAAATTACAAGTTTTGGACTAATAAATTAACGCGGGACAACTAGTTTTTAATTCCGTTAACCACTTATACATTTCCTCTTTGTACTATAATAGCAATTACCTATCTTCCGTCACTTTTAATTTTCACCATAATAAGAAATGAGAAACCATTTATTTACCACAATTTGTATACTGCTCGTTACTGCACTCCAAGCTCAGGAAGCACCGCAATGGGCAAGGTATTCTGCTATTTCGCCAGATGGCACTACAATTGCGTTTACCTATAAAGGAGATATTTACAGTGTGGCCACCCAAGGAGGGGTTGCCAACCAACTTACGTTTCACACGGCACATGACCATGGTGTAGTTTGGAGTAAGGATAGCAAATCATTGGCTTTTGCTTCTAACCGCTTCGGTAATTTTGATGTATTTACAATGGACGCTAAAGGTGGGTCTGAAAAGCGATTGACCTTTCATAGCACAGATGAAATGCCATACACTTTTTCTGTTGATAATATGTCGGTTTTATTTGGTGCTGCTAGGCAAGATGCCGTTTCACATAGACAATATCCCATCAGTAGGCAGCCAGAATTATATAGTGTTGCGGTAACCGGAGGCAGGGTAAACCAGATTTTAACCGTTCCCGCGGAAGATGTACAGTTCAATAAAAATGGCACTGAAATGCTGTATCATGACAAAAAGGGATATGAAGATACGTTTAGAAAGCACCATGTTTCCGCCATTACTAGAGATATCTGGAAATACACTATGGAAACAGGTCAACATAGCATGCTTACCACGTTCAAAGGAGAGGATAGAAATCCAGTATATGCCAGCGATGAGCAAAGTATGTATTACCTGAGTGAATCTAGCGGGTCTTATAATGTTCACAAACTAAATTTGGATAATCCTTCACAAACTGAACAGCTAACTAAATTTAAGACGCATCCCATTCGTTTTTTAAGCATTGGTGGCGACACGATGGTATTTAGTTATGATGGGGAGCTGTATCGATTCAAAGAAGGTGGCGAACCAGAAAAAGTAGCTATTATCATCCGGACTCAAAACGCAGAAAATACAGTGGAATATGTAAGTGTGAATGGTGGGGTTCGGGAGATGGATATAGCACCAAACGGTAAGGAAATTGCTTTCATTAGCAGGGGAGAGGTATTTGTTACCTCTGTAGATGGTTCGCTAACGAAAAGACTTACAAATACGCCAGAGCAGGAGCGCTTTGTGAAGTTTACACCAGATGGTAAATCTGTGGCTTATGCGAGTGAAAGAGGTGGTAAGTGGACCATATATAAAGCATCAAAGACAAGGTCTGAAGAACCTTATTTCTTTGCGGCTACGCTGATAAAAGAAGATACTATGTTAGCGAAAAAAACAGATGTATATCTTCCGGAATTCTCACCTGATGGCGAATCTATGGCCTATATAGAAGGGCGTAGAACTTTGAAAATCAGAAATATAAAAACAAAATCGGACGTTACCTTGTTAACACCGGATGAATTATATCACTTTTCCGATGGAGATAAAAACTATAAATGGAGTCCGGATAGTAAATGGTTGTTGGTAGATTGGGGCGTAACGTTGAGCAATAATGAAATTTTACTAATTTCTGCCGATGGTAAAACTCGAATGAACCTTACGGAAAGCGGGTATTCGGATATTGCTCCTAAATGGGTAAATGAAGGAAAGCAATTGATTTGGTTCGCCAACAGAGAAGGACTTAAAAGTTATGCTACCAGCGGTAGCACGGAATATGATGTGTACAGTATGTTTTTAACCCAAGATGATTGGGATAAATTTAATATGTCCAAAGAGGAGTATGATTTGTTAAAACTTATTGAAGAGGGCGATAAAAAGGACGATGAGAAATCCGACAACGTATCGGACAAAAAGAAAAAGAAGAAGGAAGATACCAAAGAAAAGGAAACAGTAAAGCCGTTGAAGTTTGATATGGAAAATCTACGCGAGCGTAAAGCCAGATTAACCATACATTCTTCTAGACTTAGTGATGCCGTATTGTCCAAGGATGGGGAAAAACTATACTACATTACCCGTTTTGAAGACGACCTGAATTTATGGGAGACGGAGATACGAACAAAAAGTACGAAGATGCTGGTAACACTGGGTGCAAAATCGGGAAGTTTATCTTGGGATGCCAAACAGGAAAACCTCTTTTTATTGGCAGATGGCAAAATATCTAAAATTGATACCAAGGCAGCAAAAAACGAGCCGGTAAAAATCAACGCCGAAATGATTTTGGATGCAGATGCCGAACGCCAACATATGTTCGACCATGTTTGGTTGCGTACCAACGGAATTTTTTATACCTCGAATTTTCATGGTATCGATTGGAACATGATGCGTACAGAATATCAAAAGTACATACCCCATATCGGGAATTCCTATGAATTCGCGGAACTGTTATCGGAATTATTGGGAGAATTAAACGTATCACATGCCGGAGGAAGGTTTAATGATGATATTAAAAATGGAGATAAAACGGCGTCGTTGGGTATTTTCCGAGATTATGCGTATCAGGGTAACGGGATTAAGATTTTGGAGGTACTTAAAGGAGGGCCATTGGACAAGGCTGGTTTTGACCTTAAGCCAGGAATGATTATCGAAAAGATTAATGGGGAAACGGTCTTGCCATCAAGAGATATTGCCAGTTACCTAAATCGTATGGAAGGTCAGTTTACTTTATTGGATATTTTGGATGCCGATGCGAAACGAAAACAAATCACGGTAAAGCCGATAGGCTTGGGTGACGAGAGTAAATTATTATATAAGCGTTGGGTAAAACAAAACGAGGACGAAGTTGCTAAAACGAGTAACGGAAAGCTTGGTTATGTGCATATCCCTGGAATGAGCGATGGTCCTTATAGAACCATATATGACCGTATGATGGGTAAGTTTATTGATGCCGAAGCAGTAATCGTAGATACTCGGTTTAATGGAGGTGGTGATTTAGTGGCCGATTTAGCGATGTTTTTTACGGGAGTTCCCTTTTTGTCCTATGAAACCGAAGACAGAAAAGTAGGTGGTGAGCCAACCTCTCGTTGGACCAAGCCTACCTTGGCAATGTTTAACGAATCCATGTATAGTGATGGCTCTTGTTTTGCAAGCGGATATGTGGATTTGAAAATAGGGAAGACCGTAGGGATGCCGGTACCAGGTACCTGCAGTTTTGCCGGTTGGGAACGTTTGCCGAATGGTGGTGTTTGGGGTGTAGTGCCTGTAAGCGCCAAAAACAAAGCAGGGGAGTGGATGGAGAACAATGAGACTAATCCAGATATTTTGGTCAAAAATCAGCCAGAAGTAATAGCCAAAGGTCGCGATGAGCAGCTGGAACGTTCTATTGAGGTATTGTTAAAAGAATTGGAGTAGGCGGCGGTTGCTTGTTAGGCACTGTATACTGTTCCTTTAATAGGAAAATCTCGGATCGGAGCATTATGCAACTGTGGTTCCATAGTACGTCGGAGGTAAAAACTAGAAGCAGAAATAGAAAGCTTTAAAGTCCGTACCTTGCTATAATAAATAGCTACTATGAAACTAAATTTATTGTCATGCGATGCACAACGCCCGGATAAAAGAGCTATTGTTACTTGCCTTACGGATATCTCGCTAGGCGGTAATGATTCACTTTCTAACGAACTTATGTATATGCTACTGGAAGGCGATGCTGTTACCGTTGCGATAGAAGACAAGAATTCTGGCTCTGCCTTACGTGCGTTACGAAAACTAAGTATTGATTATGAAATAGTAGAATAGCAATTTTTAGGGGCCAAACTTATGAGGCGGCCATACCTGAATAAGATGGAATAATTTAAAAGGTATTAGTCTTTGTAGATTATCCCATTCTTCATAACAAAGCTTACTTCTTTCATTGCTGAGATGTTCTCTACTGGGTTACCTTTCACGGCGATAATATCCGCCAGAAACCCTTTTTTTAATTGTCCTAGGGTATCCAAATGAAACATAGTAGCGTTTCCCGAAGTCGCTGCCATAAGGACATCCAAAGGTTTCATGCCGTATGCCACCATTAATTCCATTTCCCTGTAATTTTCTCCGTGGGAAAACACACCAACATCACCTCCGAAAACAATAGGAACACCAGATTCTAAAGCGAGCTTAAAGGAGGCCTTCTTTTTCAAAATGCGTTCCGGATCGGGTTCTATACCTCTTTTCCAACCGCTATAACGGGTAATGGCATCTCCTGCTGCCAAGGTAGGACAGTAACCGATACCTTTTTCTTTCATAGATTTAAAAATTTCCATGGTACCTCCATCACCATGTTCAATGGTTTCTACGCCCGCAGCGATTGCCCTCCTCATGCCTTCCGGGGTGCTTGCGTGTGCTACAGCATATTTGCCTGCACTGGTTGCTGTGGCTACCATGGCGTCTAGTTCTTCTTGTAAAAACGTAGGTTGGGAGGCAGCACCCGGCGTCCAACGATAATCCGCATATATTTTGATTAGATCGGCTCCGTTACCCAATTGTCGCCTAACGGCCTCAATTACATTAGAAACCCCACTGGCGGGTTCTGCACCTAAAGGAACACTTACGCCGTCATGAAAACCCTTGGGACCATAGGCACCTGTAGCAACTATTGCCGGTCCTGCTACCAATAATCTTGGGCCAGGAACAATCGCTTGATCTATGGTTTTTTTAAGATATACGTCTGTATAGCCTGCTCCTTCCGCACCTAAGTCACGCATGGTGGTTATGCCAGCGAGTAATGAGGTACGGGCATGTATGGTTCCTCTAATGGCCCGTTCTACAGGTGATTCCTTCAATACTTGATCGTTCCAAGAAGTTTCATTGTACGGATGTAGTAACAAATGGGAATGTCCTTCTATAATACCGGGCATCAAAGTGGTTCCTGCAAGAACAAGAGTTTTTGCGTTTTTTGGCTTTTTAAGTCCACTTAACGGACCTGCATAGCTAATGCTATTCCGTTCCACGAGAACTACCCAGTCTGAATGTAACTCGGTACCATCAAATACGTGGTTGGGCTGTAAAACGGTTTGGGCATACGATAGCTGTAAAACCATTAAGGTAGTTAGTAGTACTAGTTTATTCATTTGTTTATTTACTTTTTGTCGTTTCTTAAAGATTCTAACCGTTCGATAAGTTCATTTTGCTCCCAGACTTTCCCTTGTTTAACGACCATTAGAATATTCTGTGTTTGTGAAATATCTTCAAGTGGATTTCCATTTAGCACTACAATGTCCGCTATTTTATTTATGGATATTTTACCATAGTCCTTATCTTTTTTTAGGAATTTGGCACCATTATATGCCGATGTTCTAATTGCTTCTAAAGGCGATATTCCAATGCTTACCATTTGCGCTAATTCTTTATGCAGCGAAATTCCGGGATAAGTATAGGAGTTATATGCTCCACTGTCAGATCCTGCTAATAAACCAACATCGGAACTGTGAAGGGATTTGGCAAGGCCACCGAAAAATTCTTGTAAAGCTTTACGGTCTTTCGTCTGTTGTTCGCTTGCATTTAAGGCACGCTGTATGCGCCCGTTATAGGTTTTTATAATGCCATCGTCCATATAGTGTAAATAGGGGTCGTTCTCATGATTAACTTCATCTAAGTAGCTTAAGGTCTCCCCGATGTGTAGTGTGGGAACAACATAGACTCCTTCGGTTTTTAACCTTGTAAACATACGTTGGGCGGTAGAATCTGAATAGCTTTCCATGAGTAAAGGCATGGCATCCCAAAACCCGATTTCTTTTCTCGCTAATTGTTCGGTTATCTCCCTTTCGTTGGAGGAACAGCCTTTCATAACGTAATATAAATGCTCCACGGCATCAACACCGGCGGAAATAGTTTCATGCAAGGTTACCGTAAAGGGCATGTGGCCAGAGCTTATCAAATTGCGCTTTTCAGCCTCTTTTATTGTTTTTAAATAGTTTTCGCCACTAATCTTGCTATCGTAGATTTTTACAAAGTCCACTGGAATTTTTTGTAGTGAATCCAGTGCTTTGATAATATCATTACTATCGGACACCTCCAAAGAACCTGCCCAAGTTCCATTTGGGCCATCTATTTTTGGTCCAGAAGTAAAGATGGTAGGTCCCAAGAGCTTCCCAGAGGCGATACTGTCTTTCCATTCCATTACGGAAGTGGTAAGGTCGCCACCGGCATCCCTAACTGTAGTGATTCCATTAGCCATAAATAATGTAAGAAAATCTTTATTTGCTTTAATCAAGGAATCCCCACCTCTAAAATGAACATGATTATCCCAAAAGCCTGGTAGGATAAATTTGTTGGACACATCCCTAATTTCTTTGGCGATTATATTCTGAGTGTCCTCAGTAGCGATTATACTCGTAACTCTGCCGTCTGTAATCAAAATATTCTGAACAGAAATAGTACCGGTTTCCAAGTCTATCACACTTCCATTTTTTAGAAGTAGGTCATAGGTGGTTTTTTTATCGACCTCGCAACTAACAATGCATAATAAGGCTAAAAAGATAGAAAATTGGCTGGTTAAATAGTTCCTCATAGTATCAATTAAGAATAGAGGGAAGGTAAAAATAATTACCGGTTTATAACCCTTCTTATCCCAATAAAGATGAAAATAAAGGCAGAATAACCGATGAAGAACGGTATAATATAGTGGTCAAAACCAAGAGCCAACATACAGCCGATGATTAATAACTGAAACCCGAGTCCGAAGGTAGATACTGCGGTCATGAACCACCGTGGGAGGTGTTCGCTATGCGCAGCTTTTCGGTCTAATGAATAGATGATGCGGTCAAAAACACCGTACAGCATTGTGTATAAATAAAATAGTAGGTCCACATTTTTCTGACTCTCGCCCTTTAGAGCCTTAGGTGTATCTGTTTCAAAAACCCTACTGGTGGTATCTCCGTCGTGCTTGTTCCTAAGAATTACATAGTAATAATTATACAACGTACCTTGTAATTGAATGCCAAAGAATGCAGTTAAAGTTAGACTTAGGGAACCATCGGTTACGTGCCAAATTGTGATAAGAATAAGTAGGTTTAAAATAATATCCGAAACCGAATCCAAATACCTACCGGTGTGAGAAGGGGTTTTCTTTTCTCTAGCGAGCTCTCCGTCCGCGGCATCCAAAACTGATTTTAAGAGAAGAAAAAATAGCGTCGCCCAATAGTACTGGTTCAAAAGACAGGCAATCGCTATAAAACCCGCAATTATGAACATGATGGTCACATGTATGGGCGTAAAGGAAGTATGTTTCAATGATTTTGCAATAACTCTTGCAGCAGGTCTACCGTAATCCGATAAATCCAAGAATTGATGTTCCTTGGGTAATTTTGACATGTGAATTGAACTTAGAAGGAAAACCAATAACGGAAACACGCTGGCTTGGTACACCTTTTAAATACCCTACAAAAATAGGGTTAATTTATAATCTATTAAAATGTAAGTGCTAATTGGGTATATAGCTTTGATTCGGTTGAATGCAATAAGATGAATACGATACTGGTGGCGATAATAAAAAAATAGAGTCCGAACCGTTGGTAAATCTTGTTTCTATGTTTACATTTAACTCTTGTTAATTTTTAAATGAAATACATTTCCATGAAAAAGTTCCCTGTTTTATTTGTATTATTTTTTGCTTTTGTTCTTTGTTCCTGTGATAACAAGAGGGAAGGGAGTCCTAAGGTTCTGGTGTTCTCCAAAACAATGGGCTTTAAACATGCGTCTATTCCTTCCGGGATAGCCGCCATTAACAAGCTAGGTTCGGAAAATGGATTCGTAGTAGATACGACAAAGAATGGGGAACTATTTACCGAGGAGAATCTAAAGCAATATTCCGCAGTTATTTTCTTGAGTACTACCGGAAATGTGTTGGACCATTACCAGGAGGCCGCTTTCGAGCGTTATATACAGGCAGGGGGCGGTTTTGTGGGAGTACATGCGGCAGCAGATACGGAGTACGATTGGAGCTGGTACAACAAGTTGGTAGGAGCACAGTTTTTAAGTCACCCTTCAGGAACACCGGAGGCCGATTTTCGTATTGCCGATAATACATTTATCGCTACTAAACATTTTAATGATGCTATTTGGCATAGGGCGGATGAAATTTATAACTATAAAAATATAAACCCAGACGTCAATGTATTGATGACCGTGGATGAAACTACCTACGAAGGAGGCGAAAACGGAGATAACCATCCCTTTGCTTGGTATCATGAGTTTGACGGTGGACGAGCGTTTTACACCGGCGCGGGTCATACCAATGAAAGTTTTACCGAGGTTCTTTTCTTGGAACATCTGTTAGGAGGAATTCAATATGCTATTGGTGGCAATGAGCGTCTGGATTATACCAAGGTTACCTCTCAAATACCACCGGAAATAGATCGTTTTTCAAAAATTACCTTGGCAGATGGGGAATTTTTCGAACCTACTGAGATGACCATTCTACCAAATAGCGATGTACTCATAGCACAACGAAGGGGAGAAGTCTTATTATATAGCGACGCGACCAAGGAAGTAACCGAGGTGGCCAAATTAGATGTGTACCATAAAACGTTAAATACGCCGGGCGTTAATGCGGAAGAAGGAATTATGGGGATACAGAAAGATCCTGATTATGCTACGAACAATTGGGTGTATTTGTATTATGCCCCTTCTGGAGATACAGATGTAAATAGACTGTCTCGTTTTAAATACTCGGACGGTGTTTTTGATATGGCTTCGGAACAAGTGATTTTAGATGTTGAGAGTCAGCGTGAAATATGCTGCCATACAGGGGGCTCTATCGCATTTGGTCCGGATGATCTGTTGTATTTGTCTACAGGTGATAATTCAACTCCATTTAATGAAAAAGGAGCAAAATATGTCAATAGTGGGTATGCGCCGTTGAACGACCTTCCCGGTCATGAGCAGTACGATGCCAGAAGATCCTCCGGAAATACCAACGATCTTAGAGGCAAAATTCTTAGAATAAAGGTCAATGAAGATGGAACTTATGATATACCGGAAGGAAACTTATTTGCGGTGGGCACGGAAAAGACCAGACCTGAAATCTACACTATGGGACACCGTAATCCTTACCGCATCTCCGTAGATAGCAAACGAGGGTATGTGTACTGGGGCGATGTTGGACCGGATGCCAGAGCGGATAGTCTTGAGACCAGAGGTCCTAGAGGCTACGATGAAATGAACCAAGCTCGCGAAGCAGGTAATTTTGGTTGGCCATTATTTATTGGCGATAACAAAGCGTATCGCGCTTATAATTATGAAACGGGTGAATCCGGTGACACTTTTGATCCGGAGAAACCGATAAACAATTCTAGGTTCAATACCGGGTTAACGGAGTTGCCAAAAGCCATGCCTGCTTATGCATTTTATCCGTATACGGCTTCCCAAGATTTCCCGCAATTGGGAACAGGAGGGAGAAACGCGATGGCCGGTCCAACGTATTATTCAGATTTGTATGAGGGCACCGAAAAACTGCCTAGTTACTATGATGGTAAAGTGATAATCTATGATTGGATGCGTGGTTGGATGAAGGCCATCCACTTGAACAAGGATGGTAGTTACGCTAAGATGGAACCGTTTGCGTCCGATATAAATGTGAATAACTTAATCGATATGGAAGTAGGCCCGAATGGAAAAATCTACTTGCTCGAATATGGAAGTGGTTGGTTTTCGAAAAATATTGACGCTGCTTTGGGTTATATAGAGTATAATGGTGGAAACAGACCTCCACTTATCGATAATTTAATTGTTGACAATACTTCTGGTCAACTGCCCTTGACAGTTACGGCAACCGTTGAAGCAAGAGATCGTGAAAAGGATGCGATGACCTATACTTGGGATTTAGGGAATGGGGAGGTAAAGGAAACTACAGAACCTCAAATATCTTACTCGTATGATAAGTCGGGAGATTATAGGATCAAGGTGGAAGTAAAGGATGCTGCTGGCGAATCTGCTAAAAGTAATGCGGTAACTGTTGTAGCAGGTAATTCAAGACCAGTTGTTACTGTTGATATTTTGGGAGGTAATACGTCTTTCTTTATTCCTGGTCAAGAGGTTCAGTACGCCGTAAGCGTAACCGATCCAGATGGTAATGGTGGAATTCTTGAAGATAATATTTTTGTGAGTGTCGATTATTTGGAAGGGATGGATAAAGTGGCGATGTCCGCTGGTCATCAGCAGGTATCTGCAGAGGTAACCGGTAAAGCACTTACACAGTCCTTGGATTGCAAAACCTGCCATAAAGAATTGGAAGCCTCAATAGGGCCCAATTATACAGATATCGCCAAAAAGTATAAAGACCAAAAAGATGCCATAGCGTACTTAAAAAAGAAAATAGTTTCTGGTGGTACTGGTGTTTGGGGAGAAGTGATGATGCCCGCCCATCCAGATATTACTTCTGATGAATCTAGGCAGATCGCCTTGTACATACAATCCTTGGCTGCGGATGGAAAACAGAAAGTATCCTTACCGATAAAAGGAAAGGTAAGGCCAGAGACTAAGAATCCTGGTGAACTCATGGTAATTACCGCAAGTTATACGGATGCAGGCGCCGAGGGAGCAATTCCTCTAACGGGCGCTACGACGGTAGCTTTGTCAAGTAACACAGTTGGGTTTTCAAAAACAACGAATACAAAGGACATGACCATTGTTACGTTTGGAGGACAGGATTTGCTACTTCTTGCAGGAGAAAGGGGATGGTTTGAAATCGACGATACAGATTT
The DNA here is from genome assembly GCF_056839185.1 of Maribacter sp. MS6. Taxonomy (NCBI): domain Bacteria; kingdom Pseudomonadati; phylum Bacteroidota; class Flavobacteriia; order Flavobacteriales; family Flavobacteriaceae; genus Maribacter; species Maribacter sp. MS6. The sequence continues at coordinate 4,181,523 of NZ_CM166389.1, forward strand.
AACCGGGGTTAATATGATTATTTTAGGTGCAGGTTGGCAGGAAGCACCAAAAGCAGTCTATAATTTTGACGTCCGTTTAGATACTCCGGATGGGGCTATTATAGGCAATGGGTCTTTAGGTGTTCAGCCAGCAGGTTCACAAAGAGGGGCAATTCTATTGCCCTTGACGACACAGCCAAAAGGGAAGCATAAAATCTACGTTACAGGGGCAGTGCAAGAGGGCGAAACACCATCTATGCTCGCTATTGTAAATGCTACGTTCAATTAAGCACTATTATTTTTAGACACATAAGCCCGTTTTTGAGCGGGCTTTTTTCCCAAGTAGTTTGCCTGACCGTCTATTTTGCATCATGATGGAATAAAGATATTTTCAAGGATTTTTACGTGATAACCATCGTATTAGTGACTTATAAATTGTCATTAGTCGAATTTTAACTAGGTTAAAGGTTTTTTGTTGTTATTTTTAAGGGATATAATTAAGGATATCTACAGCTATGAAAGTCAATACTTATATCAGCACCTACGCAAGGGGGGCAGTCACGTTATCTCTTATGCTTCTCGTGGGCGCTTCGTATTATTCTTGCAAAGAAAATCCTTCTGTTTCTGAAAAAGTAATAGCGAAAGCTGATCTTGTTGGTATTCCGGATAAAATTGATTTTACTTTTGATGTAAAGCCTATACTTTCAGACCGTTGCTTTATCTGTCATGGCCCGGATAAAAATGCCATTGAGGCAGGGTTGTCCCTCCATAAGGCAGAAGACGCGTATGCCGCACTAGGAAAATTAAAGGATAGATTTGCGATCGTGCCTCATAAGCCCCAGGAAAGCGAATTGGTAAAACGCTTGTATAGCGAAGACCCAAATACGGTTATGCCTCCTCCGGAGTCTAATCTAATACTCACAGCAAAGGAAAAGGCTATTTTAGAGAAATGGATAGCACAAGGAGCCGAGTATAAGGACCATTGGGCCTTTATCCCACCAGTAAAACCTGAAGTTCCAGAAACTAAAATTTCGGATTGGGGCGTTAATGAAATTGATGATTTTGTTTTGGATAAAATTCAGTTGAACGGACTGTCACCCTCACCGCAAGCGTCAAAGGAAAAACTAGCAAGACGTGTTGCTTTTGACCTAACCGGACTTCCCCCATCCCCTCAACAGATAGAAGCATTTGTCAACGATACCTCCGATGAGGCTTATGAGCGAATGGTAGATACCCTACTTGCCACCAAAGATTTTGCGGAACACATGGCTTCCGAATGGATGGATATTTCACGTTATGCAGACACCCATGGTTATCAAGATGATTTTGAACGGACTATGTGGCCTTGGCGCGACTGGGTGATACATGCGTTTGACGAAAATATGCCCTATGATAAATTTGTAACCTACCAGTTAGCGGGCGACCTTATGCCCGATGTAGATTTAGAAAAAATGGTGGCTACTGGCTTCAATAGAAACCATAAAATAACCTTTGAAGGGGGTATTATTCCAGAAGAATACCATATAGAATATGTAGAGGACCGCCTACAAACATTTGGGACTACGTTTTTGGGACTTACCGTGGAGTGCGCACGTTGTCACGACCATAAATACGATCCGGTAAGTCAAAAAGAACATTTTGAGCTATTTAGCTTTTTCAACAATAATAAGGAAAAATTAATTGTTCCGCCTATAGGCTCAACTCCGGAACCTTATATAACCATTACAGAAAAAGATACGGAAGGTATTCTAGATTTTGTGAACATGCAGAATTCCCCTAAGAAGGAATTGGAATTAATGGTGATGTACGAGCGGGAAGAAAGCAAACCGGCGTTTATTTTAAACAGAGGTGCCTATGATCAACCTACCGATGAGGTATTTCCAGATACCCCTAGCTCGGTATTATCTTTCCCAGAGACCTATCCAAGAAATAGACTAGGACTTTCCCAATGGCTGTTCAATGATGAGAATCCGCTTACGGCTAGAGTTACCGTAAATCGACTATGGCAGCGCATGTTCGGAACCGGTTTGGTAAGTTCTTCTTATGATTTTGGAAATCAAGGAGCCTTGCCTACACATCCGGAACTATTGGATTATCTGGCCATAAAGTTTAGGGATGAAGGTTGGGACACAAAAAAAATGCTGAAATACATGGCCATGTCCGATACCTATAAACAAAGTGCGGTGACCACGCCCGAGCTCTTGGAACAAGATCCGGAAAATAAATTGTTGGCTCGGGCTTCTAGATTACGACTTACTGCGGAAATGATACGAGATCAAGCCTTGGCGATAAGCGGCCTTTTGGTAAAAGAAGTAGGAGGGCCTAGTGTAAAACCATATCAACCGGCAGGAATTTGGGAAGAAACTACCGGTGGTGGTGGTGGAAGTACCTCTAACTATGTAGAGGGTACTGGAGATGATTTATATCGTAAAAGTTTATATACTTTTTGGAAAAGAACGGTTCCTCCTCCGAGCATGATGACCTTTGATAGTGCTTCCAGGGATTTATGTTCCGTAAAACGGCAGGAGACCAATACCCCGTTGCAGGCCTTGGTTTTATTAAATGACCCGCAAATGGTTGAGGCTGCGAGGGCTTTGGCTGCAAATACGGTTAAAAAGTATCCTAAAAATATCGAAAAGCAAATCGGATATGTGTTTCAACGGGCTACCTCCAGATTACCTGATGCCGAAGAAACTACTATGCTTTTGGAGCACTACAAGGACATGCGCACAAAAATGGATAACGGGGTCTTTGAGGCATCCGAATATTTGACCATAGGTGAATTTAGCTCAGAAACGGGAGTACCGGAAAAGGATTTGGCCTCCTTGGCTTTGGTAGCGCATACCATACTCAATCTGGATGAAACAATTACAAGAGGATAGTTATGAGTGAAAAGAAAATTTTAGAGGACCGTTCACTTTTCCTAAATAGACGGTCTTTTTTGGGAAAAGCTGCACTAGGTGCAGGTTCTGTTGCCTTAGCCTCTCTTTTAGGAAATCAGTTTTTTAGGAAGGACGAAAACGGAATTATTACCAAGGCCAGTGATTTTGGTGGAAATAACGGGGTGATGAATGCACTACACCACGCTTCAAAAGCCAAAAGGGTCATCTACCTCTTTCAAAGTGGTGGGCCTTCACAATTGGAATTGTTCGATTATAAACCTACCCTTATCAAACGAAGGGGACAAGAATTACCGGATTCTATTCGACAGGGGCAACGCTTAACAGGAATGACTTCGGGTCAGTCCAGTTTTCCACTGGCCGGATCGGTATTCGATTTTAAGCAATATGGTCAGAATGGAACGTATATTAGTGATCTACTGCCCTATACCGCAAAAATGGTAGATGAACTTTGTATCGTAAAATCAATGTATACAGAGGCCATTAACCATGATCCCGCCGTTACTTTTTTTCAAACGGGTTCTCAACAACCTGGTCGCCCCAGTATGGGATCTTGGTTAAGCTATGGATTAGGTAGTGAAAATAAAAATCTACCAGCCTTTAGTGTTTTATTGTCCAGAGGTTCTGGAAGACCTAGTGGTCAGCCTTTATACACTCGGTTATGGGGTAATGGGTTTTTACATTCCCTACATCAAGGTGTTCAATTTAGAGCGGCAAAAGATCCGGTACTGTATTTAAACGATCCTAAGGGAGTTACTAAGGAAGGCAAAAGAGCTATTTTGGATAAACTGGCCGAAATGAACGATAAGCAATTCCAAGATTTTGGTAATCCGGAAATTCAGAGTAGAATAGCGCAGTACGAGATGGCCTATAAGATGCAAACTTCCGTGCCGGATGTAATGCGTACCGATGACGAGCCAGATTATATTTATAAAATGTACGGGGCAGATGCTAAAATTCCAGGGACATATGCCGCAAATTGCCTTTTAGCTAGAAGACTGGCAGAACAGGATGTTCGGTTTATACAATTGTACCATATGGGATGGGATCAACATGATAACCTTCCAGGAGCCATAGAAAAACAAGCTAAAGATGTAGATCAAGCTTCTGCTGCTTTGGTTGCAGATTTAAAACAACGTGGACTTTTAGAGGATACACTCGTTATTTGGGGCGGTGAATTCGGCAGAACTAATTATTCCCAAGGATTACTCACAGATACAAATTATGGTAGAGATCACCACCCAAGATGTTTTACCATGTGGATGGCCGGCGGCGGTATTAAACCAGGTATGGTATACGGCGAAACAGATGAGTTTGGCTATAACGTCGTAAAAGATCCTGTTCATGTACACGATTTTCAGGCTACCATGTTGCATTTACTTGGAATAGATCATGAAAAACTAACTTACAAGTATCAAGGTAGGAGGTTCCGGTTAACCGATGTGGAAGGTCATGTTTTAAATGATTTATTAGTATAATGGAGCGGCGTAAATTTATTAGAAACAGTAGTCTTTTTTCTGCTGGCATCGCTAGTGGGTTGGCACAGGCGAACTTGTTTGACGTTTATAAGGATACTATCATTGGACATAATTCGCATCAGTACAAAATCGACTTGCAATGGGGCGCATTGAATTCAAATTACTATCCTGTAAATGACTGCCATGAAATGGTTCAGGATTCGCAGGGTAGGATTCTATTGCTTACCAATCATGTTAAAAATAATGTCATTGTTTATGACCGTTCCGGTAAACTGCTTGAGGTCTGGGGAACAGATTATCCTGGTGCCCATGGACTCACACTACATGTTGAGAATGGAGAGGATATGCTCTATATCTCAGATAATAATCGGCACGAAGTCATAAAAACAAATCTAAAAGGTCAAGTAATTCAGGTATTCACTTATCCAAAGGAATCCGGTAAATACAAAACAAAAGAAAGTTATGTTCCCACAGAAACCGCAATAGCTCCAAACGGAGATGTTTATATTGCCGATGGTTACGGCGAACAATATATTATGCACTATAGTTCCAAAGGGGAACTTTTGAACGTGTTTGGAGGTAGAGGAAAAGAAGACCATCTTTTTAACAATGCACACGGTATTTGTTTGGACACTAGGGATGCAACTAATCCTACCTTATTAATTACTGCACGACAGCAGAATAAGTTAAAAAGATTTACCCTTAATGGTGAATATATAAACACCATCGATTTACCTGGAGCATACATTTGTAGACCGGTTATACACGGTAAAGAGATTTACTTGGCCACGATTTGGTCTGGAGACGGATCTGAGGGAACCGGTTTTATTAGCATTCTCAACGAACAAAACCAATTGATATCGGCACCAGGTGGCTGCACTCCCATTTATAAAGATGGTGCGCTGAATCCAATGAGCCAGACCATCAAGGTGTTTCACCATCCGCATGATGTTTGTGTAGATGAGGAGGAAAACCTGTATGTGGCACAGTGGAATTCGGGAAAAACCTATCCCATTAAACTATATCGTGTGTAATGCGGAGTATCATTTATTCTATCTTAGGTTTTTCTATGCTTTTTTCGTCTTGTCAGGACAAGGAAGGTGTCATGTATGCAGATACACAATTATTTGAATTAGCGCCGCCTAGAATTGAGGTAGACTCCCTACTGTTTAACAATAGTGCTGAGATAACCGCCACTTTTGTTATGGACGGAGCAGAAATAAGATATACCATAGATGGAAGCGAAGTAACTCCCGAAGCCTTACTTTATACGAATCCCATAACCGTATCCCAACCAACTGCATTTAATTTTCGTTCTTTTCATTCGGATTATGTGCCTAGTAAAGAAACTGGTACGCGTTTGATACAAGTAAAACAAAATGTGTCTGCCGCCAAAGTGACGCTTACACCCCAGCCAGATGCTAACTACAAAGGTAGTGGTGCCAAAGGCTTGGTAGATTTGAGGAAAGGGACAACACAATTTAGGGGAGGCGATTATTGGATGGGTTTTCAAGGTAGGCAGATTAGGATTTTGTTGGATTTTGAAACCGAAACAACGATTTCTAATTTAATTGTAAGTTCCTTGAACGACCATGGCTCTTGGATTTTTCTACCTGAATCTATTCGTGTATTTGCGAATAAAAATGAAGAAATAGGAACGTTATCTTTGGTAGAACCTACAGCGGCAGAACCAAAAGGTATGTCGCTATTGGATGTCCCGGTAACTACTGGGGATTATAAAAGCATAGAAATACATATTGAGTTAATGGAAGCGATTCCGCAATGGCATCAGGGAAAAGGTACCGCGCCTTTCTTTTTTGTAGACGAAATCTTAGTAGAATAATATGACCTATTTGTTTATCAATATCGGTAATTTTCATCCAGTCGTAGTGCACATGCCTATTGGGATATTAATGTTTGCCTTTATTCTTGAAATATATCAACGTATAAAACCATCCGAAAATCTTGGAAAAAGTATTAAGCTTGCCCTAGGTTTTGGGGTATTAAGTGCTTTAACAGCCATTGGAACGGGGCTTTTGTTAGAAGAAAACGGCGCCTATGATGCCGATTTATTGTTTAGGCATAAATGGATGGCCATTTCACTTACGATAGTTTCCGTCATCATTTTCTTTGCTAAAGAGGCCAAACAGGCCCTTTTAGCAAAACTATATTTTCCATTGTTTATCGCCGTAAATGTTATGCTGATCTTGGCAGGGCATTGGGGCGGAAGTATGACCCATGGGGAAGATTTTCTTACCAAAGCTTATGCCACGGATAAAATCAGTATTTCAAATGTGGATGAGGCCATCGTGTATCAGGATATTATTCAACCTATTTTAGATACCAAGTGCGTAAGTTGTCACAACCCCAAAAAAGCGGAAGGAAACTTGCTTATGACTACCAGAGAAGAACTTCTTGCTGGCGGAGATACCGGTAGTCCTTTGGATACGGTTAGTGATTTTGGCAAGCCTTTAATAGCGCACCGTGTTGGGTTACCGGCAGAAGACGAGGAACATATGCCGCCTAATGGAAAAGTGCAGTTAACGCCCAATGAGATTGCGCTGTTAAACTGGTGGATGGAAAATAAAAATTGCTTTGAATGCAAAACAGCCGATTTAATTCGCAGCAAAAAAATTCAGGAATACTTGAACGAGTTGGAAGAAGATACCTCTACAAGGGGTGTTTTGGCGAAGTCATTAGAGCCTGTTCCCGAGGCATGGTTAGCCACAGTAAGAGCTACCGGAACGGGTATTTATCCATTAAAGGAAGAGAGTCCGTTATACATAGTTCACTTGGCGAACAAAAAGGATTTGACTGAAACATCGTTTGAGCTTTTAAGTGACTATTCCGAACATATCGTAGAGCTTAGTTTGGCCAATTCTAATTTTAGCGATTCCTTGGTTTCCATCCTGTCCGACTTTGAGAATTTGACGAAGTTACAGCTGCAGAATACGGCTATAACAGATAACGGCTTTAAAGAAGTAGCAAAATTGGAGCATTTAGAATCGTTGAACCTTTATGGAACAACAATAACTGATACTGCGCTTGAAGATATTAAAACCTTATCAAAGCTTACGGATGTGTACCTCTGGAAAACCGATATTACTACCGATGCTATGAATAGTTATTCGGTATCCAACCCAAATACGACAGTGCATAGGATAGACATGGATATGTTTGCCGCTACGGAGCTGTTGCCACCTACCATTATGGCAGATAACTTCTTTATCAAGGATAAAATGACGGTAGAAATAAGTTATCCATTTGATGATACTGGGATCTATTATACCTTGGACGGTAGTGAGCCGGACACGACTTCGATTAAATACACGACACCAATTACGATTTCCAATACAACAAATCTTAAAGCAATAACAGCCAAGGATGGCTGGGGCATAAGTGAGACCGCATTGGCGTATTTTAAGAAAAGTACTATTGAGTATACGAATGTGTCCTTAAATAAAGCTCCTGCTGAAAAGTATACGGGTGCTGGTGCCGCAATGTTAGGCGATTTACAAAGAGGTTCCACTAATTTTGTTGACGGCAAGTGGCTTGGTTATGAGGCAACTCATTTTAATGCTACGTTTGAATTGGATAAGCCACAAGAGATAAGCGCTGTTTCTGTTGGGGCTTTGTCTATACCCGGAAGCTATATATTTTTCCCTACAGGTTTCAGTGTTTCTGTTTCCCAGGATGGTAAACGATTTACTAAATTACATAACGAGAACCTTGGACCACAAAAACCGGATTCTAGTATTCAACTCAAATTTTTCGATGCTGAGTTTGCTAAAACAACCGCAAAGTATGTACGGGTAGAGGTGAAGAGTATTCTTAAAAACCCATCTTGGCACCAGAATCCTGGAGCCAATAGTTGGTTGTTTGTAGATGAAATTGTTATTAACTAATATTCTCGTTCTAGCGCATTTAGCATAGATTCGTTTTCCTAGTTTAACCATTCAGATTAAAGGGTACAAGACGAGCATAGTAGTGAAAAAAAAGGAAATCCATATTGATAGGAGAATAAAAAGACCCTGGCCAACGAAAGATGCGATGGAGCAAGTATATGCCATGAAACTTTGGGGTAGAAATTTGTCCTCCTTCTACTCTGGAGAAGGTTCCCATCTACCTGATATTGTAAATCCTTATGTATCTATTGTAACTAGCTTTTTAAGTTCTTTTGAAACACCATTAGTGGTTTGTGATTTAGGCTGTGGTGATTTTAATGTTGGAAAGCAATTAACAGCCCATACAAAAAAGTACATTGCAGTAGATATTGTAGCGGATTTGATTACTTTTAACCGGAAGACGTTTAAAGCCGAAAATCTAGAATTCCACTGTTTGGATATCGCTGTTGATGAATTACCAAAGGCAGACTGTGTTTTGGTTCGACAAGTCTTACAGCACCTATCCAATGCAGAAATAAAGCATATACTTCGCAAACTAGCAGATTTCAAGTACGTTATTCTAACAGAACACCTGCCGGAGGGAGTTTTTAAACCTAATGTTGATATTATCTCCGGACAAGGAATTCGATTAAAAAAGAAAAGTGGAGTACAGCTTTTAGAAGCTCCTTTCCAATTTAAGGTAAAAGAGGAAAAGCAGTTATCGGTCGTTCCTCTAAAAAAGGATAAAGGGCTTATTGTTACAACTTTGTACACGGTCTTTTAAGATGGCAATGTATTTAATCAGTAGATGTTGTTTGCGAAATGTAAAACGTGATGCTGTAACTTCTTCTAGCGTATAATATCTGAGTCTTTCAAGCTACCAACTATAAGCCTCTAACAATTTTTCTCATGATCATAAACGTGGATTAACGCTACAACTTTTTCACATTTACATAGAAATTCTTATCGACCTCAAAAGTATCCTCTCTGCTAAATTCAGATACTGTTTGCCATTTGTCAGTTGGATTAAGCCACACGTCCTTTTCGCTAATTAATACCCTCATGGGCATATCAAATCCTGCAATAACATTGGTGTACCGATATTTTAATTGTTGTCCGTCTATTTGGTATTCTAAAACAGGAATCATCGGAGAGCGCAGGTATTGGTCAAATACGGGTTGTAAATCTAAAGCGGACTTCTCTATTATATAGTTCTCTATCTGCGCTGTGGTTACCGTTTGGTGATAGAAATCTTTGTTCAATCCGCGTAGTATTTGTCGCCATTTTTCATCATCGTTTACCAATTGGCGTATGGTATGCAGCATATTGGAGCCTTTATAATACATATCCTTACTACCTTCTTGGTTTACATTGTAAGGACCTATAATAGGGATGTCGTTTATAATGTTCTGGCGTAGTCCAATTACATATTCTTCTGAGGCTTTGGTACCATAGTGGTAATCTAAGTACAGATTTTCGGAGTAGGAGGTAAAGCCTTCATGAACCCACATATCTGCAATATCTATGTTAGTGATGTTGTTGGCAAACCACTCATGACCAACTTCATGTATGATTATAAAATCGAACTTTAATCCCCAGCCACTACCAGAAAGGTCCCTACCTAAATACCCCTGTTGAAATTGATTTCCATAGGTAACAGAGCTTTGATGTTCCATACCCAAATACGGCACTTGGACTAGTTTAAAGCTGTCCTCGTAAAAAGGGTAAGGCCCAAACCAATGTTCAAAAGCAGCGAGTGTTTTTGGAGCATCTTTGAATTGTTTCTTGGCTTTTTCCAAATCATCGCGTAGTACCCAATAATCCATATCCAGTGCTCCTTTTTCACCATCATACGTTTCACCAAAATGTACGTAATCACCTATATTGACATTAACGCCATAGTTGTTTATAGGATTGGATACAAACCAATGGGAGGTATTGGTTTTTTTGTCCAGTTTTCGCAGCCTTCCATTGGCTACATTGGTCAATCCCTTGGGTACTTTTACACTAATGAGCATACTATCTACCTCATCGTACATATGGTCTTTGTTAGGCCACCAGACGCTAGCACCCAGACCTTGACAGGAAGTGGCTACAAAGTGTTTGCCGTTATTGTCCTTTTTCCAAGAAAATCCGCCGTCCCATGGGGCGCGAATGGCTTCCTTTGGGTTTCCCGAATAATGCACTATTATTTCATTAAAATCACCTTTGATCTGTTTTTTGATCAAGGTTACAAAATGAGCATTTCCGTTGGTAAGAATTGCTAACTCTTTGCCGTCTTGAGTGATCTTTTCTATTTGTAAGGGCTGTTGTAAATCAACCTGCAATACTTGTTGGCTTTCCAGGACCTTATAGCGAATGGTATTTTTTCCGGCAATATATTTATCGTCCGGTTTTACTTCTATATCCAAATGGTAATAATTAAGGTCCCACCAAGCCCGTTCTGGGGTAATGCTACCTCTAAGGGTATCTTGTTGCGTAAATATGTTTTTGTTTGTCCCCAGTTGTGCTTGTAAACTACCGTTAGCACAAATCAGGGAGAGAGCGATAAGCAAGATGTAATTTTTCATTATCGAAATATTTATGAAATTTCAGATTTCACTACCATCTTCTAAAAATACGCTTATTTCTAGAAATCGAACCATCTGTTTTTTTTGTGTTTTCCCTTTAGGTCTACAAAACCCATTCTATGTTTTGATTGGCTACTTAAATTGAGATGGCTACAGTGTTTAAGACATTTTTGGCAAAGAAAGTTCAATAGAGAAGCTCTAGAGCTTTAGCGGCGTAAAGTTGCAATAAGGCTGGTTTTACGAGTACGGCACCATAAATAATCGTTATGATACGAGCTTGGAAGGATAAGTAATTAAAATGGTTTAGGAACTAATTTATGAATCTTTTCACAAGGAGAAGTAGCAAATTTTTGCTCTTTTCTTTGCATGTTTAGTGGCAGTACATGCTTAACTGATTGTGCTCTAGTGAATTCAGAAACTGACTTTTATTTTATTTATAAGGTACCGTTTCTAAAATATGTGCTATGGCAGCTACACGTGCTGTAGATTTTTTGTCGGCTTCTATGATGTTCCAAGGAGCCAATTCGGTATTTGTTTCTTTAAACATCCGTTCTTTGTACTTGGTATATTCATCCCACAGTTCCTGAGCTTTTGCATCTACCGCTGTCATCTTCCAACGTTTCAATGGATTTTTTTTAATGTCCTTAAACCTTTTGTTTTGTTCTTTTTTAGTAATCGAAAAATAAAACTTTATGAGGTACGTATCCGATTCAATAAGCATCTTTTCAAAATAGTTTACGTGCTTCATAAAGATTTCATATTCCTTAGGTTCACAAAAACCGTTTACAGGTTCTACCACGGCTCTGTTGTACCAACTGCGGTCAAAAAAAACGATTTGGCCAGGATTAGGTAATTCATTTACATAGCGCTGAAAAACCATTGCTTTTTTTCATCGGGTGTTGGCTTGTTCAGTGCTTTAATACTAAAATGCCTAGGGTTAAGATATTCCGTAATTCTGCGAATAGCACCGCCCTTACCAGCAGCATCCCTACCTTCAAAAAGAATCACGAGTTTTTTGTCATTTTCAATAACCCATTGCTGTAGTTTTATGAGTTCTTCTTGCTGCTTTCTTACTTCGGTAATGTAATTAACTTCTTCTAGAGCTTGTGCTATATTTACTTTTTTATTGCTCAATAAGGTATGAAGGCCAATTTTTGAATTGAGTAAGGTAAGTTCTTCTTGTGTCATCGGTTTTGTGTACGTGGTTAAAACTGACTGTTATGGTTAGGATTTTTGTTGGGTTTTTTCCCTTAATGTAAACCTGCTGGTTTATAATTCTTAAATATCTATATGGTTCAAGCTGCGGTGATAGCGCATTATTACGTTAGGATCGGGTAAAATAGTGGTATTTGTAGCCCCTTTTCCTTCATAATCAAACTGGGACAATACATGGCGCATACTTTCTAATCGTGCTTCCTTTTTATCGTTAGTTTTTACGATTGTCCAAGGGCTAAAATTGGTATGGGTCTTATTGAACATCAGTTCTTTGTAATGAGTGTATTTATCCCAAAGTTCTTGTCCGAGCATGTCTACAGGGCTAAATTTCCATTGCTTCAAAGGATTTTGCAAACGAGATTCAAATCTTTTTTGTTGTTCTTCTTTAGAGATTGAAAACCAAAATTTTATAATTTTAACATTATCCTCATACAAAAGGTGCTCAAATTCAGATACCTGGTTCATAAACTGGTTGTATTCGTCTTTAGTACAAAAATCCATGACGGGTTCTACCACCGCCCTGTTATACCAACTACGGTCAAAAAAAACAATTTCACCAGGATTGGGAAGTACCTTGATATAGCGCCTAAAATACCATTGTCCACGTTCCATTTCGGTAGGTTTTGTTAACGCGACCACTCTAGAGGTTCTTGGGTTAAGATGTTCCTTGAACCGTTTTATTGAGCCTCCCTTGCCAGCAGCATCTCTTCCTTCAAAAATAATTGCAACACGCATGTTATTTTGGGCTATCCACTTTTGAAGGTTTACGAACTCTGTCTGTAGTGTACGAAGTTCGGCTTCATATTGTAATTTTTTTATAGTGCTGCCTATAGCTATATTGTTCTTTTTTGCAATGGCTATAAGTTCCTTTCTGCTTTTTGCTCCTTGTAGTTGTTTTGCTGTAAATGACATAGGTTTATGTAAATGGATAAAAGGATAAAACTTTAAAACTGAAGATGGATAATTTACTTTCTTGACTTACTGTAACTTAATAAAGAATCCCAAGTATATATATCCAACGGTAGAAAAACTATTCGTTCCTATACCTAAAGGAAAATATTAGACCTCATTATAGTACTTTAATCATAAATAAGTTAATCTCCGCTACTTGACATTAAATTACCTAAAAACTGCATTGGGAAACACTACCTGGCTCTCAAAACCACTAGCGCCAACTGCTGAAACCCCGAAAAAGTAGTTGTCTATTACGATGCCGGTTAAGGTAAATTCATTTACATCGCCTACGTAGCGGTTGTTATCCCATGTAGGGGAGGTGGTATCCCTCCAATAGATTTTGTAACCTACAGCGCCTTCAACTTTACTCCATTTAAACTTGGCCGAAGGTTCTACGATACCGCCAATTTCGACCGTTTTCGGTGTGGGAGGTGCCCATGCCAAGGACGCCATGTTAATGGCGTTGACGGCAGTTAATTTTGCCGCATAGTCAAAATCTACATGCTCTAATACATCGCCATAGGCAATACCATCCTCCACTCGAATATCTTGATGCTGTTGGGTGTAATTTTCGTGTGCCTCCATAATACGGATGCCCGCAAAACCAGCATCGTTAAAAGGTCTATGGTGTCCACCTCTGCCAAAACGGTCTAGTCGATAAATCATCATGGGATTCATTTCTGGCATATAGGTTTTGGTGGTTTTGTGCACATAACGTGCCAGTTGTCTGGAAATACCATCAATTTCACCGCCATAAAAACGTCTGGCGTTACGTTCCTTTTCTGTTTCTGTTGGTGGTACGGGCTCGGAGAAAATTCGAAAATCGGTGCTGCTGGTAATACCATCTACACCAGTTATATTGCCAATCATATCATTATTGAAAATACCAATGATTTCCCAGCCTTGTTTTTTGGCATAGGCAGCAATTCCGCCACCACCAAAAAGGCCTTGCTCTTCGCCGGAAAGTCCCATATAGATGATGCTATTCTCGAATTTATAGTTAGAAAGTACTCGCGCTGCTTCTATAGCTCCGGCCATACCGCTTGCATTGTCATTGGCCCCTGGAGAATCGTCCGTAAAATTAGTTGGGTCGCTAACGCGTGAATCGATATCCCCGCTCATGATGATAAACCTATTTGGATATTTTGTTCCTCTCTGAATCGCCAATACGTTTACGATTTCTACATCTTTTATAATTCGGGAATTCGCTCCTTTTTTTACCAAATCTTTTTGGAACATCACATCTAAGCAATTATTGCAGGCTGAAGATGTTTTTTCAAATTCCGATTTTATCCACCTTCGCGCAGCACCTATGCCTCTGGTTTGTGATATGGTGTCGCTTAAGGTATGCCGTGTACCAAAATTGGCAAGGGTAGTAATGTCATTTTCTATTCGTTCTGCAGAAACAGCTTCAATTATGTCATAGATGCGTTGGTCCGTTTGGGCAGAAATTGTAAAGCAACAAAGTAATAAAACTAGTATTATATTTTTTTTCATTTTCATTTTATTTGGGATACAATGTATAAAAAATTAATCGATTTTATGTCCCGATAACTGCCATAATCCTACTAAGGGACCAAGGCCTAGAACTAAAAAGCAATAGTGGGGAGGCAACATTGTTGTTAAGCTACTCAGTAATTGTATGCTACCGATGGTTATTGCAAAGCCTATACAGTTGACCAGGGTAAGTCCCGTTCCCTTCACTTCTGGAGGAGCTGCTGTGGCCACCAAGTTGGAGAATTGTGGTGAATCTGCGGTTACGGCCATGCCCCATAAACACCAGCCGCCTATAAACAATCCAGTGCAAGATTGGAACAACAGGGGAGAGGTGAAGCAACAAATACCTGATAGTAGCAGTGACCAGAAAGCTACTTTTTTACTGCCATAACGTTGAGATAGCAATCCGCCTAATGTACATGATACCGCTCCAAGGGTAATCACAATGCCTGTCCAAATCGATACTGAAATCTGGTTACCGGTTAGGTGATTAAAACTTTGTATCGCAAAAGGCGTAAAGGCCCAAAATGCATAGAGCTCCCACATGTGACCAAAATAGCCGAAAGCCGCGCGTCTAAAATTATTAATTTTAAACAGTCGGAATCCAGCCGATAATTGCAATTGCATACTTTTTTTTCTATACGGGCCATTGGGTACGAACGTAATTAGCAGAAATCCTCCTGTTGCGGTAAGAATTGAGGTACTTGTAATAATCAGTAAAGGATTCTTCCCTAAATCCACTCCGTTGAGCATAAAAGGGAAAGCGGTTCCCAAGACCAGGGCACCGACTAGAAATCCTAAAGCTTTACCCAAACCTTTTTCATAGTAGTCTGCTGCAATTTTCATTCCTACAGGATAAATTCCCGCCAGAAAAAACCCTGTACCGAAACGTGCCAATAACAAGCTCCATGTTGTAATGGCATCCGTTAGCAAATACAAGTTGCATAAGGCAGCCAGTAAGGCGCAAATTAGGAATACTTTGGAAGGGGAGAAACGGTCGGCCAACATGAACAGCGCAAAAACCAAGGTTCCGGTAATAAAACCGAATTGCACGGATGAGAGGACGTAACCCACGAGTTCCGAACCTAGTCCTGTTTTGGAAATGAGATCGTCAACAATCGTGTTTCCTGCAAACCAAGGGGATGTGCAAGCGAATTGCGAAAGGATAATGACCGGAAGTATGTGGGATTTTTGTTTCAATGTTGCTATTATCGAACAAAGGTAACCTTGGAAATTTTTCCGTTAGCTACTTCGTAAATTGCAACCGCGCTAAATTTACTTCCATTTGCGGTAACTTCTTCTTGATCGATAACCATATTTCCGATAACGATGCGGTTACTTATAGCTGCATGTAAATCCGGAGTTGACTCAAACATACCACCATATCCTTCCCGCATGGCATCTAAACCATCTGTATTAAGGGTGCCGGGAAAATTGTATAGTTTAACATCGTTGGTATAGGTAGCTAAAAAACTTTCGATATCCCTAGCATTATAGGCGTCTAATTGTTTTTGCACGATAGGTTCGGGATTTGCGGCTTTTGGTTTATCGAAAATAAATGTCATGCGCTCTATTTTACTATTATTCACGTCATAGAGTGCCACTTGCATCTGAATTTGGTCGGTGCTGGTTACTTTTTCAAGATCAATTACCTTATTTCCAATCATTATTCGATTTACTACCGTTACATCATACTGCTTGTTGGCAGGTGATAGACCACCATATATTTCTCGCATTTTTATATGACCTTCATACCAAGTCTTATCCGGGAAATAGCTAACGACAACATCCTCTGAATAACAATTCACAAAGGCATCTAAATCTGCAGCATTGTAGGAATCGACCTGTTTTTGAACAATTTTGTCGGGACTGGGTTCTGCTACGATGGCCAATTTTTTACCATTTGGGCTCACTGCAATACGGGACATTTTGTACAGGGTGGAAGGGCCAAACTCATGTAACAACTCCCAAGTTTTAGTCGTATCCGCTTTTGCAAGAAACAACCCGTTATTGTCGCCGGCTAGAAGTTGATTTTTTGTTAGCCAAGCTACATCTTCTTTACCCTGACCTATATATTGCAAGGTTTCTATGGCTTTCGATGCAGCGTTCAGTGATTTAATCGCGGTCGTTACACCGGCTTTACTGATATAACTTACCAAATCGCTATTGGGAATCTTATGCAAAGATCTGCCAACATTTTTTTCTACAGTGTAATTTGTTCCTTCTTTTATATTGCAAACCACTAAATCCATCCGGTTTTCCTTCAAGACGGTACATACAAGAATATGTTTGTTGTACCAAACATGATAGCCGACCTTCAAATTATTAAGCAGTTCTTCTGATTTGCCGGTTTTTAAATCATACTGATACAATCTTTGTAGACCATCAGCGTCCAATCGAATAGCCGATACCGCCTCTTTTCCGGGAATTTTTAAAGGGGAGTATTCACTGCCGTTAGGAGTATTCGAAATCCATGTTTTGGTATCCTTGCTAATTGAATACAGGGCAATATCGGTCTGACCGTTTCTGGTGGAAGAAAATAGGATATGATCCTCATCTAAAAACGAAGGTTGATTGTCATAACCTTCGTTGTTCGTAATATTGATGGTTGTACCCAAGGTCGTTCCGTTTTCGTTGGATACTATATCCACCAGATATATTTCCGTTTCTTGCTGTGCCAACATAAAAAGTGGTGTGAGACTCGCAATTAATAGACGGAGGGCAGTTGGTTTCATAAGGATGAAATTTGTAATTAAGACGCCTGTAAATTAGCGTTTCTCTGCAAAACGTGCTAAAATATCCCGTACGTTTTTGGTATTGTCCACAAAATATTTTGCTTGTGTTTTTTGGCGTCCTACCTTGACGGTAACCGATTCCTCGGGCAATTCTTGGAACATGAACTCATCTGTCCAATCATCGCCAATGGCAAAAACAAAATCGTATTCCTTTTCGGCATAAACACGCATGGAGGCCCTACCTTTATTTACGTTGCTACTCTTTATTTCCATTACTTTATTACCGTTCAGGACACTTAAATCGTCATTAGCAATAAGGCTGGTTAATACCGTGTTGAGCTCCATAGCCCTTTTTTGACCAAAATCTGGGTCGGTGTTGCGGTAATGCCATGCCAAGGAATAGTTTTTTTCTTCAATAAAACTGCCTGGGGTACGATCTACAAAAGATTCTAGAACGGGTAATATTTTGGACATCCAGTCCTTTTTAACAGCTTCTAACATTCGGAACTCTTCGCCTCCTTGGGAAATCCATACCCCATGTTCCACAATCATATTGTACTTTTTGGGAAGGAACCATTTGCTAAAGGTTTCCTTGTCCCTTCCGCTAATAAGGTACATATCTGTATTTGGCTGGGATGAAATTTCATCTAACAATTTGTACAGTGCCTCATCAGGACTCGCTTTTTGCGGGTCGTTGTGAAACCCTGCCAACGTACCATCATAATCTAAGAATACGAGTCGTTTTTTAGCCTGGATATAGTTTTTCATTACTGTATTCATTAGGTCTACGGATAGTCTACGGGACACATATACATCCTCTTTTTCCTTTTGGTTGACCAATGATGTCATGAAATCGTTCGCCCATTTTTCTACATTATAGCGTTCCAATCTTTTTTGCAAAATACCATTACGTTCCTGCTGTTCTTTTTCGGGCATATTAATGGCTTGGTAAAGCGTATCGGCAATTTGTTCAAAGTTATTGGGGTTTATGAGGAGCGACTCGTTCATTTCATTTGCAGATCCTGCCATTTCGCTTAAAATAAGCACACCTGTTTTATCGGTTCTTGTGGCTATGTATTCTTTAGCTACCAGATTCATCCCATCTCTTATGGGTGTTAGCCACGCAATATCGCAGGAGGTGTAGAGATCTATTAAATTATCAAAAGGCATGGATCTATAAAAGTACCAAATCGGCGTCCAGCTTACGGTAGATAATTCCCCGTTAATGCGGCCAACGAGTTCGTCCACCTCTTTTTTTAACAATTGATATTGGGGCACGTTGGAGCGGGAGGGAACCGCCAAGATAATTAGGCGAACCTTCTCTTTGTATTGAGGATATTTATTCAAGAAATACTCATAGGCATTTAAGCGTTTTGCAATACCCTTTGTGTAATCTAAACGGTCAATGGACAAAAAGAATTTGGCATCTGGAGCCGATTTTTTATGAGTGTCCAATCGTTTTTGTAATTCGGATTTTTCACTCTCGCTACGCTGGGAATGTTCCTTGGCGGCAGCATTGAATTTTTTATAATCGATTCCCATTGGAAAGGAATCTACCTTGATGACCCTATCCTCTAAATAAATATCATTGAAACTAACCTCCAAGCCCAAAAGCCTGCGTACGGAGCTTAAAAAATGTCGTTCGTAGTCGTAGGTGTGAAACCCAATGAGATCGGAGCCAAGCAATCCTTGTAAGATTTCTTTACGCCAAGGTAGGGTCCTAAAGATCTCGTAAGAGGGGAAAGGAATATGCAAAAAGAAACCTATAGAAATGTTAGGACGCTGTTCCCGTACCATTTGCGGAACCAGCATTAATTGGTAATCATGTACCCATATAGTATCGTTCTCGTCCGCTTTTGCTAAAATAGCGTCTGCAAATTTTTGGTTTACCTTTTTATAGGTTTCCCAATTGGAAAGTTCAAATTCCGAATACTCCAAAAAGTAATGGAACAAAGGCCACACGGTTCTGTTGCTGAATCCAAAGTAAAATCCATCTACATCTTGTTGGGTCAACTTTACTTTAGATGAACCGTGTTCTGCTAATGCCTTATCAATTTTCGGTGCAAGTTCCTCTGGAATTTCTTCATCTGTTAGGCCACTCCATCCAATCCAAAGACTATCTCCACCAGAATGTACAGATTTCATTCCCGTTGCCAATCCGCCCACACTCGGTATCGCAGTAATGTCTCCATTGCTAATTTGTAATTGTACAGGCAGTCTATTTGAGATTATGATAGTTTTGGACATAAATAGCCGATTTTGTTTTGTTTTGAACTTAATTTCTCTCAATTTCGGCAAAAACATGGGTAATACCAATTGAAAGTTCATTTGAATCAAAATTTTTATCGAAACTGCAATGTGAAGGGCGTTTATTAAAGGCAGCCTAGAATATGAGTGAATAGGTTATTGATAATGAAATGGTAGTCCCAGAAATGAAATAGAAACACATACATGGATAATTTAGATTATGGAATTATAGGGAATTGTAGAAGCGCAGCCTTGGTATCTAAAACAGGGGCTATTGATTGGTGCTGTTTGCCAGAGTTCGACTCTTCTTCGGTTTTTGCAAAATTATTGGATGACGAAATTGGGGGAAGCTTTGAAATTCATGTGGATGATTCCTACTCCATAAAGCAACGTTATAAAAAGCATACCGCTATTTTAATCACACGATTTACGAACGGTAACGATATTTTTGAAATCCGTGACTTTATGCCTAGATACCGCAAGGAAGATGGGTATAATTCGCCGCCGGAGTTAATTCGATTTTTTAAGCACATAGCTGGAAAGCCTGTATTCAAGGTTAATTACAATCCAAAATTGGAATATGCCTTGGGTAAAACGGAGACGTTTGTAAAAAAGAACTTTATCGTAAGTCTTACCCACGGCGAGAAGTTTGACACCTGTTTTTTATACACCTCCTTTAACAAAAACGCAGTGTTGGAAGGAAGGGAAATAATATTGGAAGACGACGGTTATTTTTTAATGGGCTATAACGAAAAACTGTTTCAGCCATCTGTTCGAAAAATATATACAGAACTGGAACGTACGAAGGTCTATTGGCTGAATTGGAGCGATAAAACGCCAAATTACAAAAAGTACAATACTCAAATCAGCCGCAGTGCTATTACCCTTAAGTTATTAAGTTATGATAAAACCGGTGCGGTACTGGCAGCGGCTACTACATCGTTGCCCGAGACTATTGGCGAAGTACGAAACTGGGATTATCGCTTTTGTTGGATACGGGATGCCTCTATGGCCATTAAGGTGATAGGCGATTTGGGCCATAGGAATGTGGCGAAGCGCTACTTGCAGTTCATTGTGGACCTCATTCCGGATAAGGATGAAAAACTGCAGATCATGTACGGTATCAACAAAGAAAAAAAGTTGACCGAAATTACTTTGGAACACTTAGCGGGCTATAAAGGTTCGGCGCCTGTTCGTGTCGGAAATGCTGCTTACAAGCAAAAGCAGAACGATATTTATGGTATTTTAATGGATGTTATTTATCAGCAGTTATCCAAGTACAGTAATGATACCGAAAATGGGGAGGAACTTTGGGGCATTACCAAAGGAATTGTTTGGATTGTTTCCAACCATTGGAAAGAGGCCGATAAGGGTATCTGGGAATTTAGGGCAGAAGATCGGCATTTTACCTTTTCCAAGGTGCTTTGTTGGGTGGCTATAGACAGAGCAATTAAAGTGGCACGGATTTTTAAAAAGACAGCCAAAATTCAAAAATGGACGGCTTTGGAGCAGGAAATAAAAAATGACATCCATGAACATGCTTGGAATGCCGACGTGAGGGCTTTTACACAATCCTATGGTAGTTCGGATATGGATGCTTCTGTTCTATTAATGGAATCCTACGGATTTATCCATGCTAAGGACCCAAAATTTGTAAGTACCGTCAAAGCAATAGAGAAGGAACTAAGCAACGATGGTTTGCTGTATCGCTATAAAAACGAAGATGATTTTGGATTACCATCATCTTCGTTTACAATATGTACGTTTTGGTTTATCAACAGCCTCTTTAAAATTGGGGAAGAAGAAAAAGCCATGAAGCAATTTGATAAATTATTATCTTATAGTAATCATTTAGGTCTCTTTAGTGAAGATATTGATTTTAAGACAAAAAGGTTGCTAGGTAACTTTCCTCAAGCGTACTCCCATTTAGCTTTGATAGAGTGTGCAGTTCTCTTTTCAAATAAGGTAAGTGAGGAACAGGTTTTAGAGTCTATTAGCTAGTATTACGACAAAAAATAATGATAATTTTTCTGTCATTCTAAGCGCAGCCGAAGATTTATAGGTTGATTCATTCAAAGGCATTTCGACTACTCTTGATATGACACCTATTTAATTTTCAAAACTAGCTTAGTTATATCCTAACAGCTAGTGTACAAATTTTATCTAGCAAGTTTTTAAAATGGATTTTGGTTGTGAACGGGTTCATAACAGTAATCCTTAAATAGTGAATCCCTTTTAATTTTGTTTGTACAATATAGAATTCGCCATCTTCTAACAAGGCTTGCCGTATGGCTTCATTCTGATTGTTTTGGGCCTTGATGGATTTACTGTTGTCCATATATTTAAAACAAACAATGTTAGACATTGGTGCTACGGCCAATTCAAATAGGGAGTGTTCCTTAATGATTTCTGCAAACTGGGAACCCATGTCAAAAAGGTGGGTTACATAAGCATCAAAAACGTTTTCGCCATAGAGTTTGAGCATGGTAAACCAATGAATGCTCATCATAGTCTTGGTGCACTCAAAAGTCTTTTTGCCGGAGTTGCACCAATCTTCTAATTCGGATTCCGTTAAAAGGTAGTCTGCTTTTTGACTGAAGGTTACATTTGTATGAGCACTTTTATTGTACAATAATGCGGTAGTAATAGTGGGCATCATCATCATCTTATGACCGTCTATCACCACAGAATCAGCTTGGTCAATTCCTTTTAAAAGCGTTTTATATTTAGGGGAAAAAATGGCAGCTCCGCCATGCGCACCATCCACGTGAAACCAGATACCCTTTTCCTTAGCAAATCTTGCTATTTGTTCAAGGTCATCAAATGCTCCGGTCGCAGTACAGGGAGCACTACCGATAATGGCAAAAATATGAATGCCGGCTTCTTGGGCTTCTTCATACTTTTTCTTTAAAAGTGCTGTATCCATTCTAAAATCTGAGGTAACTGGGATTTTAATAATACCCTGTTCACCTAATCCCATAATCTTAGCGGCACGATCTACGCAGTAGTGTGCTTCTTCGCTTACCAATATGCCCAGTTGTTGTCGCGTTCCCTTGTTCCAGACATCATCTTCCACTTTTACCTTTCGTGCCGTGAGCAATGCAGTTAGGTTGGCCAAAGTGCCTCCTGAAGTTATAAACCCGCCAGAAGTAGTATCAAAGCCAATTTTTTTACACAGTATGTCGGTCACCACACGTTCTATTGCAGATGGGGACATACCCATTTCATATACTGCCATTCCGTTGTTAAGTAACCCACTTATCATTGCCGTGAGTGCGGTGATGGGTGCAGTTGGACTTACTTGGTGGCCTATATAGTGCGGATGGTGAATATAAGTGGTTCGTTTAGTGATTTCATGGAATAATTGATTCTTATCTCCATTTTGAAGGAATGTTTTCCAAAATTCCAGTTCCTTTTCAGGTTCGTTCCAATGTATGGCGTTTTCGGATTTCTGTTGTAGCTTATCCTCTAAATGATCTGCGAGCTGATCAATTAATTCGTGACCTTTTTTGCGGAAAGCTCCTGTATCGTAGACCTGTTGTAGAAGGGATGCATTCATTTGCTAAAATTAGACGCTTATCGGAATATGTGCAAATAAAAAACCGTCCGCCAATTTGGCGGACGGTTTAGCTTTTGCTTGAAAACAAAAGTACATTGAGTTAGTCAAATGTATAGCCGTTATCTGCCGCTACTTTTTCTGCAATTTGCGTACGTAAAGCAATGACATTAGGATTGTTTGTATACTTGGTAAAACGTTTTAGGCCCATTAGCATCATGCGCTGCTCATCTCCTTCAGCAAAAGAAACTATAGCTTCTTTTCCTTTTTGTATTACGATTTCTGTAGCTCGGTATAAATAAAGTTTAGACATGGCAATTTGGGTGGCTTGTGCTTCTTCTCCAAATCGTTTTGCGTTTTTTTCTGTTCTTAAAATTGCAGATTCCGCTAAGTACGCTTGAATCAGAATATCGGATGCGGCCATCATTAATTGTTGGTGCTCCTCCAATTGAGGACCAAATTTTTGTACTGCACTACCGGCGACCATTAAGAAAACCTTCTTTAATCTTTTGATTAAGTCTTTTTCTTCTGCAAAAAGTTCGGAGAAGTCAGGCGTGTCAAAAGAAGGAATTCCCATTAATTCTTCTCCTACCGCTGTCGCAGGTCCTAAAAGGTCTACATGGCCTTTCATTGCTTTTTTGACCAACATCCCCACCGCCAACATACGGTTAATTTCGTTGGTTCCTTCGTAAATACGGGCAATTCTAGCATCTCTCCATGCAGATTCCATTGGTGTATCTGCGCTAAAGCCCATACCTCCAAATATTTGAACCCCTTCATCCGTGGTTTGCTGTACGTGTTCTGAAACCGCAACTTTTAGGATAGAACACTCGATAGCATATTCCTCCACACCCTTTAATTCTGCTTCTTGGTGGGTGTTACCATCTGCCAAACGCATGGCAATACGATCTTCAATATTCTTAGCTGCACGATAAGAAGCTGCCTCGTCAACATAAACGTTGGTAGCCATATCTGCAATCTTTGCCTTAATGGCACCAAAATTCATAATGGCTGTCTTAAATTGTATACGCTCATTGGCATATTTTGTAGCCTCGTTAACGATCCGTCTTTGTGCGTCCAAACATGCGGCAGCCAGTTTTATACGACCCACGTTTAACGCGTTCATGGCGATTTTAAAACCACTTCCACGCTGCGAAAGCATATTTTCTACAGGCACTTTAGTATCACTAAAGAAAACCTGACGCGTAGAGGAGGAGTGTATTCCCAATTTCTTTTCCTCATCGCCCAATGAAATACCATTGCTTGGGTCGTTTTCTACAATAAACCCTGTAATGTTCTTATCATCTTCAATACGTGCAAAAACTATGAATACACTACAAAATCCTGCATTGGAAATCCACATTTTTTGTCCGGAGATATGGTAGTGTTTCCCATCATCGGATAATACCGCTTTTGTTTTACCTGAATTTGCATCAGAACCAGCTCCTGGTTCTGTTAAGCAATACGCTCCAAACCATTCGCCAGAGGCTAATTTAGGAACATACTTTTGTTTTTGTTCTTCGGTTCCGTATAAGGTGATTGGCATTGTACCAATACCAGTATGTGCTCCAAAAGCAGTGCTGAAAGATCCAGTAGCTCCAGAGATATAATCACATACTAACATAGTAGATACGAAACCCATACCCATACCACCATAAGATTCTGGTACGGCTACACTTAATAATCCTAGTTCACCCGCTTTACGCATGGTCTCTTCAGTATACGCATAGTCTTTTTGTTCAAAGCGTTCCCAATGTGCCCATAGTTCTCTATCTACGAATTCTTTCGTGCTATCACGCATCATTTTTTGCTCTTCACTTAAATCTTCTAAAGTGAAAACATCTTCGCAATTTGTTTCTTTTACTAAGAATTGCCCTCCGCGTAGTATTTCTTTGTTTGCTGTTTCTGTACTCATGTTAAATAGTATTAAGTAAAAAGTATCAAGTAATATGCGACTTGCTAAATAGCTTGGTACTTATGTTTTAGTTATTAGTTTAAAAATTCAAATATTCCGGCAGCACCTTGTCCGGTTCCCACGCACATGGTTACCATACCATACTGGCCTTGCATATTTCTTTTGCGCATCTCATCGAATAGTTGAACCGATAATTTGGCTCCTGTACAGCCCAGTGGATGACCTAGGGCAATTGCACCTCCATTGACGTTTAAGATATCTGGATTTAAATTCAGCTCTCTTATCACGGCCAATGATTGCGAAGCAAACGCTTCATTCAATTCAATTAAATTGATATCATTTTGTTTTAAACCAGCTTGTTTCAAAGCCTTAGGGATGGCAGCAACTGGTCCAATCCCCATTATTCTTGGAGGAACACCAGCAGCAGCATAATTAACTAATCTAGCAATAGGTTCAAGATTAAGCTCTTTGACCATATCTTCGCTCATGATCAAAACAAAAGCTGCACCATCGCTCATTTGTGATGAGTTACCGGCAGTAACACTTCCACCAGCCGCAAAAACAGGTCTCAACTTGTTCAGCACCTCTACCGAAGTTCCCTTTCTAGGACCTTCATCCTTGGTTACCGTATATTTTTTTATAGCCTTTTTCCCATCAGATCCCACAAAGGTCTCTTCCACTTCTATAGGAACAATTTGGTCTTGGAATCTATCCTCGGCTTGTGCCCGTAGTGCTTTCATATGCGAGTTGTAGGCAAATTCATCTTGGTCCTCACGAGATACCTTGAATTCATTGGCAACAGCTTCGGCTGTGTTTCCCATTCCCCAATAATAATCCTCATGGCCAGCTTTAACTACATCATAGTTTAATTCTGTTTTGTAACCGGTCATAGGTACAGCACTCATGCTTTCTGCGCCACCTGCGATGATACAGTCTGCCATGCCCGATTGAATTTTAGCCGTAGCTATACCAATAGTTTCAATTCCTGAGGAGCAAAAACGGTTGACTGTTACTCCGGGAACGTCTACTATATCCAATCCCATTAAAGAGATAAGACGTGCCATATTCAAACCCTGTGAACCTTCTGGCATTGCATTACCTACAATGACATCATCAATTCGTTTTTTATCAAAATCAGGCAGTTCCTTCATCATGTAGTCGATGGTTTCCGCTGCTAATTCATCCGTTCTTTTAAAACGGAATACTCCTTTGGGAGCTTTTCCGACTGCAGTTCTGTATGCTTTAACTATATATGCTGTTTTCATGTTTTATTATACTTTTAGCTATCGGCTTTTGGCTTTTAGCAAATTTATCTACATTGTTTAATAGGCTACTAACGCTCTTAATTTCTCAACGGTTTTCCAGTTTTCAGCATATGCTGAATTCTTTCCAAAGTCTTTCTTTCTGTGCAAAGTGAAAGAAATGCTTCTCGTTCAATATCCAACAGGTATTGCTCAGAAACTAGTGTTGGTTCAGATAAATCGCCACCCGCCATTACGTAGGCTAACTTATTTGCAATCTTTTTATCGTGCTCACTGATGTAGTGACTCGCTTCCATAGAATCTGTTCCTACTAAGAACATACCTAGCGCCTGCTTACCTAGAACTTTTACGTCATTTCTAGCAGGTGGTTGTGTGTAGCCGGCTTCTGCCATCAATTTTGCATGTGCCTTCGCTGTTGCAATTTGACGGTCTTTATTCACCACGACAATATCTTTTCCTTTTTGAAGTATTCCCATATCAAAAGCTTCATAAGCAGATGTGGATACTTTTGCCATTCCTATAGTAAGGAAATACTCTTGTAAAATATTTAACTCTACATCTCCTTTTCTAAAGGTATCCGAAGCTCTAAGTGCTAGTTCCTTGGAACCACCACCGCCTGGGATAACACCAACGCCAAATTCTACAAGTCCCATATAAGTTTCTGCCGCGGCAACCACTTTATCAGCGTGTAATGATAACTCACAACCACCACCTAAGGCCATTCCATGCGGGGCAGCTACGGTTGGGATAGATGAATAACGCATGCGCATCATGGTATCTTGGAACATCTTTATGGCCATATTTAGCTCATCATATTCCTGCTCCACTGCCATCATAAAGATCATACCAATGTTGGCACCTACAGAGAAATTTGCTGCTTGATTACCAACAACCAATGCTTGATACTCTTTTTCTGCTAGGTCAATAGCCTTGTTTAATCCCGCTAAAACATCACCGCCAATGGTATTCATTTTGGATTGGAACTCCACATTTAAAATTCCATCACCTAAATATTCAACAACAACTCCGGAGTTTTTAAATACTTCCTTGGATTTTCTAATGTTGTCCAGAATGATAAATGCATCCTGTCCTGGTATTTTAACCATTTTCTTAGATGGGATATCATAGAAATATGTGGCCCCATCTTTTACCGTATAAAAGGAGGTTATATCCGCTGCCTTCATTTCCGAAACCCATTTTGCTGCTTCTTGGCCTTCGGCACCAATAAATTCCAAACCTTTATCAAGACCAACAGCATCCCATATTTGGAATGGTCCATGCTCCCATCCGAAACCAGCCTTCATCGCATCATCGATCTTATATAATTCATCGGTTATTTCTGGAATACGGTGCGATACATAAGCGAATAATTCTCCGAAACTCTTTCTGTAAAACTCACCCGCCTTGTCTTTTCCGCCAACTAAAACTGAAAAGCGATCCACAACTTTATCCACTGTTTTGGTCAGTTCCAAAGTAGCAAACTTGGCACTTTTCTTAGACCTGTAGTCCATGGTATCCAAATCCAGGGTTAGAATTTCGGTGTTACCCTTGGCATCTTTAGATTTTTTATAAAAACCTTGACCGGTCTTGCTTCCCAACCATTTGTTTTCCATCATGGTGGAAATAAAGTCGGGCAGTGCAAATAATGCGTGTCTTTCGTCTTCTTTACAATTATCGGCAATACCGTTGGCTACATGCACCAAGGTATCTAAACCAACAACATCTACAGTTCTGAACGTGGCCGATTTTGGTCTACCGATTACCGGCCCCGTTAATTTATCTACTTCTTCAACGGTCATTCCCATTTCCTTAACGGCATGGAACAAGCTTTGGATACTGAAAATACCAATACGGTTTCCTATAAAGGCAGGTGTATCTTTAGCGACTACCGATGTCTTTCCTAAAAACTGTTCTCCGTAACCATTTAAGAAATCCAATACTTCTGGAGATGTTTTTGGCCCGGGTATGATTTCAAATAATTTTAAATATCTAGCAGGGTTAAAAAAGTGCGTTCCACAAAAGTGTTTTTGGAAATCATCACTTCTGCCTTCGCTCATGAATTTGATTGGAATACCTGAGGTATTTGATGTGATTAAGGTACCGGGGGTTCTGTGCTTTTCAAGATTTTCGAAGACCATTTTTTTGATATCCAAACGCTCAACGACTACTTCAATAATCCAATCTACTTGACTGACTTTTGCGATATCGTCTTCAAGATTACCCGTGGTAATTCTACTGGCAAATTTTTGATGGTAAATAGGAGAGGGCTTTGATTTCAAAGCGGCAATCAACGAATCATTGACCATCCTATTTCTAACCACCTTGTCTTCCAAAGTAAGTCCTTTAGCCTTTTCTTTGTCGTTTAATTCTCTGGGCACGATGTCCAATAATAAGACTTCAACCCCAATATTGGCAAAGTGGCAAGCGATTCCGCTTCCCATGATTCCAGAGCCAATTACTGCTACCTTTTTAATGTGCTTGTTCATGTACTATCCCCTGATATTAATGATTTGTTATATTCTTTATATATATCTTCTTATCTGCAATAAGCTTATTTATGGTTTCCGTAACCTCAAAAAAATGCTGTAGCTTTTCATTGTCCACTTCTTGTTTTACCACTTCATTAAAACGCATGACTACATCCTTGGAATCCTTTCTTTTTTCCAGTCCAAAATCTGTTAGGTGGATAAGGACACCACGACCGTCGGCAGGATTGGGCTTGCGCTCAATAAGTCCTTTTTCCTCCATACTCTTTAAAATTCTGGAAAGGCTAGTGGCTTCCATTCCCATAATAGGCCCCAAAGCTGTTGATGGCGTTCCGGTTTTTGGGTCTATACTTAATAAGGTAAAGCCTACCGCCATAGTGGTATCAAATTGTTTGGCCTCCTCGTTATACATTCTGGCAACTGCTTGCCAAGTTGCGCGAAGTGCGTAATCAATTGTAATTTCCTTCATTTAATTATTCGTTCGACATCAAATATAGGAAAATTTATTATGCATGCATAATAAATTTGTTGAAATGTATGGCTAAAATCCTGTTTAGTAGTAGTTAAGATTTTTAGTGCTTCCTTTTCTTTAGTTCGCTGCTGATTAGGGCCGAAAAAAGAATAGGAACAAATATGATAGGAAGTAGTATTGAAGGGGCTAGAGCTGTAAATACGGCATTTTCTGTACCATCGGATATTTGAAATAGCGCTACGCCTAAAAGGGCAAACATGGCGAGCAGGACTAGTATGGCTGCTGCAAAGCATATTTTATTCCAAGTCTTTAGCTGTGCCGATGTTTTGTTTTTTAGAAAGTTCATTCTTCACCAATAAGTTAGTACTACCCTTTTTTTTTATGTTCCTAACTCATATTATCTGATAATATGGAAGGTATAATGGCCACAGCGCCAAATACAGTTGGCACCAAATAAATTACCGTGGTATTACCGTATACCTTTTAAATGCCATAGTAGAGGAATCATTAATTTGAGATTAATGCCGGATGCTAATGACCATAAATAGAATTGTATAAGCTCTCATATTTACCTTTTACAATTTTGCGTCTTAATTTCATTGTAGGGGTTAGGTGGCCTTCATCAATAGTCCAAACATCTGGAGTTAAACGAAAAGCCTTAACCTTTTCCCATTTTGCAAAATCTGTATTTGCAGCATCTACTTCTTCTTGAAAACGTGCTAGAACTTTTTCATTCAGGATAATATCGGAATTTTCGCTTAAAGTAATATTATGCTTTTCTGCCCATTGATATAAAAATTCGAAATTTGGTTGTATTAACGCAGCTGGCATTTTTTCTCCCTCTCCTACGACCATAATCTGTTCTATGAATCGCGATTGCTTAAAGCGGTTCTCCAATAATTGGGGTGCCACATATTTGCCACCGGATGTTTTGAACATTTCTTTCTTTCGGTCGGTTATCTTTAAAAATCCATCAGAATCTATTTCACCTATATCACCCGTATGAAAATAACCATCTTTCAATACTTCTGCTGTTTTTTCAGCGTCCTTATAATAGCCCATCATGACATTGGGACCTTTACATAGTATTTCACCATCACTGGCAATTTTTACTTCTACGTCATTAATTACACGACCCACACATCCAATACGCCATCCACCGCCATCAACTTGGTTAACCGAAATAACAGGGGAAGTTTCGGTTAAACCATACCCTTCCATAACCGGGATATCGGCCGCTCCAAAGATACGGCCCAATCTAGACTGCAAGGCTGCACTACCGGAAACCATGGTATCTAAATTTCCGCCTAGACCTTCCTTCCACTTGCTAAAAATTAGCTTGCGTGCCAGGCCTAATTTTTGTTCATACCACCATCCGTTTTGTCCGTAAGGTTCAAACTTTAGGCCCAGTTCCACTGCCCAGAAAAAGAGACTTTTCTTTATACCCGTCAAAGCCGACCCTTTAGCAATTATAGAATCATATACTTTCTCCAACAGTCGCGGAACAACGGTCATTACATTGGGTTTCACTTCCTTTAGATTGTCACTTATTTTATCCAATCCTTCTGCAAAATGGATATTGATACCACAATATTGATATAAATAAAGAATCATACGTTCAAAAATGTGGCATACCGGAAGAAAGCTTAAGGCACTAGCTCCAGGTTCAAAAGGCACACGAGCCTTACTTGCAATTACATTGGATACAATGTTATTATGCGAAAGCATTACTCCTTTTGGTCGCCCGGTTGTTCCAGAGGTATAAATGAGGGTGGCTAAATCCCCTGGTTTTACAGCTTCCATTCTCGCTTCTACTTCTTGCTGGTTACTTTCATCAGCCCCTTTTTTTAAAACGCTCGTCCAACTTTCGCAATTATCTAAATCGTCAAAAGAGAAAATCTCTTTTATATTTTTAAGCCTTTCACCTATAGATAGTACTTTATCCAGTACCTCTTTACAAGAAACAAAGCAGTAGGTAGCTTCGGAGTGATTCAAAACATACTCATAATCCTCCTCCGAGATAGTAGGATAAATAGGTACGTTCTGTGCACCTACCTGCAAAATTCCGATATCGCAAATATTCCATTCCGTTCTATTTGTCATGGAAATGATAGCAATTTTGTCATTTTGTTTAACCCCTAATCGTAGAAGTCCGCGGCTAAGCGCATTTGCTTTATCAATATATTCCCGCGTAGACGTGGCTATCCATTTACCATCCTTTTTGCTCACCAGAGCTTTGTCCAAATTGTAGTTTTCCAATTGGTAATAGGGAAAATCGAAAAGGCGGGTCACTTTTTGCATGTCATGTTTCTTTTAGGTCATTGCAAAATAGCGAAAGAACCCCAATATTTAAAATGGTATTCCTAATTTGACGTGTATTATTTTTAAAAATTCTAATTGATGTTATAAATTTCATTAATGGAAATCTTTACCTGTATATAAATTGGGGAGAAAGTAGTTTTATGCTATTGGTATTCTCAACAGCGTCATATAGCTAAGAATCAACGTTTAGCTTAAGGTATTTTCTATTTTCACACCATAAATTTTAAATTGTTTATAATGAAAAAGTTTCTTCTTCTTTTCTCCTTTTTATGTCTTGCTAGCTCATGTATCAAAAAAGAATCTAAGATACCGGTATACGCATGGACTGGCGGTCCCGGTAATGCAACCGATGTAGAGTTGTCCGAACGGTTTCAAGATTATAAGGAGAAAGGTATAGATGGACTTATGTATAATGGCGGACATGATCCGGACACTTACAAAAGGGTAGGTGCTCTAGTTAAAAAAGCTGGAATGGAGTTTCATGCTTGGATTCCGACTATGGTTCAGGGAAAGAATCCAAAGATTTCGGAAGATTTATATGCTCAAAACCGGAAGGGAGAATCGGCATTGGAAAAACCGGCCTATGTACCTTATTATACCTTTTTGTGTCCGAGTAAAGAAGGAACTTACAACTTTCTGTCCAATCTATATGGTTCTGTTGCTACTGTTCCTGAAATAGACGGGATTCACTTGGATTATATCCGCTTTCCAGATGTGATTTTGGCAGAAGGATTGTGGGATAAGTATGGATTGGTTATGGACAAGGAGTATGCGGAGTATGATTACTGTTATTGTGATACTTGCACGGGAAACTTCATGAACAAGACAGGCATAGATATTAAAGCTGCCGGAGATGAGGCGCAAAACGTTGAAGAATGGAAACAATTTCGTTATGATTTGATCACCGATATGGTAGGGCGCTTGGCCAAAGTAGTGCATGAAAAGGATAAAGAAATAAATGCTGCTGTTTTCCCCGGACCAACTATTGCAAAAAAATTGGTACGACAAGAGTGGAACAAATGGGAATTGGATGCAGTGTATCCTATGAATTATAACGACTTTTATTTAAAAGGCCCTGAATGGGTGGGGGAGGTTGTTAAAGAGGAGGTGGCGGCCGTAAATGGTGTGAAGCCTGTTTATAGTGGATTATTTATTTGTCCTAATCCGGAGAATAAAACCAATGAAAACGATCCTGAAAACCATGGTCTTTTACCTTCGGAAATAGGAACGGCCATTCGCGTTTCCATGGAGAATGGTGCAACTGGTATTTGCCTTTTTACACCAGAACGGATGAAGCCAGAGCATTGGGAGGAATTTGAAAAAGCAATTTATGCTGAATATAAATAGTCCAGTTGTGAATATGTTAAATTTTAATTTACATTAAAAGTTGCGGTTTGGTAAATAGGAGTGCCCAAAGAGGAAATACCTTCCAATACAACTTGGTATGCTCCCGAAATATCTCCCGCATAGAAAAAGATGTTACTTTTCCCCTCTGGATTCAATTTTAAATAAGGCTCCCAATGTAGGGTTGTCCGTATGTCCAGGTCTTTGCCTACTTCTTGGTTTAAATTGTACTTTGGCGTATAGAATTTCCGAGCAGGGTAAAATCCAGGATGTTCAAAATTGAGCGATCCGCCCGCAGTATTGTTTGTACGAGATGATTCTGTACCGTTCTTGGAATAAACGGCAATAACACCGTTAGCGGCTCTAGAACCATAAATTGCTGCTCTGGGTCCTTTTAGTATATCAATGAAATCTACTTCCGAAGGCAACATTTGATTTAGAATATCGCTCCCTACTGGTGAGCCATTCAATAGAATCAGTGCAGCATTTGCATTCTGTGTTAGATTAGAAGCGGATCTTAAATACACGGTATCATCTCTAATGCTAAGTCCGGGTACCCTGCCCCTTAATGCGTCTAGAAGATTTGTAAAACCCATCTCTTTGAAGTCTTCAAAATCTACAGTTTGTGAAGGTGTTTTGTATAGGGATATCTTTCTTTTAACTTCATATTTATTTACCTTATTTTCCTTTTTACTAGCTATAAAAGCCTCATCCAGTTGTATGGTTTTATCACTATATAAAAATGATAAAGTTGTCTCTTGCGCTTGGTCATATGCTCCTGTAAATCGAGCCATGCTTTCTTTCCTGTTATTTAGGAAACCATTATCAGCGGAATTAAGATCAAAGGGATTGATGTAAGGTAAACTTACCGAATCTAATTTGATTTTATAAATAAGGGTAGGGTTTCTTTTCTTTTTAGGGTAATATACATTTGCACTTAACAAAACGTTAGTGGTATCCGTAAAGTCTAGGTTCATGAAACTAAATGTACCATCATCTTCTGTATTTACCTTATCCTGTAACATCTCTGTTGCGCTATTGGAAGTCAACGAAACGGATCCGGTTAGCGGTTCCTTTGTGTTGCTTGCATTGACTACTTTTCCAGAAATCATGATGCCTTTTTCAGGAAGAAAGTAGTTGGATGATGCCACCAATTCTTCTTCTAAAATATATTGCCGCCATCCCTGGGTACGCATTAAAATATCTAAATGTTGCTGTCGATTTGGGGCCTTCGAATAAAAGTAATAGCCCGGTTGCTCTATTTTCCCTTTTAGAGTGGAGTTGAGCAGTAGGTATGTTTTTATATCGGTCACATTGTTCGTTACCGCATTTACAGCTACATTGGAGACGGATAAAGAAATGTCCGGGGTAATTTTGGTAAGGTCCAAAGAGTCCAAGGCAATTTCCATGACCACCGGTGCTCTTTTGTCATAGACGTCTCTATCACAGGTAATTTTTACGATAGGCATGCCAGTTTCCTTTTCGTGAAATAGGAGTCGTTCTGCAATGGGTTTATTGTTTTGGTTTACCAAGGTGAGTTGTAAAATACCTTCATCCAAAATATTTTTTACCACTTTAACTATGGTCGAATTTTCCTGCTTATTGGTATTCACGGTCAGATTAAACCGCAACGCACCTCCCTGTTTACCAATTAGGAGATAGTCTTTGATTTTGTGGTCTTCTGTCGCTTTTAATTCTATTTTGTAGAAATCCTCTTGATTGGAAACGGTCATAAGCACTCCACTGGGAAGTGGTTTGGGCATTTCAAATCGTTGTTCTTTATCGCTTTGCGCTAGTATCGCATGGTATTTTCTATTCACCTTTGGAATAAAATGGAACAGGCCCATGCCCAAATGGCTGGTAGTGAAACGTGTGACCTCATTTCCGAGATCATCTACCAAGCTCCCGTTAACTTCAATGCTTTCACCGTTTTTACCAAGGGCTTTAAAGGCGATCGGATTTAAAAATCCGTTTATGATGTACCCACCTTCGGGAAAAAATTGAATATCTAAGTTTGTATATGGGTTGTCTGGGTCCTCATCGCTTTCTATTGCCGGGGAATTCGCGGTATTTACTAAAATTTCTTCGGTGAAGAACGTGCTGGTTCCAAAATTACGCATGTAATTCGTGTACGCCCTAATAGTGTAGGTACCCCTAGTGGATTTTACCGGAATCTTAAAATCACCGGCCGAGGAGCCCTTTTTCGTTTTAAGTGTCCTTTGCGCTATCACTTTGGTGTTTGGGTCTATGAGCTCCACATATACAATTTCGCTAAGGGTGTTAGGGGTATGGTCTCTAGCATCCATAAGATAGGCTTTAAACCAAATATCCTCTCCGGCGGTATAAAAACTCCTGTCTAAATGAAGGTATACTTTTTCAAGAGGAAGTTCCTTTTCCGATGCCGGATAGTCCTCTTGGGCAAATGTGTTTTCGAAAGGACAGAACAGAAAAAATAAACCAATAACTGTAATAAACCGATGCACAACGGATGCACATAGAAATTTCTGAACAGGATTTTTCATACTTCCTAAAAATAGGTAAGAAAAGTATGGTAAAATTATCCAAAAGTTAACATTAACAAAAATTTATGGAAGATGCATTAACCTATAAATCAAGGAAAAGCATCTTGCCGAGTATTCCAATCCAACTTTGTTATTTGCTGTGTTTTAACACCCATTGCTTCGCATTCACAAATGCCTCCAACCAAGGTGTAACTTCATCGCTTCTGTCGGTAGGATAGTGCGACCAGTTCCATGGGAAGGTAGAACGCTCTATATGTGGCATGGTAACCAAATGCCTTCCCGTTTTATCGCATAGCATAGCGGTGTTAAAATCGCTACCATTTGGATTTGAAGGATAGGTATGATATCCATACTTTGCTACAATATCATAATTTTCTTCGGAGTGTGGCAGGATGAATTTACCTTCACCATGGGAAATCCATACTCCTAAAGTGGCTCCGGCCATGCTGGATAACATTACGGAGTTATTCTCTTGAATTTGGACCGATGTGAAATTACTTTCGTGTTTGTGAGAATCGTTATAGGTCATCTTTCCGTGTGTTTCGTGCTCCGGATTTATGAGGTCCAGTTCCATAAACAACTGGCATCCATTACAGATGCCTACTGATAAAGTATCGGGTCTCGAAAAGAAATCCTTGATTACCTTATTGGCTTTTTCATTGTATTTGATAGCTCCTGCCCACCCTTTGGCACTTCCTAGTACATC
The DNA here is from genome assembly GCF_056839185.1 of Maribacter sp. MS6. Lineage (NCBI taxonomy): Bacteria > Pseudomonadati > Bacteroidota > Flavobacteriia > Flavobacteriales > Flavobacteriaceae > Maribacter > Maribacter sp. MS6. The sequence continues at coordinate 4,217,567 of NZ_CM166389.1, forward strand.
TGAATTGGAGAAGCCGCCCACGGCTCCTAAGAATTGAATGTCTTCTAAGGTTTCACGACCGGATATTAAATCAGTCATGTGTACATCTTTTACATCAAAACCAGCAAGGAACATGGCGTTTGCCATTTCTCGCTCGGAGTTACTACCTTTTTCACGAAGGATGGCTGCTTTTGGCTTTGCTGTACCTTTTGTGTTTATTGTAGGCAATTTGCCCTTAAAATCAGTAGGGAAGAAGTATTTTAAAGGCTGTTCCTTGTAATTTTCGAATCGGTCCTTGGCTAGTCCATTCGCGGTTTGTTTGTCATCTAGCAAATAAGAGGTCTTAAACCACGTATCACGTAAGGATGTCACATTCAGCCCCATTTCCATACTACCATTTTTAATACGTAATGTAGGGTCGGACGTTACATTTCCAATTTTTTGAATATCGATTTTAGCGTCTATAAGTAGTTGTTCAATGACGTTGTCTTTTAGCTGAAAAACAATTCCGGAATTTTCTGAAAATAACAGTTTAATCGTATCACTTTCACCTAAACTGGACAAATCCAGATCAGCTCCTAAATCGGTATCCGCAAAGCAAAGTTCTAAAAGGGTCGTTATCAATCCACCAGATGCAACATCATGGCCGGCAAGGACTTGTCCTTCGGTAATTAAGGTTTGCATTAAATCAAAGACCGCCTTAAAATAAGCATCATTCGTTATGGTCGGTGCTTCATTTCCAATGGTATTACGTATTTGTGCAAAAGAAGAACCACCCAATTTGTAGGCATCTTTGGATAGGTTGATATAATAGATGCTTCCCCCATCTTTTTGCAATACGGGTTCTACCACTTTTGTAATATCGTTACAGTTTCCGGCTGCAGAAATAACTACGGTACCCGGAGCAATAACGTCGCCATCCTTATATTTTTGTTTCATGGAAAGGGAATCCTTTCCGGTGGGTACGTTAATACCTAGTGCGATCGAAAAATCGGATATCGCTTGCACTGCTTCGTATAATCGTGCATCTTCCCCATCGTTCTTGCAAGGCCACATCCAATTGGCAGATAAAGAGACTGATTTCAATCCATCCTTTAAGGGTGCCCAGATGATGTTTGTTAGCGCTTCGGCGATACTATTTTTGCTTCCTGCGGCCGGGTCGATCAATCCAGAAATGGGAGAGTGGCCAATGCTGGTCGCAATCCCTTCCTTTCCTTTAAAATCCAAGGCCATAACACCCACGTTATTCAAAGGAAGCTGTAATGGTCCTGCACATTGTTGTTTGGCTACTTTACCTCCAACGCATCTATCTACTTTGTTGGTGAGCCAATCCTTACAAGCTACAGCCTCTAGTTGTAGCACTTGCTCCATATAGTCATGGAAAAATTCCAGTTCGTATTCTGGTGCTTTATAATTTCGTATGATAGTAGTATCTGTCAATATGGTTTTTGGGGAACTCCCGAAGATGTCCGTAAGGTGCACGTCCATGGGTTTTTCTCCTGTGGTGGCAGATTCAAATGTAAAACGGTCATCTCCGGTAACATCACCTACTTCATACATGGGAGAGCGCTCACGTTCCGCAATACGTTTAAGTAAGTCTACATCCTCTTTACCTATTACCAAGCCCATGCGTTCTTGGGATTCGTTTCCGATAATTTCTTTTGCGGATAGGGTAGGGTCCCCTACCGGTAATTTGTCCAAGTCAATTTTTCCGCCTGTTTCTTCTACTAGTTCTGATAGGCAGTTGAGGTGTCCGCCTGCACCGTGATCATGTATGGAAACGATAGTATTTTTGTTACTCTCTACCATACCACGTATGGCATTTGCGGCACGTTTTTGCATTTCCGGATTGGAACGTTGAATCGCGTTCAGTTCGATTGCCGAACTAAATTCACCCGTATCTGCACTGGATACGGCGGCACCACCCATTCCAATGCGGTAGTTGTCACCACCCAGAATCACAATTTTATCCCCCGTTTCCGGTGTGTCCTTTAAAGCCTGTTCCGCTTTTCCGTACCCAATACCGCCCGCTTGCATGATTACTTTATCGTAACCAAGTCTTCTTACATCTCCTCTACGTTCAGAGCCACTGTCCGTAGCTTCATCGTGTTCAAAAGTTAGTACAGAACCTGTAATTAAAGGCTGGCCAAATTTGTTTCCAAAATCAGATGCCCCGTTAGATGCTTTTATTAGAATATCCATAGGTGTTTGATAGAGCCATGGCCGTTCTGCCATGCCTTTTTCCCAAGGTCTATCTTTTTCTAATCTGGAAAGTGCTGTCATGTATACTGCTGTTCCAGCGGAAGGTAAAGAGCCTTTACCACCAGCCAAACGATCCCGTATTTCACCGCCGGCACCAGTTGCCGCACCATTAAAGGGCTCTACGGTTGTTGGGAAATTATGTGTTTCCGCTTTTAAGGAAATTACCGAATTAAACTCCGTTTCCTGATAATAATCGGGTTTATCAGCTGTTTTTGGTGCAAACTGGACCACTTTAGGTCCTTTTACAAATGCTACATTATCTTTATAGGCCGATATAATATCGTTGTGGTTCTCTAAAGAGGTTTTTTTAATCAGCTTAAACAGGGAAGAGGGCATTTCTTTTCCATCGATGATAAACGTACCATTAAATATTTTATGTCTGCAGTGTTCTGAGTTGACTTGACTAAAACCGAACACTTCGGAATCGGTCAGTTTTCTGCCCATTTTTTTTGATAGCCCGTTCAGGTAGTCTACTTCTTCGTCACTTAATGCTAAACCTTCTTGTTGGTTATAGGCAGCAATATCATCAATATCCAGAATTGTTTCGGGTTGTACGTCTACTTTAAATATATCTTGGTACAGTTGCTCATACTTTTGAAAAAGCATGGGGTCAAAATCAGTACTTTCTTTCGAAGTAGCCTTAAATTCCTCTATACGGATAATACCCGTAATGCCCATATTCTGAGTAATTTCAGTAGCATTGGTACTCCAAGGCGTTATCATGGCCGCACGTGGACCAATAAAAAAAGCGTCTACCGACGCCATAGGGATATTAGTTGTTTCTGAAACGAGTTGGGGACATCCGAATAGCCATGTTAGTTTTTCAATGTCTGTTAGGTTGATTTCTTGAGTGGTTTGGACGGCAAAAACTTTGGTTGCGATATCCCCGAAGAAATGAATCATATGTGCTTAGGTATTGAGCGAGTTAGGAAAGTGCAAATTTACAATTTAATGTACTATTTTTTTGCTCTTGCACCAACAGTTTTCAACCGCTAATGTTGATAGCGTACTGAAGGATAGCATCTATTGATTATACGGGGAGTCGGTTGTATAAAAGTTCTTCTAAAAAATCTGGCGTATTCTCTTTTTATTACCTTCTGGTAATTGCGTTCGGGTATGTGGCACATTTACTTTAGGGCAGTGTGGCACTATTTTTTTGTTTGAATTTCACTTTTTACAAGCCAAATCATCTCTAAAAATTGAAATGTTTTAATGGTAAATGGTTGTTTATGAACCATTTGATTTTGGTGGTAAACGGAACTTTATTTCAAGTATTTTTTTTGATTTTTTTTTCTTGCTTAATTTCGGGCTGATTTAGTACATTAAAGTTGAAAATATCGTTTCGTGAATAATGACCAATAACATCAAAATCCAATTTGCTCATTTTTATGTCATCTAACTCTATTTCCGTAACCAAGGCCCCTGCTTCATGAAATAAGGGTCCTGCTATTATTTTGCCCAAAGGCGAAACAATAACACTTCCTCCAGCACACATGTTTTCCGGCTCCTCTTGCACTAAAGATCGGTATTTGGCGGGATACATAGATTTTGTAAAAAATTGATTACAACCTAGAACAAAACACCGACCTTCCAATGCAATATGCTGCATTGTCGCTATCCATTCTTCTCTTGAGTCTGCCGTTGGGGCAATATAGATCTCTATCCCTTTATTATACATCGCCATTCTCGCTAAAGGCATATAATTCTCCCAGCAAATAAGTCCTCCGAGCTTTCCTATTTTGGTTTCGAACGTAACCAAAGATTCACCATCAGCTTCACTCCAAATGGTGCGCTCCGTACCAGTGGGTTTAATTTTTCTATGTACGCCCAGTAGACCATCTGTTGGAGAAATATACAGCATTGAGCAGTATAAGCTTCCGTGCGTGTTTACCTTTTCCGTGACTCCAATTACCATATAAACGTCTTCCGATTTAGCAAGCTTTTCAAGCCTTTTTAGATCATTACTTTCTATGGCTATACTGTTGTCATAATATTCTGAATAAAGATTTCTGCCTTCATTTGACCTACTTCCCACTCTAGCGCCGAAAGAAAACCCTCTTGGATAACCAGGTATAAATGACTCTGGAAAAACAATTAGTTTACACGCTTGCTTTGCATATTTTCTTGTTAGTTTTTCAACTTTCGCAATCGTTTTTTCCTTATCAAAAAAAACTGGGCTGTCCTGAACTACGCATACCTTTAGTTTCATTTTATCGATTATATGATTTTAGCGCAATTGAATACAAAAATGGTCAACACTAACGGTCATTTGTTATTAATTAACGCTAAAAATAATACAATTGTTTACAAAGCAAACGTTTCTATAATCAACTCTGTCTATTTTGCCTTCACCAAACGTTTTATGGCGACCCATTGCCGTAGCATATCTTTTGCATCCTGTGCGGGATAGCCCAATACTGTTTTTCCTGCTTCCACATCGTTCATAACTCCAGAACCTGCACCTACCGTTGCTCCGGAGTTTATGGTCGTATGGTCTTTTATAGAAGCACTACCGCCAATAATAACGCCATCCCCTAGCGTAACAGATCCTGCAAGGCCGCTATGACCTGCCATGATGCAGGAACGACCCATAACGCTGTTATGTGCAATTTGTACCAGATTGTCTATCTTACAGCCATCGCCTATAATGGTCGACCCAAATTTTGCTCTATCTACACAGGAATTCGCACCAATTTCAACATAATGCCCAATAATTACATTTCCTATCTGTGGTATTTTAACCAGGCTTCTTCCATCTTCACTTGGTCTATAGCCAAAGCCGTCGGCACCAATACTAACATTGATATGAAATATACAATGGCTCCCGATTATACAGCGCTCTCGGATAATAGTACCCGACCAAACTATGGTATTATTTCCTATCACCGTCTCATCAAAAACGCAAACATTTGGGTATAGTACAACCTCATTTCCTAATTTAACATCTTTGCCAACATAACAGTTAGCTCCAATTTTACAACCGCTGCCTATGATTGCACTTTTATGTATTACGGCAGTTGGGTGTATGGCTGTTTCAAAAACAGGTGCAGCAGGACTAAAAACCTCCAGTAGTTGGGCCATGGCCAAATCAACATTTTTTACTCTAATAAAGGCACGATTATCACCAAGTTCAATTTTTAAATTGCATGGCACTAAGGCAACAGAGGCTTTTGAGTCTTTCCAAAACTTCGCGTATTTGCTATTTCCAATGAAGGTGATCTGTGAGCAGTTGGCATTTTGTATTTCAGCGGCTCCGGTAATTTGTTGAACGGTATGTCCTATTAATTCACCTTTAACAATCGTATTTAGTTCTGTTGTTGTGTATGATATCATTTGAGCCGTTTAGTTGGTTTATGGTATGTTGTATCGTAATAAAAAGTGTTCTGCAGCTTATTAGGTAAGGACATTCACTTCTTTATTCATTCCTTACTCATGTTCTTTGGTTATTTATTCGAAAGTATTTCTTATGTCGTCCATGCTATTGTTTAGGATAGTGAACTCTGTTTACGTCCATTAGCTTTTAAATTAAAACTGGACTTTAACAAGTAACGTAAGCTAAAACTTTCTCAACAATAATATCTTTCCTATTTCATTTATTTAACTAAATAGTAATTACTTATGTGGATTAGCGACATTAAGAGCCACCAGTTTTATCTTTTTAATTGATGAAAGGGATTTATCCAATGAAGTTGCAATATTCATTCTCATAAATAATGCGCCTTCTCGGCCAAACCAATGGCCGGCATTAAGACCAATGCCAGCGTCTTGCGTAATTGTGGTAAACATTTCGTTGGTATCCGTGAAGACCGCTCTAAAATCTAGCCATAATTGATACGTGCCTTCCGGTCTTATCATTTGTATTTTAGAAGTTGCTAACTGTTTCTCAATTTCTGTAACATTATGCTCAATTGTAGCGATTGTATTTTTTAGCCAATTAGAACCATCTGTATACGCAGCTTGTAGTGCAACCCTAGTAAGCGCATTTGTTCTGCCTAAGTTGTATTTTTTAAATGTGGTGCTTACTGCATTTCTGAGTTCACGATTTGGAATAATTGCCATGGAGTCGGAAATACCGCATAGATTAAAGGTCTTGGCTTCGGAGGTACATACAATAATGTTATCATACGCTTCTATAAAGCTTAGGGCCGATGTGAAGACATTATCAAAAAGGACAATGTCTTTATGTATTTCATCTGAAATCAGCAATAGGTCGTTTTGCTTACAAATACCTACTATTTTGGTTAATTCTTCTTTGGTCCAGACACGACCTACAGGATTATGGGGATTACAAATAATAAGGACCTTATTATATTCCATTTTGGCCTTTTCTTCTAAATCCTTAAAATCAATCTGATAGTGTTCTCCAATTAGTTTCAACGGGTTTTTAGTAATTCTACGTTTTGTGTTCCGTATCACATCTCGAAACTCCATGAAAACCGGAGGCTGAATTATGATGCCGTTCCCTTGGGAAGTAAACTGTTCTATTACAATAGCTATTGAGGTAGTGATGGTAGGGCTGTACAACACCTGTTCTTGAATGAGGTCTAGGTCGTAGTGTTGTGCATACCATTTCTTTTGCGCTACAAAGAAAGAATCCGGTTTGTATTCATAGCCAAAGCCTGAATTGGAGATGCGTTCAATTAAAACATTTTGTATAGGCGTTGCCATTTGAAAATCCATATCCGCAACCCACATGGGCGTAATATCTTCTTTTCCAAATAAGGATGCCAAGGTACTAGGCTTAGATTTGGTTAAGGGCAAATCATTTAGTTTCTGGTCTAGTTTCATAGGTTGTTTCTGTTGGGGCTCAATTTAAAATTCACTGTTTGTATTGTAAGGTAGCTTATCTATTTATTTATAAATAGAAAAGCTATGATTTAATTGATAGACCGCACTTAGTAATTAATTTTACGATTTAAACTAGGATAATTTAATTCTTATAATTGGTTTAAACTGGCCTTTCTCCTTATTTAGGTTCTTTGCATAATTAAGAAATTCAGGCTATTTGTATTCAGTTTGATAAGTGTTTTGGAAGATATGTACCCTAACGAGTTGGCTGTTTATAGTTTTTACAATCTACTTTCACTACATATTGACCTTATCAATTACATCTGGAAGTAATTCCCTCGATCGGATTTACCAAAGAAATTCTTATATCACCACAAAAAATTTTTCAAACTCCGCCTCGGATTTTTTCATCCATACCATGGGTGCATTTTGTTTGATTAAGCGCAGGTTGATTTCTAAGAGGGTTTCATAATGGGAAGTCCATTTAACTAGGGCATGTGGTACAATTACCCACTGACTCTTAAAAGGAATATAGAATTGATGTTTTTTGAAGGCATCGGTCTGTAAATCGGCTATTCGTAACCAGTAGCCTACAATACAATTGGGATTTAAAGGTCTTAAATTCAGGGGTTTACTACGGTAAGGTTCAAATAATTGTGCTTTGTAGCAGGCTTGGTGGTTTATTTCAGTGCTACTAATATTATTTTCGGCTAAAGCGGTGCTGCCTTCCTGCGTATGGAGAAGGGAAAATTGAGCGTTCTTTATTTTTTCCATTTTGCTAAAGAACATGTCTCTTCTGTTGGGACCCATAAGTTGGTGAATGGGTTCTGAAATTTCTGGGTTTATGATGTAGAATTTATAGGTCAGTTCCACATGTACTAATTGCCGAGTACTTACTTCTTTTAAGATAAAATCGATTTCCCCGATGGTTTGTTTTCCGTCTCGTATAGGTAAATTATGTAGTATTACTTCATATTTATCGCTATAATCCAACAACTGTTTACAGATGTGTTCCATTTGGTGACCCAAGCGTAAATTTTCAGGAATTGGCTTAGGGATAAAATTGGTTCTATCCACTTGTGGAAAATCGAATTGCTTAATCTTAAATTGAGTATTCAGCCATATTGGGGGCGTGTTTAAGAAACCAGTGATTTGTTGTTGAAGGTGTTTTTCATGCATAGCGGAACTAAAGTACAAGAAAATATATTCAGCTTAATGTAAATTTGCTTGTAGTCTTTAGTTATGCTCTAGTTAAATTATTTTACATTCTATGCTGATCTGCGTGTAGTCGAAGAACTTTAGATTTATTGTTCCGATAGCATTTTCACCAGGTTCATTGCGACCATTACTTTTGCATTATCCAGTTTTACATTTCACCTAGTTTAGGTTAATCACAACTAATTGCGCTAAAGTCCGCACTAGCAATGGCATCGTTTTTGGATAAGCTGGAATTAAAAAGCACAAATCTATCTATACCATGTCCAGAGGAGCGGGCTGATATTTCCATAAGGTAATTACCAGCGGTATTAAACACCACGAATACATCATGCGCGTCATTGTCAGAAGTAGATGATTGCCATTTAAAATCCGTCGCATTTCCACTTCTGAAAATTTTAAACCAGCCATCTTTGGTTGCTCCCTCAGGGTTAGGGGTTTTGCCGGTGCCTTTTGGATATACCGTGCTGCTACCATTACTTTTCTCGCCGTAAAAATCATCGGCATCATTAAAACGGAGCCAAGTATCATTATGTTCTGTTCCGTTATTGCCTAGCGTTACTGCCGAGTGCCATATAAATTGATAGGTGCCCGGGTTTTCAATTTTTAGTGTAAAGGTTGCGGTACCGTTTCCGGGATTTCCTAGACTTTGAGTTCCTTCCCAAACCATATAACCCTTTCCAGTATAGCTGTCGCCATCCGTTTTTAACTTCCAATCCTCGGTAAATTCAGCATCCTCAAATTCGGCCAATAGGAGTCCGTCTTGTTCGTTAAAAATATAGTTTAAAGGGTCTGTACAGATCTTTTCCTCCTTTGTAGCAGTATCACCTGGATTTTCCGGGTCGTTGTTATTTTCGGAATTATCTATTGTTTCTTCATCAGTAAGAACTTGATTATCATCGATTTCATCATCTGTGCAACCAATAAAACATAGAATTATAATTATTGAAGAGCAAAAATGGAGTAGCTTAAAAGTGTTCATAGTGGGCATATTTCAATTCTGGGCATTATTCCCTTTAGAACCGAACGCAATGGTGCAACTAATATTTCGCCGGCTAGATGTTATTCGATATACTACAGCTTTAATCAATAGATAGGTCAGGGATTATGTTTTAAATCCCTTAACGTGTTACGTTGAGAAGAAAATTACAACCTTAAACAACAACGTTAACATTTCCCTAATACGAAGTCCATCCAAGCTAAAAGTCTTAATTTTATAACATGGCTATGAATACAAGAAAAGGTTTCCGTTTTGTGCCTTATGAAGCAGCGGAAATTTCACCCTTCGAGAAACTTTTTGATATTTTTCAAGAACTCATTACCCATACTTCGGGCGATTTTGATGAGGCCATTGATTGGCTGCGCGAATTGGACAAAGAGTATGAACTCACAGATGAAAACTATACAATTGAGGATTTTATTGAAGATTTAAAGGCGAAAGGTTACATAAGAGAAGAATTTGAAAATGGAGGTGGTTCGGGAGCCGACGGTGAAGAGGGAGACGGAAGTGGAGGTGATATTTCTATTACCGCTAAAATGGAACGCATTATACGCCAGCGCGCATTAGATCAAATCTTTGGTAAACTAAAACGTAGCGGTGCCGGAAACCATAAAACAGGAAAATCTGGTCAAGGAGATGAGCATACGGGAGATTTTAGGGAATACCGTTATGGTGACGGACTTGAACATATTTCCATGACCGAGAGCCTTAAAAACGCTCAGGTAAATCATGGTATCGGTAGTTTTGAGCTAAGCGAAGAGGATTTGGTAGTCGAGGATACCCAATATAAGGCTCAGATGAGTACCATTCTGATGATCGACATAAGCCATAGTATGATTCTTTATGGTGAAGATCGCATCACACCGGCTAAGAAAGTAGCAATGGCACTTTCGGAACTTATTACAACACGTTACCCAAAAGACACTTTGGATATTTTAGTTTTTGGAAATGATGCTTGGCCCATTCCTATTAAGGATTTGCCTTATTTAAAAGTGGGACCATACCATACGAACACCGTAGCTGGTCTGCAATTGGCTATGGATATGCTCCGAAGAAAACGAAACACGAACAAACAGATTTTCATGATTACCGACGGCAAGCCCAGTTGTTTAAGGCTTCCAGATGGCACATACTATAAGAATAGCGCTGGGCTAGATGATTTTATTGTAGAGAAATGTTACAATATGGCTAGGCAAGCACGCAAATTGCACATTCCCATAACCACATTCATGATTGCTCAAGACCCTTATTTGATGCAGTTTATTCGTGAGTTTACGGAAGCAAACAAAGGAAAAGCATTTTTTACGGGATTGAAAGGACTGGGGGAAATGATTTTTGAGGATTACGAATCAAACCGAAGGAAAAGGCTTAAATAGCATTTTAAACAAATTAAGGTTTACCAAAAAAAATGAAATTGAAACATACAGAAATTAAAAATTTAGGTCAGTTAAAAACATCCGGATATACTAGCAAAAGCATCAAGGATGAATTAAGGGATAATCTACGAGAGCGTTTACAATCTGGAAAAGATAGTTTTGAAGGGGTTTGGGGATATGAAAATTCCGTAATTCCAGAACTGGAACGGGCTATTTTATCTAGGCATAACATTAATTTGTTGGGCTTGCGCGGGCAGGCTAAGACGCGTTTGGCCCGTTTGATGGTAGCACTATTGGATGAGTGGATTCCTATTGTTGAAGGTTCAGAAATAAATGACGACCCTTTACATCCTATATCTCGCTTCGCAAATGAGCTTATTAAGGAAAAAGGAGATGGGACTCCAATTTCTTGGATGCATAGGAGCGATCGTTTCTATGAAAAATTAGCAACACCAGATGTAACCGTGGCCGATTTAATTGGTGATGTAGACCCTATTAAGGCTGCAAATCTAAGACTGTCCTACGCTGATGACCGGGTTATTCATTTTGGAATGATACCAAGAGCGAATCGCTGTATTTTCGTAATTAATGAATTACCAGATTTACAAGCTCGTATTCAGGTGGCACTTTTTAATATTTTAGAAGAGGGTGATATACAGATTAGAGGGTTCAAATTACGTTTGCCATTAGACATACAATTTGTTTTTACCGCAAATCCAGAAGACTATACGAACAGGGGCAGTATTGTAACACCACTAAAAGATAGGATTGGTTCCCAAATTTTAACGCATTATCCAGAAGATATTGAAACCGCAAGAAAGATTACGGCGCAAGAGGCTAACCTAGAAGCACGGCAAACAGATGCCGTTTATGTTCCGGATTTAGCAATGGATTTGTTGGAGCAAATAAGTTTTGAAGCACGTGACAGTGAGTATGTAGATGCCAAAAGTGGAGTTAGTGCAAGAACCAGTATTACCGCATTTCAGAATTTGTTAAGCACAGCGGAACGTAGGTCCTTGTTAACTGGGGCTGAGACTACAATGGTTCGCTTAAGCGATTTCTTAGGTGTTATTCCTGCCATAACCGGTAAGATAGAATTGGTATATGAAGGTGAACAAGAAGGTGCGGACGGGGTTGCTGGTATTTTAATAGATGAAGCGGTTAAATCCATATTCCCAGAGTATTTTCCGGAAATAAATAAATTAGAACGTAAAGATGCCGAAACTCCTTATGACGAGCTATTACATTGGTTTTTTCAAGGGGAAGGTTTTGAGCTATTAGATGATTTTACGGACGAAGAATATAAGCGCACACTGGATAGTATTCCCGCACTAAACGATTTGGTGAAAACACACCAACCAGATTTTCCGGTAGAAGATGCCTATTTTTTAAAGGAATTGGCATTATGGGGTTTAGTATCTTACAAAAAACTGAACAAGCAACGTTTTGAGGATGGATTCCAATTTAAGGATCTATACAGCGGATTCATTAACGACTTGTAGCGTAAAGCTATTTTAGTCCCTCTATTAAAGCGCCATTGCTACTGCCCAAAAGGGGATGTAGCAATGGTGTTGTTGATTTATTCTAGTTACCTTTTAGTCTCCCCAATTATCTACATGTTGGTTCATGTCATCAAAATGATAGGTGCCCACTAAGTGCTTTCTGTGTGCTATGGTAATCATAGTAAGTAAGAGGAGTAGGAGGTAAAGGAACAGTATGCCAAGTCCTAAAGGGATAAAGGTATCTGGAATAAGGTAATTTTCGTATTCACTGTACGTTAACAGAATAAATAGGGTGTCAAAAAATTTAAAAGCATAGATGATTCCAATAATATAAAGTAAGTACTCTAAATTACGCATTGGAGGATCACTGAGTTCTTTTTCTTTTATTTTGAACCAGAGGACATAAAGGAAAACAAAATGTACAATGGATAATAGAGGTATGATGTAGTTATCTATCTTAAAGATATAGAATTTATTAGTATACAGACCGTAAAAACTAAATACATCAACCAACAATAAAATAAAAACAGACAATATAAGTGTCGATTTCCAAGGTAAAACTCCGTTAAAAAACTTCATTCTATATATTACTTTAGGGGGATATGGAAAAATAATAGCTGTGAAATTAACGCCTTAAATGTTTCTTTATTTCAATATAATCGATGAACGGTCTCAAATATAGTGGAATGTTGAAAAACATTTGTATTTCTTATTTGTTGATTCAAAAACCTTATTTGATCCAAGCTCTGGCAGTTGCTTTATTAGCAAAAAAGACAAGTGCAGTTCCAATATTCAGTATCAGAACTGGCATAATAAGCCCCACTGGACCATAAACTTCAAAAGAATTACTAAAAAAGATAGAATAGCTGAACTGGGCTATAATACCAAATAAGGACAGATATAATATAGGGCGTGCCCACTTATTACGTAAAAGTAGAAATATACTTCCCAGTGCACCACCCCATACGGCGATTGCATAAGCTCCGGTTACCCATGCAGGTTGAGATTCATAAAGCAAGCGTTCTGCTTGGGACATTTTCTCAAGAGCTTCAATTGATATATAGGCATCTGTCAGATAGGCAGCTACCCCCATTAAATTCCAAAGTAGTGCTACGGCACTAAGAATCCAAAACCACTTAGGTGGCTTTATGCTTGTTGTGGTTTTCATAATAAATTGGTTTAGATTAGTATGTTTAAAGTAAGAAAAATAAGTATTGATGCTAGCATCTAGAGGGTAATTATTTTATTATCAATTGTTTACTGCTTAAATAAGATAGGTTTTATGCATAAGAAACGTTTTTATTATATCGTCCGATTACAGTATTTGGGTTTCCGGTTTAGCGGTTGGCAAAAACAACCTGGACAGCTTACCATAGAAAGAATGTTGGTGAAAACATTAAAGTTTATACTTCCTAAAACTGACTTTAAAATACTAGGTGCGGGTAGAACAGATGCCAAAGTATCCTCATTAAACGGGGCTTTCGAACTTTTTGTCATGGAAAGGGAGCTCCCGCCCTTAAACGAATTTATAGATATGTTTAATAAAAATTTACCTTCGGATATAAGAGTAACGGACATATCACCAACGACAGCCGACTTCAATATTATACAGCAAAGTAAAAGTAAGGAATACGTTTATTTGTTTTCCTATGGAACAAAAAACCATCCTTTTTGTGCACCCTTCTTAACGAATGTCTTAGATGATCTTGACATTGCCATCATGAAAGACGCAGCATCTTTATTCGAAGGAACCCATGATTTTTCAGCTTACACTGCTAAATTAAAAGCCAATACTACAGTAGTACGGGAAGTACTAAGCTGTGAACTTTTACAAAATGGGATGTTAACCGCTAATTTTTTTCCAGACGAAAGCTTTGCGTTCATCGTAAACGGATCAGGTTTTATGCGGTATCAAATACGTATGATGATGGGGGCTTTATTTCAAGTCGGGAAAGGGGAATTGTCCATCAAAGATATCAAGGAGTCGTTAAAACCAAACTCGAACATAAGATTTACCACCGTAGCACCGGGATCAGGCCTTTTGTTAAACAAGCTTAGTTTTGATTAGCGCAGCTATCTGGTTTTAGTATCTTTAAAGCAAACAAAGTTTATATGCCGCAAAAAAGAAAAATTACATTTCCTAAAATAAAGAAGCATGTATCTCGTGTCCAGACAAAAATGGGAAAGGCCCCGGGTACAGTAAGCTACTTGGGAACTAAGGACAAAACCGATAGTAGGGTATATGCTACGCTTTACAATGCGGATAGCTTTGAAGAGGAAGAGACTATAGATATAGCACATATTTTAGATATAAAAGCATCGAATAAAACTACCTGGATTAATGTTGTTGGGATAAACGATGAGCCTTTTATAGAAGCTCTTGGTACCAAGTTTGGGCTAAATCCTTTGGTGCTGGAAGATGCCGTAAATACAGAACAAAGACCAAAAATAGATGAGTACGAAGATTATATTTTTGGCGTCTTCCGCATGTTATATCTTAATGGCGATCAAGAAATTGTAGGAGAGCATGTAGCTATGGTATTAATGGAAAACACAGTGCTTGTATTCCAAGAAGTGGAAGATGATGTATTCAATGGTGTGCGGAACCGTATAGAAGTAAAAGCGGGAAGAATACGAAGTAGGGGAGCGGATTATTTATTTTTTGCTCTTTTGGATGCAATAATCGACAATTACTTTATGGTTTTGGAACATATCAACGAAAAAATTGAAACCCTAGAGGATGAGGTGTACAACGACCCTAAACCAGTCGTAGCACAAAACATTCAGGAGCTCAAGAAAGAAATACTCAAAATACGCCGTTGGATTTTCCCGGTAAAGGAGTTAATAGGTAGGCTTATTGATTCAGAAAATAAATTAATTACAAAGGATACTAAGTTGTTTTTAAGGGATGCCTTAGATCACATGCTCGAAATTAATGAAAGTCTACAGATTTATAGGGAAATGTCCATGAGTCTTATGGAAATGTACATGAGTAACATGAGTAATAAGATGAATGAAGTTATGAAAGTACTTACTATTATGGCATCAATCTTTATTCCGTTAACCTTTATTGCAGGAATCTACGGAATGAATTTTGACCACATGCCGGAATTGCATGCCGAGAATGGTTATTATTACGTTTGGGGCGTTATGATATTTCTATTTATAGGTATGATGGTATATTTCAAAAAGAAAGACTGGCTTTAAGTTTAGTTTTGATATTGGAGTACCCTTAAGGTCCAAGAATAGTCAGCTTTGACAAGGCTGTTTAAGGTGCGTTTTAATATAATGCCGTGATACTTGTTAACTATGAAAAATAATAGTTACGGTTAATTTTTGTAATTTACTCCTTATGTTTTCAGGCACGGATTGGACTTATATTTTATTTATTGTTCTTGTGGTTTATGTGGCATTGAATATTCTGGTATATTTTTTACAGGATTATATCATGTTCAAACCAGAGAAGCTTCCCAAGGATTTCCAATTTTATTACGAGCACCAAGAGATAGAAGAATATAATATAGAAACAAGGGATGGGGCGGTTATTAACGGACTTAGATTTAAAACCGAAAACCCTAAGGGTGTCGTTTTCTATCTAAAAGGAAATTCTAAAAGTATTAAGGGGTGGGGTAAGTTTGCGGTTGACTTTACCCGCCATGGTTATGATGTGATTATGGTAGATTACCGTGGTTTTGGCAAAAGCACGGGCAGGCGTACTCAAAAAGCTATTAAACGAGATTTACAGGTAGTCTACAATAAACTTAAAGATAAAGTGGCCGAAAAGCACATCATTTTATATGGGAGATCTCTGGGTTCTGGATTCGCTACCAAATTGGCCTCCATGAACAATCCTAGAATGTTGGTGTTGGATGCCCCTTATTATAGTCTTAGTAAAATGGCCAAACGATATTTGCCTTTTATGCCCTTATCCCTCTTAATAAAGTTTCCTATGCCAACTTATAAGTGGCTTAAGTATGTGAACTGCCCTATCCATATTCTCCATGGCACGGATGATACGCTTATTCCCTATAAAACTAGTGTAAAACTATCGCGAATACGCCCAAAAAGTACGACTTTACATACAGTTATCGGTGGTGGACATAAAGATTTGAACACCTTTGAAGCGTATCACAAAATGTTGGCAGATATCATTACTTCCCGTCCAAAAGCCATAAATTTGGAAGGTTCCAGTATCCACGTAAAACACGGCTCAAAAAAGAAACATGCGAAGACTTAAAAAGCTGGCTAAATTTCTTGGAGTCCTTTATATTCTAAGTATACTTATGCTTTATTTTTTTCAAGAGAAACTCATTTTTCTTCCATCTCGGTTGCCGCAGGATTATGTGTACTCGTTTGCATTACCGCACAATGAGTTTAATCTAAGAACGAAAGATGGTGCCGTGTTAAACGGATTACATTTTAAAAATCCAGAACCTAAAGGAGCAATTCTCTATTTTCATGGAAATGCCGGAGACCTATCCCGATGGGGAGAAATAGCCCTTTATTTTGTTAAAAAACAGTATGATGTTATAATTATGGATTACCGTACCTACGGCAAAAGTACTGGTAAATTGAGTCCAAAAGGCTTATTCGAAGATGGCCAGTTATTCTATGACTATGCCTTGGAGCATTATGATGAAAACAAGATTACACTCTACGGTAGATCTTTGGGAACAGGAATAGCGACTAAAATTGCAGCAACAAATAAGCCAAAACAATTAGTATTGGAAACTCCTTTTTACAGTCTGTTGGATGTGGCAAAAGGAATGTTTCCCATTCTGCCGGTTTCTTTTTTTTTAAAATATACATTTCCTTCCTATGAGTATGTTAAGGATATAAGATGTCCTATTACCATATTTCATGGCAACAGTGATTCGGTAGTTCCCTATGAATCTAGTAAGCGGTTATACGATGTTATACCAAACAAACGAAAAAAATTTTTTACGGTAGAAAATGGAGACCACAACAACCTTATTACATTTCCTGCTTATCACGAAGGAATAAAACTTGTATTGCCCTAGAGATGTAACTGGTTATTTTTTAATTATTAGAGAAGGATTGGTTGGCTCTTAGATTAGGTTTAAATTCGTAAAATCGTAATGCATTCCTATTGATTCAAAAAATATCGAAGAATAAAGCCAGGGATAATTCATAAAATAATTGCTTTAAGATGTTGTAAGTCTAAAAAATGGCACCATCTTTGTTTCCTAAATTAGTATTATAAATTAAATTACATTACAATGGGTAAAGGAACAGTAAAATTTTTCAACGACACAAAAGGTTTTGGATTCATCACTGAAGAAGGAGTTGAAAAAGATCACTTTGTACACATTTCAGGTTTAGTAGACGAAATTCGCGAAGGCGATGAAGTTGAATTTGATCTTCAAGAAGGTAACAAAGGATTAAACGCAGTGAACGTAAAAGTTATCTAAACATATACTTTCAAGTTTAATAAAAGCCCTGTCAGCAATGATGGGGCTTTTTTGTATAACCATGTTATGATGCCTGTAAATGTGCATTAGGATAGTGGATAACCCTTAGTGATATGTTTATAAATTTAATTGATTAGACTCCTTACTTCCAATTTATTTTATTTTTTTTGCCGCATGATATGGTCGCCTAACAAATATCTATTAATTCCGATACTGGTTTGCGTTGTGCTTTGCAACTCCGTGTTCGCGCAGGAGAAAGGATTTTACGAGGGACCGTTCAAAGTACTGAACTACCAGGGTAATGCCGCTTTTGGTTATGAGCTTGATGGGAAGGACACAGTTTTAAATGGTTCTTTTCTGTTGCAAAACTCAAATCTGGAAGCGTTGCTCAACAAAAAAGATTCTACATTTTTAATAGATGGTGGTTTTGATAGTGGATACGCAACCGGATTTTGGAAGTTTCGTTTTGGTTTATTTGAAGCAAAACCAGAATCACGCGTGGTAGATTACCAATACCGCATTGCCGCTAGCGGAACCCAGGAAGAAGTGCAAGGACTTTTGGTAAAGGGCAAGCCAGAGGGTTCTTGGAATTATACAGTGCACGGCATCAAAGATGCGGAAATAATGAATACGCCGTTCAAAAGCAGTATCACCTTTGACGAAGGAATTCCACAACGAAATTTTCGGTTAGAAAACGATAGCACGGTCTTAGTGGGACGTTTTTTACGAAACGGCTTAGCTCAAGACGAATGGGTGCTCTACGCTACAAATCAACTAGACCCAGCTGAACGTTGGTTTTTTAAGGAGGGGATATTGGAAAAAATTGTACTTCGGATAAATGGAAGAGAACAATCCTTGCCCATTTTTGATTCAAATGTTAAAGAAACCAAGAGAATATTCTTAGACACACGCTTTCTTAGCGTGTTGGAAGTAAAGCTAGGAGGAATAGCTGACTTATCTCCAAATCCTGTAGCACAGTTGTTGTCGCAAAACAACAGGTATTATGAGAACCTAAACGCCATACTCGGTGCATTGGGAACAGCAGATCTTTCACCGAATTTTGGTGTAAGACTGCCGTTCTATCCAACAGATTCAATTACAAAAACCCATGTTTCTTCCCTAATTAAACGTGTAGAGACCGCTACTCTTGTTAGTGAGGCGTATATGGATAATCCACTATTGAATATTTTAAAATTATCGGATACGGAGGCCTCTGAATTGTACTTTGCCTTAGAACAAATTACAAAAGAACAATTGGCACCCCTACAAAAACTGGTAAGCTATCACGAAGGGGAATTATTGGAATTTCTGACCGATCAGGATATCTTAAGCAACCTATGGCCCAATGGAATCAATCAATCCCTTTGGGCAGAGATGGAAACTATTGCAATCCGGACTGGATTTAAGTCCGAAAAAGACGTAGCTATGGATTTTGGGGAAGAACCAATGGCATCAATTGTGAAATTAGCCCAATATACGGCAGCGCATACCACATTTATAGAAAAAGAACTCAAAGCAAAACTGTTAAAACAAGAACAGGAACAGGAACGTATCGAGTTGAATGAACAGTTACTTTCGCAGAAGAAAAAATTAACACAGCTTATTGATTCTGTTGGAAATTCGCTGCCGTGGGAATATCGGGAAACACTGGCACAAATCCAGACCGTAACAATCAACAACCTTAGCGAGCTATCCACATCGGATGATTTGGAACGCGCTAGACAGTTGGTCGTATGCCATGAAAACATGTATCTACTTGCCCAAACAGTTTCGGCCCAGCCTGCAAGGACGAAAGTGTTAACCAAACTTTATACAGACCGTATATGGAATCCGTTCATGGCTACATTAATGGATGAAGCGGTAAAAAAGCGAATAACAACGGCCTACCATAAGGTGTTAATTCCCTATTTCTTGGAACATATAAACACAGCGTTAAACTGTGATAAGGCGGAGGAGACCAACCTACTTCTGAATGCATCGTACGATAGAATGTTGGAGCTCCGTAATGAGGATACCAAAAAACTGGAGCGTAAATTAAGGAAAGAGACCGATGCTTTAAAAATACAGGAGTTACTACGATTAAAGCCAGAAGAAAAGAACTCTGAGGAATGAATCGGTCGTTTATCCATATCTGTTGTTTTCTATGCTTGTTTTTATCTATAGGTAGCGCTGCAATTGCTCAAGAAACGGTGCTCCCTGAGGAATCTGTCTTTAAAGAACCAAAAAGTAGACTTTGGCTGAACACCTACGGGAACATTCGTATTTCCAAACGTTTGTTCTGGGATGCGCAGACCCATTTTAGGTTTCAAGAAACGGAAAACATACCCTTTGCGGGACAAGTAGCTCAAATATACAACCGGCATGCCATTGGCTATATTTATTCCAAACAAATTGATTTCAGGCTCGGTGGAGTGGCACGTATCAATTTTAATACGGATGAAAGTTCCACCGATAGAAATGTGGTTCCGGAGTGGCGTATTTGGCATCAATATCAATTTGCACAACCTTTATATAGTGCTATGATTTACCACAGGATACGCATAGAGCACAGGTGGACCCAAAGTTTTCCAGAAAATAGCGAATATATTTTTCGAAATAGATGGCGTTATATGTTCCGGGCAAAAATTCCTTTGAACACTACCAAATTGGCACCTAAAACAATTTACGTGTCCCCAGAGGCCGAATTAATTATGCAAAGTGGCAAAGCGGTAGTGGGTAGCGCAATGGAAGACCTACGATTAACCTCTACCATTGGCTATATAGCCAATCCTAGGCTTACTTTTGCAGCTGGCCTAATGTATTCGCATGGACAAGAATTGTCGAACCCGGGTATTTATAAGCAAAACTGGACCGTGCGTTTTCACATGTATTTCTCACCGGATTTTAGAAAAGTTAGGAATAAACTTCCCGCGATACATCTAGAGGACTAGTCTCCTGCGTATATGAAGCAACGTATGAAAAAAAGAATCGCCCTTCCCTATAGTTTACTTTTGATAGCAACGGCTATTGCTGTCTACTTTATGTTCCGGAGTACCGGTTTGGAGCGTGAGTTAGCGAAACAGAAAAGTAAACTTGATGGTATCCAAAACGAAATAAACCAGTATGAGGATCTACTCGCTATAGATTCTGTTTTGGTGTCTGGGGATGTTGATGCCGCTTTAGGCTTGTACTCCCAATCACTGGAATCGAATAGGGGCAATAGGAGCGTGGAGTTACGTATGGCACTTGCCAAAACATTTTCAAAGCTCAAGGCGGATGCCAGTTCACCATTCCCTGATAGTTATCCTAAGGATTCAATTAAAGCAGAAAAGGTACTCAGTTCTAGGGAATTGAACAGTTACGACTCCCTTAATTTCATTATTGAAAAAAAACAGGTGCAGTTAAACGCCATACGGAGACAACTGGAACAAAAATCTTTTGGGGAGTACTTACAATTTAAGAGTAAAAAGAACAATCGGTTGCACTATGTGGGTCAGGTAAGGAAAGGAAAAGCCAATGGTATGGGAATTGCCTTACTGGATACCGGAAGCCGATACGAAGGAGAGTGGAAGGATAATGAGCGACACGGACAAGGTACATTCTATTGGCCCGATGGCGAACGCTATGAAGGCAATTATAGCGACGATAAACGTTCAGGTCTTGGAACCTATTACTGGCCAAACGGGGAAAAGTATGTAGGGCAATGGACAGACGACAAACGAAACGGAGCTGGTACGTTCTATGCCTCGGATGGGGAAGTGGTCACCAAAGGAATTTGGAAAAATGATAAGCTAAAAGAACAGCAAGATGAATAATCTTAATTTTTTTGGATAGTTAAGCGCGCCTTCTATAACCACTCCAATGGAATGCATTATTAAGAATTTAGGTATTTTACGTCAATTAAATGTTTTAGGGCACAAAAAACGCTATAAAGCACTTTGATTCACAATATTGATGTAGTTTCGCGCCTTGTAAAAAACATCGCTATGAAACGTATTGCCCAGTATAAGAAGTTGTTCGGTATCGAAAACGAAATTGATTTAAAAACACTAAAAGCTACATATCGCAATTTGGTCAAGGAATGGCATCCTGATAAATTTCAAGAAGGAGACGTGAAAAGGGAAGAGGCCGAAATACAAAGTCGCGCAATTATTGATGGATATCACTTTCTTGTTAGTATTGCCCCAGAAACAATAGCAGCCAATTTAGAAGCCTACACCGAAACCATTACAAATTCGGGTATTGCCGATTATATTCATGATGGTCTCGTGTTAGAAATTACATTTTTAGATGGAACTACATACGAATATTTTGGGGTTAGGAAGCCTATCTATATTAAAATGGTGAATTCGCCTAAGTTGAATCGTTTTGCAAAGCGAACCATCTATCCTAACTATCTATATAGAAAATCCAAACGCACCTTACAAGAAGCATAGTTCCGGACTATTTGATTCATTAGCTACAGGTTTGAGTAAGGTGTTTTTGTTTGACTACAATTGACCCAAGATTACAAGTAATCTCGAACTTGGTGTAACTATCTTTGCAGAAACGTATGTTATGTCAAAACAATTTGCTGATTTAGGTGTAGGTTCAAGCTTTTTAGAAAGTCTTTCCAAATTAAAGATTTCCGTTCCTACCAATATTCAAACGAAGACCATTCCTTTGCTGTTACAGCAAAAAGCCGATGTGGTTGCTTTGGCTAAAACGGGTTCTGGCAAGACCTTAGCTTTCGGTTTACCATTACTTCAGCTCATTGATACCAAAAAAACAACGGTACAAGTAGTCATGCTAGTACCTACTCGGGAATTGGGACAGCAGATTTTTAAAAATTTGGAAGCATTTGCTTCGCATGTTCCGGCTATTTCCATCGCAGGTACATTTGGTGGTATTCCCATAAAACCTCAAATAGAGCGTTTGTCACAGCCCACACATGTAGTAGTAGCTACACCTGGTAGACTCATAGACTTAATACAGCGCAGCGCAGTAAACGTTAGGGATATTAGTACATTGGTTTTGGACGAGGCAGATGAAATGATAACATCCCTAAAAAAGGATCTCGATGTTATCATAGCGGAACTACCAAAAAAGAGAAGAACACTCTTGTTTACCGCAACCCTATCTGGCGCGGTAAAACAAATGATACAGAATTATATGTCAAAACATATAGTGCAGGTATCTGCAGATATGGAACAATCTGGACATAGCGGTATAGAACACACTTATGTAGTGGTAAGACCCATAGAAAAATTAGAAGTATTACTACATTTTTTAAATTCAAAAGAAGGGGAGCGCGGTATCATTTTTTGTAAAACAAAGGCGGCAGTAAACAAATTGGCAAAAAAATTGGCAATCAATAAATTCTCTTCAGGAGCTATTCATGGAAGTCTGAGTCAAGGTATACGGGACCGGATTATGGGTCAGTTTCGTGAGGGATATATCGATATTTTAGTCGCCACGGATTTAGCGGCACGCGGTATTGATGTCAAGGAAACTTCGTATGTAGTTAATTACCATTTGCCAGATACCTATGATGCTTACGTTCACCGAAGTGGTAGAACGGCAAGGGCAGGAGCAAAAGGCCTTTCACTAAGTATCATACAACAAGAAGAGCGAAACGACATCCCGGATTTTGAAAAAGAATTAGGTCTTGTTTTTAGGGAGGTAAATAAACAGAATGCAGAGAATAGGGATGAAATCAACCTTCTTTTATGGGCAAAAAAAATATTTAAGACCAAGCCTAATCGAAGTATACCATTGGAAACCAAGGAAAAAGTGAAGACGGTTTTTCATCATTTAACTAAAGAGGAACTCGTAGAAAAAGTGTTAGCCGATTATGTGGTCCAAAATGGTATCAAGATTACAAAACCCCAATCTTCTGAAATAAAGTAGTGCCAATGGCAAATCACATCAGGAATCAAGAACAGATATTAAAAAAGCTCGGGATAACAGCATTGAATCCTATGCAAGAGGAAGCACTCGCTCGTATTGCAGAAAACGAAAATACGGTATTACTGTCCCCTACAGGTACCGGAAAAACACTAGCATTTTTGCTTCCACTTATTGATACTTTAAATGCCGAATCTACAGAGGTACAAGCATTGATACTAGTACCATCAAGAGAATTGGCCATACAAATTGAACAGGTCGTAAGAGCTATGGGGTCCGGGTTTAAGGTCAATGCCGTATATGGCGGTCGGGCCATTTCAAAAGATAAGATAGAGTTAAAACATACCCCAGCGATACTAATAGGTACACCGGGTAGAATCTTGGATCATTTTACTGCAGAGCGCTTTTCAAAAGAATACATTACAACCTTGGTATTAGACGAGTATGATAAATCGGTAGAAACGGGTTTTGAGGTGGAAATGAACGATATCATCAGTGAATTATCCCAGCTGAAGAAGCGGATTCTAACTTCCGCCACACAAGGGGTTCAGATTCCAAAGTTTGTTGGGTTGGAACGACCTTTTGTTATCAATTATCTACACAAAAAATCAGAATCCAACCTCAGCATTAAAACGGTGCTTTCAACGGATAAAAATAAGTTGAAGACCTTGGTAGATCTGCTGAAACATATAGGCAATGAACCAGGGATCATTTTTTGTAATTTTAAAGATAGTATAGAAAAGGTAAGTATATATTTAGCTGAAAATCAAATTAACCATGCTTGTTTCTCTGGTGGTATGGAGCAACGAGATAGGGAGCGTTCATTGATTAAATTCAGGAACGGTACCTGCCAATTACTTGTATCTACGGATTTAGCTGCAAGGGGTATCGATATTCCAGAAATGAAATTCATTATTCACTATGAACTTCCTAGGGCGGTAGAAGAATTTACACATAGAAACGGAAGAACGGCACGTGTGAATGAAAAAGGTACTGCGTATGTATTGCAGCATAAGCACGAGCAATTACCAAGCTTTATTCCAAAAGTCAAGCCTATTTCTATTTTAAATAAAGCCCCGTTCACCTCTCAATTCTGGGTAACGCTATTTATTTCCGGAGGGCGTAAGGATAAAATTTCCAAGGGGGATATTGCTGGGTTGTTCTTTAAACAGGGCGAACTTAAAAAGGATGAGTTAGGGGTTATAGAATTAAAACATGATTGTGCTTTTGTAGCTGTGCCTTTATCCATTGCAGCTACTTTGGTGGATAAATTGAACAATACGAGACTTAAGAAGAAAAAAGTACGGGTAACGTTGCTTTAAATGTAAAATTTAGCATTTTTTAAGAGAATAGTCGTAATCCGGCATAGATAGGATTACGTAAGTATACTAAAATCCTATTTTCTATGAAAATTTTCAATTTCCTTACAGTCTTTCTTTTTATTGGTCTTATATCGTGTGATTCCGACGAGACAAACACAGATATTGGCGGTAACGAAGGAGAAGTGCTTGCACTGGTCAACCCATTTCCAAATTTATCTTTTAATCAACCTTTAGATTTACAATCCCCTAATGATGATACAAATCGTATCTTTGTGGCGGAAAAACGAGGTCGCATTGTAGTATTTGAAAATGATGCTTCGAATACCTCCATGACCGATTTTTTAAACCTTACTGGTATTTCTACTGCAAGTGAACAGGGTTTGTTGGGATTAGCTTTTCATCCCAATTATAGAACTAATGGCTATTTTTATGTCTTCTATACCCCAAGTACGGCATTAGCTGTAGTTTCAAGGTTTACAGCCTCTGCAGATGTAAATGTTGCGGATGCCAGCAGTGAACAAGTCCTTTTGGAAATTCCACAACCCCTAACAAACCACAATGGGGGCCAGCTATCCTTTGGCCCGGACGGTTACTTATATATCGCCGTTGGTGATGGTGGTGGCGCTGGTGATCCGGATAATAATGCCCAAAACAGGACTAATCTCTTAGGAAATATCCTTAGGATCGATGTAGATAATGAGGGGAATGGATTAAACTATGCGATACCTTCAAACAACCCATTTGTGAATGAGACATCGGTAAGACCTGAAATATATGCTTACGGTCTTCGTAATCCTTGGCGGATGAGTTTTGATGCTCAAGATGGGTCCTTATGGGCCGCAGATGTGGGTCAGGGAGCACGTGAAGAAATCAATACCATTGTTGCCGGTGGTAATTATGGTTGGAAAATTTTGGAAGGAACTACATGCTTTTCAGGAGATTGTGAAACAACGGGACTAGAGACTCCTGTTTTTGAATACGGACATGATAACGGAGATCGTTCCATAACCGGAGGTTTTGTCTACCGTGGTACTGCGTTACCTTCCTTGGTTGGAAAATACGTGTACGGGGATTTTGTAAGTGGACGTATTTGGGCTCTAGATACTGAAAGCAACACCAATACACTGCTGTTGGAGCCTAGGTTGAGTATAGCCTCCTTTGGTACGGACACCGCGAATGAACTCTACGTTTGTGATTTTGGTGGAAAAATATACAAACTAGCCCTTACCACCGTGGATTAACCTTGTCGGCAAGGCGCCATTCTGCCGCACTCATTCATTTTTTTATAGTTAATGTATTGGGCAGAACATAAGATGATTTCCTCTAGCACATGGTTTTACAAAATGGGCTACATAGCCGGCTTTTAAAAGTCAAGGTGAACAGATGATTTACCAAAACAAAGGCATTACCGATACCCTTTGTAATACGTTGTGCGATTCGTAGAGGGTTTTCCATTTAATACGGCGTGTCTTGTTGTCTCCACAATCATTGTTGGCTCCCAAGGTGATCTGGTAGCGGGTTGCAGCCATATTGTTTGTGTAATCTTACTTGTCATCATTTTACCCGTTTTTGGACGTTCAAAAGAATATACTGTTGTAATGACCAACCGGTCTCCATCCCATTTGGTCGTTGATTTTGGTGCAGGCCAAGAGCGGCCAATATTTACGCTGTTTTCCGTAGGGGAGCCGTTAAGGTCAAATCGATAACGTAGCGGGGACTGTTTTTCCCTGGGTACAAAAACTACGCGTTCCACTTCTAACGTATCCGGGGTGTGTACAATGGAAATTTCGTTACCCCATCCACTGCCTAGAGTAGGCATTAGTTCAGGTTTGACACCTCGTCTTGGTGGTGTTGAAATAATTTCCTTGGTAGACCATGCCCCTGAGAAATTTGGATTACCCAAGGCCTTTGATCGTATTTTCGACAGATTTCTATCCGACCTTGTATATACCTTTACAGGTTCGCCGGAACCAATAGCAGGCGGGATGTAGGGATCCGGTTGCCTACCGGAAATTCTTGGATATTGTACGAGGGAAGTTTCGTAATCCGCAACAATACTATCCATTACCGGAATTACCCACGGATAAAAATCTTTCATATCAAATTCTTCCCTGGGATCTACGTTAAGGTCAAACAACCGCACTAAATTATCGGGATTAGGGTCTGGTTCCTCGGTGCTGTAATAATACCAAAGTTTCCAATTTTCCCATTTCACGGCCATGGCATAGCCTTGTCTTGCCAAAAAGATAGTACTTTCCCTATTAGAAGCTGTTTGGTTTCCACGAAGAAAATCCAACTGGTTTACACCGTCAAAAGCACGATCTGTCGGTACGGGTTCGGATAGTCCTGCCGCTTTGGTCAAGGTAGGGAAGATGTCTATCTCGTGCATCATTTCATTGGATACCTGTCCCGGTTTTATAGTGCCGGGCCACATAGCTACAAAAGGTGTGCGTACCCCTCCTTCCATGGCCGAGTTATAATAGCCACGCCATGGACCAGCTGCGCCTCTCCATGGTCTGCGCATTTCTGCGCCATTATCGGTACACCAGATGACGAGTGTGTTTTTTTCAATGCCTAATCTTTTAATTTCTTCTAAAATAAGTCCAACATTATGGTCTACGTCCGCCATGGCGTCGGCTATATCGCCCGCACCTGTTGTACCTATCTTATCCGGATGGGTAAGTGTGGGAAAATGAATTTGGGTCATGGGATAGTACAGGAAAAAGGGTTTTTTTTTTTTACGTTTTCCTGCATGAACCCAATCCCTTTTTGGGCAGCCTCCCTGTCAATTGTGCGTCTGGTATCAATATCATAGGGCTTTACTTTTTTCGAGGCTTGCCCTTTTCTCCCTTCCCAGATGTAAGAGGTTTCATAAAGATTCGGGTCAAAACCATCGAACATGGTATTTTGTGCGGTAGTACTCGTTCCCGGAATTCCCCACCATTCGTCAAAACCTTGGTGTGTGGGCTCTCTTTTTCCTTCCCAATGAGGTCCGCCTATGTGCCATTTTCCGAATAATGCAGTGGCGTAACCGGCTGTTTTGAGGCGTTCTGCAATGGTTTCTTCATATAATGTCATGCCATCGCCAGCAGCCCCTTCTCCGGTACGTACCGCATATCTACCTGTTAGAATCGCAATACGGGATACTACACAGGAATATTCTACATTAAAATTATTAAGTCGAATCCCTGCTTCTCCAATACCATCTATATTAGGGGTCGTAATACCTCTGGCACTTCCGTATGAACTGACTTCTCCAACGCCTAAATTATCGGGAAATATGAGCACGATATTAGGTCGTTCCTGTCCGATAGTGTAGTAGGTGTTAAAAAGGATTAATACAACGGTAAATAAGCGTACGCTATCCTTTAAACGCTTTAGTGTAATTAGTTTCATTAGGAGGTGTTTCTTGTTCGAAAATACGAAACTTATGTTCATCCGATTATCAAATTACAGATTTACAACAATGCTATAATTCCGGTTCGAAAAATACCCGTCAAATAAATGTATCTGTTTCATGCCAGTATACTTGGGGATTTTAATAGCAAAGGATAGTGCATATATTAGAAACAAATCTGAAGATAAACCTATTTACAGGGGAGTTAGATGCAAATCTGAATCGCGAAGTACTAAAATTATTAGTACCTTTTTGCTCTGATATATGAACTAATTTGACCGACCTATGAGAACACTACGGTATACCTTGCTAGTATTACTTTGCATTACATCCAATCTTTATGCGCAGCGAAATAAGAAAAGTACAACCCCTTTAATTAACGAACATCTCTATGAATCTATGGAGTATAGAATGATAGGTCCGTTTAGAGGTGGTCGTTCAACCACCGTTTCCGGTGTACCAAACGATATCTTTACCTACTATATGGGAGCTACCGGTGGTGGAGTTTGGAAGACCACGGATGGCGGAAATAGTTGGAATAACATTTCAGATGGTTTTTTTAATACTACGGGTATCGGCGATATCACTCCGGCACCATCCAATTCGAACATCATTTATGTTGGAACGGGAGAATCTCCGGTTCGTGGTGTAAAGACGTCCCATGGAGATGGGCTCTATAAATCTACCGATGCAGGTAAAACATGGACCCACATGGGTCTTGAGAAAACCAGACATATCAGTGATGTTTATGTACATCCTGAAAATCCTGATAAAGTATATGTTGCCGCGCAGGGAAATCCATGGGGTCCAAATGAGGAACGTGGTGTTTACCTTTCGGAAGATGGTGGTGTTAACTGGGAAAAAATCCTATACGTAAATCAAAACTCCGGAATTGTGGATATGACGGTAGATCCAAATAATCCGGATTTTATGATGGTGGCTTCTTGGGAGTTTTGGCGCAAACCATGGGTCGTTCATAGTGGTGGGCCTGGAAGTAAAATATACAAGACTACGGACGGTGGTAAGAATTGGAAGGAAATTAACAACGGTCTTCCTGAATTAAAAGGTAAGATGGGTGTTGCTATTTCACCTGCAAATCCCAATGTAGTTTATATCGCTATCGACGCCTTAGGAGATAAGGCAGGAGTGTATCGTTCGGACGATGGGGGAGAAAGCTTTAAACAGATGACCAATGATGCAACCACCTACGCACGATCATGGTATTACATGCATATTATTGCCGACCCCAACGACGAGGATGAAGTATGGGTTATGAACAGTTTTGCCATGAAATCAATAGACGGGGGAAAAACGTTTACGGGAATGAAGGGAAGTCATGTAGACCATCATGATCTTTGGATCAATCCCGAGAATAGCGATATCATGGTAAATGCTAATGATGGGGGTGGCTCCGTGACGTTTAATGGTGGAGAAACTTGGTCTACGATGTACAATCAGCCCACGGGACAGTTTTATCGTTTGATTACGGATAACGGACACCCTTATAGAATATACTCCGGACAGCAGGATAACAGCACCATTGCTATAGATAGCCGAGTCGCCGATAATGGGATTGGTGAAATGCACTGGGATGTAATGCGTGCCGGTGAATCTTCAACAGTCGCCGTTGACCCGGATAATCCTAGATTTGTATATTCTACTTACTTCGCCAGTAATTTTGTGGAATGGGACCGTGATATTGATAATACCCGTATGGTTATGCCTTATCCTACCCGCGTTACCGGGGAGCAGCCAAAAAACCTAAAATATAGGGCCAATTGGAATGGGCCCGTTATTGTTTCTCCCCACAATCCTAATGTGATTTATTACGGATCGCAATACGTTATGAAATCATCGGATAGGGGCACCACATGGGAAGAAATTAGTGAGGATCTAACACGAAACGATAAAGCGCATCAAGGAAAAGGAGGAGAGCCAATTAGCAATGAGCAGATAACCGCAGAGAGCTATAATAATTTATTTAATATAGAAGAATCTCCTTTAAAAGAGGGAGTAATTTGGGTGGGGTCTGATGATGGCTTGGTACATGTAACTCAAGATGGTGGAAATACCTGGTCTAACGTTACACCAAAAGGACTCAATGAAAGTATTATCAATGTAGTTGAACCTTCTCCACACGATGCTGCAACGGCCTATATTGCGGTCACTGGATACAAACTAAATGATTTTACACCTTATATTTTTAAAACAAACGATTATGGAGCAACGTGGATTAAAATTGTGAATGGAATTCCAGGAGATACATTTGCTAGAACAGTAAGGGAAGACCCGGACAGAAAAGGGTTGTTATACGCAGGAACAGAAACTGGCGTCTTTGTATCTTTCAATGATGGGGCACAATGGCACCCATTACAGAACAACCTTCCAGAAGTACCTATCACAGATTTACGGGTAAAAAGAAAGGACTTGGTAGTAGCTACCCAAGGTAGGGCGATATGGATACTAGACGATCTTACGCCATTACATCAAATGACGGAAGCTATTGCAAAAACCGACTACCACCTATTTGAGCCGAATGATGTGAATACAGAACTATCCGTAGCCTACAGTATTGATGGTGGATTAGGTGAAAATCCACCACAGGGTGTGCAGATACATTATGTGTTGAATAAGGAGGTTCCGGAAAACACGTCAATGTCCTTGGAAATACTAGATAGTTCCGGAGCGGTTATTCATGCAGAGTTTACCAATGTCAAAAAAGTGGCATGCGATACCTTAATAAAGTCTCAATTAAATAAATCAAGAGGAGCCCATCGATATTCTTGGAATATGAAAGTTGGTCGTTTCGATTGTTTAACCGAATTGTACACTACAAATCGAGATCTAACGGCATATAATGCAGCACCTGGCAACTATACGGCGCGTTTAAAGGTTGGGGATTTTACACAAGTTCAGGATTTTGAAATAAAAATTGACCCAAGAATAACCAGTAGTATAGAAAATGCTGAAGCAGCCTATATAGAACGCGATAAGTTGTCCAAATCAATTTACCAGGGAGCAACAGAAATGGCCAAAGGAGTTCGCGATTTGAGAAAGATAAAACAACAGCTGGATTTTATTTTAGGAGTGGCGGAAGATGATGCGATAAAAACTAAAGGGATGGAATTAAATGATAAGATAGATAATTGGATAGCGGAAATCTTGCAAAAGCAAATGCGCACGTACCAAAGTAACTACATGTTTGAAGCGCGGCTACTAATCAAGTTTAAAGATTTTTTAAATTCAATAGGTAAAGGAAATTTACCGGTAACCCAAGGAACTCGAGAAGTAACCGCTGATTATTTGAAGCAATGGGCCAATCTAAAAGCGAGCTTAATGAATCTGAAAATCAAAGAGGTTTCGTCTTATAATCAGTTGTTAGATGCTAGTGGTTTACCTGAAATATATTGGCCTTAGCATTTGGGATGACTCGTTTTAATTTTTTTGTTTAATCTTTTGTTAAAAAAAATAAACAAATGAAAATTCCATGTATCTTTGAGGGAACAAAAAACCTAAAATTTATATGAAAACAATTAAAGTATTAAGTCTTTTCGCATTTTCGGCACTATTATTTGTGTCTTGTGGTGAGAAGAAAAAAGAAATGAAGGAAGAAGCTACGGAAGCCGTAACCGCGGTAGAAGAGGCTGTAGTTGAAGAAGTTACTCCTAACATTGTAGGAGTTGCTGCCGGTAACGATAATTTCACAACATTGGTCGCAGCGGTACAAGCGGCTGGTTTGGTAGAAACACTTAGTAGTGAGGGTCCTTTTACTGTATTTGCTCCTACTAACGATGCTTTTGCCAAATTACCTGAGGGTACAGTAGAAGGTTTGTTGAAGCCAGAAAGTAAAGATGCACTTACCGGAATATTAACGTATCATGTTGTTTCAGGGAAATTTGAAGCGGCAGCTGTAATAGAAGCAATTAATGCGAATGATGGAAAATTTACAGTTGAAACCGTACAAGGTGGTAGTATTGTTTTGAGTTTAAAGGATGGCAATGTTATGTTGACTGATGCTAAAGGTGGAATGTCTACTGTAGTGATTGCAGATGTAGCAGCATCTAACGGTGTAATACATGCCATTGATACTGTGGTAATGCCATAAGCAACGATTTTTGAGAAAGAAAGAAAAAAAAAGCCATCGCAATAAGCGATGGCTTTTTTTTGTCTAATTACTAGCTGTTGGATGCTATAAATAACTTTGAAGTACTTTATTTTGCGACTTGCTTCGTAATCTTCGTATTGCTTTTTCCCTAATTTGTCGAACTCTCTCCCTTGTTAAATCAAATAGCTCCCCTATTTCACTTAAGCTCTTTGGCGTTCTTTCACCAAGGCCATAGTACAGACGTATTACTTCACTTTCCCTGTCAGGGAGTGATTTTAATGCCTGGTTCATATCTGTGTTCAGTGAATCTCTCATTAAATTGGCATCAGGACTTGTAGTATCCCTTGACTCGATGACATTATATAAGTTAGAAGATTCTCCTGTTTCAAATGGGGCATCCATGGAGACGTGCTTTCCTGAATTTTTCATGGCCAGTTTCACTTGGTTACTATTCATATCAAGTTCGCTAGCGATTTCCAATGCATTTGGTGGTCTCTGGTAGAATTGTTCCAATGAAGAGGAAGCTTTTTTTATCTTACTTATCTCTCCAATTTTATTTAAGGGTAAGCGTACCATCCTTGACTGTTCGGAAATCGCTTGTAAGATAGCTTGACGAATCCACCATACGGCGTAGGATATAAATTTGAAACCTCTAGTTTCATCAAAACGCTTAGCAGCCTTTACCAATCCAATATTTCCTTCATTGATTAAATCTGAAAGTCGAAGCCCGCTACCTTGGTATTGCTTTGCAGTGGACACCACAAAACGTAAATTAGCATTTACTAAGCTATTAAGGGCATTCTGATCTCCTTCACGAATTTTTCTTGCCAGTTCTACTTCCTCTTCCGCTGTAATTAATTCAAGTTTTGATATTTCTTGGAAGTATTTCTCTAATGATTTGGTATCCCTATTGGTAATTTGTTTCGTGATTTTCAGTTGCCGCATATATTTCTTATAGTTTTAAAGTTCGTTATATAATGTAAGCTTTTTTACGAGAATTCCTAATAAAACGGACATTAAATGATTGTTGTAAACTAGAACGGTTCTAATTGAGTTAATTTAGAAAATGTAAGTAGCAGTGTTCCGTTATTTGCCATAACGTTCTAAGTGAATCGTAATGTTTTTTTACCCACCCTTAACGTATGGCATGTGCTGCTTTTGAAATTGCCGCTTTTGTGGAAGAAACCAAAAAGGATGTTGCCGCCAGTGATTTGACCTTTGATATCCGTATCGACATCAATACAGGGCCTGTGGTAGCTGGGGTGGTGGGGACAAAAAAGTTTGCCTACGATATTTGGGGAGATACCGTGAATGTAGCCTCTAGAATGGAGTCCATGTCCGAGCCCGGAAAAATCAATATTTCCCATAGTACCTATGAGCTCATAAAAGAAGACGTGGATTGTGAGTATCGCGGAGAGATAGAAGCAAAGAACAGGGGAAAAGTAAAGATGTATTTTGCCAAAGCAGTTAAAAAACACACGGTAGCCATGGCTACTGGATAATTAGAACTATGATTCCAATTCAATGTCTAGGGTCAATTTGGGCACATTACCTAAAATTTTAGTGTTATGGTTGACTACTAAAATCAGTAACTATACCTTCAATTTATTCAGTTGAATTTGAGCAAAGCGATATCAAGCAATTAATATTGTAAATATAGATTGACCAATAGACTAATGGACCAAAATATTATTCACAGCGACAGAATTTTATAGTTATAAATGCCTGATATTCATAAAGTAGCAGACCTATTGTGAGGTGTTTGGTTTATAATACCTACATTTAGGCTACTCGAAAAAAATGCATCCCCCGTTTTTCAAGCCTTAACTTTTAAAACACTGAAGTATGCCATTATTTTTGGATTTACACGACCTACCCGAAGGCATTACAGCGGCCCATGTTGCAGAAATGCATCAAGCCGATTTGGATATTGAGCATAAATACAATTGTAGAGGGCTTACGTATTGGTGTGATGAGAAGAGAAAAACTGCTTTTTGCCTAATTGATGCACCAAATAAACAAGCACTGATAGACTTACACGAAAACGCACATGGTGCTATTCCCACGCGTATTATCGAAGTCAACGATACCATTGTAGAATCTTTTTTAGGGCGTATTGAAGACCCTGAGAAATCGAAAAACGTTCGTCTTAATATCATTAATGATCCAGCGTTTAGAACGTTGATGGTCGTAAAAATGAATCATAAAATACTGCGAACCAAGGAAATAAACACCCTAAAAGCTGCGATTAGGGGCTATACAACAACCATTAATGCTTTTACGGCTGAATACAATGGTCGTATCGTTAAACAGGAACAGAATACTTTTTTGATGTCTTTTAATGCAGTTTCGGATGCCATGCATTGTGGAATGAAAATTCAAGATGCCTATCATAGCGTTATTACGCCTGATTTGGAATTTAAAATAGGCATCAGTGCAGGCACGCCTGTGACGGACAAAGACGGTATATTTGAAGATACCATTGAATGCGCCGAGTATCTTAGTGACATTGGTACAGGTGGTATTTCTATAACTACGGTAGTAAAGGATCTTTATGAAGGAGAAAACCAAAATAAACCTTTAGCACATAAAGCAATTACCGTTTTGAACACAACGGAAGTTGATTTTATGATGCAATTGATGACCTACACAGAAAGTGTCTGGTCGCATACGAACATTAGTGTTGGTGATTTTGAAGAAAATCTAGGGCATAGCAAATCCAAGCTTTACAGAACTATGATGGCACTGGTAGGTAAATCTCCGAATATCTTTTTAAGGGACTATAGGTTAAATAAAGCTTTGAAATTATTGGAAAAACAAAGTGCGAATATTTCTGAAGTAGCGTATCAAACCGGATTTAGTAGTCCAGCTTATTTTTCAAAATGTTTTTATAAAAAATATCACGTTTTGCCTTCAAGTTTCGTTAAAAAAAATTAAAATACTGTTTTTCAATAAGTTATATGCGAATTGCCTTATGGTCTAAAATTATATTTATTTGATCTAAAAGTAGAATTAAAGTGAATTCTTCTATTCTACTTTTGTTGTGAACAAATTAAATAGATACAATTATGAAGGCAAAATTAATAGTAACGGTAGTACTTGCACTTGGAATTTCACTTACCACATTCACAACGCAAGTGGATTCCCATGAAGTGAAAATAGACCTGATCAATACCGAGTTTCCTGAGGCAAAACAAGAAGTGTTAGAAACCTTTGGCGCTATAGCTCAAAGTATTAAGGATGGGGATATAGATAAGCTTATTTCCTTTCATGGATATAGTCCAAAGTTTACCGAATTCAAGAATGGTGAGCTACGAAATGGAAGTATGGCAAATGAAAGCCATGAACGTAATGTATTTGGTTCGGTAACCGAAGTTGTAAAGTTTGATGCCAACGACTTACAGATCGCCGTTTATGGTGAGGTTGCCAATTTGACCTTTCATTCCGATTTTCAGTTAAAATTCGGAGATGACCTAGTGGTGGTAAATGACCAAATCACCTTACTTTTCGTAAACACAGCAACAGGTTGGAAAATGGTTCACGAACATCACTCGCCTTTAAAAGAAGAAAGTTGAATACCTAATACCGAGCGGTAACGCAAAAAGTGGAAACAAATACGATAGCCAAGTTCTAAGAGGTATTTCGGTTCATGGCTACTTGTATTTGGCTCTAGATGTATAAGCGTCTATTTTAATATGGATTTAATTACTTACTTTTAATAAGTAGAGATACAATACTTCCCTCGGTTTTTCTATTTGCTAACCCTTAAAATAGAGTAATGCCAATATTTATGGATTTGCATGTTTTGCCAGAAGGCATTACAGCACAAGATATCGCAGCGATGCATCAAGAAGATTTGAAAATTGAACATCATTTTCATTGTCGTGGCCTAACCTATTGGTGCGATGAGAAAAGGCAAACCGCCTTTTGTTTAATGGACGCACCCAATAAACAAGCGGTAATAGATTTACACCAAAAAGCACATGGTGCAATTCCGCAGCGAATTATTGAAGTGAATGAAACCATTGTGGAATCTTTTTTGGGCAGGATCGAAGATCCTGTAAAATCACAAAAAACAAGTTTGAATATCGTGAACAACCCTTCGTTTCGCATTTTGGTTGTTTTAAAATTAGAGAAAGATAAAGTTCAAAATTCCGTGGCCTTACTATCCAAATTGGCATTAGAGGAAATAAGTATTACCCTTGCCGTCAACGACGGTAGAATAGTCCGGCAAAGTGAAGATGCTCTTTTAATTGTATTTGATACAACAACAAATGCCTTAAAGGCAACTGTAGCTATAAAAAAATTATTGTCACAAATAAAAGAAACTTCTTTTCAATCTCACATTGGCGTATGTGCAGGTCTTCCCGTAACCGAGGCGCATGGTTTATTCGAAGAAACCATTAAAAACGCCGAATATTTGTGTGCTATTTCGCAAAGCCATATTCTCATTACTTCTGAAATAAGGGACTTGTACGAGGGGGAAAACCAAAACCGCCCGATTAACGAAGATTTGATTCAAGTTATATCCGTTTCCGATGAGCAATTTTTAAATGAAATGATGAATTATCTTGAAAAGGAATGGCGTAATCCTAATTTGGGCATCCCTGATTTTTGCTCCAATTTAGGTTTGAGTACTTCGCAATTATATCGCAAAATGACCGCTATTATGAAAAAATCCACTAACGGTTTACTACAAGAATTTCGATTGGCCAAAGCATTGCACTTACTTCGAAAAAAAGATCGGAACATTTCAGAAATCGCTTTTGAAACCGGTTTCAATAGTGCCGCTTACTTTACCAAATGTTTTCAAAAAAAGTATGGAATCTCACCTTCAACCTTCGTTAAAAACTTAGCTACTCGTACCACTTAGGAACTTGGGTTTCTAAGCGAGAGGAGTATCAGTGTTTGAAATAAAGGATAGTATGACCTGAACGAAAAGTGCAAATCTTTGGATGAAATGTACTGTTTTCTAAATAAAAGCATGTATAGTTTTGGAGTAAACAATTTATTATCGAAAACATAATGAAAAAAATCATCATTCTTATTTACGGAATCTTAGCGTATATCGTATTTCTGGTTTCCTTCTTATATGCGATTGGTTTTGTGGGCAATTTAATGGTTCCTAAGGGAATTGATTCAGGTATTGAAAGTGATATAACAACATCACTTTTGATAAACATCGGCTTGTTAAGTCTCTTTGCCGTCCAACATAGTGTTATGGCACGGCCAGCATTTAAAAAATGGTGGGTACAAATCATTGGAAAACCGGCGGAAAGGAGTACCTATATTCTACTGACCAGTTTAGCCCTGCTTTTGATTTTTTGGAAATGGCAGCCCATGACAAGCATAGTTTGGAGAATAGAAAACAATGCAGGTAGTATGGTCATCCAAGTTTTGTTCTGGCTGGGCTGGACAATTGTTTTGCTTTCAACCTTTATGATCAGTCATTTTGAGCTTTTTGGATTGACCCAAATTATAGACAACCTTAAGAACAAGGTTCCGAATTCCCCTAAATTTCAAACCAACTATTTGTATAAGATGGTAAGGCATCCGATTATGTTGGGGTTTTTAATCGCTTTTTGGGCGACTCCGACTATGAGCTTAGGCCATTTATTATTTGCCGTGGTTACGAGTGCCTATATCCTAGTAGCGGTAAAATTTTTAGAGGAAAAGGACCTCCGAAAAGCCCTAGGAGAAAAATATAAGATCTATCAAGAAGAAGTACCTATGTTGATACCCTTTACAAAAAAATCAAAAACCAAGTCACCTAAAATAACGAACCCTTTAAAATAAACAGTATGCAAACGATAAAAGAAATCAGTCAAGAAAGCATAGCCGCCTTTAAAAAGCAATTAAAAGGAAGTTTGGTTTTGCCCTCTGACACCAACTACAACGAAACCCGAAAAGTGTATAATGGAATGATAGACAAACAGCCTGGATTGTTTGCTATGTGTGCAAACTCGGAAGATGTAGTTGCGGCCGTAAACTTTGGAAGAGTACACAATTTATTAGTTGCAATTAGAGGCGGTGGGCATAATGGAGGTGGTTTGGGCCTGTGTGATGACGGCTTGGTGATAGACTTGTCAGGTATTAAGTTTGTCAATGTAGATACGTCAGATAACACCGTAAAAGTTGGCGGCGGAAGTATTTGGAGCGAAGTCGATAATGCAACGCATGAATACGGTTTGGCAGTTCCTTCTGGAATGGTGTCTTCAACCGGAGTTGGGGGTTTAACCCTTGGCGGTGGTGTTGGGTATTTAAGTCGGAAATATGGCCTCACCATAGATAATCTATTGGAGGCTGAAATGGTCTTGGCTGACGGATCTTTCGTTACTGTCAATGCAACACAGAACACCGATTTGTTTTGGGCTATTCGTGGGGGTGGGGGCAACTTTGGAGTGGTAACATCCTTTACATTTCAAGCACATGCTCAAAAGACGGTAATAGCCGGACCAACCTTTTGGCCCATAGAACGTGTTGAGGAGATTATGGCTTGGTACGATGGATTTATGCATAATGCATCAGAAGACCTAAGCGGTTTTATAGCGACTATGATTGTTCCAGAATCACCATTTCCGGCCGAACTGCACAACAAACAGTTTTGTGCCATTGTATGGTGCTATACGGGTGATGCTAACAAATTTGAAACCCTGTTTAAGAATGTATTAGCTCTTGAACCCGTATTTGCCCATGTTGGCGAAATGCCTTATCCTGCCTTACAGTCTATGTTTGATGGTTTCTTTCCAACAGGCATGCAATGGTATTGGAGAGCGGACTTTTTCGATGCTTTGACGCCAGAAATTGCTGCGCAACATTTAAAATTCGGGTCTAAAATTCCAACACCATTATCCCAGATGCATTTATATCATATAACTGGGGCAGCAAGTCGGGTAGGGGCAAAAAACACCCCATGGGCATTTAGAGATGCTAGATATGCGGGCGTGTATGTTGGTGTAGATCCAGACCCAAAAAATGCGGATAAAATCACCAATTGGTGTAAAGACTATTATGATGCCTTACACCCGTATTCGGCCGGTGGCGCGTATTCCAATTTTATGATGGATGAAGGTCAAGAGCGAATTAAGGCCAGTTATAAGCATAACTATAAACGATTGGTTAGAATTAAAAAGACCTACGATCCCAATAATTTATTTCAGGTGAATCAGAATATTAAACCTAATAGTTAAGTGCTAAGAATTGTATTCTGGAGACATGTAAATTGGATGAACAGGGTTGATAATACTTCAGTTTTCCTACTATTTTGAGCGTTAAAAATGGGTTGTTCATTCGCACTTCATAATGGATTAATTGAGGCTATTGGCGTGCGTGATAATCTTTGTCAGCTTTAATAAAAACCAGTCTTTGGGGATTTTATATGTCTTTAAAGGGCTCGTAGGGGTTTGTTTATCGGATGCTAACTGCTTTTCATCCTAATCATTAGTATAAAGCTACTTAAGATCGTATCTTTGCCCTCCTCCGAAAAAGATATGATGCAAGAGACTACGTTTGAGTTGCAAGAGCGAAAGACCGATAAAGAACTTTATAGTTATCAGCAAGGCGCTCTGCAGAACATTTTTGAAAAATTTGATGACGAACGAGAAGATTTTCATTTGTTATATCAACTGCCTACAGGTGGTGGAAAAACGGTTATATTCTCCGAAATAGTAAGACAATACCTTAAAAACCACAGCAAAAAGGTGTTGGTTATGACCCATAGGGTGGAGTTGTGTAATCAGACTTCAGAAATGCTTACTAGTTTTGGCGTGGTGAACAAAGTTGTAAACAGCAAAGCCAACTTAGATGATCAAGAGCGCTACAGTTGTTACGTGGCAATGGTAGAGACCTTGAACAATAGGCTTAACGACGATAAATTGGATATTTCCGATGTTGGTCTGGTCATAGTTGATGAGGCGCATTACAACTCCTTTACCAAATTATTTAAATTTTTGAGAACGCCTTCTTGCTTGGTGTTACAGCAACGCCTTTAAGTTCAAATAAGGATTTGCCCATGAACGGCAATTATGACGAACTTATTACGGGTGAATCTATTGAAAATCTTATTGAGAACGAATTTTTAGCCAGGGCGGAAACCTTCCAGTACGATATGGGACTCACTTCTTTAGAAGTAGGGTCTAACGGTGATTATACCGTTAAGTCCTCTGCCGATTTGTATACGAGTCCTTCCATGTTAAATAAGTTATTGGAAGCGTATGTGAAACATTCTAAGGATAAGAAAACATTGATTTTCAATAATGGTATTGAAACTTCAATACAAGTTTACCATACGTTTCAGAATGCAGGCTTGCCCATAATGCACTTGGACAATACGGCGACAAAAAAACAACGAAAGCAAATATTAAGATGGTTTCGGGAAACTCCAAATGCCATTTTAACTTCGGTAAGTATTTTAACAACAGGTTTTGATGAACCTACGATTGATACAATTATTCTAAACCGAGCAACTAAATCCTTGACACTATACTATCAAATGATTGGTAGGGGTTCTAGGATTTTAAACAATAAATCGAAATTTACGGTTATTGATTTAGGAAATAACATGTACCGTTTTGGTCCTTGGGGAGCCGATTTGGATTGGCAGGCAATTTTTAAGTCACCTAATTTCTATATGGATAGAATTAAGGATGACGAAGAAATTGAAGGAACTTTTAAACATGATCTTTCAGAAGAAATAAAGGAAGAATTCTCCAAGTCTGAAAATACTTATTTCGATATAAAAGCAACATATAAGGACGCCACCTTTGCGGGAGAATCTTCTAAAGTAGTTTTGGAAAAATCAATTGAGCACCATGCGTATATCTGCATTGAAAATAGTGAGGATGTTTATGATGCATTGGCCTTGGCAAAACTGTTAAAGGAGGATATTGATAATCGAATTCAAGTGTATGCCAAATGTATTAGTAAGAGTACCTTCAACTTTCTTAGCTGGCTTAAAGAAGATTACAAAAAAAAGTTAAACGCCTATTTACGTGAAAATTTTGATACCGTTTTTGAAGCTATTCATGGTCATCCGCCAGAGGATTAAAGGGTTAAAACGCAAGTTCAAGAATTGAGTAATGGTTCAAACACCAATAGACACAGTATAAAGTTCACTTCCATTGGTTTTTAAAGTTCGAGAACTATTTAGGGTTTGGTAATTTTTATTTTACCGCCGACCGCCAATTTTTACTTTTACCGTTCCCTGCACTTTCCTTATTTTTACACCTATGGAGAAGGAACTGAAAATCGCTATCGTTGGAGCAGGTATAAGTGGGTTGATCGCTGCCAAAGTACTGGAATCTCAAGGATATTCACCAACGCTTTACGAGGCGTCGGATAGAGTAGGAGGACGTGTTAAAACTGATGTAGTCAAGGGGTATCAACTAGATCATGGTTTTCAGGTGTTATTGGATGCTTACCCAATGGCAAAAAAGTATCTAGATTACACCAATTTAGAACTTGGCAAATTTTTACCAGGAGCAACACTGTTTAAAAACGGAAAGCAAATCACTATAGGTGATCCATTACGAAATCTTTCACTGCTACTTCCCACACTTTCTTCTGGAATAGGAACTTTGGGAGACAAATGGAAGATTTTCTTGTTGAATAGGGAGCTTAAGAAAAAATCGATAAATAGTATTTTTAGTGAGGAAGAAACCACAACACTTGATTATCTAAAATCTAAAGGCTTTAGCAATGAAATTATAGAGGACTTTTTCACCCCTTTTTTTAGTGGCATTTTTTTAGAACCGGATTTAAGAACCTCTTCCAGAATGTTCCAGTTTGTGTATAAAATGTTTGGGACAGGGAATGCTGTATTGCCAAAAGAGGGCATAGAAGCTATTCCAAAACAACTAATTTCAGGCTTAATAAAAACAAATTTTGTGTTCAATAGTCCAGTTTCAAGTTGTACGGATGGAACTTTAGTATTTTCAAATGGAAGAGAAGAAACCGTAGATTATACCATCATCGCGACCGAAGCTTCCTTATTGGTGCCTAACCTAAGAAATCAGGAAACACGTTGGAAAACATGCGATACGCTCTATTTTACAACTAAGGAAAAAGTAATTCAAAAACCGTTGATCGGACTTATTACCGATTCCGAGGCCTTGACCAACAATATTTTCTACCATTCTTCATTGCCAATGGAGCATGATGGCACCGAAAATCTACTTTCGGTTACCATCGTAAAAGCACATGAGTTATCTGAAACCGAACTGGCACAAAGAATACAAGAAGAATTGGATTCCCTTTGTGGTATTACAGACGCAACCTTTTTGAAACGTTATCAGATAAAACGAGCGTTGCCCGATTTATCAAATATTCAATACGATATCGCACCCACAGAAACGCGCTTAACGGCTAAAACATTTTTAGCGGGTGATCAATTATTGAATGGGTCTTTAAATGCGGGTATGCTAAGTGGCGAACGTGCCGCAAATGCTGTAGTGCAAGCGATAAACGATTCTATCGTTTCCTAGGTTTAGAGTCAACAAAAAATTCATATATTTCTATTCATGAAAAGAAGAGCTTTTGTAAAACATTCAGGTTTGGCGGTAACCGCAGGTCTGCTACCCATACCTACTTTTAGTATGAACGAAAAGAGAACATTTAAAATGGGCTTACAAGCTTTTACAATTCGTGATGCGATGGCAAAAGATCTTTTAGGTAGTTTAAAAACTGTAAAATCATTAGGATACGAGGATTTGGAACTGTATGGATTCGACGCGGAGAAAACAGCATATTATGACTATTCAGCAACGGATTTTAAAATGATTTTGTCGGATTTGGGGCTTTCTTCGTCCAGTTGCCATTATGGATTTTCGGATTATATTAATGCATCTACCGATGAACTTACAACGTTTGTGGATAGCTGCATCAAAGGTGCCCTTACCTTAGGTCATAGCTATGTCACTTGGCCTTGGATGGCTCCTGAACAAAGAAACTTAGAGACCTTTGAGCGTCTACCGGAACTATTAAATACTATCGGTGAACAAGTGACCGATGCAGGCCTTGGTTTTGCCTATCATAATCATGATTTTGAATTTCATAGGTATGGTGAAAATACAGGGTTCGATATAATTCTTAACGGTACGGACCCCAGTTTGGTTAAAATTCAATTAGACCTTTATTGGGCGGTACACTCAGCAAAAAAAACGCCCAAAGAATTAATTGCTATGGCACCTGAAAGATTTGTTATGTGGCATATTAAGGATATGGATAAAATTACACGAGATTATAGTGAATTGGGTAACGGTTCTATAGATTATGGCAATATGATACCAAACTTGGATACTTCTGGATTGGAGTTTTACTATTTGGAGCAAGGCGGCAATTTTGCTGAAAACTCCATACAAAGTATTACGGACAGTGCTGATTTTTTTAAAATGAACCTAAGGGAATACCTATAAGATTTTAATAAATCATACCGTAATAAGGTGGTAGGAGTACATAATCAGGTAGTATTCTTTTTATAGATTAAATAGCTATAGCTCGTATGCGTTAAGAATTATTTAGTTCGCACTAATAGGATTCTCTCTTATATCTCATCTTTGTATAAAATATAAGAAACTATGGAAAGAGTAATGATAGCAGGCGCAAATGGTACCACAGGAAAAAAAATTGTCCACCTTTTAAAAACATCGCAATATTTTGAGCCGGTAGCAATGGTTCGTAAGAAGGAGCAAATAGCACAATTCGAAAATATTGGAATAGAAACGGTATTGGCAGATTTGGAACAAGATATTACTGGTAGCCTAAAAAATATTGATAAAGTGATTTTTGCTGCTGGTTCAGGCGGAAAAAAAGTGGTAGAGGTAGATGAAAAGGGTGCTTACAAAATGATAGACGATGCTATTTCAAATAATATCAAAAAATTTGTAATGTTAAGCTCTATGGGTGCCGATAAACCTACGGAAGCAGAAGATTTGAAAGAATACCTAAAAGCAAAGCATAATGCAGACGAATATTTAAAATCAAGCAAACTAACGTATGCTATTGTAAGGCCTGGTAGCTTGACAGATGAAAAAGGTACGGGAAAAATTAAACTAGCCGAGTCGCTGAACACCTCTGGTTCTATAAGTAGGGATGATGTAGCTCAAACCTTGGTTCGGACCTTACATGATGATGCTCCAAAAAATACCACTTTTGAAATTTTGGAAGGAAATACGTTAATAGGTAAAGCCATTTAACTAAAATTTTAATTTGAGTATTGAATTTATAAACTAATTAAATTAATAGAACAGTGAAACACGTATTAAAAGCATATAATAGTAAAGATTTAAACCTGAAAAATAGAGTAGTCATGGCACCCATGACACGCAGTAGAGCTGATAATCCAGAGAATAAACCTACAGAAGGTTTACATGATGTCTACTATGCACAAAGAGCTTCTGCTGGGCT
Organism: Maribacter sp. MS6; assembly: GCF_056839185.1. NCBI lineage: Bacteria > Pseudomonadati > Bacteroidota > Flavobacteriia > Flavobacteriales > Flavobacteriaceae > Maribacter > Maribacter sp. MS6. Next base: position 4,262,212 of record NZ_CM166389.1, read on the forward strand.
AATAATCACAGAGGGTTCCCAAGTATCTAAAGAAGCTGTTGGGTACATCAATACGGCAGGTATTCATACACAAGCGCAGATTGATGGATGGAAAAATGTGGTGGAAAAGGTACACTCCGAAGGGGGTAAAATATTTATTCAATTATGGCATGTAGGTAGAATTTCACATCCCGATTTTCATAATGGTAATTTACCGCTGGCACCATCTGCGTTGAATCCCAACGCAGAGGTATACACGCCAGAGGGTCCAAAGAAAACGGTGACACCTAAAGAAATGACCCAAAAAGATATCGATAGAACAATAAGCGATTTTCAACAGGCCGCTAAAAATGCGCTGGAAGCTGGTTTTGATGGGGTAGAAATTCATTCTTCTAATGGCTATTTATTTCATCAATTCTTTAATGCCACCTCAAATCAACGAACAGATAATTATGGTGGAAGTATTGAAAATAGGGCACGATTCTTTTTTGAGGTATTGGATGCGGTTAAGAAAGTAATTCCTTCATCTAAAATAGGTGCTCGGTTTAATCCGTCCCTGCATGGCTTGTTTGGTATGGATATGGATGAACACACAATACCTACGTTTGAGTACATTATTAATAGGCTAAACGAGTATGATTTGGCCTACATACATTTATCAGAGCCATTTACCGATGTTTCCAAGGTACCCTTTGCGGTGAAACATATCGCCAAGCATTTTAGACCCATATACAATGGTACCTTAATGATCAATACTGGCTTTGATCAAGAAAAAGCGAATAATGTAATCGAAGAAGGAAATGCAGACTTGGTTTCTTTTGGTAAACTCTATGTTTCCAATCCAGATTTAGTGGAGCGTTTTGAAAAGGATAGTGGATTAGCGGAATGGGATAACGATACATTCTATACCACAGGGAAGGAAGGGTATACGGATTATCCAAAGTTAAAAGAATTACAAGATGCGTAACACCAAGGCATAATCAATTGCTTACAGGCGTTCATTGCAAAATGAACGCTTTTATTTTATCAAATTTATAAAAGAGAAACCATATTAATTGTAGTTTCGCAGCCCCTTATAATTGTATTTGGTCTTGTCTAGAAAATAATGATTTCAACAATACTATTTCAATAAATAATTAAAGTCAATAATCGAAAAATATACGTCTTAGACGTGTACAAAAGGAGTGGAATGGATACTAGCGATGCACGTAAAAAACAAGAAGTGGATATAGCGGAAGTTTCCCGTTCTATTGCCCTCTTGGAAGATTTGGTAACCGATACCAATAAAATTTTCGAGATTCCCAAAGATTTGCGGATAGCCCTCATTAAAGCAGCTGGACAGTTGTCTAGACCAAGCCGCGAAGAATTTTCTAGACGTACGAAAGATGCTAAAAAAGCAGCTAAACGAAAGCAAGCGGCAAAGGACAAAAGTGCTCGGAATAAAACAGGTATTCGTTATGCGCGGGAGAATCCAATTTTTGAAGCTCCAAAATTGTTGAGCGCTGCCCAACTAGAACAAAAAGAAACTTTGCAATTGGAATCGGAACGCGATTGTTATGTCTGTAAAACAAAGTTTAATACGCTACATCACTTTTATGATACCATGTGCACTGAATGTGGAGATCTTAATTATTTGAAACGGTTTCAAACAGCCAACGTAAAAGGTCAGGTTGCGGTCATCACGGGTTCTAGATTAAAAATAGGTTATCATATTACATTAATGCTTTTACGTGGCGGGGCTACGGTAATCGCTACTACCCGTTTTCCCATAGATTCTGCTTTACGATTTTCAAAAGAGACCGATTTTATGGAATGGGGGCATCGTTTGCATATACATGGTTTGGATTTGCGGCATATCCCCAGCGTAGAAATATTTTGTAATTACGTGGAACAGAATTACGATAGCTTGGATATTCTCATTAACAATGCCGCCCAGACCGTGCGTAGACCTTCAGGATTCTATGCGCACATGATGGCCAACGAAGAAATTCCATTTGAAGACCTACCTAAGTTTGTAAAAGGCCTACTAGCCAATCATAAAGCGTGTTTGGAAGAGCTCCGGGGTATATCGGCACATATTTCATCGCAAAGGAATATGCCCGTTTCCTGGCATGGGCCCGAACCCGGTATTGGTCTAAGTGCTTCTGCAAAATTGTCACAAATCCCCTATAGTTTTGATGCTAGTTTGGTGCCGCAAGAAGTTTTCCCGGAAGGTGAATTGGATGCGGATTTGCAACAAATTGACTTGCGTAAAACCAACAGCTGGCGTTTGAAATTGGGCGCTATCGAAACTACCGAAATGGTAGAGGTACAATTGGTTAATTCTGTTGCTCCTTTTGTCCTATGTAATCGACTTTCGGAATTAATGAAAAAGGAGAACACCGGTCAGAAACATATTATTAATGTGTCTGCCATGGAAGGTAAATTCCATCGTTTTTTTAAAGAAGCAAGACATCCGCATACGAATATGGCAAAGGCTGCCCTGAATATGTTGACCCATACCTCGGCTGGGGAACTAGCAAAATTTGGAATTTACATGAATGCCGTAGATACAGGTTGGGTTACAGATGAAGACCCTGCGGAATTGGCCAAAAAGAAGCAAGAGGTGCACGATTTTCAGCCGCCTTTGGATATTGTTGACGGAGCCGCGCGCGTCATGGACCCCTTATTCGACGGTATCAATACCGGAAAACATTGGTGCGGTAAATTTCTAAAGGATTATTTTCCTATTTCTTGGTAAAAACGAAGGTGTGGTTATGCTATGAACTGTAGTTTTCCTAATTTTAAAGCAAATCAACTAAAGCTTTAGAATAACAATGAAATTCAAATTCTCCTCTTCGCTAGCAATCTTTTCATTTTTCCTCTCAATTTCTTTATTAGGCCAAGACTTTTCCGCTTTTGAATACCGTACCATTGGTCCGCAACGGGGTGGAAGGGTCACGACTGTTACCGGAACAGCTTTGCTTCCAGGTACGTTTTATCTTGGTGCATCAGGTGCCGGAGTTTGGAAATCCGATGACTATGGAACTACTTGGAACAATGTGTCCGACAGGTATTTTGATACACCTTCCATCGGTGCTATAGAAATAGCGGCCAATGATCCCAATATTGTTTATGTAGGTACAGGTTCAGACGGTTTACGCAGTAATATCATAATTGGTAAAGGGGTTTATAAATCTATAGATGGTGCAAAAACTTGGGAACATATAGGTTTGGCCAACGTGGGTCAGATAGGTGCGGTTGAAATAGACCCCAACAACAGCAACATTGTTTGGGTAGCAGCAATAGGCAATGCCTTTACGGCAAACGAAGAACGTGGTATTTATAAAACAACGGATGGTGGCGTAACATGGGAAAAAGTATTGTTTGTTTCGGACAAAACTGGCTTTTCGGATTTGGAATTATTGCCTGGAAACCCTAATGTGGTCTATGCCGCCGCCTGGAAAGCACAACGTACGCCTTGGACCATCATTTCGGGAGGGGAGAATAAGGAGGGCGGAATCTATAAGTCGGTTAATGGAGGTAAGGATTGGGAAAAGCTAGAAAGCGGTTTGCCAAAAGGACTGATCGGTAAAGTAGATTTGGCTGTTTCGCCAATAGATTCCAGTATTCTATATGCTGTTATAGAAGCACCCGGAAAAGAAGGTGGCGTGTATAAATCAATTGATCAGGGAAAAACCTTTGCCCAAACCTCAAGTAATAAAGGCTTGGTCAATAGACCTTTTTACTATACCAATATAGAATTAGACCCCACAAATCCAGATATTGTTTATTCCAATGCAAATCCATTATTAAAGTCTATGGATGGTGGAAAAACATGGAAAAGGATGAGTGTTCCCCATGGTGATAATCATGATATTTGGCTTAATCCCACCAATCCGGATTTATTGATTCAATGCAATGATGGTGGCGCCAATGTCTCGCATAATGGAGGAAAGACATGGTCTACCCAATTTAATCAACCTACTGCGGAGATATACCAAGTAGCGGTAGATGACCAATATCCATACTGGGTCTATGGAGCGCAGCAGGACAATACTACCATAGCGATTCCTAGTTCCTCTCCTAGTGGTACTTCTCCACAAGGCACACAGATAATGATAGACGCGGGCGGTTGTGAAACCGGACCTGTGATACCAAAACCGGGGAATCACAATATCGTCTATAACAATTGTAAGGGACGCTTTAGTGTTTTCAATAAGATCACCGGAGTAAATAGGGAGTATTCTATTGGAGCTTCTAATATTTACGGTCATAACCCTAAGGATTTAAAGTATAGGTTTCAACGCGTGGCACCCGTTTATGTATCGCCGCACGACCCAAATGTGGTTTATATGGGGTCACAATATGTGCATAAAACACGAAACGGCGGTGTAATTTGGGAAACGATTTCCCCGGACCTTACCGCTTTTGAAGCGGACAAACAAGTTATTTCCGGTAGTCCTATTACAAGGGACATCACCGGCGAGGAGTATTATAGCACCCTTTATTCTATACGAGAATCCAAACTTACCAAAGACTTGATTTGGACGGGTTCCAATGACGGAGTTGTTTCCTTGACCAAGGATGGTGGAAAAACTTGGGAAGACGTTACGCCCAAAAAATTACCGAAAGGCGGTAGGGTAGAGTCCATAGAGCCATCACAATTTAATCCAGCGAAAGCTTATATAGCGGTCGATAGACATTTGCTTGGGGATACTACTCCTTATTTTTATATGACGCAGGACTATGGAAAGAACTGGGAGTTATTGAGCACTGCTTCAAATGGAATTCCTTCTGATTATACCAGTAAAGTGCTAAGAGAAGATCCAGAAAAAGAAGGCCTATTATACGCAGGAACGGACTATGGTATGTTCGTTTCCTTTAATGACGGGAAAACTTGGAAAACATTTCAACAAAACTTGCCAATTACACCTATTACGGACATTGTCGTCAATAGGGGCGATTTAGTTTTAAGCACCATGGGTCGTGGTTTCTGGATATTGGACAATATCACTTCGTTACGAGATCCAAAAATGACAGCATTAACAGACAAGCCTGTGCTTTTTAAACCCGGTAATACTTTCAGATACAGGACTTCTAGAGCTTCGGGAGATTTTCCAAACTACCCCAGTACCAGCGTAGGAATTGATTATTATCTGCCGAAAGCGGCTGACACACTAGTTAGCTTAGTCATTTTGGACAAAGATAAAAAGGTAGTCGTAACCGTTGTTAGCGATTCTACACAGTTGCAATCTACTATGGAAGAAGTAGAAGATATGGGATTGAGCATGACCTTTATCTACGCAGACGAAAAACTGGAAACCAACGAGGGATTAAACCGTTTTCATTGGGATTTACGCCAAAAAGGGGCATGGAGCGAGAAAAAGGAGCGGAGTTTTAAAAATGGCCCTATGGTACCTCCTGGTAACTATACCGTTAAGTTAACGGTTGGTAATGAAACGTTTGAACAACCTTTTGAAATACTTTTAGATCCGCGTTTGGAGCAAGAAGGTATATCTAGGGACCACATTACGGAACAGTTGGCTTTTCAAAACAAAGTAATCGACCTATTGTCCGAGGCTAGGAAATTCCAGTCCGATTTGGAAGCCAAAATTAAGGACACCAAGAACAAGGCTACAAAAGCAGCATTGGAAAATGTCCTTAAACAAGTTAAAAATGATGAGGGGGCTTATCCGCTTCAGGTTTTGGAAGCGCAAATCTCTTATTTATCCTACATAATAAACGATTCGGATAAAGTTATTGGAAACGATGTTAGGGAGCGCTACACGGAATTATTTGAACAGTTGAACAACTTAAAAAGTAAGGTTTCCGGTTGATTAGTAGTTTGTATTCCATTACAGGTTACAAGTTCCGGAACGTAGAGCAAAGTGTTGAGACCTGACTTTGCTTGTTTTACGTCAAAAAAAATGGCACTACATTCAATGAGTTGAGTAAAAGAGTTTGATAATCAAATCATTAATTGACTAATTCTCTATGAATTGTAAAGAAAATAAAACGATTATAAGATGAAAAATTTAATATATACATCCCTATTCCTTGTCTTAAGTACTTCAATGATAGCTCAGGACAGACTTACAGGTGAAACTTTTACTACACGTTCTGAAATTATAGCGCAACAAGGTATGGCCGCAACTAGTCAACCCTTAGCGACACAAGTGGCCTTGGATATTTTAAAAAAAGGAGGCAGTGCCATGGATGCCGCTATAGCTGCGAATGCAATGCTTGGACTTGTAGAACCGGCCAGTTGTGGTATTGGTGGAGATATTTTTGCAATAGTTTGGAACGCAGAAGAACAAAAATTATATGGTTTTAACGGTAGCGGGCGTGCACCCAAATCGCTAACCATAGATTATTTTATGGATAGGGATATGAAGTACGTTCCGTTCTATGGTCCCTTACCGGTTACGGTACCAGGATGCGTAGACGGCTGGTTTACTATGCATGAAAAATTCGGAAAATTACCAATGGAAGAATTGCTGAAGCCAGCCATTGATTACGGTCGTAACGGTTTCCCAGTCTCTGAGGTAATTGCCTACGAAATGGAATCGAATTATGAAGCATTAAAAGACCAGCCCGGTTTCGAAGAAACATATATGGTGAACGGACGGACACCGAAAAAAGGAGACGTATTCAAGAATCCAAACCTAGCGAACACCTACGAATTGATATCCAAAGAAGGTAAGGATGCATTTTACAAAGGTAAAATTGCCAGAACCATTTCCGATTACATGAAAAAGCATGGCGGCTTTTTATCCTATGGAGATTTTAAGGCCCATACCTCTAATTGGATTGAGCCAGTTTCGGTCAATTATAGGGGATATGATGTATGGGAACTACCTCCTAACGGACAGGGTACAGCGGCCTTACAGATGTTGAATATTTTAGAAGGGTATGACATTGCCGCTATGGGCTTTGGAAGTACAGATTATCTTCATGTCCTTACGGAAGCTAAGAAATTGGCCTATGAAGATCGTGCTAAATTTTATGCAGATCCTGACTTTAATACAATTCCAATAGAACAATTGTTGTCCAAGACCTATGCTTCAAAACAGCGTGAAATGATTGATATGGATGCATCGGCAGATACCTATCCCGCTGGGGATTTTGAAATTGAGAGCGGTAATACAACGTATTTAACAATTGCGGATAAGGATGGTAATATGGTGTCCTTAATACAGAGTATTTATTCAGAATTTGCATCCGGAATGGTACCGGACGGTTTAGGGTTCGTACTCCAAAATCGTGGACAAATGTTCAATGTGCAGGACAAGGCCCATGCAAATGCACTGGAGCCCGGAAAACGACCGTTTCACACTATTATTCCCGCTTTTGTAACCAAAGACGGTAAACCACATATGAGCTTTGGGTTAATGGGCGGAGCCGTACAACCTCAGGGGCATGCGCAAATAATAGTAAATGTTCTTGATTTTGGTATGAATTTACAAGAAGCTGGTGATGCTCCCAGAATGCGTCATAGGGGAAGTTCACAGCCAACAGGGTCTGTAATGACCAATGGAGGAACCTTAAATCTTGAAAGTGGGTTCGATTATAAGACTATTCGCGAACTACGCAAACGAGGTCATCGTATCTCCTTCGCTGTAGGTATTTATGGCGGTTACCAAGCCATTGGAATAGATGTGGAGAACAAAGTATATACTGGGGCATCAGAATCTAGAAAGGATGGACAAGCAGCGGGATATTGATTAAGCACCATTACTTAAGGATACTAGAAAGCAGGAGGGATTGGCGTACATTTGTAATTAACGAATGATTGATGAACTTCATAAACTAAAACTTGTAAACCTAAGGTCTTTCTTCACGTAAATTTATATTTGAAAATAAAATTTAAGCACTTTTCAGAGCAGGTTTGTCTAAATAAGTTTTAATTTTGTTTCACATTAGTGTATAAAAATTAAACAAAATTATGTACGGAGGCTTAAAATCTATTATTATTGCTGGTTTACTGCTAATGGGAACATATGCAAGTGCACAAGTTAGTGTGAGTGTCTATGGTAGTGTAACCGATAATTTGGGAGAACCGATTGGAGGTGCCTCTGTCTTCTTGGAAGGAACAGAGCTTGGTGCTCAGACCGATTTTGATGGTAACTACGAAATCAGAGGCGTTCCTCCTGGCTCCTATAATTTAATTGCCAGTTATTTAGGATACGGCTCACAAACCCAATTTAATATCATTGTCCGCTCCAAAGGAACGCCTAATTATGATTTTAGATTGGAGGAAGCGGCTCAGCAACTGGACGAGGTAGTGCTTTCCAACGCGAATATCATTACCCGACCCAAAGAGACACCCTTGTCCACGCAAACCCTGTCAGCCGTAGAAATTGCTACTTACCCCGGAAGTAACAATGACGTGGTACAGGTAGCGCAGACCCTTCCCGGTGTTTCGCCTTCCATCGGGGGATTTCGAAATGATTTGATTATTCGTGGCGGTGCTCCAAATGAAACCGTATATTACTTAGATGGTATGGAGATTCCGAACATCAATCACTTTGCAACACAGGGTAGTGCTGGTGGTCCGGTTGGTTTAATTAACGTATCTTTTATTGATAATGTAACGCTTTCTACATCGGCATTTAATGCGCGGTATGATAATCCTTTATCCGGTGTGCTTCAATTTGAACAACGAAATGGAAATAACAGGAATTTTGCAGGTAACTTTAGATTAAGTGCCAGTGAAGCGGCCCTTACCTTAGAAGGACCTTTGTTTAAAAAGGAAGGGGAGGTTTCCAAGACTACCTTTTTAGCCTCTGTTCGTAGGAGCTACCTGCAGTTTCTCTTTCAGGTTATCGGTTTACCTATTAAACCGGATTATTGGGATTATCAATTCAAAGTCAATCATGAGTTGGACGACTACAACACCCTGACCTTTTTGGGCTTGGGCTCCATAGACGATTTTTCGGTAAACCCGCCAGATGAATTTGATCCAGATCAGCAAGCGACCTTAGACCAAACTCCATTTATTCAACAACGTACCAATACTATGGGCGTAACATGGCGCAGCCGTTTTAAGAATAGCGACGGTTTTATGCTCACTACCTTGAGCAACAATACATTGTCAAATGATTTTACACGCTATTCCGACCCTGTGAATGAAACAGGAGTGATTTTTGGGAACGATGCGAAAGAATCCGAAACCAAGCTACGCTACGAGTTGACGCAGTTTTTTGATGGATGGAAATTGAGTACCGGACTTAATTTGCAACATTCGGACTATACCAATACCACCAATGATGTCAGAAACAATTTGGTCTTTGATACCGAAATTGACTTTGTTAAATATGGTATTTTTGCTAATGTAACGCGTTCGTTCATAGACAACAAGCTGGATTTGTCGTTCGGTTTTCGAATGGATGATGATACATTTACAGAGAACGACAATCTCCTTAGTACATTTTCTCCTAGGATGTCCGCCTCTTATGAATTTGCGCCGAATTGGCGTTTAAACGGTTCCTTAGGTCGCTATTTCAAAATTCCGCCTTATACTATTTTAGGTTTTAGAAATAATGCGGGAGACCTCATCAATCAAGATGTTGATTATACATTAAGTGACCATCTGGTTTTAGGATTACAACATTATTTTACACCATCTTCCAGTATTTCCTTGGAAGGTTTTTATAAGCGTTATGAGGATTATCCAGTATCAGTACGAGACGGTGTTTCCCTTGCGAATAAAGGAGGTGGGTTCGAAGTATTGGGCAGCGAACCTATAGAAACTGTAGGTAAGGGTAGAAGCTACGGAGCCGAACTGCAGTTTCAGCAAAAATTGTCAAATAACTTCTACGGTATTTTTGCCTATACATGGTTTTATAGTGAGTTTACCGGTTTTGATACAAGCAATTTTATTCCGTCTGTATGGGATAGCAGGCACTTGGTGTCCTTCGTGGGAGGTTATAAATTCAATCGTAATTGGGAATTCAGCTCCCGTTATCGCTTTGCGGGTAGAACGCCATTTGTGCCAGCGGATTTAGATGCTACCTTAGCCAACTATCCTGAGGTTATTTTGGACTATTCCCGACTAGGTGAAGATAAATTAGAGATTTTTAGTGCCTTGGACGTGCGCCTAGACAAGAAATGGAACTTTGAAAAATTTGCTTTGAATCTGTTTATCGAAGCACAGAACATTTTAGGGCAAAACAATCCTAGTCCACCTGAATATGGCTTAAACAGAGATGCGAGCGGAATGGTAGTGCAGCCTAGGAGCCTTGCCATCATCGAACAGGAACCTGGATCTGTGATTCCGGGGATTGGTGTCGTAATCGATTTTTAATCTAAATAAACCTTATTTAACAGCTAAGGCTAAGAGCACAATCGGGAGCCAAAACTGTGTAATACTCATTAAAATAAGGGGTTCGGGTTATTTTTAATACAATCACCCCAGTCTGGTAGTAAGTGTAATTGTAGCATATACCTGTAGTTTTACGTACGTCCGATGTTTGTATTGATTTAAATTTTAAAGGAGTTTCTCCTAGTTCCTAGTTTTTTTCTAACTTTATGGCTATGACCAAGTTGTTGTCCATACTATTATCTTCTGTTATTCTGCTGCAAAGCTTTGGATTGCATGTAGATGACTTGGTACAGATAGACGAGTTTATAGAACATGCTCAGTTTCATAATGAGGAATATGGAGATAATGTCTTGGTCTTCATTTCCAAGCACTACGGGGAAATGAAGGCAGCTCATAATCAAGAGCATCAAGAGGAGAGGGAAGATCATGAGCAACTACCTTTTCAACAGCACTCCAATACCTTGTCTGTAATGGATTTTACTTTGAATAATGCGCTTTCAGAATTTCAGGGTATTGATATTGTAGAATTTAAAACGTTTTGCTTTTACTATCAAGCACCTTTTTCTTCTTTACATTCCGACGGAATTCTTCAGCCGCCTCGGCACTCAGCATAATAATCCGAACATAACTATTTTAGCATCAAGCATTAAGTTCGTTTGAGGCTGTTCACGTTTATTATTATATGCTACTATGCTTTCTTACATTATTAATTTCAGTTTACGGAACAAAATTCTAGTATTTCTTTTTACCGGTTTTATTGTTGGTTTTGGATTGTACGCGTTATCCCAAATCCCGATAGGAGCAGTGCCTGATGTTACCAATAATCAAGTTCAGGTCATTACTACCTCCAGAAATTTGGCTACAGAGGATATGGAGCAGTTTATTACTTATCCGGTAGAGTTAGAAATGGCAAATCTTCCTGGAGTAAAGGAGATTCGCTCAATTTCAAAATTTGGACTCTCAGTCGTTACCATTGTTTTTGAAGACGATATGGGTACCTATTTACCAAGACAACTCATTGCAGAAAAGATTAAATCTGCGAGTGAGAAAATTCCAGAAGGTTTTGGATCACCGGAAATGGGTCCTATAACCACAGGTTTGGGAGAAATATACCAATACATTTTAGATGTTAAGCCCGAGTATAAAGATCAATATAATGCGGAAGATTTACGAACTATTCAGGATTGGATCGTAAAGCGTCAACTATCGGGAATTCCAGGTGTAGTTGAAGTTAATACGTGGGGTGGTTTCCTAAAACAATATGAAGTAGCTATAAATACTGGAAAGCTAAATGCAATGAATATTTCGGCACATGAGGTATTTAGAGCTTTGGAACAGAACAATAGCGTTTCGGGCGGTGGCTATATTGAGAAAACAAATCAGGCATTTTTTATTCGCGGTGAAGGTTTAGTTTCCTCTTTAGAGGATATTAGAAATATTGTAGTAACCAATAGAGCTGGAGTTCCTGTTTTTATTAAAGATGTGGCAACCGTAGGTTTTGGAAGCGCTACTAGATTTGGTGCCATAACCGGAAATGGAGAGGGTGAAAAGGTGTTAGGACAGGTAATGATGCTGAAAGATGCCAATTCTAAAAAAGTCATAGATGCGGTAAAGTTACGAGTAGGGGAAATCTCCAAATCCCTTCCCGATGGTGTCTATATAAATGCTTTTTTGGACCGAAGCGAATTAATAAACAAAACCACGTTTACGGTCTCGGAAAACTTAATCCTAGGTTGTTTGATTGTTATTTTTGTAGTGGTATTGCTCTTGGGCAATTGGCGATCTGGGCTATTGGTAGCCTCGGTTATTCCGCTAAGTTTCCTTTTTGCCATTTCTTTAATGTATTTATTTGGTGTGGATGCGAATTTAATGAGCCTTGGGGCCATTGATTTTGGTATTATCATTGATGGTGCTGTAATCGTGGTGGAGTTCATAGCCTTTAAAATCGCTAGAAAGCATGATGAAATCCTGGCCCTAGGGAAAGAAGAACAACAGAAGTATAAGGATACTTTGGTATTCTCAGGAGCATCAAAAATGATGAATTCCGCTATTTTTGGACAAATCATAATCTTAATTGTATTTATACCCATTCTTACCTTAAGCGGAGTAGAAGGTAAAATGTTCAGGCCAATGGCACTTACCTTTTGTTTTACACTTTTAGGTGCCATGGTATTGGGATTTACCTTTATACCTGTAGCCGCTTCTTTGTTTTTAAGGCCATCCAGGACAACCGATAAAAATATTGCGGTACGCCTTATGAAATGGATACAAAGGGGCTATGAACCTATTATTGATTGGGCTTTACGGAGTAAGAAATTGGTATTTGCACTTGCAACAGTGCTACTTGGAGCAGCAATTTTAATGTATAGCTATATGGGTGCAGAGTTCGTACCTACCTTGGATGAAGGAGATTTTGTAATTCAACCTGTACTCAAAACAGGTACCTCATTAACAAAAACGGTAGAAATTACTACTAAAATCGAAGAAATCCTGATAAAAAAATTCCCTGAGGTAGATCAGGTGGTAACCCGAATTGGTGCGGCAGAAGTACCAACGGATCCCATGTCTATGGAAGAAAGCGATGTCATAATTACCTTAAAACCGAAAGGAGAATGGACATCGGCGAACTCCAAAGATGAATTGGCGGAAAAGTTTAAAGATGCCTTGGCAGTGATTCCGGGAATGGAAGTAGAATTTACGCAACCAATAGAAATGCGCTTTAATGAACTAATTACGGGGGTACGCGCAGATATTGCTATTAAGGTTTTTGGAGAGGATTTGGAGATTCTGGCAAAAAAAGGGAGCGAGATAGGCGATTTAATTGCAGCTGTGCCAGGTGCAGCAGATATTACGGTAGAAAAAGTGGATGGCCTACCGGAAATGAACGTGCAGTATGATCGTGCCAAGATTGCAAGATATGGGCTATCCATACAAGAACTAAATAATATGGTTTCCATGGGATTTGCCGGTAGTAAGGCCGGTAGTGTTTTTGAAGGAGAGAAAAGGTTCGATTTGGTCGTACGGTTGGACAAGGATAATCGAAATGATATTAATAACCTTCGAAATTTGTATGTAGACCTACCGAACGGTGGCAAGATACCGCTTTCAGAACTAGCGGTTATTGACTACAAGACTGGGGCGGCCAAGATTTCCAGGGACGACACCAGACGAAGGATTGTAGTTGGCGTTAACGTTCGTGGACGAGACCTGCAATCTGTAGTAGAAGATGTGCAACTACTTATTGGTGACAATGTGAAACTGCCCATAGGTTATACCATCAGTTATGGCGGCCAGTTTGAGAATCTGGAGAGTGCAAAATCACGATTGTTAGTTGCGGTGCCTATTGCCATGCTTCTCATCTTTATATTGCTTTATTTTGCCCTATCATCCGTTACCGAAGCCTTAATGATATACTCCGCTATTCCTTTGGCGGCAGTGGGTGGGGTATTTTTACTATGGTTACGGGATATGCCTTTTAGTATCTCGGCGGGGGTAGGGTTCATTGCCCTTTTTGGTGTTGTCGTCCTTAACGGTATCATCCTTATCGAACATTTTAAGGACCTGAAGAGTAAGGCCTACGATTCAATTGAGTCCTTGGTGAAACAGGGAACTTTGGATCGTCTACGTGCGGTAATGTTAACAGCTTCCTCCACGGCATTAGGTTTTTTGCCCATGGCCATTTCCACTAGTGCGGGTGCAGAAGTGCAACGTCCCTTGGCCACAGTGGTTATAGGGGGACTTATCAGTGCGACGTTACTTACGTTGGTAGTGCTACCTGTATTGTATGCCTACTTAAACAGAAAAAAGTTGGAACCTAAAACGAGCGGAAAAGTTTCAACTATTATGGTCACGTTTGCACTGATGTTTTGTATCCTGCCAAGTATGGCGCAGGAGGATCCCAAAAACCTGCAGGAACTTTTGCCCATAGCTTTAGAGAATAATATGGGATTGAAAGCCAGTAGCTTGCAGGTGGATAAGTCGGATGCAATGATAGAGAATGCATTTAGTTTTGACAAGACTCAAGTGTATTACCATTTTGATGAAAACAATCTTACCCTTAACGATGCTCCGCTACGGGTGTTCGGGGTACAACAAGATTTTCGTTTTCCCACCGTTTATTTTTCCGAGCGAAAACTAAACAAAGCAAAGTATGCCCTATCGGAAAATAGCTACGATATTCAGCAAAAGGGACTAGAAAGAAGACTTACTGTGGCCTATTATAGCTTTCAGGTAGCCAGGGAAAAGGAACGTGTTTATCAAAGGTTGGACAGTATGTATGCCAATTTCGCTAAGGTTGCTGCGAGACGTTTTGAACTGGGAGAAACCAATTACTTGGAAAAAATTACAGCAGCCTCCAAACAACAACAAATACATCTCAATTACAAAGGTGCTCAAAAGGAAGTTTTAGCAGCTTATACGGAAGTGTTAAAGACGATACAGACGAAAGACAGTATAACTATAGCGGATGAGCCTGTGCTTAAGGTATTGGTAGAAAATATGGTTATAGATAATAGTCCGGAAATAGACTTTTACCAAAACAGAATAGCGGTTTCCGAGGCCGAAAAGCGGTTTGAAAAGCAGCAATTACTCCCAGATATCGGTGTTGAATATTTCAGCGGGACAACGGCTAACACTAATGAACGCTTATCTGGCTATCAGGTAGGTTTAAAAATTCCTTTGCTTTTTGGGGGTACTTCCTCTCGCATAAAGGCCGCCGGTTTCGCAGCAGATATTGCCGTGGCAGAATCCGAGGAGTACACTATTCAGCTAAAGACCAAACTTCGTAACTTAAAAACGGAGCTTTCCCAACTGCAGGAAACACTTGATTATTACGAAAATACCGGAAATCAGGTCTCCGAGGAAATCCTAAAAACAGCACATGTAAGTTTTAGGAACGGGGAAATCAATTTTTATCAATATATCCAAAGTTTGGAAAGCGCCTATGGTATAACATTGGATTATCTGGAAAAGCTCCAACTGTACAATCAGACTGCCATCGCAATTAATTACTTAACCTTATAAACAACGCATTATGAATAATTCTATATCCAAAATTATATACTTAAGTCTTATCACGGTTGTTTCGTCTTGCGGCGATACAGCCCAATCTTCGGATTCGGAAACCATCGTCAAAGATGATGGTCTTATTCTTGTTACCGAAACACAGTTCAAAACAAACGGTATGCAGCTAGGCCCTTTAGAAGAAAAAGAATTTCCAATTACCGTTGATGTAAATGGGACCATAGATGTGCCACCAGAAAATAGGGCCGTTGTAAGTGCCACCATGGGTGGTTACATTAAAACCACCCCATTATTACAAGGAGATGTGGTAAAAAAAGGTCAGGTGTTGGTTACCATCGAAAATCCGGAATTTGTAAGGATACAGCAGGAATACATGGAAGTGCATCAACAATTAACCTATTTAAAGGCGGAATTTGACCGGCAGCAAACCATGCGTGAGGAAAATATTACCTCCCAAAAAAGTTATTTGCAGGCAGAAAGTACATATAAATCTGCCGTAGCAAGATATACAGGATTGTCTAGACAATTACAGTTGCTCAATATCGCTCCTGCCGAGGTAGAAAATGGGAATATTAGTTCTGTTGCGACCATTTATGCACCTATTTCTGGTAGTATTAGTAAAGTCAACGTAAACAGGGGAACGTACGTGTCACCCGCAAGTTCTATTTTAGAAATTGTAGATAATGAACATATCCATTTGGAGCTCTCTGTTTTTGAAAAGGATATTTTGAAAATCAAAAAAGGACAGCAAATCGACTTTAAGATTCCCGAAGCTTCCAAGGAAGTATTTAAGGCTGAAGTGTATTTGGTAGGTGCAGCTATGGAGGAGAATAGAACTATTAAAGTACACGGGCATTTGCTAAACGAACATGAAAATATTTTTTTAACAGGTATGTTCGTTGAGGCATCCATCATTACCAGTTCAAAAAATGAAAAGGCGTTGCCAAGTGAGGCAGTGGTGATGGTAGATGGGGCACCATATGTTTTGCTTTTAGATAAAAAAGAGGGGAACACGTATTACTTTCGATCTCAACAAGTAAAGCTTAGTGCCAATCGTGTTGGGTATTCGGCCATTGAAATGACCGACTCGTTTAATTCGGATACACAATTTTTGGTCAAAGGTGCTTTTGGATTGATGGGTATTTAGACAAACTAAATAGAGAGTTATAACCGTTGTGTTTGGCTATAATGGTAGCAATTGTTCTACAGATATTTGGGTCATCAGTTCTTATATGATTGTTATAGAAAGATTCATACAAAATAGGATAGAATCAAACAATAGCAACTGATTTTTCCTTGAATGCTATCCTCCATCTATCAAGCAGTGGAAAACACATATTCTTTGGATTTGAGTGAGTCTTTGATTAATTCTTAAAATAAAAGTACCTTGTAGGTTAACGTGGTGCTATCGTCTAAATAACGATCCGCTAAATGAGCCACCTTTAATATTTCATAAATCAAAGTCTATTTTATGCGTTATTTTCTATTCCTTGTTAGCCTTCTTCTTTTTACAACTTCAAATGCACAAGAATCTAGTTTAAAATTAGAATCCTATGAACTCGACAACGGTCTTAAGGTTTATCTAAATGAGGATAGGGAAGCAAGTACCATTTATGGTTCCGTTTGGGTAAATGCCGGAGGTAAGGACGACCCTGAGGATGCAACTGGAATTGCCCATTATTTGGAACACATGCTTTTTAAGGGTACCCAAACATTGGGAACCCAAGATTATGAAGCAGAAAAACCCCATTTGGATAAAATTAGAAAGCTTTATGATCAGCTGGCAAAAGAAAGTGATGATAAGAAAAAGGCTGCCATTCAACAAGAAATTAACGCAGAGGAGCGTAAAGCATCTGAATATGCCATTCCAAATGAGTTTGATCGCTTGATCAAATCTATAGGTAGCACGGGCGTAAATGCAAGTACCAGTAATGATTTTACAAATTACTATAATATATTTCCTCCTAATCAGCTCCCAAAATGGTTGGATATTTATGCCCATCGTTTCCAGAAACCTGTTTTTAGACTTTTTCAAAGCGAACTAGAAGCGGTCTATGAAGAGAAGAATAGGGCGGGTGACGATCTTGAACGCAGGATTTATGAAAAATTCAACACCTATATTTATGGTGATCATCCATATAGCACGCAGACCGTGTTAGGCAGTGTGGAACATTTGAAAAATCCTTCGTTAAAAAAAATGTATGAGTTTTTCGAAACTTATTATGTGCCCAATAATATGGCTCTGGTCCTTAGTGGTAATTTTGACAGTAATGAGGTAAAGCCGATGATAGCTGCTGCCTTTGGGCAACTTGTAAGCGGTCCCGAACCGGTTTTTAAAAAGCGTGAACTGAACAGCTTTAAAGGTAGGGTAGTTGAAAAGGTGCGTATGACTCCAATTAAAGTTGGGTTTATGGGGTATAAATTGGTTCCTTTTGGTCATAAGGACCGTGCAGCTTTAGAAGTGTTGGGTAAAATGATGTCCAACAGTAACGAGACTGGATTTTTGGATAAATGGAATTTACAGAACAAGGCACTTTACGCTGGGGGTGAGCAGGAATTCTTAGAGGAAGATGGAGTGGCTTTTATCTTTTTTGTGCCGAATATTTTTGGTAAATCCTTAAAATATTATGAAAAAGAGATACAAGCTTCCTTTCGTTCTATTGCATATGGAGCATTCGAAGATAGCTATTTTGAGGCCATTAAAAATGGTATGTACCGGGAATTTAGCAGATCTCTGGAAGATTTGGAAATACGTAGCGAATATCTCGGCCTCAGTTTTATCTATGACTTGAATCCCAATGAATTGCTTTCCTACTCCAAAAATATACAAAGTCTCACCAGGGAAGATATCCAGAAAGCTGCCGATACATATTTTGGTGATGATTATTTCACCTTGCAGTCCAGAACAGGATTCCCCAAGAAGACAAAACTAAAAAAACCATCGTATAAACCTATAACGGCTCGTACCGAAGAAACTTCGGTCTACGCCAAAGGGTTCGAGCAACTTCCTGAACAAGTACTTTCTCCAAGTTTTATAAAGCTTGATGAAGACGTTCAGGTAATAGACGAATACATGTACTATACCAAGAATCCTCAGAATGATGTTTTTACGTTACAGGCAACTATTGCAAAGGGATTGTTGGAAGATCAGATGTATCCAGAACTAACCGAAGCGTTGAATAATAGTGGAACGCCTACTTATACAACGGAAGAGCTTAAAAACAACTTTGCACGTCTTGGCGCTAATTTCAATTTTACTGCGAACTATAATTCCTTTGATATAACCTTAACCGGTATCGATGAAAATTTTAAGGAATCGGTACTATTGTTGGAACACTTGTTAACCGCTTTTGAACCCGATCAAAAAACTATTGATTATCTATCCAATCAACGAAAAAAGGCAAATAAACTAGTAAAAAACGATCCAAATACGGCAGGCCGTATGTTATATGTCTATGGTCTTTTTGGTGATAAGTCAAGTTATTCAAATAGAATTACTACCAAACAACTTAAAAAGTTGAATCCGGTAAGGCTTAAATCGTCATTAGGAAGCCTGCTCAAAAATGGTTTTAATAGTATTCATTATGTTGGTAGGCAAACGGCAGAGGAAAGCTTAGGGTTTTTAGCATCCATGGACCTGTTCAAGCAAAACAAAACGGACAATTATTCTTTTCAAGAAGCTAATAGCGTAAATGAAACCACTTTTTATGTAATACATGACAAAAAAGCAATACAGAGTTATGTGTATTACGTGGTAAACGGTGAAACATTGAATAAAGAAAACGATTTTAAGAAAGAGGCTTTTAACGCGTATTACACCAATGGGTTGTCTGGTTTGCTTTTTCAAGAAGTACGTGAGTTTCGATCATTGGCCTATGCCGTAGGCGGCAACTATGTTAATCCGGTATACGAGCCAAATAAAAAAGGGAGACTCGTATTGTTTACCGGTTCTCAAGCGGATAAGACTGCAGATGCTGTAAAGGTAGTAATGGGGCTGTTAGATGATATGCCTAGATATGAAGAGCGATTACCCTCTTTAAAAAACGGATTGTTATTGGAATCCAGTTCGGGTAAACCAAATTTTAGGCAGCTTTCGGCCACAGTAGAAAGTTTCTTGGAGACAGGCTACGAAAGTGACCCTAACGAACTTAACTACTTTAACTATCCCAATCTAACTTTTGAAGATATTCAGTCGTTCTATGAAACCAATGTAAAAGAAAAACCAGCGGTAGTTACCATTTATGGGGATACTTCTGAATTTGATTTAGAACAACTTCGCAAATTTGGTAAAATAATAGAATTAAAAATAGAGGATATTTGGACCAAATAGAGTGATACTGCTACCGGTAATTTATGCGATATTCACTAGTTCTAATTATTTCAATAAACTAGAGCTATTCACGTTAATGAGAAATTAGCTGCTGCTATACAAGATAAGCGCTACTCCAATCATAATTCCGGCTAGTGGGATGAGTTTTTTTCTCTTATTCTGTTCTTTGAAAATGACGCCTCCAAGAACTACAGCAATAAGTATCTGACTTCTTTTAATGGCCGACAATAGCATAATGAGCGCATCCGGATCTTGTAACGCTTTAAAATAAAAGTAATCGGCGAATACCAATAAGATACCTACTGCAGGGATGGACCAACGCCAAATAAAGGCGTTTCGTTTGTGTGGATAAGGAAACCACGTTATGCTTAGAATAATCAAAAGAACAAGCACCGTATACCAACTAAACCAAAATTGAAGGGTTTGTGGATTCAGTTGGAGATTCTGAATTAGGAATTTATCATAAAGTCCGCTGGAAGCCCCCAAGAAGGTAGCGCCAATAATGGCAAAAATCCATTTATTACTTTTAAAGATGATGCCTTCTTTTTTACCGATTCGGGAATAAAGCAGGACGGAAAAAATAATCAAGAAAAATCCTATCCATTGCGAACCTGTAGGTTGTTCCTTATATATTAAAATTGCGCCTATAAAGGTAAAAAAAGGACCGGCCGATCTTATCGGAGTAACAATGGTTATAGGCAAATGTTTTAACGCTTGGTACGCCAGTATCCAAGAACCTGCCATTAGGATTGCTTTAATAAAAATATAACCGTGGTCGGACCAAGGGATCCGCGTAATGGTCAGTCCAAGACCATCCAAATATTCAGGTGCATATAGCGAACCAAAAAATAGTGGTAAAAGTAATAGGAAGCCCGAAGAAACAGTTCCTAAAAGTACCGGAAACACTTCGTTTCCACGTACGGCATGTTTTTTACATAAATTATGTAGTCCTAAAAATAATGCGGCCAAAAGGCCCAAATACATCCACATGGCCGCGAAGATAGTTTTTCAAGAAATTCCCTTATGAAAAATTCCACAATAATATTTATAAATGGACTTCTAAAAGAGTTAGCCCTTCACGATTTTAGCACGTTCCATGAAGTAGGATTTAAAACGCTCTAATTTTGGATGTAGATTTTCTGAATATAATACATACTGACATTTTAGAATGCTCTGAGCTATTGAAAGTAAGGCACTCGATTCCATTTTCTGAATTAAAAAATCTGCATCGTCTACGCTAAAAAGCTTCAATTGAGATGTGCTGACTCCATTCAATAAAAACAATTTATTCATGGTCTTTGGTGTGGAAATCAAAACATCTACGCCTTCAAATATTTCCGATTTTTGGATGTCGATATGCAGTTCCTCATAACCAACATATACTCGAATATTACTATACTTGGTAAATTTTAAAAAGGCGTCGTATAGTTCTAGCGCTTTTAGTTTGTTTTCTACGATTACCACTGCTCTAGGGGCATTTCCTTCTGCCTTAAAACCTATTTTTTGTAACGTAGTGAGAATAAGTGCGGTTGTCTTTCCGGCATCCTTTGCTGCTACACAATACGCATTCGCACCGCTTTTCACCACTGGGATGGCCTTTTTTTGGAACGATGTTGGGGTTGAGATGGCCAATCGTTCCATGGCTTCAAGCAGTTCCGGATGTAATTTTTTAAAAGGCATAGGTTCTAATACTATAGGTCGTTCATCAAAAGCAATTCGCTAGTTAAATACAAAGATACTAAGTACATATAGATGTAAGCAATTGGTTATAGAGATAAGCTCTTAAAGGTTTAAACGTCAAGTTTCAATGTATGATTGAAGGAAGTAAATGCTTGTTCTCTATCTTCTAATTTTAAAACGGGTTCTTTAACAGGTGAAAATACAGTACCTATCCTAAAACAAATAATCATACAAGTCCTGAATTATAACTATTTTTAAAGACAACTTAAAACCGGAACACCTTATGAAAAATCTGTATCTAACCTTTTGTTTTTTGATATTTAGCGTTATGGTAGTCGCTCAGGAAGACAATAACATTCTTGAACGAATGGAGGAAATTGCGATCATTGATCAAAAAGTAATGATGCCCATGCGAGATGGAATTCGATTGGCAACAGATATTTACCGTCCCAAAACCGATGAAAAAGTACCTATTATTTTCTCCAGAACGCCTTATAATTTTAACTCTTGGGGTGACGGGGAACAAAAAACAAGAACCGTCCAAAGAGCCTACGAGGCCGTAAAACGTGGATATGCCTATGTTGTGCAGAATGAACGCGGACGTTATTTTTCCGAGGGGGAATGGGATATTTTAGGTGTTCCGCTTACGGACGGTTATGATGCATTTAGTTGGATGAAGGATCAACCATGGTCTAACGGTAAAATAGGAACATATGGCTGTTCCAGTACTGCAGAGTGGCAAATGGCTGTAGCTGCTTTGGATCATCCATCACACGCTGCCATGGTGCCCCAAGGTTTTGGTGCGGGTGTAGGGCGAGTGGGAGATATAATGGAACAAGGCAACTGGTACAGGGGAGGAGCGGAGCAATTGCTGTTTTTTTCGTGGTTGTATGGTGTGGAACACGACAAATTCAAGCCAAGAATACCAGAAGGCGCTACGCAGGAAGACTTGATCCGTATCTCCAGGTTTTACGACTTAGCGCCAGAAAATCCACCTATAGATATGGCGGAAGCTTTAAGCCATTTGCCCATACAGGACATTTTGAAGAACATCAATGGGAAAAAGGAAATTTTTGATAAAATGGTACGGCGTAAACCCAATGATCCTGATTGGTTTACAGGAGGTATTTATCATGACGATATGGAAATTCCCATGCCTAGTTTTTGGTTTGCTTCTTGGTATGATGTAAGTATTACACCGAATCTTAGTCTTTTTAACCATGTACATAACAACGCAAAGGATTCAGATGTACGGGATAACCAATATTTAGTGATTGCGCCAACGCTACATTGTGCATATACGAGAGCTACCGAGAATACGATTGTTGGTGAACGCAGTGTGGGTGATGCCCGATTAAACTATGACGAACAAATCTATGCTTGGTGGGATCTTTGGCTAAAGGGCGAAGCAAACGATTTTAAGGAAAAGACCCCGAGAGTGCAATATTACACGATGGGTAGCAACAAATGGCAGGCTGCAGAACAATGGCCACCAAAAGATAGTAAAATGACTACTTATTATTCAAATAGCGATGGAAATGCAAATACATTGAACGGTACAGGAACCCTTTCCACAAAGAAACCGTCCAAAGATAATCCGGATACGATTGTTTACGACCCTATGAATCCGGTTACCTCTTATGGTGGTAATGTTTGCTGTACTGGAAATGCAGTAAAAGGAGGGTCGTTTGACCAACAAGTAATGGAAGAACGTGACGATATTTTAGTTTACACTACTGACGTTTTAAAAGAAGGAGTTGAAATAACAGGTTTTATTGAATCTACCTTATTTCTTTCTTCCGATGTTAAGGACACGGATGTAACTTTAAAAATTATTGATGTTTATCCCGATGGTCGTGCATATAACCTAGATGAAACTATACAGCGCGTGCGTTACCGTGAAGGTTTCGATAAGGAAGTCTTTATGGAAGACGGTAAAGTGTATAAAGTAGATTTAACACCGATGGCTACGAGTAATTATTTTGAAAAAGGACACCGTATCCGTATAGAGGTATCAAGTAGCAACTTTCCAAGGTTTGCTCGAAATTTAAATACTGGCGGTAATAATTATGACGAAGCTGAAGGCATTGTGGCTACTAATAAGATTCACCATTCCAAAGCATATCCTTCACAAATTAAATTACCTATTAGAAAATAATTATCACGGTAATTACTTCAAAAGCCTTGTTTTCACTAGCGTGGAAATAAGGCTTTTATAATAATGGGCAGCACAAGGTTGATGAAATTTAATTTTGCCATTACGGGACGATATTAATGACTATTACTTTTTAAACTTCGCAGAACCGGAATCAGAAGAAAACTTAACTGAACAGGTCAGAGGACAGATAACGGTCTCCACGATCGCATATAATAGATACAATAACACCTTTATCTAGTTTTTCTGCAAGTCGAAGTGCTACAGTTGTAGCGCCGCCACTGCTCATTCCAGAGAAAATACCTTCTTCCTTGGCCAATCTTCTTGCCATTATTCGTGCATCGTTCTCACTAACTTCCATAATGGAATCTACCTTTTTAGCATCGAATATTTTAGGTAAATATTCCTTAGGCCATTTACGGATACCTGGTATTTTAGAATCGTCAGTAGGCTGTACTCCTATAATCTGGATATCAGAGTTCTGTTCTTTTAAATACGTGGAAGTTCCCATTATTGTTCCTGTGGTACCCATAGAACTTACAAAATGAGTTACACTACCTTGGGTATCGCTCCAAATTTCAGGTCCTGTTGTCTTATAATGTGCTTTCCAATTATCCGGATTCGCAAATTGATTAAGTAAAATAAAGCCATCGTTGAGTACTTTTTGCTCTGCATAATCCCTAGCACCTTCTATACCTATATCTGCTGGGGTAAGGGTTACTTTTGCTCCATAGGCCCGCATGGTCTGCACACGTTCTATAGTTGAGTTTTCGGGCATAACCAACTCAATATCCAATCCATAAATCCCTGCAATCATGGCGAGCGCAATTCCAGTATTTCCGCTCGTTGCCTCAATTAGTTTGTCCGTAGTTTTAATCACGCCATGTTCCAGTCCGCTTTTGATCATATTCAATGCGGCCCTATCCTTAACGCTACCACCAGGGTTGTGCCCCTCCAATTTAAAAAACAAGGTAACATCTGGATTTGTATTTAAAATACGAGAGGCCACCAAGGGCGTATTACCAATTAAATCTACTAAGGTATTAGGCATTTGAAAGGGTTTTTATCTTTATTTCCGGGGTATGAAAAACGGTTGAATCCGCAGGGACCGATGCAGTTAACCAAGCATTTCCTCCAATAATACTATTGGCGCCAATTACAGTAGAACCGCCTAAAATCGTAGCATTGGCATATACCGTAACATTATCCTCTATTGTAGGGTGTCGCTTTGTTTTTTGTAAATGCTTTGCAACATAGAGTCCGCCAAGTGTCACACCTTGGTAAATTTTTACATTATCCTTAATAATAGCGGTTTCACCGATTACAACTCCGGTACCGTGGTCTATATGGAAAGAATTTCCAATTTGCGCTCCCGGATTTATGTCTACCCCGGTTTGTCTATGTGCATATTCCGTCATTAGTCTAGGAACTAATGGAAAACCAATGGAATAAAGCTCGTGAGCCAGTCTATAGATAGCAATAGCATAAAAACCTGGATAAGCCATATATACTTCTTCTATGGATAAGGAAGCAGGGTCACAGTTAACCGTAGCTTCCGCATCCTTATTTAGCTTTTCTAAAATTCCCGGTAGTTTATTTACATAATTATCCCATACTTTTTTACAGGGCTTTTCACTTTCCCAACAGGCTAGTGCTACCAATTCGTCGAACAAAAGCTCTAAAACGCTGAGATTGTTTTCTACAGGTGTTTCAATATCAAATAGCATATAAAACAGTGTATCCGTGAAAGCTTCCGTTTGTCTTTTCAATCGAAATCTTAAATTAGGCTGTTTTTTATGCGTTTGTATCTTTTCTATGATAGATTTATGTTCCATGTAATTGGTTTAATATTCAAAATTAACCATTAAATCAAAAGCGCTTTATGACAATTGGTTAACTTTAGCTTAAAATAATACGCTTTACGTCGCATGATACAGCCTGTAATTACTAAAAGTACCCTTCAATTTTTAAACGAGCTCAAAAAAAACAATAATAGGGATTGGTTTACAGCGCATAAAGCAACTTTTAAGGTACATGAAAATGAAGTTAAAACTTTTTTAAATAAGGTAACCGAACTCGTTCGTACCCATGATGAAATTGAAAAACTAAAGGTTTTCCGCATTTATAGGGATGTTCGCTTTTCAAAGGACAAGACACCTTATAAATATAATTTTTCAGGTTCGCTCTCACGCGCAGGAAATGAACGTCGAGGTGGTTATTACATTCACGTGCAACCACAGGGTAGTTTTATCGCAACAGGATTCTGGAATCCAGAAAAAGAGGATTTACTTAGAATACGAAAAGAATGGGAAGTAGACGCCTCGGATTTCCGCAATATCCTTAATAACAGCAAATTTAAAAGTGTTTGGGGTGATTTAGCAGGAGAAGAGCTAAAGACCGCTCCCAAAGGTTTTGATAAAGAAGACCCAAATATTGACCTCATCCGCAAGAAACAGTTCATTTTTGTCAAAAATTTTACCGATGCCGAAGTAATAGCACCAGAGTTCGCACAAACTGTAAACGAATGTTTTATGGTTATACGCCCTTATTTTGACTTAATGAGCAACATTCTTACCACCAATCTTAATGGAGAATCCCTACTGGATTAAGCTAGATTCTTCAAAAAATTGTAATTGATCTTGTAGTCGTTTTACAGCCATACTCATCATTCTTTTATTAAAGGCGGATGAATTTGTAGCGTATATCTGGTATTCTTCTAAGGTAAATTGTCCTACAATCATACCCTTTAAGGTATTTCGATATTTGATATCCTTTTGAATGGCGTTGGAAATATAGTTTAAACGGTCATCCTTTTTAAGCTCATGAAATCTATTTTTACCTCTAACGATATATCTTTGGAACGAAGCCAGTAATAAATCGTTCTGTAATTTGAGGATAGGGCGCAGTGTTTTGTTCTGAAAAAGTTCCTCCTCACCCATATTGGGTACTATTTTAGCAGCACCAACTATTGGTCTTATATCTAAAAGTCTTAAAGATCTTTCGTTCATAGTTGTGTTTTTATAAAGATACCCATTCCGTTGTCCTACTTTTTCTTGCAGTCTAGAAGTTTTAAACGGATTATAAACAACAAACTTTTCCCTATTTAAAACACCCAGTAATTTTTGGAATTCAAATCAGCAATAAACACTATGGTTGATTAGTAATTTATCAATTATTCTATTTTACAATTTCGGTTTCGGTAAATATGAAAAGTAATGGGCCAAAGCTTTGCTATAGTTTTTCTTTTAGGTCTAATTTTACGCTATCAAAAAGACTAAGATTATGAGATTTCATACTAGAAAACTTGTTAAACCAGAAGATTTGAATTCTAACGGTACATTATTTGGAGGTAAAGTCCTAGCTTGGATAGACGAGGAAGCTGCCCTTTATACGATAGTACAATTAGAGAATAAAAAAATTGTAACCAAATACATTTCGGAAATTAATTTTATGAGTGCCGCTAAGCAGGGCGACGTGGTTGAAATAGGTATTGAAGTGGTTAAGTTTGGAAAAACGTCATTGACCTTAAACTGCGAAGTTCGAAATAAAATGAACCATGAAACTATTATAACCGTTGACAATATCATCATGGTAAATCTCGGAGATAACGGAAAACCCATACCTCATGGCAAAACAAAAATAGAGTACGTTAAGGATCGGTTAGCCACTGTATAGGACCTTTAACTTTGCGACATGGTATTAGCAACATTCTGCACCTCGTCTAAAACTCTAAGTAAATTCCCACTCCATAGCTTCTCAATTTCCTCTTCTGTATAGCCTCTTTTAACAAGTTCCAAGGTTACGTTGAAGGTTTCTGATGCATCTGACCATCCTTCTATACCGCCGCCGCCATCAAAATCTGAACTGATACCAACATGATCAATACCGATGAGCTTTACCATGTAATCAATATGGTCCACAAAATCCGCTACCGTAACGCCTTCTGGAGCGCCTGGCGTTTTTGCAGCAACATCCTTTCCGATTTGGGTCACTTTTGGATAGTTTTCCATAAAGGCCTCCTTTTGGGCATCCGTTAAGCTTCCGAATTGAGATCTTTCAAACCATTCAACACTTAGCGAATCTGCTACTTTTTGATAAATACCCTTCATGTAATCAGCTTTAGCCTCATGTTTTTTGGTATTCAAATAAGAGCTAAAAGCAACAGTCTGCACAACACCACCGTTTTCCTTCATCAACATTAGTTGTTCGTCATCCAAGTTTCTGCTATGGTCGCACAAAGCTCGCGCAGAGGAGTGGGAAGCTATGATTGGAGCTTTGGACAAGGCTATCATCTGCTTCATTGCCTCCTTAGAAGGATGTGAAACATCGATCATTATGCCTAATCGATTCATTTCTGTTACGGCCTTCTTCCCTAATTCACTGAGTCCATTATGTAGCCAAACGGAATCTTTTTCTCCAGTATTGGAATCACAGAATTGACTATGGCCGTTATGGGAAAGTGAAATATAGCGAGCACCCAGATCGTGATATTGTTTAAAACCTGACAGGTCCTCTCCTATGGGATATGCATTTTCTACCCCGATCATAGCTACTTTTTTGCCTGCAGCAACGATTCGCCTAACATCATCGGAAGAATAGGCAAGTTCCATCTTATCCGGTGCATATTCCTCACATAGCCTTCGGATGGCCGCAAATTTGTCCATAGCATTTTCTTTGGCTTTCGCATACCCTTCGGCATTTAAGGAATCCTGACCTGTATACACAATAAGCCATGCGACATCTAATCCGCCCTCTTCCATTTTTGGAAGATTTATTTGTGTTTCTAAACGCTGGGTATAGTTAACGGAATCTGTAAAATTTTTAGTATTGATATCGTCGTGCGTATCTAAGGTAATTGCTTTATCATGGATTCTTTTTGCCCGTTCCTCGGTAGTTTCAGTTGCGTTGGTTTTCTTCTCATTACAGGAAAACAGGGTTATTACGATAATTATGTAGCCGATTACTTTCATACGTGTTTTTTTTAGACCTACAAATATGGCGGTTTCACAACAAAAAAGGAAGCATAGCAAACAATTAATTGTCTACTGCACCTTAAAATGGGAATTTTAGCTTCAATTAAAGAGCAAAATCCCCGAAACCAAGGAATTGATAGCCATGTCCAAACTTAAAACTAAAGATTTATTAGGTCAACTTTCCGATTTAGAAGCATCCCTAAATGGTTTTTCCTTTGAAGAATTGAATGTAGAAGAGGCAAAGCACTTAAAAAATTCTTTCAATAGATTTAAATCCCAATTAAACAATAAAATATTTGGAACGGATGAAACATTCGAGGATAGTCAACCGCAACGAAAGAACAACATTCCACAACAAGGCGGTCAAGATAACAAGCTAATTGCGCATGTAAGCCATGAAATACGTACTCCGTTGAACGGGATTATTGGATTTGCTAATTTACTTAGGGAAGATAATCTCACTCTTGCACAAGAGAGAAAAGTGGACGCAATACAGTCCGCTTCCTACAGTCTTATGGAAATCATTAATGAGGTTTTGGAATATTCCAAACTTACAACCGACCTTGAAGAGTTTGAGAAAGTTGACTTTAATATTCATGGAATCCTAAAGGATGTCATGTTTTTGTGCCAAACGCTTATCATAGATAAAACGGTAATTCTCAATACGGAAATCGCGCCAAATGTTCCTAAGGTTCTTGTAGGCGATCCATCTAAGCTATCCCAGATACTTCTTAACCTAATGGGTAATGCTATCAAGTTTGTGGAAAAAGGACATATTACGCTTTCGGTAAAACTAAAGGAACAAGAAAAGGAAAATTATATATTACAGTTCGCCGTACAGGATACGGGCATAGGTATACCAGAGAACCAACTAGGACATATATTTGAAAGCTATAAACAAGCAGAAAATACTACGTTTCAAAAATATGGAGGTTCTGGCTTGGGATTAAGCATTGTAAAAGAAATTATAGAAAAACTAGGTGGCAAAATTTCTGTTACCAGCACAGTGGGAGTAGGGAGCATGTTCAAGTTTTACATTCCATTTGGCCAAGGTAACCCAAATAACATTCCCCAGAACAAACCAAAATCTATTAGCACCGCAAAAGGAAAGGAGTTATTAGGTGGTACAAAGATTTTGATTTTTGAGGATAACGAACTCAATCGCCATCTAATTAGCGAGCAATTAAATAAATGGGACTGCATTACTTATGTTACTGAAAACAGGAATGAAGGACTACAAATTTTGAAAACCAAGGCTATAGATATTGTGTTGATGGATCTTAAAATGCCAGAAATGAACGGTTTTGAAATTTCTAAAAGCATACGTGCCTTAAACGATGATAAGATAAGTCAGATTCCCATTATTGCTTTTAGTGCAGATTTTACTGCACAAGATAAGGAACGTTGTTACGAATCAGGTATCAACGACTTTTTATTAAAACCATATACTTTAAATGAGCTGATGATTAAACTACTAAAAAGAAAGAAAGAGCGAAACCTAACAGAGGCAAGTCTTAAGTTGTTAAAACAAGAGACGATTTCGGCATTTGAATCAACAAAGGAAACAATCGATCTTAATACCTTGTTGAAGGATTGCTATGGCGAATTGGATATGTTGCAAGAGTTAGTCCGGCTTTTTAAGCAAAATATCTACGAATTCATAGGAGCGGTTAAAATTGCCATCACGAACCAAGCGTTTGAAGACATCTATTTGGCCGCACATAAAATAAAGGCAGGATTAGCCCTTATGAACACCAATGATCTAAAACAAATTGTTGTGGCTATTGAAGACCAGGCCAAAAACTCTGAAATGGAAAAAGTGAAACTTCTTTTTAATCAATTCTTAGAAGAATTTCCGTTAAAGGAGTCGCTGATAGATCAAGAATTAGCAAGACTAAAGCAAGGATAGGATATGGATGGGAAGACGGTCCTTTTAGCGGATGATGATGAACTCTTAGCCTCTTTGCTACATTTTAGGCTAAAGAAAGCCGGGTATACCGTAGACCATGTCTTGGACGGAAAACAGGTAAAGGAATATTTGTCCCATACAATGCCGGATATTATTGTAAGCGATATCATGATGCCCTACTTTTCTGGTATAGAGTTAATTAATTATGTTAGAAAAGAGCTCAAATCTAAAACACCGATACTAATTATTTCTTCTGCTGGAAATGAAGAAAATGTGCTTAGTGCCTTTGAACTAGGTGCCAATGATTTTATTTCTAAGCCTGTAAGTCCATCGGAGTTATTGGTAAGGATAGCAAGAGAAGTAAACAAAACCCATATTTGAGTTTTAACCCAAGTACATACACGCAAAAAGCATTAATCAGCGCCCCAAAAATTCCAACAGATTTTTTGTGGGCACTTTCACTGTTTTTTGTATTGATAGCTTTGGTATATTTTGGTTCAGTTTTCTTTTTTCGGAATAAACTTTCCAGACGAGGCAAGCATGTTAAGGTAAAACGGAAAGTCTTCTCTCCCATGATATGTGAATTTTTGTTTTTTGAGGAAGATGGTGAAAAGAAGGAAAAAATAAATTATATCGATTTAAAAATTCAGATACGTGAACTCATCAGAAATAAATTTGATAGAGAAGTACTTACAGAAGTCCTAATGGATTTAAGAAAGGATGTTACGGGTAAAACTAGAACCGAACTGTTTCACATTTATCAAGATTTAGAACTTCACAAGGATGCGTATCAAAAGCTTAATAGCTGGCGATGGGAGTTGATATCCAGAGGAATTTTTGAACTAACCCAAATGGAAGTCAAGGATTCTTATAGCCTAATTACTCGTTTTATTAACGATAAAAGAACAACCATAAGAAAACAGGCGGAGATTGCTACAGTGAGCCTTAAGGAAGAAGGTATTAATTATTTTTTGGATCACACTAAGTATAGAATATCAGAATGGCAGCAGTTAAAGCTGTTGGATGTAGTTCGGAATAAAACCGATTACCAACCACCGGCGTTTAGGCTCTGGCTTACTTCTAAAAATAATGATGTTGTACTTTTTTCGCTACGGCTTATTAAGTATTACAACCAAAATGATGCAAGTGCATCTCTGATTCAATTACTACGGCATAAAAGTAATGCAATTAAAAAGGAAGCCATTTTTTGTATCCGTGATTTTAACGTTACCGAAGCAGTACCAATTCTAAAAACAATATTCTGGAAATGTACAACGGATATTAAAATGTATCTGCTTGAAGCCTTATCACAACTAGGCTCGGAAGAGGATATTGGTTTTCTTGAGGACATAATTAGCAAAGAAGTGGCTTTTACCGTAAAGGGAAAAGCCATAAGTGCTTTAAATACAATACGCCCGGAAGGAATGCTTCCTACTCAGGATATTGTTCCTACAGCGGACTTTGAAGTTTCAGCACCATCGTATAGTGCTAAAGTGACAGTAGCTAATGAAAGTACAATTCCCAATATCAAAAAAGAAAAACAAGTGAAGGAAAAAGAGATTGCCAAATCTGCTAAAACACTAGCAAGGAATACTGCAGATGTCAATGATACTTCAAGGAAAATAGAAGCAGATGAGATTTCGTTTTTACCAATTGTTACTGAAGGTATTACTGAACCAATTTCAAAATCAATAGAAAAGAATATTACGGAAGGAGCAAACCAAAAGGACTTGACAGATTTATCTGTTTGTTTTGAAGAGGTACCACCGTTACGTCTTGTAGATAAATTACATTATGAATTTCTTCCCATAGTAATGGCAGAACCAGTGAAGCAAAACAACGTAATGTTGAACGACTTACCAGTTCATTTTGAGGAAATAGAGGTAGGCGATCCATTGAAAATAGCACATCAACGAACATTCGAACATGAAATCAATGAATTTGTAGTACTGTTCGAGGAAGTATTGGCTCCTAAAAAAGCTCTTGATGAAACAGACGTACTAGAAAAGCATTCTAAAAGTGAGTCAGTATCCAGCAATCATAAATCTAAAATCAGTTTTTCTGATTCCATAGCCACATCTGAAATTTCAAATATAAACGTGGTCTATGACATTTTAAATGAAGCGAAAGGTTTAAGTTCAAAAGGCGGGCTGCAAGAAATTGATTGGTGCAACGCTTTTGATTTACCCAAATTAGAACAGTCACAGGAACTTAGCCTAGAAATTAATATTGAAAACGATATGGAGAAGGAACTAAGGACTATACCAAAACCTTTGTTTTACGAAGATACTGCACTTAATACTATGGCTTTGCTAGAGGATATAGCAGAACTTGGTGACCATAGAGAAATACCACATTTGAAAATGTTATTAGAGCATGAGACGAATGCAGTGGTTAAAATAAGAATTAACGAGCTATTGGCTTTTTTTACGATAACCGATGATTTAGAGGTTTCGTTTGAACCTACAATTACAGAAGAGCGCCAAAGCATATTCCATAACTTAATCGAAGTTAGCGATACAGAAGCAAAAATAATATTACTTGACGAGATTGCCGAAGTGGGCGATCAACAGGAAATTGCACTTCTGAAAAACCTCTCGTTAAGTAATGAAAGAGAATTACGGCGAGCGGCAAAACGAGCCTTGGAAAAGATTATTTCAAGGCAAACAAGTGCAGATAGAATTGAAGTTATACAGGAACCCGGTAAGATGCCAGCAAAAGAAATCATAACTAGCTCGGATGCCGCTGATAATCCGTTCACAGTCGATTTCGAGGCTATCAGGCCTCTTGAAACTGCTATAAAATTGCAAGACCATACTAAAGATCAAACCTATGGAAATACCTTGTTCGATCATTTATGTGCCATCTCCACTAAATTATACCAGAAAGAATAGTGAGTAGTGGGACCTTCAATATCATCTTAGAATATATAAACATCGTTTTTTTTGTGTTTACGCTTATCCTATTCTTATTATTTATAGGTATGGGCTATTTTTCGACAAGGAATTCCATACACTATAGAAATAAAAATAGTTTTGGGGATATGTCCAAGCTTATGGCATCACCCATGGCACCAAGTATTACCATAGTTGCTCCGGCATATAATGAGGGACTTACCATTGTAGAAAATATACGCTCATTAATGTCTCTACGATATGTTAATTATGAGGTAATGGTGGTCAATGATGGAAGTAAGGACGACACCCTTCAAAAAATGATTGATGCCTACGATCTAGTTAAAATAGAACAGGCAATTGACCCTAATTGGAAATCTAAGACTATACGCGGAATTTACAAGTCTCCTCACAAAGCATTTTCTAAACTTACGGTCATAGACAAGGAAAACGGTGGAAAATCTGACGCCTTAAACACGGGTATGGCCTTATCTACCAACCAATATGTTGGTTGTATAGATGTAGACTGTCTTTTACTGCCAGATGCGCTTTTGCACGTGGTCAAGTCTTTTTTTCAACGTTCGGAGAAAAGGGTTATCGCAGTCGGTGGCGTAATTCGTGTGGCAAATTCCTGTATTATTCAAGGGGGACAATTGGAAGAAATAAAACTTCCTTCCAACTGGCTCGCTAGGTTCCAATTATTGGAATACACCCGTTCGTTTATCCTGGGCCGTATGGCATGGGGAAGAATAGATAGTTTACTGATTATTTCCGGAGCGTTTGGTTTTTTTGATCGCGAAATTGCTTTGGCAGTAGGCGGTTATGATACCAATACCGTAGGAGAAGATATGGAAATCGTATTCAAAATGAGGCGTCATATGCATGAGAGAAAGCTGCCATATACCATTGAATACATACCAGATCCACTTTGTTGGACAGAAGTGCCCGAAGATCCTAAAATATTGATTAACCAGCGAGATCGTTGGGCAAGAGGTAACCTAGAAACCCTATTCAAACATAAGGACATGTTTTTTAACCCCAAGTTTGGTAGGTTGGGTATGTTAAGCTATCCTTATTGGTTCTTTTATGAATGGTTAGCACCCATTTTGGAATTTTTTGGCTTCTTCACCATTATCCTTTTTTATTGGTTGGGTATACTAAATTGGGATTTCTTTATCGCGATAACGGCAACAGTCTATATCTTTTCTGTAATGTTTTCTTTTTATGCCATTCTTTGGGATGTGTATTCCTATAACGAATACAATAAGACCAAGGATATTTTAATATTAATGCTTTGTGCGCTTATAGAACCCTTTGTGTATCATCCTTTTATGGTATGGGCAGCGATTAGGGGAAACTATAAAAAACTATTCAAGATAAAATCTGGTTGGGGCACACAGGTGCGTAAAGGATTTGCAAAAGCCACGTAACAATGCAGATGCCAGAAGAGAACATATCGCAAAATCAAAAGACACTGAAGGATTATATTCCTTTGGTGATTACCTTTTTTGTAGGGTTGCTACTCTTATCGGTCTACCAGAATATGGTGCTTTATATTACAGGTGTACTGGACAGTGTTATAAACAAAAGCCTTCTGCTTCATGGATTGCATCATCTTGGATATGCAGCTGTATGTTCGGTGGTTTTTGCCTTTTTGTTCAATGCATTAGAAAATAGAAAACCGAATCTCGGTTTTAGTACCATACGTTTAATTTTTGCTTTCCTACTTGTTATAGAGGGCTTGCTAATTACTTATTTTATTGACAATTACGAACCCTTAGATGTTACTGGGCTACTTGGTGGCAGTACCAGCTATATACAATTTAGTACGGTAAAAGCTTTTACTGCCATCGCTATTACATTGCTTGCCTGTCATTTCTTATATCGTTATACGGCACCGTTTTACCAGGTAATCAGTAGAATGTATCCCTTCACGATTATTTTGTTTAGTATGTTTTTGGCAACGTTATATTCCGATCGAAAACCAATTAATGAAAATAAGACCCAGTATCTTTTAGAAGGTATGTACACCGCTGTTTTAGAAGAAGATACTTATGAGGGCAGCGAAGCATACCCTTTGGCGAAAGCATATCGTCCAACTGAGGATTTGTCTTCGCTCTTTAATCTCAAGTCCGAAAAACCTCATATCAAAATTCTAATTATAGAGGGACTTGGAACTGATTTTGTCGACGACCAAGGAACATATAGCGGAGTCATGCCCTATATACAGGGAATGACAAAAGCATCGTTATATTGGCCAAATTTTATGAGTAATACTGGCGATGGCCAAGGTTCCTTTGCAACTATAATCGGTTCTTTGCCATTTGGTGAAAATGGCTTTACAAATACAGAAGGCTTTACACATAGGCACACCTTGTATAGTATACTGAAACAAAATGGCTATAAAACTTCGTTTAACTACGGCGGAAACAGTGCCCTAAACGGTTATGATCGATTTTTGGCACAGGAAGAGGTGCACCAGATATTGGACAAAACCGTATTTGGAAAGGAGTACACCTTGCAAAACGTGGATGCTGCAGGAATAACCTTAGGGTACCCAGATTACGCATTGTTCAAACGTTATGCTGCAACACCTAAATTTTTGAATGAAGAGCCACAGTTAGAAGTGTTCAAAACCCTTAGCACAAAAGCGCCGTATGCTATACCCGATTTTAACAATTATAAAGGAAAAGTCGAAAAATTCCTTGCCCGTTCGGCAGGTAACGAAACGACCAAAAGGTTCATGAGGCGTAACATAGAACTGTTTGCCAGTTATAGCTATACAGATGAAGCATTGGCAGCATTCTTTATTGAGGAGCGTAAATCAAAGTCATTTGAAAATACGATTTATGTAATCACAGGAAGTCATTTAAACCGGAACATGCCAGCAGAGAATCCATTGAAGCGGTATCAAGTGCCGCTGTTACTATATAGTCCGTTGATTAAGAATCCTAAAAAAATAACGAAACTTGCATCCCATGCGGATATTGCCCCTGCAATAATTTCCTTATTGGACAATGCTTATGATTTAAAAATACCTAATACGATTGCATGGCTGGGAAATGGGGAGCTAGCTAAAAACGAAGCAGATTTTGATAAAGAAATACCTTTGTATAGAGGCCCCAATAAAATCTTGGATTATGTGTATACTTCTTATTTTCTAACCGATGGCGAAATCAGAAAACTACAAGCAGACCTTAGTTTTTCGGACAATGAGATTGAAGAAGAAGTTAGTACAGCTATAATAAAGAGCTTTAGTTACAGTAAGTCCGTCAATACCTATGTTACCCAATATGATAAATTATTACCAAAAGAAGTAGCATCTGTGGTTAGTGATGAGCGAGAATTTACCAAGACTGAAATGGTTTGGCTACAAAGTGTTTTTAATGGTAAGGATTTTGACGATGCCTATACCACCGCTCAAAAACTGGCTTTTAATAAGGATTGGGACAGGGCATTATTGTTGTCCGATTACATCCTAACTGAAATACCTAGACACGCAGATACGGAAATACTAAAGGGACGTATTTATTCTTGGAAAAAAGACTATGGGAAATCTAGTGCTATCTTAAAGGAAGTAATACAAAAATATCCCGAATATATAGATGGCTATTGTGCTCTTTTGGACACCTACTATTGGGCGGATCCCAAGCAGGACATTAGTCCGGTCCTATATCAAATAGCGCTGCACGATTTACAGGACAACGTACTTCAGGCAAAAGTACAACGTGCAAACCAAGGTGTATTGAAGCTCGATAACCCAACAGTAAAAATGGATGTACAATGAAGCTGAATCTAATAACTACAGCTATTCTCCTTCTGTTCTTATTAACCACGGTAGCAGGCCAGGAGTATGTTTATAATGGTAATCCGGATGCTTCTTACTTTACAGCTAGGGATTTGGCTTTTACAGGAAATAGAAGTGATGCCAGAGATACTTTAATACAGGTGCTTACAAGATATCCAGAGTATACAGATGTGCACAGTCTTCTAGCAAAAACCTACACTTGGGACCAAAAATATGATAAGGCGAGGGCAGAGTTCAACAGCATAACCAGTAAGGAAAAACAAAATAAGGAAGCTTGGATCGGTGCCATAAAAAATGAGCAGTACGCTAACAATTTACATATAGCGTTGGGCTTATCAAACAAAGCATTGATCTATTTGAAAGGAGATTTAGAGTTACTTGGCCTCAAATCCGAAATAGTAAAACAAATTTCTGATATGCAGCTTTTACAGAATAAACTTAAGGCAACTAAGATTTCAGAAGAAAAAAAACAAGCTGTTACTTTGTATACGGAAGGTGAGGTGTTTGATCAAGTTTTAGACCCTATGTACTACGGTGCCATCGAATACAGAAAAGAAACAAAATGGGGCGTTCTATTGCCGCGTATTAATTTTAATAGGCGTTTTAATATTAATGGAGTGCAGGCAGAAGTAGATGCATATCCTAAAATTTCCAAATCGCTTAGTGGGTATTTTAATTATGGGTATTCAAATTCAGAGATTTTTCCAAAGCATAGAGTAGGGGCAGAACTAGTAAAGGAATTACCAAACGCCATGGAAGCATCGGTTGGATTTAGGCACTTGTCTTTCGCTACGGACGATGCTAGCATCTTAACAGGTAGTTTTGGATTGTACAGAGGTAATTATTATGCTTCTTTGAGACCCTTTGTCGTTCCGGACGCTATAAAGGGCATTGGTGTATCGGGAACTCTGTTAGTGCGACGCTATCTTAAGGATGGAAATAATTATTTGGGTATGAACCTAGGATATGGATTTGATACCGAAATGAATCAGTTTATCGTTGATGGAGAACTGCTGGCACAAACCTTGCTATTTCTAGAAGCTCAACGGTTGCGTTTGGAGTATCAGTTTACACCAAAAACCAACAGCAATCAATACAAGGTAAATGTTGGGATGAACCGCCAGGAACTAGCTTTTAGTTCCGGTAATTTCTTTTTATCAGTTACGGCAGGGCTTTCTTATCAGGTAAAATTTAAGTAATGCTCTAATTTTAGGGTCAAAGGACAGTTCTTTAGATCGCTCAGCATAAACAGGCATTACTACTTATTCAATTCCTTTACCGACTACAACCTATACTTTTACAACAAAAATAAAGGAGTACACCACAATTTATTGTGCAAGGCCTATGTTTCATTTATGTTTACTATGTAATACGGTAATGCCCAGATCTAATTACTAATCAATACAACAAACCATGCTTTACGATACCTACGGAGAGGAATATTTAGTGTTCCTTCAAGATTTAAACGAAATTTTAAGCCTTAACGAATTAGTGGAATTGGATTATATGTAATCCTTATTCAAATTAACCCAAAATCTTTATTTATGGCCTATCAAAACCAAGACAACAACGCGTATCAGAATTTTATTCAAGACTTAAACGACATTCTTGTTGATTTCAATATTAGCAAACTATCGTACTCTTAGTTTAGTGTTCAGTGTTTATAAAAGA
Source organism: Maribacter sp. MS6 (assembly GCF_056839185.1). NCBI lineage: Bacteria > Pseudomonadati > Bacteroidota > Flavobacteriia > Flavobacteriales > Flavobacteriaceae > Maribacter > Maribacter sp. MS6. The sequence continues at coordinate 4,300,939 of NZ_CM166389.1, forward strand.
AAAAGCACCTTTCAAAAGAAGGTGCTTTTTCTTATTTTATAAATCATTTGATTACCCTAAGTACGTCTTAAGTAATTTACTTCTAGAGTTATGGCGCAATTTACGGATTGCTTTTTCCCTAATCTGCCTTACGCGTTCTCTTGTAAGATCAAAGGTTTGTCCTATTTCGGCTAGTGTCATGGATTGTTGGTCGCCAATTCCGTAGTACAGTTTAACCACATCTGCCTCCCTAGGTGATAAGGTATCCAATGCTCTATTAATTTCCGTATTTAAAGATTGTTGCAATAACTGATTATCCGGTCTTGGAGATTCACCTGAACGCAATACATCATACAGATTAGAATCTTCTCCTTCACGCAATGGTGCATCCATGGATACGTGTCTTCCGGAATTCTTTAGGGATTGTTTTACCTCGGTTACCGTCATTTCCAGCTCACTCGCTATTTCTTCTGCAGATGGCGGCCTTTCATGTGCTTGTTCCAAATAAGAGAATGTCTTCTTGATTTTATTTATAGAACCAATTTTATTTAAAGGTAAACGCACTACACGGGACTGCTCTGCCAATGCTTGCAAAATGGACTGTCGTATCCACCATACTGCATAGGAAATAAACTTGAATCCTCTAGTTTCGTCAAAACGTTTTGCCGCTTTAACAAGACCTAGATTTCCTTCATTTATTAAATCTGGTAATTTTAAGCCTTGATTTTGATATTGCTTTGCTACTGATACTACAAACCTTAGGTTGGCAGTGGTTAATTTTTCAAGTGCAATTTGATCTCCTTTACGTATGCGTTGCGCTAATTCAACTTCTTCATTAGCTGTAATCAAATCTATTTTACTAATATCTTGCAAGTACTTGTCCAACGACTTGGATTCTCTATTCGTTACCTGCTTAATAATTTTTAGTTGCCTCATATATGTCGATGTCTCTAGGTTAGTAATTATACCAAGGAACATAATACATTATTATTGGCTCTTTTCCAAAGAGATACCTAGTTAATTATACATAATTTATAAGCTTTACCGATTATTTTCATGGATTCTCTTGTTTTTTAGATGCAAACCTTATTTTTGAGCATATCCTTTATCGTGAGTAAAAGAGCTTTAAAAAAATACGTATCAGAACTACCTGAACAGGAGCTAAGCTTGCAGCTTATAGATCTTTATGAACGGTTTTCAGATGTGAAAACGTATTATGATTTTATTTTCAACCCAAAAGAAGATAAACTGGTGCAAGAGGCAAAGACCAAAATTTCAAATGAATATTTTCCTTTAAAACGTAAACGGCCAAAAGCAAGACGTTCGGTGGCTAAAAAATTTATTAAACATTTTATAACCTTAGGAATGGAGCCCAGTTTAATAGCTGATGTCATGTGCTTTAATCTTGAAACCGGTCAAACCTTTACGATGGACAGAAATCTACCCGAATCCTTTTACAAGAGTATGGGTGCTTCCTTTACGCAAATGACTCAGTTTGTATCACAAAATGGACTGTTAGCAGAATTTAAGGAACGCATAGTTACCCTATACTAACAAACACAAGACAAAAACTGGCCTTATGAAGAAGAATTTTCGAAGGCCCTAGATATGATAGATTAAATGGCAATAGTACTAATTAGACAGGACGATAAGATAGCTGCATGGAAAGATGCCTTGCTAAGCGCAAACCCTCAACTAAGGGTATACAGTTATTTGGAAGAACATCCAAAGGAAGAAATAACCATGGCACTCATTTGGAAACACCCAAAAGGTAGTCTAGCTATATATCCAAACTTAAAATGCATAGCCTCGGCAGGAGCTGGAGTAGACTATATTTTTGAAGATGCCACTGTGCCTAAGCCTATTCCGATAACTAGGTTAGTTGACCCCTATTTGGCTAGCGATATGTCTGAACACGTACTAGCGGTCATTTTCGCAGAGCTAAAAAATTTTAATACCTATAAAATACAACAGACACAAGCCCTTTGGAAGACAAAAGAATATAGAAGAATTGCCGATGTTACTATTGGTATCATGGGATTGGGAGCCTTGGGCTCACTTACAGGAAGAGACTTGGTTAAAGTTGGTTTTAGTGTACAAGGATGGTCTAGAAGTAAGAAATCAATTGATGGTATTACAACCTATTCCGGTGATTCAGGGTTAAAAAAATTTTTAATGAAAACCGATTTTTTAGTTTGCCTTCTACCCTTAACACCGGATACCAGTGGGATTTTAAATACATCACTTTTTAAACAACTGCCCAAAGGTGCCTATATCATCAATGTCGCTAGAGGAGGTCATTTGGTAGACGCTGACCTAATTGCGCAGTTGGACAATAATCATCTTTCTGGTGCCTGTTTAGATGTGTACCATCAAGAACCATTGCCTAGTTCACACGCATTCTGGAATCACCCCAAAATATTCATGACACCTCATTATGCAAGCGTATCGGATACAAATTCCGTTATCCCTCAAATATTGGAGAATTATAGAAATCTGGAAAAAGGGAAAGCATTGATAAATGTTGTAAATCGTGAGAAAGGGTATTAATACGTTGGGTTTTAGGCAAACATATAAGGAGATATTTATCAACTATAATACTCTATATGAATCTTAATACTTTGTTTTTAATCGTAACAGTTAGGTGCGAATCAAGGCTTTATTCGCTGGTTTACTTATCCAGAAAATACGCCTTGGATAATGATTTCAATCAAAATGTAGCCCAATTGACTATTTAACCTTAGGTACGGAACAGAAATACGGGTGAAGCATTAAGCCTTAGGTTATTCCACTTTTTTGCATCCTAATATTTCTTTTACCCATAAAAATCTTCTAATTTCGTAAGGTTTTTGTGTTTTTACTCAACTCTAAATTTGTGCCTACTTTTTGAAATCATCAAAAGATATTGCTGAAAAGACCTTGTACGATTACCAGGAAGAAGACCTAAATGCGATTTTTAAGTATTTAGAGGATAATCCCGATGGTTCTAATTTGTTGTACCAATTGCCCACAGGTGGTGGTAAAACGGTGGTCTTCTCTGAAATTGCAAGGCGTTATATTCAAAAAACCAACAAAAAGGTGGTAGTTCTTACCCACAGGGTAGAATTAAGTGGACAGACCTCAAGAATGTTGCACGGGTTTGGTGTAAATAACAAAATTATAAACAGCGAGGTAAAGGAGCTTATAGATCAGGACGAGTTTATGTGTTTTGTTGCTATGGTCGAAACCTTGAACAATAGATTACAGGAAGAAAAGGTAGAAATTAATAATATTGGCCTGGTCATTATAGATGAGGCACACTATAATTCTTTTAGGAAATTATTCAAATACTTTGAAGACGCAGCAATCATAGGAGTAACCGCTACACCGTTGAGTTCCAATATTAAACTCCCTATGAAGGACAACTATAAAAAGTTGATTGTTGGCGAAAGCATAGGGTCACTTATAGAAAAAAAGTTTTTGGCGAAAGCCAATATGTTTAATTACGATGTAAGTCTACAAAGTCTGAAGCTGGGAATAAATGGTGATTATACGGTTAAATCGTCTGATGAACTGTATGGCAATCATAGTATGTTGGGTAAATTGATATCTGCTTATTCAGAAATAGCTTTAGGGACCAAAACCTTGATTTTCAATAACGGTATCAATACATCTCGTTATGTGTATGAAACCTTTAAAAAAGCCGGTTATAATATACAACATCTGGACAATAAAAATACGGCAGCAGAAAGGAAAGAGATTTTAAAATGGTTTTCTGAAACCCCTGATGCTATTTTAACCTCCGTAAGTATACTCACCACCGGTTTTGATGAACCCTCCGTTGAAACCATAATCCTTAACAGGGCAACGAGATCCCTTACTCTTTATTTTCAAATGATTGGCCGTGGATCACGGTATTTAACTCATAAAGAGGAGTTTACCGTAATAGATATGGGGAATAACATCGCGCGTTTTGGTATGTGGGATGCCGCTGTAGACTGGCAAGAAATTTTCCATTTTCCAGATTTCTATTTGGAAAATATCAAGAATGACGAGGAAATTGAGCGGGAATTCATTTACGAAATGCCACAAGAGTTGAAAGATGAGTTCGCAAAATCGGACAATATAGAATTTGATATAAAGGCGGAATATAAAAAGAGTTTCGCCAACGGCGAAAAATCTAAACTAGTCTTGGAACGTAGTATTGAGCAGCATGCCCAAATCTGTTTAGAAAATGCTGAAGATGTTTTTGACGCCCGTATACTTGCTAAAAAGTTAAAAGAAGAAATTTCGTATCGTGTGCGTCAATACTCCTATTGTATTATGAACAATACCAAGAACTATAAGGAGTGGTTGGAAGAAGATTATGAACGAAAGTTAAGAAGCAAGATTTCCAAAAAGTTTGCTGCCAGAATGTGAGAAAGGTGTCACGCGTTTATAGCCATATAACAGAAACAACAAATTCATTATCGAGCCATTTCAAAACGTGAACAATAACAAGGTTCTTATTATTGGTTGGGGTTGGCCTGAGCCTAATGCAACGGCCGCAGGGGTTCGTATGCTGCAATTGGTGCATTTCTTTTTGAATTCCAATTGCGACGTAATCTTCGTATCTACTGCTGAGAAAAGTGGTCATAGTCAATATTTGGATACCATAGGTGTGCGAACAGAACAGGTTGCTTTAAATTGTGATTCCTTCGATGTTTTTATTACTGATTTACAACCTGGGACAGTTCTTTTTGATCGGTTTCTAACCGAAGAACAGTTCGGTTGGAGAATTGCCGAACGTGCACCAAATGCACTTCGGATTTTAGATACCGAAGATTTACATTCGCTGCGTACCGTACGGGAAGAATGTTACAAAAAGGAAATTCCCTTTTCTGAAGCTATCTGGATACGGCATGATAAAACAAAGCGCGAAATAGCCAGCATATATCGTTCTGATATATCTCTCATTATTTCTGATTTTGAAATACACCTTCTTACAAAAACACTAGGAATATGTAAAAGCCTATTACTTCACCTCCCGTTTATGATCGATGAATCGGATATAGCTACGAAAACAAAATCTTTTGAGGAGCGTAGCGATTTCCTATTTATTGGAGGAGGTAAACATCTGCCCAATGTAGAGGCAATCAAACAGTTAAAAACAGTTCTTTGGCCAAAAATCAGGAAGCAGTTACCCAGTGCAAAGCTTTTTGTTTACGGTGCTTACTTACCACAGCAGATACTGGAGTTACATGATGTGTCCAATGGATTTATCATCCATGGTGTGGCCAAAGATGTATCTGAAGTAATGCAAAATGCTAGGGTATGTCTTGCACCTTTAGCCTTTGGAGCAGGTATTAAAGGAAAACTATTACATGCAATGCAATTTGGAACACCAAGTGTAACGACAACAATAGGTGCGGAAGGAATGCATGGAGGTTTGGAGTGGAACGGTACCATTGTAGAAAACCAAACGGATTTTGTGAGGTCAGCTGTAGCATTGTATCAAAATAAAAATCAGTGGGAGCAATCGAAAAAAAATGGTTATCAACTTTTAAGACTTAGATACAAAAAGATTTCTCTAGAACATAGATTAAGTACCAAAATTGATGGTTTACGCAAGAATTTAAAAGCACATCGAAATCAAAATTTCATAGGTAGTCTCTTACGGCATCAAACCATGACCAGTACCAAGTACATGAGTAAATGGATACAAGAAAAAAATAAATAAGTAAACTGGCTTTTATCGACTTATAATTAACCGAGACTGAAATCAGTTACTTTTTAAGCTCTCTTTTCATTAAAACATCCAAATAGGCAACTGTATTCAACAGATATTTTCGGTCATGGGTTACGGTCGCCATTACTATGGCCCCCTGTAGCATGGTAAACATCTGTTTTGCAAATTGTAGCGGCGTCACCGGAATTTTTATTTCTCCGTTGTTAAGACCAGTTTCAAGCACTAAAGCAATTTTCCCTTCTATCTCCTTGATAGTTTCCCTAGTAGCAGCTGCAAGCAGCTTGTTATTATGTTGTGCGTCCATACCCACGTTTAAAACAGGACAGCCTCCCATGGTACTGGTGAAAGTATCGTATTTCTTATAAAATTCAGTTAAATTGGATAATCGATCAAGGGCGGTTCCAGGAATTTCCAAACGACTATCAATTGCACCCAATAAGAGACTACGGTTATGTTCAAAAGCAGATAGTGCCAAGGCTTCCTTATTTTCAAAATTACCATATAACGCACCTTTGGTTAGTCCGGTTGCCTCTGTAAGGTCGCTCATACTTGTACCTATATAGCCATGCTTGTTAAAAATAGGGGCAACGGTCTTGATAATAAAATCGGTGGTTCTTTCGGCTTTTGTAGACATTAATCCTTGGTTTTATACGAAGATAAAAAATCTATACTGTACGGTATATAATGTTAATAAAAAAAAGCGCACTAAAAGATATTTTAGTGCGCTTTTTAAGATAAATAACTTCTATTATTTATGAAACCAGATCATTCTGATTTCTAAAGACCAATTCGTTATCAAAAGCATCCAACAAAATGATACTGTCCGCTTTTATCTCACCACTTAACAAGGATTTGGACATATTGTTAAGTACTTCTTTTTGTATGGTTCTTTTAACCGGCCTGGCCCCAAATTGCGGTTCATAACCTTTCCTTGCCAAGAAACTAATAGCCTCTTCCGTTGCATCCAAGGTAATGTTCTGTTTGTCCAACATCTTTTTCAAACCTTCTAATTGCAACTTTACAATTTCATGAATATTCTCCTCGTTCAAAGGCGTAAACATGATAATATCATCTATCCTATTCAAGAATTCCGGCCGTATGGTTTTATTCAATAAACCAAGCACCTCAATTCTAGCGGCTTCAGCAGCGCTATAACTATCATTTGAGTTTTCAAATTTCTCCAAAATTATCTGACTACCCATATTACTGGTCATAATGATAATTGTATTCTTAAAATCTGCCACGCGACCTTTGTTATCCGTCAACCTTCCTTCATCTAACACCTGTAGCAGAATATTGAATGTATCCGGGTGTGCTTTCTCAATTTCATCTAAAAGAACAACAGAGTAGGGGCGTCTTCGCACAGCTTCGGTTAGCTGTCCACCTTCGTCATAACCAACATATCCAGGAGGCGCACCCACCAATCTACTTACCGAGTGCCGTTCTTGGTACTCGCTCATATCTATTCTTGTCATTGCATTTTCATCATCAAACAGATAGGAAGCCAAGGTCTTTGCCAACTCTGTTTTTCCAACCCCAGTCGTACCCAAGAACAAAAATGAACCAATGGGCTTTTTCATATCCTGTAGTCCTGCCCTGCTTCTTCTTATGGCATCGGAAACAGCCTGTATGGCTTCATCTTGACCTACTACACGCTTGTGTAAAACCTTCTCCAGACTTAGCAGTTTCTCACGCTCACTCTGTAGCATTTTAGTCACGGGAATCCCAGTCCATTTCGCAACTACCTCTGCAATATCCTCACTAGTTACCTCTTCTTTAATTAAAGTTCCTGCATCCTGTTGCTGTTCCAGTTCCTCTTCCAATACGGTAAGCGTTTCCTGTGCGTCCTTTATTTTACCGTAGCGTAGTTCCGCAACCTTTCCATAATCACCATTCCGCTCCGCACGTTCCGCTTCGGCTTTGAAATTTTCGATATCCAGCTTGGTTTTTTGAATGTTATCCACAACCGATTTTTCACTCTCCCATTTCGCGAATAGTTCATTCCTATCCTCTTTTACATTGGCCAAATCAAGATTAAGCACTTTGAGCTTGGAGGTGTCGTTTTCGCGTTTGATAGCTTCAATCTCTATCTCTAACTGCATAATCTTCCGATCAAGGACATCTAACTCTTCTGGCTTGCTGTTAATTTCCATACGCAGCTTTGAAGCAGCTTCGTCCATGAGATCAATTGCTTTGTCCGGCAAGAACCTGTTGGTAATGTAGCGTTGTGAAAGTTCTACTGCTGCAATTACCGCTTCATCCTTGATCCGAACTTTGTGATGAGCCTCATATTTCTCCTTAATTCCCCTTAGGATAGAAATGGCACTTTCGGTATCTGGCTGGTCTACCACTATTTTTTGGAATCGTCTTTCGAGTGCTTTGTCTTTTTCAAAATACTTCTGATATTCGTCTAAGGTAGTGGCTCCAATAGCTCGCAGTTCTCCTCTTGCCAAAGCTGGTTTAAGAATGTTTGCTGCATCCATGGCACCTTCACCACCTCCAGCCCCTACTAGGGTATGGATTTCATCTATAAACAAGATGATATTTCCATCTGCATTGGTCACTTCCTTTATTACAGCTTTTAAGCGCTCCTCAAATTCACCTTTGTATTTGGCACCCGCGATAAGCGCACCCATATCTAAAGAATAAATTGTCTTATCCTTTAGGTTTTCAGGAATATCGCCTTGTACTATTCTGTGCGCCAAACCTTCTGCGATTGCGGTTTTACCTACACCTGGTTCCCCAACTAACATGGGGTTGTTTTTTGTTCTTCTAGAAAGAATTTGAAGTACTCTCCTAATTTCCTCATCCCTACCAATAACCGGATCTAATTTCCCGTTATCGGCCATTTCATTTAAGTTTTTAGCATATTTATTCAAGGAATTATAGGTTTCTTCTGCACTTTGCGAGGTTACCTTTGCACCATTGCGCAGCTCTGCAATGGCAGATAGTATATTCTTCTCTGTAATTCCTTGGTCTTTTAAAATCTGAGCGATTTTACTTTTAGACTTAAAGATGGATAAAAAGAGATGTTCTATCGAAACATACTCGTCTCCCATATTTTTGGCTACAATACTGGCATCGTTTAATGTTTTACCCGCTTCTCTAGAAAACTGTAAATCACCACCTTCAACTTTAGGGAAGGAGTTCAATTCCTTTTCAAGAATTTGTGCGATGAGACTTGCATTAAGGCCCAATTTTTTTATCAGGAACGGAATTGCATTTTCATCAACCTCGGTAATAGCCTTAAAAAGATGCTCGTTCTCTATTTGTTGATGGCCTAAACCTTGCGCAATCAACTGGGCCTTCTGTATGGCCTCTTGCGATTTTATGGTGAAATTATTACTGTTCATTTTTATATAGGTTTAAATTCTAATCTTACTTTTGTGGTATAGGTCAACAATCCTACCAATACAAAACAAGCGACAAAGTGTCGTTAATACAACAATAAAACAGGACATTACGTCAGTTTTAATAAGGAATTTTATAAAAGATTGACAAATACATAAAAATATGGGATTATTTAGTAACATGTTCGGGAACAACCATGATGAAAACAGTGAGGAGCCTAATAAGATTCAATGGATTCCCCTTGCGTCAGTTTCACAATTAGAAGATATTACGGCAGCATCCGTTGGTAAACCACAAGTTATTTTCAAACATTCTACCACCTGTGGTATCAGCCGAATGGTGCTTAACATGTTTACGGGTTCTTTTGTTATGGAGCCTGGGGCGATGGATATGTATTTTTTGGATTTACTAGCGAACAGGAATGTATCCAATGCTGTAGCGGAGAAATTTCAAGTCAATCATCAATCTCCTCAAATGCTAATTATAAAGAATGGGGTAGTGGTCGCTCATGATTCACATGGGGCAATAAATGAACTTCAATTGGACAAGTATATTTAAAACAGTTGCAGGTTAGGAATTGTCACTAATATGTGAGGCGGATATACTTTTGCATTAAGTATATCCGCCTCAAATAAGTGCTAAGCTATATATGTCCTTTAATTAAAACCCTGCCTTCCTAGAATATTCTTTAAATTATTCTTCAAATCCTCTCCAGCATCATACACCATTTGTTCATTGGTAGGAAAGGGTACCCTAGCCAATTGTAATAAAGCAATAAGTTCATTGTCCAAGGCACGCTTATCACCGTCATAGTTGGCATAAATGTGCTCGAACACAAAATTACTAGCTAGGGGATATTGGTTCAACTGCTGTTGCTTTCTTAGGTCGGTAAAATTAACAACACCAGTTACTTGTGCACTTTTAAATTGTGTAAACTGATAAAAATCTGCTCGGACTGTTTTAAAGTTGTCCGTTTTAATTCTGTTTCCAAGACTGTCCCTTACAACATTGCCCCGTACATCTTTAACATAGGTAAAACCATCTTTGACCTGTCTTTCTTTAATGATCTGCTTTTCATTAATCTGTTCTGGAGAAATGCTGATATCTTGAAAAGAGACCTCCATTTGGTAGTCATAATCCAAATTGTCCAACTTATTGGTGTGGTATTCCGTCCAAAGATTGTTTAATCCATAGGTGTTAAAGTTCAATAGCTCTTCTTCCAATCGAACAGGTATCACCTTGTCGGTATTGTTAAATATTTCTACAATAACATAATCCAATCCTTTTTGATACGCTTCATCGGTTTTTTGTCTTGTGTCTCTGTAATCTGGACTAATTTCTTGCAAATACTTTAAATCGTCATAGGCCTGTCTAAAATCCATTTTTGAGATTCCGGAATCCAGTAAGCCCACAGCGTTATTATACAAGTAATTTGACAGTTTTTCTTTAGATGCTATTATTTGAGCATCATAATTTTTAAAATTAAACTGTGCTTTTCTGTTTTCATCTGTAATACGTAATGGTAATAAAGGTCGTATTTGTTGCTGTACAGACTTTAATCGCTCATACGTTTTAAAAATCGTTTCGTAGTTCGCAGGATTACCTTCTTTCTTTAGAAAATTGATATGCTGTATTTCGCGCTCCATATTCTTTTTGTACGCATCTTCTAGCATAACTATGAAGGGTTGATTACTCTTTTTTTCCTTATTGTCAGCAATATTCGTAACAGCTTTGTTAATTGCTGTCCAGTAATTTCCGGAATTTAAAGCTTCCTGAGTCCTTTTAACCCCACTACAGGAAAACAATAGAGCTAGGGTGCTGTAAAGTAGAATTTTTTTCATGACTTTATCTTTTAACGTTTGTATGGTTATTTCAATCTCTATGCCACAAAGACATAAGACGATAACGCAAAAGAATCCCAATTAGTGTAAACACTGCATATATATACGTTAGCATAGTATTTAAACAAACTGAATTATATTTCAATTGTTAACTATTTAGTGATAAATACTATCATAAATCGCTTCAATAGACTATAAAAAATCATGTGCTATTTGTATTTTTACCATCTAATGTAACTATGAAAAGATATGCAAAGGGATAACCGCATTTTTGAGTTGATTGAAGAAGAAAAACAGCGCCAAATAAATGGCATAGAACTAATAGCTTCTGAAAATTTCACGAGTCCGCAGGTAATGGAGGCGTCTGGTTCTGTATTAACGAACAAATATGCTGAAGGATATCCAGGAAAGCGGTATTATGGAGGTTGCGAAGTGGTGGATAAAGTGGAGCAATTAGCCATAGACAGGGCCAAAGAGCTTTTTGGTGCTGCGTATGCCAACGTACAACCACATTCAGGATCCCAAGCAAATGCCTCTGTTTTTCATGCGTGTCTACAACCTGGAGATACCATACTGGGCTTTGATCTTTCCCACGGCGGTCACCTTACACATGGTTCTCCTGTAAACTTCTCTGGTAGGCTTTATAACCCGGTTTTTTATGGTGTAGAGAAGGAAACGGGCCTACTTAATTATGATAAAATTCAAGAAATAGCTTTAGAAGCCCGCCCTAAACTAATTATAGCTGGTGCCTCCGCGTATTCTAGGGATATGGATTTTAAGCGTTTTCGTGAGATCGCTGATAGTGTAGATGCCTTATTACTGGCCGATATTTCTCACCCATCTGGTTTGATAGCCAAAGGAATATTGAACAATCCCGTTCCTCATTGCCATATCATAACAACAACGACGCATAAAACACTTAGAGGACCTCGCGGTGGTCTTATATTAATGGGAGAGGACTTCGATAATCCTTTTGGTATTACCCTCAAGAATGGTAAACTCCGTAAGATGTCGGCCTTATTGGATTTGGCTGTCTTTCCAGGAAATCAGGGAGGGCCATTAGAACATATTATTGCGGCCAAAGCGGTTGCGTTTGGAGAAGCTTTAAGTCCGGAATTTTCTGATTACATGTGGCAGGTAAAGAAAAATGCGGACGCAATGGCAAAAGCATTTGTTGATTTGGATTACAATATCATCTCTGGTGGAACGGACAACCACATGATGTTGATCGACTTAAGGAACAAGAATATTTCTGGGAAAGATGCGGAAAAAGCACTAGTGCTTGCAGATATTACCGCTAATAAAAACATGGTGCCATTCGATGATAAGTCTCCATTTGTAACATCTGGCATACGATTTGGAACACCGGCGATAACTACAAGAGGACTCATAGAAGAAGACATGAAGACTATTGTAGGTTTAATTGATAAAGTTATTAACAATCCGGAAAACGATGCTATTATTTCAGCGGTAAAAACAGAAGTAAATACCATGATGCGGGCTAGACCGATATTTGCGGCGAGTCCTGTAAAAGCCTAACAGCTATAACACTTCTAAAAGGATTTTTAACTAAATATGTATATCCAGATTAGCAGGAATATACATGTTCCTACACACATCATAGATGAGTGCATCTTCTTGAGATTCTAAATAAACACCCCAGAATTCAAAATAACTCTTGGGTGTTTTTTGGTCAATTCCAGCTAGGCTACTCGTATCGGGGATGCTTTCCGTAATATTATCTTCAAAAACGGGAATAAAAATTTCATAAGGTTTTTCTGTTAATCCTTTGGTTAAATAGATATAGTGATTTGATATTTCAACTATAACTTCGTCCAACAGCTCGGGAATGCTACGATTATGTATTTTTTTAATGATAATGTTTGTGTCGTTAAGAAAAAATGTAAGTTCCTCGATATCTAGTGGTACGTTATTCTGTTCGGTCAACCTATCAAAACTTGAATTCAAAGGAGATATCAGACTTCCATTGTTACCCCATCTACCTTTATTATGAAAACGCAATAGTTCTGGAAGTTCTAGATTACAGCGCATGTCTATGGTCATTTCTAGTCCCCCATTGTTTGAAGTATAGCTTCTCAAAGATACTTCAGAAAAATAGTGTTTCTCTAAAGACTTTAAATAATGATCAAGCCCTTGCACACCTGAACTTTCATCTAATTTAGTTGGTGGGGTCAACTTAAAATTATCCATACATCTAACCTATTAGGAATTAATTTATTTATCCTTAAGTTAAAGGTATATGTAATCGTTAAAACTAGGTGCTAGGAAAACCTTAGAATTTTGGAGGTAATTGTATTTATTTGCTTCAAATAAACTACTTGTCTATGGTAGCAGGATTAAATTGGCTCTATTTTTAGATAAATTATAGAAAACCTCTTTTTCTAGCTTCTTCCATAAGCGCCAAATCATTTCCATTTTTAACCCCAAAAATGGACTTTAATTGTCTTTTCCTGGCTTCTACCGTAGTGTTCGTAGAAGCTATTAATGGCGCAATATCGCGCGTATTGACACCCAAGGATAAATGATATAAAATTTTTAAATCTTGATCATCAAGTGTAATATCAGTAGACATTCTTCGTCTTACGGCAGCTAATGCTCCTGCTGTATAATATGGTGGCTTGAAGAGTACTGTTTCAACCATGGTTTTTAGAGAAATCTCATCGATTTCGGATTTTACCATATAACCCTCCGGGTCTACCGTTTTAAATATATTGTTAATTCTATAATTGTCACTAAAGGAGGACATAAAAACAAGTTTGGATTTAGGTACCAACTGTCTAGCCAGCAAACCCAAATCGACACCGGTCCTCGGGTCTTTAGATTGCGGCGGAAACAACTGTATATCCAATAAAATAATATCATACCGTAAGGAACGGGAAGAAAATTCTATCTTGTGTTTACCAATATCGTAACTTTTGGCTATTTCGACTTTAACATTGAAGTTGTCGAACTCTGAATCTTCGAGAATATACTTATAACCCAAAGTAGTCATCTCATGATCATCTACTGCTAAAATACGAATGGTCTTTAAGTCTTGCATTGCTGCCTATTTTAATCAACACTTTGATATCTGGTTTTCATCTCAATGCTTGGTGAACTGCTATATACTGCCGGAATAGTTAATTTCATTAGAGTTCCCTTATTGGGAGCTGTTTCTATGGTCCAAGTACCATTTATTTTTCCGACTCTGGATTTGATATTTCGAATACCAATTCCCTTTCTTTCTTTATCAAAAACGAAACCTTTACCATCATCTCCAATGGTTACCACAAATTTGGTTTCGTCCAATTCAAAGTTAACAAAGAAATTAGAACAGCCAGAATGTTTTATGGCATTTTGCAGGTTTTCTTGAATAATTCGATATACATTTATCTTTATATCCCCAATAAGATCATCCCAATGTTCGTCTTCGTTGTAATTGAATATGGTATTTATGTTGGTTTTTTCTTTGGTAGATGCCAGTAGTTCATCAATAGAATTTGCAAAGTTATTTATTTTCTGGTAGGCCGTATGGCTTAGCTCATGAGAAATGGAGCGAAGTTCGTTTTCTATATTTTTTAAGGCGGAAATGGCTTCGTATCGTTCTTTTATGGCATCCTCGTCTGCTTTTTTATTAAGTCCTGTCAATACCATTCTAGCGCCTAGCATTTTTCCCAGTACACCGTCATGGAGCTCCTCTGAAATTCTTTTTTGTTCCAAGCGCTTAACTTCATCTACCTTTTGCTTTTGTGCGAGCATAAGGTTAAATATTTCTTGATTATTGGATTGCTGCTGTTGCTGAAATCGTAATTTTTGATTTTTAGCTCGCTGATTTATAATAATATAAATAGCAATTCCTAAAAGAAAGAATCCAGCGGCAAGAGCCGCCCAAATTTGCATTTGTCTGGAAAGAATTTCTTTCTCTTCTGACAGTACTTCGTTCTCGGCAATAAATTCATCGGTCTCAAAACGGATTCTGGCGAATTTGTTACGGGCTTGGCGTTCTTCTTGCTGTAATGTATTACTTAAATCATAATATTCAAGCGCGTATTCCGATGCATTTTCTGCATCAATTTTTGTTAAATATTCAAGCGTTTCTAAGAGCCTTTCGTTATTGCTTGTCTCTAGTGCAATTTCCCTGGATTGTAAAGCGGCCGAAATAGCGGTTGTGGTATCGTTTTGTAACCAATGGTATTCCGCAAGGCTTGCATAAGAACTAGCCAAAGAACTTTCTAATCCTAAGCTGTCTTTTAAATGAATTGATTCTGTAATTAATTGCACCACACCAACAGTATCTCTTAATTGCAGCTTGCTGTACGCCAAGTTATTTAGGGTTTTGGAGTATAATTCCGTGTTTTTGGGTTTAATACTATCTGTTTCTAAAATAGATTCGAAGTTTTGAATGGCATTCGTAAATTCCTTTTTGTGTTGGTACACCACACCTAAATTATTTTTGATCCGTAGTAGTTCGTGTGATCTAGCATCGAATTTGTTAGCATACAAGTGTGCCTGGTTATAGTGTTCGATTGCTTTATCGTATTCACCTAGGTCTTTGGCCACAATCCCCAATTGATTATAGGCGAAATACAACTGCTTAAAATCATCAATAGGCTTTAGTTGTTGTATAGCTAATATAATATTGGACTCACTTCCCACGTAGTCCTTTACCGCTTCTTGTTGCTTCGCCATTATTAGTAATAGTCTACTGGAAAGCAAAGAATTCTCATTTGCTTCATACAGCTGTTGAGCCTTTGAATAATTATAATAGGCACTATCTGGAACTGAAACTCTTTCAAAAAAAGCTCCAAGATCCCAATAGGCTTCCGCCAGAGCAATTGAATCCATTACTCTACTCGCTAATATAATAGCGGTACGGTTAGTCTTTCTGAATAAAATAGAATCACCTTGCTGATATGCAGCGAAAGAAAGTTTAGAGAACGCTTTGGATTTTAATTTATCGTCTTTTATTCTATCTGAATAATGCAGTCCTTTTAGTAATAGTTTGAGCTTTTCGGCATCCGAAACTGAATCGTTTTTGCTTTTTGTAATATATATGGATACACTATCTATTTTTTCGTTTTTTTCTGCCGTATTCTTTTGTGCAGTACTATTGCTTGAAGAAAAAACACTTAAAACTAGTAATACGTAAAAATAAATGGCATCCTCTAAAAATTGGTGTCTTAATAACATAGATTACAAGATAACAAAAAGCCTTAAACAAGATGTCTAAGGCTTTACAATATTATTAAAATGTAATTCTTTATGCGGTTTTCTTATTAGGATCATCTCGTTCACTTGATTGGGTAGAACAATTATCACAAGCCAACATCGTACTTAAATCGCTCATAAATTCAAACTCGTCTGCGGTGTTTTCTGCTACATAAGAAGTTAATCCGAATGCCATTAAGGCTACTGCTGCAATACTTACTAGTTTTTTCATCTTCTTTATTATTTTGGTTCAACATTTTTATTTGATGTTACCAAAGTAATATTCTTCCTACGTGGATTTAGCGAAACGAAGACCGTTTAAGGAAGTGGTACGAATCTGTGAGTAAATGGACGGGTTTTGAGAGTATTTGGTTAATTAAGGCTGGAGACGGATTTTTTAGACAAAATCTGCTTCAGATTATCCATATTCTCGCGATAGGATTTTGAAAAGGGGAGTGGCCTTTTTACCGATTTTAAGGCGCAGTTGTTCTTGCCAAAGTTAATACGGGAGATGTAATCGGTATTTACAATATAGCTTTGATGTATGCGCACGAAGTTCTTCGGAAGTTTATTTTCAAAGGTTTTTAAGGTTTTATAGGCATTATTAACGGTACCGTCTGCCATATAGAACTCAGTAGTATTATTGTCTGCTTGCAAATAAAGGATGTCATTGGTGTCTAAAAAGTGAAAGTCCTTATATGACTTAAGACATAAGGTATTCTGAACATCTTCTTTTTCAGGAATTGATTTTCTAAGTCGTAATATAGATTTGCGAATATCAAACTCGTTATAAGGTTGCAGCCAGTAATCGAAAAAATTATTCTTTATAGCCTCGTAAGCATAATCTTTTGTTTTTGCTATACCTATAAAAATGGGTAAACTAGACATATACTGATGTAGCTCGGTTACCATTTGAAAAAGAGTCGAAGCTTGGTCGTTTAAATGAACAAAAACAACGTCGGGGGTATACTTTAATATATGGTTGAGTCCATCATGCGATGTTTTTGAAAATCCGATACACTCAAAGTTGCCGTATTCTTCCAAAAATGACTGTAGTTGCAATTTGGAAGCGGCATCCGAATCTATAATTGTGTAAGAATACTCCAAAATATTAGTCTTATACAAGCAAGGTACCAATACACGTTAAGAATTGATATTAGAATGTCCTTATAAAAATGGAGGTTTTCGTCTTAATCGACCTCATGTTTAATGATTTGAAAGAATTTTCTTTCAATTTGCTTGCTGTGTTAGCAGTATTATTCCCGAGAAACGGCTTGATAGCTTCCAATATCCGGTGCTAAAGTCCGATTAGTTCCCAAAAGGTCTACTGGAACTTCTTGGGCAAATTCGAGGGAGGCATTGTTTATAGCTTCGGATTCTAAACCAATCCTAAAATCGTTTCGTGCCGAAAAGAAAAAATCAGCAGTACGGTTAAGAAACAAATTCGTATAGTTTTCGCTATCGTTAAAATTATATAGGGGATCAGTTGTAAATTGATTATTAAAATCGTTAAAGGTAAGGAGGCAGTGAGTAAGACTATAGTTAAACTGAGTCCCCTCGTTAAAACGCAGAGTTAGTTCTACTTGTGAATTACCAGCGATAATACAATTCTTAAAATCGGCTTTCACTAAATCTCTGGTAATCATATTCGTTGGTGATGAACGAACGAAATTATCTATTTCCAAAGCGGCTCTCGTTCGGAAGCCTTTATTCCAATAGTTCGCTATAGTGCAATGGGTAAAACTATAATTACCACCTAAATTACAAAATAAAGAAGCGCTTCCCGCGCCGCCTAGCACTACATTTTCAGCTTCGATAAAAGCTGTTTTAGCCCAAATGTTATGACGAGAATTATTAAAAATACGACTGTTGGCAATTGATAAAGTGGGTGATAGGAGTTGGTTATCTCCCTCTACTAATAGCCCAATACTTCCATTTTTAAGCGTTAAATGGGCTATACTATTATTGATGCTACCAGGTGCAATCCAAAAAGTGCCCCACTGACCTGGAGTTTCGGAAAATGCAGGTTCTAACCGATCACCTTCAAAAATCACTTCGCCTTCCATCAACTCCTTATCAACACTACGTTTTCCGCTAATAGTAATAGAAGCACCTTCTTTAACTAATAGTCCGGAATCTTTATGAAAATGAATCCTTGCCCCTGCATCTATTATCAATTCCTTATCAGTTGGAACGGCTGCATAGCCATAAACAATATATGGTTTTTCATTTGTAAAAAGCAGTTCACTATCGGTTAATTCAAAACCTTCGGCCCGTATCTCGTTACCCTCGGCATCAATAGACAGGCGTATCGTTTCCTTTGTGCCCTCTGCAGTTTTGTTTGGATACAAAAAAACGGCATCTTTTACCAAAGTCACCAATGCGACTTCTTGTTGGTCTACCCCAGAATCGAAAATAAGTTCGTCGGTATACAACATGTTATTATCAGAGTTATCGACAATATTAGCGGTAGTTTCAATAAACACAAACATGCTGTCCCTAGCTTTGATAGGTATATTCTGGAAACTCTTCCCCGCAACACCATCAACGTTAAGTCTGTAAAAACTAGCTGGCCCGTTGAAAAGTCTTATCGACGGTATGGATACATCATCTCGAGTTTCGTTGTAGATTTTTAAGGAATACGTACTACTTCCGATAGTGTTGAAAACAGTATCCAAAAAAACGGTATCCCTAGAAAAAGAAAGGTTGCCAGCACTAGGTGCATATTCAAAATTTTTTCGGCAAGAACTGCTCCAGAACACTATTCCTAGAAGTATGACAACAGTAAGACTTGATTTACGAAATTTAATAATAGCAAAAATTAGTAAGCGTTATAAAAAGATTTTCTCGATTTTTTCAGATATTCTCATTGGCCTAAAATTAGTTCTGTTTAATAGGCACCACTCTGTACTAGAACGTACCAAAAGGGTATTTGTTTTGGCAAGGTTAATTTCTACAACTCTGGTGCATTTGGCGCCTTTGCTATTTTCTATGTAGGTTGTCAACACTATTTCGTCATCTAGCACTGCTGCAGATTTATAGGTAATATGATGTGTCATCACCACCCATACCACTTCTTCTTGAATTTCTTTTGGGGCCTTCTTTTGCCAGTGCTCCTTAGAAATATCCTGAATCCACTGTACGTATCTAACATTGTTTACATGGTCTAAATCGTCTAAGTCATCTGCTGTAACTACTATTTTTGTTTGGTAGTGATTCATTTTACTTCTTATGAATTTGTACTTCAAAAAGCTTGTCCCATTCCTTACCGGTCACAAAAAATGTTTTTCTATCAGGATGATATGCAATCCCGTTCAATACGTTGTCACTAGCTACCCAAGTAGCGGTTTTCGTTACTTTATCACTTAAGCCTCCAAAATTCACAACACCTTCAATAGCTCCTGTGCTACTATCGATTATCATGACGCCAGCTTTCCCGTAAACGTTTGCATAGATTTTACCATCTACATATTCTAGCTCGTTGGTTTCGTTGAACATAGATGAGTTGGTAACTATTTCTATATACCCTTCTTCAATAAGGGTTTCTGGATTCAATGTCCATATTTTCTCAGAACCATCGCTCTTAAATAGTTGCTTTCCATCATTAGTAAGTCCCCAACCTTCCTTACTAGCTCCGTATTGAAAATTATCCAGTTTTTTTAAGTCTTTCCGGTCGTAGATGAAACCAATTCCACTTTGCCATGTCAGTTGATATATCTTATCATTAAGTATCGTTATTCCTTCACCAAAATAGGTGTCGTCCAAATCTATTTGCTGCAGCACTTTGCCCGTCCTAAAATCAACGCTGCGTAGAAATGACCTTCCTCTTTTGCCCGTTCCCTCGTAAAGCGTATCGTTATAAAATTCGAGTCCTTGGGTATAAGCTTTGTTATCATGCGGAAATTCATTGATAATAGTGTAGGTATACAATTCGGGTGCGTTTTTTGCAAGAACCTTAATGTTTTTTGTGACTTCAACCGTCTTTTCATCGTAGGTGATGGAAGCCGTGAGTATTTTATTTCCAAGTTTTGGAAAATTGAACGTTAACATGTTATTATCTAATTGTAATTTATTCTCATCAACACTATAAACAACATCTTGTATTTCTTCATCTGCGAGGTTTTTAATGCTTACCCTTACCTCATCTCCTTGCTGCAAAGTAGTTTTGTCCCCTTCCAAAACAATAGTAAAAAGAGCGGACGGCTTTTGGTTTCCGCTTCCGCAGGAGGAAATAACGGCGATGAGAAAACTGGAATATATAATCTTAAAATAACTCATTGGACAATAATTAAAACGTGAAATAACAAAAGTAATACATACAAACGGGAAGGCCTTAAGTCGGTAGCTGCTAAACCATGAGAATTCATAAAATTTAGTTTGGAAAAGAATTGTAAAAGTTTTAAAACATCGTATCTTTGCAGCCGGCAAGTCCTACACGACCAGCTCCTGTAGAATCCCCCAGGGTGGGAACGCAGCAAGGGTATATGGTTGTAGCGGTGCGATGTAGGTAGCTTGCCTTTTTTTGTGCCTTAAAGTCAACCATAAAAACTTTCTTCATTAAGTTTGACTTTTATTTTTTAACTACATTAAAAGAATTAAAAATCAGTACATTACTTCCCACGATATTTATTAATTACTATTACAATGGAATCTAAAATTGTTCTTATTACTGGTGGATCCTCTGGGATTGGAAAAGCAATTGGTACGTATTTAACGTCAAAAGGGCATACCGTTTATGGCACTACACGTAATAAAAAAAAGTATCCCAACTTTAGTGATTTTAATTTATTGGAAATGGATGTAAGGGAACCGAAAACTATTGAGCTAGCGGTGTCGGAACTTTTAAAGGAAGCGGGTCGTATAGACGTGTTGATTAACAATGCTGGGGTTGGGATAACGGGACCTTTAGAGGAAACGCCCCACATTGAAATCCTAAATGCTTTTGATACCAATTTTAACGGACCACTTAATGTAATAAAGGCGATACTACCCCAAATGCGTGTTCAAAAGAAGGGGTTGATTATTAATATTACATCTATTGCCGGCTATATGGGTTTACCGTACAGGGGAATTTATTCGGCAACCAAAGGTGCCCTTGAAACTATTACGGAAAGCCTAAGACTAGAAACAAGTGACTTTGGTATACAGGCAACCTGTATTGCCCCAGGTGATTTTGCAACGGCCATTGCAGCTGGGCGTTATCATGTACCAATTACCAAAGGCTCACCTTACGAAGTTGCTTATGGGAAAACCCTAGGTACTATAGACAAGCATGTAGACAACGGGGGAGATCCGCTGGACGTTGCTAAACTGGTATATAGAATAATGCTTAAAAAAAATCCAAGAATTCATTATAAGGTAGGGTCTTTTTTCCAAAAATTTTCGATTGTACTAAAGCGAATGTTACCGGATAAGTGGTATGAGAAGTTGTTGATCAATTATAGCAATTAATACTGAACTATGATTTAAACAAATCAAAATGAAACTTGTGCTTAGAAGTTGGCGTAAATATTGGTAAAAGCGTCTACGATAAGTGTATCATTGGTAATAATACATTTGTTCATTGGGTAGATGACTAATTTTCTGTTCGCTTCTTCAAAATTTTCTGTCCTAAATTGTTTATCTATATCCATTCCGGCATGTTCTACGATACCTTTCCAACTTTTCTTATCGGTATGAAAATTGATACCCACGTACTCAAATTGAGGCTTAGATTCGGAGAGTTCGCGTACTCTCTTAAAAATATTCTGGTAGTGTGTTTTGTTTGTAGCGGTCCAAAAATAAAAGACAGTATTTTTATTTTTACCAATTTCAGGTAGTGTTACATACTCATCACTTTCATTAAGAACGGCAATGGAAGGTATAGCATGATTTGGTTGTATATTTCTAATTCCTTCATAAAGATGCTCTATTTCAGCTATGTGCATATTATTACCGGAAACGGTTACGAAATCATCTAAGAAAGATTTATTATTCTCGGGAGAGTCATGTTCCTTTAGCAAGTAATCAAAAGCAACATTTCTGAATAAATTATCCCTTAATTCTTTTTCTACAACCAAACTATCTATAACATGAAGCTTATGCTGATTAAAATGAAGTTGATTACTCGTTGGTCGCATGGTATCACCACAGGCTTTTTTACAAGTCATGTAAGTAATATTGCTCAAATGCGATTTCATAAAATCGTAATAGGGCCTAAGATAGTTTAGCTCTTTATCGTTATAATTAATACTTTTTCTGTAGTCATAAAACGTATCGCTCAATTCTTGAAGACCGTGCTCCCTAAGCTTTCTTTTGTGTTCAAAAGGATACATCTCCATATAGCCGTAATAAGTGTAATCAACACTCGCGTTGGCTATCCTAACTGCCATGTCCGATAATTGAGACTCTTTTTTTATCGTTGCAACTGTTTGTAATTTGGCTTTTCTGAGTTGGTTTATTTTGGTTATAAATTCCTCGGATTCCAGTGCATAATAATCTTTACGTATCCTTTCCTGCTCCTCCTCATCCGACAAGAATAACTCCAATAAAAAATTATTTATTTCTTCATTGTTACCCGAAAAAACAAGCGACTCATCAAAATAGAGGGTATTTAAACGAACCAAAAGGCTATCTCCTTTTTCGAGATAAACGTATTGGTACTCAGGAGCATGATTGAAATTATACAAGCCGTCCTCAACAGATTTCAGTTTAAATGTAAAACGATTGGATTCATCTAGCTTTGCCGAATCTATTATCTGAGTACCCTTCAAGAGCACCACATAGTCGCTACTTGGATTAACGATTTCCCCAGCAAATAAAACGTAATCCTTCTTTTGTTCTGTATTGCAACCAAGTACAAAAAGTATAATTACAAGAGGTAAAACTCCCTTCATATCAAAAGCAAATGATTTGATTCAAATTTAAGGAACACCTATATCGCATCCTGTTAATGGTGCGTTAAATATTTTGCGCTCCTACGATAGGGATTGGCATGAACGAAACGCCTTAAGAATGTTAGCGTAAGCGTATAAAATTAGCTATTTTTGCACGGATTTTAAAAAGAAGTAGTTATGTTATCTGTATCTAATCTATCGGTTCAGTTTGGTAAAAGAGTTTTATTTGATGAAGTCAATGTTACCTTCACTCAAGGAAATTGTTATGGTATCATTGGTGCCAATGGAGCCGGTAAATCAACATTGCTGAAAATTATTTCGGGTCAGATAGACCCCACTTCTGGTCATGTACATTTAGAACCAAACAAAAGAATGTCCATCCTAGAGCAGAATCATAATTCTTCAGATGCCTTTACTGTTTTGGAAACCGTTGTTAAAGGAAATAAGCCTTTGTATGAAATAAAAAAGGAAATAGACGCTTTATACGCAGATTATGATGATAAGAATGCAGAACGAATAGGGGAGTTGCAAGTACAGTTTGAGGAGATGAACGGTTGGAATGCGGAGAGCAATGCTGCTTCGTTATTATCTAATTTAGGAATCAATGACGATCAGCACTATACATTAATGTCCGACTTGGATTCCAAATTAAAAGTAAGGGTGTTGTTGGCCCAAGCTCTTTTTGGGAACCCCGATGTTTTGATAATGGATGAGCCAACCAATGATTTGGATTATGAAACCATAAATTGGTTGGAGAACTTCTTGGCTGCTTATGAGAATACGGTAATCGTAGTTTCACATGACCGTCACTTCTTGGATACCGTATGTACCCATATTGGAGATATAGATTTTGGAAAACTAAACCTATACTCTGGAAATTATACGTTTTGGTATGAAAGCAGTCAGTTAGCGGCCAGACAGCGTGCACAACAGAACAAAAAATCAGAGGAAAAGGCAAAGGAGCTTCAGGAATTCATTATGAGATTTAGCGCAAACGTAGCTAAAAGTAAACAAGCTACTTCGCGGAAGAAGATGTTGTCCAAACTAAAAATAGATGATATAAAACCATCTAGCAGAAGGTACCCTGCCATCATATTTGATAGGGACAGAGAAGCAGGGGACCAAATATTAAATATTGATGGACTTTCCGCAACCACTGAGGAAGGCGAGCTGTTATTCGATAATGTAAATATTAACCTTTCCAAAGGAGATAAAATAGCCATAATATCTAGGGACTCAAGAGCTACAACTGCTTTTTATGAGATCATAAATAATAAGCGGCAAGCCGACAGTGGAACTTTTCAATGGGGCGTTACTACTACCCAATCTTATCTCCCTGCAGATAATTCCCACTACTTTGAACAAAATATAAATCTGGTAGATTGGTTACGCCAATGGGCTACCACAGAAGAAGAACGTGAAGAAGTTTATATCAGAGGTTTTTTGGGTAAAATGCTTTTTAGTGGTGAAGAAGCATTGAAAAAATGCACGGTACTTTCAGGAGGGGAAAAAGTGAGATGTATGTTGAGTAGAATGATGATGTTAAGAGCAAACGTGCTCATGCTTGACGAACCCACAAACCACTTGGACTTAGAAAGTATTACAGCATTTAATAACTCGTTAAAGAACTTTAAAGGCACCGTACTCTTTACTACCCATGATCACGAATTCGCAGAAACGGTGGCAAACAGGATTATTGAACTGACTCCGAAAGGCAATATTGACCGCTATTCTACGTTTGATGAATACATGTCAGATAAGGCATTAAAGGAGCAGAGGGGCAAGATGTATACTGTTCCGGTTTAGCATTACATCTAACCAATACATACATCATGAAAATCTGGAAATTGTTCACCAGTTTACTTTTGTGCGCTATACTAGTAGGTTGCAGTGAGTCAGATGATTCCTCATTACGAGATGATGAACTCATAATAAGCCCTGCTGATTACTATGTTGTTTTGTCGAATTCCAAGGAACTTTACACTAAAAATATTTCATCATCTTCCGAGGGTCTTTTTCTAACAGATGCCGAAAGCTTCCAATTTACGTCTAGTATATCTTCCCTAACAGTTGAAGACGGGACTACCCTTATGTCCTATCGTAATATTGGTAATTGTGAAGGCAATTTGGTTTTGTATGATTTTAAGGATACGGCAGGGTTTTCTGTTCCTATGTTTTCCGATTTATCTTCTTGTCTGCTAAGTGTAACTGCAATAACAAGGCAAGCTAATACGGTTTTCCTTTCCTACGTTATAACGATCGGACCTAAAGAACAAACGTTTTTTGTTAGAAGTGTAGATTTAGACACGAGCGAGTATAGGGATTACGAACTCACTAAAAAACCAGTAAAATTAGTGACATCCGATACCAGGCTTTATGTGTTAACCTGGGACGAGAACCGAACCGAAAAAAATGCACTTACCGTGTTTGATTTTGTAGAACATACAGAAATACTTGAAATGGACATGGGATTTGAGGTTGGCACTATATTTAAAACAGCGACTGGTGACATTATTGTAAGCTATCCAGATTCCCATATGCTATTGGATGGTAACTCCTTAGAAGCCACCTTTACAAGGTACGCCTTTGGTAGCCAGCCTCACTTCTATACCGCTGAAAACACTGCCTTTGATGAAAATGGAAACATGTACTATGTTAGAAATGATTCGTTAACGGGACAAACAAAAACAATAACTGCAATGCACGATTTTGATAAAAAAAGTACCGTGCTTTACTATTTCGAAAATTTTTTAAACGAAACGCAACTTAAGGTTGAATACAATGTTAAGTCCGCTACCGCGGTTAGTTTTGATAACATCAATAATCTAATACTAATCGGCTACGAAAAGAATTCGGTCCAAGGCGGCGGAATTATAAGGATATCACCAGCACCAAATTTGAAATTCGTAGACAATCTGGATGTGGCAGATATCCCCTTCTTAATAGTTCCTGCTAACTAAGCTCAGTTCAATGCTAATTATTACGCGTTAAAATACTTGCTGTTCCAAATTACCGGATTAAAGTTTTTCCCTGCGGCAAAGCCATAAAAAATTACGACAGAAGCGATAGACTTAAACATAAAGAAAAAGAGTATCCAAAATTCTGCAGATGAGTTAGATTTTGAGAACAAGCCTTCCGGAACCATCATTGTAACCAAAAGACTAATGGCAAACACGACCATTGCAAGATTTACTACATTCTTGAACGGCCACATTAGGGCCTTTCGTAATGGATGCAAGTCGTTGCCCCATTGATGAATTAAATAGAAATATCCGTTACCAATAGGTGCGAACAATAAAGGGTCGTCTTTGTCCTCTAACTTAAACAGTTTTGAAGGAGCGATAATCTTGAAACCTTTTAATTCTATTCCATGATTTTTTTCTAACGATTTTATTTCGGAAATGCCTTCTTTTGGTATTTCCCCCTTAAAATAGCGAGAATCTAAAAAACGCAGACGATAATCGATGCAAATGTTTTTGATATCCGTAATGTGAAATATTCTTGATGTTTCCAATAAATCGAATTCAAAATTATTTGTCGAAGCACCGCCTCCGTTAGAGATACTTTTTTTGATTCGGTTATCTTGAACATCTAAATCCTTTAGGATTGCAAACACTTCATCCAAAACTTGTTGTTCGCCAATTGGATTTTTAGCCTTTTCGTTAGCTAACTTTTTCTGAATGTTTGTTTTTTCTAGGAACATATTTTTCTTTTTTTTAGCAATGTTATCAAAGTTACCTAATAATTGATTTCAATAAAATTTTGTTTAATCTTTCAAAATGTTAATATTTTGTTAAATAGGTTATATTCGAACATTAAAATTATGTCACACTACACTTAGATTGTATCTTGACGGAGAAAGTTAACCTTTCATGGATTAGTTTAACCGTTCGCCCCGAACATAACCGCTTTTATGAAAAAATGGACATCCCCTGTGTCTCTGTGCATATTGCTATTTGGCCTCGTCTCAAACGCTCAAGAATCTTTACTGACCCAAACTCTTCCATTGGTTTCGAATTATGTTTTGACCCCTCAGAAGTCTCTTCTTACCAAGGCTGAAACGTCAACTAGGCATAGTGCCTTACTATCTGTATTGCGCGCTTCTGAGCTGGACAAAGTACTTGACTATAAGGGTCAATTTACCGTATTCGCTCCTTCTAACATGGCTTTTGAAAAGCTTTCGGAAGTTACCACCGATTGGTTAATGGACCCTAAAAATAAAAAAGAGTTAAAGTCGATTCTTTCCTGTCATATCGTAGCTGCAAGGCTCTCTGCTTCTGCTATTTTAAGAGCCATGTCCAGAGGAGGAGGAAAAGCAAGTTTTACCACAATCCAAGGTCAAAAGATTACGGCAAGCATGAAAGGAATTGATATTATATTAACGGATAAATACGGCAACAAAGCTAAAATTATATTGGCCGATGCCATTCAAAGTAATGGGGTTATCCACGAAATTGATAGCGTTTTTCTTCCTCTTAGAACGCTGTAAGATAATTCACACTACCTTAACTCCGCATTAAGTTCGTTCTCAAAACTGTTTTGCAGCTTTGACATTATTTTTTCTATTTGCTTGTCTGTCAAAGTTTTATTGTCATCTTGCAAGGTGAAGCTTACGGCATATGACTTTTTACCTTTAGGTAGTTTGTCACCTTCATACACATCAAAAAGATTTACATCTCTTAAAAGTTTACGCTCGGTTTTATAAGCTAGTTCATAAACTTCCTTAAATGTCACTGACTGATCAATAAGCAAAGCAAAATCCCTTTTAACCTCTGGGTATTTGGAAATTTCCGTGAATACAATTCCCTTTTTATTCATTAGTTTTAAGATGATATCCCAGTTAAAATTTGCGAAAAGAACATCTTGCTTAATATCAAATGGCTTTAAAATCGCCTTTTTAATAAGGCCAAATGAAACTAAAGTCATAGGGCCTTTTGCCAAAGAAAGTCCCTCGCTAAAGAAGCCCGTAGTATCGGGTTGACTAACGCTATCTTTTATACCCAACTTATCTAAAACAGTTTCTACAATTGCTTTTAATTGGAAAAACCCTTTTGGAGTTGCCGCTCCCGTCCAACTAGACGCATGAGTTGCCCCGCTTAACAAAATACTTAAGTATTTTTCCTCAATTCGGTTTTCACCTGTAGTATGGTAGGTTTTTCCAAACTCAAACAGGCTTAGGTTATGCTTTTTTCTGTTGATGTTATACGCTGCAATTTCCAATGAGGAAAAGATAGAATTCTTCCTTAAAATTGATAAGTCTCCACTTAGCGGGTTTATAAGGCTAACTTCTTTCTTAGATGGCTCGTTAGGTTCTACTAAGGTAAGGTAGCTGGGAGAAGTTAGACTATTTGTTAAAATCTCATAGTAACCTTTAGCAGCCAATAAATTCCCTATGGCATGTTGTACTTTATGGTCTTCAAAAGCGCTTGTGCTTGCAACGGAAGCATTTAGTTTTTCTCTAAATGCTACATTGTTATAACCATATACCCGTAATATTTCTTCTATAACATCAACTTGCCGTTGAACATCATTTCTATACGAAGGAACCGAAAGTCCCATTCCCGATTCGGTTACATTTTTAACTTTAATATCCAAAGAGGCCAGAATCGACTTAATGGTGTCCTTGGGTATTTCTTGCCCAATCAGTTTATTTATTTTTTCAAAAGCCAGGAACACTTCAAAATCCTTTTTCTTGTTAGGATATACGTCTACAATGTCGGAGGTTATATCTCCACCAGCAATTTCTTTAATTAACAATGCTGCTCGTTTTAGGGAATACTCAACATTTTCTATGTCGATACCGCGTTCAAATCTAAAGGATGCATCGGTGTTTAATCCATGCCGTTTTGCAGATTTTCGAACTGATATGGGGTCAAAATAAGCACTTTCTAGAAAGATAGCGGTCGTATGTTCCGATACTCCAGAATGCAAACCACCGAATACGCCTGCTATACACATTGGTTTCTCTTCGTTACAAATCATTAAATCTTCTTCGTGCAATTCACGTTCAATTCCATCCAAGGTGGTGAACTTTGTACCTTTTGGCATTCTTTTAACCACAATTTTGGCGCCTTTTATCTTTGCTGCGTCAAAAGCATGCAACGGTTGGCCTAAATCATGAAGTACAAAATTAGTGGCATCGACTAAATTGTTTTTTGGAGCAATTCCGATCGCTTTTAATCTATTCTTTAACCAGTCTGGGGAAGGCTGTACTATTAAATTACTTAAAGTTACCCCACAATATCTCGGAGCCAGCTCCTTGTCTTCTACAATTACATCTATTCTTAGCGAACGGTTGTCCACATTAAAATGACTTGTAGGTGGTGTTATTAATTCCGATTTGATTTCCTTTTGCAAAAGCCCAGCCTTTAAATCTCTCGCAACGCCAAAATGACTCATGGCATCTGCCCTGTTTGGGGTTAATCCAATCTCAAAAACTTCATCATTCTCTACTTCAAAAAGTTTGGAACAAGGTGTTCCTGGTGCAAGACTTTCTTCCAGAACTAGAATCCCCTCATGACTTTCTCCAAGACCCAATTCATCTTCGGCACAAATCATCCCATGGCTTTCCTCTCCTCTAATCTTACCTTTTTTAATGGTCCAGGCTTCACCTTCGGTTGTGTATAGTGTCGTGCCTATGGTAGCCACAGGAACTTTTTGTCCCGTGGCAACATTAGGTGCACCACAAACAATTTGTAACGGGGTAGCCCCGCCTATATCTACCGATGTTAATTTTAGTTTGTCCGCATTAGGATGCTTTTCACACGTAAGTACATGCCCTACCACAATACCTTTAAGTCCGCCCTTAACAGATTCAAACGCTGTTACGCCTTCTACCTCTAAGCCTAAATCTGTTAAAAGTTCCCCGGTTTTTTGGGAATCCCAATCAATATGTATAAACTGTTTTAACCAGTTGTAAGAAATTTTCATTCGTTAATTTTATAGCTTGTAAAGATAAAACAATGCAATAAGACATTCAATATAGATGATGTTGATTTGTTTTAAATTTATCTTCGCTTCATTATTCATATACTGCTAATTTACAAGTAACTTTTTATGAGAAAATATTTATGCTATTATGGATTGTTTTTAGCCTTATTAAATTGTAAAAAGCAGACTAATCCCATAGAACTCAATACAGGAATATGGCAAGCAGAGCTATGCCTTATGGACGGTAAGGTGCTTCCTTTTAATTTTAACCTTTACAAAACTGCTTCGGGCAGTTATCAATTGGACGTCTTAAATGCCCAAGAAAAAATTGTTGTAGACGAGATTGTAGTTGATAAGGATTCCATTAGGATTAATGCACCTGTTTTTGACGGTTATATAGCGGGTGTCATTACACCCAATAGCATAGTGGGTAGGTTTAATATTGAAAGTATGGACAGAAGCCTTCCGTTTAGTGCCATTTTTAATGTCTTGGATAGGTTTAGCGACAGCCAATCTCCTGAGGTGAATGTTTCTGGTACGTGGGAAACAGAATTTGGTCCAGATACGGCAGAAAGTTATTTGGGTAAAGGAACGTTTACCCAAAATAAAGGAAAGGTTACAGGAACATTTAGAACTTCGACAGGGGATTATAGGTTTTTAGAAGGGGTAATGGATAAAGACTCCTTGAAGCTCTCTGCCTTCGATGGAGCTCATGCTTTTTTATTTCTTGCAAAGGCTACCGACAGTGTGTTAAATGGTATGTTTTATTCTGGACGGCATTTTAAAACAGCCTTCAAAGCTAAAAGAAATGAAGGTTTTGAGCTGCCTAGTCCAGATTCATTAACATTTATAAAAAAGGGTTACGATAGATTCAATTTTTCATTTCGTGATAGCCAAAACCGTTTGGTATCCTTATCGGATGAAGAATTCCAAAACAAAGTAATTATTGTTCAGTTGATGGGAACATGGTGTCCTAATTGTTTAGACGAAACAAAATTTTTAGTCAATTATAAAAAGAAAAATGATAACGAAAACCTAAAGGTTATCGCTTTGGCTTTTGAATATGCTAAAACGGAAAAAGCTGCAATGAGAAGCATAGAAAGGCTAAAAGAAAGGATAGGAGTTACGTATCCAGTTTTACTAGCACAGTATGGTAGCTCTAATAAAGAAAAGGCACAAGAAAAATTGCCAATGCTTAATCATGTATTATCTTACCCAACCACCATTTTTATTGACAAGAAAGGACAGGTGAGAAGAATACATACTGGGTTTAATGGTCCTGCCACCGGTGACACGTTTGTAGTGTTTAAAGAAGATTTCAATAACTTTGTTACAGAATTACTTGAAGAGTAACTATGGTTAAATAATTGTAGATTTTCCTAATCCAATGTTCTCATCGTTCATTTTAAAACTACCGTCTAAGTCCATTATATTATCGGCAATAAAGTCGCCTACATAACTTGTTCCGTACTTGCTACTTCCCATAATGTCCGGAGTAACTATTTTTTTAGAGAAGGACTTTAGAACGGCGGCAACGACCGCATCGGATTCTTCATCCATTTTAAAATGCTGTAGCAGCATTGCCGTACTTAATATAGATGCCACAGGATTTGCAATATTTTTATCCTTTGCATTTGGATAGGAACCATGAATGGGTTCGAACATGGCGTAATCCGCTCCTACCGATGCGGACGGCAAAAGACCGATAGAACCTGCGATGACACTTCCCTGATCTGAAAGAATATCACCAAACATATTGTCCGTCAAAATCACATCGAACTGACTCGGGTTCAGAATCATTTGAACGGCTGCGTTATCTATAAAAAGTGCTTCCAAAGTCACTTCGGGATAACTTTCTGCAATGGTGTAAACTGTTCTTCGCCATAGTCTTGATGTTTCTAAAACGTTGGCTTTGTCTACTAATGTGAGCTTTTTTCTTCTAGATTTTGCCGCTTTAAAAGCTAAATGGGCTATTCTGCTAATTTCGGCCTCTGTATATGTACAGGTATCCGTGGCCGAGTTGGTAAGTTCATTCCTTGTCTTTTCACCATAATAGATACCTCCGGACAGCTCCCTATAAATAACCAAATCTGTATGTTGCACTACTTTTTTTGCAAGCGGCGACTGTTTTACCAAAGTAGGAAAAACTTTTACCGGCCTAATGTTCGCAAATAGGCCCAATTCTTTTCTGAGCCTTAACAGACCTTGTTCTGGCCAAACTTTTGATTTAGGGTTGCCATCATATTCTGGTGAGCCTATGGCCCCAAAAAGAATGGCGTCGGAATCCTTACATGTTTTAAGGGTTTTTTCTGGTAAAGGATCCCCGCTTTTCTTAATGGCGGCAGCTCCTACCAATTCTTTTCTAAAGGTGAAGCTATGCCCAAATGTTTCCTCAACAGACCTTAGGCACTTAATAGATTGCGCTACTACTTCCGGTCCTATACCGTCACCCCCTAAAACAGCTATATTTAAATGCATCCTTAACTTGCCCTTACTAGGTTTATATCGCTTGAGGTAATGATTTCATGAATATCACCATCTAGAATTTCTTTCTTCATATCGGCCAACTTTAAGAATTCACGATACACCTCGTCTAATTGAAGCTTGGTCAATTCATAACCTACATTTTTTGCACGATACGCCAGCGCCGCCCTTCCGCTTCTTGCTGTAAGTACAATTGACGATTCGGTAACACCTACGTCAGCAGGATCCATGATTTCATATGTTTCTCTATTCTTGATAACGCCGTCTTGATGAATTCCTGAACTATGTGCAAAAGCATTGGCTCCAACAATAGCTTTGTTAGGTTGTACAAGCATACCCATTTTGTTAGAAACCATTAAACTGGTATCGTACAATAGTTTACTATTAATGGTTGTATCTAAATTAAGGTCTGGATGTTGTCTTAGTATCATAACAACTTCCTCTAAGGATGTATTTCCCGCGCGTTCTCCAATGCCATTAATGGTACATTCTATTTGGCGCGCTCCATTAATAACACCTGCAATTGAGTTCGCGGTTGCAAGACCTAAATCGTTATGGCAGTGGCAAGAAAGGATGGCTTTATGAATTCCCTTTACATTTTCCATTAAATACTTCATTTTGGCACCGTATTCCTCTGGTAGGCAATAGCCTGTAGTATCCGGTATATTTAGTACCGTAGCTCCCGCCTTAATTGCCGCTTCACAAACTCGTGCCAAAAACTCATTGTCCGTTCTTCCGGCATCTTCAGCATAAAATTCAACATCTTCAACGAAAGATTTTGCATAACTAACGGCTTCTTTTGCTCTTTCGATTATAGCGTCCCGGTTAGAGTTAAACTTAAATTTTATATGGGAATCGGAGGTACCTATCCCAGTGTGTATTCTAGGCTTTACAGCGTACTTTAATGCTTCTGCGGCAACCTCTATATCTTTTTTCACTGCTCTGGTAAGTCCACAAACAGTTGCACTTTTTACTAGCTTACCTATGGCTTCGACAGATTTAAAATCCCCTGGGCTCGATATTGGAAATCCTGCCTCGATGATGTTTACACCAAGCTGGTCCAGGCGTTCTGCAATGACTAGCTTTTGCTCCATGTCCAGTTTACACCCAGGTACTTGCTCTCCGTCTCTAAGAGTAGTGTCAAAAATTTGTACTATATCTTTGCTCATTATATTTACGTAGTTTTAACCGGTCTAACGAATATATGACAGTATGTACAGAAGATGTAGATTTTGTCAAGGAATTTACAACGTTGAGACACTTTTTTGAATAATCAACAAATTGATTTTCAACCACTTAAACCGTTATTTTTACGATGACAAATGCCCATAAAGACGCGTTGTTCATTTTGGTGAAAGCCTTGTCAAAATCCGAAAAGCGACAATTTAAACTCTACGTTGGTCGCCTTGGTGTGAATACAGACGCCAAATTTTTAGCCTTATTCAATCTATTGGATAAAATAAAAAAATATGACGAAAAGGTGATATTGAGCAGTGTGAACGTTAAAAAAGCGCAACTATCAAATTTGAAGGCACATCTATACCGACAAATTTTGGTGAGTTTGCGCTTAAATCCAGTAAACCAAAATATTCGCGTACAGATACGAGAACAACTAGATTTTGCTACTATTTTGTATCAAAAGGGACTGTACAAACAAAGCCTCAAAATATTGGATAAGGCGAAATCTGTGGCCGTTGACAATGAGGAAAAGAATATCGCCTATGAAATTGTAGAGTTAGAGAAAATAATTGAAACGCAATACATAACCCGAAGTATTCCAGATCGAGCTGATGAACTGGCATTACAGGCAAAGGAATTATCGGGCCAAAATGTGATGACAAGCAAACTGTCCAATCTTTCGTTACAGTTATATGGAATGATGCTTAAGGTCGGATATGTTCGTAGTGATGACGATTTAAAAAGAGTAAAGGAATACTTTACCAAACATTTGCCAAAATATGACTTGGAAACCCTCGGTTTTAGAGAAAAACTTTGGTTGTACAAGGCTTATTTATGGTATAGTTTTTTAATTCAGGATTTCCTGTCCTGTTATAAATATAGCAGCAAATGGGTAGACCTTTTTAGTGAAAACAAGGAAATGATCTATTTAAATCCTGTTTTTTATCTTAAGGGAAATCATTATTTGTTAGAATCTTTATTTTATGTAAAGTATAGTTCACAATTTAAACAAACACTTGAGGAATTAGAAACTGTTCTAAAAGATAAAAATTTTCCAAAAAATGATAATATCGCATCATTGGCCTTTCTTTATTTAAATGCAAATAAACTCAACCTTCATTTTTTGGAAGGCACTTTTGAAAAAGGATTGTATCTCGTTAAAATTGTTGAGTATGGTATTAACAAGCATAAAGATCGGATAGACGCGCATCATGTGATGGTGCTATACTATAAAATAGCTTCTCTGTACTTCGGTATTGGTGACAATAAAACCTGTATTGTGTATCTAAAAAAGATTATCGACAACAAAAACCTGAAAATGCGAGAAGATTTAATGTGCTTTGCGAGAGTTTTGAGCCTTGTAGCACATTATGAAGCAGGGATGGACTATCATTTAGAAGTTCAATTAAAAAGCACCTATAAGTTTTTATTGAAAATGAACGATATGCATGCAGTTCAGAAAGAAATGATTAAGTTTTTAAGAAATCTTGGCGGCATTTACCCCAACGAACTTAGGGCCGAATTCCAAAAATTGCATACAGAGCTTAAAAAGTATGAAGACCATCCTTATGAAAAACGGGCTTTTCTGTATTTAGATATTATTTCTTGGTTGGAAAGCCATCTAGAAAATAAACCTGTTTCCCAAATTATTAGGGAAAAAGCCTTACTACAAACGCGTTAAGGCGTATCACTAAAATGAAACGCTCCCACTTTTCACATTTGCTAGAGATCAACCTAGCTATGGTATTTATTGGAACTTCTGGCGCATTAGGTAGATATGTTGACCTGCCTGTACCGGTAACGATTGTGTCAAGAGCTTTATTGGCCTTTCTACTTTTAGTGCTTTTTTGTAAGTGGAAGGGAATTTCTTTGCAGATCAAACCTGCACATAGAGGTGCTGTTTTTATTAGTGGTCTGTTGATGGGTTTACATTGGGTAACTTATTTTTATGCGCTACAATGGTCCAGTGTTGCCATTGGTATGCTTTCACTATTTACATATCCGGTGCTAACCGCCTTTTTAGAGCCGTTATTACTAAAAACAGCGTTTCAAAAAATTCATTTGGTGTTAGGAGTAATGGTGCTGGCGGGTATCTATTT
The DNA here is from genome assembly GCF_056839185.1 of Maribacter sp. MS6. Taxonomy (NCBI): domain Bacteria; kingdom Pseudomonadati; phylum Bacteroidota; class Flavobacteriia; order Flavobacteriales; family Flavobacteriaceae; genus Maribacter; species Maribacter sp. MS6. The sequence goes on from NZ_CM166389.1 coordinate 4,336,592, forward strand.
TTTAAGCCCAGAGTTGGACTTGGATGACTCTAATACAATAGCTATTTTTATCGGCCTTTTTTCGGCACTATGTTACGCCCTTAGGAATCTAACCTTAAAATCAAAGGTGACAGATTATCATGGTTCGGCTTTAATGGTGTACCAAACAGGAATTATAGGCTGTATTCTCCTTCCTTCATTTTTTTTTACTGATTTAAGTATGGTTATGAACCAGTGGGAAGGCCTCGTTGCTTTAGCTGTAATTACTACGGCAATTGGCCATACATTATTTTTAATGACTTTTAAACACTTTAGCATTACTACCGTAAGCATCCTCAGCAGTGTTCAGCCTGTATACGGAATACTTATAGGGGTACTCTTCTTAAATGAAATACCAGAGCTAACAACTGTAGCTGGAGGACTCTTAATTTTAGGTTCCGTAGTTATTGAAAGTTTCAGATCTTCAAAAAAACGAGCAGATTAGTTCGTGGTATTGGTAGAAGCTCCGTTACCTGTAAATTGATTGATAATGCCATCTCCCAATATTTTAAAGCCGTCTTCTTTTGCCAACTGTCTCACTTTTGCAGGGTCAAAATTCCCATTGAAGTAAAGGAAAGACCCTGTCTGACCATTGTTATTGTAGATTAATATTTCCTTAACGGCTTCACGCTTTTCTCGGATAGAGACTATATTGCGTTTTAAGTTGTCATTTTTTCGAAACACCTCTATAAACGAATTACCTGTAATACCGTTCATCTGCTGATGCAAGAATTGGGTTCTTGTAGGAGTCGCGCTAGGAAACTGCATATATCTTAAGTCTTTGGTATTTCCCATAAAGGTTTTCATTTCGGGTGAAATTTCACTTAACATTCCCAACATAAATCGAGGCACGCGCACAGCAGTAACTTGGTCATCGTTTTTATGAGCGTTATAAAATGTATCAATTGAGTTATAGCCTCCACAACTTGAAAGCAATACTAAAAGGAAAATTGTTAAAAGTGAAAATCTCATAATTAGAAAAATTTAGTATCTAAATGTAACAAAATTAGAGACATGCATCCCAAACGGTTTCCTTTGGTGGTGGCGCCAGTATTGTAATTAACTCTTTTTTTACTGGATGTACAAACACTAATTTTCTTGCGTGTAGGTGTATACTACCATCAGGATTACTCCTATCAAAACCATACTTTAAATCTCCTTTTATAGCGCTTCCAATAAGTGATAGTTGTGATCGTATTTGATGATGTCTTCCCGTTTTTAAATCAACTTCCAACAGGGCGTATCTATCTAATTTTTTAATCAATCTGTAAGTTAAAATTGCCTTTTTACTATCTGGAACTTCATTTTTATGGGCATAGGACTTGTTCTGTTTTGGATTTCGTTTTAGCCAATGCGTTAAGGTGTCCGTAGTATTTCCAGGAATATTCTTTACTACGGCCCAATAGGTCTTTTTCGCCTCCTTTTCTGCAAATAACTTATTGAGTCTAGGAAGAGCTTTCGAAGTTTTTGAAAAAAGAACAATACCAGAAGTAGGTCTATCTAGCCTGTGCACGACGCCCAAATATACGTTTCCGGGTTTATCGTATTTTTCTTTTATATACATCTTGACTACTTCGCTCAATGGTATATCGCCAGTCTTATCTCCCTGTACAATGTCCCCTGGTCGCTTATTTACAGCTATAATATGATTATCCTCAAAAAGTACTTGAAGATTTTTCACATTGGAATGTTGATTCTTTGGCACTACAGAGTTTATTTTTTCAATTGTGTGAATATCATACTATAATTGCATTTAATACATGTAAAACAATCAAACCTAATTCAAAAGTAGATAACGCGTTTCTATACATTCATTGGTATTAAGAACAGTACCCACCTTAAATAGGCATCTTTTTCCCAAACAAACTTAAGAATAAGATGAGAAGCACTCCGGTAGTAACTGCAACATCTGCCATATTAAAAATTCCGGTATTAAACATACCCAACCGTATTTGAAAAAAATCGGTTACCGACCCATACGCTATGCGATCTATTAAATTTCCAATTCCGCCACCAATTACAAATGTAAAGGCGATTACAAGCCATGTGTGTATTGTTTTCTTCGTCAGAATACGATAGAAAAGTACCAGAAGTACCAAAACGGGGAGTAGCTGTAACAGGATGATTTTCACAAAAGGAGGAAAGTTGGCCCCAAAACCGAGCATAGCTCCCGTATTTTCTACATTGGTAAGAATCAGATTATCATTAAACACTTCAATATAGTCCCTACTCGTCACATTTTTGCGAACTACTTCTTTTGTAATCTGATCGCAACCAACATTCAACAAAACCAAGATAATAATGTAAAATCGATAAACTACAAGCTTTTGTTTCAACCGTTTATTTCTTAATATTGTTCATCATCACTAGGGAAATCCATGCTTTTAACATCCTTCACATAACTGGATATGGCGTTGCCCATTTCCTCATAAAGATTCATGTAGCGTCTTAAAAACCTTGGATTAAACTCATGTGTCATACCTAAAAGGTCATGGATGACTAAAACTTGGCCATCCGCATGCTTGCCTCCTCCAATTCCTATGGTAGGAATCGTAAGGCTCTCAGAAACTTCTTTGGTAAGATTTGCAGGTATTTTTTCCAACACGATACCAAAACAACCTAATTTTTCTAAAAGGAGGGCATCCTGCTTCAATTTTTCTGCTTCTAAATCTTCTTTGGCCCTAACGGTATAGGTACCAAATTTATAAATGGATTGTGGTGTTAGGCCAAGGTGCCCCATGACGGGTATGCCGGCGGCAAGAATGCGTTTTACGGATTCTTTTATCTCCGCTCCTCCCTCTACCTTAACGGCATGGGCACCACTCTCTTTCATAATGCGAATTGCGGAACGCAACGCCTCTTTTGGATCACTTTGGTAGCTCCCAAAAGGCAGGTCAACCACGACAAGTGCTCGTTCTATAGCTCTAATTACCGAAGAAGCGTGATAAATCATTTGATCTAAGGTAATGGGTAAGGTAGTTTCATGGCCGGCCATAACGTTACTCGCAGAGTCACCAACCAAAATAACATCTACATTAGCAGCATCTACAATTTTGGCCATAGAATAATCATATGCGGTTAACATAGAAATTTTTTCGCCATTTTTTTTCATGTCCACCAAGGACTTTACAGTTACTCTTTTGTATTCTTTTTTTGCTGTGGACATCTTATTGAATTAGTTCGTGTTAAAAATAAGGAGTTTTGATGAGAATGACGTCTAATTATAAGAATGCGTTATGCAGCATCTAGTTGGTTTATTATGTTTATTTTTAAATCGGTCAATCCATAAAACTTAATGATGAAAACCCTTATTACTACTGTTTTTTTGTTTTCCGTAACTATTTCCTTCGCGCAAACTCCAGAGGAAGCTGTTAAAAGTACGGTCAACTCGTTTTTTGAAGCTTTCCATGCCCGTGATGCAGAGGGAATGCAAAAATGGATTCATGAAGATGCACTACTTAGGCGTACCGCTCCAAATGAAAATGGCATACAAACATTAAGAGACCAAGATTTTCAAGATTTAATTAATGGAATTGTAGCTATGCCAGATGCTACAATTTTTGAGGAAAAACTCTTGAGCTATTCCATACAAGTAGACGGTCCTTTGGCTCATGTATGGACACCTTATGCGTTTTACCTAGATAATAGACTACATCACGCTGGGGCGAACTCTATACAACTCTTTGAGCAAAAAGGTATGTGGAAGATTATCTATCTGATTGATAGTAGAACTTCTGAGGGAGCTAAAGAATAGAGCACTATAGCTGATTTTGCAAAATATTTCTATTTATTCCATTTTCTACTCGATGTTTTTCCCTCAGAAGGAAAATCTTCAGGCAGTTCTTGTGTAACCTTCCCGGTAGCCGCCCATTCCGTACCTCGTTGGAAGGTGGTCATAAATCCTACGCATTCCATGGAATAGTCGAAATGCCCCAAAGCGGTATGGAAAACACGGCCGCTTCCATAGTTGATAGTCATTAGCATAGGAACATGTTGCCCTAAACCCTTTACCGTAGGGTCCCAGGGTGGTGCATTCTTTTCGACATCGGCAAAGGCAGTGGCCAATATTGTAGCATTTTTAAACGGACCGCGCATCCGTTCGTACAATTCGTCTTGGGTGTGTAACCATGTCTGAGGCATTCCTTTCATAATGGGGTGTTCTGCCGCTCTTGCAACAATTTCAAATTCGTATTCCGACCCATGGGAACCCGTTACACCGGCGCTACTGTCGCGGACGACGTTACCGGCATCGTTGTAATAGACATAAGGTCCTGAACTTTCGTCTCGTCCGCCCCAAGCACCTAGACCTATCATGTTATTATATTCCTCCCAATTACCAAAAGCATTGTTGGCAGCGTGTACCACTACTAGTCCACCACCGTTTTCCATATAAGTTTCAAAGTCCGCTCGTGTGGTTTCCGGCCATAAAGCAGCATCGAACCCCAAGTTGGAAACAACTACATCGTACTTCGTAAAATCTACGGTAAAGTCAGATGCCGTAATCGGTTGGTTGGAAATGCTATAAGAAGCATCTCCAACTGGATATTTCTCAATGAACATCGTATATGATTCCGGTCTCGATTCCTTATACTTGATACCTAGCCAAACCGAATCCATGCGTTGGATTTCCACTGCAAATAAATCGGTTTGCTCTAAATAATCTTTCATCATCATGGTCGTTTTAGGCCATATATAATGATTATTTTGACCGTCTATAATTAAAACCTGTAATTTTTGCGGTACGGCTGTAACCTTTGATTCATATTGTTTTTTATCTTTTTTAACATCTCCACAGGAGCTAGCCAGTATACAAATCAAGCCCAATAAAGTACTACTTTTCATATTTATTTGATTAGAACTAGTTACTAAAGTATGATTTTTTAACTCAAACTAACCTGCCATATTCGCATATTCAAATCTCAACCAAAGTAGATAAATGCATAACCAACTATTGCAGTTTAACTATACGGACTTTAACTTAGCATTTATTAATTAAATGTAGCAAATGGAATTGTTAGGGATAGGTTCGCGAATAGAACACAAAGAATACGGAAAAGGAGTGGTTACCAATGTTTCTTATAAACACTACTGGGTAACTTTTATAGATAAGGGATTGGAAACTATAGCACTAGATGCCGATTTTGAGGTAATTGAGCACTTACATGATGATGTGGACACCGTTAGTTTTTTTGATATTGAAAGTTCTCTCACAAAAATCCTCGAAAAATGGAGCGATACACATGAAAAAGTGGCTTTGGCCGACAAATGGCGCAATGGAAAACTAGTTCTAGATCCTGGGGATTCCAGTGCGAACAAAGAAATGCCGATAGATACTTTTTTTCATAAAATAGTTATGGTACGCGACCGTATCCGTGTGATGGAACAAAAAATTAATAGCAGTAAAAACCTGGATGATCAGGAGAAAATAGACCTACAGCAATACATTACCCGTATTTATGGTAGTCTTACCTCTTTTAATGTGCTGTTCAAGACCAAGAACGATTACTTTGTTGGAGAGCGATCGAAGGGTTAAACAAATAAGGATAAGAAACAAAAGCTCTAATCCCCTAAATGTTATCAAAATCGTGTGTCAGTACTTACTCTTCGCCCAGTTCGGTTATTTTTTTTTCATACAGCTTTTTACTTTCTACCACGGCAACATTCAATTCTTGCATAATACCGTCTACACGACCTTCAATGCTCTTCATTTGATCATTAATAGTATCAAATGAATTTAATGCGGCAGCTACTTCTAGAGCTTTTACAACCTCCACGGCATCGCCATGTAATATTTGTAATTTTTCAATCGCTTTAGAAGTATTGGCTAAAGTAGCATTGTATTTGGTGCGGGCTTTTTTTATGGCACTGTTTAGCGTATTTCGGCTTGTTTCATCACTAAGACTGTTCGTTTGTGTTTGCATGGCGTTGAATAGGTTGGCAGCATGCTCCTTTAAATCTTCATATTCCTTATTCAATCGTTCTACTCGCTTGTTTACTTTTTCCCAATCGCCATAGACTTTTGCAAATTCCTTATCCTCGTTCTTGGTATCTTCCAACGCCACCTTGAGCGCATTTAAAGTCTCTAAGCCTTTTGTTACATTTTTATTAGCGGTTTCTTTTCGCTTTTCAAAAGAGGAGACGGTAGATTTGAATTTATCCTTTAAACGTATAAGGTCCTCGGGACTTTTGTCCTTCCAACAGGAAACAAATAGCAGAGAGACAAGGGTTACAATTGTAATTCTTTTTAACATGGTTAGAGTGTTTTATAGAAGCACAAAAATAATCTTTTAGTCGACGTATGGAATTTTTTATACAGGCCTTCGATATTTTTCAAGAATTATAACTCCGGTTTTACAACATCCTTTGTACTGCGCTTGACGATAACACAGTTATAATTAGTATAAACTAATCGATAGCTAAATAATCTGAGTTTAACTTACTTTTTTTTCTGATAGATATTTCCAATAACGCTTAGGTACATGTTGCACGTGTAATTTTTTATTGATACGTGATTTAATATTCGTGCTTTGGAAGTAAGAATTCCATAACTCTTGATAAGCATATTCTTCGGATTTCATAATCGAACTTCGTTTTATGCTATTTGTTAGGTTTTCTTCCAAATCTAAGCTAATGAGTTCAACACCTTGTAAATTGTAGTAAAGCCCGTACTTACGTTTCGTATCGTAAATAATCCATTGTTGGTCTGCATATCTAGACCTAAAGTGCTTGGATAGTAAGGGTAGTACATCAAAGTCGGGGGTTATCTGGGAAAAGTATACATCATCTTTGGTCAACTGAAAGCGAACAAAAGCTTCCATTCTATGCTTTTCCCTACCAACTTTATGTGCAAGCTGATTAATTTTTAAAATACATTCGTCCGAAAAATCTGTACTGCGGTCCGCTTGGCAACCCATTAGTTTTCGAATATAGCAATAGAGTAGGGGTTCTATACCCTTATGCTCGCTTAAAAAGGCAAAATAAATATTCTTAATAGCAGCATTACTTCTATTTTTAATACCGTTCCAAACTCGTTTGGCCTGAATTGTATTCGTGAATATAGTTTCATTCTCGGTAAACAATCCGTTTTGTGAGGTACCTCGCCTCTGAATGTCGGCATGGATTACCCTTTGCTCAAAGCCAATGAGTACGGCGGTGAGAAATCCGTTGAAACTTCCGTCATAAATAAATGTTCTCGCTGTATGGTCGAATCTTGGAATTGTTTGTGTTTTGGTTGCCATAGTGTTCTTTTTAAAAATAAAATTGATTGACTTTTTTCTTAAAGTTAACAACCTGTTTTCTAAGCTTACTTTTTAATACTACGATGCGATATCCAGCGTTTAGAACAGTCTGTCTGCTTTTATTGAGCAAGTCTTGACGAGCTGATGCTTGTATTGTTTCCATTTGCTACACTTAATTAATTGAATAATGATAATTGACCGCTATATTGATTACGAAACTTTCCGGAAGAAGTTTGTAAAATCATTCCTTTTATACGATGTGCATCCAGATCTCTGCGCTCCCAGTATTTAGAATCGCATAGGATAAAATATTTGGCACGATTTAGCGCCACGCCCATTTTTCTCAGATGTTCCCAGTTTAATTTTCTAAAAGACCTTGCGTTCATGATTTTGTGAACGCTGCGCATACCAACACCGGGAATCCGGGCAAGTATACTTCTATCGGCAATATTAATATCTACGGGAAAGTGATTCAAGTTTCGTAATGCCCAACTTAGTTTTGGATCTACCTCTATGTCCAAGTTCGGATGGGATTCATTTAATAATTCCTGAACAGAAAATCCATAAAACCGCAAGAGCCAATCGGTTTGATACAACCTATTCTCACGTAGCATAGGTACTTGGGTTCCAATAGCGGGTAACCTTGTATCGTTTGCAACGGGAACATAACCCGAGTAGTAAACTCGTTTCATATTATAACTTTTATAGAAATGAGTAGCTGAATACATAATATCCTTATCCGATTCTCCTGTAGCTCCAATGATCATTTGGGTGCTTTGTCCTGCCGGGGCATATTTGGGTGTACTTTTTATAATTTTCTTTTCCGACTTGTAGCGTATAATCTCGTTTTTGACCTTTAACATTGGTTTTAAAAAATCTTCGTGCTTTTTGTCAGGAGCCAATAATCTAAGACCAGAGATAGTAGGGATTTCTATATTAACGGATAAACGGTCTGCATATAATCCGGCCTCATACATCAATTCATCACTTGCTCCGGGAATCGATTTTAAATGAATGTAGCCGTTGAAATTTTCTTCCTCTCTAAGCTTTTTAGCCACTGCTATGAGCCGTTCCATTGTATAGTCGGGACTTTTGAAAATACCTGAACTTAAAAACAGACCTTCGATATAATTTCTTCTATAAAAATTTATGGTTAAATCAACAACCTCTTGAATTTTAAACGCTGCTCGTTCAACATCGTTACTCTTTCTGGTAACGCAATAGGCACAATCAAAAATGCAATGATTCGTCAACAAAATCTTCAACAATGAAACACATCTTCCATCTTCGGTATAGCTATGACAAATACCCATACCGCTGCTATTCCCAAGACCTTTGTTCTTGTTCGAACGCTTACTGCCGCTGCTGGAACAGGAAACGTCATACTTTGCGGCATCTGCCAAAATGTTTAACTTTTCCTTTATCCGTTCAAAATTCATTATAATATGTATATAATCCAAAAATATGGATATATTCCTAATTATGGAAATAATCCAAATATTATTTTGGATATAATCCATAATTAGTATCTTTGAGTATGGAAAATGAATTGACTTTAAAGCGTTTTACTGATCTCAGAAGAGATTTAGGCTTCACCCAGGCAGAATTCGCGGCACTAATTGGTGTGTCGAACACTACAGCAGATATCGAACGTGGCCGTACAAAACTATCCGGAAAGGTTGTTTCCGAGCTTTTAAAGCAGTTTAAAATTAATCCGCTTTGGTTATTCGGTGAGAGTGATCAGCAGTATTTGGAAACTTCTAACACAAGCGTAATTCCGAAAGTGGTTACCGTAGATACCGAGCAGAATGATAATATGGTACTCGTAAATGCAAAGGCAGCTGCAGGATACCCCCAAAATATTGCTGATACCAGCTGGTACCAGCAACTTCCCGCCTTTGATTTACCTATTCCTGAATTTAGAAATGCTACCTATAGAGGATTTCAGATAGAAGGGGACAGTATGTTACCTAACTTGCATCCCGGAGAATGGGTTTTGGCAAGAGCGATAGAGCATATAGATCATGTAAATGCCAATAAAATGTATGTGGTAGTACTGCAGGATTCCATTATGGTCAAAAAAATAGAAAAACGTCCAAATTCAAACAACATTACTCTTGTATCCCTAAACGAAACATATCCACCTTACAGCATTAAACCGTTTCAAATTCAGGAAATTTGGGAGGTAAGTAGTAAAATCACCTTTAATGTAGATGCAACAACGGATACAGGATTGTTGCGTCAACTGCAGGAATCTATGAATGAGCTTAAAAATCAGTTACAACATGTGAAGAAGGTGTAATTTAATCCTTTAGCTTTTTAACGTAAAGACCACTATCCTTTAAGGTAAAGCCAAGACTTTTATAAAGTGAAATTGCAGGGGTTCTATGATGCCCACTAAACAGTAGTACATCATTCAACTTGCATTTTTTGGCACGCTCTAATAATAGTTCCATAAGCTCTCTACCAATACCCTTTCCTCTGTGGTCTTGTGAAACTACCACATCCTCTATCATACCTTTATGTCCGGAAATAACTTTGTATTTGGCCATCATGGCGATACCAATGAGTAAATTATCCTCGAAACAAGCGGCAACATCCAAATTTTCGGTTTCTTTTAAGATAGTTTGTAAGGGAAGTTGTTTCAGTTCCGAATTTAGTTGTAGGTAAAGCTCGGATAGTTGATTTTGCAACTGCTCTGAGATATCAGTTTTCTTTATTAGCTTAATTTCCATGGCACAAAGTTTAATTATAAAAGTATGGATTTTCTATTTTTCAGACTTAGCTTTCCAATGGCTTTTGGCTTATATTTAGCTCTAATTATGAAATAAGTCATATGTTTAAAAACATTACGTTGTTAGCGTGCCTTATAAGTTTTGTTGTACAAAGTCAAGTTGTGCGTGATACATTATTAGTTGGTTATACCCCAGCTGCTCCTTTTATCGTTAAAGAAGGAGAAAAGCTACAGGGTTTAAATATTTGGTTATGGAAACATGTGGCCAAAGACTTAGAGCTACACTATAGGCTTGTGCCTATGGATTTTTCTGATATGCTAGATTCCTTGCGTACCGGAGGTATAGATTTGAGTATTAATCCATTAACGGTTACAAGTGACCGTAGCAAGGAAATGGAGTTTACGCATTCATTTTTTGCTTCCAATGCAACTGCTGCGGTAGCAAGGGACTCTTCGTATAAAAAAATCATGGACTTTTTTAAAGGATTTTTTAATCTAAATTTTTTGAGAGGATTGTTGGTGCTCTTGATGATTATTTTTGTTTTTGGTCTATTAGGTTGGTTGTCAGAACGCAAAGAAAACCCTGAGTCCTTTAGGTATGGTGCAAAGGGTATTTGGGACGGAGTTTGGTGGTCTGCAGTCACTTTAACTACCGTTGGTTATGGAGATAAAGCTCCTAAAACAAAATCAGGAAAGATTTCTGCCCTAATTTTAATGTTTGGTGGCTTACTTTTTATTTCTGGACTAACAGCAAGTATTGCCTCTAGTTTAACGGTCACTCATGTGAATCAGTTCACCAATAATCCAGATGGGTTCAATACCTTTAAAAATAGAAAGGTAGGTACCGTAGCAAAGTCGGGAACACGGTCATTCCTATCCGAGCATTTTTTTAAAAATGTACAAACATATGGTGGAGCTCTTGAAGGTCTCCAAGCTGTAAAGAAAGGTGAAATAGAGGCATTTCTTTATGATGAACCTATTTTAAAGTATCGCATTAAAAATGACTCTAGTCTTATTAATTTAGAGGTACTTCCATTAAAATTTGATGTACAATTTTATGCTTTCGGACTACCAAAAACTCACGTTATGTTGGAGCAACGGATTTCACAACGTATTTTAGAAATAAAAGATACGAATGAATGGGAGGTCGTATTGAACGAATTTGGTTTAGCAGAGCTCTAGATTCGCTTCACGTACATTCTTGCCTAAAATTGTTGTTCATTCAAACCTCATGATTTTATCATATCAAGCGTCTAGTATTCTTCGTTATATCCCCTTATATCACCCATCATCAACTTAACAGGACCCATTTCGTGGGATTTTGGTAGGAATGCACCACTTTCCATTACTGCCCAATCGTCCCATGTTGCTTCGATACCACCAATAGGGATAATTTTCACCCACATTTTGAAGCTTTTGGGAAAGCCATTGGGTTGCAACATCCATAGGTAGGAATCACCAGGTGTGCTTCCGCCGGTTGTATAGGTAACCAGCAGCCCATCCGTGCCATCGGGTAGGGGAACTATACTTCGTTTGACACCGGTATCAAAAACCTTATAGGGAGCAACAAGCCAAAACGAGTCGTTATTAAATTTGTCTACTGCTTTTGCTATAATTGCTTCACTTTCTATATCCATAAGGCGTTCCCCATTTTTGAAAACTATACTGGAACCCTTTGAAATTAAGTCTAGGTTAACCAAATAATCATCCCATGAAACATCGACTTTGCGTTTTTCGGTATCCCATTTGTATTGATGTGCGCCGCCATTGAAAGACCACTCCAAATAATGGGTTTCCTTGAATTTATGATGGTTTAGCGTAGCGAGCATCTTTTCTGCCAAGGCATCGGCATCGGCACCTGGTCTTCCTTCAGGTAGCTTTTCATTATATACTGCATAAACAGTAATAAAGGCAATAATCAATAGGGCGGCGAGTACGCCAAGTATTTTGAGTATTTTTCGAATCATTTTTTTGTCGAGTTTAGATATTTTGAATAAGAGTTCCCCGTTTGTGGGCTATGGGCATTAATACCCAACCGCCGCATCGTCACCACGCTTATCGGCACCACCTTCTAATTTCCCATCGGGCAGCACTTTTATAGCATCTACCTTACCAATTATTGGCGTACGGTCTTCGTTTATAATATATCCTTTTAACTTCATTTGTTCCTTTAGCTCTGTTGTAAATCCCTCAGGTTCAAAGATGACCATGTCCGGTAACCATTGGTGATGAAAACGTGGGGCGTTTACTGCTTCTTGCATACTCATATTAAACTCGTACGAATTCAATATCGTTTGGGCCACAGCCGTAATAATCGTAGATCCACCAGGTGTTCCTACTACCATCCAAAGCTTTCCATCGCGCTCTACAATGGTAGGGGTCATACTACTTAACATTCGTTTTTCCGGGGCAATACTATTTGCTTCGGCACCAATTAAGCCAAACATATTGGGCACCCCTGCTTTTGCACTAAAATCGTCCATTTCATTATTCAGGAAAAAACCGAGTTCATCGGAGTATAGTTTTGAGCCATAGGCGCCATTTAATGTGGTGGTTACCGAGACCGCATTCCCTTCCGCATCTACGATAGAGTAGTGTGTCGTTTCCATACTCTCCATTATTTCTACTTCGCCATGCGAAACTTCAGATGATATAGTAGCTTTTTCAAAACTAAATCCTTCCATACGCGCGGTTAGGTAGCTTTTACTTAATATTACATCCAAGGGTATATCTACAAAGTCAGGGTCGCCCAAATAATAATTACGATCGGCATAAGCTCTTCGTGAAGCTTCGGTAAACAATTGTATCGCTTTTGCAGAGTTATGACCAAAGCCCGAAACATCGTAAGGCTCCATCATCCTAAATATTTGATTCATGGTAACGCCGCCACTACTTGGCGGACTCATTGAAATTATCCTAATATCCTTGTAATCGAATACGACAGGTTGTCTCCATACCGCCTCATATTTTTCTAAATCCTCTTCGGTAACATAGCCTCCCTTTTCTTGTATAAAGGCGGCTAACTTTTGCCCTGTTTCACCTTTATAAAAGCCGTCTCTACCATTTTGTGCTATGCGCTTCATGGTAGCGGCAAGGTTTGGATAGCTTATGGTATCCCCTTCTTTAAAAGGAGTCGCGAATTTGGTGCTGTCGCCACTTACCGCTATAATTTTTTCTCGCTGACTTGCTAATCTTTTTTCTTGATTTTCTGTAACGACAACTCCTTTTTCCGCCAAGGCAATAACAGGTGCCATAATTTCTTCAAGGGGCAGCGATCCAAATTTTTTGTGAACTGCAATGATTCCGGCTACAGTTCCAGGTACACCAACGGCGGTTGCCCCAAGGGTACTTTTTTCTGGAACAACGTTGCCGAGAGAATCCAAATACATGTCCTTATGAGCGGCTAATGGCGCCTTTTCCCGATAATCCAGTCCGCCTACATCACCGTCTGCACTTCTATAGACCATAAAACCGCCACCACCAAGATTACCCGCAAATGGATAGGCGACAACCAAGGCCATTTCTGTCGCTACCATAGCATCAAAAGCGTTACCGCCTTTTTTCATGATGTCCACCCCAATTTTAGAAGCCTCTGCACGAGCGGATACCACCATCGCCTTTTCGGCGACGAGTCCAGTAGGTATGATCGGCGCTTTCCTGCATTGGATAAACAAAACTGGTAAAACAATAAAAACTATAATTCTTTTAATCATAATGAAATGGTAGTTTTCTGGTTCGGTATTGGTTAAAGTGAATCAAATTTCTGCTTGGAAAAGATAATCAATTCCTCAAAAAAAGAGGTGAACTCGGTTTCAAATTCTTTGTAATGTTCTTCAAGATCTACAATCGCAAGATCCATTTTAGACTTGTTCTTTGTTCTTCTATTCATCCCGTTCAGCACATTGGCGATGCCCTCCATTTTCCTATAGTTTAGAAGCCAGTTGTCTGCGATCATGTAGGGCATCATGCGTTTTACGCTCTCCGGTAAAATGGCATAATAATCTTCTAACAAATCATAAAAATTATCAACGAACTCCTCCAAAGGAGCATCGGAATAACGGTCCCAGTTCTTTGCCAAATAATGATCGTAATAAATATCAACGATAACCCTACTATAGTGACTGTAGTTGGCATGTAGTCGTTTACTACTTTCCTTATGCAACCTATGCGCATCGGTAAAGGTATCTATCTGTCGATGTAATTTTATTCCTTTTATGACCCTTGGCGGTAGATGTTCAAACTTGTTTCCTCGAATACTATCTGCAATAAAGTTTCCTATGGTGATATCGGGATCACCAAACGATAGGTAAATATGTGCAAGGAAGTTCATTGACCAATAAAATTTTGTGCAGGTCGAATTTACGAATTGCTATCCTCCCAATTGCCAATAGACAATGTATATTTGCAAAAACTTATAGCGAATTTATGACACTGATTAAATCAATATCTGGAATACGAGGCACGATAGGAGGAAAGCCAGGGAATAACCTAACACCAATAGATGCCGTAAAATTTGCGGCAGCCTATGGCATATGGCTCAAAGAATACTCCAAGAAAGAAAAATTAAAGGTCGTTATTGGTCGCGATGCCCGTATTTCTGGAGAAATGATTCAGAATTTAGTGGTATCTACCCTAGTAGGGCTAGGGATAGATGTGGTAGATTTGGACCTGTCTACAACCCCTACTGTTGAGATTGCAGTGCCGTTGGAAAAAGCCGATGGTGGTATTATTTTAACTGCAAGTCACAATCCAAAGCAGTGGAACGCACTAAAACTATTGAACGAAAAAGGAGAGTTCTTAGATGCTGCCCAAGGTGCAAAGATTCTTGAGATAGCCGAAAAAGAGAATTTCAACTTTTCAGAAGTAGACGATTTAGGCGAAATTATAAAGAACGACAGTTATATTGATATTCACATTGATGAAGTTTTAAATCTGTCCTTGGTGGATGCTGATGTTATCCGAAAGGCTAAGTTTAAAGTAGTCGTAGATGGGGTAAATTCTACTGGTGGGATTGCAATTCCTGCTTTAT
Organism: Maribacter sp. MS6; assembly: GCF_056839185.1. Classification (NCBI taxonomy): domain Bacteria; kingdom Pseudomonadati; phylum Bacteroidota; class Flavobacteriia; order Flavobacteriales; family Flavobacteriaceae; genus Maribacter; species Maribacter sp. MS6. The sequence goes on from NZ_CM166389.1 coordinate 4,351,611, forward strand.
TAAAGGAGCTAGGGGTAGAGGTAGTAGAATTGTATTGTGACCCAACCGGACATTTTCCCCACAATCCAGAACCCTTAAAAGAACATCTTAAAGATATCTGTGACCTAGTAGTAAAAGAGAAGGCAGATTTTGGTATTGTGGTTGATCCAGATGTAGATCGTTTGGCGTTTATAAGCAATGATGGCGAAATGTTTGGTGAGGAATACACCTTGGTGGCCTGTGCGGATTATGTATTGGGAAAAACAAAAGGGAATACGGTATCCAATTTGTCCTCTTCAAGAGCGTTACGCGATATCACAGAAAAACACGGTGGAACGTATGAAGCCTCTGCAGTAGGCGAAGTAAATGTGGTAACAAAGATGAAGGCGAATAAGGCTATTATTGGTGGCGAAGGAAACGGAGGCATCATTTACCCAGAAAGTCATTATGGTAGGGATTCCTTAGTTGGAACGGCATTGTTTTTAATGTTGATGGCAGAAAAGGGCGGCACCGTTGCAGAATTAAAGGCAAGCTATCCTAGTTATTTTATGAGCAAAAAGAAAATCCAGCTCACACCGGAACTTGATGTAGATGCAATTTTAGCGGCTATAGCAGCTACCTATAAAGACGAAGAGCTGACCACTATAGACGGCGTGAAAATCGACTTTCCAGAAAATTGGGTACACCTTCGAAAATCGAACACTGAACCCATCATACGTATTTATACGGAAGCGAAGAGCCAGGCAGAAGCCGATGACTTGGCAGACCGAATGATTGCAGAGCTAGAGCAAATTGCCCGGGCATAAAGCGTATGCTTTTCAAAAATGTATAATTAAAAATCCCAAAACTGAGTGTAGTGTTGGGATTTTTTAAGTTGTATCAACAAACAATGTTAAACTATCCTACTTTGGCTTTAAGAACTTTTACCTGCTCTTTTTTAAAATACGCTTCCCTTACAATTTTGGCGGTTTCATGCTGGCCAAGATGATGCCAGCCTGGCGGCATAAAAATATATTTTAGCTTGTTTATGATACCTGGTGCTTTTGCAACATCTTTGGCTAAGGCAACTATCTCTCCAAAGTAGACATCCAAGAAATTTCCAGAGTCCATTTTTCTAGTAATACCATATTCAATTTTTATCTCTTTCTGTTCCTCTTGATACGTTTTAAAGACACGGTCCCAGATATTTAACAGGTTACAAAAATTGGTATCCATATATAACGGATTTCTTGCGTGGTGCACTCTATGGTGCGATGGTGTTAAAATATACTTTCCTATGATTCCAAACCTTGCATCCTTAATTACGTTCTCTCCCACGTGTATAAAGGCGCCCCAAGTACCATCTATGAACATGATAAGGAACAATAGTTCTGGCTGTACGCCTAGTAAGATACACACGGTAGTCCTTATCGTATCTGCATACGGTCCCTCTAAAAAGAAATGTGCATAGGTAACCGAGAGATTCATATCCTCAGGTGCATGGTGCGTAGAATGCAAACACCAAAACAGGCGAACCTTGTGACCCCAATAGTGATATAGGAAGTGCCCAAACTCCCAAACGATATAGGCATAAATAAACCAATACCATGTAAAACTTGTTTGGAAAAGCGCTATCGGCTGTAACAAACCTATAATCCATGTTACCATAGCTATAGCAATAAACCTTCCTACAAATCTATTGAAGATGTAAATAAGAAAATTTACCTTGTAGACCTTTGTCTGTGGTTTTTTGTAGAGTAAACCTAGCGTTAGTTCCAGCAATACCAAAAAAGGTATAATTGGGTAAATAAGCGATACAATGCCATCATACGTCCTAAAGACTGTGTAATCGCCCTCCCGAATAATTTCCCAGGCTTGTGAAATACCTAAAAAGCCAATTATTTCGTTGTAGATTGTTTCTAAGATTTCCATCTCTTTGATTGTTAATGCATTAACGGTCTAAACAGCGCTAAATATAACCAATAACAATACATCAATCAATTCAAATGATAGAAATTTGGTGGCCTGTACTACGAAGTCTTGGCAAAATGTGCCGGTTGTTTGCCCCTGTGTTTCCAACGTTTATGGGTCCAAAAATAATGTTCCGGTCGCTCTCTTATCTGTTGCTCCGTGAGTCGCAAAAAAGTCTCTGTGATATAGTTTTCGTCGGTTTCTTTGCCTCGCTCTGCAATAGGAATAAATTCTGCTTGATAATAGCCTCGTTTTACCTTACTAACTTTGAGGAACACAACGGCGAGATCTAATTTTCTGGCCATGGTTTCCGCACCGTTGAAAACAGGTACTTTTATGCCCATAAAATCTGACCAATATTGGGCCCTATGCCTTTGCGGCGACTGATCGCTTACCATTCCGAAAATTCCGATAACGCCATCCCGTTTATCACGAACGACAGTTTTTACCGTCTCCTGTTGGGTAATTAGGGTGGTATTCCATCTTGCTCGTACTTTTCGGATAAAAGAGTCAAAATATCTATTGGTTATTTTTTGATATACAGCGTACCCTTTAGAGTTCACGTAATTATTTATACTTACGTTCCATTCCCAATTTGCATAATGGGAGCATAGGATAAGTATGCTTCTTTCTTTTTCTAATTCTCGTAGTACTTCAATATTTAAAACCTTATATTTTTCCTGCACTTGATTTTTAGTAAGTGCCATTGTTTTGATCATTTCAAGAAACATATCGCACATATGCTTAAAAAATCTCTTTTCTATTCGATTAATCTCCTCCCTGCTTTTTTCAGGAAAGACCAAAACCAAATTGTCTCTTACCACCCTTTTACGATAGCCAAAAATATGGTAAACAAAGAAAAAAACTACATCGGAAAATCCGTAAAATACAGTGTGGGGCAATATGGAAATCAACCATAAAAAAGGATATAAAAAGATAAAGGCAAGTAGCTGCATAGGCTAGATTATAATGAACAAATATAGCTATATTTGAAGCCAAAAATAAGGTTTACACATGAACAACTTAAGTATAGCTACCATGGCTATTATTGCTGCCAACGTTATTGTTTCTTTAAAAGGATTTAACGATACTTATTTTTTTGATCGTTACAAGTTTGGGATAGGAGCAATAAAAGCGGGACAGAAAGAACGCATGCTTACCTCTGGTTTTCTGCATGTAGATATTTCCCATTTATTCTTTAATATGTTTACCCTTTACTTTTTTGCAGAGGTGGTTATTAATGGTTTTGGTTCTGGGAAATTTTTGATTATTTATTTTATTAGTCTTGTTGCTGGCAGTCTGTTGGCGCTTTTCTTCCATAAAAATGAACCTTATTATAGCGCTGTAGGGGCTAGTGGTGCCGTTACGGGTATTCTGTATGCAGCCATTTTATTACAGCCAAATATGCAATTAGGCATTATGTTTATCCCTATTCCACTGCCGGCCTATATTTTAGGGATTGGATACCTTTTGTATTCTATTTATGGTATGAAAAGCAGACTTGGCAATATTGGACATACGGCACATTTTGGTGGTGCTGTTGGAGGCTATTTAAGCACTCTTATCTTTATGCCTTCACTTTTAGTTACGGACACCTTTATGGTCGCTATTCTAGCAGTACCAATCGTACTTCTGTTTATTTTGGCAAAAGCAGGAAAAATATAAAATGTAGGAAAATACTTTATTTTTGGCAACATTTTAGAGTGAATTAGGGTAATTCATCGAAAAACACATTTGTAATATATGTAGATAGGTTGTAGTTCGTTCTTATGGGACTTAATACCAATTGTAATAATATTATGAAAAAATTACCCCTTTTAATAGTTGCATTTGCGACTGTATTTATGTCATGTAGCGATGAAACTACCGTTTTTGAAGATCCGGACAAGAACGATATTAGAATGGAGACCAACGAAACCCTTCTCGAGAACAGTGTTCTTTTTGACAATGCCGGAGTGTTGGATATTTACGATGAAGAAAATATCGCTGGTAAATCCTACTTGACCGGTAAAAATGATTTAGCTGGTGATTACCCATTAACCTTGGTTGCACAGATCGATGTTCCTTCTTTTGACGGCGGAGCCAATTTAACTGCATCACATGTAGATGTTTCAGGTTCGTATGCCTATGTTTCCTATAATACCGCAGATGCGGGTTACGTAGGGGGTATAGATGTTATTAATGTGAGTGATCCAAATAATCCGATAGTTACCGCAAGGTTATACTATGTAAATGCGGATATTAATTCAATCAAATATGATAATGGATACATTTATATCGCAGGTGGCGTAGATTCCGAAAAGTCGGTAACGGCTACAGCCAACTCGTTTGTTGCACGATTACAAAGTTCTAACGGAAGAATAAATGTTGATGCAGGAATTATATATGGTTTCCAGGAGGGCTATAATGCTACAGATATCGCAGTAACATCAAACGAAGTACTGGTTACAAGTGGTCGTGAGGGTTTTGTTACAGTATATAACAAATCAGATTTAACTTCTACAAAAGAAGCACCATTTATGGATTTAAGATCCGTGGCCGTAAAAGACAATCAAATTGCAGTACTAGATGCCAGCCTAGGAGTTAGTATTTTAGATGCCAATTTGAATAGTATACGTGATATTGCCATAGATTCTGATTTTGGTACTAATACGAAAAGAACCTTAGACTTTTCAGGCGAACATATTGTTGTTGCAGAAGGTTCTAAAGGCGCAGGAGTATACAATTACGGTACAGGTTCATTTGTAGAATACATTCCTATTTTGTTAAATCCTGAAAGTGTGGATGACGCGGATGTTGTTACAAATGCCGTTGCAACAAACAAAGAAGTACTTTTAATGGCAAATGGGGGCGCAGGCCTTTGTTTATCGGAAGAACAGCAAAACAGCACTGACCTTGTTGGTATAATTCAATTGGAAGGTTCCATTAACTACGTAGCGTCTAAGGACGACTATATTTTCGCAGCTTCTGGTAAAGAAGGGTTACAAATCATTAAACTTAACCGGCCCAATGAGAGTTTGGTAACTCGATGTGCAGATTTATCATCATATAGCGGGAGTGCTAATTTAAATGTTAATGCAAACCAAAACCTAGCGTATAGAGGCGCTAAAAGGTTTAATAATTTTAATGTATCCGGGTCTTTATTGTTATGTGGTTCTTGGACCGTAAAAAACGATGTTAATTTAAATACCGATTCTCTTTTTGAAATGAACGGTACACTTGTTATCGGAAGAAATAACAAACGAAAAAATGTAAATATAAACAACGGAGCTACCATGCGGGTAGAAGGCAATCTAACCATTTATGGTGATCTTAATCTTAATGATGGAGCCACCATAGAATTTGTTGGAGAAAACGCTGTCGTAAATATTTTTGGTTCTGTAAACAGAAATGGAAACGCCGCTGTTAATGGGTCGTTCAGGGATCTAAAGAATAAGTTCTAATTCAATAAACAGTAGTATAAAAAAGTTCCTAGTAGCACCACAGTGCCGCTAGGAACTTTTTTTATTTAATTGAATCTTAGTCCAAAAGCTCGGAGACTTTCTCTTCTAGTTGTGTACCCCTAAGGTTCTTTGCAACGATAATACCATTTTCATCCAATAGAAAAGCCGCCGGAATTGCCTGTACATTGTACATTTTTGCAATTTCATCGTCAAAGTAGGCAATATTGGATATGTGATTCCAAGTAAGTCCGTCATCGGCTATGGCTTTTTTCCAAGCTTCCGCCGTCCTATCCAAAGAAACACCCACTACGTTTAGACCTTTATCGTGGTACTTTTCATAAACAGCAAGAATGTTTGGATTTTCCGCCCTGCAAGGTCTACACCAACCCGCCCAAAAATCTATTAAGGTGACCTTGCCCATTACATCGCTCAGGGCAATCGTATCACCTTCTGGGTTTGGGCCAGAAAACTCGGGAGCTTTTGCACCTATGGCCGTACTTTTACTGGCCTCTTCCAACTCTTTCTTTTTAGCAATTAACTCAACCACTTTCTTCCCGGACTTCGAATTCTTTATTTCTGGCGAAAGTGCATCATACAATGATTGTATTTCTCCTACTTCAACAGTGTTCATAGCCATTGCTCTATCCAATAGTAAAGCGGATATCAAGCCATTGGGATTGTTTTTTATGAAATCGATTTCAAAGGATTCATATTCTTCTTGCAGTTCTTGCATCTCATCGTTCAATGCAGCTAGCGTAGCTTGCCCGTTTTGATCAGCATTCGCTTTTTGCATATCTTCCTGAATGGACCTTGCCTGCAGTGAAAGTTCCTTGGATTTATCCAAATAATTAAAGAAAATCTCGTTCTGCAACGTACCCTCTACTTCGGCAAAACTAAGGCTGTCTTTTTGGGCATTAAAAGCGATAGTACCATTTTCTACTACAAAAGCCGCATAGCCCTGTAGCTTATCTACAAAAATGTAATGAATGTCCGGTTCTGTACTCGTACCTGTGAACTGAAACTTACCGTCTACAAGCAGTGTTGTATCCAGCTCTATTGGCTGTCCGTTATCTCCCGTTTTCTTTAGAAATACTTGGGTGCCTTCCTCAAAATCACCTCTAAGCTCTCCATTTATTATGAAACCCTCTGGATTTTGGTTACAGCTGAACGCAATTACAAGCACCATTAATAGTACAATCTTTCTCATAAAATTATTAATTTAAGGGCCAAATGTACTTATATAAAAGCATAAAAAAAAGCTACCACGAGTTAGCGCGATAGCTTCCAATACAATACTGTGGTTTCTTTAAAACTGATAGCGAATACCCAGCCCTATATCAAAATCAAAACTATCGGTAAATCCGTCATATCCAACAAGACCTAGTTCAGGTCTAAAATCCAATGAAATTACTAAAGGAATGTCAAAATCATATTCAACGCCAATATTTCCAGCTCCAAAAATAAAAAGTCCACCGACATCATCCCTATTCGGAAGTCTTGGGAAATCGGCACTACCCAAACCACCACCAACACCATAGTACCAATTAAAATCTCCTTCTATAGGGCGCACCCATTGGTAAAGACCAGCCAATTTAAACGCACTAAAATTTCTACTGTCGCGCCAGCCCAAATCGACTTCAACTCTGTTGGAGTTGCTTATCGATTTTTGATAGGAGATTTCAGCTCCAAATCCGTCACTATCTCCCAAGCGCAAGCCCAATGCATGATCTGAAATACTTTGAGCGCTTAGCGCAGCTCCGGTCAAAAAAAGAATAATCGTAAATGATTTTAACAATTTCATATGATTTGTTTTAATTAATGAATAAAAAATGAGCCGTTCTCGTTCATAGCTCAAACAATAAAACTTAATTTAGTAACCAAAATTGTGCCAATTTGAATAATAATATACTTTCCTCTTTATCAAAGGAACTTGAAGGAGATTTACGAATAGACACCCTTTCAAAAACCTTATACGCTACAGACGCTTCTGTGTATCGAAAAATACCAATGGCCGTGGCCTTTCCAAAAACAGTAGTCGATATTCAAAAGCTCATTGAGTTTGCGAATACTCACAAGATAGGTTTAATTCCCAGAACGGCAGGAACTTCCTTGGCAGGTCAGTGCGTGGGAGACGGAATTGTAGTAGATGTTTCCAAACACTTCACAAAAATTCTTCGATTAAACGAGGCAAAGAAACAAATAACCGTTCAGCCCGGAGTAATACGAGATGAGCTGAACCAATATCTAAAACCTTTTGGACTATTTTTTGGCCCCAATACATCCACTTCCAATAGGTGTATGATCGGTGGTATGGTGGGCAATAATTCGTCAGGTACCACATCCATACAGTATGGCGTCACCAGAGACAAAGTGGTTTCTTTAAATACAGTGTTGGCAGACGGTAGTTTAGCTACTTTTGAAGGGCTTTCCAGCTCGTCATATACCGATAAAATTAATGGTAAAGGTATTGAAGCATCTATTTATAAGAACATTCATAAAGAGCTATCTAACAATAATATAGTTAATGAAATAATTACTGAGTTTCCTAAACCTGAAATTCATAGGAGGAACACCGGCTATGCCGTAGACGAGTTATTGAAATCGGCTCATTTTGGAGGTGATGAAGACCGTGTTAACTTAGCAAAGCTGCTGTGCGGAAGTGAAGGCACCTTGGCATTTACCACGGAGATTACGTTGCAATTAGATGATTTACCACCACCGCTTTCGGCAATGATAGTGACTCACTACGCAAGTTTGCAAGATTGTTTGTTAGATGTAGCACCGGTAATGGCCCATCCTTTACAATTATGTGAGATGATGGATAAAGTAATCTTGGATTGTACCAAGAATAACCGGGCACAAATGGCGAATCGCTTTTTTGTTGCAGGAGATCCGGAAGCGCTACTAATGCTGCAAGTTAGTGCGAGCTCAGAGTTAGCGTTAAAGGAAAGGGTTTCAGAAGTCATGGAAACGATTGAAAAATCTGGGCTCAGTTACGCACATCCCGTACTTTTTGGCGACAATATCAACAAGGCAATAGAGCTTAGAAAGGCAGGTTTAGGGTTGTTGGGAAATATCGTGGGCGATATGAAAGCAGTTGCCTGTATTGAAGATACCGCTGTTGCCTTAGAAGACCTAAGGGAATTTATTGGCGAGTTTACGCAGATAATGAAAGGCTATGGCCAGAAAGCGGTCTATTATGCCCATGCAGGCGCAGGGGAGCTACATTTAAGGCCAATTTTAAATCTTAAAAAAGCTACAGATGTTGCCCTGTTCAGAAACATAACTACCGACGTTGCCAAATTAACGAAGAAATATAAAGGCTCCTTTAGCGGTGAACATGGCGATGGTATTGTGCGTGCCGAGTTCATTCCGTTAATGATCGGTGACAAAAACTATGAACTATTACGGCGCATCAAATCCTATTTTGACCCCAACAATATACTCAACCCAGGAAAAATAGTGGATGCGTACCCCATGGACGAGTCCTTTAGGTATGAAATTGACAGGGCTGAACCCGAATTAAAGACTATGATGGATTTTTCCGATAGCGAAGGAATTCTAAAAGCCGCGGAGAAATGCAATGGAAGCGGGGATTGCAGAAAAACACACCACATGTCCGGAGCCATGTGCCCTAGTTATCATGCCACTAAAAACGAAAAGGATACTACAAGAGGCAGGGCAAATGCGTTGCGGGAATTCTTGACCAATCCCCAAAAATCGACCAATGCTTTTGACAGCGAAGAACTTAAGGAAGTATTCGACCTGTGCCTTAGTTGTAAGGCCTGTGCGAGCGAGTGTCCGAGTAATGTAGACATCGCTACCCTTAAGACTGAGTTTCTGTATCAATATCAGGAACAGAACGGCTACCCCTTACGTGGAAAGCTCTTTGCGCATAACACCAAACTCAACCGCCTAGGTAGCAAGCTTTCCGGACTAACCAACGCAGTCTACGATTCTAAATTATTGAGCGGTCTAGTCAAGAAAGCCAGTGGTGTAGCGGAGAATAGAAGCCTACCAAAAGTTTATAGTTATAATTTCGATAGGAAGTTGCAAAACGTTGTTGGTCAGAATTCTATAACAAAGTCAAAAGTAGTTTTATATATCGATGAATTCACACGTTACCTCGATGTGGAAGTGGGTAAGGACGCTATAGATTTGTTGGTTCGCTTAGGGTACGATGTATCCTTGTATTACGCCGAAAGCGGCAGAACGTACCTATCTAAAGGTTTTTTAAAACAAGCTAAAGCCCTAGCGATAAAGAACAGTACCGAATTAAAAACTTTTGCAGATAAGGGCTTGCCAATTTTAGGGCTGGAGCCCTCCGCAATACTATCCTTTAGAGATGAGTACAAACGTTTAACGGAAAACGAGGTAACGGCGCAACGTGTAGCGGACCACTCATTTTTAATAGAGGAATTCTTAGCTAAGGAAGTGGAAAAAGGAAATTTAGACGCATCCGCGTTTACCGAAGACGCTAAAGATGTTAAAATTCACAACCATTGTCATCAAAAGGCGTTGAGCAATCAAAAAGTAACCTTTGATATCTTAAACCTACCCAAAAACTATAAAGTTTCCATTATTAGTTCGGGTTGTTGTGGTATGGCAGGCTCCTTTGGTTACGAGAAAGAGCATTATGATGTAAGCATGCAAATAGGAGAGCTGAAGTTATTCCCATCCATAAGGAAATCCAAAGAAGATGTAATTATTTCAGCAAACGGCACCAGTTGTAGGCATCAAATCTATGATGGCACCAAAAGAAAGGCCAAACATCCGGTAAGTATTTTAAAAGAGGCCCTTAAACCTTAGAAGTATACCTTGTTAAATTCAGGTCTTAGCTCGCTTTTTGACCTATGATGGCATTGAGTTGGCTCATGTCCATACCTTTAAGTGCTTCATCTACAAAAAACGGACTTAGCTTATCGTTTTCGTACCTGTACAGCTTCCATCGATTAAAGGAGTATTCCAATGCTGTCATATTTTCCAGCCAATCCCCAGAGTTTAAATACAATGTCTTTCCCTTTGATGTTTCCATATATTGCTTCTTCGGTTGGCATGTGTGCCCACAAACGACACAATCCACATAGTTTTCAATGGCCAAAAAAGTTACCATACGCTCAAAATCTAAACTATATTTTAATCCGGACGCATTGTTTTTCTTCCTCTTTTCAAAAAAGGGATATTCAGCTCTTTTTCGATTTTTGTAAATCCAATGCACTCCTCTGTTTATGGCAAAAAGCATTTTATATCCAGGACTTCCAAGTTTTGCAATCCATCTCATATGCGGCAACGGTGTATCTAAAATGTCACCGTGGAAAAACCATGTTTTCTTTCCGTTTAAATTTAATACAAGCTTTTCACGAAACTTTATTCCCTCAAAAGCCTTTATTGTTGAGCTACTTGACATATCATCTCGGCATCCGGTAATATAAAACACCTTGGTACCCTTAGACACCATAGCTGTAATTTTTTTGACAACGTTTTGATGGGAATGAGGAAAAGAGTTCGTTTTATAGCGCTTTACGTCCAAAATGCCCCCATTTAATATCAGCATATTAGGGTCTATACTACTCAAATAGGCAAGTAGCTCATCCGCATGACACCCATGATTCCCCAGGTACATATCTGAAATGACCGCTATTTCTAGTTTTCTTTTCTTCAAGGATAAATTTTAGAACAAAATTAAACCCAATGGTATATTGATTGGTTATCCTTTTCAATATCATATAATAATCAAAAGGTTAACTAATTATTACGAAAGTGGACAAAGGTTAATATAACTTTAAGAGCAACCGAAATTTTTCTTTAATGCATTTTAAAATTACATTTGTACCTCATTCATTTTTTTGAAGATGGCAGGAAACACCTTTGGCACCCTTTTTAAAGTAAGTACATTCGGAGAATCGCATGGTAAGGCCATAGGTGGCGTAATAGATGGGTGTCCGTCTGGAATTGAACTTGACCTAAATGCTATTCAGCAAGACTTGGACAGGCGTAAACCCGGCCAATCCGCCATAGTGACGCAACGTAAAGAGCCAGATGAAGTAGAATTCTTTTCTGGTCTCTTTGAAGGAAAAACTACAGGTACACCTATTGGTTTTGCTATTCATAATACGAATCAAAAATCACACGATTACTCGCATATCAAGGATTCTTACCGGCCTTCCCATGCCGATTATGTGTATGATAAAAAGTACGGTTTCCGTGATTACAGAGGCGGCGGACGTAGCTCTGCAAGAGAAACAGCAAGCAGGGTAGTAGCCGGTGCCATAGCCAAACAGTTTTTGCAGGGGATTAAAATCAATGCTTTTGTGACTCAAGTTGGCGATATGCGATTGAATAAGCCTTATACGGAGTTGGATTTATCGCTTACCGAGTCTAATCCGGTGAGGTGTCCAGACCCAGAAATGGCAGCCAAAATGGAAACCTATATTAAGGAAGTAAGAAAAGAAGGAGATACAATTGGGGGCATTATAACCTGCGTAGCCAAGAACGTACCTGTAGGCTTAGGAGAACCAGTGTTCGATAAGCTCCATGCAGAACTAGGAAAAGCAATGCTATCCATAAATGCAGTGAAAGGATTTGAGTATGGTAGTGGCTTCGAAGGTGTTAAAATGAAAGGTAGCGACCACAACGACCAATTCAACTCGGATGGGTCTACACAAACTAACTATAGTGGTGGTATTCAAGGAGGTATAAGTAATGGTATGGATATTTACTTTAACATTGCTTTTAAACCTGTTGCTACTGTTATTCAGGGCTATGAAACGATAGATAAAGAAGGAAACAAAGTACAGGCACAAGGAAAAGGAAGGCACGACCCCTGTGTGGTTCCTCGTGCAGTTCCTATTGTTGAAGCAATGACCGCACTGGTATTAGCAGACTTTGTGCTATTAAACCGGACAATTAAAAAGTAAACGATTTAAGATAGCTACCAAAGGACATAATAATAGGTAAGAATGTTTGCGTCCTTGATGTCAAAAATTGGAATCCTTAGCACCTTTTTGCTTATAGGAATTAAGCGGTTTTACCATTATATGAAGGTACTTTCTCTTAAAGTGTTGTACTTTTCAGGGTGTGGCTCATTAAAGCTAGGTCGCTAACTAAAAAAACGCTTTCGCAGTATCTCTTTCATGCTTCCGTTCAAAATAGTATCTTGTCTCCCTAAACGAACTTTTATTTATGAAGAAGCTTGAATTGCATTGGCAAATAATGATTGGGATGGTATTGGGACTATTTTTTGGTTTTGGTATGACCTTTTTGGATTGGGGAAAGGAATTTGTCATGGATTGGATAGCTCCCGTAGGCACCATTTTCATAAAATTACTAAAGCTTATTGCGGTTCCACTCATTTTAGCATCTTTGATTAAGGGAATATCCGACTTAAAAGACATATCTAAGTTTAGGAATATCGGCTTGCGTACGATCGGTATTTATATTGGAACAACTACCGTCGCTATTATTCTAGGGCTAGTCTTGGTAAATGTACTGGCGCCAGGTGATGGTGTTTCCGAGGAAACCATCGAGAAACTAACATCTACCTATGCAGGTGATGAAGGTATCGCGGCGAAGTTGGAAGAAGCATCGAGGCAAAAAGAGAGCGGCCCTTTGAAATTTCTGGAAGATATGGTTCCCGACAATGCTGTTGCCGCACTTGGCAACAATCAATTGATGCTTCAAGTTATATTCTTTACGATTTTCATTGGGATTTCCATGCTGTTGATAGGTGAAAAAAGCGCCAAACCATTAAAGGATTTCTTTGATTCCCTTAATGATGTTGTTTTAAAGATGGTTGACCTTATTATGCTTACAGCGCCCTATGCCGTATTTGCGCTCTTAGCCAACGTTGTAGTTTCGTCTAGCGATCCGGAAATTTTATTGGCATTGCTTAAATATGCGGGAGTGGTGGTCTTAGGATTGTTTTTAATGATTGTTTTCTATTGTACCTTGGTTGCAGTTTTTGCCAAAAAGAATCCATTTTGGTTCTTAAAGGAACTTAGTCCTGCACAATTGCTTGCCTTTTCAACGAGTTCTAGTGCAGCTACCTTACCAGTTACTATGGAGCGCGTAGAAGAGCACATTGGTGTGGACAAGGAAGTGTCCAGTTTTGTATTGCCTGTAGGAGCTACGGTAAATATGGATGGTACCAGCTTGTACCAAGGTATTGCCGCGGTTTTCATAGCACAGGCCTTAAGTTTTGACCTTCCCTTAAGCGGACAGCTAACCATTGTTTTAACAGCCTTGCTGGCTTCTATTGGAACAGCAGCAGTACCAGGCGCAGGAATGGTAATGCTGGTTATTGTTCTAGAGTCAGTTGGTTTTCCGCCGGATAAGTATGCCATAGGATTGGCTTTAATCTTTGCGGTAGACAGACCTTTGGATATGCTACGAACCGTTGTAAATGTTACCGGAGACGCTACCGTTGCCACCATAGTGGCCAAATCCGTAGGTAAGTTACATGATAATCCTAAAGCCAAGAATTGGGACGATCATTATGATGAGGTAAAATAGTTGATATTCGATATAACTCAAGAATTAGCTCCTATTCCAAAAACTTAGCCTTTAATTCAGGTGTCGGAATCATACAAGCGTCTTTTTTACCGAACCAAGCATAGCGGTACCTGGATATTAAATCGTATACGATATTTCGTAAACCACTAGGAATCAAATATAAGATTCTCGATATGCTTCGATATCCATTTAGATGACTTCCAATTTGCAAGGCGGCATCGGATTTAATGTAATAGGCAACGCCAGGCTCAATAAGCACTACGGAATCGATTGCGGATGTGTCGATATGACGTTCCGAAAGCAGTTTCTGACCTACTTCACTTTGTAGGGAGGCATATCGGAACACATCATCCCTATCGCGTTTTATGATAAACTGAACGAAACCGTTACAAAGGTTACAAACACCATCAAATAAGATTATTTTTTTGCTTTCTTCCACAAAGCAAAGATACACTAGGGTAGAAGGACCACCTAAATTTTATAATCTATTTAAGAAACTGGTCAAATCAGTATCCTTATCAAGGTTTAGTTTCTTCTTGAGCCGGTATTTTGATTTTAGTATACTATCCGGTAATACATTCAAGGTTGCGGCAATTTCTTTAGTGGTCATGTTCATGCGAAGGAAGGCCGCTAAGCGTATTTCTTTCTCTGAGATATCGGTATAGAGTGTCTTTAGTTTCTGGTCAAAATCGTTGTGTACTTCTGCAAAGTAGGTTTTGAATACCTCCCAGTCCTTGTCCGAAGCATTCTCTTTTTTTAACAGCATGACAATTCGTCGAAACTCCATTTTAAACTTCTCGGGCGAGTTTTTTATGTTCTCTAGATTTTCCATAAGTTCCTGGATGAAGATGTTTTTCTGAACAAGGTGGAGCGTCTGGCTAGCCAGTTCCTTTTGTTTGTGCTCTATCTCCTTTTGGTAAATAGCCTCCTGTTTTTCCCTGGCTAAACGGTTTTTCTTTATCCGTTGTCTAAAACTAAAGAATAGTAGTCCGGAGACTGCTAGGGCAGAAGCCATACCCCCGGCATATAAACCTTTTTGTAACCCATCTGCTTTGTTTTGTGCATTCAATGTATTTATTTCCTCATTTTGTAGGGCTATTTCAGCCTCCCTCTGTTCCGTCTCATAGATAATCCTTAATTCATTGATTCTTGTGGCGTTGGTCCTTTTTGATGTGGAATCCTCCATGGACTTGAAACGCTCATAACTTTCTAATGCTCTGTCAAACTGATTTTGCTCTTTTTGTATTTCACTCTTTATTCTATAAGCGGAGATGAGATATTCCTCGTCATTGGGAAATTTTTTAATGATACTATCCAGCAATACCAATCCATTGGTGTAAGACCCTATTTTTTTAAAATACGTTGCCAACCGCATTTTGAAATAGGAAACCATACGCTGGCTTCCCAGTTCGGCGGAAATACTGATGCCTTCATCTATTGTTTTCTTGGCTTTTCCATTATCATCAGTCTCTAGATAAACATCGGCAAAATGGGCAAGACTTACCAAATAAACGCTCTGATATCCGTTTGGATAGGAAATCTCCATGCTCCGGGTAAAATAATCTTTAGCCGTTTCAAACTCCTGTTTAAACTTATATGATATTCCCAAAATGTTAAGAATAACGGATTGATACTCAATATCCTCATAATCCTCATAAATTTTCAATGCCTTATTACTGCTTTTAATAGAGGAGTCAAAATTTTCCAGGGAATTTTCAATGATGGCTATTTTGTTATAAACATCTGCAATCCTTATACTGTCCTGAAGGATTTCATACACCTCAAGGCTTTTCATTACGCTATGCAAGGCCAAAAGATATTGCCCCTTCTCCGTTAAGATGGAGCTTTCCGTTTCGTACGACATAGCAAGGCCCAACGTATCTGCAATCTCTTGATTGAACGCTATGTTCTGTGTGTTAAGATGCATTGCTTTATCAAAATTCCCCCTATCAATTTCCATAATTACCCAACTATGTTTTGAAATGGATTGTTGCGCCAAATTATCGGTAGAAACAGCTAGTTCCAATGTTTTTTCGATATAGTATTGTGCAGAATCGTACTTACTTAATCTACTGTAGATTGTTGAATAATGGTTTAATGCTTTAATCTCCGCCTGCAAATCATTTATTTTTCTAGAAAGCTCAAGTTGCTCATAAGCGAATAATTTTGCTTTCTTAATATCACGATACATGTAATATGAAGTTAGTTTATTACTTGTTTTCAACTTAATGTTGTCTTCTGTAGTAGTCTTATGGACCTCCAACAAACTATCTATTGGTTTCTTTTTTTGCCCGATGACCAATAGGGATGGGAAGAATAGTAGTATGCAAATTTTTTTCATAAGGCATTTAAAAATTGATTCAAATCGGTTTCTTTATCCAATCCTAGTTTCTTTTTAAGGCGGTACTTCGATTTTAAAATACTATCAGGCAGCACATTTAGTGTGGCTGCGATTTCTTTGGTGGTCAGGTTCATGCGTAAAAAAGCTGCCAGCCGAATCTCTTTTTCTGAAATATCGTTTGAAAGGGTTTTGAGTTTTTGATCAAAATCATTGTGGACCTCTGAAAAGTAGGTTTTAAACACTTCCCAGTCCTTGTCCGAAGCATTTTCCTTTTTTAGCAGCATGACGATACGTCTGAATTCCATCTTGAATTTTTCGGGCGAGTTTTTGATGTTCTCCAGGTTTTCCATGAGCTCTTTAATAAAGGTGTTCTTCTGTACTAAGTGGAGGGTCTGGCTGGCCAGTTCTTTTTGCTTGTGGGCAATTTCCTGTTGGTAGATGGCCTCTTGCTTTTCGCGGGCAATTCGGTTTTTCTTCATTCTTTGACGGAATCCGAAGAACAACAAACCTGAAACGGCCACGAAGGTGAACATGCCCCCTGCATAGAGTCCTTTGGTTAATGTATCTACTTTGGCCTTTTCATTTAAAGTGTTGATCTCCTCTTGTTGAAGGGCAATGGCGGCCTCCTTTTTTTCGGTTTCGTAGATGGTCTGGAGTTGTTCTATCTGCAATGATTTACGAGTATTGAAGATACTATCTTTGAGAATGTTCATTTTTAGAAGATCTTCCAGCGCATTTTTTTCCATACCCCAAAGCGCATAGGATTTTGACCGGAATTCCAACGCATTTTTAAGTTCATTGGCTTGCCCAACTGAATCTGAAAGTGTGATAGCCTTATTTAGGTGAAATAAGGCAGAGTCTCTGTTATTTAATAAGGCGTGGGTGTACCCCACATGGTATTTATGCACGATTTTATTGGCCATACTTTCGTCATGTTCCGTATCAATAGCTGATTTATAAAAATTGTTCAAAGCTTCTTTGAGTTTTCCTTGGTCGCGAAGTGCGATGGCCAAGTTGCTTAATAATAATGATCTGGATTCCTTGAAGCCGAAGTCTTGGCAAATGGCAAGTCCTTTATTATAACTTTCGATAGCTTTGTCATACTGTTTCAGTGCCAAGTACACATTGCCAATATCTGACCAAACATAGGATTGGAATAGGTAATCTTCTACTTTTTCAAAGATATCATTCGCTTTATTTAAATAAGTGAGTGCATCTTCAAAATCTTTTTCCTGATAATTGAGTTTAGCAATATTTCGGTAAACATCGCCTTGACGAAAAATATCCCTCTGTATGGTGTCAAGTACATTCAATGCCGCTTTAAAACCTCTCATGGCATTTACGTAATCTCCTTGTTCATAAAAATGGTATGCCCTATTATTTAAGGTTACCCCGTAATTAAGAAAGTCCTTCTCCCTTAAATTCATTTTGGCGACCGTATCCATAAGCTTTATGGCTTTTAGGTAATTGCCATTTTGTCCCTCTATGACGCTTATATTGGCCATTGCACTGGCCAAATTTCTATTGGAGCCAATATCTTTGGAGGACTTAATGGCTTGTTGATAGTTTAGCATGGCACTATCCATTGTTTGCATTGCTCCATATGCATTTGCCTTTAAAAAATGGCCATCTGAAAGACCATTTCCATAATTATTGCTTTTACTAATTCTTAGTATTAAATCGGCTAGAGCAATGGATTTACGAGAATCATTATACATATGATAATCTGCCATTTTAGTTAAAATATCCACACTGTCCTTAAAATTTTTACTCCGTTGTAATAATTCACCAAGACTATCCGATTTCACCAAGGGTTGTTGCGGGAACACTTGTGAACTAAATAATATCAGAAAAAACAGTAATTTTTTAGTGAAGTTCATAGAATAGAATTGACATATCCATTAGAAACTACAAGTTAAAACTTAAATACTTCAAAATCAGTCTTGTCCATACTTTGTCCATACCAATGAGCTTCTATTTAAAATATGAAATGTATTTAATACGTTGATTACCAATAATATATATAAAATTTACTCCTATCCTTATTTTCTTTGTCCATGGGATTTTAGGGTAAGATTATGGTATTCTGTCCATACTTTGTCCATGGACAAAATTAGGTAAGGGGTTGATTCGTAGCTAGTTTTGAGGTGTTGAATCCTTAAAACCAAAAAATTATGAAGACAATTTCAAAACAAATCAAAATTGTACCCATCCTTTTAGTGATGGTCGTGGGACTTCTTTTTGTGCAGTCCTGTAGTAAAGATGAAAGTATAACAGACCCCATAGAAAATGGAAATACCAATGGGGAAAACCCCGATGGAGGGAATTCTGGGAGTGCAAATACCAATCAAGAGGATATAAATACAGTGATAGCAAATTTAAACTATGACCCAAATTCCCTTCTTAATGTTCAGGATACCGGTGGTGCCGCTTCGGAGCGGACTGTTACCAATGAAAGTAGTAATAGTACTGGCTGGGTACAGGGTGAAAAAACTATCTGTAGCGTAAAGGACTATGATTTGGAAACCAATTTTGACGATGTTGCCATAATGAGGCCTACCAACGGAATTGTATTTCCCGGGTCCTTGGTCATTGGAGATGGAAGCATGTTGGATGGGGCGCCAAATCCTTTGACATTGGATAGAAGTCCCATGACCTTAAGATTAGATCTGCCCGGTATTGGTGAACAGGGAACTATTGTTGTAGAGCAGCCAAATAATGCCAACTTTGGCACCGGCCTTGATAATGCATTGGAATGGTGGAATGCCAATGCTTACCAAGACGGCTATGTAAACGCAGCAAATTCGTCTTATCAGGCCACCACTTCTTATGCTTCAAAACAATTTAGTTTAGATGTTGGATTAAACTTGGAATGGGCTACAGGCTCGTTGGCTTCACAATTTAATTTTGAGACCAATACAGAAAGAAAAGTAGCGGCTATAGTGTTTCGTCAGGTGTTCTATACCGTCACAATGAACACACCCACCACCCCGGCCGCTGTTTTTGCTGCATCTGTTACTAAAGAACAGGCTGAAGCTGCATTTGGTTCAGATTCTCCACCTGCTTATGTAAGTTCTGTTTCCTACGGCCGTTTGCTTATGGTACGAATGGAGTCTACAACACAAGATACCTCTATTGAATTGGACGCTGTTTTGGAGTATGCTGGAGGCAAACGAAATGCAGGTTCCTTAGATTTAGAGTCTAAATATGACGAAGTCTTAAAAAATTCCAGTATTACTGTAGTTTCAATAGGCGGTAATGCAGAAGCAGCCTCCGAAGCTATAAGTCTGGCCAATATAGATTCTGGTTTTGGGGCTCTTAATAGTGTATTGACAGGAGCGAATGCTGTTTATACCCGCAACAACCCTGGCGTACCCATTGCCTATACTATTAGGTATTTAAAAGATAACTCTTTGGCAAAAATGGGCTACACGACAGATTATAGTGCAGAAACCTGTAATAAAACTAGCTATGATCATGAAAATGTGGATGTGGATAATAATTCCATATTTGATGTTCGTTTTCGATTTATTTATAAGCGAGAAGGTACCAATAATTCAGTCACTGGGGGGTATACGACCGTAAATAATGGTCAAAGAGAACTACGAAGCCCACCTAATGGAGCCCATGATGTTGAGATTGAATTTCAATTTCAGGATGCCTTTGTTTGGCGAGCCTTGGGTGATCCCATCTCCTATAACTATATTTCAAGTCAAAAATGTTTTGAAATCACAAATGACTTTTTGCTTAGGGTTTTCCGAAATTCAAGGTCTTGTAATTAATTGAACAAGCAGTCGGCATCTTAAGTTGTAGATTCAACAACTTGGTGTCGGCTGTTTTGTTTCTTATGTTAAGTGCATTAATCCCATTGCTTTATCGGTGTGCTTAGCCCTTGATAGATACACACACGATTTAGCACGTTAGCACTTGATAATTCATTCACATCACCTTCGCCAAAAAGATGCGTGCCGGCTGCATTCCCTTGACTATCATAAGAAACTCCATTTTGAGCGTATAATCCTAAGAAACCTCGGCTGGTGGTAGTAGATTGCCGAGCCCCCTTTAAAACGAAATATTGCTGACCTTGATTGTGAACGGGCAGCAAATTTCCTAAATCCGTATAGCCCTCCGTAACAATACCATCAGATACCTTTACTTGATTTTCTGCAATGGCATCTGCTAGAGAGAGATACTTAAAAGCAAACACATAACTATTTTCAGGTATACTGGAGAGATCGTTCGATACAGTAAAACCAGCGTAGGTATCAAACAGTTCTGAGTTTGAGCCTTGGCTATATAGGAGGTCCGTGGTTCCCGATTTACTGATGCTGTTCAGCTGTGTGCCTAGTTCTTCATATTCCTGTTCGGTGATCAGTACCCAATTTCCAGAGTTTTCTGCTTGATATGCCGCTTTTGAATCGCTAAGCCAATACTCGATATCATCAATATCTCGAATGCTGATTTGTAAATCCCAGACTTCACTTTCGCTACCATTTGTTGCCACTAACGTTCCTGTTATGGCCGTTCGCCTTTCGAAATCAAAGGCCAGCGAATTACCTACGGATAGCTCACCTGTTGTAACATTGAGTGTAATCGCATCTTCTATGGATAGGGAGCCGAGGGTATACGCTAACGTACCTGTCAATTTTGAATTTACCACAGCTATCGCTGTCCCTAAAACGGGGTTTTCATCAACTTCAGCCCTTACAATAAGTTCCTCATCCGCTAATGGGGTAACAACAGAGTCATCACTGCCGCACGAAATAAACCAGTTAAGACTGGCTACATAGCAGACCAGATATACCATTTTTTTCATAAGCTAATTCTATTTACGTTCTACCAATTCCAACTGGTCCACACTCACGTTGGTCGTAAACATACCATAATTGACTACGGCTTTCCCTTTTTCAAGTTTGTCAATGGTTCCAACGGCCTTACCGTCTGCCATCCGGACGCGATCATCGATTTTAAAAACAGGCCTTGGCTTGTTCTTTTCTTTTTGAACGGCCTTTTTCTTTGCGACCTGCTTTTTCTCGCGTATGACTTTTACTTCTTTTTGAACTTCTTGAGCCACTTTTGCCTTTTTAGAACGTTCCGCCTTTGCTTGATTAGCACTTTTTTTCTTTCGTTTGCTATTCTCCGTTTCTACAATACGCAGGAGTTCAGACACCAAGGGCCTCTTCTTATTATCCTGAAAATACTTGTCCGCCGCAACATTTACCTTATTTCCTAGCTGAATCATCCGCTGGTCATGGTCGTAAAGCTCTTGATAATTCTCCAGCTTGGATTTTACTTTGGCATTCAATTTCTCTAATCTGGCCGCTTCTTCCCTTGCCTTGGTTTCTTCTTCTTGTAATCTAGAGCCTGTTTGCGCCATTTTGCTGCGCTCTTTCTGCAATTTGGCTATGGTAGCGTCAAAACGGACTTTGCCTCGCTCTATCTTCTTCTTGGCCTTGTTGATCAGGGAGTAGGGAATACCGTTCTTCTGTGCTACCTCAAAAGTAAAGGAGCTACCTGCTTGTCCCAAAACTAATTGAAAGGTGGGTTCCAATGTTCTACCGTCAAATAGCATGTTGGCATTGCTCATGTGGGGCAATTCGTTGGCCAAGGCTTTTAAGTTGGCATAATGAGTCGTGATTACGCCATAAGACTCCCGTTCATAAAAGACTTCCAAAAATGCTTCTGCCAGGGCGCCTCCCAGTTCGGGGTCACTTCCCGTCCCAAATTCATCTATAAGAAAAAGCGTGCGGTTATTACATCGTTTTAAAAATTGGTTCATGTTCTTAAGCCGGTAACTATACGTACTTAAATGATTTTCAATGGATTGGTTATCTCCAATATCTGTTAATATCTTATCAAAAAAGCAGACTTCGCTGCGCTCGTGAACGGGAATCAGCATGCCACTTTGCAGCATCACCTGTAAGAGGCCAATTGTTTTGAGTGTAATGCTTTTGCCGCCCGCATTAGGTCCTGAAATGACAATAATCCTATTCTCCTCATGCAATTCAATGGTCTGGGGAAAGGTTTTCTCGTTGTTGCGTTTGTTGCTCAAAAACAAGAGCGGATGGTAGGCATCTCTCAAAAAGAGCCTGTTACCGTCGCTCAATTTGGGTAGTAGGGCATTAATATCTTGCGCATGCTTTGCTTTCGCGGCTGTGACGTCAATCTGTGTTAAATAGTTCTGATAATCGCTTAAAAGGGCTCTATAGGGTCTTATTTGGTCCGTGAGCTGCTTTAAAATGCGCTGCACCTCTTCTTTTTCCTCAAACTCCAGATTGTTTAGTTCCCTGCTGTATTTTAAAGCTGCCTCCGGTTCTATGTATACAATGCTTCCAGTCTTGGAGGTTCCCATCACTGTACCCTTCACTTTTCTGCGGTACATCGCCTTTACGGCAAGTACACGACGGTTCTCTACGACCGACTCGCGAATATCATCCAAGTAGTCAGATGAATTATAGGTTGCCAATGCCGAACCAAAACTCTGACTAATTTTTCCACGAGCATGGTTCATTTGGCGTCTTATGCTTAAAAGTGCGTCCGAGGCATTGTCCTTAACCTCTCCAAACCGGTCTATGACGCCATTAATAAGGGTGGGAATCTCGGTGTTGGATTCCAATTCGTCTGCGGATGCGAATAGCAACGGGTAATATTCTTTAAATTTCTTAAAGAACTTTTGATGGGTAACAATGGAGTCGCAAATTGTGCCAATTCGCTTAAAACCCTGAAGTTCCAAAGTGGTGTTCTCTATTTTTAACAATCTAAGTTCGGTATTGATAGCATCAAATCCGTGATTGGGAATTCTATTGTCGCTGATAAACGAAGAGAGGTACTCCGATGTCTTGCCAAGCGAAATTTTTATATCTTTTTCTGCGATTAAAGGAATTATTTCTAAAGCGAGCTGCTTGCCCAACTCTGTATTACAACGGGCCGCTACCTGCTGTAAAACTGTAGGAAATTCTAAATCTTGTAGGGTCTTGCTCTGTATATTTGCCACGCTATTATTTACTTAATAGCAAAGGTAGGCATTAGGCCTATAATTTAAAGTGCAGTTAGCGCATGATTATTTGCAAGCCGTCAAAACTTAATTTGCTATAGCACTGGTCTATACTGGGAAATAGCTTTCCGTAAAGGTCTAACGGCAAGGTTAAAAGAGGTCCTTATCTTCTGAATCCCAAATGTTTTTGACAAAAGGTGGAGATTTTATAGGGTGACTAACGTGTTGCGCCGTACACCACAAAATACAGGTAAACCTTTGGTATACTATACCAAAAAAAAATGATGTACTTTTTTCAAATAAAAGCAAACGAGCATCGTTAATAATTGAAATCTTTTCGCCTTTCTAACTAAAGGTCCAAAATCAGTAAAACTGTATGGACAGACTTAAAGAAACACTGAGGTTTTCTAATAAAATACAATAAATCCCTCCAATTTTTGTTCTTGAGGAGTCAGCTTTTGTGATTTTAATCTTCTGCCATTATTTAAGTAATCGTATCATGAACAACCCAATCAAGAGTATAGCTTATATCTTTGTCGCCGTTTTATTAACGAACTGCGCAGCAACGAACGGATTAACAATCGGTGTTACGGAGCCGGCCATGGTGCATCTTGCCCCAGATGTTAATAGTGTAGGTATTATAAATAGAAGTTCACCATCCAAAGGAAACAATGCCCTTGATAAAATTGATAAAATACTATCCGCTGAGGGGCTAAACCTAGATAAGAAAGGGGCCGAAGCAGCCATTTCTTCACTTTCAACGGAGTTATCCGTAGTAAAGGACTTTGAAGAAATTAAAATACTAAATGACATAGATGAAGTTAAGAAGGGCTTGGCCGTATTGCCCGCTACACTTTCTTGGGAGCTTGTCGAAAAAATATGTTTGGAAAACGAAGTAGATGTATTATTCTCCTTGGAGTTTTATGATACGGATACAAAAGCCGATTACCGCGTAACTACGATGAAACTGCCCAATAGTCTTGGGGTAGACGTAGATGTTCCTGCTCAAGAAGTTACCTTGGCTACCAAAGTCGTTAGCGGATGGCGCGTTTACGATCCCCATACAAAAGTGGTTGTTGATGAGCGACTCTACACTAAGCATATGGCTTTTAGCGGTAAGGGGATTAATCCACTAAAAGCGATTGAAGCCGTGGCCAGCAGAAATGAAACGGTACAAGAGTACAGTAGAAATGTTGGAATTGCGTATGCAGAACGCTTGATTCCTAGAAATATCCGAATAGCAAGGCAGTATTTCGTACGCGGTACGGACAACTTCAAAATTGCGCAGCGAAGGGCACAAGCAGGCGATTGGGGTGGCGCTGCAGAACTTTGGGAACGGGAATTGACCAATTCAAATGAAAGAGTGGCAGGCAGGGCCTATTACAATATGGCCATAAGTAATGAAATTAATGGTGATTTGGACAAGGCGATACAGTTTGCATCCAAGTCTTATACCGATTATAGAACGAATATGGCGTTAGACTACATAAATGTTCTCAGGCATCGGGTAAGGCAAAATCAAGTGCTGAATTCTCAATTGGCGCGTTAGCCAAGTCGTATAGGATTCACTAGTTTTGTGAAAATCTTGAGTAATTCCAATATGAAAGTAACCATTCATTCAAGCTGGAATGAACCTCTGGAAAAGGAGTTTCATAAACCATATTTCAATGAACTTATAAAATTTGTTAAGGAAGAATACACCTTAAACACCTGCTATCCGAAGGGAAAAGACATTTTCGCAGCCTTCGATCATTGCGCTTTTGAAGATGTCAAGGTCGTTATTTTAGGACAAGATCCGTATCATGGTCCAAATCAAGCGAACGGACTCTGTTTTTCGGTGCACGATGGCAACAAGCACCCGCCGTCGTTGGTAAATATTTTCAAGGAACTTCAAAGTGATTGCAATATACCGTACCCAGAAAGCGGTAACTTGGAACGATGGGCAAAACAAGGGGTCTTATTATTGAACGCAACGCTTACAGTTCGCGCTGGAGAAGCTGGTAGCCATCAAAAGAAAGGATGGGAAACATTTACAGATGCCGTGATTAAAACGTTGTCGGAAGAAAAAGAAGGATTGGTGTTCCTGTTATGGGGCGGTTATGCAAAGAAGAAGGCTAAACTTATAACTAGCGATAAACATCATTTGCTAACTTCGGGCCATCCTTCCCCGTTAAGTGCAAATCGTGGTTATTGGTTTGGAAATAGACATTTTTCAAAGACAAATCATATTTTAGCTGGGTTAGGTGATAAAAGCATTGCTTGGTAAGTTAACAGTATATTTATTTTCCTTAAGTTTACACCGTATTTTCTTACGAACTTAAATCTTAAAGGTTACATGAAGAAATTCGATTCTTTAAAATCCATTTTGCTTGTAGACGAT
This sequence comes from Maribacter sp. MS6, assembly GCF_056839185.1. NCBI lineage: Bacteria > Pseudomonadati > Bacteroidota > Flavobacteriia > Flavobacteriales > Flavobacteriaceae > Maribacter > Maribacter sp. MS6. The sequence continues at coordinate 4,377,209 of NZ_CM166389.1, forward strand.
GATGAAGCGAGTAATTTTTTACACTCAATTTTCATCAACAAATTGGAGATGGATATTGAGGTCAATTCAGCGATGAATGGTCAAGAGGCATTAGATTATATCTTAAATAAAGGACAGGATAAGATAGCTTTGCCATGTATGGTAATGTTAGATCTTAAAATGCCTTTAGTAGACGGTTGGGAGTTTGTGCGAATGTATGAGGAGCAGGTTAGTAAAGAACTTAAAGAACAGTTGACAATTGTATTGGTAACGATTAGCGACAATGAACAGGATAAGGAACGCGCTAGGAATAATCCGCACATTGTAGATTTTGCACAAAAACCATTATCGGACAACACCTTCAAAAAAATCATCGGCAAACATTTTTCGTTTTCCCCAGACCTCTAACTATTGTTTAAAGGAGATACTGCTTAGCTGGCAATTTTTCTTGTAGTAGTCCCAGCTTTATCAGGGTATCTTGAACAGTATTTAGGGTTCTTTCTGACAGTTGTTCGGAACTCCACTCCGTAAGTGCCATCCATTCCCGAATATCGTCTAATTGCTGTCCATAACGGTTCGCTAATGTTCTATCGATACTAGGAATAGATTTAAACTCCGAGGTATAGGTATCCAAGATTTCGCGAATATGGGAAACAATACCCGCATTTGCTTTTAGGAAACTGTTGGTGCCAACCAACATAAAACATGGCCATGGGGTGGGGCAATCCCCTAAATGCCTAAAGATTCCTTGGTCTACCAAAGGTTTTGTAGTAAAATGCTCCCACATAAAATAACCTGCTTCCTCATTTGTCAATGCCGTAACGGCTCCCTGTAAGGTATTGATTACCTCAAAAGAAAGGTTTTCGGTTTTCCAGTTGTTATTCTGAGCATTTACGTAAGCCATTAAATGACTACCACTCCCGAACCTACTAATAGCTGCCTTTTCATGCTCCAAATCAGAAATATCCTTAAACCTACTGTTTGCTCCTACATGAATCCCCCATAAAAGCGGAGAAGCGATATACTGTTGTATAATTTTTGTGGGATTACCCTCAGCTATACTTTTAATGATTCCCTCGGTTAAAATAATCGCCAAATCGGTTTCTTCACGCTCTAAGAGCTGACACATTTTACCTGTGCCCTCAGCAATATCTTCCCACTGCAGGTCTATTCCGCGTTCTGAAAATGCCCCTTCTTCAATGGCCAAATGCCAAGGAAGATTAAAGTGCTCCGGTACACCAATGATTTTTACAGTTTTCACGCTGAGGTAATTTTAGTTAAAACAAGTTGTATTAATTCTTGAACCGCAGCTTCGGGATTCGTTGAAAATTCTCCTGTGGCCCTGTTGGCTAGAATACAATTTAGGGAGACCGCTTGATGACCTAACAATTTTGCCAGGCAATATATCCCGGATGTTTCCATTTCCAAATTGGTTATGCGCTTATTTTCAAAGCTAAAACTGGCTATTTTGGATACACTACTAGTTGGGTTGGCCGCTAAGCGCAATTCGCGACCTTGTGGTCCGTAAAACCCTGTATTTGTTGCTGTGAATCCTAATCGTATACGATTTTCCATTAATTCCAAAGCTAAATCCTGATCATAATCCACTACATATGGTCGCGCTTTTTCAGTAGCCCATTCCGTATGCTTTATAAACGCATCTTCTAGTGGTCTGTATTTCGTATGATTGTGTTTGTAGAAGTGAAGAAGTCCATCAAATCCGATCACATGCTCGCTCATCAGAAAAGAGGCTATTGGAATATCGGGCTGTATGGCACCCGAAGTGCCAATACGTATCAATTTTAATCGTATACGATTTTTCTTGACTGTTCTTGTGATAAAATCAATATTTACTAAGGCATCCAATTCATTTAAAACGATATCTATATTATCTGTTCCAATACCCGTAGAAATAACACTGATTCTCTTTCCTTTTAGCATTCCGGTATGGGTCAAAAACTCTCGTTTTCCTTTTTTAATAGCTATCGAATCAAAATGTTGTGAGATATCAGAAACACGGTCAGGATCTCCTACGGTTATAATTGTAGTGGCTATATCTTCAGGTAATAGATTAAGATGATAAATACTACCATCTCTGTTTAAGATAAGCTCAGAATGGGGGATTTGCATCAGCAATTAAAGCTTAAGGATTCTGCTGTTGCCCGTGTTGTAGAGAAAATTATACTTTAAGGCTCCTCCTAGATAGACGTCATTGTCCTGTATGCAAGAATAATAACTGGTTTGCCCATCTAATATTTCCTTGCCCTTTTTGGAAAGTTTCACCGGGTTAAAGGCAGTAAATAAGGGCTTTAGTCGGGTAATAGCCCTATCGTATTGTGTATCTCCAAAACCAAGATTTCCTTGATTTTGTAAAATGGATTTTAAAAGCTCTTTTCTAGAAGTGGGTTTTTCATCTGCCGTTACCCTTAAAATACTATTTTCCATACTATTTAGGCCATTGGCAATACTTGGAAAACGTTGTAAGTGACTCTTAATGGCATCGCTTAAATAATCAAATTGATAATCATTAAAATCGGTTAAATTTTCTAAACGCATGGGATTGTTGCTACAGTACAGCTGCCATACGTAATCTGCATATTCTATATCATCTTGCGATAATACTTTTTTATTCTTGTAAAGTCCCAATAATTGCTCATCAGAAAGCTCATTAAGCGTGTACATTTTATCTGATTCATCTTCTTTTCCACTACATACCAATGAAATCTGTGCATATTTTCTATTCGCCAACAACCAACTAATCACGGCTAACATATTTACCTGGCAAAATAAATCGTACTCAAACCAGAGTACAATTTGGTCTTGTTGTTTGTGGTTACAAAGTGATCGATATTCTTTTAATGTTTTTTCTATAAACCAAGACTTGGATACCTTGTAATTTTTGTGAAGAAACTCGTAGCGCGTCTTCCAAAACGATTCGCTTCCAACGTTGGCCAATGTTTTGCCTTCACACAACATTTCACGCCAAGTAATAACATCTCCTTTAAGGTTTAGGGTGTTCAGCCGTTGGGTAAAACTGTCGCCGTTAGTAATATGCAGTAGGGAACTCATTTCCAGTTGGTTTAGGTTCTTAATAGTTAAATGTAAGGTTTATGTTAAATAAATAAAAAAAATTAACACAAAAAGAGCTGCAATAGCTTTTCGATAAATCAAAAAAACTCGGTATCAGCCGCCCACACGCTTAACTTTAAATCCCTTTTTTTCTAAGATCGACATGATTCTATCCCTGTAATCGCCTTGGATGATAATTTTATTGTCTTTAAAACTACCGCCAACACTAAGGTTTGTTTTTAATTCCTTTGCTAATTTTTTAAAATCATCGTCAGCACCGGTATAGCCCTCTAAAATAGTTATGGGTTTCCCTTTTCGTTTTTCATATTTACAGATAATGGGATCGTCCTGCATCCAAAGGTCATTCTTGGGCACTACGTTTGGTACGTCTTGCGGAGTGTGCTCTGGAAATAGGTTTTTTAGTTGATCTTTTAAGTCCATTGTTACTTTTTTATCAATCCTAATTCAATCAATCGTTCATGCAAAAACTCCCCCGCGGTAATATCCTCAAATTCTTTAGGATGTTTGGCATCAATACAGTTTTCCAAGCAGTTTAAGGGCATCTCACTTACCGGATGCATAAAAAATGGCACGGAATACCGAGAGCTTCCCCAAAGTTCCCTAGGGGGGTTCACTACTTGGTGAATCGTGGATTTTAGTTTGTTATTTGATAACCGTGATAACATATCGCCAACATTGATCATCAGCTGATCTGGTCGGGCAATGGCATCTACCCATTCGCCATTATTGTTTTGAACCTGTAAGCCCTTACCGTGCGCACCCATTAATAAGGTGATTAGGTTGATGTCCCCATGAGCTGCGGCGCGTACCGCATTTTTTGGCTCGCTAGTGATAGGCGGATAATGAATAGGTCGTAATATGGAATTTCCGTTGGTAATGTAGTCGTCAAAATAGGTTTCTTCCAGTTCTAAATGCAGCGCAAGTGCCCTAAGGACATACCTAGCGGTTTTCTCCAACATTTTATATGTCTGCTTGCCTACTTCGTTAAATTTAGGCAACTCGGAAACGATTACATTATCAGGATATTCTGCAGCTAGCTTTGGGTCATCGGTTACGTACTGCCCAAAATGCCAAAATTCTTTTAAATCACCTTCCGTTCTGCCTTTTGCATGCTCTTTGCCAAATGAGGTATAGCCCCGTTGGCCGCCAATACCTGCTATTTCATAACTATCCTTTACAGCCTCTGGAAGTTGAAAGAATTTTTTTATTTCGTCGTACAGATCCTCGACCAGTTGATCTGACAAAAAATGGCCACTCAACGCTACAAAACCTATATCCTCAAAGGCTGTTCCTATTTCCTTTATAAACCGTTGTTTTCGTTCTGGGTCTCCTGAAATAAAATCCGATAAATCTACACTTGGTACTAGACTCATGCTTTTAATTTAAGTATTTACGTAAAATTACAAATTATTGCTCAAGTACAACAGTGTTATAATAAGTAGCCATCTCCTGTTTTTTGTTACATTTATATCAAATTTATAAATACACGGCCAAACGTATGGATTACACGCAGTTTAAGGTAGCAAAGGATATCCAATTAGCCCTTTACCGGGACTTATTGCGTCCTAGGATGATAGAAGAAAAGATGCTGATTCTTTTGCGTCAAGGGCGTATTTCCAAATGGTTTAGTGGTATTGGTCAAGAGGCCATATCGGTAGGCGTTGCCAATGCATTACGGGATGATGAGTACATCTTGCCCATGCATAGAAACCTAGGTGTTTTTACCACCCGTAATATTCCGCTACATAGATTGTTTGCGCAATGGCAGGGTAAACCCAGTGGATTTACCAATGGTAGGGATCGCAGTTTTCATTTTGGGACACAAGCGTTTAAAATTATCGGCATGATTTCGCATTTAGGTCCGCAGCTTGGTGTAGCAGATGGTATTGCCTTGGCGCACAAATTGCGAAAGGAAAAGCAGGTTACGGCAGTGTTTACGGGAGAAGGAGCTACCAGTGAGGGAGATTTTCACGAAGCGTTGAATGTAGCCGCTGTTTGGGATTTGCCCGTACTTTTTTGTGTTGAAAACAATGGTTATGGACTGTCAACCCCAACCAATGAGCAGTTTAGTTGTACCCATATAGCCGATAAGGGCATTGGCTACGGGATGGAATCGCACAGTATTGATGGTAATAATATTTTAGAGGTGTATTCTAAGGTAAGTGCGCTTTGTATCGATATTAGGAACAATCCCAGACCTGTATTGTTGGAGTTCAAAACCTTTCGAATGCGTGGCCATGAGGAAGCCAGTGGCACGAAGTACGTACCACAAGAAATGATGGATACCTGGGCGGCCAAAGACCCGTTGGAAAATTTTGAGGGACATCTTCTTTCTACGGGAGCTTTAGCCAAAGCGGAGCGGGATGCTCTAAAGCAGGAAATAAGCACCGAAATAGAGGATAACCTGAAACTAGCTTTTGATGAAGAGGCAGTTGTATTTAATGAAAGTAAAGAATTAGATGAGGTTTATAAAAAATTTGACTATAAGGAAGTTACACCTTCCATACATAAGAAAAATATTCGACTGGTCGACGCTATTTCAGATGGATTGCGTGGGGCAATGGAACGGTATGACAATCTTGTTATTATGGGACAGGATGTGGCGGAATATGGTGGTGTTTTTAAAATTACCGATGGATTCGTGGCCGCTTTTGGCAAGGAACGCGTTCGTAATACGCCTATCTGCGAATCGGCCATTGTGTCCGCCGCGATGGGATTGTCTATTAATGGGATGAAGGCGGTTATGGAAATGCAGTTTGCCGATTTTGCTTCAAGTGGTTTTAATCCCATTGTGAATTATTTGGCCAAAAGTCATTACCGTTGGGGAGAACATGCCGATGTAGTCATTCGGATGCCTTGCGGAGGTGGTGTGGCCGCAGGACCTTTCCATTCCCAGACAAACGAAGCTTGGTTTACGAAAACCCCTGGACTTAAAGTCGCTTATCCTGCTTTTCCCGCAGATGCCAAAGGACTTCTCGCTACCGCAATCGATGACCCCAATCCTGTATTGTTCTTCGAACATAAGGGATTATACAGAAGTATATATGAGGATGTGCCAACAAATAATTACACCATCCCTTTTGGTGAGGCCAATGTGCTTAAAAACGGAAATGCAATAACCATTGTAAGTTATGGGGCAGGAGTGCATTGGGCTTTAGAGGCATTGTCCATTCATACGACTATTGATGCAGACCTTATAGACCTGAGGACCTTGCAGCCTTTAGATATGGAGAGTATCTACACCTCGGTACGGAAGACAGGAAAATTGATCGTCCTGCAAGAGGACAGTCTTTTTGGAGGAATTGCCAGTGACATCGCCGCAAGTGTTATGGAAAATTGTTTTGAAAGCCTTGATGCCCCTGTGAGGCGGGTTGGAAGCCTCGAAACTCCAATTCCGTTTAATGCAGAGTTGGAACGAAACTACCTCGCTAAATCCAGATTTGAAAAAGAACTACTGGCATTAGTCGCCTATTAAAGCTATTGGGCTACGTTTCATCTTAATTGAGCTAAGCCCATCTTTGGTCAATGCCTTCCTTTGTACGGTGTCATTGTTAATTAATATTCTAAAATGGCACATCCAATACCTTATGTATTCCGTATATACGGCTAACAACAAATCTATTTAGTTTATGAAAAAATTAATTTTGTTCATTAGCGCTTTCGCAATTACCTTTTCCTCATGCTCCGTCTCCAAAGATGCGCGGGCGAAACGTAACTTGCTTAGCGGCTCATGGATATTGAACGATGTTTCCTTTGCCAATAACACCGGGAATTTTAAGGCGATACTGTTTAATGATGTTGAAGATATTTGTTTAGAAGGGAGCGATTGGTTTTTTCGTGATAATAACAGCACGGGGAGATACACGATTTCACCTTCAACACTTTGTAATGGTGGAGACCGATTTATTCGTTGGTCCGTAGTAGAACGTGGGGACAATACCAGCAGTCAACTTCAGTTTAAGTTTATAGATGAGAAATTAAAAGATATCTCTGGAGGAGTCGGCTATCGATTGACCATTGAAAACTTAACGGAACAAGCGATGAGACTATCTTCTAATGTTATGGTAGACGGTTCATCTGTCTCGGTTGTGTACGAATTCAGTAAAAAATAATATACCTACTTAAAATAGAAAAAATGAAAACAAGAATGATTAGAAGTTCGGCTTACGTTATGGCTTTTGCAATGATTATGAGCTGTAGTACCATTAAAAATGCAAATAAAACCCAGAAAGGTGCTGGGATAGGTGCCGCGGGAGGTGCTGTTATCGGTGGTGTTATCGGGAATAATGTAGGCAGTGGGAATAATACGGTGTTAGGGGCTATCCTAGGAGCGGCAATTGGCGGTGCAGCCGGAGGCTATATTGGTAATCGGATGGACAGACAAGCAGAACGCATTGAAGAGGAAATACCCGGAGCGGAAGTGAAAAGGGTAGGAGAAGGTATAAACGTGACCTTTACCCAAGATGCAGGTGTCTTTTTTGACACAAATAAGGCGAATGTTAAAGGAGCTTCAGCTGCGACATTGGAGAAGCTAGCTGCTATTTTTAAGGAATATCCAGACTCGAACATTTTGGTAGAGGGCCACACCGATAGTAGTGGGGCAGAGGACTACAATATGAACCTGTCCAAACAACGAGCGGAATCGGTCGTTGCTTTTCTTCAAACTAAAGGTATCGCTGCCGATAGATTTACCACCAAGTGGTACGGCGAAGCACAACCTATTGGAGATAATACCACCACGGAGGGTAAAACCAAGAACAGAAGAGTTGAGCTTGCCATTGTTGCAAGTCCGGAACTAAAACAAAAGGCAATACAGGAAGCGGGCAACTAAAATTTCTTTGCTATCCTAAATTAAAATCCCTGTGAACGCAGGGATTTTTTTATGTAAAGACGTAACTTAGACTACTTGAAAAAGAAAGATGTGATTATTGTAGGTGGTGGACTCGCTGGGCTAACGGCAGCCATTGCTTTATCGGGGTTCGGACACAGCGTATTGCTTTTTGAAACCAACGCATATCCGCATCATAAGGTATGCGGTGAATACGTGTCAAATGAAGTAATACCCTATTTAGAACGCTTAGGTATAGACCTTGAGGTTGCGGGAGGAGTTGCCATTACAGATTTTGAAATTAGTTCCACAAAAGGGAATAAGGTAGCTACGACACTTGCTCTTGGCGGTACAGGAATCAGCAGGTTCTTATTTGACGATCTCCTATATAAAAAAGCGAAATCACAAGGGGTGCATTTCAACTTCACCAAAGTAACGGATATTACTTTTGCAGCAAATGCCTTTAGCGTAAAGAGCGAGGGCCAAACCTATACTGCAAAAATCGTATTGGGCGCTTATGGCAAGCGGTCTAGTTTGGACAAAACCTTAAACCGGGATTTTAGCTTCAAAAAACAGGATTGGTTGGCCGTAAAAGCTCATTATAAAAATGACAGCTTTGCGGAGAATCTGGTTGCCCTGCATAATTTTGAAGGCGGTTATGGGGGTCTTTCAAAAACAGAGACCGGCGCAGTCAACTTTTGTTATCTGGCGCATTACAGTAATTTTAAAGCGTATACCGATATTGATGGCTTTAATAAGGGGGTAGTTTCTAAAAATCCCCATTTAAGGGATTTCCTAGCACAATCGGAGCTTATCTTTGATAAACCTTTGGCGATTGCCCAAATAGCTTTTGACAAAAAAGCACCTGTTGTACATCATATTCTCATGTGCGGAGATACCGCCGGACTCATCCATCCACTGTGTGGCAATGGGATGGCCATGGCGATACATAGCGCAAAATTGGTATCGGAATCTGTGCAGACTTTTTTTAGCGATGCTACGTATGATAGACATCGGCTTGAAAAGGAGTATACCAGAAATTGGAATGCTGTTTTTAAGAATCGGTTATGGTTTGGAAGAAGATTGCAAGGCCTGCTTTTGGATGATCGATGGATGAATACAGGACTAGCAATAGCCGGTCGCTCGGAAAGTATCTTGAATTATGTAATTTCAAAAACCCATGGGAAACCTATCCTATAATGATTGATTGGACACAAAGAAGCGAAAAGGTAGAGCTCATGGATAACTTTACCGGGCCCATACAAGAGTTAGCGATGGTGCTCAATGACATCACTCGGGTAAATCGTATCTTGGGAGGAGATAAAATTACGGTAGACGCTGTATTTAAATTGATTTCAGCGTTTCCAAAAAAATCGTATACGATTTTAGACATGGGTTGTGCCGATGGAAATATGCTAAGAAACATAGCAAAGGAAGCTAGAAAAAGAAATATAAAAGTAATATTGATTGGTGTGGACTTAAACACGGAAGCTTTGGTTCTCGCTAGGAAAGCTTCACAGGATTTTCCAGAAATTAGCTATAAGGCAAAAGATATTTTAGAGGCAGACTTTTCAGATTTCAAATGTGATATAGTAACAACCACTTTAACCTTGCATCATTTCAAGGATGAGGGGATATTAAAGTTTCTTCATCAGTTTGAACGGCTCTGCACTATTGGAATCGTAATTAATGACCTGGAAAGAAACAAACTGGCCTACTTGCTATTCAAAGCCTTTAGCCTTATGTTTCTCCGTACCAAAATAGCAAGAATAGATGGGTTGATATCTATTACCAGAAGTTTTACCAAATCGGAATTAAAAGCATATGCACATAAGTTGCCTGGCCTCACGCATGAAATTTCATGGAAGTGGGCATTTAGATTTATATGGGTTATGCGCAAACAGAGATTAGACACTATATGAATACAACAAAAATTGTAGCCGTTACAAAAGCACTCCCCAAGTATTGTAGGGAGACAAAGGAAATACTTCCTTTTGTGGAGTTTTGGCTTAAAGATCAGGACGAGCGCTTTCAACGCAAAGTCATTAAGATTTTTGAAGGCGCCGCGGTAGATAAACGGTATAGCATCATGAATCCGGAAGAGGTGTTTTCGACAACTTCATTTGAGGATAAAAATACCATCTATGCGAGGGAGTGTAAAAAATTAGGTGCTACGGTGCTCCAAGACGCATTGTTAAAAGCTAAATGGACTCCAGAATCGCTAGACTACATTATAACGGTGAGTTGCACGGGAATAATGATTCCGTCCTTGGATGCCTATCTTATCAACGCCTTAGGTTTGCGACAAGACGTAGTAAGATTGCCCGTAACGGAGATGGGTTGCGCTGCAGGTGTATCCGGACTTATCTATGCCCATAATTTTTTAAAATCCAATCCTGGGAAACGAATAGCCATAGTTGCTGTGGAGAGTCCTACGGCCACCTTTCAATTGAACGATTTTTCAATGGCTAATATGGTTAGTGCCGCAATTTTTGGTGATGGTGCCGCCTGTGTCTTGCTATCATCTGAAGCGACCGCCGAGGGTCCTAAAATAGTGGGGGAGGAGATGTATCATTTTAAGGATACCGCACATTTAATGGGATTTGACCTTACCAATCACGGACTTAAAATGATTTTAGACCCAGCGGTGCCAGAGACCATTGCCGCCCATTTTCAAGATATCGTACACCCCTTTTTGGAACGCTGTGGAAGTGATATCTCTAAGGTAGACCATCTTATATTTCATCCCGGTGGAAAGAAAATAGTACAGACTGTTGAGGCCTTGTTCGGTAGCCTAGGAAAAAATATTGACGATACTAGGGCTGTACTAAAGCTGTATGGCAATATGAGCAGTGCCACGGTACTATACGTGCTGGAGCGCTTTATGGAGAAAACTATTTCAAAAGGGGAACAGGGATTGGTCTTAAGTTTTGGCCCTGGGTTTTCGGCTCAGCGTGTGTTGTTGGAGTGGTAGTTTTGACTTTGGACAGTGGCGGTTTTCAGTTGGTAGTGGCCGTAAAAAGTAATAAGCGACTAGTTTGTTTCTGGGGGAGCGGACCTATTGCGGGGTTTTAAATTTGTAGAAATAGAAAAGTGTAAGTCAACTAAAAACAATGATTACAAAAGAAATTCTGGACTTGGTGCCCTATACCAAACCATTCCTGTTCATAGATGAGCTGCTACACGTGGATAGTTCTGGTGCAGAGGGTGTTTTTACGTTTGATGGGAACTTGGATTTCTTTAAAGGTCACTTTAAGGGAAACCCGATTACCCCGGGTGTACTGCTTACGGAATGCTGTGCACAAATTGGTTTGGTCTGTTTAGGAATATTTTTACTTCAGGCCACAAATGGGAATACGAGGGTCAACATAGGAATGAGTAGTTCTCAAATGGAATTCCTAAAGCCGGTAGTACCAAACGAAACGGTGCGCGTAGTATCCGAAAAAATCTATTTTAGATTCCAGAAATTAAAATGCGATGTGCGTATGTATAATAGCAAAGAAGAATTGGTGTGCAAAGGAACGCTCTCAGGAATGATAATATCGGCTACGAATGAATAGACGTGTGGTCATAACCGGTTTGGGGGTCTGTGCGCCAAATGGTGTAGGCCTAACGGATTTTACCAAATCACTTACGAACGGTACAAGCGGAATTCGGTTTCAATCGGAATTGGAACGACTTAATTTTGGATGCCAAATAGCTGCTAATCCATTAGTTAAGGATAATATACTAAATAAATACTTTACACCCTTACAATTAAGGGGTTTGAACGCATCCGGAATTGTTTATGGGGTCATCGCGGGGACGGACGCTTGGGCGGATGCAGGTTTGGAGCCCAATACCACAACAACCCCATATTGGGATTATGGTGTTCTCTTTGGGACAGGCATTCTCGGTGTAGATAAGTTTCGGGAAGCCATTTTGCTGATTGATGACCAAAATGTAAGGCGCTTAGGCAGTACCAGTGTCCTGCAGACCATGGCAAGCGGTATTAGTGCCTATCTAGGAGGCAACTTAGGATGTGGTAATCAAGTAACGACCAATTCGTCTGCGTGCACCACGGGAACGGAAGGCATACTAATGGGGTATGAGCGAATATCGAGCGGAAAAGCAGAAGTCATGCTCGTAGGAAGCTGTAGTGATAGTGGTCCGTATGTATGGGGCGGTTTTGACGCTATGCGGATACTTCCCAGGGGCTACAATGCCAATCCTACGGAAGCTAGCCGGCCCATGAGTGCGTCTGCCAACGGATTTGTTCCCGGTAGTGGGGCGGGTGCGCTTGTATTGGAATCCTTGGAAAGTGCACAGAAAAGAGGTGCGACTATTTATGCAGAGGTGTTGGGCGGAGAAATCAATAGCGGAGGTCAACGGGGCGAAGGTTCCATGACCGCACCAAACAGTGAGGCTGTGCAACGTTGCATCAGTAATGCAGTGAAAAATGCTGGAATAGCGCCTGGGGATATCGATGTTATTAACGGACATTTAACCGCAACATCAAAAGACAGCCTTGAAGTAGCCAATTGGAGCACCGCCTTACAAAGGAGGAATACCGATTTTCCATATATCAACTCCTTTAAAGGAATGATCGGCCATTGTTTAGCCGCTTCGGGAAGTATTGAATGTGTAGGGGCCATACTCCAGTTTAAAGAGGGAGCGGTGTTTGGGAATGTAAATTGTGAGGATTTGCATCCGGAAATAACCGACATGGTATCGGAGACCAGAATACCACGTAAAACGATTCACTATCGCCCTAAAGTTGTTGCAAAAGCCAGTTTTGGCTTTGGTGATGTAAATGCATGTGTTATTTTTAAGGAATATTCCGAATAGGTGTAGTGGGTCTTGGGGGTATTGAGTCTGTGTCGACTCGCGTAATGGATAGAATTGTGATATTAATTCGTCTCGGTTTCGGCTATTGAAGTAAGAAAAAGATATATGAACAAAGAAGAACGTTATCAAAAACTAAAGGATATTGTTAAGTTGTACTTACCTGAGGATGTGGATGTAGCAGCAATTCAACCCAACAGTAACTTTATATCAGAATTAAATATTAATTCGGCTAATTTAGTAGATATTGTATTGGACGTAGAGGATGCTTTTGACATTCGCCTGGAAAATGAGGATATGGATGAAATGCAGACCGTTGCTAACGCTTTGGATATTATCAATAAAAAGCTTTCTGAAACATAAGGTACAATCCCAGTAATGCACGTTTAAAGGCATATAATGGCCCTTTTTGACATAAGTGTTCAATTGGGGTGTAAGCATGCTATCCAGTTGTAACGAATCTTCTGTTTTTATAGAGTTTCTTTTAATTATGGCCTTATGAAAAACGTATTTCCAGCTTTATTAATCCTATGCACTATGACAGTTGTAAGCGCACAACGTACAGATATTAGTTCTACATTAGAGGTTTTTAATCTCGAAACGAACCAACGAAAGACCATAGTATCGGAAGATGGCCATTTTGAAGCGCCGAACTGGAGTAGGGATGGTCGCTTTTTTATCATCAATCAAAATGGTGGCCTTTATAAAGTGGGTTTGAACGGAATAAAAGAAGCAATTGATACAGGATTGGCAGACAAATGTAATAACGATCACGGAATTTCCCCAGATGGAAACACCCTGGTGCTAAGCCACAGCTTAGAAGATGGCAAAGATGGCTGGCTCACGTCCTGTATCTTTACCGTTCCTATCACTGGCGGGGAACCTGTGCGTATTACTGATCATACGCCTTCTTTTTGGCACGGATGGTCACCGGATGGTGAAACATTGGTATACACGGCCAAACGTGGAGATAATTTTGATATTTATGCCATCCCCGTTGGTGGTGGAAACGAAAGACAACTCACCAATTCAGCAGGACTGGATGACGGACCCGATTATTCTCCCGACGGAAAACACATTTACTACAATGCCATACAATCTGGAACAATGGAAATATGGCGCATGAACGCCGATGGTAGCGATAAAAAACAGCTTACCGATGACCAGTATTCCAATTGGTTTCCCCATCCCTCGCCAGATGGTAAACATATTGTGTTTATCTCTTATTTAGAAGACCAAGGGAGTGCGCATCCTGCAATGAAAAAAGTAGCCTTGAGATTATACGATCTAGGGGATAAAACAATTCGGACACTTTGTTCGTTTACGGGCGGACAGGGAAGTTTAAATGTTCCGTCTTGGTCCCCGGACGGAAAGCGATTCGCATTTGTCAGTTATGCCTATAAAAACGAAAAGTGAAGCGATTTTAGAAGAAGCTTCGTGCCAAACACCTTAGTTATTCCTCGGTTTCCTTTAGCAACAAAGAGGCCAATACTCCGGCGATAAGCGCTATAGAAATAACGGACAGGGAAACCCATTCCGGAAACTTCACATGGTGCGCCAACAGCATTTTAACACCCACAAAGGCCAAAATGACAACGAGGCTATAATTAATGTATCTGAATTTAGCCAACATCCTTGAGATAAGGAAATACATGGACCGTAGACCCAATATGGCTAAAATATTGGAGCTGAACACGATAAAAGGATCCGCTGTAATTGCTAGAATTGCAGGGATACTATCGAGTGCGAAAAGAATGTCTGTAATCTCTATTACGACTAGGGCAACGAATAGGGGAGTAGCTGCCTTCACGCCCATTTTTTCTATAAAAAAGTTATGCCCTTCAATTGCGGTTGTAATGGGATATATTTTTTTTAATTGCTTAAAAACAAAGGAATCTTTGGGGTTAAAGGCGTCTTCATCGCTTTTTAGCATTTTATAGGCCGTAAAGAGCAAGAATACACCGAACACGTATATTATCCAGTCGAATTTCGTTATTAATGCCACGCCAAAAAGTATCATTAGGGCCCTAAATACGATTGCACCTAAAATTCCCCAAAACAGCACCCTATGTTGGTATATTGCCGGAATTTGAAAGGAGGTGAAAATAACTGCGATGACAAAAACGTTATCAACGCTTAGGGAAAGCTCAATTAGATACCCGGTTATATATTTAAGTACCGCATCGTTAGGGGTGAGTCCGGTTGGGTTTTCTGTCAAACCCGATGAAAATAACCAATAGATGACACCACTAAACGCTAGTGCCGTGGTTACCCAAATAGCGGTCCAGATACCTGCTTCTTTTGACTTAATTACATGGTCTTTTTTATGAAAAACACCTAGATCCAAGGCTAAAAAGACTATGACACATGCAATAAAAATAATCCAAACCCACATAAGCTATTCGTTTACGCGTGCGAAGTTAATCATCATTTTTAAAATGGAATACTACAAAAACAAAGATTATTGCAGTAAATGAGCGTCTAAGCCAAACCTAGTGGGTAGAATCAGTATCAGAGAAGGTCAATCGTGTATAAGGCTATTCTAGCTGCAATGTAAAGGTGACTACTACCTTATTGGCATCTCGTCCCTTTTTAAAAATCACAATATCAAAATCACTGGAATATAAAGTTGCATTACCTATTAGGGTGTTTCCATCTTTTTTAAAGGCTATGCCCAAAGGTTTGGAAATGCCTTTGAGCGTTAGCGTCCCCTGTACATCTATATCATCCTCCTTAACCTGTATATTGGTACTACGGAACGTAATTAAGGGATACGTATCTACATCAAAGTACTTTGACCTTCTTAGCGCGTAGTCCCGAATAAAATTACCGGTTTTTATGGTTTCAGCGGCTACCTGACCCTCGATTGTGGAATTCTCCAAATCGTTCCAATCGATAACTGTGGTAGATTTAAAATCGGATACCGTACCGGAGACCTCTTTTTTTATAAATGAAAAAGATATAGCACCGCTTTCTATTCCTGTGGTTTGCGCATTCATGGAAGCTGAAATACAAACAAAAAGAAAGTATAGTGAAAAATACCTTAGCGCTATATAGTGAGAAGCAGTACGCATAAAACGATTAAATAAAATTTTGGGTTACCGTAAAGATAGTTACGGTAACCCAAATTAACATTTTTAATTGCCTTTCAAGGCGCTATTACATAAATTTAGTGCGTTTTCATCTTAGCCTTACGGCGTTGTAGTTGACGATCAAGATCACTAACTGTTGAGGCTATGGAAGCTTCAAAACTTCCAGTACTGGACTCTGCAAAAAGTCTAGGCCCTGGCGCACTTAACCGGATGTTACAAATCATCCCCGTATCGGGAGAAGAGGTATTCTCCGTTTTAAAAAAAACATCTGCCCGGACAACAAAATCGAACTTATCCAATAATTTATCCAGTTTTTCAGCGGCCATAATTTCCAAACGGTTACTGGCCTTTACATCATCATATTCAAAATTAATATTCATACGTCAAATTGTTTAGTAAAAGGTATGAAATTCTAAGGAAATGGCGCATACATTTTAACGTGAATTTTAAGATAAGTTTTTTTTGAATTGTGTTACTGGCTGATACCCCGACTTTTATCACAAAGGAATAAAAAGCAGTGTCCTTCTTTTATACAAGAGTGATATATTTTGTTTTTAAAAGGCTATGCCATATCTTAATCACAAAGGCGATACAGTCCTATGGAATATGAGCGGGTCATCTCCTCGAAATAGAGGGCGAATAAGTCGCTAAACGAAATGCAATAGTGATGGTAACAGTAACGAGAACAGGGGTAGCTGTTTTATATGCGAAACACTAGAGCCGAGAACACAATAAATTGATAATGAACAAGTTAATCCTCTGTATGTTTTGCGCTTTGGGATGTATGGGCACCGTTATGGCGCAAGCACAACTAAAGAAAACCGCACAACAACCAAAGATTGAAGAGGAAGGGCCATTAGTCCTTAAATTTGAGCCTGGTTTGGATGTTACCGCCAACAGAAAGCGTGACCTGTTTAAATTAGAAAGGCGTACAATTGATACCATGCAGGTATCCGACAGGAAAAAACAACGTTTATTGAAGAAATTGTATAATGCTATTTACGATGGCACATTTGACAAAAAACGTACGACCAATACTACATTGGACAATGATGTAAACCCATAATGCTTGTCAAATCCTATTATATTTAATTGACGATATTAAAACACGAAATGAAAACTAAAAACTTAAAAGTCAGAGGGCTAGTTAAGAGCTTGATAACAGGAATGATACTTGTACTTATTTGTGGTATGTTTCTACAATGTGGTAGTGCTGTTAAACTGCAACAGAATGCGGAAACCCGATCAGCATTCATTAGCTTTATGGATGAAAAATCATTTGAATTCAGGGCAGATACGGCATACCCCATGATAACCCAGGCCTTTACTTCGGTGGCCAACTCCGGACTTTTACCACCCGGAAGTACTGCAGGGGCAATTCAAATTATTGATGTTGCCAATTACGTTAAAGTGTATGGCGATAGTGTGTCAGGGGTCTTGCCTTTTTATGGCGAACGGCAGTTTGGAGGAGGCCCCATGTCTCAATCAGGTATCGAGTTTAAGGGGGTGCCCGACACCTATACTCAAGCCTATAATGAAGACAAAGGACAGTATAACATCACTTTTGAGATATCTAGCGAAACAGGAAGGCACAGAGTCACTATGATGATATTTCCAAGCAAAACCGCTACCGTTTTGGTCACCGGAAACCAACGGAATTCCATTCGGTTCAAGGGAAAGATTATGCCTATCCAAACCGAGGCCACGCAATAAGCATTTCCTAGTTACCTTGGATATCAATCCCTATACCCAAATTTCAAAAAACCACTTTTCACGTCAAAATAAAGGGATTATCCCTTTATTTTCGTTAAATAAAGCTTAAAAAACTGAGCTTTCACGCTCGTATTCGTTATTCCCTGTTAAGATGGATACCTTTGCCCTTCGTTAAAGTAAACTATAAGAAATTAACAATATGAGTAAAGTAAAAGAAGGAGACGTAGTATTGGTACATTATACAGGTAAACTTGGTGACGGACAGGTATTCGACAGTTCGTTACAACGCGAGCCATTGGAAGTAAAACTAGGAGAAGGAAGTTTGATTCCGGGTTTTGAAAAAGGACTTTTGGATATGGCACCTAAGGATAAAAAGACCATTGTTATTGATAAGAAAGAGGCGTATGGCGAGAAGCAGGAAGAGCTTTTCCAAACCGTTCCTAAAGAGCATTTACCGCAAGAGATTACTCCGGAAGTAGATATGGCGCTTGTGGCTTCAAACGAAGATGGCTCTGAAAGACAATTGCGCATCGCAGAAGTAAACGAAAATGATATTGTCGTAGACGCAAATCATCCGCTGGCTGGTCATGATCTTACCTTTGAGTTGGAGCTGGTAGCCATAAAATAAGGTCAAACGAACATTTTAAACTATAACCGCCTGAATCTAGGCGGTTTTTTTATGGGCAATGGTTTGGAAAGTGAATACAACGCTTGAATAATCAAAGTAAGACGCACATGCCGGATAAAAGGGCAAAATTAGGTTCCATTACAATACTGAAGTCCTTGATACAATTTTGTACTTTTATCCACAAAGGCAAATGAATTGGGAATACTACCGTTGTACATAAGTGTTCCTTGGTAAATGAAACGGAATTAGGTTTCATGGACCAGAATAAAGGAACAAAACGGATTCATAACCCTCTATATACCAAACAGTATAAAATAAAAATGTAAGAAATGACCACCATAGATTTAAAGGACCAAAAGATACTGCTTACAGGCGCCTCCGATGGTATTGGTAGGGCAGTGGCCGACTATCTGATGCAGATGGGAGCGAGGGTAGCCGTTCATTATAACAGTAATAAAGGCGCAGCAGATGCCTTGATCGCAAAACATGGAAACGGTTCCAAGGCTTTTCAGGCCGATTTATCGGAAGAAAAAGAGGTAATCCGTTTATTTAAAGATGTGTTGGCCGATTTTGGAAACCTAGATGTAATTATCCTTAACGCAGGTGTGTTCTTAGCGCATCCGATTGACTTGGATACCGAATCGTGGCTCCGTATTTGGAAGCAAACGATGGCCGTGAATCTAGATGCCGTAGGCCTACTCACCAAATTGGGTGTAGATCATTTTGTAGGGCAGGGTGGAGGCCGCTTCGTGTATATTGGAAGTAGGGCCGCTTTTAGGGGCGAAACGCAAGAATACCTGGCCTATGCGGCATCTAAGGGAGGAATCACTTCGTTGGCCCGTAGCGTGGCACGTTCTTTTGGGAAACAAAACATAAAAGCTTTTGTGCTTGCTCCGGGATTTACCCGAACCCGAATGGCCGAGCAATTCATTGAAGCCTATGGGGAAGAAAAAGTGTTGAATGAAATTGCCTTGAACGAACTAACGCGACCCGAAGACCTATCTCCGCTCATTGCCTTGCTGTGTAGTGGGGACATGGACCACGCCACCGGCACTACCATAGATATGAACGCAGGAAGCCACATCAGATAAGCTTATGAATGTAAAGACAACACTATTTGCAGTGCTACTCCTCCTATGTGGTAGTTGTAAAGATGCTCAAAAAGCAAAGCCGATGGAACCCGAAAGTAACAGCGTTGCGATGGAAACCGCAGTCTCATCCACCTATGAAGACCTGGCCGGAAACCCAATAGAACTAGCGGATTATAAAGAAAAAAGAGTACTGGTAAATTATTGGGCAACATGGTGCCGCCCCTGTATCGAGGAAATGCCCGATTTATTGAAGTTGCAAGACATGCTAGCGGAAGAGAACTACGTTTTTTTATTGGCCTCGGACGAGTCCGTCAAAAAAATAGAGAAATTTAAAGAGGCCCGTGGTTTCGATTTTAATTTCATAAAATATAACGGTACCTATGCGGAGTTAGACATCGATGCCTTGCCCGTCACCTTTATTTATAATGAAGCAGGGGAGCAGGTACTACGTTTTGATGGAGCAATGGAATGGAGCACCCCAGAACTGATTGACCAATTAAAGAACCTGGACTAATGCGTTATTTTATAGGTTCAACTATTTTATTTATACTTTTGCTACTAAGCTGTAAACAAGATAGTAAGAAGGATTTACCGAAAGTGAAAGTTTATAAGGTAGAACGAGTGGAATCTCCAGCTGGCCCCTCTAGTTCCTTGCCCCATTTAGTATCGAATCCAGACCTTACCTTGCTCTCGTGGGTAGAGACCAAAGGGGATAGTTTGGCCACTTTCTACTATTCAAAATTGGAAGGCGGTACTTGGCAAGAACCCGAAATGATCATCCAGGGAACCGATTGGTTCGTGAACTGGGCAGATTATCCTATGGTAGCCGAAAACATGGGGAACTACTGGTCCCATGTGCTAAAAAAGTCGACCGAAGGCACCTATTCCTATGATGTAAAGATGAACCTGAAACCAAGGGAAGGTACAGGTTGGGAAACGAATCTGGACTTGCATACCGATGGTACGCCAACAGAACATGGTTTTGTAACGGTCTTGCCGTATCAAGATTCCTTTTTTGTGACCTGGTTGGATGGTCGTAATACCAAAGAAAATGAAGCAGGGGAGCGGGGAGCCATGACGGTAAGGGCAGCGGAAGTGGCTGCAGATGGTACGGTATCCAATGAGCAGGAATTGGATGTGGGCACCTGTGATTGTTGCCAGACCACCGCTGCGATAACCGATAATGGTCCGGTTGTGTTGTACAGAGATCGCTCAGAGGACGAAGTACGGGATATTAGTATTGTACGGCAGGTCAACGGGGAATGGACAGCCCCTAAAACCATACATGCAGATGGGTGGCAAATAAAGGGATGTCCGGTAAACGGACCAAAAGTAGCAGCTTTCGGGAATACTTTGGTTGCGGCATGGTTCACGGCGGCACAGGATACCGCAAAGGTAAAGTTGGCATTTTCTACCAATGGTGGTGAACAGTTTCAGGAACCCATCGTTATCGCAGAAGGAAATACCATTGGACGGGTAGATGTCGTATGGGCCGATGACAACACCGCCGTAGTCAGTTGGCTAGAATCCGAAGGAAAATTAGCGCGTTTCCAAATGGCCAAAGTAAGCATGAGTGGAACACTGTCCGAAACAGTTACCATAGCGGAACTGAACGGTTCGCGACAGTCTGGCTTCCCTCAACTAGAAAAGGTAGGTGATACGTTGTATTTGGCATGGACGGAAGTCGACCAGAAAGAAACCAGGATACGCACCGCCAGAGTTCCTTTAGCAGCGTTTTAGATTAAAAATAACTATTCCGGTTTAGTTGACAGAAATAAGGTTGATGTCAAACACCAATACAGAACCTGCCGGAATCCCATTAAAGTCAAAACTACCGTAGGCAAGGTGCGCAGGAATCAACAATACGCCGTTTCCGCCTTCGTTAAAAAGGGGAATGCCCTGTGTCCAGCCTGGAATGACCTGACCTAAGCCAATGGTAAGTCCATCTGGTGTCCCTGGGTCAAAAACAGTACCGTCAAGAAAATATCCGCGGTAAACCACCGTTACGCTAGAAGTAGCCGTTGGTTGGGCGCCATCTCCTTGATTTTCAATGATATAATGAAGACCTGACTCGGTTTTTTGGGACACCAGGTCGTTGGCGGCAAGATACTCTATTATTTGTGCTTCGTTGATAGCTGTATAATCAACCGGTTCTATGGGATCGGAAGTATTTGAGGAATCCGGATTACAGGACACTAGAAAAGTGAAAAGGAATAAAAAAACAGCGTATTTCATAATATTTTTTTTGCGAAGATAAAGATTGATGAAAAGGTATAGTGAATTTTGAACAAAATTTAACGAATAAGCGACAGCATACCATTCGTAAAGAGGGGATTGCCGTAAATCTAGGGGGAATGAAAAAACTGGAATACTAGGACCGCTTGAAATTTTCTATTTTACATAATATAAATTATAGTACAATTATAGCAAATTCCAGGATAGCGCATTTCCGTGCTATTTTACATAGTTGCGTTATAGCTCCTGTAAGCGAGTTATAACAAAGGAATTATGTAAAAGGGAATTTGCGGTCGGTTTAACCATATGTTCATCATAGTTACGTTATGGCTCTTGTAAGCGAGTTGTAACAAAGGAATTATCTAAAAGGGAATTTACGGTTCAGATAAACAATGCTTGTTTACATGGCAGCCGCATCAACTCGCCACCAAATGAAATCAGCCACTGGCTAATTTCTTTTGTCACGAATTTAAAAGCTAGCCTTTTAGATTCATTTAAAATTCTCGTATTCGAGGAAATGTATGCAAGATTATTTTCTACAGCATTATTCGCGAGATTTTTATTTGTTTTTAAAGGTGCTTATGAATTCTACGTATTTCTCGTCAGCGTGCTGCAACAGCTAACGGCAGTATTTTGAAAGGTCTAGTAGACCTTTTAAAATATGAGCGGGTCGGCGCGTCGGCATTGCGAGATTATTTCTTAGCCATTGCTAGCCTCTCGTCTTGATTGAAGCTTTTCTTTAGGTGCTTTTAACATTATGTAAAATACGGCATAAATTCTAGCAGCTAGATAATCTTTAGAATTTTGAGCGAGATGGCGTGCTGGAATCGACTATCTCGATGTTGAGTCCTAAGCTACGGCTGGCTCACAAAATAGAATCATCCTCAGGATAATTCTATTTTATGCCCTCTTTTTTTCTTGATACGGCAAAGCATGCTTTGAGCGAGATGAAGCGCTGGCGAAACAAAAAAATGCCAACGCTACAACCCGCCACCAAAAGTAATCAGCCCCTGGCTAATTTCTTTTGTCACGTAGATAATTTTAGAAACAATGTACGGCTCAGTCGCTATATTCTAGAAAGCATTCTAACTCTTAAGACCGCTTTGAACTAATTGAAGCATTATACAGGTTAAGAAACCTTATTACCAGCCCTCTAGAATATGGTCGCTCCCCTCGCCTACCGCGTCCGCCGTAGCTTTTTCGCGGAGGAGGATTGTTTAGCTAGAATTCTATGAGGCCATTCATTAAGAACTTAATACTACATCTTGAAATAGATTTTCATTATTTTTTAATGTTAAATAATAATCTTCTAAATATTGACGGATATGTTTTGCCCACGCTTTAGAAAGTAACGGAGGAACTGCATTCCCAACTTGAACATAATAATTTCTTTTAGTTTTCGAAATTAAATGAAAATTATCAGGAAATGACTGAAACCTTAACCCTTCTCTAATTGTTATCATTCTCTCCTCGTCATAATGAATATTACATCCAATATTTGGTCTATTAAAATGGGTATTCAATGTATAACTAGGCTTTTTAGGGTCTAATCTTCCATAAGTAGTAGTTCTGCCTCCAGTACTTTTAAAATACATTATTCTCTTTGTTGAGAACTCATCAGGAATATCCATATAATTCCCTCCTGGTTTAACGTGTTTCATAATTTCTCTGTCGGTTGGGCTTGAATAGGGAATTATCTGCAGTGTTGTTTTAGAAGCATTCTCTCTCATTAACATTTGATATTCGCAATTAGGCTTATGCTTATAAACTACCTTACCATTTTCCGTTGGTGATTCTAAATCCGATATTGCTTCGAATGAAGTAATCCATTGTTTTTTGTTTTCATCTTTGTCGAAATGTGTTTGAATCGGAGCAGTAATATTCACTCCAATTTTATTGCCAATAATAAACACTCTTTTTCTCTTTTGTGGTACTCCATAATCAGCAGCATTCAATGTATGAATGTCAATATGATATCCAATATTCTCAAATGCCTCTTTTAGATTATCTATTACTTTTGACCCATCAGATGATTTTGAGGACTTTAATCCTGTTACATTTTCAAATAGGAATATTTTTGGTTGTATTTTTTTTACTACGTTTAAATATGAATAAACTAATGCAGATCTATCGTCATCAGGATTTCTTTTACCGATTCCAGAGAAACCTTGACAAGGTGGTCCACCTATTATAACATCAGCATTGGGAATAGTTTCCAAGTCTATTTTGGTAATATCTTCATTGACAATATGATTGCCAATGTTAAGTTTATATGTTTCACAAGCATCTTTTAATATATCATTTGCCCATATTAAGTCATAACCTGCTTGTTTAAAACCTAAATCAAGACCTCCACAGCCAGAAAATAATCCGATGACTTTTATATTGTTGTTTTTCATAATCTTCTGTCTTCTACTAAGTCAGCTAAAAATAGTTCAAAGAAATCTGTTAATTGATTTACATTTTGAAACCCTAAGCTGTCTCGGTTAAAAATAATATTAGCAACTTCTATATCTAGTTGTCTTCTTGTTGTTGTGATTCCTTCGTCTCCACTAATAGCTAGATTTTGATTGTTGAATATATCAAATGCTGTATTTACAGAGTTAATTTCCGCATCTGTCAATTGATTGAGATTAGGAACTTTAAATTGTTCTATGTTGAATTTTTCAATTTTCCTAAGCCCTTCTTGAAAATTTGAATTTATCTCAAACTGAATTTGACCAAAGCAAGAATTCAAAAAAGCTGTGATAAATTTGATTTGTTCAGAATTTGAAATTGAGTTTTTTCCGTTTTGAAATCCTGATACATAAAAGAAGTTAGTTGTTAATACTACTTCCGATTGTAAAGGCAAAAAATAAACTATATGTTTTGTTCTTTCTGCTCTGGGAATTAAAATGTCAAAACTAACTTTACTATTGTAAGCACAATTAACAATTTTTTTCCATTTGGATGAAGAGTTATTGTTGTCAGTGAATATAGTATCTAAAGCAGTATCAGTTTTATGAATTACAGAAAGTCCGTTATTTGATGATTCATCATAATTTGAAGGAAAATGTATAGCTTGCTCTAAAAGCAAATCATTTTGAGTTAAAATAAAATTCCTCCTTTTTCTTCCATTTTTTATTCCAAATCCTCTATTGCTTAGTAGTAATTGAGAATATGGATTATTATTAAAATTTGGGTATATAATAGAAGAACCTCCACTATTTTCCGCTCCACCTCTTTTAAAAGTTCCAAAATAGCTGCTCAATGAATTTAAAAAAGATAAGTTGTCTATTTTTATGAACTTATCTTCTGGGTCGCATAAATGAGACCTCCATAAACTATTTGGTTGAATATTTCGATTAGTAATTTTTAATGTGTAATCAGACCTAATTGTTGTTACAGAGGTATTGGATAAAATGCTTTTTATG
Organism: Maribacter sp. MS6; assembly: GCF_056839185.1. Lineage (NCBI taxonomy): Bacteria > Pseudomonadati > Bacteroidota > Flavobacteriia > Flavobacteriales > Flavobacteriaceae > Maribacter > Maribacter sp. MS6. The sequence continues at coordinate 4,402,102 of NZ_CM166389.1, forward strand.
TTATTTGGGTTAGATAGTAAATTTGAATCTTTAATTCTTAGGAATTTAATTTCATTTGAAGGTAACTTACTTAGAATTATAATCGCTGTAGTAACTTTAAAATCTTCAAAATAATCTCTTGGGTAAAGAATTATCGCATCCACTTTGTCTAAAATGAATTGTTTTAAGTATTCACCCTCTTCATTATTAAGAAACTTAGCCATTAAAATAAAACCTGCTTTCCCTTGATTATTTAAATAGTGCCAAGCATAATTCACGAAATAATTATAAAGGTTAGGCTGAGAAGCAGAAGAAAAATAATTAGTCAAACCATTATTTGTTATAGCGCTATTCATAATCGTTTTTTCAGCACTGGTAATTGGAGCAACTTTATTATCATTTCTCAAAAATGGCGGATTCATTAAAATGACATCGTATCCAGAATTGTTAGGGTTTTCAAACATACTTCCTGTAGTTATGTTTGCATTTGTAGAACTATCAACACCCGATAGATTTTTTGAGACTAACCTAAATGTTGCTAACTGAGCTAAAAACGGGTCTATTTCAATACCATTAACTTGATTTAAAAGTTGATTATGAGTTAATGTATCACCATTAGTTAGATTCAGAATATTAAGATAATCGTATGCTGCATCCAATAAAGCTCCATCACCTGAACAAGGGTCTATAACTGATGAACTCGGATTGTCAATTGTCACTATAGATAATAATATCGATAACTCAGCATCCGACATAATTTTCCCCTTTTTATGAAGAGTTTCTTTATCATAAACTTTTGAAGTTAGCAAATTGAAAATGTATTCAGGGAAAGGGTTATCAGAAACAGCTTGAGAGCCATAACTGTTTAAGGCCTGAATTGTATTTTTAAAATATTGAATAATCGATGCATTAAAATTTTCAGGAAAAATTCTATTGGTAGAGTTTGGATGATTTGAAAAAACTTGATTAAAATCAAGTCGTAAAACTCTGTTATAGTTGTTCGAAAGCCCATTGGTAAATGCTTGTAAATTGTCATTTTGAGCTGGAAAACTTCTAAAATAACTTTGATTAGGGTTTTTAGTTTGATTGTAATAATCTTTTAAGTAAGTAAACGCTAAAAGTCTGAAAAATTCATATAAAGATAACTCGTCAGATAATTCCTTGCTATGACTAAGACCATTACTGACACTTTGATAGTTTTGATAAAAGGTATCTATGATTGGTTGCCAATTGTTAGCCCAGTCAGGAGGTGTTCGGTTTACAATTACTGGTAGTATTTGTTCAATAGTATTCTGAAACTCTAAACTTGTTTGAGTAGCATCACGCGTCTGAGGATTAAATCGAGTATGAGATTTTGGATTGCCTTTTAAAATACAAGTTGATATTGGACCTTGTCTATCGGCAAAAAGAATTAATTCTTCAATATTTGTTAAGCAAAAGTATTTCGGATAATTTGGTTCCCAATATGGTGAAAAATCAGAAACATAAGACCTAGTTTGATTTTGAAATCTTTGAGAAGTTACATCACGTGCAGTTTTCTTTACTTCAATTACAAAAATATATCTGTTAGAAGATTTTAATTTAAATGCAAAGTCAGGAATAATAGTGCTGTTAGGGATAGAAGGATGATGCTCTAACTCTAAAAGTAAGTCATAACCACAATTTGTAATAGCGTTTTTTATTGCAGTCTCAACAACTGGATGGAAGCCTGTAACTTCATCAGAGTTATACCATAGGTTTATCATATTATTTGATGTATTCTTTTAATTCATTTATTAACTCATCAATCCCGAAAGAGGTGTTATTGTAATTATTATATTCATTTAATAAAATAGAATCAATTTGCTCGATTATTTCATTTTGTTGGTTGTCATATCGATTTGAAATCATTAATGATTTACCTAATCCTTCAAGTTTATGAATGGTTTCAGTTGAGATGTTTTTTATATCAATGACTTTAATCTCTTTAAATTCATAAAGTTGTATTTTTCTTAAACCGTTACCTTGACTTCTGGAGTTATTTAAAATATTTAATCTAGTAAATGATGAGTTTAATATTGCTAGATAAGCTAACTCTGATTGTTCAATATTTACAGAATAAAAATTATCAGAAGAAAGATGTTTATTTGGGTTGTAAATAAAATCGATATTGTTCCTTAAATAGTAATTGAAAATAAAATTTCCAGACGTTTTTATTTTTATCGTATACCAATTTTTATTTTGTGTAATATTTCGCTTTACAGCTTTATATTTATTAAATGGAGTGTTAAGAATTTTATTTTTTACAGAATCTAGATATTCTTTGGTCACATCAGAAATAGAACCATTCACAGCCAATATAAACGCATTCTCTTTAGTAACTTTATAAGTCTTTATTCTAGAAACATTCTTAATTATGGGTTTAAGCTCTGGATACTTTTTTTCGGAAAAAATGAAGTGATTGTTTACAATTGCGGAAGTTCCACGCTGAATAGGTTTAGAAACAATGGAGTTTAGTGTTCTAAATAGTTTTGATTTAAAATTTATTACACTAGAATTGTTAAAAGAATAAGTCAATAATTCTTTTGGCCGGAGATTATGTGCTTTATCCGTTAATCCATTATATGTTTTTAAATCGTTTAAGTCATTTAAAGAGTAATATGAAGTCGATTTTCGACTATTTTTAGTTTTAACAAACTTGACTACTGTTGCTCCGACTTCTGCATTATCAAAGGCACTTTTCTTAAAGTGATAAATACTTGTTAAATGTCCTAATTTTAGAAATGATTCTTTTAAAAATATTCCGAAACTACTATAAAGCCAACTGTCATAAATTACGGCTACCATTATTCCATTTTCATTCAGGTGTAAAATACTTTTAAGCAAAAAATAGATATACAAATTTGATTGAGAAGGAACAGTTGAAAAACTTGATAATACGTCGTTTTTTATATTTGATTTTGAATTCACTCCATTTGCTAATAACTCTTGTCTGACATAAGGAGGATTTTGAATTATTAAGTCGAACTTTTCTGTAGAATCTAAATCAAAAAAACTTCCTTGAATTAATGTCCTCTTTGAATTATTATAGAATTTTTTAATTTCAGCATTAATTAGATTTTTATCGATTTCAATTCCTTTTAGATAGCAATTTGAAACTTCTTTTGGCAACGCTTTGAAAAAGGTATTTGGACCTATACAAGGATCAAGTATTTTAGATTTTGGATTGATGCTCTCATCTAATAAACCAATCATAAATTTAGCAAGAATGGGTGGTGTGAACACTTGTCCTAGATTTTCATTTTGTTCTGGGCTTTTTGTTTTGGATTCAAAATCTTTTGAAAAAAACAATTCTAGTTGCTCCTCAAATGATTGAATCAAATCATCAACTTTATATGGTTTTGAAATTGTATTAATCATTCTTGAGACCTTTATATTTTATTTGCTCTTCAGCAACTTTTAATGCATTTAAGCCTTCTTTTTCATTTTTGACAATATCATAAATTTTAGTTGCAATCCATAGTGCTTCCAATTCCTCAAATGAGAAATTGAAAGTTTGGCTTATTGTTTTCAAATGTTCACGTTTAATTGCTTTTTGGTCACTCTCAACTTTACTTAAATATCCATCTCCAATTTCAAGAATGGCTGCAAGCTGTCTTTGAAACATTCCAGAAGATTCGCGTAATTCTTTAATTTTTTGTCCGAGTGTCATTTTACCAATTTTTGACTTGACCTAATAAGGTCTAATACAAATCTAATTAAAAGTTCAAAAGAAACTAAATTATTTAATGCGCTTTATTACAATTATATCAACATTAATCTATTATTCCATTCTACACACATTACGCTTCCCTCCTACGTCGTCGCATAAAGAGTGTTTATTCATTATTTGTTTATCGTTAAATAAGGTATTCATGAACCTCGGAAAGAAGCAATTTTGGTTGTTTCAATATCTGGAAGTCGGATTCATTACCTTCTGAGAAGAAACTTTTAGAAAGAAAAAAATAAAAGAAGATTGTAAATACGTTGCCCGCTGACCATCTCGCTCAAAAAAGAAAAGGTCTACCAGACCTGTCTTTTTTATGCCGACCCACAGCTCAAGGTACATAACGCAAGAACAGTATAGTGCCCAGGGTGGTCAGGAAAATCCGGTAGACTTTATAGATAGCTGAGGGGCAAATAACTTATATTAGTAGTGAATCTCTAAAAAAAACCTATGTATAAGAGAATTATACTGTTGCCCGTGGCCCTTGTTTTTTTGCAGACGGGTTATGGTCAACATAATAAAGGAAACCAAGCTAGTTCCACTTCTTTCTATATAAACGTTACAAAAACACATTTGCCTTACAATGACCTGCAATTGCTAAGCATGGATGCCGGAATTGCTGATTTGGACCAAGATGGGGACATGGATATTTTGATTGCCAACGAGCACAGGCCCAACATTCTGCTCATCAATAATGGAAACGGAGGGTTCACTAACGAGAGTGCATTGCGGATACCACAGGTTGCCCATGATAGTGAGGATATTGGTATTGCCGACTTTGATCTGGATGGCGACCTGGACATCATCGTGGTCAGTGAAGATGACAAGACCAATGAGCTCTACTTAAACAATGGTGATGGTACTTTTATAGATGGTGGGGACAGGATTCCTGTTACCGGAACTTCCAATTCCGTAGTTGTTTTTGATATCAATGCCGATGGTTCCCCCGATGTTTTGATTGGGAACAACGGCCAGAACAATGTATTGATCAACACGGGCACGGGCCATTTTAAAGATGAGAGCCTTGAGCGCTTTGATGAGTTCATAGATGTTACACAAGACCTTACCCTTGCCGATGTGGACAACGACGGGGATGAAGATCTACTCGTGGGGAACGAGGATGCCAATAGACTATTGATCAACATAGGAAATGGTTTTTTTGAAGATCGATCTTCCGATAGGCTCCCTTACCGAAAAGAACCCGAAGAAACCCGTGAAGTGGACGTAGCCGATATTGATGGAGATGGTGATCTGGACATTCTATATGGCAATGTTCAGGCGTTTGTGGACAACGCCCTAAGGCAGAACAGGTTGTTGCTAAACGATGGAAAAGGGTTTTTCACTGATATTACCGACACCCGTTTGCCCAAAGATGACAATCGTTGTTTTGGAGTGGCCTTCTTGGACATTGACAATGATGGCGATCCAGATATTATGACTGGCAATACCAACGGTGACCAGTTTGGGGGCAACACGCCCTATAGCGTTTATCTTAACGATGGCAAAGGAAAGTTTATCGAAGGAACCGACAAAATAATTCCCAAGGGCATTGGTGGTAGAGGTTTTGATATCGATTTTGTGGATTTGAACGAAGATGGTATCAAAGACCTTTTTTTGAGTAATCGCGGCTCACAGGATTTTTTACTTTTTGGCAACAAACAGTAACCGTTTTGTAAGATGGTCCCTTTCCGTACACCGTTACACTCCCCCACGCTGCGGGTTCGGCAAAACAGTGTTTACTCGGGTAATTTCTTTTTTATGCCATATAACGCGGAACCTTATGATACAGATTGGTATAACCCTATGCATCGTTGTTACGATTGCCGATAACACTATTCTTCATTTTTAGTTGCAGCTCTAGGATGTTCGTGGCCTTTAGCACTACCAAATTTAGTCAGGTTTTTGCTCACGGGTAAAGGGGACAAAGCGCACGGGAATCAATTTTTTTCTGGTAATCTTGTTATTCTTCTTTTTAAGCAACACCAAATGACTGACCGCATCCTTTGGCCCAACAGGAAGAATCATACGGCCACCTTCGTTCAGCTGATCGATCAAGGGCTGGGGAACCGTAGCGGCCCCTGCGGTGACCATAATGGCATCAAAAGGAGCCTTGGATGGCCAGCCATCATATCCGTCGCCTTGTTTAACGATTACGTTGTCATAGCCCAACTTTTGTAGTCTTTCTTTCGCTGTATGTGCCAACTGTTTAACGATTTCTATCGTATATACCGAATCGGCCATTTGAGCTAAAATGGCGGCCTGATACCCGGAACCCGTACCGATTTCCAATACCCGATCACTGGGTTTTAGTTCTAGTTCTCGAGTCATATAGGCTACAATATAGGGTTGGGAGATGGTCTGCCCATCTCCAATGGGCAGCGGGCCATCGGTATAGGCATCGGATCTCAAATTTTTCGGGACAAAGAGATGCCGTGGGACCTTTCTCATGGCATCCAGGGTTTTCGAATGAAGAATACCCCGAGATTCCAATTGTGTTTTTACCATAAGTTCTCGCATTACGGCATAGTCATCTTGGGCACTACCACAGGCGCCCACCAAACATAATATTAGGCTCATACCGCCTTCAACTATAGTATTCAATCTACACATCATGACATCAAGGAATTTTTTGTTACACCATTTCTAAAGCTCGCTTCTCGTTTTTATTCTATCGCCAATGTAGTACCAGACGTAGAAGAAAACAATGATGTAAATCATGTTAGAAAAACAATGATCTTGCTTTGCAGCCACTTCATACTAGAAAGCCCATTTCACACCTGTTGCCCTCCCTCCTACTATACTTCGGTTACTATGGATGTACCTACAAGGTTTTTTACGTTAGTTCACGAAATTTTGTTTCCCGGAAGGGATTAAAATGATATTTATCATATCCAATGGCTTCATCAACAGCTAATTTTAAGCTATTAAATACCTGTGTAGCAACCTAGAACATAGAATATGGCTTAATAGCATCCTTCATGGAAAAAATCAAGGAAATCAAGAAATTCGGTATGATGGCAGGGGTATTCACCCCTACGTTTCTTACGGTTCTCGGAGTCATTATGTACATACGGCATCCTTGGGTGGTGGGGAATGCCGGGGTAATGGGAGCGCTGTTAATTATTGCAGTGGCGGTGGCGATTACCTTGTCCACAGCGTTGTCCCTATCAAGTATCACCACGAATATCCGTATCGGGTCCGGCGGCGCGTTCAGTCTTATTTCCCAATCGCTAGGACTTGAAATTGGCGGTGCCATTGGGATACCGTTCTTCTTCTCGCAGGCCATCGCTGTAGCGATGTATATTTTCGGTTTCCGGGAAGGACTACAATCGATTTTACCCGACGTTAGTCCGTTGCTGTTAGACATTTTCGTCTTTGCACTGGTCCTTACCATAGCCTTTATAAGCACCAGTTTTGCCTTTAAGATCCAATACGTGATTATGGCCATCATCATCTTGTCCATCGCGTCTATTGTAGGCGGACTCTTTGTTACCGATCTCAATTACGATTTTGTATGGTTTGGAAATTATCCAGGATCAAAGGAGAATAATTTTGGAGGCTCCTCATTTTGGTTAGTGTTTGCGGTATTCTTCCCTGCAGTGACCGGGGTAATGGCCGGGGCGAATATGTCGGGTGACCTTGAAAACCCTAGAAGAAGCATCCCAAGGGGAACCATAAGTGCCGTGCTTTTATCTACTTTGGTGTATATGGGGCTGGTTGTTGTGGCCGCATTGCTGGCTACTCCAAAGGAGCTTGTTGAAAATTATAATGTGTTTATCGATAAGTCCTATTTTGCCCCTGTTGTGCTTGCCGGTTTATTGGGGGCTACGCTTTCCTCCGCGTTGGGTTCGTTCGTAGGCGCTCCCAGAATATTACTTGCCCTGGGAGAGAAACGAATTCTTCCCAAAAGCGATTTTTTATCCAAAACCAATAAAAAAGGGGAACCCTTTAATGCCATGATCATTACGGCGATTATCGTACTTGTTGGGCTGTCGCTCCGCAATCTGAATACGATTGCTCCGTTGATCACCATGTTCTTCATGATTACCTACGCTATGGTCAACGTAGTGGCCTTAATAGAACAGTCGCTGGCACTTCCTAGTTTTAGGCCTACTTTGAAAATTCCTATAATTGTTCCCTTAATTGGGGCTTTTGGTTCGCTAACCGTAATGTTCATCATCAACGCGGCCTTTGCCTTGGCATCCCTCATATTGATTGTTTTCTTTTACTATTATTTGGTAAAGAAAAAACTAAAGTCCGATGCAGGGGACTCCCGTAGTGGACTTTTCACTGCCTTGGCGGCATGGGCGACGAAGAAAACAACAGAATTGAGTCCGACCAGGGAGGTGCGTTCATGGAGGCCGGATCTACTGATTCCCGTTACAGCACCCAAGGAAATAAGACGTTCCTTTAAACTGATTGAAAGCATTGTTGCCCCAAAGGGTTCTATCAAATTTTTGGCCGTAAGCAATTTGGACAAGGATTTTGGGGATAGGTTGATCAATTTCCTTCCTGAAGTAAGCCACCGCCTAAAATCAAAAAATATAGCGACCAGCTATACCTATGTAAGCGGAAACGATTTTGCGGAATCTATAAAAATAAGCATGCAGTCGCTTAATGCCGCCTTTTTCAAACCCAATACCGTCTTCTTATCGGTAAGTGGCGATGGGAAGTTCAACGAAAGTTATACGAATATCATTGAAATTGCCAAACGCAATGGCTATGGGGTGCTGCTGTATGTTCCTTTTGAAAATGTGGGCCTTTCCCTTGAGAAGGATATTACCCTTTGGCTCAAAGATTTTTCCCCGGCTTGGAAAACGAATTATGACATTAGTAACAATGATCTTTCAGTGCTGATCGCCTTGTTACTTCAAAAAAATTGGAAGGGGAATATCAACGTGCGTATGGCCATCGACCATCAAAATAACAGTTCAGAAAAAGATATATCCGTATTGAAAGATCTAGTACGTTTTCCAATAAATTCAAAAATAGAGCATTATGCCCTAGAGGATGAACTCATGTTGCTGACCACAAACCGCACCGACCTGAATATACTTCCGCTCTCAAATGATTTGGATATGGAGGACATGATAAAAATTACCGAGTTTTCGAGAACTTCTGCAATTTTTTGCATGGATAGTTTTAGTGAAAATGCCTTGGTTTAACCTATAGTTGAACTTCTTTTTTACTAGCGCTATGTTTCCATTTTTATGAAATATAGCCTTTATGAGAGCGACTTGTTATTTATTGCGATATTAAAAGAGAAAGAATCTTTGAAAATATAGTGACTTGTTACGGCTGGCAATCCTTACATGGGATTCCTTTTAATTAATTCACATAGCATCAAATCTTCCATAGGGGCGGGAAAACGCAAAACTTTTAGTTTTTAAGGGATTTCATATCAATCACAAAACGGTATTTTACATCGCTGTTCAGCATACGTTCATACGCCGTATTAATCTCTTGCATTTTAATGACCTCCACGTCTGAGGTTATATCATGCTTTCCGCAGAAATCCAATAATTCTTGTGTTTCGGCTATACCACCAATCAATGAACCGGCAACGGACTTACGTCCCATAATCATGGGTATGGTCATTAACATAGGATCTAAGGGGCCTAAATAGCCCACAACCACCAAGGTGCCATTGGTATTAAGCGTAGCAACGTAGGGGTTTAAATCGTGGGCATAGGGAACCGTGTCTATAATGACATCGAAACGCCCCATCGCTTTGTTCATTTGGGCCTCATCAGTGGAAATAATAACGGCGTCTGCGCCCAAGGCTTTTGCATCTGCTATCTTGTTTGTAGATCTTGAAAACAAGGTAACATGTGCTCCCAATGCATGGGCTAATTTTATCGCCATATGACCTAGTCCGCCCAAGCCAACAACAGCCACGGTACTATTTTTTCCAACATTCCAATGCCGCAAAGGAGACCACGTGGTAATGCCTGCACATAAAACAGGTGCGATACCGGCATGATCTAGATTTCCTGGAACGCGCAGGACAAAGGCTTCATCTACAACAATGCTTTCAGAATAACCCCCATGGGTATTCGTATCTAAGTGTTTGTCATAGCCACCATAGGTACCCACCCATTCCGGGCAATACTGTTCCAAGTCGTCTTTACAATTGCTGCAGGTTCTGCAAGAATCTACCAAACAGCCTACGGCAACCAAATCACCTACGGTATATTTCGTAACGCTTGAACCTATTTGACTAACCCTACCTACAATTTCATGACCAGGCACGACAGGGTATTGGGTCATCCCCCAATCGTTGCGTGCAAAATGCAAATCAGAATGGCATACACCACAAAATAAGATGTCAATTTCCACATCGGTTGGCGTTACTTCCCTACGTGTAATACTTACCTGTTCCAGAGACGCATCGGCAGCTTCCGTACCGTAGGCGTTTACTTGTTTTGTGTTCATTTTGATGCTATTTTATTGTTGGCTGTTAGTCCTTACCGATTCCTTTAAATATACAAAAAATCCTTATCGTATTGGAAGTATAGGGATTCCGTTTTGTGCGCCTTTGAGCATACTGCATTGTTGTATATTCATGGATTGGTAAACACCCGCTTTCGCTCTCCTACTGCCCTCGGTTCAAATAATACCTGTTTAGCCATACCTTGCTAGTTGTTTTTTAATGGTATTCATGCATCTTGCATTGACATATAATCTAGCTATAATATACTTATTGTTAAGTATTTAATTGTGTTTTAGAAACAAAAAAAGCGGGATAAATATCCCGCTTAATCCGTTTAATGGGAAAGCTTATTCTTCTTCTCGTACCAGTTGAAAGTCCTGCACCGTCTTATTTGCAGCGGTTATTTGGACGTCTTCAGCAGTTTGCATTATATACCCTTCTTTTTCAGTTTCTACGGTATACGAACCGGCTTCCAGTCCCATAATCATATAACCACCATCAACATCTGAAAAAGTGGTAGTATTAAGTGTATCTGCAATGAAAACTGCCACTTGGGCACCCTCTACACCAACGGTTGAGCCCTCTTCTACTTCTGTAATAAGGCCAGCAAGGGTTCCCGCCGTTGAGAGGTTACTTACCTTAATTACAGGTTTAAAGTTAAAACCGTTAAGATTATTAATTCCTCCCTTGGCCACAAAAGATTTGCTGACATCAAAATCAAGCAAAAGGTCAGAAGTTAGTCCGCCATTTACGATAAGTGTTGGTTTTATAAATATTTTGATACCCGATTGTGAACCACTTGGTACCTTTAAATCATAGGAAGTACCATCAGTTAGCACTACATTAATTCCCTTTACGTACACTCTAATTAAATCATATGATCCTACCGGCACATCTGTATCTACCAAGGTATTGGTAAGACCATTGGTAAGCTCTAAAAGATTAATCGGTACTTCATCTTCCATAAGGACGATAAAACGTTTTGCTTGGTTCGCTTCATCATTCATGTCATCACTGTCAGTACTCTCGTCATCTAATGCTATATCGCCTTTATAACGGGCGTCAATTTTAAAAACAGTCACATTTGCCTCCGCAACCAAGTCATGTGGAAATGGCGCATCTGTTAATTGCACCTTGAGTCGACCAAAGTCACTACTCGTATTATTATCATCTGAACAGCTTATAAATAGGCTACTTAAGCCAATTAGAAAAATTGAAAAGAAACTAAACTTCATCGTATACTAATTTAATAAGAGTTTATATATATCGGCCAATAAACAACTAATACGCTTTAGACCCTACTAGAAATTTCAGGTTTTCGATGAACTACTTCCACTAACATTATAAATGCATAAAAAAAAGCTTGTATACAACACTTTGGTTGTTACAAGCTTTTTATAATATCGTACTGCTTAATTTCTCATAAAGCAATAGGTATAATATTACTTCTTTATATTCACAAAACCAACAGGTTGAAGTAAGGTTTCCATTTTACCAATATGTATGCCTTCTTGAGGACCGAAAGATTTTGAAGTAACACCTTCTGTACCTTTTGGTAAATCATATGATTCCCCAACAGAAGCCGAACCATAACCAAGGTCTCTCATGGATCCTGCAGTGATACGACTTAAAGGATTTTCACCTAAGTTTAGGAATCCAGTCATCAATTCATTGTTTAAGGTATCTTCGTCCCAGTGACCAAAAGCTGTACCTGGGCCAAAATCACCTTCAATTGGTAATAAACCAGTACCTCCTTCCGCATTCCAGAATACATTTGCTTTTTTACCCGCAAAGAAAGGATCATCAACACTCCCTTGTAGTAACGTTCTATTAAAATTAGGTTCTACATTCCATAGCGTACCCACACCTAAAACATGACCCATTTCATGAACAATAACTTCCTCGAACAAGTCTAATTCCTCGAGAAAGTCAAGGTCGTCAACATCAAAAAACATAATGCCAGATAAAGTTAGAAAATCATCAGTACGTACAAATCGTGGTCCGGCTTGACCAAGTATTCCACCTGGCCCATCAATTGGAGCCAATGCCACTTCAATAATAATATCATCAACCGTTCCCTCGTCTACTAATGGCGGGAAACCTTCAAAAGCTGAAGGCAGCGTACCTGTAAACGATGGCTCATCTTTAATAATGATACGTTCCCACCGTGCCGCAGCAGCTTCAAAAACTTCAACTTGTCTAAGTGTTGGTGGTAAAAGATAACTAAGCGTAATATTAAAACGCCCACGGTCTACTCCGGCGGCCTCTGTTGTTTTTAATGCATCTGTACCTAAATCATTGATGATTATAGGATCTACAGATGGAGTCTTAAGGGCAATAGTTTGGTTTTGCGAATCAGCAACCGCTTGTGTTTCTATTGGTAATTCTTCCTGTGAACAGGATGATAGAAACAATCCGCTAAAAACTAATGCGCAACTAACTAGTTGCAGGGAACTTTTGAAAGTGTTCTTCATAATAAATTTAAGTGTTAGTGGTTAAAAATACTTTTGTAACAACCCGAAACGGTTGCTGTTAAATTTAACACAATAAGTAAGCAATTACAATAATTATTTAACATTTAATTAAATAATGTTGCTTGATGAGCATTCCATTTATATTAACCTCCCTCCTATCTTCGGTTTGTTAATCGCTATTTATTAATTGCTTATTAGGTGTTGTATCAGGTATTCAAGGTTTCCTACCAGCGCGCTTTCCCAATAGTTACAACAAAGCTTTTTTCATCCCTTCTTCAATATTTTTGAAAATATAGTTCCAAGAAGATTTCGTTTTATCTCTTTGGACATCAACAGATATCTCTTTAAACGTTTGATTCCCGTTTTTGGAGTTGCTGGACACAAAAATATTTACCAAGGCAGATAGCAGCTTCTTCTTTTCACGGGTATCCGGTTTTAATAGAAAAATACCAACATCGTTAAACTTACACTTTAAATCCATGGTCGAGGTTTCGCCATTGCCATAAATACTAAAATACACATCTTCCATAATCCCCTCCAGACGAGTATCTGCGTAGGGTTGTGTAAAGGGATTAAGCTCACTTAGGGCCAACCCATGCAATTCTCCTTTAAACGTAAAATCATCATTGGTATCCAACACCTTAAACCTCCAAATTGCTTCAAAAGGGGCACTGCCCATAAACAGGGTTGTAATATGGATTTTTGTATCATCTTCATACGTATTGCCTAAACGTGTTATGTCTACGTTCATATTTTTCAACGAAAGTAGCCCTCCGTCATTACCAGTCTTTGACTTTTCTACATAGGTAAATAAGGCGTCATTTATGCCAAGGCTATCTACTTGGATATTGATGGGAGAATCTCTTAATAGTTTACTATACATCGGTTTTTCACTATAGCTATCGGGCAGTAGTTTGTTACGATAGATCGCTATTTCCGGTTCTACGATAGTTATTTTTTGAGCTGAAAAAGAAATGAGATCTTCCTCGCCTACACTGTTTAATCCCAATTCGTGAAATTGGACGGAATCTATGGCTATGGTATAATGGTCTTTTTCTTGGGCGATATCCGCATCAAATTCTGTTCTGGAAAGTGTTGTAGCATACGTTATACCAGATAGATACGTATAGTGGTGATCTCCATTGACTTGGGCGATATTTAAATTCTCATAGGGAGAGATTTTTATAAAAATGGAATCTGATTGTACAGCATAGTCTTCTCCGATAAATGGTATAGATTGTGCAATAGTCCTATCCGATATTTCAATATCCAATACATCCAAATTAAAATTTTTAAGCGAAAGTAAGAGCGAATCTGTTTCACCATCTGTTATCGTTACCTGACCTTCTTTGAGGACCAAGTCTTTCAATTTAATGGCCAAACCTAATTTCTTTCCGGCACTATTGGTGTCTAAATCTGTGCTGTCCAATAAAGCCGTTTTAAATTGGGCAATGGGTTTATTTAACGAAATGGACTCTATATCTAAATTACCGGAAAAGAGTAACTTAAGATAATGAATATCGTTGATATTGAAACTCTCTAAGGTCATATCGCCAACGAAACCAATGTTGGCTTCTTGGCTTAGTTGTACCATGGGATTTTTAAAACTGGCCGATCCCTCAAAAATTTCCAAGCTTATTTTGTCATGGCTAATATGAATACCATGTATTTCTTGGGCCCTCAACAACTCATTTAATCTAAATTTTAAGACTTGTCTAATGGCTATATAGAAGAATGCAACAACAGCGAGGAAAATCAAAATGGTCCTTAACCTTCTATTCATGAATGGGATGGAATTACGTAATGTTCCTTTAAATATAGCTAAATATTATATCGCTATTCCTTGTGGATACCAAAGAATTAGAGAACTCTTTAAAATCATCAAAACACGACTATTAAAAAGTAGCATTAGGAAACCCGTTTCGCGTATCGTATGATACTCTCCTACTCCTCGTACAATTAATAAGTGTTTTCTCCTTTCATTCCTGTAGTAAAACTAGGACCTCGTGAACCTCCTACATTAGTCTTACATTTAGACGTTAAAAACCCTAATTACGTTAGCCCTTATATTTGTACCATGAAAAAAACCATTTGGACAGAACGATTATATGATTATCTGAACAATGAAGAAGATGCACGCTCATGTGACGACATAAGTGAAGATGCCTGCAGGGATTCCCCAAGAAACTATTTTTTAATTATGCTCAGCAATATATTCACGAAACTTGGTGACACGTTGAGCAACCCTAAGACGGTTTTGAGCTGGGTAATGAGCTATGTAAATGCTCCTGTCTACATGATAAGTTTTATCGTACCCATTCGTGAATCTGGCTCCATGCTGCCCCAAATACTGATTGCAAGCTATATTAGAACTAAAGAAAAACGGAAATGGGTCTATATTATAGGCAGTGTGTTACAATGCTTGAGCATCATGGCTATAGGTCTGGTAACACTACATACTACGGGTGTTACGGCAGGATGGTTGATCATGCTTTTTTTAGTGCTATTTAGTCTATCGCGTGGTTTGTGCTCCGTTGCCTCTAAGGATGTATTGGGAAAAACGATTGCTAAAAAGAAAAGGGGGAAATTGAAAGGATACACCGTTTCCGTATCGGGGGTTTTAGTTTTGATAGCTGGCCTCTATTTGATGTATGCATCTAAAAATGGCGCGGATGTCACCTTTTATAGTTATACTATTTTCTTTGCGGGTAGCATGTGGTTAATTTCGGCCATCATCTATGCCTTTATCAAGGAATTTCCAGGAGAAACTTCTGGGGGTAAAAACGGATGGAAAGAAGTGAAGGAACGCATAGGTATCGTTGGGAGCGATACTAATTTCAGAAACTTTATCATCGCCAGATCCTTATTGTTATGTTCTGCACTTACGGCGCCATTTTATGTGCTGCTCGCACAAACCTATTTGGGAAAAGAAGGGTATTTACTTGGATTGTTCATTTTAGCGAACGGGCTTGCGGCCATTATTAGTGCCCCTATCTGGGGCAGGATGGCGGATGTCTCCAGTAAAACGGTCATGGTTATTGCCGCGAGCATTGCGGCGATGCTGGGCATTATCATGTTCCTGTTAATCGCATACGTTCCTACCTTACGTACGGAATTCTGGTTATATCCCACCGCTTTTTTTTTATTAGGTATTGCACATAGCGGTGTGCGCTTGGGCCGTAAAACGTATATCGTTGATATGGCCAGTGGCAACAAACGAACGGATTATGTTTCCGTAAGTAATACCATTATCGGATTTATTCTATTGATTACCGGAGGAATAAGTGCCCTGGCTTCCCTAATCTCAACGGAAGGAGTAATTTTGGTCCTATCCCTATTCGGAATTTTCGGCGCCTATCGTAGTTACCTATTACCCAATGTCGAATAAAGAATCGAACGAGTTAAAACTAGTCGCTAAGTGAATTCGTCAATCTCTAATTAACTTTTAGAAATTCATATAGCATCCAAATCGGCCTAAAGGTCATTTATAATGGACGTTAGGCCCTACAATTACACTTTTTTTCAAATATCCCATTTGAAGAATTCAAAAAACGCCTTATCAAAGTGAACATTCGAATATTCACTTATATTTTTTTTAAAAAATAGGTTGTAATCCAGTACCCAACCAAGCTTGTAAATATTGGGTATTTCTTTGAGTTCGGATAACGTATCAGTTTCCCTGTTTTTCTAAATTTGTATTATATATTTAAGCTAACCCCCAGTAGCTGAATAGACGGTTAGCTAGGCATACGGTTTTTTTTTAAGAGATGTACGCCAGGGTGTCGATTTGGGAGGTGTTCCTTCTTCTATTCATAGAAATCAAGCACACACAAAATAGCCGTAGACCAACCGGATACCTGCTTTCACAACATTTATTTGAGTGAAGCCCCATCAGGGCTTAATTTGGTTGCCGTTAATGGATATACCCATGAACTATCGTACTTATTTTGGAAAAAATAAAGGACTACGCAAAAAGGTTGGGTCTTTTTTTGCCGGTTTGTTCTTATTTGGCCTAGGTTTAGCTCAAGCACAACAAACCTATGGGGATACCTTTGCTACGCGGGAATATGATCGTAATGACGGTACAACAAATTGGGCTACCGATTGGATAGAGAGCGGGGATACGAACAATGGTCCAACCGCTGAATACATACAAATACAAGGAGGTGAATTATACATGTATTGGTTGTGGGCAGAAGATATTCGACGTACGGCAGATTTAACCGGAGCGACATCGGCAACCTTAAGTTTTGATTATACATCCAGTAGTTTAGGCGGAACCCGACAACTAGGGGTTTATCTTTCAAATGATGGTGGTGCTAGTTTCGTGCCAATCGCCACACTTTCGGGAAATGGAAGTTTTTCTCAGGATATCTCAGCATATATAGCAGCAAACACGGTCATCCGATTTGCAAAATCCAATGCCAATTGGAATTCCGATGATAACGCCTTCATTGATAATGTACTGTTATCCGCCGTCGTACCTGTACCCCTAGCGGATACAGATGGTGATGGTATTCCGGATATAACCGATTTAGATAATGATAATGATGGTATTCTGGATAAGGATGAGTGTGCGTTCATCCCTACGGTAACACAAAGTTTTACATCCTCTGGTGGCACCACGATAACAAACACTGCCGCTAATGGTAGAGGGAATCTAATAATTGATTTTATCAGTATTGATAACTCCTTTAATTTAACCATCAACGGAACAGATATTGCGACGGAATTTCAATTTCAACCAGGTGCACCTGGCAATTTTGCACGGTTTGATACCGGATTTACCTATGGTCAAAATGGAGTACCACAATTATGGTCCATCACCGGAACAGCCGCCAACCCAATATTACGTGTTTTTATTGATGCCGATGGAAACTTGGAGCTCTTTGGGGCCCAATCATCTGGTGGAACTTTGGTAACATTGACTTTAGATACTCCACCAACAACGGTGCCTTGGAATCCAACAGGAAATAATACCATAAGTATCGGTCAATTTGTTACAGGACCAACCAATATGAACGGGGAGCTACGTTTTAGTGAGGAATGTGATACCGATTTGGATGGTATTCTCAATCGCTTTGATCTTGATAGTGATAACGATGGTATTTATGATGCCGTAGAAGCGGGTCATGGCCAAACCCATACCAATGGTATTCTGCTTGGCGCCGTAGGCACAGATGGTGTTCCCAATAGTGTTCAAACTAATCCGAATAGCAAGGCGGTAAATTATGTGCTTCAAGATTCGGATGGAGACACCATATCCGATACTACTGAACTGGATAGTGATAATGATGGGTGTACGGATGTTTTAGAAGCAGGATATACCCAGAGTGGCACGGTCACAGGTGAACTCCAAGGAACTGGTTACAACAGCAATAATGGCCTCGTAACGGGTAATGATGATGGGTATACCCTTCCAAACAATTTAAACGGTGATGGTACCTTTGATTTTCAACAGGGAATTATTCCTGCGATTACAGGAGAGCCTACCACGGCAACCATTTGTACGAGTTGTACGGGAAACCTCTCTGTAGTGGCAACCGATACGGATACCTATCAATGGCAAATTTTTGATGGTTCCGTCTGGTCCAATGTAATAGCGTCATCTATCTATAGCGGTACAACGAGCAGTACTTTGGTTATCACGAATCCACCTGTGGGTATCAGTGGTACTCAATTTAGAGTTTTGGCCTCCAATACCGCCAATATATGTACCGAACGAATTTCAAACACAGCTATATTAAACGTTAATGTACCCACTATAATTACCAACAGGCGCATTACGTATAGAATAAACAAAAATTAGCGAAGGCTATTGTTAGATAAGGTAGAGCGAGGGCTCCATTACTATATCTAATAAACTGGATGTTATTTTTTATGCCTGAGCACTGCTACAACACCACACCCTTGTCCAACCAACGTTGCAACAGGATATCGTTTTGTGAAATGGCAACTAGATGAAAGGTAGTAAAACGTTTAAAAACCCGAGATTCTTGAAGTGGTTCCATACAGACCGAGACTGGAGCTAGGTAATTGGAATGAATCAGCAATAGTCTGCCTTCACGTTTTAACAGATAGCCTACATGACCGGCATCAAAACCTATAAAATAAAGCCCTTCTTCTGTTAACCGATCTATCTCTTCAAAAGCTTTTTCAGGTGTATCCTGTGTGACCTTGTTAATTGCAGTACCGCAACTGATCATTTTGGCCTCATCTACAGGAGATTTTTGTGCAAGTCTATACCGGTTAAGGTTCACACCCATATCGCGTAACGTGGTAGATATGAAGTATCCACATGCAATTTTGCCTTCGTTCGGTATCGCCGTATGGCCGCCAAAGCTCCAAGGAGTACCGTACCAGTGTGGTATAATCTTGTCTACGAGTTGATTGGTAAAAGCTAATTTAACTTGGTCAAAAGAGGTGGTACCTAACCGAAGTCCTTCTTTCAATCGCAACCGAAGTTGGTTCGCATCTAACTTGGTATTGGCATAAGAGGCTGCTATACTGTCCGAATCTGTTATCACACGAATCGGATTACCGATTTTAAAATTATCGTTTGGCTTTGTAGAAAAAGAATCTTCGATAACAGCGCTAAATTCCACCTTCTTTTCTAAACTGCTGGGCAGTTCGGAAACAAAACTTAAAGAAAGTAGTACCGAGAAAAATAGCATAGGTAATTGTAATTAACAAAAGTCGTTCGTTACTTTGGTAACGTAGCATTTACTAAGAAATTATAGTACTACTGTTAAAATACGCTTCGTTATGGTACGTGTGTATTAAACACTCAGGTTTACGCCCCACCAAACTTCATAATCGCCTGGTATTAATGGCCTATAGCTCTGAAAGCCTTGATCCGCTATTTGGAGACCAACGATAGCGTTTTTTTCATCACGTAGGTACCTTATAAAAATGAATGAATGTCCGTAAGGATCTAATTTTTTTACATTAGTCCCACGTACTACCTCTTCATAATCGTCTTTAAAACGCCACACTTGCATCAGCGCACCCGGTCTTAATTCACCGCTCCAAATTTCTGATGTACCTACCAGCGTGCCCATACCGGCATACGCAATAGCACCTGCATTTCCCTTGCCCCTATAAATTTCAGGAAGGCTTCGCCATCTCCTATGTTTTTCCGAAGCGGAAATGTAAAGCAAGTCAAATACCTGTTTAGGCGTATTAAATTTAGAAGCCATAGAATCTGGTAAATCTTGATAGGGTGAATGGCCATGAACCTTTAGGTATGCACGTTCAAAACGTCTTTTACTTACAGAAAGGCAATGACCTTCCGGTTCCTTGTTTTCACTTTTTAAGTAGGTTTCTACCATGGTATTCGCTACGGGACTACTGTTCGGGAAAACAGTCTCTAATATTACTTTTGATGGTACCGTAGCTGCGGTAAGTTGCGCCAATGAATCTTCACTGTTGACTAGGGCCGGTGCTTTTAATTCTGGTTGTAGGCTAATATATCCGTGATCATCAATTCCATACCTATTTCCGGGTGTTTGCGAATTGCCAGCACTAGTTTGCGCTAGAGCAGTATGCGTATCGGATCTTAAAGAAGTCGGTTGCTCTTTGGTTGATTTGGTCGTGGCACAGCCTAACAATAATAGTGGTATGACGAGTATACTAGCGTAGTATATCCTTACTTTTTTTACTATTATTCTTAAGAGAAAACTCCTCATGGATTGAACTTCAATTTACTTTATTCAATTACTATAGTGCACGCTAGGATTTAGGGTCCTCTCTTTTCATCACTCTAACAATACAGCTTTAAAGATACTACAATTTGCGAGGTATTTTTCAGCTGTATTGGTATCAAAAATAATGGCAAAGAGAAGCGAAAGTGTATGCACAAGCGTAAGTTTTTAAAGACCTAAAATACGCTTGAATAAGCGTATCTCACATCGGTAAAATTTTAAAAGGATTGCTTTGAAGCTTTTTTCTTTAGATGCTTTGTTCATGATAGTTTAAGGTTTTGTTTCCCTATAGGTATACAAACTCTATAAAGAATCACAAAAAACATAATAAAAATTTTCAGAAAACTGTTTTGTATGTTGATTGTATCCCTAAATATGGGGTATTAATCCTAGTTCATTTGGTCCACATGCATCATATAAGTGGCAATGGTTTTCAACTCCTCATCGGAGATGTTTTGTAAAAATCCATCGATATTCGCCTGCATAATAGCAACTTGACTAGCGGTCGTATCCACGATTGGCTTGGTCTGGCCTTTTAAAAAAGCGACAATATCCCCATGTTGCTCCGCATAGACTCTCATGATTTTCTTAACTGAAGGGCCAATTTTTTCGGTATTGATATCGTGGCAGGTAATACACGTTTTTTCTGAAAACAATCGGTTCCCAAGAAAAATTTGTGAGTCTTTGCTCAACTCGGCACGCTTGGGTACTACATGTTCTATAGTTTTTTTTGATTTCTTATCCGTATTACAGCTAAGTGTGATAAGAATCAATATTAGAAGTGTGATGCGGCACATACGTTCAACTATTGGTGACGAGCTATAAATATAGTGAATAATTGCCGGTGTTTAAGCGGTACGTACAACCCCTGATGTTTGATTGGTTTACATGAATGTTTTGGTAACCTTACCTTGGAAACAACTCATCGTACAGACGTTGAAAAACAGGTGCTAACCTTCTTTAATGCGATTGGACACAAAACTTCAAAAGTGAATCGCTCTTTTATTTTTCATCCTAAAAAACGTACCTTACCATCTGCTATGCACGCATAACAATAGCCCTAAAACGAACTGACAAATGACCAAGTATCCACATATTTTCGAGCCCTTGGATTTGGGCTTTACTACGCTTAAAAATAGAATCATTATGGGTTCTATGCACACAGGTCTGGAAGAGAAGAAAAATGGATTGGAAAAAATAGCTGCCTATTATGCCGAACGCGCCAAAGGTGGCGTTGGTTTAATCGTATCCGGGGGAATTTCGCCTAACATACAAGGTTGGACTGCTCCATTTTCTGCACGAATGAGTACTAAAAAACATGCAAAACACCATAAAGTTATTACAGATGCCGTACATGCAGCAGGTGGCAAAATATGTATGCAAATTTTGCACGCAGGTCGCTATGGCTATCATCCTTTTGCGGTGGCACCATCGGCCATTAAATCGCCCATAACTCCATTTAAACCTTTTAAGCTGAAACCATCGGGGATCAAGCGTACCATTCGCGATTTTGTAAACTCGGCTACCTTAGCGAAAGCTGCCGGTTATGATGGTGTGGAAATTATGGGCTCGGAAGGCTATTTAATCAATCAGTTTATTGCGGAAAAAACAAACAAACGGACCGACGATTACGGCGGTAGTTATGAGAATAGAATGCGTTTGCCCATTACTTTAGTGAAGCAGACACGTGATGCCGTGGGAAGCGACTTTATCATCATTTACCGTTTGTCCATGTTGGATTTGGTAGAAAAAGGAAGCACATGGCAGGAAGTGGTTTCTTTGGGCAAAGAAATTGAAAAAGCAGGTGCCACCATCATCAATACAGGAATCGGTTGGCACGAAGCACGCATCCCCACCATAGCGACTTCGGTACCGCGAGGGGCATTTACCTGGGTGACTAAAAAAATGAAAGAAGAACTATCAATTCCCTTAGTAACTTCCAATAGAATAAATATGCCGGAAACCGCGGAACAGGTCTTGGCGGAAGGTCACGCAGACCTAATTTCTATGGCACGGCCTTTTTTAGCGGATTCAGAATGGGTGAACAAAGCCAACGTAAACAAAGCAGATGAGATAAACACCTGTATAGGCTGTAACCAAGCCTGTTTAGACCATGTTTTTAAACAAAAAGTGGCTAGCTGTTTAGTAAACCCCAGAGCTTGTCATGAAACGGAACTCAATTACCTACCAACAGAGAATAAGAAGAAAATAGCTGTTGTAGGTGCGGGCCCTGCTGGTTTAGCTGCTTCCACCATTGCGGCACAGCGAGGACATGAGGTTACGCTTTTTGATGCAGATACTGAAATTGGAGGACAGTTTAATATGGCGAAGCAAATACCTGGGAAAGAGGAATTTTATGAAACCATACGCTACTTCAACAAGCAACTGGAATTACATCAAGTCACGCTTAAACTAAATGTTCATGTAACAGCTGATACACTACAAAACGGAAACTTTGACGAGATTATCCTAGCAACAGGAATACGGCCAAGAACGCTAAAGATGGAAGGTATTGATCATCCCAAAGTGTTAAGTTATATTGATGTGATAAAGCTGAAGAAACCGGTAGGTAAGCGGGTTGCCGTAATTGGTGCCGGAGGAATTGGTTTTGACGTATCGGAATACTTGGCGCACGAAGGGGAAAGTACGGCATTGAATATTGATGCGTGGTTAACCGAATGGGGAATTGATAAAACATTGGAAGCTAGAAGCGGTATTGAAGGTATTACAGCACAAGTGCATCCATCGCCACGAGAATTGTTTATGTTCAAGCGCAGTAAGGGCAAGTTTGGAGGTAACCTAGGCAAAACTACGGGTTGGATTCATCGGTCTACATTAAAGAAAAAAAACGTACAGTTCATCAACGAAGTACACTACACAAAAATTGATGATGACGGGTTACATTATGTACAAAACGAGGAACATAAACTGCTTCCAGTGGATAACGTCATTATTTGCGCTGGCCAAGTACCGTTAAATGACTTAGCAGGACCATTGGAAGCGAATGGTATAAAAGTACACGTAATAGGTGGCGCAGCCGTAGCGGCAGAGTTGGATGCTAAACGTGCTATAAATCAAGCGTGTAGATTGGCGGCAACAATTTAAGCAACTCCTACTATGTATAAAATATAAACTATGACCATACCTAAACTGCATTATATCTGTCAGGGAAATTCACCCAAAGCGCTATTGGAAAATATACAGAAAGCATGTACTTCTGGGATAGAATTAGTGCAGCTAGAACTACAACTAAACTCCAACTAACAAAAGTTAAAGATAGCGCAAGAAGCAAGAGAAATCACTGGACATTTTCAAACAAGATTACTTATTGCCAATGATTATAAGCTAGCCATAGCCATAAAAGCGGATGGTGTTCATATAGCGGATGGCACCTCCCCTACCATCTTGAGAAAAGAGCTATACTCGTGGCAAATGCTCGGCGGTACGGCAAACAATATTCAGGATTGCGTACGTTTAATCGATAAAGAGATAGATTACATTCGATTGGGTCCTTTCCGGTCTAATGCAAGTGATATATCTAGAATTCCGGGTATCGGATTAAATGGATACACAGTAATAGCCGAAGCGTTGCATACCAAAACCCCGTTATTTGGAGTTGGAGGAATTGTTACTGCCGATGTTGATGCTATTTTAGAAACGGGTATATCGGGTATTGCCGTTTCAGAGGCCATTACCCAAAATTTCGAAAGCATACGAACGTTTCATCGGTTACTAAATGCATCTGCCACTGCAGAACAACGGCATACCTTTGAGTAAAGATTAGTTCTAATAAAAAACTGTACAAAAACACCTAAACTCCTGAGCTTAAAAGCGGTATAAATATCGTCTTTAAATTGTGAATATCTATTCCATATATTAGCTTCCTACGCTACGAAAGCATCCTATATTTGCCATCCTTAAAAGAAAAAGATATGAGTGCAACGTGGTATGAGTGTAAGGTAAAATATAGAAAATTAGATGAAGCATCTGGAGTTGCAAAAATGAAGACCGAACCTTTTTTGGTCGATGCAATAAGCTATACCGAGGCCGAAACCAAAATTACCGAAGAAATGGCGGCCTATTTGAGCGACAGCGATGAAATTACGATTACGAACATTAAAGTAGCAAATTACGCTGAAATACATCCGTTCGAAAATTCGGATAGGTGGTTTAAATCTCGGGTATCGTTAATTGCCTTTGATGAGGAGAGCGGAAAAGAGCGTAAAACCAATCAATACCTTTTGGTACAGGCAAATGATGTAAAGGAAGCCTTTGACAATACCGATAGCGTAATGAAAGATACTTTGGGAGACTATACGATTCCTGCAATTTCTGAATCCCCCATCATGGATGTCTTCCCTTATTTCTCTGGTGACGAAAACGAAATGGAACGTGTGAAAAAGTTCACTGAACTAAAAGATTCGTTACCCGCAACTAAGGTAATGGATGAAGCATTGGAGCTGGCAGATGTATTTGCTACCGAGGAAGAATAACAACTGCTTAATTCAAATGAAAACATCATAAAGAAAAGCGACTGTTTACAATTTTGTAAGCCGCCGCTTTTTAGTTTGTAAAAACGAGATGTGCCGCACTAAAATTTGAATTTATACGCCTTTTTTTTAGTTTGCTACATCTCTAGTGTATCGCTTCAGCTAAAATAGAAGATTACTATCCATTACTGCTTCCTTGATTTTGAATTATTCCCAAATGATTTATCTGGATATGCTGGAGGTGCCGGGACCTCGCGCGGGTCTTCTTTGATTAACTTTTGAAGGTGTTTAATGGCAGCATCAAGTTGTGCATCTTGTCCGTTAAAGGTAGCATGTGGCAAGTTATCGACTTCGATATCCGGAACAAAACCATGACCTTCGATCAACCATTCACCGTTATCACCGTAAACACCCATCATAGGAGCTCTTGCAAGACCGTTGTCACTTAGCCTATTACCCCCGTGCAGCCAAATCTCACCGCCCCACGTCCGCGTTCCGATCGTAGTTCCCAAACCGAGTTTCTTAAACCCATCGGCAAAGGCTTCTCCATCTGAATATGTATTTTCATTTACCAATACTACGATATGACCTCTAAAAGCATAAGGCATATTCCAATACGGCTCCCCTGCCCTAGCCTTCCAATACATCCAAGCTTTTCTTAGCAGTTTTTCTAGGATAAAACTGTCAATATTCCCACCACGGTTAAATCGCACATCCACAATTAATCCCGATTTATTAAACACGGGATAGAACTCGCGATAGAACTGACTGATATCGTTATTACCCATTGCCCGAAGGTGTAGGTACCCTATTTCATCTTCCCCTTTTTCCTCTACTTCCAATCGCTTGCCATATTCCCAATCGC
Source organism: Maribacter sp. MS6 (assembly GCF_056839185.1). NCBI lineage: Bacteria > Pseudomonadati > Bacteroidota > Flavobacteriia > Flavobacteriales > Flavobacteriaceae > Maribacter > Maribacter sp. MS6. The sequence continues at coordinate 4,427,791 of NZ_CM166389.1, forward strand.
TGTAACGAAGGTTCAACGAACCGGCAATTGGGGTAACGATAATATCGCGGGACACCGCTTCTCTCATTATCGTTAAACGCACTTGCTTACCCACTTGATTTCTAATAAGTGCTCCAATGTCTACAGCGGACAAAGCGGGTACACCATTGATATTGGTAATAATATCGCCAATACGCACATCCAGATATGGGTCGTCCAAGGGAGATTTACCATCAGGATAGTCGGGATCTACCTTATAAATATAATCTATGCGATACCCATCGTTTTCCTCATTACGGCTGAATTCGCCACCTAAACTGGCAACGGTGATATTTTTATCGTCACTTCGGGTGTCACCTCCTCGCACACTGGTGTGCAGTGCCGATAGTTCTCCAACAAAACGGCCAATAAGGTCTGATAATTCATCACGCGTTGTGACCCGGTCCACTAGCGGCAAGTACTTGGCATGCATAGCATCCCAATCTACCCCATGCATGTTTTTATCATAAAAATAGTCACGCTCCATGCGCCATGCATCTGTAAAAATCTGTTTCCAGTCTTCCTTAGGCGTTATGGCAAAACGCCATCCACTTACATCAATCTTATGTTTTGAAATGTCTTTTAGCTCACTCGTACCAGCATCTACCATGTACATGTTTTTTTGTTTTAAAACCAACAGTTTTTCTCCATTACCGGTTAACTCATAGCTGTCAATATCGTTAATCATAGTACTGAGTTCTGCATCCTCATTTCCTATTTTTAGTACAGCTAAATGACTTTTGGCGTTACCCCCCGTTTCGCTCGAAACAAGATATATCGCTTTCCCATTTACCTCTAATTGACTGTAGTTCCCAGCTTTTATGGGCACTTCTGTAATGCGCTCTTTGATTCCGTTTTGATCAATAGTTACGATTACTGTTTTTTCATTAGTGCCGGCTTCATCTTTTTTACCCTTTTTCTTGGTCGTATCCTCCGTTTTCTTTTCTTTCGAAGCGGCATTAAGTTCGTCTGCCTCCCTGAATGGAGATCTGGTTCCTTTTTGAAGTGCAATATGATATAGCTTTTCGCTCGCGTCAAAATAGGGCTCCGGTTGCCGTGGGCCCCATGGACTGCCAACCAAAGATGTGAAGCTTCTATCGGAAAGGAAATAAATAAACTTTCCATCTGGACTCCACCTAGGACTTGTACTGTTTGCCCTATCCGTAGTAAGGTCGAATGAATTTCCAGAATCTGTATTATAAATCTTGATTTGAGCCATAGTATTGGCGGCCGTCTGAACAAAGGCCAACCATTTGGAGTCAGGAGACCATTCGTATTCCGAAATACCTTCTTGGTTGGTTGATATTTTTTTACTGACCCCAGTATTGACATCAAGCGTGAACATATTGTTTTCTAGGTCGGAATAGGCAATCCAGCGGCCATCTGGGGAAGGTATTCCTTTAAACCTAAGCAGGTTACCGTCCTTACTGATTTGTTTCTCATTACCCATCCCGTTAGATGGCATGCTGATGAATTCAAATTCACCAGTCTCATCGGATAAGGTATAAATATCCTTTGCATCAGCTGAAAAAACGGCATCCCTAAACCGAACGTCTTTCTTTTCCGTGAACGATATAAACCGACCGGCTTTTGTTGGCGCCACAAAGACTCGACCCCTAGAGGTTATGACGACATGTTCCCCCTTGGCATCTGGCTGGACGGAAGTAACGTATTGCATTGGATTGTCGTCCCATTTTTCCCTGCGTTGATCCAAATCCGATACCAAATGAATGTTAATTTTATTCGCTTTGTTTGACGCAATGTTGTAGTGCCAAAGGTCTGCCCCCATTTGATATACCAGATTTTCATTTGAAATATTGGCATACCGCACATCAAACTCGGTATGGGTCGTATGTTGTTTGAGGTCTCCTCCAGCATCATCCATGGACCAAATGTTCATGGTGCCATCCCTATCGGATATGAAATAGACTCTTCCGTTAGACCACATGGGATGATGGCTTTCTCCTGTATAATCATTGGTAAGCTTTATGGCCTCTGCTGTACCTTTCGTGAATTTGTATAGCTGCCTAGCGGTACCGCCCTTATATCTTTTGGTCACGTTATTATGATAGGCCGGTCTTACGAAATATAGGGTATTACCTGTAGTATCGAAGGAGGCTTCACTTGCCTGGGCTAGCGCAATTCTCGACTTATCTTTCGTTTCTAAATCTATTGTGACCAATTGGTTATCGGGAACCTTGTTATACGCTCGTGTTTGATAAACGACTTTACCATCTGGTGTCCATGTAGTTACAACGGAAGCATCGGCTTCATACGTCCAACGAACGGGCAAGCCACCATTCACCGGCATGGTGTAAACTTCGGTTGGTCCTTCGTAACTCGCAGAGAACGCAATTTGAGTTCCATCTGGTGAAAACGAAGCGAAACGCTCTTCTTCTTGATGGGATGTAAGGCGCTGTGCCAAGCCTCCTTGCAGGGGTACTGTCCATAAATCTCCTTCGGCAGAAAACACGAGTGTGTTCTTATGAATATCCGGGAATCTATAATATCCTTCAAAACCTTGGCAAAAAACAAGGGAAGAGATAAAAATGGAAATAAGAAGCGAAAGGACGGTTTTAGATACGGTTGTCGTACACATTGGTATTGGATTTTGATGAACAATAAATAAATAGCCTAAATGTAATCAACAAAACTTTAATAGAACCGCATGCCTATTATTTAATGCTGTTGTAACTTTGTAGCTATGGCTATGGCTATGGCAAAGAAACATTATCATTATAAAGCATATAAACCTTTTGGTGTGTTGAGTCAGTTTACCTCTGGTGAAGAAAGACAATTGCGAAAAAAAAGATTTTTATCGGAATTGTATCCGTTTACAGAAGGTACTATGCCAATTGGCCGCTTAGATGAAAAATCGGAAGGTTTGCTGCTCTTAACGACCGACGGTAAGCTCAGTGATGAAATTAACAGCAGCGGAATAGAAAAAGAGTATTATGCACAATTGGATGGCGTTATTACTGCAGATGCTTTAAAAGAGTTAAGAAAAGGTGTTACTATTGGGGTTCTAGGAAATACCTACACAACAAAATCATGTTTGTCGGAAACAATAGTACCACCAGATTTTTTACCAGCGGCACATCGGAAACTGCGCATTGGTGTTCATAGGCCTACGTCTTGGATTTCCATTACCATTACCGAGGGAAAGTTTCGTCAAATACGTAAAATGACGGCTTCAGTTGGCTTTCCCACGGTAAGGCTTATTCGTGTACGCATAGGGGAGATTGGCTTAGATGGCCTACAGGAAGGTGCTGTATTGCCTTTGACCGAAGCCTTGGTTTAAGCTTTAGGTTTTGCAGAAGAAAACCTAGAGAAAAGGGTTAATTTTTTCTTTGTATTGATAAAATAGACACCGGTAAGTAATATCAGCGCAGCAATGGCGGACTGTATTGTAATCTCTTCCTTTAGAAAGTACCAACCTAACAGCATGGCTATAATTGGGTTCACATAAGAAGAAGTCGCTACCTTTTCAGGAGAAACGACACGTAGTAGGTAATTAAATGAAGTAAAGGCAACGATACTACCGAATATAATTAATAGAAACATAGACCATTGTACCGGTGTACTCCATGCTAAAGGAGAAACCCATTGCTCGCCTAGAAGCAAACTGATTAAAAATAGTAAGATACCGCCGGTAAACATTTGATATCCGGTATTTACAAAGTAGTTGACCGGTAAGTCTGCGGTACCAACAAACAAGCTGCCATAGGCCCAACTTAACATACAGGCAAAAATGAGTGCCATTCCGAGCAAGGCACCTTCTTGGTTGATAATCTGTTTTTGGCTTACCAAAAGGAAAATACCAATAAACCCCAATCCGATTCCTACTAAGGACATCGGCTGTATTCTTTTACCTTGAAGTATTCGCATTAAAAGTAGCACAACCAAAGGCTGTGCGGAGACTTCGAGTGCGGCAAAACCACTATCTACATATTTTAAGGCCCAAACAATAACACCATTACCGAAGGTTAGGAAAAGGAAACCGGCAATACTAGTGTTTATGAGTTGTGTTTTTGTAATTTTCAACGAACGACCGGAGAGTTTGGCAATAACAAAAATCAGGAGGCCCGCTACTACAAAGCGCGTGCCTGCCAACATAAATGCCGGGAGTTCCGTGACCGCTATTTTATTGAGAAGGTACGTTGCTCCCCAGATAACATAAATCGCAAAAAAGGCCAATACGATAAGAAGTGTGTTTCGTTTGGCCATATACTTATGAGGCGTTAACTAGTAACTACTATTCAATTTTTTTAACACGAACGGCATTCATACCTTTCATTCCTCGTTCCAACTCGTAAGAAACCTTGTCGTTTTCGAAAATTTCGTCTATTAGTCCGCTTACATGAACGAAATATTTCTCATTATTTTCCGAATCGATAATAAAACCAAATCCTTTAGAAGAATCAAAGAAAGATACTTTCCCGTTTCTTACAGGATCAAACTCCTCTACATCTCCTTCTTCTTTCTTAGGAATGCCTAATACAATATCCTCTGCTTCGATCTCTACCTTCATGGACGGGTCTGGTGGCGTATCTACTAGATTTCCATTGAAATCTACATAGGCCATGGGAATTCCCGAGGTTCCATTTTCTTTTGCTTCTGCCTTTCTGGCAAGCATTTTCTTTCTCTTTTCCTCACGTTTCTTTAAACGCTTTTTTTCTTTTTCTGTTTTGTTAAATGTTTGTTGCGATTTTGCCATTCGTATTTTTAAATTTTTAAATATCCTTTGTTAGAAGAGAAAATGAAGTAAACCGCTGCCTGTAGATAATGACAAATAAATAGTTACATCTATACTATTTGGAAATCCTTAAGGTCATTGCAAGATTGTTCTGCATCCCTTTTTAACGGTAACAAAGATACATTATGTATTTGAATTTTGAGGTATAATTAGCGCTAAGTATAACTTATACTACTAAATGTTTAAAGTACTTGTTCTAGTAAAAAAACATACATTGAGCTATCCTACAGCAAGCTGTCGCTATTTTTTCGAAATAAAATTGTCGGAAGTAACAAAGGTAAGTCGCAGGTAAGTGAAATAGTGAACACGGAGTCGCTTGTATAGCGTGCTAGTAAGAAATCATAAAACCCTTAAAATCAAATTAGTAATTGAAACGATTAGATAGGGTTGTTTACCAAAGTATAATTAGGTGTTATTGAAACGGTAAGCTGTATCTCTAGATAAGCTACAGCAACTTTTGTCAGCATATCCCATAAAAAGAACGGTAATCAAGTACAGCGGAAGATGGAAGTACTATGAAGAGAGCCTCACTACCCAACACCCAAAGACATTAGTTCCGTTGTCTTTTTAGAATGTGTTAACGCGTATGACAACTTAAACCGAAGTAGTATGCTTAGTATATATGATTAAGTATTTAAACAAAAAAAAGGGATAGTACCGCTTTGGAACTATCCCTTTATTATCAACCATTATAAATGGAGTTTATATGCTTAGGAGCTTTAAGTAGCACGTAGAATGGCTCTTCTCAATGCCCCTTGGTTTAATCTCTTAAAGACACTTCTGCCTTGGCTCCGTTAGGGTAGGTAATCGTTGCCATATCGTCACAAGTTCCGTCTCCGAAATCTATGGTAACCGCCAAACCGTTTTTATCCAAACCTAATAGTCCCTTGGCTACGTAGGCACAGCCTACATTGGTCTGTAATTCATTGATTACGTTTATCGTATATACATCGCTTCCAGCATTTAAATTCCAATTACCGGAAAGGGTTATTGCGATATCCTCTATGTTCTCTCCAACCGTAAAACCGAAAACACGCTCTCCATTTTCTGAGACATTAGTGCCGTCTGCAAGTACCAGATTCATATCACTGGTAACCGTATACGAAAGAGCATTTTCAGCTGTATCGCTTAACAATAGAATGGTCCTTGTACCGTTCAAAACAGCTTCATTTACGTAAAAATTAGTGTAGGCAACGGAGTAAGATGCACTTTCGGAGTCAAAGTCGTAAGTAACAACCAAGCTTCCGTCAACATTATTGGTTCCGTTTAAAATGCAGTTGTTGAAGGTTACGCTAAACCCGGTATCCGTATATTCAGCAACATAACAATCGTTTGCTAGATTATTCTTGCCAGCTGCGCCATTATTCAAAAAAAGTTCGGATAGCACTTGATCTGCGGCACCGGAAAGCTGGTCTGATTCTAAAACCAATTGAACTTCTTGAGCAGTTAGCATTTCGGTATCAAGCATTGTATCCTTATCGGATTCATCGGTACTACAACCTACAGCAAGAGATGCAATAAGGAGTATCATACTAGTATTTTTAACTATAGCTAAAACATTCTTCATATCTATTATAATTTGATTACTAGCTTTTTAACGCAGAATAAAACACTTTAGTGTACGTTTAAAGCTTAGGTTAGCTTATTTCCTTCTATTTTGATTTGATTATAATCGTATACGATTTAGTACATTTGTTATATGGGTAAAAAATTAAATTTACGCGACCAGGTACGAAATTATCTCTTAAAAGAAATGACAACGGGTACGCTAGACCTTGGAAAAACGATAAACTTGGCTGCTTTATCTAGGGAGTTAAATGTCAGTGTTACACCAATTCGAGAGGCCTTGGCACAATTACAACAGGCACGCATTATTAAGGCAGTACCCAATCGTGGTTTTATTATCGCTGAATTAGATGTAAAAGAAGCCGAAGACCTTTATGATCTAGTTGCTAGTTTAGAGGTGATGGCCATTGAAAACAGCGAATTTAACGACGCAGATATTATCAATTTAAAAGCCCAACAAGAGGTATTTGAAAATGCCGCTGACGCGATTACGCGAATACAGGCCGATATGGAATTTCATAGGCTATTGACTAAAGGTTTTGAAAATGAGTTGGCACTTCAGTTATTGCACGACTTAAAAACAAGAGTGTTCTTTTACGAACGTGCTTTTATGCAAGACGATTTTTTCTATAATAAATCGGATAATCAACACGAAGCCATTATTTCGGCCATAGCAGATGATAATGTTCCTACGGCTTCCCTCCTACTCAAAATGAATTGGATGCTCATATTAAACTATATTCAGAAGAAGCTTACCGAGTAGTTATCGTCAAGGCTACTTCAAATCCTCCAATAGTAAAGCAGCAGAATCTGTTATTTTCCTATAACTTCTATAACCCCATCTGCAGAAGAACAACATCACTACAAACACTATAGAAAAAGCTATCCATTTTTGTGGATTTAAAGGTATCAAGAACAAGTCTTTATCCTTAAAGATTTTAAGAGTAATAGGGATGATTAAAAACATCATAAAAAGTGATAGCGCAATACCAATTTGTTGCAAGCCTAGTAATCGAGATCTCAACTTGGTATATTTTATTAAATTCTCTTTATAGGTTCCTTTCAAAATATCCAAGTTTTGTATTTTTTTTAAACTTGAAAGAACGAGTATGGGCAGGGCAATTAAAATTGCTAAAGTAGCAACACCACACGCCTGAAGGTACCATGTATCTAGCTTATTGAAATGAAGCAGGATATATAGGGCCGCACCAAAACAAACAACCGCACCCACTTTTTCATAACTACTGATCTTTTTAAACTTATTTTTGTACCTAGTACGTGTCATCTCCATTATAATACTTTCCGTAAGTTTTTTTTGTGTCTTGAGCTCCTTGTCCATTTGGGTCCAAGCTAGTTGAAGTTCTTCTAAATCCATATGCTACGGTTTTACAATGTTCTTTTTTAATTTCGTTTTAATACGCGATATCCTAGTTCCGACGTTAGAGGCTGACAATCCAGTTATCTCTGCTATTTCACTATATCTTTTACCCTCTAAAAGTAAAAGCATTAGCCCTTTTTCTAATTGATTCAAATTTTGAATATAGGTGTGTAACAGCGCCAGGCGCTCTTCGTAAATAGGATCATCGGTAGTGGCACCGAATACTAGTCCTTCTGATACCAAACTTGTAGTAGCAATTCTTTTTGACCTTTTTAAATGGGTAATGGCCGTATTCATACCTACACGGTACATCCAAGTGGTAATTTTTGATTCCCCTTTGAAGGAGTCAAAACACTTCCAAAGCTGATACACAATTTCTTGAAAGAGATCTTCTCTATCCGGTATTGTATTGGTATACACCGAAGCTACCTTCGTAAGTAAGCCTTGATGCTCTTGTATAAGTTTTGTGAATTCGGTCTCCCTGGCCATTTAGTGCTTTGGTTTTTTATATTGGTATCCATATCTCCTTAAAAATCACATCAACTTTAAATTCTTATACGAATTAATATACAACATGTTAAGGTATAGGCCGTTATACAGCTAAAATTTCGTAGCATGCAATACTTAAATCTTGAAATTGAGGCATTGACCAAAAGAAAAAAGACTCCTTCCTTGGTAAAACCAGAAAACTCCTGCGGTATATTTCAGGACGTAGAGAAGTTGGTAAATGCCAAGTTGAATCGCAACGAAGACCTCTAACCACAATTATTCGAATAGCGAGGCATCGAGTCCGGGAACGATTTTTAGGGCGTTCTTATAATAAACCTTTTTGAGCACCTCATCCGGTAAGTCAAGGCCGTACATGGCCCAAAAAGCATGGTATTTTTTATAATATGGGAAATACTCATCATTACTTTCCAATACTCTAAAGTAGGTCGGGAATTCTTCAGGCTTCCAGCTATCCTTACCAAATAGGATACGATCTTGATATTTTACAAAAAATGCTCTCGCATTTTGTGGCTGTCTTCCCAATTCTGCAATAACTGCGGCAATGCCCACGTACATATTAGGCATTTCATCCAGAAGCTCACCCAACTTCCCTAGGTTATTCGCGTACCAACCCATATGTGCATTAATAAAGTTGGTGTTTGGGTGCCTTTTGAACATTGTATGCTGTTCCTCTATAATTTGCTCCCAAGGGGCTGGATCTGTAGCAGACCTTTTTCTTCTCGGTCGTGTCTTTAGCTCCAACCATCGTTCGTTTTTACTATCCATATCGTCCCAAAACGATTTTGGGTCGGCTGCATGTATCAGAACCGGAATACCCAATGCTCCGCATTTAGCCCAAATTGGATCTAAACGCTTGTCATCAATAGCCACCCTATTCCCATTTATATCGGTATAACGAAGTCCTAGACTCTTAAATATTTTAAGCCCCTTCGCACCATTCTTTACATCCTCTTCTAATTGCTTAGCTGCCTTTTCGCCCCAATCAGCTGTTCCTACACCTTCAAAATCGACATTGGCAAATACTGCAAAACGGTTCGGGAAACTTTTCGCTATGTTTTCTACTTTTTCTTTTAAACTTGTCCCAGAACCGCCGCTCAGGTTTACCATAATACCCTCGTTAAGTGCATCCATATCGGAAAGCAAACTCGTTAGTTTTGCTACGGACATGTCGCGTTGATGGCTATGAATATCTATAAAGCGAAACTTTGCCTGCTTTATCTCTTTTCCAGGGACTACCAGGGTTGAGGTAGGATTATACTGCTCAAAACTCATTTCTTGACTTAAAACCGATGGTACTGCCATGCTACTGATTATAAGAAAAAGGATACTGGACTTCATTACACTGTTACGGTTCATTCTTGACTTTTATTATGCTGTTCGTATACTCGTTTATAGGTTTCTGGGGTGTCAATATCCACTATCTGATCCCCCGCATCTAGAGCAAGTACTAGTTCCTTGTATTTAGACATCATGTACTTTGCTCCATGGTCTTCCTTCAAATGTATCAATTCTTGTGCTATTTCTGTTTTAAAAATAGCAGGAACCCCAAATTTATTTGGGTAACGTGTAGCTACAATAGGGACATTATTCGAAGTGAACACACGTATCAATTCCTTATAATAACTACTGGTTAGTAAAGGTTGATCTGCCAGACAGATTACTATACCATCAATGGCATGCTCTTGCTTTAAGATCGCATCAATTCCGCAAGCGATACTGCTCCCAAGACCCATTTGCCACGCTTCGTTTTTAATAAGTGTAACAGGATACGATTCGAGTTTTAACCGTTTCTGTATTAACGCTGAATTGGCACCTAGTACCATAAACACCTTTTCTTTTTGAATATCAAGTATAGTGTTAAGGGCATGTAACAATAAGGTAGTCCCTTTCCACGGTAATAACTGTTTAATTGCCTTCATGCGTGAGGATTGCCCTGCAGCCAGTAGTATAATGGCTATATTTCCCTTAGTATTGAATGCTGATTTTTCCATTTATTTTAAAGTAACCCCATAGTTGAAATCATCACTTGTTTAACCAGTAGGTGAACTTCAAGGTAAGTCCCCAATTACGACCTTCGAAAGGGGCAATAAAGTAATTGTTGGTATAGACCAAGAATAAATCCGATGCGGGACTATAACGCCATTGAAACCTAGAATTCACATTGAGGTTACCCGTTTGCTCATTGTATTGGAAAAGGTTGGAAAAGAACACTTTATTGGTAAAAGTAATATCCACTTCCGAACCAACCAGCCAAAATTGAGAAGTATTCCATGGTTCCGGTAAATTAATATGATTGTAATTCACATTTGCACTTAAGCTCACATAGGGCTGAAATCGGTATCCTAACTCTGTGGATAGACTGGTGCGGCTACCATCCAAATAATAGCCTCCTAACCTGCCTTCAAAATTATACGTAAAAAGGCTCTGCGGTCTTGAATTAAATTCCCAACCAAAAGCGTTCCAATTATGTTTGGTTCCACTATCAAGCTCTTCTTTGCCCAATCTGGTAGGATCAAAAGGTGCGAGCAATTCCACATAATCATCCGACACAAAAAAGAATAAATTACTGCGATTCCTAAAATCGAAATTATATACCAAGAAATTGGTACGATCTGTCTGCTTAAAAGACTCGTTAAAGAAGTAATTGAAGTTTAATTGCGGTCCGTGACTTACTAGTTTGCTACTTTTTGGAAAAAAAATATGACCAACGGAAGAACTCAAGCTCACATAACCTGTTCGCGGCACAAAACCTACTTCTGCAGTGTAATCTTCTGCTACCCATTCCTGTTTAAAGCCCCAGTTCCATTTTCTACTATTATAATCTATGTTCATGGCTTGCGTAACTCCATTCCCACGCTGCTCCGGTCCAAACGATTTTAAAAAAAAGGCCTTTCCGTTCCAAAGGTTATTGGAGGAAGCTAAATTATACTCCACACCTATATTCCTATTGAATTTTGGAAAAACAGCTTGTATCGAATCACTATCGCTAGGATAGTTCAGGGATTGTTTGTTCACCAGCATTAAACCAATGTTGGACCGCTTAAAGACTTTTCGTTGCAGTGATAGAACCCCAAAATTTTGACTTGGGAGGCCTGTAGCATCTACACTGGAGGTTTGCATATTCAAAAGACCTACACGCCATTTATCGTTTAAATTACCACTTATTCTTGCTCCTGCCTGTATAGGAACGCCAAGTCCAATTCTACGGGAAAAAAAAGGACGGATGTTGTCGTACCCAAAATTGGCAAAAAGGTCGCTGTTTTCTAGGAAAAACTGCCTACGTTCCGGAAAGAATAGTTCAAAACGATCTAGATTGGTGACTTGTCGATCTACCTCTACTTGTGAAAAATCTGGATTAACGGTTAAATCTAAATTAAGGGATGATGTAAGACTAAACTTTACATCACCGCCTACTTTTACCTCATATTCCGAATCTTCGTTGGCTTCTAAGTCTTGGGACACATTTCCTAACACGTACGGAATAATGGAATAGTTAATACCAGGTGCCGGTGGTGGTTTGTCCCAGATCAAAGTACCGGTATAGGCCAAAGAGGCCGTGGGAAATTGTCTAGGAATGGGAGTCCAACTCGATTTTTCACTCGACTTTAAATCAAGCCGGCTAAAATTAATTCCCCATTCCGTAACGCCAGCCTCATACCGTATAGATTTAAATGGTAAGGCCATTTCAAAAACCCATTTTTCTTCATCTTGAACCACTTCAGAAATCCATTTGGTATCCCAATTAAGATCTATTCTTCCTCCAGCAAACATAGTGCCGTCCCACTGGGCCCCGGCCGCATTGCTACCAAATGAAAAACCGGTTGTTTGGTTATTAAACGGATCTAGGAACAATAAAAAGTTATCATTTTTACCAAAGGAGAAATCTCTTCGAAGCGACTCTACAAAATTTTTACCCTTTTGTTCGTTAAAAAAAGTAGCTAAAAGATAGATATTCCTATCATCATATGCCATTCGTATTTCAGATGTATTCACCGCTGGGCCATCATCCATGGGTAGCACCATAAAAAAATCTTTTGCCACATCTGTGCTAAGCCAAGCAGGTTCATCACCCACACCGTCAATAGTAATAGGTCCTGTTATCTCTTTTATGGTTAAGGTAAAGTCAGCATTTTTCTTTTGGGACCATGAGGTATTAAACCAAAATACTAATAGTGTCAATAAAACGGTATTTTTCAATGGTATGGTGGTTGTTATGGATACTTCAAACTTACAATTATTGGAATTAATTTATATCCTTTAACATTGTTTAACATAATAAAAAAAACTACCCATAATTTCTAAGCAGAAAGTGCGTTAATTTTGTTGAACACAAAATGTAATTTTATGAAAGCGTTCTTTAGAACTTTTAGTACCCTTTTTATGCTTACCCTTATCGTATCATGTGGCAATGCAGATGACGATATTGACTTGGATTTAAATCTAGGTGAAGGTCTTGGACAAGGAAAGCCCGTTGATGAATGTTTGGGATTGGAAGAAGGCGAATTGGTACTATCCATTCAAGATCAATTTACTACGGCACCCGGAAAGGTGTCCATTTTCTTTAAAGTTTCAGATACTAATGGAAATCCAGTCTCCGGATTAACCGCAAATCAATTTACCATTTACGAACAAGGCCGAAACGATGATTGTTTCAATACCATTTCTACTTCGGAATCTTTTGCGCGAATCTCCCCGAACTCTCAAATATTCAATAATAATACCTTGTTGGTCCTAGATTTGAGCAACAGTGTATTGGATAGTAGTCTTGAGGAGCTCAAAATAGCAAGTACGAGCTTTGTTAACAATGTAATGCCCGAAACGCCTCAAGAATCCAATCAAATGGCAATCTATTGGTTTGATGGAGAGGACAAATTACATTTGTTAAATGAACTTACCTCATCACGTACAGAACTTATAGGAGCTATAGAGGGTATTACCGATGATATTAGCTCAGATCCTTCAACAGATTTATATGGTGCTGTTATCAAAGTAACCGATATCGCCTCCGATTTGATTAAGGAAACAACGGCTAGAGATAATATTGGTGCGGCATCGGTAGTTATTTTTACAGACGGTACAGACCAAGCCTCTCGCTTTACGGAAACGGCAGCCCTTAAAAAAGTAAACGATGCAAATGCAAATATATCCTTCTTTAGTATTGGTCTAGGAAGTGAAATAGACACCCAAGTCTTATCCGATATCGGGAAAACTGCTACAGTGTTTGCTACGAACAAGGAAGAATTGGAAGATACCTTTAATGATATTTCCGATAAGGTATCAGAAAGAGCGAACAGTTTTTACTTATTCGAATATTGTAGTCCTAAACGAGATGGGAGCGGTGAGAGCAACCTTGCCATACAGGTAAAGACTGGTGCCAGAGAAGGTGCAGTGCAAACAAAATTTGATGCTAAAGGTTTTACCGGCGGTTGCGAATAACAATAAATAATGAACATTAAAAAGAGGCCGGTCGGCCTCTTTTTTTTGCTTTTTATTCTTATCACAATGCCCTAGAAACCAATTATTAAGGGTCTAAGTAGGTCTAATTTTATAAAGTACGCTAAAATGAAAACATCCGTTCATCGACTTTTTGCGTACATGGAAATGAGAATAGTTAATAAATTTAAACAACTATAAAATGAAAAAATCAGCAGTAGCAGGAATTCTTTCCATCGCACTTTTAGCTTCATGTGTTTCTAAAAAAAAATACGTAGCCTTGGAGGACAACTTGTCCGAAACCACCAGTATGCTTACTAAAACCAGAGTAGAAAAGGAAGAACTTGAAGATAAGTTCGCTAAGATAGAAGCGCGCGTAGCCGAGTACAATTCTAAAATAAACTCCTTAAAAGAAATCAACGACACACAGTATACCACTGTAGACGATGTTGCGGTAATGAGCAACAATACAAAAGCAAATATGCGTAAGACCTTGAAAAATGTGGACCCTGCCAAATTGGCTCAGGCAACCACACTTCAAGATTCTATGAACTTGGCCGTATCCTATAAACTGCAACAGTCTATCTCTGACGAGAATGATGATGTTAATGTGAGTATAGATAAAACCGTTGTGATGATCAATATTTCAGATGAATTGTTATTCAACACGGCAAGTTATAAAGTGAGTAACAAAGCGGATAAAATCCTTAAAAAATTAGCAGAAGTCATTAAATCCGAACCCAGCATGGAAGTGATGGTAGAAGGCCACACGGATGCAAGGACAATAAACACACCTATGGTAACCGATAACTGGGACCTAAGCGTTAAACGTGCTACTTCCATTGTGCGTGAACTACAAAAATCCTATGATGTGAATCCTAAGCAATTGATTGCAGCAGGCAGAAGTAGCTATCTACCTTTGGCAGAAAACGATTCTAAGGAGAACATGGCCAAAAACAGAAGAACAAAAATTGTAATTCTTCCTAATTTAGATAAGTTTTTTGCGCTATTAGATACGGAAACCTTATAATATTTATAACCATTACGATTAAGGGAAGCTTTTGCTTCCCTTTTTTTTTGTCCGATTTTAAGCTAGCTTACTAGGTATTCGTCTTCGTAGTTGATTTTAATAGCTTTGAAGTAGGGTTTTTACGTCTTCAATTGTTATAATAATGACCCCGAACAATACCAACGAACATCCTTTAAACTATGATACAATCTCTAAAAATTAGAAATCATGGATGTATTCAACGAAATTATAAGAAATAGTGCCTTAAGCCTATTGTCTAGCACTTACCGGAATATCGTATTACTACTTTTTTCTATCATTATGGTCACCCTATTTTCTATGTTGGTCATTTTATTGCGTTACGGCTCTCAAATGACCCTTCAATACGGGTATTGATACAAATCTTGAAATTACCTGTAAATCATCGCGTTCGGTATCGTGGGCATTTCCTGTTTTAAATCCATTAAAAATCCATTTATAACCGCATACTCCAATTCACCATTTTTTTCTAGGAAAAAGGTTGGATTTACGCCGGGCTGTAGTCGTAGTTCGGGTACTTTGTAGTTTTTTCCAATAATATGAAACGGTAAAGGTGAATTCAAAGCTTTAGGTGGAATTGTATTCATCCTAAGGTAGCCGTATCCTTGTTTTAAAAGTGCTGCGGTATTTAGGTCCTTGGCGTTAGACATAGCATCTAAAATCTCTGGATATACTTTAGCCGGCTTTATGGTAAAGGCGCTGGCATCCAAGGTTTCATAACCGTAATAGGTAGATAAATCGCCTTGGTCTATTACCCGACTGCTATACCAAAAACGGTTATGGTCCTCGTAATCAACTTCTAACTGATTAATTCCTATATCTAAGGTATATGTATTTCCCATGAGTTCATATTGCGCTCCAATAAGTTTTAAATCGAACAGTTTGCGATCGTTCTCAGGAATTTTTTCGTAATCCGAAATTGGAATCTCCTTGTAGTTTTCTTTGGCAATCGTGTATATGGCCGATAAGATAGACACATAATTCAGTTTTCTTATCTCTTGTTTTTCGATATCCTTAGGATATCCGCCAGACTCTATCAAAATAGTGCTTGTCCCCCATTTTTGAATGTTGTCTCCAAATGCCCGTGGTTCAAAATCATCGTTGTACCTTCCTACCTGACCAGGAGCATACTGCTGTAAAATGTTGTTCATGAAAACAATGATTTTCATGGCGTTACCGCGTACTTTGTTAATGTCCTTTTCGTAATTATATGCCGGTGCCAGATAAGAGATGGTTGCTGGTTTATCTGTACGTTCTGCATTGTAGTAGGTACTTTGGTCGTGTAGGTTAAAGCCAAAATCAGCTTCCAGACTATCACGAACGCGCTTTAGGGTGCGTCCTTCTGGAGATTGTAAGCGTACTGCGTCCCTATTGATATCTATACCCAAAAGGTTTCTTCTTTGAAACAGTTCCGCCCCATCCGGATTCAGCATCGGTAAAAAATGAATAGTCAGATTTTCCAAAATAGCCTCTTTTTCCTGTTGAAAATCTGGACTATCTAAGAAATTTAATATATCAAAAATGGCCTGGGTAGCTGTAGGTTCATCACCATGCATCTGGGACCAAAGAAATACACTGGTTTCGCCTTTCCCCAGACTGATTAAGGAAAGGTTTTTACCAACAATAGAGGTTCCTACTTTTGATACTTTAAACTTGGGGTTGGCAGCGGCATTGGCTATTAAGGGTGCAATTTCCGAGTGCTTTACCCGTCTTTTGTTCAAAGACCGTTCTTTGTAGGTTTCATAGGTGTCGTAAAGTTCTGTCGTGATATTTTGGGTTTGGCTCGCTCCAAAAAATGGAATTAAAATAATAAGTAAGGATGCTAAGTATTTCATTCTTGTAGTTTAGTTGTCTTGTGTTATACTGGTAATAGCTTGTAATCTTTAGGAATTGGTTGGGTTACAATTTTGGAAGCGGTTTAAAATTAAGGTCATCTACTGCTTTTCTAACCTTGTTCATAAACTCTGGGCCTGGGTCTGTTTTTACGGTTCTATAGCCACTATCTTTCTCCAGCCAAAGGGGATGGTTTTCAAAAAGGGTATACTCATAATGCCCGATTAGGTAATCGATTTCGTATTTTTCGGTCAAGTAGCGTACCAATTTTATATTTGATTTTAGTTGTGCCTTTGTCAATGGTTGTCCTTCGCTACCCCCTACATTCTCTACGCCAATAGCACAATGATTTAACCCAATAACGTGACGCGCCATAGTGGTTTCCGGTAACAGCTTATAAATTGTACCGTCGCGATCTACCATAAACTGTGAGGACACGTTTAAACCACTTACGCTATTAATATCCGGCCTCCAATTGGGTAAGGTCGGATTTTTAAAAGCTTCAAATGACTTTTCGAAGGTTGGTATAACGGTCCAATGCAAGACAATCATCTTAGGGGTAATTTCTGGGGTATCCACATCTAGTCCATACCGTTGTTCCAAATACTCCAGTGTTAAAAGTTCGCGATTGGTATCGAAAATTATGGGTTTATCTACAATACTTACCGAAGCTTTACAGGACCAAAGTAAGAACGAAACCATAAAAAACAGCAGTCGTATGTTCATTTCTCAGCGGTATAAATGGTATCTTTTGGTACTCCGTATTTGATATCAATCTTCCGTCTTCCCCATTCCCTTGCCTTGTTTATATCTTTTCCCATATAAATATCTATACGATTACGCCACCTTGGATGCATTTTATCTTTTACAATGTAAACTCCGTTAAAAGTATCAATTTTGACCAAGGTATTGTAACGTAAACCTTTTTTTAGTAAATCCCGTGATACGGCTATCCATTTTACACCAGGGGTAATAGAATCTCCCCACGCTGTTATCTCAGGATGTTCATAAGAAGTTTGTGCAGGGGTAGAATTATAAGCCGTGGCAGTTACGCGTAATGGGAGCCATTGATACGGGTCTTCTTGCTTCGTTTTTTCTTTGCAAGAGGAACACAGACATATAGTCAAAAGTACTAACAGAGGTTTACGCATAGTATCATTTTAAGTGAGAAATGTACCTGGTCATATAATCGTGTTTTCAGTTGTTAAAATATGAATTTATTTTTAAGGATGGAAAACCAGTTCTCTTAGGTCTACAGGTTGAATTCTGATCTTCTATTCTAAAATTCAGCGGTTTTTGTTAATTTTGTTCCGCTATGACAAAAGAGAAAAAACCTGATTATATCGTTTTTGACGAGGAAACACAGTCCTACAATGGCAAACTGCTCCCCTATTCCAGTAGTGTTGCCGCGCCAAAAATTACGCCCCCAGATGTCACTTCGTGGAAAAACACCAATATTGTTAGCGCTAATAATCAGTTTAAGGCTCAATACGAAGCCATTCAGGAAGAGTATAAACGCCTAATGAAGGATTTTGAATTGAACAATTTGGTATACAGTGCTAAATTTAGTTTTGAGCCTATCGTAGGTAAGACCTATCATTTATACCGTTCCAAAGATGATAGTACGTTTTTATCTCT
This sequence comes from Maribacter sp. MS6, assembly GCF_056839185.1. NCBI lineage: Bacteria > Pseudomonadati > Bacteroidota > Flavobacteriia > Flavobacteriales > Flavobacteriaceae > Maribacter > Maribacter sp. MS6. The sequence continues at coordinate 4,445,971 of NZ_CM166389.1, forward strand.
AATTCTGCCCAACGAGTGTACTTTTGAGCACTTGGGCAGTTTTAAATTGGGCCCAAATAGAACCTGGGAAAAACTATAGTCCGGGTAAGGTTACGTAGCTGGTATCATTGGTCATCATAGGAAAGGTTCTTGCCTTCCAAGCAGCCTTGGCCTTTTCTATCTTATCTCTGTCATGAGAGACAAAATTCCAATAAATGTGTCGCTCTTCTGACAGGGGTTCACCTCCAAAGAGCAATAAATGGGTGTTTGCATGTACGATGGTCTTACAGGTATCCGAGACCTTACTCACTAAAATATTGCCCTTTTCTACTATTTCCCCACAAGCCTCGATACTGCCTTCCACAATGCAGATACCTATTTCTCCTTTAAGATGATCCATAGTATTAAGCTCATAACGCTCTGTAGTTTTAACTTCTACCATAAATAAAGGGGAATGAACGGGTACGGGCGACTGTCTGCCAAATCCTGTTCCTGCAACTAGGGTAAAACGCGCAGCGGCATTACGCCATGTAGGTAATTCTGCCGCTTCAATATGATGAAATTCCGGGTTTATATCCTCTAATTCTTTAGGGAGGGCAACCCAGATCTGATATCCGTGTGCCGTAAACTGTTTGCCGTTTCTAAGCTTAGCGGGTGTCCGTTCGGTATGTGAAACCCCTTTACCGGCAACCATCCAATTTACCGAACCCGGTCGAATACGTTGCTTCGTGCCTATACTATCTTCATGTTCTAACTCGCCCTCCAACATATAGGTAAGCGTAGAGAGTCCTATATGCGGATGCTGGTCTACATCCATATAATTAGTAGGGCCTAATATAGTGGGACCCATGTGGTCTATGAAGATAAAAGGACCGATCATTCGTTTCTTTCGAAAAGGGATGAGCCTTCCTACAAGAAAATCACCGATATCCCTGCTTCGTTCCTCTATAATCAATCCAATGTTTGACATGCCTAGCTTTTTGCTAAATTTACGACAATCTATAAAACGTACCTTTTGAAAAAAGCAAAGTTTATCCTCCCTCTTGTCCTATTGATACTTGGTTTTGTTGTTTGGACAAATTATCCCAAGCTAAATCTCATCTCTGGGTATTCGTCCAAAAACCTGGCCTCCAATCATTTTATTGCGAATAGAGCCCTCTCGGATATTCAAGAAAATGATAATGATATCCCCTTGGTTACATTGGCCAGTTTAAAAGCAGCCAACAGCAACGCTGTCGTTAGTGCCGTATACGGCCTAATGCCTAGGGAGACTATCTATAGGGAAGGACTTGGTTGTGTCTTGATTACTGAGGATTACGACAAAAATCAGAAATTGCTAAAGCCTAAGCGAACCGTATTAAAAAATGACAGACCGTTCCCATACGGCAACGCTGGAAAGAAGGATACCGTTTTTGAAAATGTAGACTATACTAAATTAAACAAAGCGGTTGCCGGTGCCTTTAGCGATTATGAAAAGCAGAAAACCAGAACCGTACTCGTTGCTTACAAAAATCAAATTATAGCAGAAAACTATAGGGAAGGATTTACTTCAGAAACACCTATATTGGGATGGTCTATGACCAAAAGTGTTCTGGCTACATTATATGGTATGCTAGAACACGAAGGTAAGATTACGATGGATTACCGACCCTTTGCAGATGATATTCGTATGAAAAATACCAAGATTGGAATTACCCTAAATCACTTACTACGAATGCAAAGTGGCCTGGCGTGGGAAGAAGATTATACCCAAATATCCGATGTTACAAAAATGTTGTTTTTAGCTGCCGATATGACCAAAGCTCAGGCGACAAAACAGCCTATTGCCTCCCCTACCGAAGTATGGAACTATTCCTCTGGCACAAGCAACCTATTATCAGGTGTTTTACGGGACCAATTTTCAAACCATCAAGCTTATTTGGATTATCCCTATACCCATTTAATCGACAAAATAGGAATGCACTCCATGCTGTTGGAAACTGATATGGAAGGTAATTTTGTTGGTTCTTCCTATGGATGGGCGAACACCAGAGATTGGGCAAAATTTGGTCTATTGTACCTCAATAAAGGAATGTGGGACGGGGAACGTATTTTTGCCGAAAACTGGGTAGATTATATCACAACCCCTACCGCACATTCCGATGGTGTGTACGGCGCTCATTTTTGGCTGAATTCTGGTGGTAAATTTCCCGATGTGCCCAGAGACATGTTTTCGGCTAATGGATATCAAGGTCAGTACGTATTCGTAATTCCTTCAGAGGATTTGGTAGTGGTGCGAACCGGCTTGGCCGAGGACCCAGAATTTGACGTCAACACTTTTTTAAAGGAAATTTGTGCTGCGATCAACTAAATGAGAAAAGCAGTTCTTTATATTTATGTGCTGAATTGAAATAGGGCTTCTGTAATCTAACATGATTTTTGCAACGCAAAGGGATTACGTAAGACTTTTGAACGCTTAAAATCGACTTTCATCCCCTACACCACAAATTTGCCTTATCTCACAACAATAGTTTCTCGACTTTGCATTCTGGTAGTATATTTACCATGTAATAAAAACGAAATAAAATTTTTCATTTTCATATAGTGTTCTCGTAAAAGAGTCTAATCTTCACAGATTAGACTCTTTTTAGTTTCTACATGTTGTGCGTATGACTTACCCTACAATAAACGTTATGTATTGCCTACGGTAACCACTTATCCTTGCCAAAATCTGGTTTTCTTTTTTCCAAGAAGGCATTTCTACCTTCTTTTGCCTCTTCGGTCATGTACGCTAATCGCGTGGCCTCTCCTGCAAAAACTTGCTGCCCTACCATGCCATCGTCGGTGAGGTTCATGGAGAACTTTAGCATCTTTATAGAAGTTGGCGATTTTTCCAGTACCTCTTGTGCCCACTGAAATGCAGTATCTTCCAATTCATCATGAGGTATCACAGCATTTACCATTCCCATATCAAAGGCATCTTGGGCGGAATAGTTTCTACCCAAAAAGAAAATTTCACGTGCTTTTTTCTGTCCTACCATTTTCGCTAAGTAAGCCGATCCATAACCCCCATCAAAACTGGTAACATCCGCATCGGTCTGTTTAAAAATGGCATGTTCCTTACTGGCCAAGGTCATGTCGCACACCACGTGAAGACTATGTCCGCCACCTACGGCCCAACCAGGAACAACGGCAATAACTACTTTTGGCATAAAACGAATCATCCGCTGTACTTCTAAGATATTCAATCGATGTTGTCCGTCGGCTCCTACATAGCCCTTCTCTCCCCTAGCTTTTTGATCACCACCACTACAGAAAGACCAGATACCGTCTTTAGCAGAGGGGCCTTCAGCAGATAATAGTACAACACCAATGGAAGTATCTTCTTGCGCATCATAGAACGCTTTGATCAGTTCACTTGTAGTATGGGGCCTGAAGGCGTTGCGTACATTGGGCCTATTAAAGGCAATGCGGGCAACCCCATCACATTTTTTATAGGTGATATCTTCGAAATCTATAGCTGTTTTCCAGTTTGGACTTTTCATATGTGATTAACGTTTTCTACCATCAGTACATTCAGTATGTTACAAAAATAAGACACAGAAGAGAATAAAAATAAGCTTTGCCCTACTATTCTAAATGATTCGTTTACAATTTTGAGGAGCTAGTTTTCTGAAAATTTAGGATATAGTGACACTAGCTGGCACGATTCGTTTCTACATATTAAGATTCTCTTGATTACAAGTGCATAACCCTTTTTATAAGTAGTATTAATACCTATTCCCCAGTAACCCTAAAAATCCATGTTTTTTCCAGGTATTTTCCGTCCAGTTTAGATTCCCTGGCTTTTCGTGCATCGTTAATTGAAGAATAGCGACCTAGGTAAACGTAATTATACTTGTTGGCCTCCCTGTAGAAAGAACCGGCATTGATTCCTCTCTTTTTCATATCGGCCATAAAGGCATCAAAATAACGTTTGGTTCCAAAAACATTGGCTATAAGGTAATAGCCCGGCGCTAAATTCCCTTCCTTGGTCACTTCCTCGTACCGTTCCCCTGCTCTCGGTTTTACCACTTCATTCTTTAAGGCCAAACGTTCCGCTTCTGCCTTGGCTTCAGCTACAGCTGCCACAGAATCTTGTTGTCGTTTTAAGTTTGCGGCCACAGCCGCTTCACGTGCTTTAGCAGCTGCGCTTATAGAATCTTGACGCTGTTGCTTTTTTAGCGCGATCATTTCTTGGTAGGCCATGGCTTCAGCAGCACGATTGATGGAATCCGCCCTTCGTTTAAGCTCTCGTTTCGAAACTTTTTTAGCAACGTCAGAAGTTCCTCTGGATTGTCTGACCGAATCCTTATATTGTTTCGCCCTTTCCTTTTCTAAACGCTTTTGTGCTTTTTCCTCTTGTTCGGTAAGCTGGTTGGAATTATCTACAGCCTGTTCTAATAATTGCTCTTGTTCTGCTAAAAGTGCTTTTTCTTTCTCTTCCTGTTCCGCTAAAAGTTTTTGTTCTGCTAATAGCGCCTTTTCTTTCTCTTCCTGTTCCGCTATGAGTTGTTCTTCCGGCTGCTCTGGTTCGGCAGCAGGGCTACCAAATCGGTAAGAAGTCACCAATTCAAAAGTTGGGTCGGTACCCTCCAACTCCGGACTTGTTCCAAACTCCACCAAGGCCCCGATAGAAAAGTTTTTGAAAAAACGCCCGCCAACTCCACCTGAAATCCCATAAAACGAATTATAACCGGCCTGTGCCCAAAACTTTTCGTTGCTTAAAATAGAATTAAACCCAAACTGTGTATCAAACCCTGGGATGGATTTAAAATAAACTGCAGGGCGCAAATACGAATTACCATCAGTATTCATAAAACCCATGGCAATATCATAACTCGCCATTGCAAAGAACATTCTATCCTGTGGCCTCGTATTCCGTTGGCTTGTTCCAAAGTTATAATCGAACATATTTTCCGATACAACTCCTATGTTAAATTTATCTACCCTTAAATTTAACCCGGGTGCCATTTGAAGCACCATGTCATTTTCAGGTGTTAGTTGTATTGGGTTGGGTTGAAAAAAACGATCATCTGCCAATTTTTGTTGGAAAACGAACAAGTTTAAGCCCACGCCAAGTTGTACTTTTGGACTAAAATCGATTAAATAAGCATAATTGATAGCACCGCCCGTATTGATGAAAATTCCGGTATTATTTTGAAAAAATGCCCCTCCTACGGCGGATGCATCATTTAATTTATGGGTGTAATTGAAGAAAACTGAGGTGGGATCGGCATCGTAAGTTTGCCACTGCCATCTTGCCCAAAGCGCTGCTGAAGGCGGATTGTTCCGATCTAAGGCATACGCCGGATTTAAAAGGCTAGAGTTGTATTCTGTGATGTTCTGCTGCCTAAAATCATTAGGCAAAGGTGTAGTCTGCCCATGAAGACCGAAAACTACAAAACCAATAAGAAGTGCCCCACAAAAATTTTTCATATGCAAAAAAACAAAAAATAGCCTATTGAACGTACTATTTTACCGTATTTTTAGTTTTATACGTACCAAACAATAGTACAACAATGAAATTTCTAAAACTAATTCTGCTTACAGGATTTATTTTTTTACAATCCTGTAAGGAAGAACAACCGGTGACCATTATTACAGAAGATACGGGCGTAACGACCTTTTACCTTATACGTCATGCAGAAAAAGACAGAAGCAATCCGGATGATGCCTACCCAGAATTAAATCAAAAAGGCTTGGGACGTGCCATGCATTGGGCAGAAGTGCTTAGGGATGCCAACATCGATGCCATTTATTCTACAGACTATTCCAGAACATCCATGACGGCCGCACCAACATCGGTAAAAAACAATATAGACGTTCAATACTATGATCCAAGAAATTTGGATCTAGAACAATTTAAAGCCGACAATCTAAACAAAAACGTATTAGTGGTAGGCCATAGTAACACAACACCGCAGATGGTGAATATGCTGCTCGACGAAGACAAATACGAAGCGTTGGACGATAGTGAGAACGGAACACTATTTATAGTGAAACTAGTAAATGGAAAAGCTACAGATTCTAAATTAATTTTTAATTGTAATTGCCCGGACTAACGCTGATATTCTCTAGCTTTATTTCTGATAACAGTTCTAATGTACCCGATTGGTACAACTTATCTATATCGTGAATGGGTTGATCTAACCGCATGTTCTTAAAATTTTGGTAATCTACAAAGCGTATACCTCCCACTACTCTTTCATTAAAAGCTTTTCTAAAGCGTTGACCACCACCATTTACTTGAAATTCATAAGCCAGGAACTCCGGTTTATATGTCTTTGAATTAAACCAATAGACATAAATATCGTCATAATCCTCACCTCCACCCGCTTGGTCAAACGTAACTTCGACTTTATAATATTCCGTGGTATCCAATGCTACTTTGCCTAAATACCTTTTATTCACGGCCGCATCATTTAAACCGTAAGGTAAGTATGCGAAATAATGTACTGAATTTATAGAATTGGCGTATACATTGGCTAACGAATCGGAAAGAGTTACAAGACTATCGTTCACATAACGTTTAAAATCATTCGGCGTGCGAACGTCCTTAAGCTTTGAACTATCTTTTATAAAACTACGTGTTAGTATTCTATTGCTTGCAGGTCCTGAAGCGGTATACTTCATATCGCGAAAGCGAAAAGAAATATCGTTAGCAACATAATTCTCCCCACCGCTTGCCGCAATACTTTTATCAATAATTTCTTGTGCTGTGGGTTCCTTTATCCTTTCGTTACAGGCAACTACACATAACCATAATACTATACCGTACCATTTATTCATTACTTCTATTTTATATACTTGTTCGTAAACCCCATAGTTTCTTTACAGATAGAGGACTTTAAATCGGTGTAAAAGTAAAGCGGATTATTTAATTGTTCTTATTTTTGTAAGGTATGCAGAAGAATATTAATATTAAAAACAAAAAAGCACGGTTCGAGTATGAACTTCTTGATAAATACACTGCCGGCATTGTTCTAGGTGGCACAGAAATTAAATCCCTTAGATATGGCAAGGCATCCATTACGGAAAGCTTTTGCGAATTTAACGATAGGGGAGAGCTTTTTGTCATCAATATGCAGATAGATGAGTATTCCCACGCGTCACATTACAATCACAAGCCCAAAGCGCAACGTAAGTTATTACTACAGAAAAGAGAGCTAAAAAAATTGCACAAAGAAGTAACAGCTTCTGGACTGACGATAGTTCCTTTAACCTTATTTATAAACGACCGCGGACTAGCAAAAATACAAATAGCCCTAGCAAAGGGGAAAAAACTTTATGATAAGCGAGAAACGATGAAAGACCGTGACAACAAACGCGAATTGGCACGGGTAAAAAAGAGCTTTAATAATTAAGGCTATCTTTTAATTTTTATCTTCCAATAAAGGCACAAATTTAAAAGAACCAAATTCGTCCTTTTTAAATTCTTTTTCCGAGGTTCTTACATAGAGCGTCATAATCTGTTCCTCAAAGCCAACCGGTATAACCAACCTACCTCCAATTTTTAATTGGGACAATAAGGCCTTTGGAACTTCTGGAGCGCCGGCAGTAACGATGATACGGTCAAAAGGAGCATCTTTGGGAAGTCCTTTATAGCCGTCACCAAAAATAAACTTTTTAGGGCGATACCCCATCTTCTTAAAAAATAAGCTTGTTTTCTTAAACAGTTCCAACTGTCTCTCTATGGTAAAAACTTTTGCCCTACATTTTAAAAGCACAGCAGTCTGGTAGCCACTGCCCGTGCCAATTTCCAACACGGTCATATTAGGTTCCAGCTCCAATAATTCGGTTTGAAACGCCACAGTATACGGTTGGGAAATAGTTTGGTTCGCAGCAATCGGAAATGCCTTATCCTGGTAGGCATGCCCTTCAAAACTACTATCCATGAACAAATGTCTAGGAATCTCTCGGATAGCATCTAGCACCTTGGTATCTATAATTCCTTTCTCTATCAATAGTTGCGCCAATTGGTTGCGCATTCCCCTGTGTTTTAAGGTATCTTTCAATCGTAGCTGGTTTGGTTTTCAAATGTAACAAAGTTCCCCGTATGAACGAAACACAATAAAAAAAACGTAGCTGATTCATCTGGATTTTGACATGTGCGTTCCTGCTAACTTCTAAACTATGCGTATTTTTGACAAAAAAGAGAATCATGCTAAAAGCAGGTGTTTTAGGAGCGGGCCATTTAGGAAAAATCCATTTGAGATTGCTTCAAGAATCCAAGAAATATGAATTGATAGGATTTTACGATGCAGATCCAAGTAATGGAAAAAAAGTAGCAGCTGAATTTGGGTATACCTACTTTGATACGATTACCGAGTTAATAACAGCAGTTGATGTTGTAGATATCGTTACGCCCACACTTTCCCATTACGAATGTGCCAAACAGGCTATGGAAAGTGGAAAACATATTTTCATAGAAAAACCGATTACCAATACCTTGGCCGAAGCCGAGGGACTGTTGGTATTCGAAGAAAAATACGGTGTAAAGGGGCAGGTGGGACATGTGGAGCGATTTAATCCCGCTTTTACCGCAGTAAAAAATGCCATTCATGAACCTATGTTCATTGAAACGCATCGCTTGGCAGAGTTTAATCCAAGAGGCACGGATGTTCCCGTAGTGCTTGATTTAATGATTCATGATATTGATGCCATTCTAAGTGTAGTGAATTCAAAAGTAAAACAGATAAACGCTAGCGGCGTTTCGGTCATTAGTCAGTCTCCCGATATCGCGAATGCTCGAATAGCGTTCGAAAATGGTTGTGTAGCGAACTTAACAGCCAGCAGAATTTCCTTGAAAAACATGCGTAAATCGCGCTTTTTTCAAAAGGATGCCTATATCTCGGTCGATTTTTTGGAGAAAAAGGTAGAGGTGGTAAAAATGAAGGATGCACCAGAAAACCCAGGAGATTTTGATATGGTTCTACAAAATGCCGAGGGTATTAAAAAACAGATTTATTTTGAAAATCCAACCATAATCTCCAATAATGCAATTTTAGATGAGTTGGAAGCTTTTGCAGATGCCATTAATAATGATACTACACCTGTAGTGTCACTGAAGCAAGGTACGGAAGCATTAAAAGTAGCTTTGCAGATTATAGCATCTTTTGAGGATAACAAAGTGCAGCTTTAGCACGCTACAACATTGGTAGTGAAGGATTGCAACGTCAAAAGGAATACTAATTTACCTAAAGGATTCAATACCTTAGGTTTACTAAAATAAAAAGGATGAAAAATATAGCGGTAATAGGTGCCGGTACCATGGGCAATGGGATTGCACACGTTTTTGCGCAAACCGGTTTTTCTGTGCGCTTGATCGATGTTTCACAAGAAAGTTTAAATAAGGGTCTTACCACTATTTCCAAAAATTTGGACAGAATGGTCGCCAAAGAAAAAATTACGGAGGCTGATAAAACCAGTACCTTAGGCAATATCAAACTATTTACAGATATAAAGGAAGGTGTGGCCCAAACCCACTTGGTTGTGGAAGCGGCTACGGAGAATAGCGACCTAAAACGGAAAATTTTTAAAGATTTAGATACGCTTTGTGAGGCTAAGACTATCTTAGCGACCAATACGTCTTCCATATCCATTACGCAAATAGCCGCAGCGACATCAAGGCCAGATAAGGTGATTGGTATGCATTTTATGAATCCCGTACCCATTATGCAGTTGGTGGAAATTATACGGGGCTATAGTACATCGGATGAAACCACTGCTACCATTATGGAGCTCTCTAAAACCTTGGGAAAAACACCGACCGAGGTCAATGATTATCCAGGTTTTGTGGCCAATCGTATTTTAATGCCTATGATTAATGAAGCTATAGAAACCCTACAGCATGGCGTAGCTGGCGTGGCAGAAATAGATACTGTAATGAAATTAGGCATGGCACATCCAATGGGCCCGCTACAGTTGGCGGATTTTATTGGTTTGGATGTTTGCCTCTCCATTTTAAACGTAATGCATAACGGATTCAAAAATCCAAAATACGCGCCCTCTCCCCTCTTGGTAAATATGGTGATGGCCGGCAAGCTTGGTGTAAAATCAGGTGAAGGCTTTTATGATTACAGCAAACATAGAAAGGCCGAAATCGTTTCTAAACAGTTTTTAAAGGTATAAATGGCAATTGTTAAACCATTTAGAGCAATTAGACCTACAAAGGATAAAGCACCTTTTGTTGTCTCACGTTCCTATCAATCCTATTCTGAAAAAGAGTTAAGTGCCAATTTAGAATTTAATCCGTTTTCGTTTTTACATATTATTAACCCTGGCTATAAATTTGACAAACAGGTAACCGGTTCTAAGCGTTTTTCTTTGGTAAGAAATCGCTATCTAGAGTTTTTAGAAGACGATATTTTAATCCAAGATGAAAACCCTGGGTTTTATCTCTATCAAATAGAACAGGACAATGTAATCTGTTGCGGACTTTTTTGTGCTACCTCGGTTGATGACTATAGAAAGGATGTTATTAAAAAGCATGAGGATACTATTAATGATAGGGAGGTACTGTTTGCAGACTATCTACATACGGTACGATTTAATGCGGAGCCCGTTTTAATGACCTATACCAATTCTGATGAACTTAAGGCACTATTGGAAACAGAAAAAACGAAGACTCCAGCACATCATTTTACGACAACGGACAGGGTAACCCATACCCTTTGGGTAATTTCGGACGCAACGATAATAGCGCATATACGGCATCACTTTAATGGAATAAAACAGTTTTATATTGCAGATGGTCATCACAGAAGTGCATCGTCCAATCTGCTAGCAGAAATGTTATCGGATGAGCCGATAAACGCAGAAAAACGTGCCGACTACTTTATGAGCTATCTCATTCCCGAATCGGAAATACGGATTTACGAATATAACCGTATGATAAAAGACCTGAACAATTTAAGTAAGGAGGAGTTCTTAATGCGATTAGATACGTATTATAGGATAGAAAACAAGGGTAATATCCTTTATAAGCCCACTCAAAAACATAATTTTTGTATGTATTTAGATGGTGAGTTCTATTCTTTATATTTAAGAAAAACAGCCTATAACTTTACCGATTCCTTAAGTGAATTGGATACACAAATATTATTTACAACCATTTTACAGCCTATTTTAGGAATATCAGATCTCAGAAACGATAAACGCATTTCTTACGGCTATGGGAAACATAACATTGTTCGTATGAAAAGTGAAATTGATGCTGGAAACTACGTGGTTGGGTTCAATATGCTTCCTGTTGGCATTTCCGAATTAAAACATATCGCCGATGAGGGTTTGGTAATGCCACCAAAAAGCACATATATAGAGCCAAAACTTAGAAGTGGCATAGCCATTTACGAACTTTAAATTTAAATAACCTAGACACTTTTTATAATATGTCGATACAAAATAAATTAAAAATAATACAAGAATCCATTCCCCAACACGTAACCCTGGTTGCAGTGTCCAAAACCAAGCCGGTTAACGAATTACTTGAAGCTTATGAAGCAGGACAGCGGATTTTTGGCGAGAATAAAATTCAAGAAATGACCCAGAAATGGGAAGAGATGCCAAAAGATATTCAATGGCATATGATTGGTCATGTACAACGGAACAAGGTGAAATATATGGCAGAATACATAGCACTTATTCATGGGGTAGATACGTTAAAGTTGCTTAAAGAAATAGATAAGCAGGCCAAAAAACATGAACGTGTAATCTCGTGTTTGTTGCAAGTGCATATTGCAGAAGAGGATAGCAAATTTGGTTTTGATGAAACGGAGCTACAGGAACTTGCCGTAGACCCCGAGTTTTTACAATTGACAAACGTACGTGTTATGGGTCTCATGGGAATGGCCACCTTTACCGATAATAAAGACCAAGTTCGACGAGAGTTCAAAGGCCTCAAAGCACTTTATGAAGCGCTTAGCGAAAAAATACCAAACATGAATACGTTATCTATGGGAATGAGTGGAGATTACCATATTGCTATGGAGGAAGGAAGTACCATGGTACGTATAGGAAGTAGTATCTTTGGTGCAAGAAATTAGAATTAACCGTTTCAGAAAGTCGATTCACGAAAAGATATAATAGCGAAAAAGGAAGATGTACGCAATTTTAGATATTGAGACAACGGGCGGAAAATATAATGAAGAGGGTATCACTGAGATTGCCATACATAAGTTTGATGGTCATAAGGTTGTAGATACCTTTATTAGCCTAGTAAATCCTGAGAAGGCCATACAGCCCTTTGTAGTGAACCTTACCGGAATCAACAATAAAATGCTACGTACCGCCCCAAAGTTTCATGAGGTGGCTAAACGCATTGTGGAAATTACCCAAGATAGTGTTATCGTAGCACACAATGCCCAGTTCGATTATCGGATTTTAAGAACGGAATTCAGGCGACTAGGTTATAATTATCAGCGTAAGACACTTTGTACCGTTGACCTTTCAAAAACCTTGTTACCGGATGCGGAGTCGTATAGCTTAGGAAAATTGGTGCGGTCGTTAGGTATTCCCGTTACCGATAGGCACAGGGCCAATGGCGATGCGCTCGCAACCATTAAACTTTTTCAGCTCTTATTGGCAAAGGATAGCGAAAAAATAATCATACAAGACGTTATTAGAAAAGAAGCACACGGAGAGCTTTCTGAAAAGCAATTGGATATCGTTCAAAGTATGCCCAATGAAACGGGTGTATTTTATATGCATAATAAGGACGGTGACATTGTGTACCTAAGCCGCAGTACCGACATTAAAAAACGGGTAAATCAATTGTTTACCAAAAGCGGTGATCGGTCTAGGAAATTAGTAAAAGAAACCAAAAAAGTAACCTTTGAGCGCACAGGCAATGAGCTGGTTGCACTATTAAAGGAGCACCAAGAGTTACTTAAGAATAAACCCAAATATAATTCCACTCCTAAAAAGCGAATGTTCTCCCACACCCTATGTTCCTCAATTAACCCAAACGGTTACACGGAACTTAGGGCGGTACCGGTATCCGATTGCCAGCAATTGAATGGTGTCTTTAATGGTATTTTTAGTGCCAAAAATCACCTACACAAGATAACCAAGGAATTTGAGCTCTGCGATAAACTCAATGGGATGAGCGAAGCGCGAAAAAATTGCGCTGCGTATGAGAATAATGAATGTCGTGGTGCCTGCATTCAAAAAGAAGATGTAGAAACCTATAATGTTCGCGTTGCGGAGGCACTCACAAAATATACGTTAAAGGGCAAGGATCTACTGCTAATTGATAAAGGCCGAAAAATAGGTGAAAACAGTGTTATTTTAATTAGAAAAGGATCGTTAGTAGGGCTGGGCTTCTACGATTTAAACCATCAAATAAATAATATGCCTATCTTAGAAACATTAATCACACCTATGAACGGAACGGCGAATGCCAATTTTATTATAGAAGCTTATCTTAGAAAGAAGCGTATATTGAAAACTATTCCTATCAACACGTGAATTCGAAAGGGGAAAAATCAAAGTATAATTGGAAAAATAAACTTCATGAGATCATTTATGAAGCGGATACCCCTATGGGGAAATGGTTTGATCTCATTCTAATTGTACTCATTCTTCTTAGCGTAGTATTAATTATGCTGGAGAGTGTAAAAGAAATCGATGTAAAGTACCATACAGAATTACTTTTTTTAGAGTGGGTCGTCACTATATTTTTCACCATAGAATATATCGCGCGGATTATTTCGATTAAAAAACCCTTCCGTTATATTTTTAGCTTTTATGGGATTATAGATTTTATTTCTACAATTCCATTATATCTATCCTATTTGTTCGCAGGATCACAAGTTTTACTGGCATTTAGAATCTTTAGAATGCTCCGTATCTTTAGAATACTAAAATTAGTAAAATTCATTGGTGAGGCCTCTCAGCTAAAACAAGCATTAAAAGCCAGCAGAACAAAAATTGTGGTATTTATATATGTGGTGCTCATTCTTTCCGTAATTATGGGTACTATAATGTATTTGATTGAAAGTGAAGAGGCTGGCTTTACCAGTATTCCCAGAAGCATCTATTGGACCATTGTAACCCTTACCACAGTTGGTTATGGAGATATTGCCCCACAAACAAACCTGGGTCAATTTATTGCAACTATCATTATGGTTTTAGGTTACGGTATAATCGCCGTACCTACAGGTATCGTTAGTGCAGAATTTGCAGCAGGGTTTAAGCAAAATGGTGAAAATAAAAATAATGCCCCTGCCAAGAGTCACGGGGTACATTTAAATACCCAAAGCTGTCCTTATTGCACCATAGACGGCCATAGGGACGACGCTTCGCATTGCTACAGCTGCGGTAACCTTTTAAATGAGTAATTTGCTTATATCCATAGTGGGCCCTACGGCCATAGGCAAAACTAAGCTCGCTATAGCCTTGGCCAAATACTACAATACGGAAATCGTATCTGCCGATTCCAGACAGTTTTATAAAGAGATGACGATTGGCACCGCAGTACCATCGCTAGACGAATTGAGTGCTGCAAAACATCACTTCATACAACATAAAGGTATTACCGAAGACTATTCCGTAGGAGATTTTGAACGAGAGGCCATTGCACTTTTAGATTCTCTTTTCGCACATTATGGCATCGTAGTGATGGTCGGTGGAAGTGGATTATATGTCGATGCTGTTACCAAGGGATTGGACAAATTTCCTGCAGTAGATACTAAAATACGTGAAAAACTAAACCTAGAACTAGAGGTTGCCGGATTAACATCGCTTCAGAAAAAACTAAAAAAACTTGACAAAAGTTATTATGAAAAGGTGGATATACACAACCCACATAGGTTAATACGTGCCTTGGAAGTATGTATTGGCACTGGAAAACCGTATTCGAGTTTTTTAGGTCAACCAAAGAAAAAGCGAAACTTTAGGACGATGACAATTGGCCTGCAAGCGGACCGCGAACTAATTTACGATAACATTAACCATAGGGTAGATCTTATGCTGGCCCAAGGTTTGGAAACAGAAGCAAAGTTACTATTGCCTAACAAACATCTGAATGCCTTACAAACAGTCGGTTACAAGGAGCTTTTTAACTATTTTGAGGGTAAGTGGGATTATGAAATGGCAGTATCCGAAATAAAGAAAAACACTAGACGTTTTGCAAAGAGACAGCTTACCTGGTTCAAAAAGAATCAAAATACGTTATGGCTGAACGCATTAAACAGTTCAGATGAACATCTGGCAATGATTGCCGAGGCAGTACAAAAACAACATAATACATAAGCCAATGATTATTTACGTAATGGGTGTTTCGGGTAGTGGGAAGTCTACTATAGGCAAGCTATTAGCAGAACGCTTGGGATATCCATTTTTCGATGGTGACGACTATCATCCCCAAGCTAATGTAGACAAGATGTCTCGCGGGGAGGCGTTAAACGATACCGATCGTAAAGGATGGTTGCAAACGTTAAATAAAATCGCTAAACAACATAAAGAAGAAGGAGCGGTAATCGTATGCTCAGCTCTTAAGGAAACATATAGAAATGAGCTCAAAAAAGGTTTAGGTAAAGAGTATCAATTCTTATATTTAAAAGGGAGTATGAAGGACATTAGGGAACGTCTCTCCAAACGAACAGGACATTATATGCCCGTAGCACTGTTACAATCGCAATTTGATACTTTAGAGGAGCCATTTGATGGACTACACTTGTCTATAACTAATACGCCAGAAGAAATTGTCACTAATTTTATAAACAACACATCCCTTTAAGACGATTCTTCGCGTTAAAGGGATGTACTTTGGTATCTTGCTAAATCTCATTAAAGTTCAAAACACAAAACTTATTTATCCATTATAGTTTGCACTGCATCTTGAAAGGAGAGAACGTTTATTCGCCTTCCGTTTTTACGACCAATCGGAAACCTTCTCCATGAATATTTAATATTTCTACAGTATCATCTACCTTCAAGTATTTACGAAGCTTGGCAATATATACATCCATACTTCTGGAGGTAAAATAATTATCGTCCCTCCATATTTTAGTCAAGGCGAGCTCTCTGGGCATTAAATCATTCTCGTGTAGGGCTAACAAACGTAATAGCTCATTCTCTTTTGGAGATAATTTAATGGATTCTGTATCCTTGTATTTTAAGAATCTAAGTTTAGAGTTTAAGTGAAAACCACCTATGGTAAATTCAAACTTTTTACTATCTGCTAAGCTATTCGAAGCTTTTCGTTGAAGAATTGCCTTTAGTTTCATTAAAAGCACTTCAGAGTCAAAAGGTTTATTCAAATAATCATCCGCGCCAGCTTTATACCCTTTAAGCACATCTTCCTTCATTGTTTTTGCGGTGAGAAAAACTATGGGAACGTTCTCGTTCTTCTCTCTGATTTCCTTAGCTAAGGTAAAACCATCCTTATACGGCATCATCACATCTAAAATACAAATGTCATAATTATCCTTCTTAAACTTTTCAAAGCCTTCCATGCCATTTTTTGCCAACGTAACGTCAAAATCGTTCATTGACAAATAATCCTTAAGCACTATTCCAAAATTTGGGTCGTCCTCTACTAAAAGTATTTTCTTGTTTACTGTTTCCATACTATTTTTAAATTAAAGGTAGTTTAATAAAGAAAGTGCTTCCTTTTCCTTTTTCACTTTCTACATAGACCTCCCCTTGGTGATCATCAACTATTTTCTTTACGTAGGCAAGACCTAAGCCATGTCCTTTAACGTTATGTACATCTCCGGTATGTTCTCTATAGAATTTTTCAAAAACTCTTTTTAGAACTGCTTTACTCATCCCGGAACCATTGTCCTGTACCTTGATTATAATATAATTTTTTACCTTTTCGGTAAACACATCTATTTTTGGTGCTTGTTCGGAATATTTTATTGCGTTATCCAATATATTTACGATAACGTTGGTAAAGTGCATCTCATTTGCCAATACTTCTGAACGTTCTGCATCCAAATGCGTATGTATATAGCCGCCTCTATCTTGAGCAATCAAATCTACGTGCGTTATTGCTATAGCTATTATGTCGTGAACATCTACCCTATCCTTACTAATATCTAACTGGTTCTTTTCCAGTTTTGAGATTCGTAACACATTTTCTACCTGCGCGTGCATTCTTTTGTTTTCGTCCCTAATCATTGTAAGGTACCTATTTACCTTTTCGTGATCTCCAATAATCTTTGGATTCTTAATGGCTTCTACGGCTAAATTTATGGTTGCAATAGGCGTTTTAAACTCATGCGTCATATTATTGATAAAATCTGTTTTAATCTCTGATATCTGCTTTTGTTTTATCAATTGATAAATCGCTCCCGAATAAGCGATAACGATTATTAAAGTGAATAGCAGCGACAATAACGCCATACCTAGAATAGAACTGAGCAAAAAGCGCTTTTTTTCGGGAAAAGTGACCAAAAGGTCAAAATTTGAACTCCCTTCCATATCGGTAAACATGTGTGCTTTATAAATATTCTTCTCGGAATATTTAAACTTTTTCGACTTTACCTTGGTAGGTAAGCCATTGCTATATACCCCATACTCAAAACTTATATCTACTCCCCTATTTTCCAATTCCCGTTGCATCAGCAACTCTATCTCTTGTTTAGAAACCCGTTTGTGTATGGGCTCTCTTTTAGCGTAGGAATTAAAAAGATCTTTCAATGCCAGTTTGTCAAATTCCGAAAGACCACCAATTTTTTCATACCGTTCCTGCGGAGTTAACGTAAAACTTCGCTTGCCGTCTAAGTCGTAGTCCTCCGTGAAAATAGAAGTTCTACGCTTACTGGTGTAGTTTTTAATTATGGTATCGTTACCACTCGGGTTATCAAAGAACGTTGAGGAAATACTATAATCCTCCTCTAATATGCCGTGTTCGTATAGTAATATCTCATTGGAATTTACATCCCGATCAATGAAGAAAAAGTTCTTAAACTGCGTGTCCACTAATTCCCCTACACTATCTCGCGTCTGCAAATACCTGTCGAAATAATTTTTAGTTTCGCGTTCCGAGATTTTATCGGTTACACTGTTCAATGCTTCGGAAACCATATTCGAGAATTGCTCTTCCTTGTCTTCGACCGATTTATTTATCCAAAAACTTTGGACAACTATCAACCCGATAAGCGATGAGCTCATCAAGATAACCAAGAGCACAAATAACCTCTTATTCATTATATGTTAAAATTACAGATTTAGTACTAGGAAAATAGCGTGTTTAACCTAAGCTTAACATAAATGTTAAAATCTTGGAGATGCTAGCAATATGCAAGCAGAGCGATGTTAAGCGCTTTGACTTTTGACTTGGTTTTGTCATATTCGGTATTCTCTAGCACATAGTCGGACAATGGTAATTTTATACTATCATCTAGCTGATTGTCCATACGTTCCAAAACTTCTTGTTTTGTACTGCCGTCCCTAGCCATTATCCGCTCTATTCGGATATTCTTAGGGGCCGTAACCAAGACGATTTTATCATAAAAGTCTTCCATCCCATTTTCGAACAATAGAGCAGTTTCCTGCACCACATAAGGCTTCTGTTTTTTTTTTGCCCATTTTAAAAAATGCTTCCGAACCGCAGGATGTACGATATCGTTTAACTTACCCAAAAGCACCTTATCGTTAAAAACCCTTTGAGCAATGTAGGACCTGTTAAGTTGGTCTTTTACATAGGACTTCTCTCCTAATAGTTCAACTACCTTTTTACGCAACACTTTAGAGGTATTCATTAATCGTTTGGCTTCTGTATCGGAGTTATAAACCGGTACACCTAGCTCTTCCAATAGTTTGCCAATGGTAGATTTACCACTACCAATTCCGCCTGTAAGTCCAACGATCATCATTCCCTTCTCAGTATAAATTCTACTTCCTTTGTCACTAACGTCGCTTTGCTTAGCCTCTCGGGAAATGCTTTCATCTCCAATGGCAATCTGTTTTCATTGGCGGATGCTATTTGGTCATAATCAGAAATGATATTAAAATCTCCTGGCTCTAAATCCTTTAATGCATCAATTGTACCTTGGCAGAGGACTTTAACTTCATTTGGAAACATTCGTACCTTTACATTGTCCGGGACATTAATCATATGCACGGGTACGGAAAGAACCTTCTCTGAAAAGCGCAGCACCCTTCCGGAAATCGTTACGCTAGACGGCGTTACCTTAGACTTTTTTAAATCTCTATGCAGTACCAAAGCTTGTTTTTGAGCAAAATCAACGGTAATGTTCTCCAGGTTTATAAAAGAAGTTCGAATAGCGCTTATGCTGTCTACTTCATTTTTGGGTCCCGTAATGGTAACACGTTGCGGCTCAACACGAATAGGACCGTCCAACATATAGTTTTTAGCTAAATCAACGGTGGTTCTAGGAATTACCGGAACCTCCTTTATTACAAGTTTTGTGAGCTCAACAAATAAGGTATCCCTGTCCATTTCCAAAACCTCAATGCTATTGGGTAGTTGATTGTCTATTTGCTTCCGATACACTTTAGGTAAGATAAAATAACGATCATCCATTACGTTTACCTTAGAGAGGTCTATTTGTACTTTACGTTTACGTATTTCAAACGCGACAAACTGAAAACCTATTGCCTTAAGTCGAACATCGACAGTGCTTTTTGGCGTTTTGGCGAGTAAAAACTCTTCGGGGGTATTTACATATTCCAATGCAAAAGAGGTATTACTCACAAAGGACTGCGAAAGAGTATTGATGAGCCAAGCAAGGGCAGAACAAACCAAGAAAAGCAAGAACACCTTTACTTTTCGTTTCTTTAATCCGGCTCTTACACGCTCTACAATCAAAATCAAGAATTAGTTTTAAAAAATAAGTTAGGGAAAATTTCCTGTGGTTTACTGGTATTGTATGTAATATACAGGGTAGATTTTAAAAAGCCATAGCCGTATCCTAAAAACTGAACTCCTGTTGCGAACAAGGCCAAAAAAGCGATAAATATACTTTTAGTCTTTGTTAAAGCGTCTAAGAAAAGAATAAAAAAGTAGATAGCAAGTAGTGCTATTGGCAATAAAACTCCTAAAATAGCCAGTATGATCGATACGATTAAGGCTATACAGAAAAGTGAAGGAAACCAGTAGGTAGCCTTTGCCGTTTCCGGGTGCCATTTGTTCAAAATAGGCCGTACCATTCCAAATTTATTAACCTGTACATAAAACTTATGCCAATCGATACGTCTTTTATGATATACAAATGCCTCGGGTATCAATTTGGTCCTATATCCATGGTTCCAAATACGAATGGTTAGATCAGGATCTTCTCCAGGATGAATATTTCCGTAGCCACCTACGGTGTCAAAAGCCTCTTTAGAAATTCCCATATTAAAGCTTCTCGGCTGGAATTTTTCAACGGACTTCTTTCCGCCTCGTATCCCTCCTGTTGTCCAGAAAGAAGTCATCGCGTAATTAATTGCCTTTTGAATATCTGAAAAGGAATCGTGGGCGGCATCGGGACCACCGTAGCAGTGCACAAAATCCTCCATTAAACTTTGCTCTGCTTGTACCAAATATGGGGGCGGAACTATACAATCGGAATCCAATACAATAAAATAATTACCTTTTGCCAAGCGCATTCCGTAGTTTCTGGAATCGCCAGGACCAGAATTAGGTTTGGCATAATACGAAATATCCAAAACATCCTTGTACTTGGAAATAACGGCATCCGAGGCTATGGTAGAACCATCCTCTACGACTACCACCTCAAAGCGCTTTGTATACGTTTGTTTGGAAAGACTTTCTAAAAGCTCGTTAATTTCTTCGGGCCTATTATAAACAGGGATGATAAAAGAAAAAGATAATTCCATTTTTACTTTTATATCGATTAATCAAAACTTTCGTGCATCTGCACCAAGTATATGTTCTGAATGACTAGTAATTCTGCAAGAAATCCTAAAAGCAGTCATTTGTTGCGTTTGCAATGTGCTACGAAAACTTCTCTATAACTTCCTGACTAACACCTGTATTAGAAAAACCTCCATCGTGAAAAAGATTTTGCATGGTTACTTTACGGGTCAAATCCGAAAATAGTGTTAAGGTGTAATCGGCACAATCTTGTGCAGTAGCATTGCCTAATGGAGACATTTGCTCTGCATAGCTAATAAAACCATTAAAACCTTTTACCCCTTGTCCGGCTGTTGTAGGCGTCGGGGACTGGGAAATAGTATTCACACGTACCTTCTTCTCTTTTCCAAAGAAATATCCAAAACTACGGGCTACGGATTCTAAATACGCCTTGTTATCCGCCATATCATTATAGTCCGGAAATACACGTTGTGCGGCCATATAGGTAAGGGCTACAATGCTGCCCCATTCGTTCATGGCATCCGCTTTGTATAAAGACTGCATTACTTTATGAAAAGATAGTGCCGAAACATCCCAGCCCTTACTCGTAAAATCATACTTTTCATCGGTGTAGGCCCTACCCTTTCTAACGTTTACGGACATTCCTATAGAATGCAATACAAAATCTAACTTACCTCCTAAAATCTCTTGAGCCTTGTTAACTAAGTTATCCAAATCATCAACATCGGTAGCATCCGCAGGAATAATTTGGGAGCCTGTTTTTTCTGCCAACTCATTTATTTGGCCCATTCTCATTGCAATAGGCGCATTTGTTAAAACAAAAGTACCACCTTCTGCGTGTACGCTCATCGCCGTTTTCCAAGCAATGGATTTTTCATCCAAAGCCCCAAATATTATTCCTCGTTTGCCTTTTAATAAATTGTACGCCATGTATGTTGTGCTCCTATGTTAAATTTAATGTTCAAAGATATTTAAAATATGTCTATTACGTAAGTAGCTCTCTTGCGTGTGCCAAAGCAGAATCCGACAGGTCCTTACCCCCTAACATTTCGGCAATTTCCGCAACGCGCTGGTCATGAACAAGTTTTTTCATGTTGGTGCGTGTTCCTCCTGGTTCCTCTGTTTTGTAAACCTTAAAATGGTGATGTCCCTTTGAGGCCACCTGCGGAAGATGCGTTATGGAAAAAACCTGCATTTCTGCACTCATGTCTTTCATAATATCTGCCATTCGGTTCGAAATCTCTCCAGAAACCCCTGTATCGATTTCATCGAACATGATGGTAGGTAATTTTTCGTATTTGGCCAAAATTGCTTTAATGACCAACATTATACGGGAAAGTTCCCCTCCTGACGCTACTTTTTTAAGTAAACCATAGGAACTACCCTTGTTTGCAGTAAACAAAAATGAAAGTTCGTCCATTCCGTTCGCTTTAAAACTATCTGTAATATTTAAGGTAATTTGAAAGGAAGCGCTTGGCATTCCCAAAAGGGAAAGGTCTTCTTCAAGTTGTTTTTTTAATTGTGCAATTACCTCGTTTCGTTTTTCGTGCAATACGCTACCTTGTTCCTTCAGTGCTTTTTCTAGCTCCTGAAGCTTTTTGGTTTTTACCGCTATTTTTTCGTCTACGTTTGCGCTTTCAAAAAGACTATCGGAAAGTTGGTTTTTGATAGCTATTAATTCTGATATTTCTGAAACCCCATGTTTTTTTTGTAAATTATAAAGTAGTTGCAGTTTCGTATTTACCTCTTCTAACAAGGCTGGGTCAGATTCAACGGCTTCCTGAAAAGCTTGCAATTCTGAATTTACATCCTCCAGTTCTATGACAACGGATTGTATTCTTTCAAACAAACCTGCATACTGCTTCCCAAAACCGGACAACCTAGACAAAGCCGCCCGTGCCTCTGAAAGTAAGGAAAGCACCCCAATCTGATCATCATTAAAAATTTGGTCGCCCTTGGATAGCTCTTCTTTGATCAACTCCACATTGTTCAACTGCTCATACTGTGTTTCCAATTCCTCTTGAATTCCTTCCTTAAGTGGCGCAGATTCCAACTCGGTTAATAAAAATGCATTGTAATCCTGTTCTTTTGTTGCGTTCTGTTGAAAAGCGATTAGAACTTCCAATTCTTTTTGTACTTCGGAATAGGCTGTTAATGTAGTTGTATACTCAGAAAGTCGTGTCCTATTGTTGGCAAGTGCATCGATTAGCTTAAACTGAAAATCGTTCTCCGTCAGTCGCATAGTCTGATGTTGTGAATGTACATCTATCAACTGGTCTCCCAACCTGGAGAGAACATCTAAGGTTACGGGCGTATCGTTAATAAAAGCACGTGATTTTCCACTGGGCAGTAGCTCTCTTCGTATAATCGTGGTTTCCTCATAATCCAAGTCGTTCTCAGAAAAGAAAGACGGCAGACCATAATCCTTTATGGAAAATTGAGCCTCTACAATACACTTTTGCTCTTTGTTACGTAAAGAGGCTAAATCTGCACGCTTACCTAGGACCAAGGAAAGTCCACCTAGTAATATAGATTTACCCGCTCCGGTTTCCCCAGTTATCACGGTAAAACCAGAGGCCAAATCGACTTCTAGACTGTCTATTAATGCATAATTTTCAATGGTGAGATTGACTAACACTTGTTCCGCTTTTAGAGAAACAAAGGTAGGCTATATTCCGAAGTGAAAAAAGTGGCTAATAACTAATATCGTTCCATGTACCGGAGTAAAAAGGAGCCACGCTATTCAATGTTTCTTTTAGCTTTACGATATCTACTTTGGGACCGTCAGAAAAAACATTCTGTATTTCCTCAGATTTGGCATCAAAGAAAGTTTGTACCAAAAAGGCGTTGGGCCTTCTTTTGACCATAATCTCAAATAAATTGATAGTGCCTGCAATAACCTGTTTGCCCGTGCTGTTATTATCGCCTAAAATATCCAATCCCTTTCTATGGTAATTGTACATGGCAACACGATATTCCTTGTAGGTATTGGAAAGTATATCACTTATAAAATCGAATCGTGTTCTATTATCGGACGTCGACTGGTTCCAACCAGCAAAATTACTGCCTTGGGCCTGCGTTGTAATCTGTTGCGCCTTTCTAAAATAATCCGTACCGCCTTCCAATGTAAACGTATCGGCATCCAGACCTAAAATGATATAGGCGTAGTATGCCAAAACAGCTACAAGGTTAGACTCAAAGACATTCTCGTTAAATACCAAGGGCTGAAATTCGATATACTGAAAATTGAACTGATTGTCCTTATAATTAAAAACCGTGCTTTCATAAGACGTATTAAACACGGGTCTGGATGACTGTAACTGTATCGTACCTGTAAAACGATCGGAATCATATTCGGTGATGGTAATAAATATTTGGGCATTTACCTTCTCATTCTCCTTATATACCCTATTCGTCCATTTTGTCTTGTTCACAAAATCAGTTACAGACCGTTCCAGTGTTTGAAAAATCTGTTGGTTGGTCTGGGATACCTGATCGGCATTTACCGTAATGGTAGCGTTTAACTCCTGTGCGTTTGCAGTGCTGTATATCAGACAGAGAGTAAAGAAAAATAATAGCTTACGCATAGCGTTTTTTAATGATTTCATTAAAAATATCCTCGGCAACGGCTGCCTTGGTTTTTAATTCAAACGTTTGTATTGCGGAATTGGTATCTAAGAAACTTATTTTATTGGTAGTACCACCAAAACCTGCCCCTTTATCCTTAAGGGAATTAAGAACAATGGCATCTAAATTCTTTCGTTTTAATTTTCCTATTGCATTTTCTACCTCATTTTCTGTTTCTAATGCAAAACCTACCAAATATTGGTCTTTCTTTTTTTGTCCTAGGGAAAATAGGATATCCTTGGTTTTGACCAAATCTATTGATAAATCGCTATCAGATTTTTTGATTTTCTGTGTAGCGGCAACCTTAGGCCTGTAATCCGCTACGGCTGCCGCACAAATAACGATATCGGCGTCCGCATAGAATTTATGAGCGCTTACATACATTTCTTCTGCTGATACCACCGGCACCAATAAAATGTTATCCTGTTCCACGGTGTATTTTGTGGGACCAGAAACGAGCACCACCTCCGCCCCTAGCCGTGCGGCACATTTGGCTAACTCAAAGCCCATGAGTCCGGAAGAGTGGTTTCCAATAAAACGCACTGGGTCAATGGCTTCGTAAGTTGGTCCTGCCGTAATCAATACTTTCTTATCCTTTAGGGGAAGCCCTTTTATAAGTTGATTCTTTATGAAGGCAACAATAGCCTCTGGTTCTGCCATTCTACCTTCGCCGTGAAGTCCGCTTGCCAATTCGCCCGATGTTGCCGGAACCATATAATTGCCATAGGAGCGCAATGTTTCTATAGTGGTTTTGGTACTTGGGTGCTTATACATATCCAAATCCATTGCAGGAGCAAAGAAAACAGGGCATTTAGCGGATAAGTAGGTAGCCAAAAGTAGATTATCACAGTTGCCGGAGGCCATTTTAGACATGGTATTCGCTGTTGCCGGAGCAATAACCATAAGATCTGCCCAAAGGCCAAGTTCAACATGATTGTTCCAATCCGTGGTATTGTCTTCGGATTTTACAAAATCGGATACGACCGGATGTTTGGAGAGCGTGGCAAGGGTAAGTGGGGAAACAAAAGAGCTGGCGCTTTCCGTAAGAACAATCTTAACGTTAGCGCCAGCTTTTATGAATAAACGAACAAGGAATGTAGTTTTATAGGCCGCAATCCCTCCGGTAATGCCTAAAAGGATGTTTTTGCCGCCTAACATATACCTTATCCGTCTTTCTCTGTATTTCTATGGTAAATCCTATCCATTAACCACTCTTCTACCGCCATGGCATGTGGTTTTGGTAATTTTTCATAAAACTTGGAAACCTCTATCTGTTCCTTGTTCTCAAAAACCTCTTCAAGACTATCGCTGTAGGTAGCAAACTCCTCCAACTTCTCCAACAATTCCTTTTTGATTTCGGAATTGATTTGCACAGCACGTTTAGATGCTATGGAAATTGCTTCGTAAATATTATTGGTTTTACTATCAAACTCATTTTTATTAATCGTTACCGTAGATACGGCAGCTTTAGAGTTCTTTAAGTCGTTCGTGTTCATAATGTCAACTATTTATTTTGATTCTGCTGTGTATTGTAATAATCCGTTTTCTACTTTGGCCATCAAGTCGGTCACTTCTTTATCTAATGTAGAGTTCGGATACTGTTTCTTAAACGCCATTATCGCATCTTTAGCGTTCTGCAGCCGCTCTTGTTGTAAACTCTCAAAGCTGTTCATCGCCATGTGAGTGAGTGCGTCTGCCTTTACAAATAACGCTTCCTCTCTGTAAATAGATCCTGGAAAATCGGAAACAAAATTTTCACTTGCGGCAACGGCTGATTTAATCATGTCGTAATTAAACTCTCCGAGCTTATTATACTGCTTAAGAATTTCGTACGCTTTACGCTCCTTTTTCGTAGTAAGCTCTTGGGCCATTGCGTTTGCCTCCGCAAAATACTCGGACTCGGAATAGGCATTAATAAAGTTCTGTAGTTTTAGTAAGGCTTTATCCGTATCGGTTTGGTCCAAAGAATAATTTGGAGAAAGCTCGTAATAACTTTTTGCTCCTAAAAATGCAGCTTCTGTACTTTTATCGCTTTTGGGATAGGATTTAATAAATCGCTCGAACTGATAGCCAGCGGTATTATAGTCTTCCAACTCAAAATAACTATTAGCCAAAAAGAACATTACACGCTCTCCTTGAGGCTTACCGATATACTTTGGTGCAATCTGCTCTAACAATCTGTTAGCACGCTTATAATCACCTTCCTCATAAAATTTTTCGGCCATGTCATACTTCGGCTTCACCTCCTCGTTTTTAAGTACTTTTTGGTACTCACTACAAGATTGAAAGGCAACTGCCAAAACCAAAACCATAAAATAGTGCTTCATTCTAAAAAACATTTTGCAAAATTAGTGATTCCCGATGGATTTAAAAAACATTTTTATAACATCAAAAATAAGCGCATTCCATTGCCGCGGTATAGGTTTTAGGTAAGTTTTAACGTAAACGTTTATGCTGTAATTTTTGATGCAGCATGCAAAAAGCGATTTATTTTCTTTTTGAGCGCTATTGATGCGGCAATGAGCGGCAACCTTACCACACCTAACCCTAGCCCCAAAAGCTCTAGAATAGCCTTTATTCCCGCTGGGTTCCCCTCTTCAAAAATAAGGTGCATTCCTTCTTGTAGCCGGTAATGATAACGATACCCTTCTTTGGCATTACCTGCCAATCCTAAGCGTACCATTTCTGAAAATTCTTGGGGTAGTCCCTGTCCAATAACAGATATAACCCCATCTCCACCTGCCAAAATAGTAGGTAAGGCGGTTAGGTCATCACCAGAAATAAGCATGAAATCAGCCGGTTTGTTTTGAAGTAGCTCCAATAGTTGAGCCATGTTGCCCGACGCTTCCTTTATGGCTACAATATTCGTTACATCCTTTGCTAAACGCAATGTAGTCGAGGGTAGCATATTGCTACCTGTTCTACCCGGTACGTTGTAAACAATTATTGGTAAGGGCGATGCTTCCGCTATTGCCTTAAAATGTTGGTAAATACCCTCTTGTGTAGGTCTGTTGTAATACGGTGATACCGAAAGAATGGCACAAAAATCACTAAGATCTAGGGATTGAATCTCCTTTAGTACCGCCCTAGTATCGTTTCCACCAATACCCACTACTAAGGGCAATTCTCCATTGTTGGCTACTATTATGGCATTTAAAACAACTTGTTTCTCTTCTTTGGTAAGGGTAACAGACTCCGCCGTAGTTCCTAGGGCAACCAAATAATCTACCCTACCCTTTTTACAATGAACAACAATGTTGGAAAGGGCTTCCACATCAACACTTCCATCTTCCTTAAATGGCGTAACCAAAGCAACACCAGTACCCCTTAATTGTTCCATAGCTATAATTCTTTAAGTACCCCCAAATATTTTTTAAGTTCTGTTTTAAAGGTTTTAAAATCAGAAATTTTTGTTTCTAACATTAAATCATTAAACTCTGGCCCCACCTCTTTAAAACCCACTTTCAAACGAGCCTTTGTTTTCAAGGACATAATATTTAATAGTAAATTACTTTCGTTATAGTAATTAACCAAAACATCATATTCCCCATTCAAAAACTCAAGCGCATAACTATTTTCTATATCTCCGTTCCAGCCCAAATCCTTATCGGAAAAAACAGGGGTGGCGTATGGTGAATTTTTGTCGTAGTAGCTTTTGTAGCCAATGATTTTAACCGCATTGGGCTGTAGGCCAAACTCTTCCAAAAATTCATAGAACTTATCCGTTGAATCAAACTTGTCAAGATTTACAATACATCCTACTTTGCGAACTCCTTTTTTTCTGGTGCTTTCGGCGGTAGGTTTAGCCAGTGTCTGCTGTATAAATTTACGGGCAGATTTCTGTTTAAACTTGTCCTTAATTCCTTTTAAAAACATGTATTTTTACATTTCTACAAATGTAAATAATATACATAGAACTCTATGGCGAAGTTAAAACACTTTCCAATTTTATATATTAAACATTTTGTTATATTTATAACATTTATATGTTTTGCGTCTTGCAAGGATTCCGAGAATACATTAACCTCCATCACAGGTGCACAGCTCAGCGTTGACTCCACTGCTGTTTCGGTCCAAGCTATTGAAGATTATGTGAAACCTTATCGAGAAAGGATAGATGTTATTTTGGATAGCGCCCTGGCCTATGCGCCTTACACCATATCTAAATCAGATGGTAAGTACAACAGTTCCGTTGGGAATCTAATGGCGGATATTATCTTGTCTGAAGGCAACCCAATATTCAAAAAAAGAACGGGCGATCCCATTGATTTTGTATTGATGAACCACGGCGGTATACGGGCGAGTATTTCTAAGGGTTATGTAACGGAACGTACTGCCTATGAAGTGATGCCTTTTGAGAATTACATTTCGGTCGTTGGACTAAAAGGAACATCCGTACTGGAACTGGTTGACTACCTTGTGCAATCGAAACGGGCGCACCCGGTATCTGGCATTCAAATTGTACTGAATAGCGACGATACGGTAAAAGATATTAACATACAGGGCAAACCTTTGGAAAACGATAAAGTGTACTACGTTGCTACATCCGATTATTTGGTGAGTGGCGGAGATGACATGGTATTTTTTAAAAATGGTGTTTCTGTTACCACATTGGACTACAAAATACGTAACGCAATGATCGATTATTTTTCTAAGGTAGATACGCTCACGACAAAAGTCGATAACCGTTTTTATAAAATAGACTAAGACATGAAAACCTTTTTAGGACATTTAATTTTTATGTAAATGAAACGAAGAAATTTTATACAAAACACTTTTGCTTCGGCATCCTATATTGGTGCAGGTGGATTAAGCCTAAATTCTTGTTCGGGAGGTTCAAAAAAGCATATTACCATTTTGCACACCAACGATGTGCATAGCCATATAGATGCTTTTCCCATTGAACATTCAAGTTTTCCGGGACTTGGTGGCCTCGCCCGAAGAGCAGGATTGGTCAACAGCATACGGGAAGAAAATCCGAACACCTTATTGTTCGATGCTGGAGATATTTTTCAGGGTACACCCTACTTTAATTTTTACGGTGGCGAATTGGAAATGAAATTGATGACTATGCTTAACTACGACGCCGCTACCCTAGGCAATCATGATTTTGACAACGGTGTAGACGGACTCTTGGCACAGCTACCTTATGCGAAATTTGATTTTGTTTCTTCTAATTACGATTTTAGTAAAACTATTTTGGACGGTTTTACCAAACCCTACCAAACCTACCTACGAGATGGTATCAAAATTGGCGTATATGGTCTTGGTATTGAGCTCTCCGGACTGGTTACCAAAAAATTATATAAAGAGACGGAGTACTTGCAACCCTATGAAATAGCGGTAGATGTAGAACGTATCTTAAAAGAGGATGAAAAATGCGACCTGGTCATTTGCCTTTCACATTTAGGATACCAATATAAGGGCGGCCAGCGTCCGGACGATATGACCTTGGCGACCAAAACCAAACATACCGATTTAATCATAGGCGGCCATACACATACCTTTTTGGAAAAGCCCAGTGTAGTACAAAATGCCGCTGGGCGAGATATTCTCGTGAACCAAGTGGGTTGTTATGGGGTTCGTTTAGGGAGAATCGATTTTTACTTTGATACTGGTGGAATTGCAGTAGAAGGGGTTTCTATAACCGTATAAAGACCTTGGTTTGGAAAAAGTGATACGAACAGACTCGGCAAACCTAGATTTTAAAAAGCTCGTTGCATTGTTGGATGCTGATTTAGCCAAGCGCGATGGAGCAGAAAATGCATTTTACGCTCAGTTTAACGGTATTACTAAATTAAAGCATTGTGTTATCTACTACAAGGATGCTATTCCCGTTGGCTGCGGCGCCTTAAAGTCATTTAACAACGATAGTATGGAAATCAAACGAATGTACGTTGCCATGGACTCCCGTGGAAAAGGTGTTGCCTCTCGCCTACTGATTGAATTGGAAAAATGGACGAAAGAGCTGGGATATACACATTGCGTTCTAGAAACAGGCTTGCGGCAACCCGAAGCTATTGCATTGTACAAAAAGAACAATTATGTTCGTATTCCCAACTATCCACCTTATGAACAAATGGCAAATAGTGTTTGTTTTAGGAAAGTGATTTAGGTAATTGTTTTAGTGATGACTGAACACGGAACAAATCAAAGGCTAATCACAAGAATTAGTAAGATACTTCTTTAATTGGATTATTTTTTATTGGTCAATCTACCTTTAATCACAGGGTACAAATCATAGGTAGGATAAAATTCGGTATCAAATGCTCCCCAGGCCCCTTTTTCTATTGTTAAATTAAGTTCGCGTAAGGCCCCTCCCGGTATTTTGACGGTTACAACCTGACCAATACCCATCATGACATACCAAGAAACTATTTTGGCAGATTTCGGTGGAAATTGTTCCCAAAACTTGTTCTTTTCGAGAATCTCGCCTATTTCGGCCAGGTTTTTATCCTGTTGGTGCTTTAGAAAAACGGTAACCATAACACTGTCGGCTACCGGAGCATCAGGAGCCATATTCTGTGCAAAAATCGATAGTGTAAAAAGAAAACATGTAAGAAAACAAGCTATATTTTTCATCTGGTTTGGTTTTTAAAGAATGAATCTTCCCGAAGATAGCTCAAATTAAAACATTCCATATTCCTAAGGTTTTCAATCTAAAACAATCACCTTTTTATATGAAACACTATTCAAACCCGCCCAAGCACAAGGTGTCAAACGCGTGCCGTACTTAATAAAAAAACGTGCTACAAATAAAATTTGACTTATGTAATCTTTGTTACCGTATTCGGTAAACATAAAAAGTACCTTTGTTTCATTAATTTAAGACATTTAAAAAACAGAAAAATGAACAATACAAATCGGATTGGGCTAGACAAAGACAAAGCAAAGCATTTAGCTGAAAAATTAAATACACTTTTAGCAACCTATTCTATTTTTTATCAAAATACGCGTGGGTATCATTGGAATATAAAAGGAGAAAAATTCTTTGAACTTCATGTAAAGTTTGAAGAATTATATAATGACCTAATGCTAAAAATTGATGAAGTAGCGGAACGGATTTTAACCTTGGGACACACCCCGAAACACAACTATGCGGATTATAGTGCTACATCTAAAATCAAAGCTAGTCTTCAAGTAAGCGATGGAACTATAGCTGTGGAAGATATTTTGAATTCTTTTCAGACTATAATTATACTTCAGCGCGAATTACTGACTATTTCTGCTGATGCAGATGACGAAGGTACAAATGCCTTAATGAGCGACTATGTAAGTGAACAAGAAAAATTAGTTTGGATGTATTCTTCTTTTCTAAATAAATAGCTTTAAAAAATCAACAGGTATTACGAAATATAAGCCGTAGCGCAGTTCTAACTCGTGCTGTGGCTTTTTTGTTCTAACCTGTAAACTAAAAGATTTGTGCATAGGAACAGCTATGGTTTATCTATAACTCCAGAACCCAATGTAACAGTGTTTTGTTTTAGTTACCTTCCAAAACCATGGCCACCATTTCTCGTAGCTCATCTTCCAACGAGATTACAGGATAGCTTCTCCCCGCTTGCCGGTACCAGTAGCCAGCATTAAATTTATCACCTTCTTTACGGTGCAAATAGGCATGCAACCAACTGCCAAATTCGGTATACATATCCTGTGCAATGTTATGCGAGGCTACCCAATCGCCTTTGGCATCGAACCAAAGGGCTTTAAGCGCATCAGGCCAGGGTGCGGGCGGGGTTGGTAGGACTAGGGTCTGTTCAAATTCTGTATAGTTTTTAGGCAGCATCGACATTTCCGGTTACTTTTTTAACCAACCTACCTACAGTTAAGCCTTGCGCCACAATTGAGAAAACGACTACCACGTAGGTAATCACCAAAAACAAGTCGCGGTGCATCTCTTGTGTGAGCCCCAATGCCAAGGCAATGGAAATACCGCCTCGGAGTCCGCCCCAGGTCATGACCAAATTGGTTCGCGGTACGAAGTTGAGCTTTTTTTCAAAGAATTTTATAGGGAGCAACAGCGAGATATAACGGCAGGCCAGTACAATGGGGATGGCGAGCAATCCTGCGATTACATAATCGAACTCAAAAGAAATGACCAACATTTCCATACCAATCAGCACAAACAACAAGGTGTTCAGCAGAATATCCAGCAACTCCCAAAATTTATCCACATAGGTTTCGGTAGTTTTAGACATAGCGGAATCACGAACCTTGTCGTTGCCTATAACCAAACCGGCGGTTACCATGGCCAAGGGTGCGGACAGATGGAATTTTTGTGCCACTACGGTACCCATCATCACGGCAGCAAGGGTAATGATTACTTCAATATCATAATCGTCTATGGAGCGCATTAAGCGGTATGTTACCCAACCGATCAAGAGTCCCAGAACAATGCCTCCGATTACTTCCACGCCAAAAAGCTCTAGAATAGCCAATGGGTCTATTTCCCCAGTGGTAGATGAAGCCAATTGAAAGATGGTCAAGAAGACGACAACCCCTACCCCATCGTTAAAAAGAGATTCTCCTACAATCTTGGTTTCTAGGTTTTTAGGAGCTCCTGCTTGTTTTAAAATTCCAAGTACCGCAATAGGGTCCGTTGGGGAAATCAAAGAGCCAAAAAGCAGACAATAAATAAAATCTATCTGTAATCCAAACGCCTGTAAGACATAGAACATGATGGTTCCTACCAAAAAGGTAGACACCAAAACGCCCATAGTAGAAAAAGCCAATATGGGCCAACGCTGTATCTTCAGTTGTTCAAAATTGGTATGCAAGGCCCCTGCGAAGAGCAGAAAACTTAGCATCACATCTAGCAAGAGGTACTTAAAATCGATCTGACTAATTATATACCGTTCGGCATCCAATAGCGTGTCATCAAAATAACTGATGCCAAAAACCGCTAGGGTAAACACAATGGTTATCAACATTAGGCCAATGGTATTGGGAAGTTTTAAAAATTTCACATTGATGTAGCCAAAAATGGCGGAGATAAATACCAGTATCGATGCGATGATAAAATAGTCCATAGGTTGTTTTTATTCTGTTTATAAAGTTACTATACTAGGTAATTACACAATGAATTACGTTTTAATTGCGTGTCAGTCCAAGCAGAGTCTAAAACCATTTAATACCAAGACGGGGCTTTGACTCCATTCAGCTAGACATTATCATTTAAGGCTTATACCATCGACAAAAAATCCTGCTCGGTAATGATAGGAACATTTAACTTCTCTGCCTTGGTACGTTTGCTAGGTCCCATCTTATCGCCTGCAACCAAGTAACTGGTCTTTGAGGATATGGAAGAACCTACCTTGCCCCCATTGTCCTCTATCAATTTTTTCAGCTCGTCCCTACTCACCGTGTCGAACACGCCAGATACAACCAAGGTTTTTCCTTTGAGAATATCGGTCTGGTTTTCCAGTTTTTCGGCAGATAGGGAAAACTGAACCCCTTTTTCCTTGAGTCTCGTTATGGCCTGTTGGTTCTTTTCGTTGCTGAAAAAATCGACAACACTTGCGGCAATGCGATCCCCTATTTCATCTACGGCAACGAGCTCCTCCTTTGTTGCGACGGCCAACGCATCAATATTTTTATAGGCTTTCGCCAGTTTTTTAGCGACCGTTTCACCCACAAATCGAATGCCCAAGGCAAACATGACCCGCTCAAACGGGATGGCAACGGACTCGGCTACGCCTTTAATCAAATTGTCGGCAGATTTCTCTGCCATGCGTTCCAAAGGCAAGATTTGTTCTTTGGTAAGATCATATAAGTCGGCATAATCCTGTACCAACCCTTCTTTAAATAATAGCTCTACAGTTTCCCCACCCAGTCCTTCAATATCCATGGCCTTACGGGAAATAAAGTGCTGAATGCGACCTGTAATCTGAGGCGGACAACCATATTCATTGGGACAGTAATGCTTAGCATCGCCTTCGGTTCGTTCCAAAACCGTATGACATTCCGGACATTCCGAAATATAAACCGTTTCCGTAGACCCTGCCGGACGTTTACTTAGATCTACACCGATTATCTTCGGAATAATTTCACCCCCTTTTTCCACAAAAACAGTATCGCCCTCTCGAATATCCAATTTAGCGATTTGATCTGCATTGTGCAAGGAAGCCCGTTTTACCGTGGTTCCGGCCAAGAGCACAGGCTCTAGATTGGCAACCGGCGTTATGGCACCTGTACGCCCTACCTGATAGGTAATCTCGTTCAATACCGTTGAGACCTGCTCCGCCTTAAACTTATAGGCCATGGCCCAACGCGGCGCTTTGGCGGTATACCCCAATTCCTCTTGATGTTGTAAGCTATTTACCTTAACCACAACACCATCGGTCTCATAGGGCAATTGGTGCCGCGCTACATCCCATTCGTCTACAAATTCCATCACCTCCGCTGTGCTATGGCACAATTTGGCCACGGTAGGAACTTTAAAGCCCCATGTACGCGCTTTTTCTAGCATTTCAAACTGGGATTCGATTCCAGTATTCGTACCGACGATACTATAGAGCAAACACTCCAAAGGTCGTTGGGCCACCATAGCACTATCCTGTAATTTTAAACTGCCGGAGGCCGTATTCCGTGGATTCATATAGGGTTCTTCCCCATTGGCAAGGCGTTCCTCGTTCATCTTCAGAAAACCGTCAAAAGGAAGTACAATTTCGCCACGAATGTCAAATTTCGCAGGATAATCGCCTTGTAATTGCAAAGGAACCGATTTAATCGTTTTTATATTTGTGGTCACATCATCGCCTTGGATTCCGTCTCCACGCGTCACGGCACGCGCCAGTTTCCCATCTTCATAGGTGATACTGATGGAGGCACCGTCATACTTTAGCTCGCAGGTATAGGCAACAGGAGCATCCCCCAGATTACGTTGAATGCGTTTTTCCCAATCCTCCAGATCTTCTTTTGAATAGGAATTATCCAAGGAGTACATGCGGTGTTCATGCGCAATAGTATCAAAATTCTTTGTGACCATACCGCCCACACGAATAGTAGGTGAACCCTCGTCATAAAACTCCGGATGTTCGGCTTCCAAACGTTGTAATTCCTTCAATTTCATATCAAAATCAAAATCTGAAATTGTTGGATTATCTAGTACATAATAGTTATAATTGTGCTCCCTTAACTCATCTCGCAGTGCGTTTATCTTTGCTTCCATACCTATCAAAATTCTTCTTTAGTCATCCATTGCGGTATCGGGAGGGGTTTAAAAGCCTCCATCTTTTTCAATAGTATATCGATATTCTCATCTACAAGAATCGCATGTAAATTCTCATGTTTCACAAAACCCTTATCCACCATCTTTTTCATCATGTGCAGCAATTCATCATAAAATCCGTTGGTATTCAGAACTGCGATGGGATATGGATGTAGTCCTAGTTGTGCCCACGTCAGCATTTCAAAAAATTCTTCTAAGGTGCCAAATCCGCCTGGAAGCATGAGTATGCCATCACTAAGCTCGTGCATTTTAAGTTTACGGTCATGCATGTGCCGCGTGATAATGAGTTCCGAAAGTCCATCATGATACACCTCCTTTTGCTTTAAAAACTCAGGAATGACACCTATGACTTTACCCTTATTATCCAATGCGCCCTGAGCTACTTTGCCCATGATGCCAATTTTAGCACCGCCATAGATTACATCTATTTGCTGTTTAGCAAGTGTTGCGCCAAAGTTATAGGCATCTTTTGCAAATTTAGCATCTGTTCCTTCACTACTTCCACAAAAAACGACAATTCCTTTCATTACAATTTTTTTACGTTCAAGTCCAAGGGTCAAATTCAAAAAAAAAATACAAAAATCAAATTCGAATACCGACTGATTACTATTTATTTCTAAACTACCACCCTCTAAAAACCCCTTTTACCAACCGGTCGTTTCCAAAGATATCCTTTCGTAATTCCACTTCCCCAAATCCACTGGATATTAACAAGTCCACCATCTCTTTTCCTAAATATTGATTTATTTCCAAGTACAAACAGCCGTTATTGACTAGATGTCCGGTAGCGAAAATAACAATCGCCTTGTAAAATACCAATGGGTCTTTATCGGGCACAAAGAGGGCGATCTCCGGTTCATGCTCCAAGACGTTCGCACTCATTTTATATTTTTCCAACTCCCTGACATAAGGTGGGTTAGAAACTATGATATCAAATTTTGATTCAATTTTATTCGGTGCGATACGACTTAAAATATCAACCAGTTGAAAATCGATTTTTACTTCATTTTTGTCGGCATTTATCCTGGCCATGTCCAAAGCTTCAGTGGAAATATCCAATCCAGACACTTTAGCAGCTGTTAGGTACTTGGCAAGGCTAATGGCAATACATCCACTACCCGTTCCGATATCCAAAATTCGTAGGGATTCATTATGGTTTTTTGAATGATTTTCCAGTATCCACCGTAACAAATCTTCAGTTTCTGGCCTAGGAATCAACACCTTGGGTGATACTTTGAATTTTAGGTCCATGAACTCCGTCTCGCCTATAATATGTTGCACCGGAACATCCTGCTTTAACTCACTAAGGGCTTTAAAAAGCAGTGCCTCATCTTCTTTGGAAACCATTAAATTTGGTTGCAGTACCAGAACAAATTTTTCCAACCCTAAAAAATGATCTATCAACATGGAAAAAAAGCTAGTAACTTCTTGGGTGCCATAAAGTGCATCTAGTTCAGTATGAAAAATCGTCTGGATTTCTTTCAGTAACATTTTTAAACCGTTTTTAGCATCCAAACCGGACATGAAAAATGTCCTGTATTTCCCATACGAGTATCAATATATTTAAATCCTGATTTTACATAGAGGTGTTGTGCCAGTTTCATATCCGGCATCGTTTCCAAGTAAATTTCCTCAAAATCAAATAATTTGGCTTTTGCAAGGCAGGCCTCCATAAGCTGTCTCCCTATACCCCTGCCCCTTGCTTGGTTCAGCAGATACATTTTTTGAAGTTCACAACAGTTCCCTTTATAATTTTCTAACTGTGCTAGCCCTGCGCAACCAAGCACTTCACCATCCTCTTCCACTAGGAAGTAAGCAGATCTAGGAACATCATAATTTTCAAACATGTGATCTAACGCTTTATCGGAGTAGGCTGTACCTACTTTTGGGACACCTAAGTCCACCAGCACGGTTCGTATTACCTGGGCAACCCTAGCGTTATCCGATTTCTTTATTTTCCTTATTACGGCCGTTCCCACAGTATCCTTTGTTATAGGTTTTAAAGTATTATTTTTGGTGCGTGAAGATACATGAAATGTGTAAAATCATAAACCCTAAGCCTAAGTAAAAACAAAAGATGCAAACAACGGCGAATACTAATAGGAGTCAACTTGCGATAGATGAAACATTTATGTACCGTTGCATTCAATTGGCCAAAAATGGGTTAGGGACAACCGCACCCAATCCTATGGTAGGCGCTGTTATCGTGCATAAGAACACTATTATTGGCGAAGGATTTACGAGTGCGTTTGGTGGTGCGCACGCCGAGGTAAATGCAATAGTATCGGTTAATGACCATGGCCTGCTATCAAAATCGACACTATATGTAACCCTAGAACCGTGTTCCCACTTTGGAAAAACACCGCCCTGTGTAGATTTAATCGTTAAACATAAGATACCAAGAGTAGTTGTGGGTTTAATAGATCCGCACCACAAAGTAGCGGGAAAGGGCATCCAAAAACTAAAAGATGCAGGATGTGAAGTAATTACTGGGATTTTAGAAAAAGAGTGTACAGAGCATCACAAACGCTTTTTAACGGTTCATGAGCGACAACGACCTTACATTATTTTAAAGTGGGCGGTATCCGAAGACGGGTTTATTGCACCTCAAAAAGAACTTCGGGATACCGTTCCACAACCTTTTTGGATTACCGGTAATTTATCGAAGCAAGTGGTACACAAATGGCGAAGTGAAGAACAGGCCATCTTAGTAGGTACGACTACCGTTTTAGAAGATAATCCCAAGTTAAACGTGCGTTTATGGACAGGGAAGTCACCTAAGCGCATCCTAATAGACAAACAACTTAAAATACCTGCCAACTATCACGTTTTGAACAGGGAACATAGAACCATTGTTTTTACAACCGTCGCAGATAGTTCCAAATACATTCCTGGTATTGAATATGTATTGTTAGAAGAAGCTATAGAGAGTGTGGAGGTGATATGTAGCGAACTATATCGACTACAGATTCAGAGCGTTATTGTTGAAGGAGGCGCAAAAACATTACAATCGTTTATAGATGCGAATTTATGGGACGAAGCACGAATATTTAAGGGGGCATCCCGTTTTAAAGGAGGCATCAAAGCCCCGAATATTAATGGAAGCTTGATGTACACTAAAACAATAGAAAAAGACCAACTAACAATTTTAAAAAACGATTAAGAACATCATATTTGATTTTGGGGATATTTTTATCAATTTGGATAAACCAGCGGTCTATAAACAATTGGCCTTATTTGGATATCCAGAATTGACTCCTGAAATGGATACCTTGGCCAAAAGCTATGAGGTAGGTAAAATAAGTTCTTCTAATTTTATAGTACAACTTCAACAATTGGTTCCCTCTGCAACTACGGAACAGCTAACCCATGCATGGAATTCTATTCTTTTGGATTTTCCCGAATCTAGATTACGCTTCCTAGAAAACCTAAAAACAGAAAGTGCATACCAACTGTTTCTATTAAGCAACACCAACGAATTACATATAGATTATGTAAAAAAAACCATGGGTAAGGAACGCTGGAACCGTTTTAAGGCATGTTTTGAGCAATTTTACCTTTCCCATGAACTACAGATGCGAAAACCAAATACCGAAATTTTTGATTTTGTACTGGCAAAGAACGGATTGAACGCCACCGATACATTTTTCATTGACGATACACAGGAAAACACAGATGCAGCTGCATCGATTGGAATAAATACTTGGCACCTGAATGTTGGTAAGGAAGATATTACCGACCTAAAGAAAGAACTTTAAATGCAATATCTGGCGCTCAGTATTCTTTTTTCCAGTCTCATTTTTGTAGTATTTAAGCTATTTGTACGGTACAAAATTCAAACTTTATACGCGATTATTACAAATTATGTGATAGCCTGTTTGGTGGGTCTTATTTTTTATCAAGGAGCCTTGGATATTTTAACGTTGCCTTTAAAAAGTTGGTTCTGGGGAGCTATGGCGCTAGGCGTACTATTTATATTAGTGTTTAATATCATGGCGGCAACTTCCCAAAAACTTGGAGTTTCCGTAGCCTCTGTCGCTACAAAGATGTCCTTTGTAATCCCTGCTATTTTAAGTGTGGTTCTTTACAACGATGAGATGAATGGAATTCAGTATTTTGGAATTGTTATTGCCATTTTGGCCGTATATCTGGCCTCTATGAAACAAGCCGCAGAAAGCTTTCATTTTTCTGCACTTCTTCTTCCTTTTTTAGTATTCCTAGGTTCTGGTATTATCGATTCTGCCATTAAATATTTTCAGCAGGCTCATGTGCCCGAGGCGGAATTTGCACTGTTCTCTTCCCTAGTGTTCTTTTTTGCAGGGGTTACAGGCCTATGCTTTATGATAGTCCAATCTTTTAAACATCCCGTAAAGATTAACTTTAAAAATATTTTTGGAGGAATAGCCTTGGGCGTACCTAACTTCTTTTCCATTTATTTTCTGTTACGTGCTTTAGGTTATGAGGGTTTAAGTAGCGCTTCTATATTTACCGTAAACAATGTAGGTATCGTAATACTATCTACCCTTTTTGGAATTACATTATTTAAAGAAAAACTTAGTGCCAAAAATTGGCTAGGCATTGGTTTGGCAGTGTTAAGCATTGTTTTAGTACTTTAAAATAATAGAAGTGATAGACTCGTATAAAACCATATCTAAACCCGTTAGCGCCATTCTATTAAAGGAAAGAAAAAGTAAATTTTATGGATATGCTTTCCCTATTCAGGAGGAGGAGGATGTAAAACCTTTATTGGAGGAATTACGAAAAATATATCCCACAGCCAATCACGTATGCTACGCATGGCAGTTAGGGGTAGAAAATGTATCGTATAGGGCAAATGATGATGGGGAGCCCAATAATTCTTCGGGTATGCCCATTTATGGTCAAATTCAATCCTTTAACCTAACAAATGTACTTGTAGCGGTTGTCCGAATTTTTGGTGGAACTAAATTGGGCGTAGGAGGATTAATCTCAGCATATAAAAATACGGCACAATTGACCTTGGAAAGCTCTAAAATAGTAGAAAGAATAATCAAGGAACGGTTTACGCTTAATTTTGAGTACGCAGAAATGGATATAGTAATGCGATTTATTAAGAAGAATCAATTAGAGCTGGTAGCACAGGATATGCATATGAACTGCGATATAATCATTGCCGTAAGGAGGAACGAGGTGAAGAAAATATTGGAAGAGTTAAAATCACTTCACAAGATTACCGTAACTAAGCACTAGCCAATTTGCGCTTATTTGTGAAAAGATTATTTTAGTTTATTAAAAATATCCTCAGGGCATTTTATAGGCGTTTTTTTAATTGAATCCATAAAGGCCAAAACGGTATTCGCTGTTGCCAAAATTTCATCGTTTTGATTGGTTAGCTCATAATCAAATTCTATCCGCACCATGGGCAACCTTTTGAGGTTTGTTTTCACCGTAACCAAATCATCAAAAAGTGCGGGTTTTAAAAATTTCATTTCTAAGCTTACTACTGGCAACATAATGCCATTTGCTTCCATTTCCTTATACGACAAGTCCAAAGCACGTAGCCATGAGATTCTACCCATTTCTAAATATTGTGCATAATTACCGTGATACACAACACCCATTTGATCTGTTTCACCATATCTAATCCTAAAAGTAATTTCGTTTGCACCCATTTTTTCAAGTAAAAAAGTATATATTTAAATGCTCCCCCAATGCGCAAGCGAACATGAGAAAAAAAAAGGTCAAATTCAATAGCGATTGATTTTTTTTTAGCTTATTTGTTCACATATTTGTCCACTACATAATAAGGAAACAACACACACTTATTTTGTTTGACTATTATAACTAACCATTAAACAAGGGCTTTTTTATT